>JAEWQB010000010.1 GCA_023460395.1 Pseudomonadota bacterium | reverse complement strand
AGCTGCTATCGGGGGAAAGCCGTGATGCGCGTTTGCGGTGTCATCCGCAGTGAACCCTCCGTTACGGAACCCCGTTCAGTTGCGCGTGGAATACGTTCCCTGCACGTTACGTGGGGTCCGGGGAGGTCACCTCCCCGGCCGCCGGAGGCGTCTTTCCTCGCCACTCACCTCCCACACTCACCGCCGGAGGCGTCTTCCCTCGCCACTCGGTTCTTAGACTACTCGCTTCCCATTCTTCCACATAGATACGTAGTCGGCGAAAATATAGCACTTTTTCGTGCATAGATTTCGAAATCCTATTCTTTACTAGGGATCAGTGTTGCGCAGAGCACTATCTTCGCGTGCGGATGGAATGATTGTGACCTTTTGCACATGCCTCTCTATCGCTGCGAAGGGCTGGATGCCACAGTGAAATACCGTGCTGGCAGTAGCACGGTATCCATGGCTTTTGCGTGGTTAGATCGCAGTGCTTTGGGGGCGGTCGTTCCATCCGTTTGGGCAAGGCAGGGGCTGATTACAGCGCACAGAAGGGCTGTAGTCGGCACTGAATTTCACATGCAACGGAGATACCGGCTTGCGGCTGGTTCGGGAACAGGAGGGTTCGATGGATTGGAAAAAGGCTGGATGCCTGTGCGCACTACTCGTTTTTTGGATAACTGGAACCGCATTTGCTGAAGAAGGCGTGGCTCCCCGTCCTTGGGGGAGTGTTTCTTCCACATTTGGCCCGTGTGGGATGGGCTTTCCACAGTACAAACTCGCTGTTGGTGGCAATCTTGTATACGGAACCAGTGACAACGTGCGTCGGCACAGTGAAAAAGGTAGCTCCGACACCAAGGTCACTCAATTTTCTCAGGCTCTAAAGTTTCGTTATGGTATACTGCCGGGTTTGGACGTGCGCACCGCCACCCCCTTTTACTCTATTCACATAGATAATTCCAATAAGGCGGACCGTACCAACTACGGCATGGGGGATACCGCGGTGGTATTCCATCAGGTGCTGCTTAACCAGGGTGCTGGCTCTGCATTTAACTTGGCTGTGGATTTGGGGGGAGTTGTCCCCACGGCCTCGGTTGGCGAGCATTCTGTAAATGGCATTGGCAATGATGCGTGGGGTGCCATTGCGGGGATAGGGGCCACGTATTTCCTTGGAAGTAATCGGTTTGATACGGAAGTGAACGTTGCTACCTTTACCGAGGGAGCCAAAGAGTATCAAAAAGGGGATCGGTTTCGTTGGAATTTGGGGTACGCCTATGCGATAAATGAGTTATGGGATATCGGTGCGGAATCAACCTATGAGCGCAATGATGAAACGGAGTTGCGCGGGCAGCGGCAAAATGATGCCAGTGAAGAATGGTATGTGGGGCCGAAGGTGATGTTTAAATACAGTCCTTGGAATACCAATGTGGGGGTGATTGCCAAATTCCCTGTGCAGCGTTGGTATCAGAATACAAAGGCCGGTTCCGACGACGTGCGTTTTGAATTTAAGCTTATCAAGACATTCTAGGTGTGGTTTACGGTTCACGCGGCCGGCTTCCAATGGGGGCCGGCCTTTTTTGTTGCCCTATTCCGAGGAGACGCCATCTGGAAATATGGGCGGATAAAGATTGTAAGGTTCGCTTTTGTCATGCAGTGTGCGTGTAAGCTTACAGCGGGAGAGCGGCTTTTCCGCAATGGCAAGGCCCAACTGCCTGACGGCAATTCCGGCTGCTTCCGGTCTGCGATATGTGCGCTGCGTATCCGCGCATGCGGCGCTGCTCTCTGTGTGCGCATGGAAGGGGCGTCTTTCTGAACGCCGAAGGGAGCATGCATGCAATGTGTTCCCGACTCCCGTTACGCGGGGCGCAGTGTGTCAATTTTTTATCGCGTTCCGTGTGTTGAATAAAACAATACTGTCGTTGTCCTTGTGCTTGCTGGTAAGATACGAGGATTACACTGAACGGGCCTTCCGTTTTGGGAGCACGCGCGAAAGATACAGAAGTAATCTCTTGTGATTCGTGTAAAAATGATAATGGTAGGAAAGACACGCGAAGATCAACGATTGGTGGAAGTGCGGAGATACCCCGGAGCCGGGCGCTGCCGGGGGAGATGAAACAGGCCTGCGGTGGCCTAAACCGGCATGGGGGACATGGCGGATGTGTAGACTATGCACACAAAAGAATGAATCCGGCTGGCCTGCGAGGAGCGGTTCTCGATTGTGGTGGATATGGCTGGCGGTGGCGGCGCTTCTGCTTGCTGTGCACTCTGCGCACGCGCGTGACATTGCACTGGGCACATTTCCTTCCAACGCATCGGAAAAAGTGGGAAAGGCCTTGGCCCCTCTGGCGGAATATTTGTCGGAACAGACAGGCGACAATGTTCGGCTTATTATTTCTTCGGACTATGATGAACTCTTGCGGCGATTGGAAGACGGTTCGGTGGATTTAGCATGGATAGGGGCAACCGGCTATGTGCGTGCCAGAGAAATGCAGCCTAATCTCCGGTATCTGGCTACGTATCAGGAATGGGAAAAAACAGGCAAGACGGCGATTCCATATTACCGGTCATATATCGTTACGCGCAAGGATTCGTCCCTTGTTGACCTTGCTTCGATGCGGGGCACCCGCTTTGCTTTCACGGATAAGGGGTCAACATCAGGATATACCTATCCGGTATTTATGTTTTCGGCGCAGGGTATTTTCCCTGAGCGCTATTTTGGGAAGATGTTCTTTTTGCGTCGGCAGGATAAGGTTGTGGAGGCGTTGGTTGCAGGCTCTATAGATGCCGGAGCCATGTCAGACGGCGCTTACGAAAACGGCGTGCGGAAATACGGAGATGTTTTCAGAATACTGTTCCGGTCGGAAGAAATTCCGCTCGACGCTATTGTCGCTTCACCCAATATGGAGGAAGAGACGAGTCTGCGCTACCAGGCCGCGTTGACGTCTTTGCCGAAAGACAGCCCCGTTCTTCTTGCCATATCCGAGCACCTAGGCTGGCCTGCCGCAGGGTTTGTCGTTAAAAACGATGCATTTTATGATCCTCTTCGTCGGGCGCTCAACTATGTGGAATTAGAGTAGGCCGGGCGGGTTATCCATGAAGTTTTATATCAAAGTGCTGCTTCTTTCCTTGCTCCCGTTGCTGTTTTCGTTCGGGTTCGGCCTGTACTCCGTAGGGCAGATTGTCGATGGCGATAAAGCCAGCGAAGGGCGTAGTTACGCGTTGGAAGCGCGTATTGTCGCGGAGCGTCTTCATGCGTTGGGGCAGCAACTCTCTATGACAGCCAACGTGCTTTCGCGCTCGGCTGATGTGGCATTCGCCATGCGGTATGGCGCGGTGGACACTTTGTATGCGTGGAGCCATACGCTGCTGCTGTCGGGGGTTTCGCGTATTATTATAGCAGATATGAACGGCACCGTGCTGACGCGCGCGCATAACGAATATGTATTTGGAGACAGCATCGCAACTGTTCCGGCGTTTGCTGCGGCGTTGGCGCAGGGCAACGATATGGATACTGGAGTGCTGGACGGTCGGGAGTGTCTCTACTTTTCTAAGGTTATCAGGCAATATGATGAGATTCCGGTGGGAGTTATCATCGTTGCCGCAGATATCACGCCCGCGCTGTTGCAGACATTGGTGGAGGGAAGTCGGGCCATGGTGGAATATCGTTCACAGACACTGGCGGTGTTACAATCTGCACCATTGGAAAACTTCGCGTATAATTCGTCAATTTCTCTAGACTCCTCCGCCGACATATATGGCGGAGGCGTCTTTTGTATTTACCTCCCTCCCAATGAAGGGCTGCGGCAGTTGGAACGCTACCGAGACTCGTTGTACAACGGGTTCATTTTAGCGTTTGTGGCGGTGCCATTGGTCATGTTTTTTATAATTCGGTATCATTTTCAATCTTTTGGTAGGCTTATAGCGATACTCGTCTCTTTTTCAGATGGGAGGATCGTCTCTGGGGATATGCGTGACCGGCTTGCGCGTATAGAAGATGAAGGGAATGAGGACGTCCGTAAGATTGCTTCTGCGATTTGCGCCATGTCCGCCGCTATGGATGAATCTTTGGATACATTACGGGAGAAAAACCAGATGCTTGCGGCGCTTGCGCAAACAGACGGATTAACCGGCATAGCGAATAGAATGCACATGGATTCTGTGCTTACGCAGGAAATGGAGCGCGCTGCACGCTATTCGACGCCACTTTCCATTGCCATGATGGATCTGGACCACTTCAAGTCTGTCAACGATGATTTCGGGCACGTCGCTGGAGACACTGTGCTGACGATGTTTGCGAAAATGCTGGCAAGTAATTCGCGGGACGTGGATGCGGTAGGGCGATGGGGAGGCGAGGAATTTTTGGTTATTCTGACCGAAACCGGAGGGGATGGCGCCCTTGCATGGGCGGAACGGGTCCGCGAGCAATGTGCGGAAATGGATTTCGGCATTCCGCGCGCGGTTACCTGCTCTATCGGTGTCAGTCTATTTGTGCCCGGCATGACCCTTGAGGAGTTTGTCGCTGCGGCTGACGCCGCTATGTATCGGGCTAAAGGACAGGGAAGAAACCGCGTGGTCGCGCAGGGAGTGGCACCGGAATCCGATTGATTTTTTTCTTAGAGCACATTGCCCGCTTGACAGAAATGCGGGGAGAAGCCTATCGTTCCCCAACATCACGATTTCGTGAGAGAACCCTAAGCCAAAGTGACGAAGTTTATGAACACCCGTAGCCACATTCTTGCTTCCTCCGCTTCTGCGGCCTGCACGTATGTGGATATGGCTGTTGTTCTATGCGTCGTCAATGTCGTCAGCGTCGTGCTTATGCGCGATGTCGGTGCCGTGGCGTTGTAGGGTTCGGAAGCATATCCGGTTTATCACCCCCGCCAGTGTTACGGCACCGGTGGGGGTTTTTGTTTGGCCCGCCCCCGCCGGTTTGAAAGAAGGGTCCGCAAGAGGAGTGCAGCATGTTCAGAATGACCGGCGCGGAGCTTACTATTCGCCTGCTGGAACGGCAGGGAATCCGTACCATTTCGGGTATACCCGGAGGGGCTAACTTGCCTCTGTATGACGCACTCTCGCGGAGTGAGTGCATTCACCACGTGTTAGCCCGCCACGAACAGGGAGCTGGTTTCATTGCGCAAGGTATGGCGCGTGTTACAGGCAAACCCGCTGTCTGTTTCGCCACATCGGGACCGGGGGCTACCAATATCCTTACCGCTATCGCGGATGCCAAACTCGATTCTGTGCCCGTGGTGTGCATTACCGGGCAGGTGCCCAGTCCTCTGATGGGGACAGACGCGTTTCAGGAAGTGGATACGTACGGGATGAGCCTTGCCATTACCAAACATAATTTTTTAGTGCGCTCCGGGGAAGATTTACTGAGCGTTATTCCCGAAGCGTTCCGCATTGCCGCATCCGGGCGTCCCGGCCCGGTGCTGGTTGATATTCCTCGCGATGTGCAAATGGCGGGCGTTTCTTTTGAAGAATGGCCGGAAAGAGGAGAAGCCGACCCTGTGCCGTCTTTTCTGGAGTCCGACATTCAGGCGGCAGTGGAGATGATTAACGCGGCCCGGCGCCCCGTCTTGTGGGTTGGCGGGGGGGTAATCGCCGCGGGTGCGGGCAAGCGTATCCGTGAACTGGCGGAAAAGGCCTCCATGCCCGTAACCATGACGCTGATGGGACTTGGTGCCATACCCAGAGATCACGCGCTGTCCATTGGTATGTTGGGCATGCATGCGGAACGCTACACCAATATGGCGATGGAAGCCTGCGATCTTATAGTCGCCGCGGGGGTACGGTTTGATGACCGCGCCACGGGCAAGGTGCAGGAGTTTTGTCCGTCTGCCAAGGTTATTCATATTGATATTGACCACAGTGAGATAGACAAAATTCGCACCGCTTCTGTGGGGATTTTGGGAGATATCGCAGAGGTGATGGACGCATTGCTGCCCCGTGTGGAAAAAAATGAGCGCACGGAGTGGCTGGAATACATTGCCGCGCTCAGAGCCGCCTTTCCGCAACACGCTCCAGTGCAGGGGGGGCATGAAACACCGCAGCAGCTTATTTTGCGTATTGGGGAATTGGCGGACGATTCTGCCATTGTCTGCACCGACGTGGGCAAGCACCAGATGTGGACCGCGCAGAGCTATCCTTTCCGCAATGGTCGCCAGTGGCTTACCTCCGGTGGGTTGGGGACCATGGGGTTTGGGTTGCCGGTTGCCATCGGTGCGTCACTTGCCGCACCGGAGCGTCGGGTAATTTGTTTCAGCGGAGACGGTAGCCTGCTGATGAATATTCAGGAGCTGGCGACGGCGGCGGAACAAAAAGTGAATGTAACCGTGGTGTTGCTGAATAACAATTGCCTTGGGCTGGTTCATCAGCAGCAAGAATTATTTTTTAATGGCAACGCGTTTTCCTCCGAATATCAGATCGCGGTAGATTTTTTGAAGATAGCCGAAGGGTTTGGCTGGCGGACAGTGGATCTTGGATCAAGCGTTAACCCCGATGCGGATTTTTCCAACGCGCTGACCACCCCCGGCCCTTGCCTTGTGCATGTTCCCATCAGCCGGGAAGAGAAGGTGTTGCCCATGGTGCCGCCCGGAGCAGCCAATCGGTATATGATTGAAGGAGGCGCCAATGCTTAGTGGAGAACGGACCGTGCTGGACCTGACTGTGAGCAATCACCCCGGCGTGATGTCGCATGTATGCGGGTTGTTTTCCCGCCGCGCGTTTAACGTGGAAGGTATTTTATGCCTGCCCGTTAATGGTGGAGAAACCAGCCGGATATGGTTGCTGGTGAAGGAAGACGCCCGGCTGGAGCAAATGATTCGCCAAATGCGAAAACTGCATGATGTATATGATGTGCGGGTGTGTTCCGAGCACGCGGGTGTGTTCGGGCAATTGGGAGAACTCGTTAATAGCTAGCCTGACGCTGGCTAACGCTGACGGCCCGGCTTGATCTGTCAGAATAAAAAGCCTTGGCATACGAAGAGTATGCCAAGGCTTTTGTGTATTTCAGAGAGATGGCGCTATTGCGGAGTGGTGTGTGTGTCCCCGTGGGGGAGTGCCCCCATTCTGAGCGATTGGGTCAGCGGCGTGCAGTCGTCGTCGCTGTATATCTTGTCGTGCTCTGCCATCAGGGCGTGAGGCAACACCTCATCCACGTGCTCCACCGGGATAATGGTCAGTCCCTTGAGGATATCGTCCGGTACTTCCTTAAGATCTTTTTCATTGTCTTTAGGAATAAGCACCGTAGTGATCAGCCCGCGATGTGCGGCAAGCAGCTTCTCGCGCAATCCGCCAATGGGAAGCACCCGTCCGCGTAAGGTGATTTCCCCGGTCATGGCAACATCGTTGCGAACGGGGATATTCAGCAGCGCGGAAACCATGGAGGTGCAGAGCGTAATTCCGGCGGAAGGACCGTCCTTGGGGGTGGCGCCTTCCGGTACATGCACGTGGATGTCAATTTCCTTGTGGAAGTCGGGCTTAAGGCCAAACGTGCCAGACCGGGACCGCACGTAAGAGAGTGCGGCTTTGGCCGATTCAGTCATGACATCCCCCAGTTTCCCGGTAATGGAAACCTTGCCCACACCGGGCATAATGGCAGTTTCCACCATGAGCAGCTCACCGCCCAGTTCTGTCCATGCAAGACCTGTTGTCACCCCTACCTGCGGCTGTGCCTCGCGTTCTCCGTGGCGGTGTTTTTTCACACCAAGGAAGTTGGCGAGGTTTTGCCGCGAAACAGGGACCACTTTTTCCAGATTATCCGCTTCCACAATTCGCATGGCTACCTTACGGCAGATAGACGCGATTTCACGTTCCAGATTACGCACGCCCGCTTCGCGGGTGTAGTGCCGGATCATATCCAGCAGAGCATTGTCTGAAAGTTGCACGTTTTCGGGCTTGATGCCGTGCTGCTGTATTTGTTTGGGCAGCAGGAATTCGCGACCGATGCGCCGTTTTTCCGTTTCCAGATAGCCGGGCAGACGGATAATTTCCATTCGGTCCTGTAAGGGCAGAGGAATGGAGTGCAGACTGTTTGCCGTGGTAATGAAAAAGATCTGCGACAGGTCATAGTCCAGATCAAGATAATGGTCGCTAAACGCATTATTCTGTTCCGGGTCCAGCACTTCCAGAAGCGCTGCGGACGGGTCGCCTCTGAAATCCGTGCTCATTTTGTCTATTTCATCAAGGCAGAAGAGCGGATTGTTGCAGTCCACCCGTTTGAGCGACTGGATGATTTTACCGGGCAGTGCCCCCACATAGGTGCGTCTGTGTCCGCGAATTTCCGCTTCGTCGCGTACCCCGCCCAAGGATAACCGCACAAATTCGCGGTTTGTCGCGCGGGCAATGGATTTGGCCAGCGAGGTCTTGCCCACACCGGGAGGGCCTACAAGGCATAGAATGGGGCCTTTTAGCGAGGTTGCCAGCTTCTGTACCGCCAGATATTCCAGAATCCGTTCTTTGGGTTTTTCCAGCCCAAAGTGGTCGGCATCAAGGATAGAGCGGGCGTTTTCGATGTCGATGTTGGTTTCGCGCAACGCGTTCCAAGGCAGATCAATAATCCAATCCACATAGTTGCGGATAACAGTATATTCGGCGGATGAGGCAGGCATGGCGCGCAGCTTCTTGAGTTCGCGTAGGGCCTTGGTCCGTGCCTCTTCAGGCATGTTTTTGGCCTTGAGCCGCTGCTCCAGTTCGTTCAGCTCTTCCTGCGGATCATCGTCACGGCCCATTTCTTTGTTAATGGCCTTGATCTGCTCGTTGAGATAATATTCTTTTTGATTCCGCTCCATTTGGTTCTTCACGCGGCTCTTGATGCGCTTCTCCATGGAGGTAATGGCAATTTCGCCTTGAAGCAGTTCATAGACTTTTTCAAGGCGGGTAATGGGGTCATCCAGTTCCAGCACTTCCTGCTTTTTGCGATAATCCACTTTGAGATGCGGCATGATGGCATCAGCCAGTTTGCCGGGAAGCGTGATGGAGTTGATGGCGAGTAATGTTTCCTGCGCCAGCTTTTTGTTGATTTTGGAGTACTCATCCAACGCTTCGTGGCAGGCACGCATCAGCGCTTCCGCTTCGGCTCCTGCGAAGTCGCTTTCTTCAATGGGGTCCACGACAGCTTTGGGAAATTCTTGTTCGTCGTCAAACGTTTGCTGTGTTTCGGGAGTCCAGCGCGCACGGTACATGCCTTCAAACAAGACCTTAATGGTGCCGTCAGGCAAGCGCAGAAGTTGAAGAACCTTAGAAACGGTGCCGATTTCAAACAGGTCGTCCTGTCCGGGCTTTTCCATTTCAGGTTCGCGCTGGGCGACAAGCAAAATTTCTTTGCCGTGGTCGGCAAGGGCGCTTTCAATGGCTTTGATGGATGCTTCGCGCCCCACAAACAGGGGCACTATGGAACGCGGGAACATGACAACTTCCCGCAGGGACATCAGTGGGAGCGTAGTGGTCTCGGTGCGGCCTTCGCCGCGCACTCCGAACTCGGTCATAAATCCTCCTCGCATGACTGCCACCGTGCTGTCCGGTATGGACCGGGGCAGGAGAGTACATAGCTAAGGCTCCGCTTCGCTTTGTCAATCATCCTGCTTTGTGAACCGCAGGGGCTGTCATCCGGTGTTATTGCGATATGTCCCTGTATTTGCAACGGCACAGGGCGTGTGTGGATACTCCGGTATCCTCCCTGCCGGGGGCTGCCCGGCAGGTGGAAAAACGCCCGGTGCGATCCGGCTCTGTTAGGAACCGGTTTTCGCCTCATTTTGATAGAGGAGGATAGGCTCTTTGTGGTCTTCAATAACGGCGGTGTTCACCACGCACTCTTTCACCCCGTGCAGAGATGGCAGCCGGTACATGATATCCAGCATAGCGCTTTCCATCACGTTGCGCAGTCCGCGTGCCCCGGTTTTTCGGGTTATGGCTTCCCGTGCGATGGCGTGCAGCGCGTTGGTTGAAAAGCGCAGTGCCACCTCGTCAAGTTCAAACAATTTTTGGTATTGTTTAACCAGCGCGTTTTTGGGTTCTGTAAGAATGCGCACAAGGTCGTCTTCTTCCAGTTCCACCACGTTTGTCACCACGGGGATGCGCCCGATAAATTCGGGAATAAGCCCGAACTTGACCAAGTCGTTGGGGTGAACCTGCTTCAGCAATTCACCGTAGCTTATGCTATCGGGAGCCACAACTTTGGCACCGAAGCCCATGGCTCCGCCGTGCACACGCTGTTCAATAATCTTGTCCAGCCCAATGAACGCGCCACCGAGGATAAACAGGATATTGGAGGTGTCCAGCCGGATGAATTCCTGTTGCGGATGCTTGCGTCCGCCTTTGGGAGGAATGTTGGCTTCCGTACCTTCAATGATCTTCAGCAGGGCCTGCTGCACGCCTTCGCCGGATACATCGCGCGTGATGGACGGACCATCCCCCTTACGGGAAATTTTGTCGATTTCGTCGATGTAAATGATGCCCTTGGAAGCGGCTTCAATGTCGTAGTCGGCGTTTTGGAGCAGTTGGACAAGAATGTTTTCCACATCTTCGCCCACATAGCCCGCTTCGGTCAGGGTAGTCGCGTCCGCGATGGCAAACGGCACATTCAGGATGCGGGCAAGCGTTTTAGCGAGCAGTGTTTTCCCGCTGCCTGACGGACCTGCTAATAAGATGTTGCTCTTTTCCAGCTCCACATCGGCGTTAAGCGCACCCGCGTAGAAAACGCGCTTGTAGTGGTTATGCACCGCCACGGAGAGAATTTTTTTTGCCTGATGCTGCCCGATGACATATTCGTCGAGCTTTGCCTTAATTTCTTCGGGCGAAAGCAGTTTGCCTTCTTCTGCGGTTTCTTGCACGGTTTCCTGAGCGATAATTTCGTCGCACAGTTTCACGCATTCGTCGCAGATATATACGTCAGGGCCGGCGATCAGGCGTTTTACCTGTTCCTGTCCCTTGCCGCAAAATGAGCATTTAAGCTCGCGCGGCGCGTCGGTGTTGAACGTATCCATAAGTATCCCGTCTAGTTGTCTTCCATCACTTCTTTGCGGGAAGTGAGGATGCGGTCAATGATGCCGAATTCCACAGCCCCTTCCGGCCCCATGAAGTAATCACGTTCGGTATGTTCGGCAATCTTCTCTATGGGGCGTTCCGTGTGGTGGGCCAGAATGGCGTTCAGCGATTCCTTCATACGCAGAATTTCCCGCGCGTGAATTTCGATATCCGTAGCCTGTCCCTGAAAGCCGCCGAGTGGCTGGTGAATCATGATGCGGCTGTGCGGCAGGGCATAGCGCATACCCTTGGCTCCCGCGGCTAGCAGCAACGCGCCCATGCTGGCGGCCTGCCCCATGCACAAGGTTGCCACAGGGGAGGAAATATACTGCATGGTGTCATAAATGGCCATGCCGGCGGTTACGGCTCCGCCGGGGGAGTTGATGTAGAGGTAGATTTCTTTTTCTGGGTTTTCCGATTCCAGAAACAACAATTGCGCGCAGATAAGCGAAGCCACATGGTCATCCACGGGCGTGCCCAGCAGGATGATGCGGTCCTTAAGCAGGCGAGAGTAGATATCGTAGGCGCGTTCTGAGCGACCAGTAGATTCGATGACAATAGGCACTGCCATTTCCAACTCCTGAAGATTGGGCGTGTCGTTGAGGCTGGGGGGGCGCAAGGGGCCGCCTTGGCCCGGTGTCGTTAGCGTCTGGCCCCGGCGAGGACATATTCATTAGCATGCGGTATAGTGACAGAATATGCAACTTCCGGCAAGAAGCAAGCATATCCGCCGATAAACCGTGTATATTGTCAGAAGGCGTTGCCCTTGAGTGCGAAGGGCGTTGGATGAAGGGGACGCCATATGGAGGACGCAGGACGCGTGCAACCACGAAAAAGGGGGAAGCGCGGGCGCTTCCCCCTCAAGTATAGCAAATGGTGAGACGGGGTTATTCCGCCTTGTCGTCAGCGGCGGCCTTTTTAGGCTCCACTTCCACGACGTTGGCTTTTTCGTAGATGGCATCCATGGCTTTGTCGGCGAGAATGCGATCACGCAAGCCGAAGAGCAGGTTGTTCTGCTGATAGTATTCCTTCACAGCGCGGAAGTCCTGACCGGACTGCATAGCCATCTGCTGGAGCTGCATATCCACTTCCTGTTCGGAAACTTCAACGCCTTCCTTGCGAGCTGCGGCTACGAGGAAGATCTGGGTCTTGGCGATTTTCTGTGCTTCAGGCATAAGCTCTGCGCGCAGCTCTTCAGGGGTTTTGCCCAGTGCGGTCAGAGATTTGCCCTGACGTTCCAGCTTGGCGGCCTGTTCGTGGAACAGGTTTTCCATGTACATTTCCACCATGGATTCGGGCAGGGGATAGTCCACCGTCTTCAACAGGCTTTCGATCATCGTCGTCTGGGCCTGCGACTTGCTCAACTGGCCCCGGCTCTGTTTGTAAGACTGCACAACGGCTTCGCGCATTTTTTCCACGGACTCAAAGCCACCGGCCTTGCTGGCCATATTGTCGTCCAGTTCGGGCAGACGGCGTTCCTGAATGGAGTGCACCGAAACCTTCATGGTCACGGTCTTTCCTGCGAATTCAGGGTTGATGAAGTCGGCGGGGAAGCTGACTTCGCCTTCTTTTTCTTCACCGGGAGCGATGGATTTGACCAGCGCTTCAAAATCTTCAAGAGCCTGTTTCTGGCCCAGCGTCATTTGGAAATTCTGAGCGGCGATGCCTTCGATGGCTTCTCCGTTTTCAAAGGCGGCGAAGTCGATAACGGCAATTTCGCCGTCACGCGCGGGACGATTTTCCGCCAACGGAACCACTTCCGCCATGTTGTTGCGGATGCGGTCGAGCACTTCGTCCACTTCGGCTTCGTCTACGACCACCGATTCCTGTTCCACGTCCATGCCTTCATAATTCGGCAGTTCGAATTCGGGAAGCACTTCAAACGAAAGTGTGTAGGAGAACACTTCGTCACGAACCAGTTCGCCACCGTCGAAGTCGATGCGGGAAACAGGGCTGGCCTTCATTTCTCCGATGACTTCGTTGATATGAACGTTGACCAGTTCCTGAGTCGCCTCGGAATATACTTCTTTATGGAAGCGGCCTTCGATGACGCTGGCAGGCACCTTGCCCTTGCGGAATCCTTTAAGGTCCATACTAGTGCGGTACATGGCGATGGTGGCGGCAAGAGAGGCGTTTACCTCTTCCACCGGAACGGTGACAGCGATCTTTTTCTTTACCGGGGAAAGGTCTTCAACAGTATATTCCATGACGTATGGCTCCTCCTTGCCGTATGGGCAGAATTGCGAACAAAAATAAATACCGGCGGCGGCAGTAACACCGTCCGCCGGTTAGTGCGCTGGTGCGAGAAGGGAGACTCGAACTCCCACGGCTAGGCCGCTAGATCCTAAGTCTAGTGCGTCTACCAATTCCGCCATTCTCGCAGAAAGGCCTCGAACGGGGAACACGCCCGCCTGTGCGTAAAGCGCGAACCTAAATGCCCTTGCGGACACTGTCAACGTTCAGAAGGCGCGAACATGTACCATTACCCGCAGGGGAATTCAAGGGTTTGCGTGAAGCATTTTTCACAGAACGCTGTATATGCTCTGTTTTCCCGCGTCTGCCAAGGGAAAGCGGAGACGAATGGAGCGCAAGAGGGAGGGCGTGGACGTATTCTTTGACCCGCAGGCGGAAGGTGCGGAAGGGGCTTGCCACAATAGGTGGAGAGCCTGCATACCCATTGCAGATTGGCGGATATGGAAAAGGATGCTGCCGGGAACCCTTTCTTTCCGTTGTTCCGTACAGGCGGCGTACATGGAAAATTTACGGAATTAACTCCAGATGTCCGCATGCGTGTGATCCTGCGATTTCTCCCACATGAGCGGCGAGTTCCCCCGCGTCTTCAAGGCGGCGCATGGCTTCGCCAAGTCGCGCTCCCGGAACGGCGAGCAGGAGGCCGCCCGATGTTTGCGCGTCAAAGACAAGGTCGGCCCGCAAGTCGTCCACACCGGCGGAGGTGGAAACGTGGGGCGCGAAAAACGCTTTGTTGGCAAAGCTACCAGCGGGGATAAGCCCCATGTCGGCAAGCTCAAGCGCTTCTGGGAGAAAAGGAATTTGCGAGGTGCTCAGGCGCGCATGGCAACGGGAGGCGCGGGCCATTTCCAGCAGGTGACCGCCCAGTCCGAATCCGGTGATGTCTGTTGCCGCCTTCAGGCGCATGGCACGCAATACCGCGCCAGCCCGGTTGTTCAGCCGCCCCGCCCATTCATACAGCAGGTCTTCCAGCGCGTCGCAGCCTTCCCAGTTGGCCTTGATGGCGGTGGCGATAACGCCGGTCCCCAGCGGTTTTGTGAGAAGAAGCTGGTCCCCTTGGGCAAGAGCGGCGTTTGAGGTGTAGCCGTCTGGATCAATGACACCCGTAACGGAAAGTCCGTATTTGATTTCCGCGTCTTCCACGCTGTGACCACCTGCCAGCACGGCTCCGGCTTCACGGATTTTGTCATATCCGCCGTGGATGATAGCGCGCAGCATGGCGGCGGGCATCTGCTTTATGGGAAAGCAGACAATATTCATGGCACACCACGGCTCACCGCCCATGGCATACACATCAGACAACGCATTGGCGGCGGCTATCTGTCCGAACCGGTAGGGATCATTAACGATAGGAGTGAAAAAATCGAGCGTCTGCACCAACGCCTTGCCGACGGGAAAGCGGACAATCGCAGCGTCTTCATTGTCACGGGTACCAATGAGTATCCTGCCGTGTTCTGCGTCTCCGTCAACGGGAAGCGAAGACAAAATTTGCTCCAGGTCCCCCGGAGCGATTTTCGCCGCTCAACCAGCGGCCTTAACCTTGTCCACCATGGTGTATTTGGATGGCGTCATGCCGAAATATTCCGCAGGTGCTTGGTTTTGTCTTTGAGATAGTGGATGAAGCCTGCCACCGCCGGGAAAAAGTGGCGCTTGGTGTGGTGCACGCAGTAGAACTGCCGCCGTACCGTCATATCGGAGAGTGGAACGATGTCCAATTCGCCCCGCGCGGCCATGTCAACAACGGCGAGCCGCGAGGTCATGCTGATACCCAGTCCCGCCTTGGTGCAGTGTAGGACGGCCTGCGTGGAATCTACTGTAAGCGCACAGGGGAAACGCCGCACGTCCGCCCCCTTGTCGGAAAGCGCCTGCGCGAAGGTTCTGCGGGTGCCGGAGCCAGCTTCCCGCATAATCCACGGATAGCGGCCCAAATCTTGGCTAGCCAGCGACGTTTTAGGAGGAAACATGCCGGGAGCAGTAATAAGAACCAGTTCATCATCAATAAGCGGCGCGTAGCTCAGTTCCTGCCTGTCGTCGCGCGCTCCCACCACGCCGAGCGTGAGATCGCCTTCATAAACCTGATCGATGATGCTTGCTGAATCGCCCACAGTCATTTCCATGCTGACGCCCGGATGCTTTTTCATGAACCCGGCAATAACCGGCGGGATCAGAAAATGGGCGGGAATGGTGCTGGCACCGAGAACGATGTGACCGGAAACCTCATCCTGCAACTGAAGAATTTCCGCTTTTGCCGCATCCAGACTGGCAAAAGCCTGTCGGGCATATTGGTAAAGCACTTCACCGGCAGCGGTGGGGAGTACCACACGGCCCATGCGGTCAAGCAACTGCACGCCCAATATTTTTTCCAGAGAAAGAACATGGGCGCTGATGGTAGGTTGCGACAGGAAAAGTTCTTTTCCCGCTTGGGAAAAGCTTTTCAGTTCATAGACCTTGCAGAATGCTTCGAGCTTGCGGAAATCAATCATGGCTATGGCATACATTGGTTATGTCAATATGGCAAGCGGATAGGAATTGTTCCATAAAGGTCTGTGCGATATGAAGCTCGGAGCGTTGCAGCCAAATACAACCGGTAACGAAACCGGGACGGTATTGTAGCGTGAATGGCGGCAGTCTTTACTGACCGGGAAAGAGCAGAAGAATAAAGAATAAACACGGCCCCGGCAAATGCCGGGGCCATGTTGTGTGTGGAGAAGGGGCGGGAACCCGCCTGTGGGGTACTACGCCTTGTTGGGGGAACAGGCTGCGTCGTATTCGCGCAACAGACCGGCAATGAGTTCCTGCACGGACATAATGCAGTCCACTCGGAAAACATTAGAGCCGGAGAAGGCGAATCCGCGGTCGAAATTGCCTTTTTTGGCGTTTAGTAACGCGGCGGCGATGCAGTAAGGGCTTTCTTCTTTTTTGCAGGTACGGATGCATTCAAAAATGCAGCGGAAAGGCTTCTTCAGTCCGGCGCGGGCGTCTTCCACAAATTTGCCGAAGATCGCGCGACCGGGCATGCCCACCGGGCTTTGGATGATGGTTACATCTTCCTCGCGGGCGTTGACATATGCCTGTTTAAACCGGTCGTCGGCATCGCATTCATGGGTGGCGACAAAACGGGTGCCCATCTGTACCCCGGAGGCACCCATATCGAGGAACCGCTTGATATCTTCGCCGGTATACACCCCGCCCGCCGCAATAACGGGAATGCGCTTGCCACTGCGGTCTTCAAATTCACGCACAACCTCTACAACCTGTGGGACCACGGTTTCCAGTGAATGACCGGGGTCATCCAGCTCCTGAGGCTGAAAGCCCAGATGGCCTCCTGCCTTGGGGCCTTCCACCACAAAGGCGTCGGGCAGATAATCAAATTTGGCGAGCCATTTTTTGCACAGAATGCTGGCGGCGCGGGCGGAAGAAACAATGGGTACCAGCTTGGTGTGGGCCTGTTCTTTTTTTTCTTCGTAATATTCTTTCAGGTACCGGGGCAGGTCCAGTGGCAGCCCCGCGCCGGAAAAAATGACGTCCGCTTTTTCTTCAATGGATGTTTTTACCAGATCAGTGAAGTTGGTGAGCGCGACCATAATATTTACGCCAAGGATGCCGTTGCTCAGTTCGCGGGCTTTGCGAATTTCCTTGCGCATGGCGCGAATGTTGGCCTCGCGGGGATTTCTGCCAATATCAGGCTCGCTCATGCCAATCATGGCTCCCGCGATAACGCCAATGCCGCCTTCGTTGGCGACGGCGCTGGCAAGGCCGGACAGAGATATACCCACGCCCATGCCCCCTTGGACAATAGGCGTACGGGCGACAAGATCGCCAATTTTTAATGACGGAAATGACATGATTCAGTCCTCCGCAGTGCGGTGCTTCACGTCGCACTGTGTAGTTATATGTGGCCACGCATGCGCGGCAAAGAAGAGTACGCCGGGTAACGGGCGCACCTCTCCTCTTGGTCCCTCAGGAACGCTTGTTACATAGAACAGCAATTCGCGCAAGAACACCATTCGCAATGGGGGCCACGGCGAGGACGGTAGACGGGAACGGTTTCCATATGGCGGAATAAAAAGGCTACTAACAGGGGGATGTGTTCATGAATAATGGTTGCACGGCGGGCTGCGGCATCAGCGTCTTCATCCGCGCCGTTGGCACTGCCCAGCAGCAGGATCTCTTTACCACCGCCACGCAGTTCCACCCATCCCGCATCGGGCAGGGAGGTGGTCGTTTGCTGGTGTGCCTGATCAGAATGGGTGTGCAGGTAAAGGTACACGGGCAACTGCACGCTGTGCAGCGTGTCCGCCAGCAGTGAGAGCGTGTCGTCATCTTCTCCCTGCCAATTGCGCACGCGCTGCCAAAGCGAGGCATCGTCCCATAGTTGGGGGTTAGGTCGGTTTACCCTGCCGGTTTTGTAGTCCAGTATCAGAATGCCGTTGTCGCGTTGATCCATCCGGTCTATGCGGCCTGTGAGATGTCGCGGGCCGTTTGGTGTTTCCACGGTGGCTCGGAGTTGGTGTTCCAAGGCCAGAACGGTGGTGCTAGGCTGTTCGGTCAGAAAGGTTTTAAGGTGGTGCCTTCCTGCCGCATGGAGCATAAGCAGAGAGTCAAAGGGAAATTGGTCCGCCACCTCACTTTGCTTTAACTCATCGTCGAATACTGCCAGCAATTCCTGAACATCGCTGTCTGACGGGGTAAACGGTCGGTGCAACCGGGAGGTGTAGAAGCGTTCCAGCACGCTGTGGAGCAGGTCGCCTATGGCGGCGAAGTCGTCACCTTCCGTGACCTCATCCACCGGAGCAAGCCCGCATAACCGTTCATAAAAAAAGCGGACCGGGCACGTGAGATAGGTGTCGAGCGCAGAAGGCGAAAGCGGGCGGCGCAGATAGTCGTCAAGGCGTGCCGAAATTTCCGGTGTACGTCGAATGAAGCGGTCTTCGGGGTCTAACGCGGGCATGGTGTATTGAATGGAGTGCAGCGGAGGTGTGCCGGGCAGTATGAGGGCGTTGCGTTGCTGTTCTTCCTGCCAGAGTAATTCTTCCACAAACCGGGAGCGGGCGCGTTTGTCTTCAAACAGGCCGGACCGCTCAATACCGGATTGGTAGTAGATGTGCACGTGGCGGGCACCGTGCACAAGACGATAAAAGTTATACGCGGCAACTTGTTCACGATGGCTGATACCGGGAAGTCCCAGTTCCGCGCGGAGAGGGTCCGGCAGAAGCGGGTCGTGCGCGGGGGCACCCGGTAAGGCATCTTCCGTGGCATCCACAATATGGAGTTCGTCGAAGCGGAGCAGACGGGTTTCGAGCATCCCCAATACCTGTAGACCGGTGATAGGGTCTGCCTCGAAGGGGACGCGCTCTTGCCTGATGCTTTCACGTAAAATGGTGAACAATACCTCGCGGGGGAATGGTTGTTCGGATAACGAGCTTTCGCGCAGCGCGGGGATGACTTTGCGCATAAGTCTGTAAAGCGATTCCGCATCCATGGGAAAACGATCCCACAGGGTGCCGCCGAATTGAAGCAGAAGTGCGCACAGATGTTCCAGCAACAACGCAAGATCGTTCGGGGTATGCACTGTTTCCCAGCGCGTTAGGCAGAGAGCCAGAGTTTCTGCCAGCAGGGCGCGGATTTCCCCTTCCGCAAGATCCGGGTGTAGTGTGCGCGGGTCGCAGTAGCGCTGTCCCGTGCGCACGGAGTTTTCCATGTGGCGTAGCGGTACCGCGAGCGGGCGTTCGCCATGCAGTGAGAGCATGCGGAGATAGGGGTGACGGAGCAGGGCTATGACGTCCTTCCAGTAGTAGTTGCCCGCTACGGTATTTTCCTGCAGGCGCATGAGTGTTTCTAAAAGCCGGAAGAGAGAGGAGCGTCCGAGGGGGTACCCCATGGAGATGTTGACGTCTTTACGCGGCAGGTGATGCAACACAGGCATGAGCAACCCGGTGTCGGGAAGAACAACGGCGACGGAGGCCGCGGGGGGCTGAGGCGCGTCCGGCGAGTTTGGCATATGGGGGGGCCACTCGGCTATGTCCTGTCCTGCCATGACTTCCATGTCTGGCATGTCTGGCAGATACGTCGGGCCTGTCTGAATGTCCTGTCCGGTCTGGCCTGTCAGCTCGGTAGCCAAACCGGTTTCATCAGTACTGGCAGTGGCGTGCTGGTCTGTGGTTGCCAAAATTGCGGAAACCAGAGGCGAACGTGCCAGCTGTCGTTCCAGCACGTCCAACTGGGAGTGCAGGTCGAACCCTTCATACATATCCACGGTGCGTTTGACCGGGCGCGCCAGTCCTTCCGGGGAAGCTTCGTCGAGCAGGGAGGTGCGCGCTTTCCATGTCCGCAGCCATGTTATGTGTGGTTTGCACGCCCAGTGCGCGGACTCTGGCTCAGTAACCAGCCGGGCGTCCGAGTGGAGTACAATCTGTGCCCCTTGTTGCCATAGATGGCGGAAAATGCGGTTTTCCACTTCAGTAAGGCCCGCGAAGCCCACGATGTATGTCTGCTTGCCCGCGAGGTGAGGAAAAAGCTCGGCGGAACCGGCTATGCCATTCCGTGTTCCTAGCAGCCGGGCCACGCGAAACGCATCATAGCCCGGCGTGGTCCAGCCTTCCGCATCCAGTCGTTCTGTGTAGGCGCGATGGATGCGGCCCAACCGGGCAAGAAGCTCCGCCGCGAAAGGAGAAACATGGCCTTCTGTATAGGCCATGTCTTCCGGTTCCACAGCCTGCAAATAGCAATCTTCTAAGAGAGACGCCAGCCGCAGTCCCCACGGGAAGAAACGGTTGGGGTCGTCCAGCGGAAGGGGGGGGCCGGCCTGCGGGGCGGTCCAGTCTTCTGATATTCCCGGAAATGCCGCAGCGGTATTCCCCACATCGTCGCGGAGACATTCCAGCAACACCCCCACGCGATCCAGTAGGGGGATGGTGCGGAAGGGGACGTCCTCCATCGTTTCGCGCTGCAAGCCGATGAGCTCCCGCACGGTAAGCATACGCGGCAACGCAAAAGGCTTGGGGAGTTCCGGCAGGGAGGCCAGCGTCTGTGTGAAGTAACGTCTGGGGCGGCTGTGGGGGATGATGACGCAGGCACCAGCGGGATCACCGTGGGTATCGTGAACAATCTGGCGGGCCAGTGCGGTAAGCAGGTCGTGCTCCCACGGAACAAGAAGGAACGGGGTGTTAGTCTGCATGGGGCGCGTCCGTGAACGGGGTGGAAGAAGTGGTGGCGCGTGGGTGATCTGAGATGAGGATTTTCCGATGGTCCAGATAAACCAAGGTGCTATGCAAGGAGTATTGGGCGTAGGCGGGAATGGCTGCCAGCAAATTGATATAGCGGGTAATTTGCTGTGAATGCGCGGAATCGGGCTGTCCCGTTTTGTATTCCACCACAGTCAGCGAATGGTTTTCGCGTACCAGAAGGTCGGTGCGGTGCTGCGTACCGTGGGTATCAACGAGTGTCTGCTCTGGGGTGCCGTGTTGTTGCCATGTCGTGAACTGAGGCAGATCGACCAGCCAGAGGAACATATCGCGCAGTTCTGCCTCTAAGCGCTCAACTTCCGCAGCGTGACCAAAAATACTTGGGCAGGGCGTGGTTTCCGCCGGGGGGATGCTGTTCACGGAGACGGGAAGCAACTGTGCGCTGGCCCGCATACCGTGCCGTATGGCCCGCAGCACGGCGGCTTCGCGTTCTTCACGCGGCCTCGCGCCGGGAGCAAGTCGCAGGCGTTCCAGACAGGCGTGGATGAGGATGCCCCGGTGGCGTTCGCTCAACGACCGGGCAGGCGCTGCCTCGGAAAAGAGGCTGACCGCCATCGCATGCGGCGGCGTAGAGTTGGGGCCGGTTGTCCGTGTCCGTGAGGCTTTCGGTTTGGGTGCGGAACCGGGCAGGGGGGCCGGAAAGAGATCGGCTAGCGGATTTCGGAAAATCTTGAGCCGGGGCAGCCATTGCATGGGAAACCATGCCGGTTTCGGAGTGGGGAATTCCGCTTGTGCGAGAAGCGTCTCCTGTTCCGTGGTGTGCGCCGGTGCTGCCGGAGAGGATACCTGTTTTCGCGGGGTGACGGCGCGGGGCGGCGGCGGTGTGCCAAAGCTGACACTCGCTTCCCGCTGATCTCGATCTGGACCCATTCCGTATGGCTCCAGCATGAGGCGCAGTGCCGCCAGAGAAGGGGATACGCTCTCTTGCCGGGGCGTGGAGGTGATGAACGCGTAAAGCTCTTCCACTGGTCGCGTCCAGGCCACGTAGAGCAGGTGTAACTGCTCGCGTATTTCCGCCGCCATGGCTTGATAGTAAGGAACACCGGCTTCTTTGCAACTGGGGAGCAAGAGCGGGCGTCCATGAACCATGACAGTTTGCGGATCACTGTTTCGTGTCAGGGTGTGGTGATGGAAGGGAATTATCACCACGGGAAACTCCAATCCCTTTGATTTATGCATGGTCATCACGCGGACGGCGTCCACAGTTTCCGGCATGGGGATTTTTTCTTCGCCGCCGTTGGACGACCAGTAATCCAGAAAATCGGAAAGGGCGTGCATGCCCTGTTCTTCCGCAGCGAAGACCACTTCGAGAAAACGGCGTAGGAACACCGCGTCTTGCGGGAGACGGCGGAATGCGTCGAAATGGGTAAACGCCTCGCGCACGGTGTCGTAGGCGCTCATAAGGCCAGCCTGCGCGTAAAAGGGAGCCAGCCAGTGCTGCCAGAGGTGCGGATAGTCCTCGCGGAACGCGGTGAAGAGCGGGCGTTTTGTTGTCCGGGCCAGCCAGTTGTTCAGCGTTTCGGCATCCAGCCCGCTGACTGGTCCAAAGAGAGACGCGCCGGAAAGGAATTCCCAAAAGGCGAGATCGTCCATGGGATAATCAAGAAAGCGCAGCAAAGCCACTGTCTGGCGCACGGCGGGATGTTGCGTGAGCGAAAGGCTGTTTTCGGTGATCACTGGAATGCGATGATCCACCAGCCATTTGGCTACATTACCCGCTTCGGTGTTGGTGCGCACCAAAATAGCAATGTCGCCGGGGCTGCGGCGGGGGAGTAACTCGTCATGAAGGAGGGTGGTAAGTCGCTCTTCCATGATTTCGCGCAATCCCTCTGTGCGCTCCGCTGTCACGTCGTACAGGCACACGTACCCGCCGCTGTTTTCACGATGGACGGGCACATCTTGTGCCGCACCGCTGAAGCTGCGGGTGATATCCTCTATCATGGTCTGCCGAACTATGTCTGGAGCGCCTGAAAGCATGCGCTCCGCGAACCGCGTGGTGATGTCCGGTTCGGCAAGCCGGGTGAATACCGCATTATTGAAGCTGACGATGGCTTCCGCGCTTCGCCAGTTGTAGGGCAGGTTGGTGATTTTGGCATCCGGGGCCACCGCGTGGATTTCTGGATCGGCGGGCACGGCGTCGAACAAGGCGGAGTCGCCCCCTCGCCAGCCGTATATGGCTTGTTTCACATCTCCCACGTAGGTGAGCGAGCCGCCTTTGGACAGGCATTCCAACGCCAGAGGCCGTATGGCTTGCCACTGCGCGGCGGATGTGTCCTGAAATTCGTCGATAAGCAGGTGGGTCAGCCGGGTACCCATGCGGCAAAACGCCTCTGACGCACCCGCTTCACCGGACAGTACCATGCGGGCGTAGCGAGGCCAGAGGGCGTTTAGCACTTTGCCCTGTGCCTGTTCTTCTTCATGGAGCATGCGCAGCATGGGAAGGGCCAACTGGCAGAACGGCACAAGCTCCAGTGCCCGGCGCACCAGATGTCCGGTGGTGTCGAATTCCCGGTAGGCGTTGGAGAGGTCGGCATAGGCTGCGGCAAGGTCGTCCGAGGCTTTTCCCTTGCTTGCCTTGAGCAGGCAATCGTCAATGGAAGCCTTTGCCGCGTAGACAGAGGATTTGGGCTTGTGAAACGGGCTGCCCTCAGCGCAGGTGGCAAGAAATTTGATAAAGTTGGCCTGAGCGGAAAGCTGTTCCTGTGACAGCAGCCGGGAAACGGCTGCTGCTGCGTTTACATAGTCGGTGTGCAGATTGACCAGCCAGCCGCGCAACATTCCGGCATCGGCGACGGGAGGGGGGGCCGTAACGGTGGTCCCGGAATACGGAGGGTTGTCCAAATCTTCCGGGTGCGCGGAGGATTCCGGCACGTATGGGTCTTCTGTTTCCAACCGCAGGCGCAGGATATCGTACAGCCGGGAGCGGATGGCGTTTTTGGGGGCGAAACCGCGCCAGTCGGTGTGCCGGACAAGGGTCTGGCAGGCTTCCGATACCATGTCGCGCTCCGGGCCGCCCGCCCGTGCGTTGTCCAAGAGTCGGTCATACAAGGGGTCGAAGAGTTCCCGGTCGTCGAAGACGGGAGTGAAGTCCGGCGGCAGACCCAGTTCCAACGCGGAGAGGCGCACCAGCATGTTGAGCAGGCTGTCGATAGTGCGCACGTTGAGCGAGGAAAAACGGCGCAAAAGCACGTCTACCCAGTGGGCGGCGGTTTTGGCGTCCCAGTCTGAAGCGGCGTTACGTGCCTGTGGGTCTAACGCGCGTTCCTTCAAGGAGCGCACGATACGCTCGCGCATTTCCGTGGCGGCTTTGTTGGTGAAGGTCGCGGCGAGAATTTCAGGCCAGCAATGGGGATCGCCGGGTGCCCGGCCTATGGCGCAGGCAGGGCTGCGTTCCGTTTCCACGGCGTTGCCGAGCAGAGTAAGAAACTGCCGGGTCAGGGTATATGTTTTTCCCGACCCGGCGGAAGCGTTGATTTGTTGCAGCATGAGGGTCAGCGTTCGCAGTAGTTGGCAGGCACCATGCCCGTAAGGCCGGATTGTCCTGTGGATTCCACCACGGCACGCCAGTAGTCAGAATGGATGTTAAGTGTGCGCCTTCTGCATGTGACCAAATCCAGCGGAAGGTGAACATAGCGGTCCATAAGCTTGGCGACCACCATGGATGTTTTGCCCGCCATGGCGGCATGTACGGCACTTTGTCCCAAAAATCCACAATAAATACGATCATTTGCGTTTGCAGGGACGGAGCGGATAATATAGCTGGGGTCAATATATTTGAGGGAGTACGGCATGCCTATGGAAGAAAGGTGCTCGTGAATGCGCATGCGCAGCAGGGCGGTAAAGTCTCCCAGTACCCGGTTGCCAGAGGCGTCCGTGCCGCCGTTAACCGGCAAAAGATGCTGGCCTGCGCCTTCTGCCGCGACGATAACGGCGTGACGGCGGGATGCCAGCCGTTCAGCCAGCGCGTGGAGCAGTCCCCCTTCGCCATCCAACTCAAATGGTGTTTCAGGGATAAGGACAAAGTTCACCTCCTTGATGGAGAAGGTGGAATGGGCGGCGATAAAGCCGGATTCCCGTCCCATGAGCTTGACCAGCCCTATACCGTTCATCACGCCCTGTGCTTCGGTATGTGCGCAGTTAATCGCTTCGGTGGCTTTATCCACGGCGGTTTCAAAGCCGAAAGACTGGGGGACGAAGTTGATGTCGTTATCAATGGTTTTGGGAATACCAATGACGGCGATTTTGAGATTGCGCGTGGTGACTTCTTCCACAATGGCCCGCACCGCTTTCATGGTGCCATCGCCGCCGATCATAAAAAGGCAGTTTATGTTCATGCGTTCCAGCGCGTCTACCACCTCTTCAGGAGACTGTGGCCCGCGTGAGGAACCGAGCACCGTGCCGCCGAATTGGTGGATGGAGGAAACGGAATCCGGTGTCAGAGCCACCACTTCGTGCCCGTATTTGGGAATAAATCCTTCCAGCCCGTAACGAATGCCCATAACTCCGGCAACGTTATAGTTGTGGTGCGCTTCCATAACAATGGCGCGGATGACATCGTTAATGCCGGGGCACAGCCCGCCGCAGGTGACAATGGCGCATTTGGTCTTCGCGCTGTCAAAGTATATGCTCTTGCGCGGTCCCGCGCTTTCAAAGCGGACTGCCGGGGGAGGAAGAGTCTCTGTTTCCAGAAATTCCTTGTCCAAGAACATATGCACGCCGTGTTCGTCTTCCTCGAACCGGCAGTTCGGAATAGGCGAGGGAATTTTAGCCGGTCCCAGTGTGGGGATGGCGGTATCCACTTCCTGCCCCGCAGGGGGCGTGGTCTTGCGTGCGGACATGTTTCCTCCTAAAGGCACGGTCATACGAGGCAGCTTGCGCTTGGTCCTGCGGAACAGACCGCTTGGGTGCGAAAGTGCACCATAATGGGTATGGTTGTTCTGTAGCACAGTGCCCTTAGCAACACCAGTCCGTGGAAAGGGGCGAGGAACAATTCGCGGAGGACGCGGAGAGGGTAAAGGCATCGGGAGCCGCGTATGGTGCGGGCTTTGCCGCTTTACAGTGGATATAAAACTGCATACGGTCGTTCGGTATAATGCCCATATGCAAAGGGCTTGAGCGAATGCTCCTGACGGTTTCGGGTTTTCTTTTGGCTCACACGGCGTGCCCTGCCGGGGGCTGAAAGGACGGCGTGAATTTGCGTGTATTCTTTTGCAGCAAGTTGGTGAACAGCGTGACAACAAAACCTTTGTTGGTGACTTTGGGTGATCCGAACGGGCTTGGGCCGGAGTTGGCCTGCCGATTGCTGGGCATGGGAGGAAGCGGTTCGCTTCCGGTAATTCCCCTCATTCTTGTAGGACCGGAAGCTGCGCTCGATGTGCATGCCGCGCGGCTGGGAACGGGGCGCTTCTGGACGCGTATCGGTGATCCAGGGCGCATTACTGGTGAAGAGCCGGGCGTGTTCCTCTTTGAGCCTTCCGGGGTGGCTGGCATTCCGCTCGACATAGGCATACCAACTCCGCACGGGGGACGCTGTGCCGGTATGACGCTGGATAGCGCATGCCATCTCATTCAGGATGGTGTGGCTGATGGTGTGGTCACGCTGCCGTTACACAAGGCCATGTTACAGGAAGCGGGGTTTAATTTTCCCGGACATACCGAATTTTTAGCACGTTTTTCCGGGCTGCGTGATGACGACGTGTGCATGCATCTGTGCGGCAGTAAGCTCCGGGTAAGTCTGGTGACAACACATCCCCCGCTGCGTGAAGTGCCGGACCTGATTACCGAAGAACGCATTATGCGTTGTCTTGCCTTAACAGCGGACTTTGTGCGCAAACTGGGGGTGCCCGGCCCCGTGGCGGTATGCGGGTTAAATCCGCATGCCGGAGAATCGGGCAAGATCGGGCGTGAGGAAGTGGAAATTATCGGTCCGGCTATAGAGCGCGCGCGGCGGGCTGGAATTGCCGCCTCCGGGCCGTTTCCCGCAGATACGATTTTCGCCCGTGCTGCCAAGGGAGAATTCTCCGCGGTATTGGCCATGTACCACGATCAGGGACTTGGCCCTCTTAAACTGATGCATTTTTCTCATGCGGTAAATGTGACGCTGGGGTTGCCCTTTGTGCGCACTTCTGTGGATCATGGTACAGGGTTTGACATCACCGGCAAGGACGTGGCTGAAACGGGCAGTCTGGAAGAAGCTCTGGATCTGGCTGCGCGGCTGACAAGGTTTGCCGGAATGGAGTAGCAACGTGCGTATTGGCATAGACGTGGGGGGAACCCACACAGATGCGGTGGCAGTGACGGAGGGACGGGTAACGGCTTCTGCCAAAGTGCCCACCAACCACCACGATTTGCTGGTTTCTGTGCGCGGGGTGTTGCAGGCTGTGCTGGCGCAGGTGGAGCCAGCCGCAGTGGCGCGAGTGACTCTCTCCACCACGCTGTCCACCAACGCTATTGTGGAAGGACGTACGGAAGAGGTGGGGCTGTTACTCTCCGCAGGACCGGGAATTGATCCCGAAGCCTTCCAGATGGGGCGCTTTTATTATCTCGTTGGCGGGTCTGTGGATCATCGCGGGGTGGAAGTGGTGCCTCCAAATCCGGCCCAGCTTGCCGATGTGGCCTCGCGTTGCCGCGATGCGGGACTTTCCGTGTTCGCGGCGGTGGGAAAATTTTCTACCCGCAATCCGGTACATGAACAGCGCATGCGAGACGCTCTTGGTCCGGGAGCGGATTTTGTCTCTATGGGCCACCGTCTTTCGGGCCAGCTTAATCTCCCGCGCCGTATTGCCACTGCCTACTATAATTCAGCCGTCTGGCGGCTTTACAATCGTTTTGCAGACGCCGTGGAGCAGAGTGTCCGTGAGTTCGGGGTCACCGCGCCCATTCATGTTCTTAAGGCGGATGGCGGCACCATGCCGTTAGCCGTTTCCAGAGAGCATCCGGTGGAGTCCATCCTTTCCGGTCCCGCCGCCAGTGTCATGGGAATTGTGGCGTTGTGCGATGTCCGGCAAGATTCCATTATTTTGGACATCGGGGGCACCACAACGGATATAGCCATTTTCGCCTCAGGCTCGCCAGTTATTGAGAACGACGGAATTGCCGTCGGCAGTTATCCCACTCTGGTGCGGGCCTTGCGCACGCGGTCCATTGGCGTGGGCGGCGATTCGCGTTTGCACATGCACGCCGGGACAGTCCGTGTGGGACCGGAGCGCCTTGGTCCCAGCGTGGCTATGGGCGGTTCGCATCCTACTCTGATGGATGCGTGCATCTATAAGGGGTTGGCTCGTTTCGGTGATGTGGAGGCCAGCCGGGAAAGTATTCGCAACCTCGCGGCACTCTGGGATATATTCCCGGATGCTCTGGCTGACGCCGCTGTGGCTGCGGCAGTAACATCTATAACTCGTGCTGTGGACGAGTTGCTTGCCGCCATTAATTCCCGGCCTGTCTACACCATTATGGAACTCATTGAAGGTGTCCGGATCGCGCCCTCCCGCGTGTATGTCATGGGGGGGCCAGCCCGTGTGTTTTCCGGGATGCTGGAGACTGCCATGGGGCTTGGAGTGGAAGTGCCCGGACAATACGAGGTAGCTAACGCCATAGGCGCGGCGCTGACGAGAACGACATTTGAACTAGAGCTGTTCGCGGATACGGAAAAAGAGGTGCGTGTGGTGCCGGTTCTTGGGTTGCGTGATACGGTAAGCGGTCAGTATTCTCTTGCCCGTGCGCAGGAAGATGCCGTGACTTTGCTGATGGAGCACTTGAGGAGCATGGGAGTGCCGTTGGGCCGGAATGAAGTAGATACGCTGGCGGCCTCTAGCTTTAGCATGGTGGGCGACTACGGAGTGGTCGGGCGGAATATCCGCGTGAAATGTCAGGTGCGGCCCGGCGTGGTAGAGGTTGTGCCACATGGGTAGTCGGTCGCAGCGGCTGCGCGTTCAGGGGCGTCGCATCCTGCGTTTGGGGGGCGAATATGGGCGCATACGCTTCGCGTTGTCCGTGTCGCTTTTGCTGATAGCGGCGGGAGTGGCCTCTGCTCTTAATTACCGGGGAAATAGTGTGTGTGAATTGCCCGCAGCTCTGCTGGATAGGGCTGTTTCGACCACTCACGCGGGTGCCGCGCAGCCTCCTGCTCTGCGAAAAATGGTGGGGCAGATGCTCCTTGTCGGGTTTCGGGGGACAACGGTGGACGCAGCGCACCCGATTATCCGGGACATTAGGGAGTATGGTCTTGGTGGTGTGATTCTATTTGATTATGATGTGGTGTTGCGAACGCAGGGACGTAATATCCGGGATGTCGCGCAGGTACGGGAGCTTACCGCCTGTTTGCAAGCTGCGGCCCGGCAGGGCGAAGGGCCGCTGCAATTTCCGCGAGATTCCGCAGGACGCCCCGTGCAGGTGCGGGCGGGAGGAACACAGCCGGAGGCGCCGGTTGTGGATGGCCCGCAATCTGTTTCATCCGTACAGGAAAAAATTTTTGGGAATACAGACGGACGTACCCACCGGGAACAGGCGTCTTTGCCGCTGTTTATCGCGGTGGATCAGGAAGGGGGGCGCGTTGCGCGTTTGAAGCCGGAACACGGATTTTCCGCCATGCTTTCCGCAGCTACATTGGGGCAGGGTACGGTAGAAGCCGCCCGTGCTGCGGGAGAGCACGCGGGGCGCATGCTGGCGGATGTGGGAATCAATTTGAATTTTGCTCCGGTGCTTGATGTGAACGTAAAAGCGGATTCGCCAGTTATCGGTGCATTGGGCCGCAGCTTTTCCGCCGACCCCGCTGTGGTGGCGGCTCAGGGCCGGGCCTTTGCGCAAGGGTTGAACGCGACTGGTGTTATTGCCTGCTTCAAGCATTTTCCCGGTCACGGCAGCGCGGGGGCCGATTCGCATCTTGGCGTGACGGACGTGACGGAAACGTGGTCCGACATGGAGCTTATCCCTTTTTCGGAAGTGCTGCGGGCACCCTTGCATCGGGCTGTGATGACCGGACATTTGTTTAATGCCCGGCTGGATGCGGACCACCCGGCGACGCTTTCGCACAAGGTCATTGCCGAAATATTGCGCGACCGGTTAGGCTATGACGGTGTTGTTATTACCGATGATATGCAGATGAAGGCCATTGCCGACGAATATGGGCTGGAAGAGGCAGTAAAGCGTGCGGTGCTGGCGGGAGCGGATATTTTGTTGTTCGGGAATAACCTGCAATACGACCCAGATATTGTTCCCACCGTTTCAGACATCCTGCTTACCTTGGTGCGTTCCGGTGAAATTCCTCAGGAACGCATCGAAGCATCATACCGCCGGATTCTACAGCTAAAGGAAGGGCTGCGCTAATCGGCGCAAACGTTCCGTGTGTCGCATGTGCCGCGTGTGCCGCGTGTGAATGACCGGGGCCGCCTCAGGATTGCTGGAGCTACCGGGCGGCGTGGCATGAGGCTGTGTTGTACGCGCGGTTAGATTCCGTGGAACACCGGCACTCCGCACTGCCAACAGGCTGTTTTGTTTCACGCGGGGCTGTTTTGGGGTTATGTATTGGACGGCTTCGTCGCGTCGGTATCGAGGGTAGGCACCTCTAAGCTTTCCGCTACGCGATAGCGGCGGTATAGCCTGTAGCCCATGACACTGGAAAGTGCCAGCAGCGCTCCGCTGAGAGTCGTGCGCCAAAGAGGCTCCACGTGTACGCCGCTGCCTAACAGCGCGAAGATGAGTGTCTGAGGCAGATATCCGCAAAGCGACCCTGCCAAGAAGGGTAAGGCGGGAATGCCGGTGACACCTGCCACCAGATTGGTGAGGATATTGCTTCCGACAGGAAGCAGCCTTACAACCACAGCCATCTGGAATGGCTCGCGTTCCAAAAACGCGTTGAGGCGTGCCGTGCGCGTGCCCTGTCGCTTACGTATGATCGCTCCCCCCAACAGCCGGGCGTAAAAGAAGGAAAGCGCACACCCCAGCCCGCTTCCCAGAACTCCCACAAGGGTGCCTGCGATTACGCCGTACACGTATCCCGCGAAGAAGCTGATGATTTGCCGGGGTAATCCCACCGCTGTAAAACCTGCTGAAATAGCTAGGAAAAGAAGATATCCCCGTATCCCCTGATCGCGGATGTGGTCATCCATCCAATGTTTATCCAGCACCTCGCCTAGCCCGGAAACTCGGAGCAGGTATATCCCCGTGGCAAGTAGTAGGAAAAGCACACAGCCTTTAAGGAAAGGCCGGGAGCGCATGGTGCGAAACACGTTAGACACAGGGGGAAATCCTCCGGGAGCGTAGACAGCGCGGTCGCTGCGGTATTGTTGTCCCACAAAATCAGAGCAGGTGGGAACGGGGTGCCAGATGCGTCGCAGGGCTGCGGGAGCGGGCATGCAGTGGTCCGCCGTAGATCGGTCAAACCAGCGTATGTGCTCGCCTTGCGGAGTCCTACCCCAGATTACGCTTCTGGGAAAGAAAGAAGTGACCTTATCAGGCCACGAGAGGGATAATTTTTGAAATGGGTCACTGTTCGCTGGGCGGGCGAGGGGTTCCGGTAGGCAGGAGGGCGGCAAGGCGGGGGCCGAAAAGGAGAATCATGAGCAGGAATTGGGATACAAGCAGCGTTACGTCGCTGTCATAGATTGCAAATCCTGCCATGATACCGCAGGCGAGTATCCCCGGAGCAATGCCGTGGGCGGCAAGTAGCACAGACAGGAAGGGGGAGGAGGGCTTCTTGCGCGGACATTGCCCCGTGCCCATGCGGCAGGGCGTTGCGGGGGATATTGGGCTCTGTCCTGTGCCGCAGTTGTGAGCTTGCATTGGTTGCACAGGGGCGGGCAATATTTTTTCATACCCGGTCCGCACCGTTTCAGACGGAGGCCGGGAGAAGGGCATGTGGTGTCCTGCCACGGCGTCCCGCCGTCGCAGCGTTCTATATACTATCCGGGCAATGTAGTAGGCCTGCACGAGCAGACACAGTACGGTTACCCCCCAGCGGATATACCAAAATAGCGGGGCGGTCATGACTTCGCAGGTGGAGATGCGGCGTCTCCACAGTGAGCCGCAGAACTGTCACACCGGCAGCCGGAACAGGACGGGTCCATGTGGCTTCCGGTGTGGAGTGTGGAATTCATAGCGGGAGATGTCTGATTGCCGACGTGCGAAGCGGGAAGATTGTGTGCCGCGATGGTATAGCGGATGGCGCGTTTTTTCATCCAACGAATGGCAAGCAGGTCAAACGTGGTGGCTTTCAGGCGATCCCATACACCATACTTTGATATCCCGTGCTGCCGGGGCCGGTGATGAACCCGAATTTCGGCGACCGAGGCACCCTGCATTTTCATAAGTGTGGGCAAGAAGCGGTGCATGCCGGTGAACATGGGAATCCGCTGCGCCATGTCGGTGCGCATGATTTTTAGTGAACATCCCGTATCGCGGACGGTTTCCTGACTTAACCAGTTCCGCAGAGTATTGCCGATGCGGGAAACGAGTTTCTTCGTCAGCGAATCTTGCCGGTTGGCGCGCCATCCTATGACCATGTCATACCCTTTTTCATATTCCGTGAGCATGTGTGGAATATCTGCCGGGTCGTTTTGTAAGTCCGCATCCATCGTGATAATCACGTCCCCGGTAGCGGCGTCGAAACCGGCTTTAAAGGCGGCGGATTGTCCGCAATTTTGCGCGAAAGAGAGATAACGGACGGTGTCATGCTCTGCCGCCAGCCGTTGAATGGCATCAAGGCTCTGGTCCGTGCTGCCATCATTTACAAAAAGAACCTGCCATGCCTTTCCGGTATCGCGCATGGCGCAAGCGATCTCCGCAAAAAGGATGGGCAGGTTGTCCTCTTCATTGTAAACGGGGACGACAAGAGAAAGTGTGGATATAGGTGTCATAACCGGGGGAAATTAGCTAATCGGCTAATTCTTGTAAATGAATGATTGACATCCCCCAAGGCCGAGCGTAGTACCTCCCCTGCACGTGACGCGGGGTGGAGCAGCTCGGTAGCTCGTCGGGCTCATAACCCGAAGGTCGTCGGTTCAAATCCGGCCCCCGCAACCAGATAATTCAAGGGCTTACGATGAAAATCGTAAGCCCTTTTCTGTTGATTCTTTATGTTCCCACCACTATTCCCACCATCCCAAAACATAAGTTGAGAATGCTATAGTAAAATGTATACTGCCTGTGACTAGGGTACCTCATTTCTCAGATGGGCAAGCGATCCGATGCTCATGTAAGTTGTTTATTTGTTGCTCTCTCGCTATTGGGGGGATAATGCGCCAAGCTTTTACTGAAAACAATCTTCGAAAAATATACGATTACGAAAATAGAAAAGGTGTAAACCTTGAGGGCATGTTTTTTCCCGAGCTTCAAACCGAGACGGATACACTCAAAAAAATAGCTGCATCTTTTCGGCAGTTAAAAGCCAAAAAGGGTACTCTTTCTCCAGCAAAATATATAGAAGCTAGAGATGCGCTGAATCAGCAGAAACTCAAAACCAAAGAGAAAAAAGAAAAACAATTAAGCTTAGCTCTTTCAAAAATAAGTGATGAAATTCTGCGTGGCAGCTTTAATTTGACTTTGAATAAACTTACTTTACCAACTGGAAAGATAGCCTATGGGCCAGATAAAACCTGTGCTGTTTCATACTTTGCAATCAAGCAGGTTCAGCAAAATATACGGAGTATTTACAAAGTTAAACAAGAAAACCGTAATCACATTATTTCCCAACTCATGACATTGCTTAGTGATCCGCTCCCGAAGTGGGTTTTGAGGTTAGATGTAAAAAGTTTTTTCGAAAGCATACCACATAAAGTGCTTTTGGAAAAACTAAGTAAGGATGCAGTACTTTCCTATACATCACAAAGAGTAATACAAAGAATACTTAGCGAATTTAGACGAGTGTCTCAATCGGGTGTGGGAATTCCGAGAGGAGTAGGGGTTAGCGCATATTTAAGTGAACTATATATGCGAGAATTCGACCGTACTGTTACACAATTAGATAATGTTATATATTACGCAAGGTATGTTGATGATATCATTGCAATATTTTCACCACATAATGTAAAAACAATAAATGATATTCTAAGGTTAGTTGAAAAAGAATTAAACAAAATTCAACTATCCTTAAATATGTCAAAAGTATCATTACATGATATTTCAACCCCGAAAAATGATAAATTTGAATACTTGGGGTATAGAATATCCTTTGGTAACGGCCAAGTAGAAACTAAAATGAGTTCCAAGAAATTCAATAGATATAAAGAAAGAATAAGATTGTCGCTCTATGAATTTGATAGATGTTATGCATTTGATTACAATAGAGCTTCAAAAATATTATACTGCAGGTTGAAATTTCTTACAGGAAATACGCGACTATACAATAGTAAAAAACACATCTTGACTGGAATGTATTTTTCCAATGAACACTTGACTGACTATTCTGACTTGAATGCCCTGGATGCCTATTTAAGGTCTTTAGTATCGTTAAATCCAAGGATTAAATCAGATTTAAAGACTAGGATTCAAGAACTTAGCTTCAAAGAAGGCTACGTTGAAAAAGCCTTTTACCTTTTCTCAACTAAAGGATTGGCAAAAATCACAAAGGCTTGGAAAAATGTCGCGTAGGAAAATTCCATTAAAACACACTGAGCGATGTGTTCTCTCTGATACTCTCCCATACGAGACTCCATTGTCTTTTTCAAATAGGTATTTTTACAGATTTTTGGTTGAAAACAAAATTAAACTTTCCTCTGACTTTAAATCCATTTTATGGGAAACACGGCTTGGAGTGAAAAGCATAGAGCACTTGATTCGTATCCTTTTTGGACTTTCCTGGACCACACCCATAATTTCACAGGATATAGTTCGACGAGGAGTAAGGATTCAATCACACTCTGCTGCTGTTGATTTTTCTAGAGCCATGCTCCGTCCGTTTTTTTATAAAATTCGGCACCGTGACAACGATTACAGAGAACTTGCAGTTTGCCATCCCTTAGGTCAGTTATATTTGATAGCCTTTTATGAAAAGTACAAAGAATTAATTTTGTATTATTGCAATAAGAGCAACTTTTCAATACGTCGTCCTGAATCAATCGCTACACATGTATATTTTAATGATAAACTACATATAGATTCTTTGGGTGATGATATAAGTTACATTGAAGAGTATGAAAAGGAATATGAAAATATCCGTTAATTCTTTATATATAAAGAATACAGTAACGTTTACAAGTTTTATGAATCATATATTTATCATAGATGTGAAAAGAAGTTTAATAAACTATTAAAGTTGGACATTTCTAAATGCTTTGACAGCATATATACCCACTCTTTAGCATGGGCCATTTTAGGAAAAGATGTTGCAAAAAGGAAAATCGGCATAACTAATCAGACTTTTTCTGGTGAATTTGATAGGTTTATGCAGCTTATAAACTACAAAGAGACTAATGGGATAATTATCGGCCCTGAGTTTTCGAGAATATTTGCAGAATTGATACTGCAAAATGTTGACACTCGTCTTGAGAAAAAGCTTGCTGATGAAGGGCATTATCATAGGCAGGACTACCAAATATTTAGATATGTTGATGACTTTTTTGTGTTTTACAATGATGAAGCCCTGAAAGAGAAAATTGTTCCCAATCTACAAGCTATCTTGCGCGATTTGAAGTTGTACTTGAATGTCAATAAACAAATTCAATTCGAGAAACCTATTGTTACAGAGATATCGATAGCTAAGCATAAAATATCAGAATTACTCGAAGAGAGTCTTGATTATAAGCTGATAGAAGAGATTGAAAATGACGGAACTATTTCGTTTAATTGTAAGATTAATGTAAAGTCAAAACCACTTATTGTTGGATTTAAGACCGTAATATCTGAAAGCAAAGTCAATACTAATGACATATTGTCATATACATTTGCGATTATTGAGAGAAAAGCAAGGGAAATTTTTAAAAGGTATGCTAAAACATCGCACAAATATAAATCAGAGAAAAATTTAATAAAGTCATTGAATGAAATAATAGACTTTGTATTTTTTCTGTATTCCTTTTCATCAAAAGTTAATTTAACAATTAAGCTTTCGCGAGTTCTCAATTTAGTAATAAAATTTTGCAGAAACGGAAGTACAAACATAGACTTAAAATATATCATATTTCAAAAGATATTTGAGAATATTACGTTCTTTCTAAAAAAGAATAAAAGTTCAGAGTTTGCACAAGTTGAGAATCTTTATTTATTGACGATCGTATCAGAATTAGGAAAAAATTATAAGATTAGTGAAAAATTACTTGAGGAATATTTTAGACTTACCTTTGATGGTCATTCGTATAAGGAAAAGCATAAGTTAAATTATTTCTCACTAATGTCATTATTGTGCTATATAAAAACAAATAAAAAATACGCTCAGCTAAAGAGGTTCGTTACAAATAGTATAGTAGATAAAATTAAACTAGAGCAGAATATACATCAAAATTCAGAAATACTCTTTCTAGCTTTAGATAGCTTGTCGTGTCCATATATAGATAATATTTCAAAACAAGATATCCTTTCTCATTTTGGAATAACAGACCCCCCACTGCTTTCAGCGCTTCTTAGCGGTAACTATTTAAGTTTCTCAGCAAATCAGCCAGTGTTCTTTTTTAAATGGGACGATTTCGACTTTTCCCGCGAGCTTGACGCTAAGCAAAGCTTCGAAGTATACTAGATATCATGCTCTGCTCATGCCTCATGGCTAGTTTAGTCACACACATGCATGAGTTGAGGACTTATCTTTAAAAATAGGTTCTTAACAAAAAAACGGCGGGGAGCAGCGCCGTTTTTTTTCTTTATAAATCAGCAGGGTATCGTTTATCTTGTAAGTACTGCTTTTTTGATAAGTTGACACCTTTGCATTCTTATGATTTGATCTTGATAGGTGCTTAGAAACACCTTTATTCACTGGCGGTCCGCCGTCCCGAAAGCAATGGCTTTTTTTGCGCCTATCTTTGGGCGTAACCTCTGCCTGTTCTTCCGGGTGTGGGCTAATACAATACCGGCTTGCCGGGAATACGTCCGCCGTTCCAGTGACGGTTTCTAGCACCCGGAGCCTTTCATTTGAAGGACTCCAATAGAAAAAACCACTGGAGCTTCTTATGTCTACACCTTCCCAGAACACCGGTCGATCCCGCCCCCCACTTTCTTGTTTTGCTCAGGGCACGTCCCCAAACCTGGATTTTACCACTTTGGCCGCAATGCTCCAGAGCACGGCCGAGGCTCTGCTTTCCGTTAGGCTTGCGCAGTTGGACACTTGCCCGGAAGACACAACATCTGAGCATGACAAAATTGGGGAAAGCGGTTCTTATGGACCAGACTCGGGTGAAATTCGCAATCTGCACTTTTCCCCCCTGGCACTCCGGCAGGAGCAAGAACTGCTGGAAGAACAGGAAGTGGATGATTTTCGCGGCCTGCTCTTCAATGCCTATACTTCCCTGGTCGGTTTTACTTCTCTCATGGAAAATGTAGAGGCGGAAGCGGAGTTTGACGGCGTGGTTATCCATATTCTGGCGCGTGAGTTCAAACGTACGGAAAGGCTGCTGTATAAAATGCAGGACGCCTACAGCACTGTCGAACTTGTAGAAGCATAAGCCCCGCGAAAATCGAAATGACCGGAAGCCCTTGGTGAATCAACCGCCAAGGGCTTCCTTTTATCTGCTCATTCCCGGGCCTCTGCTTCGTTGCCTATTCCGTGCCTTCGCTATCTCGCGTTCAATAAGGCGCTCAAACGCGACAAGAGCGGTTCCAAGTTCGCGTGTATATCGCTCAAGCGTTGCAAGTGCTGCGCTGATTCCTGCTGTTCGGCTCGGAGGGTAATCCTCCCCATTTAGGGAAGCCTGCAACGTAGCGGTTCCCCATCCGCTATTCAGGAATAAAAAATTCTCTGATATCAACGTCAAGTGCTTCCGCGACGCGTTCAAGCGAGTCCACTGTAAAGTTTTTTTCCCCGCGCTCAATGCTGGAAATATACGTACGGTGCAGTCCGGCAATATCTGCCAGCGCTTCTTGAGACAGCCCTTTTCCTTCCCGAATTTGTCGTATCCGCTTTGCGGCGAGCAGACGTAATCTGGTGCGCTTTTCTTGCGTGGTTTTCATAGCTGAACAGTGAATGCTTGCATTTCATGAGTCTACAGTCTATAGATATACAGACTATAGATTTCATATTCACTAATATAAATGAATACAGTGTATTAGGATGGTTTAGACGGATTCGGTCCTTCCTTTTGAGTTGCTAGGCACATTACTGCTCCGGCAGTGGCGGGTGCTTGAGCGGGAAAGCTGGCCAGAATGGAGCAACGCGCGGCGAAGGGGCAAGCCTGAGAAGTTCGCAAGGGCGGCGTGAATAGGGTGCCAACCTAATGGACTGCCATTACTTGCGAATTTAGTACAAATGCACTGGTCGGAATCGCTCTATTTGATCCGTTCATGGGGTCAGCAACTAAATTTTCTGTGGCGCTTACAAAAGTTGTACCTGCCTTTGTACCTGCCAAATACGAAAAAGGGGTTACGCCGTAAGGCATAACCCCTGTATTCTTTTGTGGTCGGAGAGACAGGATTCGAACCTGCGACCCTCTGGTCCCAAACCAGATTTTGGTGTTTCACAGGTTGTCACACGTTATCATTTATATTTATATTTCAGATAAATAGAAGATCTGAGTTTCACAGGTTTTCATTGAAAATCACCCTCCATTCCGCTATTCTGGTAGGGAGATGGTAGGGAGAATTTGCCATTTTGCGACCCTCTGGTTCTGATGGCAAAGTTGATATTATTGACTTTTTTATTTGCTAGTGGGTCGCAGGAGCGAAGATGAGCAAGCCCAAAAGAGAGCGTACGGACTACCCCGGTGTGTATGGCACACCACACCCGACACGCAAGCACGGGATTCGCGCTGATTTGTATATCGAAATTACCTATAGACTTGATGGAAAAAAGAAATGGGAAGGGCTTGGATGGACATCCCAGAACATGACCCCCCTTAAGGCGTCGAAGATCCTTCACGACCTTAAAGAAGCGCACAGGACAGGTAAAGGCTTACGGACGGTTGCTGAGCAGCGGGAAGTTGCCGCTGCCGAAGCAAAGGAAAGGGAGGTGGCCAAGCAGCAGGCTGAGCGTGACGCCACTACTTTTCAGGAGTTCTGGACAGATTTCTACCTTCCTCTGCAAGGCGAGAAGAGTGCGCGTTCCCGGGCAACGGAAGCATCTCTATGGAAGCTTTGGATTGCACCGCAGTTGGCAGAGGTTCCTTTGCTCAAGCTGGTTCCGTTTCACCTGGAGAGGGTTAAGCAAGGGATGGTGAAGGCTGGAAAGTCCCCTAAAACAATCAAGTACGCCATGGGGGTGGTTTCGCAAGTGTGGAACCTGGCTTTGCGTGATGGGTACGTGTCTGCGCCTTTCCCTGGTCTTCAAGTTAAGCTTCCACAGAAGGACAATCAGCGACAGCGCTTCTTGACGCCCGCTGAAGCTGTGTTCTTGCTGAAGGAGTTGGCTGAACGTTCTCCAATGTCTCACGATATGGCTGTAATCTCGCTGTTTTCCGGGATGCGCTTTGGCGAGATAGCTTCATTGGAATGGCAGGATATAGACTTTCCAGATGGGCGCATTTTGATCCGTGATCCGAAAAATTCGCAAAATCGCTATGCCTACTTGACCGATGAGATAACTGAGGTGCTACGTAGTCGCCATTTAGGGCAGCGTAGCGGCTTGGTGTTCACTAGTCGCACCGGTGGTAAGGTAGACCGTATTTCGAAGGCTTATTCCCGCACCGTGGACGAATTGTTTAACGAAGACGTCGCCGACTCCCGGCAGCGGGTATGTTTTCACACCTTGCGCCACACCTACGCGAGCTGGCTGGTGCAGAAGGGAGTGGATCTTTACAGTGTAAAAGAGCTTATGGGGCATGCCGACTTCAAGATGACCACGCGCTACAGCCACCTCGCCCCAGAGGGGCTGAGGCGGAAGGCTAAGGTGCTGGAAGGGAGTCTGGAAGAGGGGGCAGGTGTTGGGAGTGCGAAGGTGCGGATTGTGAAGGGATAGGTGGGATGTTAGTTGAATTAATTATTAATTTTGTAACTGATGGTTAGCTGACTGATGGCAGCTTTATTATGTCACAGCTTTGTGAAGGATTAGGCCCTACAGGTAATGCCAAAGATGGTTCAAAATGATTTAGCAATCGTTCTATATAAGCAGAGATTGAGGAACTGAACAAAATTATGGAATACATCGCAGACAAAAATATGGGAATCCCAGCACAATTGCTTGGTTTGTTGGAAGTCCTCTCGGAGAGAGTGCCGTCCTTCGCTCCGTTCGACCACGACAAAGGAGGACACAAGTACTATAGTCAGACGCGCCCGTTTCTTCATGGTGGACGATGGGGGTTTTCACTAGCGTGCTCAGACAGTATGTTGTCCGGAGAAATAATGGTAATCTGTTGTGTTGAAAAGGAATTCTGCAGTGATATGCAATTCTTCGTCTATGAAGACGAAAAGTTTCGCGATGCATACGGTATTCCTTCAGATCACCAGACATTTTCGATTCCAGCTTTTCGATTTGACCTAGTTGTTCAGACTGTTAACAATATACTGTTTGATTTTTTTGAGGAAAATTCCTCCCAAGTAATATGAGTACTATCGAGCTTGTCTTAGTAACTCGTCATTTATTCTTCACTCTCCGTTTGTCTTCTTTTGTTATTCTGTCCTCCGCTCTAATCAAACTTTCAATTTCAACAGCTCGTCGTCCAGTCCATAGCGAACCACGTCTATTCGGTCGCTGCGATGGGATACTAAGTCACCGGTTATTACGGGGAGTTGGAATGGGAAAAATGCCGGGTTGTTTAGAAGTTAGGGTTTGTTCAGAGTCATCGATTGCTGCCGAATAATTCTGGTTATAATTTTTGTTCAGATCTTTTAAGATTTTATGAAAACTTGAAGTCATCTCCAGTATGGATGCATGATAAGTTGTATGATTTATGGTTGCGAAGGCGTGGAGCTTTTCCTTTGCCCATTGGTACAAAAGGGAGCAATGATCTTCTCTACCCTCCAATGACTTTGTATAAAATCCTCGATTTAGATCCTTACTCAGAGGATTTAAGAGTTTTTTTACAATGGCTTGTCACGGAAAAGGTGCTAGTTTCAAAGGGGGAAACAGGTCTTACTTGCGTGTGTTATGTAGCAGGTCAAGGCAGCGTTCGAGGATATCGAATTTCAAAGAAAAGGTTGAAAGAAATCATTAGAGAGAGCGACGAAGGCCTTTTAGAACTAGCTGATCCTTGATTGAACCTTTATGGGAGTCGCCAGCCTGCACGCTTGGTCGGTGCCACTAGTGTTGCTCCAACGAAATTTCCCCCTTTTCGGATGATCCTCTGGCTAATGAATGCACTTGGCCAGTTGCATGGGCAACACCCCCTCAATCTTGGGATGTGGACTGTCAAAAAAATCACGTGTGGTCAAATTGTGCCTATTAGCTCAGATGCTCTGCTGGGGGGGGCTTGATGCATATTCCCTGATTAGCAGTCCATGTGAGCAAGTGTGTTGCTGACGTATTCCGATCCGTTGCCACAACGAATCGACTCCGCTTTTCCCTGTCTGCCAAGGATCTGTTCGAAGTTTACGACGGCTGTGGATGACAAGTTTAGCAGGCAGGAAAAGTTAGTATCCACGGACATTTCGTAACTGCAGGAAGAACATGGTGAAATTTCGTAAGCGCTTGATTTCGTTGGAGCCAAAAATCGGAGTTGAACCGACGACCTACTGATTACGAAGAAAATGTCTGGAAAATAAGTGCTGAAATAATTGAACTTATTTCGCCTATTTTTGTATACCGGGGCAAAAAGGCGTATGCTGGTATACACTCGGTATACCAAGGAAAAATACATGGTTTTTGGGCGTTTACTTTTGATTTTCTGATTTGTTATGCTTGATGGTTTATCCAGAATTTGCTTGTTTCCAGGCGGTTATGGAGGACGACTTACTGATTAATTATCAGTGCTGCCTCTGCCGAGGGGCATTTATTGTCTCAAATGGCAATGACCAATGGTTTAGCCACTGGGGGTGCCTCCCTTTGTGAGGCCCCCAATGGCTTTTCCAATCGCGATTGCACCGAGGCTATAGTCTTATTTCAGGTTTTACTGCTTTATTCTCCGCGAATCATAGTCAGGAGCATCTTAAACTTTATCTCGGCATGAAGTGCATGAGGAATGTTGGCAGGCATGATGATCATCTCGCCTTTGCTCACTGCATGAGAATCCCCACCAATGGTGATCTGGGCCTGTCCGTCCAGGATGTGGACAACAGCATCAAACGGAGCAGTGTGTTCGCTTAGTCCCTGGCCTTCGTCAAAGGCGAAAAGGGTGATTGTTCCTGTATCCTTGTTGAGCAGAGTCTGGCTGACCACAGAGTCATCGGCATACTGAATTGATCCCTCAACTTCAAAAGCGACTCCAACTTTCTTGGTATTGCTCATGTTATCTCCTTATTAAGGCTATAAATATTCAGCGAGTTGCCGACCGTATGCTTCGCATTCCTGACGACCTGCATCGTCGGGTTTCCACAGTGTCTTTAAACCTTCCGCGACCACTTCTATTCCTGCTTTTTCAAGACTGTCAGAAATCATTTTGACACTCTCTCCCGACCAGCCGTAGGAGCCGAAGGCTGCTCCTTTCTTGTTCTTGAAGGCAAGGCCGTGGATCATTTCGAGCATGCCTGCCATATGGGAGAGAATGCCTTTGTTGATGGTCGAACAACCTGCTACCACCATTTTGGAGCGGAATACCTCCGTAAGAATGTCATTCTTGTCGCGTTGCCCGACATGGAGGATTTTGATGACAACCTGATCGTTAGCCTGTCGGATTCCCGAGGCGATCGCCTCGGCCATGTCTCGCGTGCTGTTCCACATTGTGTCATAGATGATGGTCACTTGATCCTCTTGATAATCGTCTGCCCACTCCAGATATTTCTGCACGATCTGAAGAGGATTGTCGCGCCACATGATGCCATGGCTGGGGAAGATGAAGTCAACGGGCAATCCCAGCCCAACAACTTCGTTGATCTTTTTTGTCACCAACTTGCTGAACGGCGTGAGGATGTTTGCATAATATTTTATGCATTCGTTCATGAGTTCATCCTGGTCGACCAAATCGTTGTACATCAGGTCGGATGCGAGGTGGTGACCAAAGGCGTCGTTGCTGAATAAGACGTTCTCCTTGTCCATATAGGTGAACATGGAGTCCGGCCAATGGAGCATCGGGGCTGAAATGAAGGATAGGGTTTTCTCTCCCAGGGAGAGAGTATCTCCCGTTTTGACCACCTGGAAATTCCAGTCGGAGTGGTAGTAGCCTTTCAGTATTTTTACCGCTTGGGCTGAACAGTAAATCGGTACGTCCGGTATGCGGCGCATGAGTTCCGGTAGTCCCCCGCTATGGTCCACTTCACAGTGGTTCATGATTATGTAGTCGATCTTGTCTAAATCGATTTCTCTTTCCAGATTGGCGACGAATTCCTTCCCAAAGGGGCCATAGACCGTGTCGATCAGAACTGTTTTCTCATCTCGGACGAGGTATGAATTGTAAGAAGAGCCTTTGAAAGTTGAGTACTCCTCTCCATGGAATTTTTGCAATTCCCAATCAATCTTACCGATCCAGGTAACGCTCTCTGTCAGTATGAAACTCATTTTATCCCCCTTTATGGTGTGATTGTTTGAAGGTAAGCGTAAATTTTCTTAGCCTCTTCCAATCTTCACCATCTAGCTATCACACCAGTTCTTCAGGGGCAAGATACTGCGGCAACAAGCTTCTTCTCTCATCATCCGACTTCACGCCCGGCAGCTCTTCAAAGAGAAAGTGCAGATATCGCAATGGTTCCAGTCCATTGGCCTTCGCCGTCTCGACCAAGCTGTACAAGGCCGCGTTTGCTGCAGCGCCTCTGGGTGAACCTGAAAAGAGCCAGTTCTTCCGACCAACCGCAAAGGGACGGATGGCGTTTTCGGCCAAATTGTTATCTGGCAGCAAGATTCCGTCTTCAAGATACGTTTCAACTCGTTCCCACTGTCCCAAGGCATAGGCTATAGCCCGCCCGAGAAGGCTTTTGGGCGGCGTGGGCTGTCCCCGCTCCAGAAGCAAGGCCTTTATGGTGTCCATGATCTGACGGGACTGGTTCTGACGCATGGCCTGGATGCGATCCGCATCAAAGCCCGCTTGCCGGGCCTGTTTTTCCAGGCCGTAGAGTTGAGCAATAAGATCGACCACCTCCTGAGCCGTGCCGCGTTTCTTTGTCCCGGCCTTGAGCACGTCCATGAATTTGCGTCGCACGTGCGCCATGCAGCCCACATGGATGATGCCCTCCCGCTCTCCCAGTGCGTTGTACCCCGCATAACCGTCGGTTTGCAGGTAGCCTGAAAAATCGCGCACCAACTCCTCGGCAATCTTGCCGGAACGCGAGGGCGAATAATGAAAGAGTACGCCGGGTTTTCCAGGAGGTCCGCCTCGGGCGAGCCACATATACGATTTGCTCGTGTTCTTCCGGCCAGGTTCTTTCAACACCTGCACCGTGGTTTCATCCAGATTCAAGACCGGCCCAGACAGAATCTCTTCGTGCAGAAGGCCCATGATCGGCTCACAAGCCTCGGCGACCCGCAGAGCCCAGCCGCACATGGTGCTCCGGGAAACATCCAGGCCCAACCTGGCGAACATGCGCTCTTGGCGATAAAACGGCAGCCCGTCCACAAACTTGGAAGCCAGGACATAGGCCAGGAGACCAGGTGTGGCGATGCCCTTGGGAATTACCTGCGGCGGCATAGGGGCTATCTTCACGGTGGGGCTGTCGTCCTCCACGCCCTCGCACTCGCGGCAGGCGTACTTGGGCCGGACGTGGCGCACCACCTGAATCTTTGCCGGAATGAAGTCCACCTTTTCGCTGACCTCTTCACCGATGCGGGTCAAAGGAGAGCCGCAGGGGCACGTCTTGTCCTCTTCAGGCAGGTCGTGAACAACTTCCACACGGGGGAAAGTTGGCGGAATGGGACGCCGACCTCTCTTCCTGCGGGTATGGCTGGGCACGGCGACGGTGCTGTCGTCGGCTTTCAGAAACTCAGCAGCAACAGCCTCCGCCTCGTCAAACAACGAATACTGCCGTTCATTGGCATTGGGCTTGGCTCGACGTTCCGAAGTCGCCGCATGAATGACGGCCTTGAGCCACCGGACCTGCTCCTGCAACTCGGAAATGTATTCGTCCCGGTCGGCAAGGATGGCTTTCAAAGCCTTGGGATCATTTGGCAGGACTGCGTTGCTCATGGAGGTTTTTACATATAATATACTGAAATGTAAAGATAATAGTCAAAAAATAGTCGAATATTTCAGACTCGGATGGCCCTGCATCCGCGTGGGGTCGAGTCCTTCAAGGAGCCACGAAAGCTCACGTGCCCCAAGCTCCAGGGCCTGCTCCCTGGACTCGGGCCAAAAGAAGCGATGCTTCTCCAACCGCTTCTGCCACAGACAAAACCCGTTGCGATCCCAGTAGAGGATTTTGATGAGCGTCCGGCTTTTGTTGCAAAAGACGAACAGCTGCCCGCTGAAAACATCCATCTCTGGAAGACCGGCGACAAGGAGGGACAGGCCGTTGACGGCCTTGCGCAAATCAGTTGAGCCCAGCACGAGGTAGACCCGTGTGTTTGAATGCAGGATCATGCGAACCGGCCAAGGGTTTCAAGGAGCTTGACGAGGGTGCCCTGGCAAAAGTCGCCTGCCAGCTCTACCTGGTAGCCTGAAGCATGCAAAATGATCGGTTGCTGGATTTCCTTGACCGTGATCTGCTGAACCGGAATCGCAACGATGTCCGGCGTGTTGCCGGAAACATCTTCGCTTTGCTCTAGGAAACGCCGCTTCCAGTGATAAAACGCGCCTGCCGAAAGCTTATGTCTGCGGCAGTATTCGGCTTGCGTCAGCTTGCTCGCACGCCAACCATCGACATGCTTACGCCAAAAATCGGCTGAACGGTGCTTCTTCTGTTGTCGGGATGCCTTGGCCATGAATTCTCCTCCTTGATCTGAAGGGCATCATGGCATTGATGGAGTGGTGCTGTAAGAAGGGGTTTATCGTGCGCTTACGAAATTTCAGTTCCGCTGGGTGTGTTCGAAACGGATAAGGCAGTCCGCGAGCATCTCGTTCTCGGTTGAAAGCCTAGCCTTAGATTTGTAGTACGTTGCACTGATCCTGAAGACCGTACATACCTTCCATATACTCAGTCTTTTCTTATCTAACTGCTTTTCTGGCCATCTCTCGTCGTAGAGATGGCCTTTCATTTTTGAAGATTTCACAGGTTTTTTTCGCAATGCGCCATCAGCGATGCTGGACCACGTCCACTGCCGTGACTGTAGAAATCTCATTAACACGATGTCTGGACATACCTCTAGCACTACCTCTTCGGTTGGCCGAGGTGTCCGGTCGAATTGGGGGCTACTCCAACTGGTCGAAGATCTTGGTCCAATTGAAGGGGGCTACTCAAATACTCAACCGCACTTTCTGTAGAGGTCGTGCACGAAGAACACCGTTCACGGCCTGCTTAATGCCCCTCAAGATCTGAATGCCAGGGTAGTTCACGCTGTTTATGTGGGAAATTTACATCATCTCAAAGAGGCATAGCTATGATCAGCTATATCTTTTTCCACGGGATAATTACGTAGAAACTGCCCATTAATAGTGAGCTGACACATTTTTTAATTTTCATGTAATATGTAATTTATTACAAGAAATTTAAAAATCATATTTGAAATCAACATTGAGTCAAAAGTAAGTCGAATTGTGTTAGATATCTGAATCGTATTTACCTGATAGCAGTTGACATCATCCAAGAGGGGAAAGCTATGGTTCGAGCTGATTTGCATTTCGCGAAACAATTAGGGCTATCATTAAAACAAGCCGGAAGTGCGGCAAAGAAGAGTAAGCAGTTTACGCTGCGTATTTCAGAAGGCTATGCAGACAAGCTTAACGCCTTGTCTGAAGAGTATGGGGTGTCCACCGGGAGGTGTCTGCAAAATTTAGTAGAATTTGGTTTGGACTTCATGTCGGATCACCCTAGTGACTTGTCTCCTCGTGATGAGGGGAGTCCTTTGGCGCACGAGTCGTTTGAGTCGAGACTGGAAAGGCTGGAAGCAGCCGTTTTAAACTTGAGCGAGCGTGAGCAGGCAAATCGCGAAGGCAGTGGGGGAGGAGTGAAGGTTGTCCAAACTGAAGGTGAATCTATGAACGTGGGATGCTCTTGCACTGGAAGCCAAGGGGGGCATGGCACGGTACCAATCCCCAGTGGAAGCAGTGATATTGAGAGTCAAACAGGTGAACGGGGAAGAGTCGCGTCGAAAGATGCGGTTGATGATGGAGGAGGTCGGCAAGTTATCCAGCCTTCGGGATCCCTGAGGGTTATTCAAGGAACAGTAAGAAAAAAACGAGGTAAAAAAAGGAAGCGGTAGTTGATACGGGACGTCAGACGAAGGATTGGGAGCATTAGTATCTGAAGCACAAGGATCACACGTTTGCACTCTCCATCAACAAATTCTGGTAGGGAGATGGTAGGGAAACAATGTTTCACAGAAAAAGGGCTTATGACGATGTGTCATAAGCCCTTGATTTTTATGGTCGGAGAGACAGGATTCGAACCTGCGACCCTCTGGTCCCAAACCAGATGCGCTACCAAGCTGCGCTACTCTCCGTACGGAATTCGATGATGCAAGCGGTCTGATAGACGAAACCGCTGGCGGAGGCAAGTAAAAATCGTAGTATAGTTATTTTACCACGGCGTGTTGCCGCAGCAAGTCCAGTTCTTCGCGGATAGTTGCCAGCAATTTGGGGATATCTGTAGCAGGGGCGGGGGAAGCGGGCAGCGCCGCCGACATTTGTTCAGGGAAAGGGGATATCCGCAACGCAGTTTCCAGATGTCGCGCGTAAGCCGCTACCCGTTCCGCACCAACCGTGGCTGCGGCTCCCTTGAGGGCGTGGGCCTCTAAACAGGCTCGGTTATTCAGGCCATGGCGGACATATTCGGCTATGCGTTGTTCTTTGATGGCGGCATCGTCCAGAAATGTGCGAACGAGCAGGGTAAGCAGTTCGGAATCACTTCCCATGCGGCTCAAGGCATCTCGCGAGTTCCAGATAGGCACATCTATCATGCTAAAATTCAATGCCTTTTTGGGCGGGAATGCCTTGTTTGTACGGATGCTTTACTTCCGTCATTTCTGTCACTAATTCGGCCTCTTGCGTGAGCCAGTCGGGGCAGCCTCTGCCGGAGAGTACCAAGTGGGTTTCTTCTGTGCGGGCAAGGGCGATAAGCTCTTGCAGTTCCTCTTTTTGCAGTAGTCCTGCGGAAAGGGCGTACAGCGCTTCGTCCAGAACCAGCATGTCCACGCGTGGTATGCGTTCGGTTGCCCAGCGAATGAGCGATTGCGCCGCAGTGCGGTGCTCTGGGAATTGTTCCGGGCGGGTGAAGAATCCTTTGCCTTGGGCGTGAAAGTTGTCACCCAACAGCGTGCTGAGTATTTTTTGTTCACCGGCTTTGTCATTTCGTTTCATGAATTGACCGAAGGCGACAGTGAAATCTTGCCCCATCGCGCGAATGACCAGCCCCACACACGCGGTGGTTTTCCCTTTGCCGTTGCCGGTATTGACAAGAATCATGCCGTATTACTCCATATGCCGGGGATACAGTAACCGCACTGCGGACAACGTGGAACGCCGTGGGGAATGGCGCGGAATCCAGTCCGGCGAACTACAACGTTTCCACAAGAAGGGCAAGTTGTGTGTTCAGAAGGATGTCCATGTACATTGCCCAGATACACGAAGTGTAATTCATGCTCCCGACCTATCTGCCATGCTTGTTCCATCTTTTCCAATGGGGTTGGGGGAAGGTGTCTGAACGTGTGTGCTGGTTGGAAACGTGAAATGTGCCATGGTACGTTAGCCCCCAACTCGGTGCGCAGAAAAGAGGCTATGCCACGTACTTCGGCATCCGTGTCGTTGGTTTGCGGAATAAGAAGCGTGGTAACTTCCAGCCACCATCCCATGCTGTGTATGGCACGCAATGTATCGAGTACGGGGGCAAGGTGCGCACCACACACATCGCGATAGAAGCGTTCGGAAAATGCTTTAAGATCAATGTTGCAGGCATGGATGAGTCCTTGCAGCGCAACGAGTGTCTCAATGCTTTGGTACCCATTGGAAACTAAAATATTGTACAGCCCGTGTTCAGCGGCAAGCGTTGCGGTATCCCTCATCAGCTCGAAGAAAATGGTTGGCTCGGAATAGGTGTAGGCAATTGATTGCGCACCAAGGCGTAGGGCTTCCGCCACTAGAGCCTCTGGTGTAATGCGCTGCCCCTCGCTACATCGGCGTTGCGTTTCTGTGACAGAGGTTCGATGACTTTGGCGTGCTTGAGACAGCGGGGCGTTTTGGCAAAAGGCGCACCGCATATTGCAGCCTGCCGTGCCGAAAGAGAGTGTCATGGTGCCGGGCAAGAAATGGTAGAGCGGTTTCTTTTCCACGGGATCAAGGTTCGCGGCGGCAATGCGTTCATAGGCGCAGGTTAGCAATTCTCCATTTCGATTATGCCGCACGCCGCAGCGTCCCACTGAACCTACGGGAATAACACACCGGTGCGCACATAGAACACATTGCACTCTCTGCTGAGAGAGCGGTGCCCAGAGCAGGGCAGAGTGCATGCCTGCTGTGCCGTGAGGGGAAAGCGGCTTCTCGTGTGTCATTGTGGAAGGGGCCGGGTTGGAACGTTCGGATTGCCAGATTTGTTCGGCCTGTTTGACGGACGCGATTTTTCTGGTCGATCCTTGCCCCACCCGCCCGGCATATACGGGGGGTACACGCGCGGATAGACTTCAATATTAATTTCTTGCTGAGTGCCGTTGCCAGACGGGGTTGACGTGTCGTGCGAAGGGGTGGAACGAAGGATTCTGTCTCCCGTCTCCCCGTCGCGTCCCAGAAAGATGCTGTCTGTTGAAGTGCCGATAACCGAGTCTTTACGCGCGGAGTCCTGCCCGGATAACGGAGGCGTGTTTGCCAATGCCGCCTGTGGCACGAGCAGCGAGGGAACCGGGGTGGACGGCAGGGGGAAGAACGGAGCCCCGCACATCAGGAAAATCAGTAAAAGTCGCATCCTTGGTGGCTGTGGGAGCCTTATCGTGCGAAATCGTGGGAGTTTTCCACTCATTGGAGTTCTCCTTGCTCTTTGAGCGCTAAAAGCCTATGAAGGGCTTCCGAAAATCACGTAGCGACACTGTGTTAAGGAGCAATGTACATGCCTGAAGATCGTGCAAGAGCGTACACCGAGGCCGGGGTGAATATCAATGCCGGTAACGCCCTTGTGAGCAGAATAAAGAGTCTCGTCGCGGCAACGCACATTAACGGCGTACTGTCCGATATCGGCGGATTCGGCGGACTGTTCAAACCAGACCTCTCTGGAATGGAAGACCCTGTGTTGGTGGCTTCCACCGATGGAGTGGGAACCAAGCTTAAGCTGGCGTTCCAGTTTGACAAGCACGACACCGTGGGCATTGACCTTGTGGCCATGAGTGTGAATGATATTTTGGTTCAAGGTGCCAAGCCTTTGTTCTTTTTGGACTATTTTGCAACAGGCCGCTTGGATGTGGATAAGGCGCAACAGGTGGTTGCCGGGGTGGCGGAAGGGTGCAAGCGCTCTCACGCTGCTTTGTTGGGCGGGGAAACGGCGGAAATGCCTACCATGTACGAAGACGGCGAGTATGATCTCGCGGGGTTCTGCGTAGGCATTGCCGACAACGCTCGTCTTGTGGATGGTTCCGGCATTCGTGTGCACGACGTGGTCATTGGGCTTGCCTCCACAGGACCGCATTCCAACGGTTACTCGCTAGTCCGCAAATTGTTGGAGCAAAGCGGGCTTTCGGGACACGATCCCTTCCCCGGTACAGATCGTACCGTGGCGGAGGTGTTGCTGGAGCCCACAGCCATCTACGTGGAAACCGTGCGCAATCTCCTGCGTGACTTTGAAATCAAAGGCATGGTGCATGTTACAGGTGGTGGGTTCTATGATAACCTGCCCCGCGTATTGCCCTCTGCCGTGCAGGCCAATATTACCTTTGGTAGCTGGGATGTGCAGCCTGTGTTCCATTGGCTGAAGGAACAGGGCAACCTTTCCTGGCCGGAAATGCTGCAAATCTTCAATACAGGCATTGGCTATGTGCTCATCGTCAGCCCGGAAGTGTGCGAAGATGTCATGTCCCGGCTGGAGGCGTTGCACCAAAACGCGTGGGTTATCGGTTCCATAGAACGGCGAGCCCATGATGAGGCGGAGCAGGTGCAGGTGGTTTTTCCTGAAGAAAACGCGGCTTGCCTGTAGCGCGAAGTTGACAGATTCGTTATGAAGAAGGCCGGGACTCCCGGCCTTTTTGCCACCCGGACCCGCGGGGGCCAGCGGACCAGCGCACCCGTCCCTTTGCGCCGTGCTATTCTGGTACTTTTTCAGCCGGTGGCCCGATACGTTGCCAACGCACTGCCACAGAGCAGATAGAAGCGTGGCATATGATTGTAGGAGATGCCCATGCCATTCCCGTCCCGTTCTTTTGTTTTGTTTCCCCTGTTCCGCCCTGTCGCCTCCGGTTCACACCGTGTGCTCCGCCCCTGCGTGGTAGCGTTTTTTTGCGTGGTTCTTGGTGTGGCGTCCGGCGGTAGCGCGTTCGCTCGTCCGGCGCAAGCGTTGTGGGTAGACCGTGCGCAGACTGCAACCGAAAAAGACGCCATGCTGCCCACCAACCGGGATGAAGCCCGGAGGGCCGCCTTTGGTGAAGCTGTTTTTGACGAAGCAAAAGATATGCTCCGCGATGCGCTTTCTGAAGAGCGGGGTGTTTTTCTTAGGGCCTTCCTCGCCCCAAAGGCTTCCCGTTTTATTGTGAGCTATACCGAGCAAGGGGTGGAAAATTTGGGCGATGGCACCATGCGCTTGCTGGTAGACGCACAGGTGAACCGGGCGGCCCTGCGCACGGAATTACGTAAACTTGGATTTTTTGGAGAAACCGCCACAGTGGCGTATAATCCGCAGTACGGCAGCGTACAGCCCGGCACATGGGAGCTTTTGGGCCGACTTCATGTATTGTATGGGCTTTCGCCTAGTTCAGACGCTCCGCTCACTTTGCGGCTCTCACAGGAAGGGAAAATCTGGACGGTTTCCTTGCAGGACGGCACTGCCTCGCTACCGTCCGGCATGACTCCGTTATTCGCCCGTTCCGAATCGCTTGAAACCGCTTGGTACGACGTATGGGGCGCATACTTTGATTCCCGTGCGGCAAAGATGGTGCAGGCTGGGGGAGCTATGCTACAGGTTGACGGTTGGTATACCCCGGATGGCGTGGAGGCGTTTGACACAATGCTTCAGGGGTGGACGGACCTGCTCGACGAGGTGGCGTTGGAACAGGTCGTTTTCGCCCCCACCTCTGTATCGGGCCAGTGGCGCGTTACGGTGCTGGATGTGGAAGCGCTTCGTGCCCGCCTTGCTGAATATGTGGGGCAGCGGGGGCTCGTAGTGCAGTTGGAACAACTCGCTCAGTAAGTATTCTAGAGCATGCAGGTATGTGAATATGAAGACGCCGACAGAAGTGACCTTCTGTCGGCGTTTTTTCACATGGCGGATGCCAAAGAGGCAAAGAGGAGCATTGCGGTCGGGCTGACCGGAGAGACAGCACGTCTCCGCAACCGTCCACGGGGGCGCTAGGCGTCGTCATCCTTTTTTTTGGAAGAGGGCGTCACATCAATTTCATCAGGTTCGGTGGTGGCCTTCTTGAAATTTTTAATGGCGCGTCCCAAGCCTCCGCCGATTTCAGGCAGTTTGTTGGCACCGAAAACCAGCAGTACGACAACGAGGATGACCAAAACTTCTTGCATACCTAATCCGAACATACGTAGCCTCCAAGGGATATTGAGGGTGGCTATACTCTTGTATACGGTTTTGGTCAAGGAAAACTACGGATTCAAATGGGAAAACCTATTGGCTAACTATCTGTAATTGCATGATGTGAGGGATTGCGATACACTAAATGCAGTCCATAGAATCATTAGGGAATCTGGAAGAGGAAGGTAACAATGCAGCGCATAGTTGTGGTCGGTTCCGGGGCGGCGAGCGCCAAAGTGGCAGCTAGGGTGAAGCGCCTTGCGCCGGAAGTGGAGGTTAATTGGATTATCCCCGAAGTGGAAACGGGTAAAGGCGATGGGCCTTTTGCCCGCTTGTCCGCCTCGCGCCGAGTTTCTTCCGCATTGATTGAGGCCCGGCAGGTGGGGATTATTCCGGCAGAGGAAGTGGAACTGGATTTTACTGGCAAGCAGGTCACAGTTCACGCTCCGCGCGGAATGCTGCAAATACGTTTTAATCAGCTTGTGCTGGAGGTCGGTGCGGAACCCCGCATTCCCCGCACGCTGCGGGCGGCGGACAATGTTGTTCCATGGCCCGTTGATGAGGGGGCCGCGCTGGATGCATGGCTTGCGGAGCGCGCGCCGGAAAAAGTGGTGGTTGTCGGGGGGCGGCATGCCGCCGCGCTGCTGGCACCGCTGCAAGATTCCGGCTTTGCCGTTACGTGGCTGCGCACTTCTGATGACGGGCTGGATGCCGATATGTGGCGTGTGTGGGCACGCCGGGTGACAGAATGTGCGCACGGGAGCGTGGAAATTGTAGACTGGTCCGCAGCCTGCGGTGTGGCAGGGGCAGACGCGTTGTCTGCCGTGTTGTCAGAAGACGGCTCTCTGAAAGGACTTCAGGGGGGCGGGGAAAATGCTGGCATGGTCGAAGGCGACGTTTTCTTCTGGACGGATCCCCTGCGGGCGCTTCACCCGGTTATCGCGGAAGAGGGTGTGGAGCTAGATGCGCAGGGCTGCATAGCCGTGGACGCGCAGTTCCGTACCGGGGTGGAAGGCCTGTATATTATCGGTTCCGGGGTTGCTGTACCCCGTAGTGAAATAGCAGGGCATCCCGCTCCGGGTATGGGCGCAAGCGAAGACGCCGCAGTGCTGGCTTCGGCTCGAGTGGTGGCAAGCTCCCTCGCGGACTCTGCGGGCATCGCCGTGTTGCAAGCGGATGGCGGAGCTGAGACGGTGGGGCTGCGGCAAATGGAGGCATCGGGCCTTGTCGCGGTGAGCGCGGGGCTGACAGCCGAAGAGGCCTCGCGGGCGGGCCATGAGCCGGAATTTTCGCTGTTATCCGCAGTGCCGCATGGTATAAAAGGAGAAGATTCTCCGATAGCCTTGAAACTGCTGTGTGACAAGGCTTCGCATCTGGTGCTGGGCATACAGGCCGTGGGAACTGCGGGGAACGGATGGCTGGAAAGTGCGATCAACCCCGTTGTCGCCGCCCTTTCTGCCGGAGGGAACCTGACTGTGGACCGGCTGGCCACACTGCAACTGGCGGGCGGCGGAGCGGAACTATTGCGCCGGGCGGCCTCCATGCTGTCCAATAAGCTGCTCAACCGCTTTTATGGTATCTCAGCGGACGAGCTTCTCGCCTCGCGGGAGGCCGGAGCCAGCTTTTTTATTCTGGACCTGCGGGATTCCGTGGCATGGCGGGCAGGGCATATTGAAGACGCATATAATATCCCGTACCCGCAACTGAAAAAACGGTTGCAGGATGAAGTGCCGCGTTTTACCCCCATTGTTCTTGTGGGGAGAGGCTCGGACGATGCTTTTTCAGCCGCCTGTCAGTTATACGGACTGGGGGCGACGGAACTGTATGTGCTGGATGGCGGGATGGCATTGTGGCCTCATGAGGTCGTAAAGGGATGAGTCGCCCGTGTTCAGGAGACGCACAGGGAAAAGCATCGAGTCAACGGGTGGTGCGTATGCCCGGTGTGCATTGTGCGCTATACGCCGTGGGGCATTGCCTATATGAAGAGTGGCTGAATCCCGGTGCGTCTTCTGACTGGCGTTGCCCGGAGTTGTCGCGGTATTTGGCGGCGTTTGATACGTTGCTGGAACAGGCGGAGCGGTTTTCTCTGTCCTCGGAAGCGGTGGCGGGGTTATGGGAATCCCGAAGCGCGGAAATGCCGCCTCCCGGTTCCCTGTGCACGAATCATGCTCCCCGGACCGGTGGCTGTCCCCACTGTGCGGGCTGTTCGCCGGACTCGGAAGCCTGCGGGCCTGAAGAGTCTGCGGATAGAATTCTTGCCTTGCGTGGAAATATGTCCGGCGGCATGGATTGCCGGTTCGCACTGGACGCCTCTTGCGTCCTGCGCATGCCACCGTGTGAGGGCGTTTGTTCCCGTTTCCGCTCTCGCACTTCCAAACTGCCGGAAAGCACGGAGCCAACTAGGCAGCGGTAACGGAAGAACGCGCTGGCGGGAGAAGTATCCCGCCCCGATGGAGTATAGTATATGGAAGAAAACAAATCCGGCGGAATGCAGCAGTGTGTCCGGGGTGGCGCCGAAGCACGGCTTATTTTGCACGTACCGGGACTTCAGGCCCGGCTTGCGGAGGGGCTGCCCGGTGGTGTGCGGTTTCTTGCCCCCGGCCTTCCCGGCACGACAGGGCCGGAAAGTTACGTGCCGGAATCGCTGCCCCTTGCGCCGTCGCAGGCGCGTGCGTGTCTTGAAGAGATGCTCGCCATGGGAGCGCAGTTCCGGCACCCGCGCGATATGATAACGCTGGCACTGCAACCAGAGGACACTGCGGCTAGAGAATCCGCGTCGTTACATGCTGAAATGGCGGATCTGGATCGCTTCGTGGCGGATACGGAACATCTACCAATCCCCTCAGAGGTAAGCTCTGGCGCAGAAGATACGGACGGACAGTCCGCATTAGCGGCGCAGAAAACCCTGATTCTGGCGTGGGAACTGGAATCCCGATTGCAGGAACTTCATGCGCTGCACGCTGCATATGCCCAAACCGCTTCCGCCTTTCGCGGGGTGATGGGGGTGGACGAGGACGATGAACTGGCGGAATTGGCAGAGCCTTCCGGCTTGCGCGGAGTCAATTCGTCACTTTCCTCCGGACAATCCGAAGAGGCGGCGGACGCGGGCTTGATGGCATGGCGTACCGTGGTAGATGCTCTTTTGCGGTTTGCTCCGCCCGAAGCCTCGTTTTTAACGGAACATCCTCTCATCGTCGCGGCAGCCACGGAGTGTGTGGCCCCTGTGCCTCCCGATGCGGACTTGCTTGCAGCGTTGTCACCCGCTTCCGCCGTGTATGGTCTGTGTCGTGTACCGGCATGGAAGCTGCTCGGTCACACGCGTTGCCCGGCGGACCGTCCGTGGCTGGACAGGGAATTGTCACTCTTGTTGTGTAAATCGCGCGAAACCCGGTAGTACAAGCGTTAGCCGCTCCTCCTGTGCGAGTGCTGGCGGCGCAAGGAGAACGTGATTCGTGTATGTGACCCCACAAACTCTCGCGGAAGGTTTCCCGGACGGCCTTATTGGTCTTGCTTTCGATTGTGACGGTGTCATGTTTGACACCCGCGATTGCAATATCCGGTTTTATAATCTCATTTTGGAAAGAATGGGGCTTCCTCCCATGGCTCCGGCGCAGGAGGACTTTGTCCATTTTGCCACGGTGCAGGCTTCACTAGAGTACATTATTCCCCGTTCCCGCTGGGCGGAGATTCCGATCGTGCGCAAGTCAGTGGACTACGTGGCGGAGATTATGCCGCTAATGCGCCCGGAGCCGGGACTTATGGAATTGTTGGCCACCTTGCAGACCTTGCATATACGGATGGCTGTGTACACCAATAGAACCAACACTATGGAACTTACGTTGGACAGGTGGGGCATGACTTCTTACTTTTTCCCGGTCATCACTGCCGCGGTGGTCCGGGGCAAGCCGCATCCAGAAGGCGCCTTTCGCATTTTGGAAGCGTGGGGAGCAAAGCCGGGCCAGATTGCATTTATCGGCGATTCCACGGCGGACCAAGGGGCGGCGCAGGGGGCGGGTGTTCCCTTTTGGGCCTTTAAAAATGAGACACTCGCAGCGGATAGGCACATTCCAGATTTTTGGAGTCTGCGCCAAGCTATTCTCCAGTGGAAGGGCCATCCTTAAAGCACGCGTTTGGACATTTGTTGCGGTGGAGAAAAGCGGAACGGCGCATTTTTTTGCTTGATTTAGGTGTGCGAGAGGTGGAAAGATATCCGCTAAGAGGAGACTTCCACATTCACGCGGGATCGTGAACAACGAACATATTCTATTCGCCCTTTTCGGAGGTGGCATGGATTTACTTGCTGGAAATTTCCTTTTGGGTATCGCGGGGATACTAGATGCGGTTCTTTCGCTCTATTTCTGGATAATCATCATCGCGGCGGTACTTTCGTGGGTCAACCCGGACCCGTATAATCCCGTTGTCAGAATCATTCGTAACCTTACGGAACCTGTGTTTTACCGGATTCGCAAATGGTTGCCCTTTACGTATATAAGCGGGCTGGACCTCTCTCCCGTGGTTCTGTTACTCGCCATCCAATTCATCAAAATGTTTGTTGTTCGTTCGCTTTACCAACTCGCTGGTTCTTTCTAAGGGGGTAGGCCATGTCTGTCAGCCGTATTGATATTCTGAACCAGCGGTTTTCCCGTTCCTTACGCGGGTACGATGTCCACGAGGTGGACCGCTGCATGCAGGACGTGGCCGACACCATCGGCACGCTGAGCGAAGAACGCACCCGGTTGGAGACGCGGGTCGCGGAACTGGAAAGCCGGGTTCGCGATTTTAAAGAACGTGAGAATACGCTCCGCGACACATTACTCACCGCGCAGCGTGTGACGGACGATTTGAAAGCCACCGCGCAACGTGAGGCCCAGCTCATTATCGATGCGGCCTACGGTAAAGCGGAAAATTTGATTAATCAGGGGCATCAGCGTCTTGCCAAAGTGCAGGAAGAGATTGCTTCGTCACGGAAACTGCGCGCTCAGTTTGAGATGAAAGTTCAGGCTGTTATCGATGCCCATCAGCAATTGCTGGATATGAGCAAGAAAGAGGCAGATGAACTGGAGGTCATGGAAAAAAAGGTGGCCTATCTTAAAACCGGCAATGTGTAGACATGGCGGTGCCGGTGTATGTTTTCCCTGCGGGGGACGGTACGTTTGTATTGCGCGTATGGGTGCAACCCGGAGCAAAGCGGAGTGAGTTGGTTGGGGAGCATCAGGGACGCTTGAAAATTCGTCTCAATGCCCCGGCTGTAGATAACAAGGCAAACAAGGCCCTTTTGGAGTACGTGGCAAAACAGCTTTCCCTGCGGCCCAACCGCCTCTCTTTGGTGGCGGGGCACGCCAGCCGTCAGAAGACAATTCGGATAGAATCAGCAGAGGAACCCGTGTGGGCATTGCTCAACACAGACTGTGCTGAATAACCTCCAAAGGAAGGAGAGAGACTTATGGAAGCACGAGACATTGAGCTGCTTGAAAAGTATCTTCCCAAGGACACCGAACTGAAAACCCTTTGGGAGGGGCACGTCCTCTTCAAAAAACAGCTGGAAAAGCTTGAACGTAAAATAGCCCGCACCCCTTCCGAAGAGGTGACCTTGAAAGAGCTGAAGAAACAGAAACTGGACGGAAAGACCCGGCTCCTGAGCATATTGGACCGGTACCGCGTTTCGGAGGGTTAGATGGAACTTAGTGGGGCCAGGATCCTTTTGGAGTGTCTTGCCTGTGAAGGCGTGGATGTCATCTTCGGCTACCCCGGCGGGGCGGTGCTGGACATTTACGACGAACTGCCAAGGCACGAGAATCTCCGCCACGTGCTTGTTCGGCACGAACAAGGGGCGGTCCATGCTGCGGATGGCTATGCGCGTGCGTCCGGCAAAGTCGGGGTGTGTCTTGTCACATCGGGGCCCGGTGCGACCAACACCGTTACCGGCATTGCCACGGCATATTGCGATTCCATTCCCATGGTTGTTCTGACGGGACAGGTTCCCACTCCACTTATAGGAAATGACGCCTTTCAAGAGGTGGATATTGTCGGCATCACCAGACCGTGCACCAAGCACAATTATCTGGTGAAGGATGTGACCAAACTGGCCTCCACCATAAAGGAGGCCTTTTATCTGGCCCGTTCCGGGAGACCGGGCCCCGTGCTTGTGGATATTCCCAAAGACGTGCAGAACCAGATGTGCGCGTTCAGCTATCCCGACGACATTAAGATGCGCAGCTACAACCCCACCTACCGGCCCAATCTGAATCAGTTGCGGCGCGCGGTGGAGCATATTCTGCAAGCAAAGCGTCCCTTGGTGTTCGCGGGCGGTGGAGTTATTTCGTCCAACGCCAGTGCGGAACTGGGCGAGTTGGTCCGCACGTTGAGCATTCCCGTGGTGGGAAGCCTGATGGGGCTGGGCGCGTTTCCCGCGGACGATCCGCTGTGGCTCGGCATGTTGGGAATGCATGGCACATTTGCCGCCAATAAGGCCATCAGCCATGCGGATGTTATTATTGCCGCCGGTGCCCGGTTTGACGACCGGGTCACAGGCAAGCTCTCAACCTTTGCCCCCGGTGCCAAGATTATCCATATCGACATAGACCCTACCTCCATCCGTAAAAATGTGGAGGTGCACGTGCCCGTGGTGGGAGACTGTCGACAGGCTCTCGCAGGTATGCAGGATATTGTCGCTTCGCGTTTTGCGGAGACGGACTGGCGCGGGGATCATGCCGAATGGATTCGGCAGGTGGAAGAATGGCGGACGGCGCAGCCGCCCACCTATATCCGCAACGGTAGGCTCAAGCCGCAGAAGGTGGTGGAAACTCTTTTCGAGCTTACCAAGGGCGAGGCCATCATCACCACCGAGGTGGGCCAGAACCAGATGTGGGCCGCCCAGTTCTATAAGTTCCGTAAGCCAAGAACGCTGCTGACCTCCGGCGGGCTTGGCACCATGGGATACGGCCTGCCCGCCGCCATAGGCGCACAGATGGCTTTCCCGGATAAGCTGGTCATAGACGTGGCGGGTGATGGCTCCATCCAGATGAATAGTCAGGAGCTTATGACCGCTGTGTGCAACCGGCTTCCGGTGAAAATAGTCATTCTGAACAACGGGTACCTTGGCATGGTCCGGCAGTGGCAGGAGCTTTTCTACAAGAAGAACTACTGCAATACCTGCATGGATGCGCAGCCGGACTTCGTGAAGCTGGCGGAAGCCTATGGAGCCACGGGCTACCGCATTACCGAAGAGTCTCAACTGGTTCCCGTATTCACGGAGGCGTTTGCCTCTCCCAACACCTGCGTCATAGACGTACGTGTGGAGGCGGAGGAAAACGTATACCCCATGGTGCCTGCCGGCGCCTCGCTTGAAGAAATGCTGCTGGTGTAGGAGGGCAGGCCATGCGTCACGTACTGTCGGTACTTGTGGAAAATGAACCCGGTGTGCTCTCTCGCGTTTCAGGGTTGTTCAGTGGTCGCGGATTTAACGTCGATTCGCTGAACGTGGCCCCAACGCTGGAAGAGGGGGTGTCACTCATGACTATCACCACCAGCGGCGATGAGCAGATTGTTGAACAGATCGTCAAGCAACTGCGTAAGCTGGTGTCAGTAATTAAAGTTGTTGACTTTCAGGACCTCGCTGCCGTAGAGCGGGAGATGGCGCTTATGAAGGTGTATGCGGAAGATAGCCGCAGAGCGGAAATCCTTCGCATAGCCGACATATTCCGGTGTAAGGTAGTAGATGTGAGCATGAACGAATTGACCATAGAAGCCACGGGCGACCATGGCAAGATTGAGGCGATCATCGCACTACTAACCCGCTTCGGCATCAAAGAGATTGCCCGGACCGGCACTGTCGCCATGCGCCGATCCATGCAACCCGAGAGTTGACGAACCAAGCCAGGCAACCCGCCTGAGCGCCAGTCGGCTCTCAGGCGGGTTTTTTTATACCCAACCCTAACGTGTGTGCCGCGCCTGGCGCGGCAGGGAGTAGTAATGAAGGTTTATTATGAACAGGATGCCAACCTGGATGTCTTGAAGGACAAGACTGTTGCCATCATCGGTTACGGCAGCCAGGGCCATGCCCACGCTCAGAACCTGCGTGACTCCGGCGTGAACGTCATTGTCGGTCAGCGCCCCGGCGGCGCCAACTATGCTCTTGCCAAGGAACACGGCTTCGAGCCTATGTCCGCAGCCGAGGCAGCTTCCAAGGCCGACCTGATCATGATCCTACTCCCCGACCAGTATCAGGCCTCCGTATATGAAAAGGATGTGAAGCCGCATCTGACTGCTGGCAAATCGCTGGTGTTCGCTCACGGCTTTAACATTCATTTTAACCAGGTTGTTCCCCCCAAGGATGTGGACGTGTTCATGGTCGCACCCAAGGGTCCGGGCCATCTCGTTCGCCGCACCTACACCGAAGGTGGTGGCGTTCCCTGCTTGTACGCTGTCCACCAAGACGCGTCGGGCAAGGCTGTGGAGAAGGCTTTGGCCTATGCTAAGGGTATTGGCGGCACCCGCTCCGGCGTTATTGAAACGACCTTTGCGGAAGAAACCGAAACCGACCTCTTCGGCGAACAAGCTGTGTTGTGCGGCGGCCTTAGCGCACTGATCAAAGCTGGTTTTGAAACTCTGGTAGAAGCCGGATATCAGCCAGAAATCGCGTACTTTGAGTGCTTGCACGAAACCAAGCTCATCGTGGACCTGTTGTATGAAGGCGGCCTTGCCAGAATGCGCTATTCCATTTCCGACACCGCCGAATACGGCGACTACGTGACCGGACCGCGCATTGTGAATGCAGAAACCAAGAAGGAAATGAAGCGCGTGCTGGAAGACATTCAGCAAGGGCGCTTTGCCAAGGATTTCATTTTGGAATCGCAGGCAAACTACCCCACCTTCACGGCCCGTCGTCGTCTGGAAGCCGCCCATCCCATTGAATCGGTGGGCAAGCGTCTGCGCGACATGATGCCTTGGCTTAAAAAGTAATTTGCGATTGGGGAGCAGTGCACCACCGGAGTTTCCGGTTTCCCCGTTTGCATTCCATTCAGCCTCCGCCTTTGGCGGAGGCTTTTGTTTTTGCAACGGGCATTGTCTACTAACGCACTCCGCTAAAAATTTTAGCTAGTTGCTGGACGCGAGTCTGTTTTTTTTATACATGAGTAACACTTTTTATAAAAAAGTAATAAAAAGTGTTCCTTTTTAAAATTACGTATTACTTTAGTCCGGTTGGTGTCAGCTAACAGAGTAGGGGAAGGGAGATGGTAAAACGAATACCAATGTTCATCCTTGTGATGCTGGTATGGACGGCGCGGACCGCCACAGCGGAAGAAAGACTGATGCAGGAAGTTTTTGTGCTGGAAACCATAACGGTTCAGGGGCAGGACGCAGGTGAAGAACTCGACCGTTCTTCAGCCATTGTGACGGAAAGCAACAGAAGTAATAATGTAGCGGACTTTTTGGTTCGCGACCCTGAAATTTCTTTTAAACGCAAGGCTGCCTTTGGTGACAGCAGTGACATTATTTCCATCCGGGGCATGGAATCAAAGCGCATTATGCTGAATTTGGACGGAAGGAATATTAGCTCTTCCGGTGTTGTCGGGGGGAATTATATCGATTTTGGAACTATTCCTCTTGATACTATTGAGCGAATCGAGGTGATAAAGGGGGGAAGCTCTGTGGAGTATGGCAATAGCGCGCTCGGCGGGGTCATAAACGCATACTCCAGACACCCCGCAGAAGATCCGGCTGCCAGCGTCTATATCACGACAGGGGGCTGGGATGGTGTGCACGATTTTCATAATCTGCGGGCCAGCTATGCCCAACAGTTTCAGGCTCTTGGTGTGAGCATGGGAATGAGCCATCAAAAAGCAGCGCCGTATCTGCGCAACAATGACTATGAATCGTTTCATACCAACCCGAAACTCTACCTTGATCTGCCGTGGAAAGCGAAACTTGTAACTAGCTACGCCTATAGCGATACCCGTCGGGGGCTAATCCGTTCAAACAGAGCGGACGGAAACCCCACCAGCGACAGTGACCCGGCTCTGCCCGGATTCGGCTCCGCTATTGATGGTGCATACCCCGTGGCGAGTGGGGAATTCTTTGCTGGCGGCTCACCCACGCCTTCCATGAATGTTATCGGTGACGATGCCCATTGGCGGAAGGAACGTCACCTGATGGATATTACATACCGGCAGGAGCTGACAGACTCCGCCTACTTTGAGCTTATGGCGTTTAAAAACAGGGAAACCCGGCACGAGAAGAACTATGCCGATGTGAATGCCCGCATGCAGGTCGGCCCGTCCGCCGGTCCCAATGCCTTTAATCCTTCTCTCACAAAAGATGGCGATTTGGTGCTGGAACGCATGGTGGATGTTGATACGACGTATGGATTTAAGGGTAAGGGCGGAGGCTCGGTAGGGGACCATCAACTCTTGGTGGGGGGAGAGTACAAAAAAATGCGCGCTGGGGGCATTGATGTGCGCTTTGTGGACAAAAACTACAATAAACACGGGGCAAATGGCTGGACCGGCGATATGGAGTCTTCGGACCCTAATCCGCCTGCGGAGATCGTCGGAATGTTCGTGGCGGACACATTTGCTGTTACCGATTTTCTGACTTTGGATTACGGGCTGCGGTTCGACAGTTTTCAGTACCGGCCCGATGGCGGCATGCCAACGTATGAGGACTGGGCCGTTTCCCCCAAACTTATGCTCACCTACGCGTTTACAGACAGCCAATCTGCTTCGGTGGCTGTCTACCAAAATTACCGAACCCCCTCCATGCCGGAGCTGTATTGGAATTCACAGGCGGCTTCTAGCGATACCGCGGTGAATGTTCCGTATCTGGAAGGTAAGTGGCTAAAGCCGGAAACAGCCAGAGGAATGGATGTGGCTTATAAATACACTTTTGCCAACCACGGTTTTGTTAAGCTTTCTGGATTCTACTACAACATTGCAGATTATATTATGCATAAAGCTGTGTATGTGAGCCGTCCTCCGAGCAATCAGGCGTGGGCTGCCTATAATACGGATGCGAAGATATACGGAGCCACATTACATGGCAGCTATCCCATACTTGATACTGTCTGGTTACAGACAGCCATAACATGGCAGGATAGTAGAAAAAGCAATGATCCTTCCGATCCTGATGGGGTGCTGAAGCATCTTGACTATATCCCGGACTGGAAAGGGACCGTGGGGCTGTCGTGGTCCATTACCGGAGATCTAACACTGGATACCACACTTACATATGTGGGAGAGCGTGAATACTATATCAATACCGCAGCGTTAGATAAAGGCACTCTGGGGGCCTACAGCACCGTGGGGGCAAGCTTACGCTATCAGATGGACGAGCATATAACGCTGGAAATGTATGCCGACAACATTACAGACGAACACTACGAGGAATCATGGGGATTTCCCGCACTGGGTTGTAACGCAGGAGTGAGCATCAAATGGGAGTTATAGAAATGTCCGGTGATCCGAAGGCGTTTTGGAATGCTAAGGCACACACTTTCCCCCGGTTTTCAGAAGGAGAAGACACCTACGAGGCCGGTATGTTGCGCACGGCCCGTGAGAACGGAGTCACCTTTGCCGGCAAACGCATTTTGGATGTGGGGTGTGGTAGCGGCATGTATACCCTGCGGCTTGCCATGGAAGCGCAGCATGTTACCGCTGTGGATATTTCTTCAGAAATGCTGCGTATTTTGGAAGAAGACGCTCAGGCGCGGGGGGTATCGAATATTTCTACTGTTCAATCCGGCTGGGACGATTTTCAGACGGAGGAACAGTTTGAGGTTGTGTTCGCGTCCATGACGCCAGCCATCCATGATGACGCCAGCCGGGATAAGCTGTTGCGCTGTATTTCAGGGTGGGGCATCTACATGGGATTTTCTGACGTTATCGTCTCCAACGTTATGGCCGATCTTTTTACCCGCCACGACATTACACCCCGTATCTTTAATAATGTGCGGCATATGCGGGAGTGGCTGGCACGAAAGGGGATTGCCTACACAGCCATTCCAGTGACCGGTGAATGGGTGGTGCCTAAATCATGGGATGCCATTGTGCACTCCACCACCATTACCCTGCAAAACTACGGAGTAGAACCAGATGACGCGGAGCTTGCCCGGCATCTGGAGACATTCCGGGATGAGGCGGGTACCTATACCGAAAGAACGCCGTATTCCCTTGAAATGATTCTTTGGCGGTATGAAGCGGCGTAACTGAGTACGACTCTCGTGCAGTGCGTTTCCTCGATGACGCACATAGGCATGGCGCGTTCTGTTGATGACAGACTGCTAAGATGGGAGGGTGATATGGAGTCCACGGTCTGGGTTGGTCGTGTCCGGGGTATTGTTCAGGTTGAACACCCGTTGCGACTACCGGCTTGGGTGGGAGCAGCCACACGAGTGGTGATTGCTCTCCTGCTTATATTCCTGTTCAGCGGTCCGGCTAGCTGTCGGGCTAACGGTCAGTCTAACGGTTTGGCTAACGGTTTGGCTGCTGCCGCGGACGCTTCCAGAATAGTCACAGACGCCTTTGGTCGAAAGGTGCGACTCCCCCCGGAGATACACCGGCTTGTGGCACTGGGCAGCAGCATGGCATTTGTCACCTATCTGGGAGAACAGGCTAAGGCTGTGGGTGTGGAAGACATAGAAAAAACCGCATTGACCAAGCCCTACGCCATGCTCAACCGCGAGCTTTTTGCCGGTTTGCCTGTCGTGGGCATGGGGGGAGCGGTACGCATCCCCGATTATGAGCGAATTCTCAGCCTCAGGCCTGACGTTGTTTTTCTTCTTTCCGTGGACCGTTCCGAGCCGGATTTGCTGCAACGCAAGCTGCGTATCCCCGTGGTAGCGGTAAGTCAGGGTTTCCCCGATTTTGATGAGGAAGCCTTTCTTTCTTCCATCTTACTCACGGGAGAGGTGCTTAATAAAAGGGAGAAGGCGCGAAATCTTGTCCAACAGGTTCGGGCATTGGCGGATGAACTGTGGTACCGCCCGGAGCCTGAAAATCAGGTTGTGGCCTATGTTGGGGGGCTTTCCTACAAAGGGCAGCAGGGAATTACAAGCAGTGCGGGAAAATTTTTTCCATTCCAGTTGGCACGGATTGCGAACGTGGTGGATGCGATTGGACAAACCGGACATTGCTTTGTGGACAGAGAGTTCGTGCTTAGTGTGAACCCGCCTGTTCTTTTTGTGGACGGGAATGGTCTGCCGCTGATCCGGGAAGACGAGAAAACCCATGGCGGATACTACGCACGGTTGCGGGCTGTCCGTGCAGGAAAGGTATGGTTACTTTTGCCACATACATCATACTTTAATAATCCTGAAGTGTTATATTGCAACGCCTTCTTTATGGCAAAGGCCGCCTATCCAGATCACTATGCGGCGATGGACCCTGTTGCCAAAGCGGACGCCATATTCACTCTGTTTAACGGAGCACCGCTGTACGCGCGATATGTGGAGGAAACAGGGGGATTCGCACGACTGATTCTGGCGAAGGACGCAGAGGAAGCGGGAACGATGGAAAGGCAGGATGAATATGCTCCGGTCCCGGCACAGTGATAAATGGGGGGGAAGCCCGGCAGTCCACGTGAACGGGCCTGCTCTCGCCCATACGAACCCGGTCGCCGGAGGCGGGATTGGACCGGAACGAGTCGGAATGGCGTGGTTCTGGCTGGTGATGGGGCTGGGTATCTGCGCCCTTATCGTGACGGGGGTGATGCACGGTGCCCTTGAACGTTCGTGGTCCGAGGTGCTCCGGGCGTTGATTTTTCCCAATACGGATTCTGATTTACGGTATGTGATCTGGCAACTGCGGTTGCCCAAAGTTGTCGCGGCTCTTGTGGTGGGAGCGGCTCTGGCCCTTTCCGGGGTTATCTTGCAAAACGTGCTCGCGAACCCTTTAGCCTCATCGTTCACGTTGGGCCTTTCGCAAGGCTCTGCGTTTGGGGCCAGCTTCGCTATGATTTTGCTTGCTTCCGCAGGGGCGTTTGGGGGCATAAGTTTTGTGGCAATGGGGGCGTTTTTGGGCGCGTTTACCGTGGCTTTATGCATTTTGGGATTCAGCATGGTGCCGGGAATGACTCCGCAAGGGCTTATCTTGGCGGGGGTGGCGCTCTCTTCCTTTTTCGGTGCGGCCACCATGTCGTTGCAGTATTTTGCCGCGGACAGCCAAGTCGCCGCCACGGTGTTTTGGACATTTGGCGATTTAGGTAAGGGGAGCTGGCGCGAGGCGTTGCTGGTGGGGCTGGTGTTTTGCGCGGCGCTTCTCTTCGCCCTGCGGTATAGTTTGGATTATGACGCGTTGCGTTGGGGGGATGTTCAGGCCGCCGCATTGGGTGTTTCCGTTCGCAAAATTCGTATGCTTTCCCTGTTACTGGCCTCATTGCTTACCGCGTTTGCCACAGCGTTTTACGGTGTCATCGGGTTTGTGGGACTTGTGGCTCCGCATATGATCAAGCTGCTTTTTCCGCATGCGCGTCATGGGACACTTGTGGGAGCCGCATCGTTGTTTGGTGCTTTTTTTCTTCTTGCGGCGGATTTGCTGGCGCAAACCTTGCTTTACCCTGTTTTGCTCCCCATAGGTATTGTCTGTGCTTTTACAGGAGTTCCCATGTTTATGTATCTCCTCCTCAGAAGGACACGAAGCAATGCTCACTATTAGCGGTCTGAGTGTGCGCGGAACGTCCGGTTTTCGTCGTGCTGGTGACGGGGGCGCGTCTGCCAGCGGGGCGCGGGTGATTTTGGACGAAATCTCCCTTGCCGTGCATGCGGGAGAGTGCTGTGCGGTTATCGGTCCCAACGGCGCGGGCAAGAGCACATTCATCAAAACCATCGCCGGATTGATAGCACCGTGCGCGGGAGCGATTTCTTTTCAGGGACGGGAGGTATTATCGGGGGGAATTTGTTCCCGGTCCCGGTGTGTCGCGTATTTGCCGCAAAATACCATGCCGGTACCCTGCAGTGTCTTCGACGCGGTGTTGCTGGGCAGACGCCCCTGTGTGAACTGGCGGCTCGGCACGCGTGATCGGGAACTGACCGGAGCCGTGCTTGCGGAACTGGGCCTGACACATCTGGCGAGTGAGTGCGTTACGAGGTTGAGCGGGGGAGAATTTCAGAAAGTGCTCATTGCCAGAGCGTTGGTACAGGACGCGCCGGTATTGCTTTTGGATGAACCGGTAAACCACCTCGATATTCAAAATCAGGTGGCGATTTTGGACATGGTGCGCACGCAAACCGTGCGGCGGGGCATGGCGACCATGATTGTTTTGCACGACCTTGATTTTGCGCTTCGCTACGCGGATTCAGTCTTGTTGCTGCACAAAGGGCGCAGCCAATATTGGGGGAGCGCTGCCCAGTTGCCGGAAGAGGCGTTGACCGCCACATACGGCATTCCCGTTACTGTGCGAGAATTTGACGGCAGACAACGGGTGTTGTTTTAAGCGCGTTCGTGTGACGCACAGGTTCCTGTGCGCCGCGTTGAGGGAGCAGAAAGGTAATACGGGGGAGAACCCGGTGTGAGTTCTCCCCCGTACTACGAGCGGGTGAAAAGCGGCGATATGGCCCAGTTATTCTTCGTCGTTACGTCGTGTTTCGTATTCGTCCCGGTAGAGCTTGTAGGTGATGGAATCTACCAGAGCCTGCCAACTGGCCTCGATGATGTTATACGAAACTCCCACCGTCACCCAGCGAGAGCGGGCGTCGCCCGATTCGATAAGCACACGGACCACAGAGGCGGTGCCACCACCGGAAGGGTCTGTTGCTGTCATCACGCGAACCTTGAAGTCCAGCAGCCGCATCTCGGTAAGCCGGGGGTAGAATCCCACCAGAGCTTTGCGGAGGGCGGTATCCAGCGCGTTCACTGGCCCGTGGCCTGTGGCGGCGGTGTGTTCGGTCACGCCTTCCACCTGCACGCGGACGGAGGCTTCGGAAATCGGCTCCCTGTCACTGGAGTCTTTCAACTCCAACACCCGGAATTGCACCAACTGAAAGAATTCACGCACACCACGCCGTGCTAATTTTTTGAGCAGCAGAAGTTCCACGGAAGCTTCGGCGGCGGCATAGTCATAGCCCATACTGGAGCGGGCCTTTAGCTCGTTCAGCAGTCCCTTTACCACGGGTTCATCTTTGTCCAGATGGAAGCCGAAGCGGCGGGCCATGTTGACGATATTGGCCCGTCCGGCCAATTCCGTGAGCAGCACGCGCTGGCGATTGCCCACTTCCTTGGGGTCCATGTGCTCATAGAGCATGGACATACGGTTAACGGCGCTGGCGTGCACGCCTCCCTTGTGCGCAAAGGCCGACCGGCCCACGAAGGGCTGGCGGCTGAAAGGCTGGAGGTTCGCCACATCAGAGACGTAGGACGAGGCGGTAGTGAGCAGGGGCAGGCGATCGTGCGGAATCGTGGTGTAGGCTTCCGCGCATTTGAGGGTCAGCACGGGAATAATGGAGCACAGGTTGGCGTTGCCGCAGCGTTCGCCCACACCATTTATTGTTCCCTGTACCTGTGTCGCGCCCGCACGGACGGCAGCCACGGAGTTGGCGACCGCCATTTCGCAGTCGTTGTGCGCGTGCACGCCTAATGCTGCTTTGGGCAGGTGGGCGCGGACTGCGGTGACAATTTCCCCGATTTCGTGCGGCAGGGTTCCCCCGTTGGTATCACACAGCACAAGGACACTTGCCCCGCCGGCAAAGGCTTTGCCGATGGCTGCCAGCGCGTATTCTGGGTTGGCCTTGTATCCGTCGAAGAAGTGCTCCGCGTCGAAGAAGACCTCAGCCTTTTGCGAACGTAAAAAGGCCACGGAATCGTGAATAATTTCCAGATTGCGTTCCACGGGCACGCGTAGCGCTTCGGTGGCGTGAATATCCCACGACTTTCCGAAAATCGTACAGACCGCCGCGCCGGAATCCAGAAGGTTTCGCAAGTTGGGGTCGTCTTCTGGTCGGAAGTTGGGGTGGTGGGTGCTGCCAAAGGCCGTAATTCGCGCGTGTCCGAGATGGTAATTCCCTATCTCGGAAAAAAATGCGCGGTCCACGGGGTTGGAACCGGGCCAGCCACCTTCAATAAAATCCACACCAAGCTCGTCCAGCTTAAGGGCGAGTTTGATCTTGTCCTCGGTATTGAGGCTTATGTCTTCCGACTGAGTGCCATCGCGCAGTGTGGTGTCGTATATCTGGATTTTAGTCATGACTAGCCTAGCATGTTGGGTCTTTATCCAGCCCGAAGGCGTCGTGCAGGGTACGAACCGCCAGTTCTGTGAACTTTTCCTCAATTAGACAGGTAATCTTAATTTCGGAAGTGCTAATCATGAGAATGTTAATATTCATGGCGCGTAGCGCGGCAAAGGCTTTGGCGGCAACGCCGGAATGGTTGCGCATGCCCACGCCTATGGCGGAGACTTTGCACACCTGCAAATCGTGCAGCACTTCCGCCGCGCCCGTTTCCTGACGGATTTCTTCCATGAGGTTCAGGGTTTTTTTCAGGTCGGCGCGGGGCACGGTGAACGTCATGTCCGTTGTACCGTGCCGGCTGGGGTTTTGCACGATCATATCCACCACCACACCACTTTCCGCCAGCGGGCCAAACAGATTGGCGGCCACGCCGGGAACGTCCGGCACGTCGCGCAGTGTGACACGGGCCTGATCTTTATCGTAGGCGATGCCAGAAACAAGCACTGCTTCCATGGTAGAATCCTCTTGCGTTACAAACGTTCCGGGAGTGTCGGTAAAAGTGGAGCGTACATGCACAGGCACTTTGTATTTTTTGGCGAACTCCACGGAACGTATTTGGAGTACCTTGGCGCCCATGCTCGCCATTTCAAGCATCTCGTCGTAGGAAATTTTATCCAGCTTGCGCGCGGAGCTGCACAGGTTGGGATCGGTGGTATACACCCCGTCCACGTCTGTATAAATTTCGCATTCGCAGCCAAGAGCGGCGGCAATGGCCACAGCGGACGTGTCGGAACCGCCCCGTCCTAGCGTGGCGATGCGATTGTCGCAGGTTATGCCCTGAAAACCGGCCACGGCGAGCACATCGTAGGTTTCCAGCAGGCCAAACAGTTTTTCTTTTTCAATTCCCGTAATGCGGGCTTTGCTATGTTCCCGGTCTGTGTGCATGGGAATTTGAAAGCCGAGAAGGGAGCGGGTTTTTACCCCGGCGTCCTGCATAAGCATGGAAAACAGGGCAACAGAAACCTGCTCTCCTGTGGCAATCAGCGCGTCCACTTCGGCGGGGTCGGGGTTGCGGGACCATTCGTCCGCAAGAGCAAGCAGCTTGTTCGTGTCCCCTGAGCGTGCGGAAAGCACGACCAGTACCTTAAACCCCTTGGCTCGCGCGGCAAGTGCCTTTTCCCGGACCTGCTTCATGCACTCAAGGTTGGCAACGGAAGTTCCCCCGAACTTCTGGACCAGAATACGCATACCGATTCCTTTATGTGTTGAAGGGGTTATGCTAAAAAGCGGGTGGAATCCCGCGTACTTCCCAGAGGTGTTTACCTGCCCTGCATACAGGTATGCAGGGCGGCGGCGATGAGGAGTTCTTCCGCAGCGGCACCGCGAAACGTAATCTCCACAAGACGGCCTTCATCGCACGGATGCCAGCGAAAAAGCAACCATTCATCCGGCCATTCCGTAACGGGAATATACTGTGCCCATTCAATAAGCAGCAGCACGTTCCCTTCATCCAAAAATTCGTAATAGCTGGCGTCCAGCCCCATGTTCTGTAGGCGATACATGTCATAGTGCACTGTTTCCGGGATGGTGGGGTACATGTTGCACACGGTGAAGCTGGGACTGCTCACCTCGGCATCTTTTCCACCGGGCAAGGCTTCGACCATAGCCCGGATGAGGGTCGTTTTTCCGCTGCCCAGTGCGCCTTCAAAGAGCATGGGAACTATGTGTTTTGTCCGTTGTACGCCCTGTGCCATGGCCCGGCCCAGCGCTTCTGTGGACGCCAAATGAGGAAGGAAAAGGCGCACTCTGCCTACCTTGCGGGGATAAGAGTTCTAAGAATGTCTTCCTTACCCACAATGCCGCAAAGTTTGCCGTTTTCCACCACGGGAAGAGTGTGAAACTGTTTTTCCACCATGAGGGTGGCAATTTCATCAAGCGGCGTGTCCGGCGTGACCGTTGCGGGGGAGACTGTCATGGCGTCAGCGACCGTGCTGGCGGAAATTTTACGTACTTCAGCATCCAGATCAGACATGGAACGCATGGGAATGAATCCATCCAGCATTGTAAACAGCGTGGGAAGCTTGAGTTTCTTTTGCTGGCTGATGAGGTCGCTCTGGCAGATTATGCCTATCAGCATGCCCTCGGCATCTACCACGGGCAGTCCGTTGTGTTTGTTATCCACCATAAGACGGGCCGCTGTGGGAATGTCTGTGTCTGGAAAAACAGTAAGCACATTGGCGCTCATAATTTGTCGTGCGGTTTTCATGAGAAAAGCTCCTTGTTTGCGGTGCGTAGGGCATGGGCAATATCCATAGCCGAGTTACCCCGACCGGGAAATTCATGTTGCAGCAATTTGCCCGCCAGTCCATGCCAGTAAACGGCGAGGTAGGCGGCATGGAGGCTATGGTGCGGAGAATCAGGTGGGGCGGGGCGTGCCAGCAATGCGCCGAGCAAGCCTGCCAGCACATCACCGGACCCTGCCACAGCCAGAGCGGGAACAGCAAATGGAGAAAGGGCCAGCGGCAAGCCTGTCTGTGCGATAAGGGTGCCCGCGCCTTTGAGAACAAGCACGCCCGCATGGTGCGCAGTCCATGCCTGAGCCGCGGCAAGCCTGTCTCGCTGGATGGCTGCTGTGTCTGTATTTGTTAGCCGGGCCATTTCCCCCGGATGGGGGGTAAGAACATCGTCCGCCCGCAGCCAGCGCTGCAATGTTGTGTCGTGTGCCAGATGGTACAGTGCGTCAGCGTCCAGCACGGCACAGGGGCGGTTGGGGCGGGAAAGCACGTGTGCCAGAATCTGCCCGGCTTCAGCGTCCCTGCCCATGCCCGGACCCACAACAAGGGCGGTGGCGCGTTCCACGGCGGCATCTAACGCTGTGGTGTTTCCTCCCCACCGTTCTCCGTCTCCTGCCGGGCAGGAGAGAAGTTCAGGATGGGAGGCTAGGCTCTGGTGAGCCAAAGCGCCGGGCATTGCCACCGTGACATACCCCGCTCCGCCCCGCACGGCACCCTGTGCCGCCAGCAAGGGAGCGCCGCTCATACCGGCAGAGCCGCCGATGACGAGGACGTGCCCGGCGGAGCCTTTGTGCATGTCTGTTTGCAGTGGAGGGAGAAGGCGGGCAACAGACGCGTTTAAGAGTACGCACGAAGCGGCGTGTCGGGTATGCACGACGTGGGGAATGCCTATGGAGCGCACATCCAGCACCCCCGTAAATTGTTCCGCTCCGGGCATGACCAGACCGGGCTTGGCGGCTTCAAAGGTGACGGTTGCGTGGGCGCGAACGGCCTTGGGGCGAGGCACACCCAATCTGCCGTCCAGCCCGGAGGGAATATCCAACGCGAAAAGAAAGGCGTGTTCCCGCAAGGAGTTCATCCATTGCACCAAGGACAGGCCTTCCGGGCGGAGTATGCCGGAAAATCCGGTGCCCAGTAGTCCATCCACAAGAATGTCCGGTGGCGTGGCGAAGGACACATGGGAGATACGTGGTTTGCCGTTGCGGTCGAGACGGAGAGGCAGAAAGGGCACCCCGCAGCGGCGTGCCAACCGCACATGATAGCCGCAGGCACCCTTTGCGGCGCGTATGGGGCGGGTGTGCAAGACCAGCGGGCAGGCTTTGGCGTCCAGTAAGTGGCGGGCCAAGGCTGCGGCGTCTCCGCCATTGTTGCCCCCACCCATGATAAGCAGTACCCGCGCTCCGGCAAGAGATCCAAATGCGTGGCGCAACGCGTGCAGCGCCTCGCGACTGGCGTTTTCCATGAGGATTTCTTCACGGATGCCAAACTCGTGTATGGCGCAACGATCCCACAGACCCATTTCAGAGGGGAGGGGGAGGGGAGCAAGAGTAAGGGAGGGCATGGCGTACTCCGCGACGAGGGTTGCGGGTTCGAGACTTACGCTTCCAGAATGACTACGGCACAGGCTACATTGCGTTCGTGAGAGAGGGATACGTGATATCGTGTTGCCCCCATGCGCCGGGCGGTGCAGGCGGCTTCGCCGTGCAGGACAAGCGTGGGTCTGCCGGAGTCGAGCGGCACTATCTGAATGTCCTGAAAGCCGATGCCATGGGAAAATCCCGTCCCCAGAGCTTTAACCGCAGCTTCCTTGGCGGCAAAACGGGCCGCCAGATATGCCACGGGCGAGGCAGGCAGGTGGCGCAGTTCTTCCGGGTGCAATATGCGTTGGGCGAACCGGTAGCCGAAGCGTTCCCACGAACGGCGTATTCTGTCTAACGCACAAACATCCATTCCCAGACCGAGAATCATGTGCGGCTCCCCGGTCTGTTTTGCTTCAGGGAGGGCTGCAATATGGCAGACACTCTAGCTTGCAAAGCTTTCGACGATTTCGCGCATTTCACGCACGGCCCGGTCCATCCCTACCAGAATTGCGCGGGACACAATGGAATGTCCGATGGAATATTCTTCAATGCCCGGCACGTTTCGGAAATGGAAGACATTGGTGTAGTTAAGCCCGTGACCAAGGTTTACCCGAAGCCCCAATGACCGGGCGTGGGCGATGCCTTGAACTATCTTGTCGAATTCGGCTTGTTGCGCGGCGGGCGTTTGGGCGTCAGCGAAGTGCCCTGTATGGATTTCAATAAATTCGCTGCCCACCTCTTTTGCCGCGTCGATTTGCCGCTCATCCGCTTCGATGAACAGGCTGGAGAGAATGCCTGCCGCGTGAATGGGTTTCAGATATTCTCGAAAATGCGCTTCGCGGCCCGCCACGGCAAGGCCACCTTCTGTGGTCAGTTCCTCGCGTTTTTCAGGAACCAGACAGACCATGTACGGAGAACGGGCCATGGCGATAGCCTGCATTTCCGGGGTGGCGGCCATTTCCAGATGCAAACGGGTGCCCACACAGCGGGAAAGAAGCTCCACATCTCTGTCCGCAATATGGCGCCGGTCTTCGCGCAGATGCACGATAATACCTCTCGCTCCGGCAAGTTCCGCCATGTGCGCCGCAGTAACGGGTTCTGGTTCTCTGCCAAGGCGTTGTTGGCGCAGGGTTGCCACATGGTCCACATTAACGACGAGAACGGGCATGCATATCTCCTTAGTGTTACCACGACATGATTAGAGCGGGGCGGGGCAAAGTCAAGCGTAAAAAATTGATATAGCTGTCCCTTTGGCGCGCTGCCACCGGGCCGGGTGGTGTGCCCGCCGGGTATGAGAAATTGGCTCATGGCATTGACGAAAAAGGGCCGGGAGACTACACACTGGGAGATACCGTAATAAATTTTGACTTAGCAATATACCAAAGGGGCAAGAATGAACGTTTGCATAGTTGGCACCGGCTACGTAGGGCTTGTTAGCGCAGCTTGCTTTGCGGAAATGGGCAATGATGTGACCTGCGTGGACGTGAACCCGGAAGTGGTGAAAACTCTGCGGGAAGGCAGGGTGCATATTTATGAACCGGGTTTGGAAGAACTTGTGCGCCGCAACTACGCGGAAAAACGCCTCGTCTTCACCACCAGCCTTGCCGAGGGTATGGCGCAGGCCGAGTTTGTCTTTATTACGGTGGGCACTCCGTCCCGCCCGGATGGCTCGTGTGACCTGTGCTATGTGGAAGGGGTCGCGCGGGAAATAGGGCAGCATATGCATCAGCCCGTCATCGTGGTGGATAAATCCACTGTGCCAGTGGGTACGGCAGACCGGGTGCACGAACTTATCGCAGAAGAACTTGCCCGGCGTGGCGAGACTATCGCATTTGACGTGGTTTCCAACCCTGAGTTTTTGAAAGAAGGCGATGCGGTCAGCGACTTTATGAAGCCGGACCGGGTTATCGTGGGAACCGACAGCGAGCGGGCGGCTGGGTATATGCGAACTCTTTACGCACCGTTCGCCCGCAGCCGCGAGAAGCTTATTGTCATGGGCGTGCGCAGCGCAGAAATGACGAAATATGCCGCGAACTGCATGCTTGCCACCAAGATTTCGTTTATCAACGAGGTGGCGAATATTTGCGAGCGCGTGGGGGCGGATGTGCGCGATGTCCGTACTGGCATCGGTTCGGACCACCGGATCGGATATCACTTCATCTATCCCGGTGTGGGGTATGGTGGCTCGTGTTTCCCCAAGGATGTGAAGGCGCTTATCAACACAGCGCATGAATATTCGTTTACGCCGGAGTTGCTGGAAGCCGTGGACGCGGTGAACAATCGGCAGAAGCTGCGGCTCGCCGAGCGCATTGTGGATTATTTCGCTCCTCAAGGGGGAGTGCAGGGAAAAACTCTGGCGTTGTGGGGGATTGCGTTTAAAGCAAATACCGACGACACCCGCGAGGCAGCCGCATTGGCTATGATCGCCGATCTGACGGGGCGTGGCATGCGCGTGCGCGCGTTTGACCCCGTGGCTGGGGAAAAGGTCCGCAGCGCTCTGGCGGATAATCCGCTGGTGGAAATTGTTTCCAATCAGTACGAGGCCGTGGAGGGCGCACAGGCTCTGGCTGTGGTGACGGAATGGAACCAGTTCCGTACCCCGGACTTTGAGCGCATTAAACAGTCGCTTTCCGCTCCGATTTTGTTCGATGGACGAAATCTGTACCCGGCAGATATGATGGCGGAACTTGGTTTCGCATATTTTTGCGTGGGACGACCGGACCCGTCGTAGGCGGAGAGCATGGCGCAAACGACCAACATATTTCGCATGGGATTTGCCCGGATGCGACCTGCGGGCCGAATGAATATGTAAAAAAACAGGTGCCGGTATATCCGGCACCTGTTTTTTATGTAAGAAAAAGGAGCGTGCGGCAAACGGAAGAATGCGGACAGCCGTGCGTTCGGCTGTTTTCCGTAAATTTCGCAGTTGCTGCGTTGTGTTGGGGTGCGAACGGGAGGAGACTGAAAATTTGGGGATGTCACCCAAATGTCTTACGGACGGCGCTCGGCGAGACTACGCCGACAGGAGCGCAGTTGAAGTTCCTGAAGAATGAGCCGCTCGTACTGCAAAGACGCTTGGTCGCGCATGGCGGCATCCTCTTCAAGGAAGCGCTCAAGGAACTGCGTTTCTTCCCAAAAATCAAGCAGTTCATCATCGCCCAGCGATTTGATTTGCATATGCAGGGGGGCGTCTTCAGGGTAAGGGGAAATATTCGCCATTAACAGGGCACTCCTTGCGGAAAAGGCGGAATTGACCGCCTTACGGCGGTAACGGCTTTTGTCTTACCTGAGGGTGCTGTGTTTTACAACTTCTTTCTGTTCGTGCAAAATGTGCAGGAATAGAAGGCATGACAAAGCCCAAAGGCCCTTGGGGAAAACCTGACATGCGTAGTTGCATTTGACAGGTAATGACGGTACATTGCGGGTGGTTTTATAAAATAGGACGTTTCGTCCCGTTGCAGGGAAGTACTGTGCATAAGGAGTGTCATTATGAGTCAAACCCAGCGAAAGCAGGACGACGAACTCCTCCAGCTTGTTACCTTTAGTATAGGCGAAGAAGAGTTCGGGGTGGATATCCTGAAAGTGCAGGAAATAATCCGCACCATGGAGATCACCAAGGTTCCGCGCGCCCCGGAGTTTGTAGAAGGGGTTATTAACCTGCGTGGCAAGGTTATTCCCATTATTGACCTGCGTCGCAGGTTCGGTCTGACATCCAAGGAGCATGACAAACACACACGCATCATCGTTATTGAAATAAATAACATGATTGTGGGGTTTGTTGTAGATTCCGTTTCCGAAGTGCTGCGTATTCCCGCCAGCACGGTGGAACCACCGCCGCCGGTTGTGGCAGGCATGGAGTCTGACTACATCAGTGGCGTGGGCAAATTGCAGGATCGGCTGTTGATCCTGCTGGATCTTGACAGACTTCTTTCCAACGAAGATCTGAACGTGCTTGGCCAGATATAACTTCGGTACTTGTATGCATAAGGCCGCCTGTCGTGTAGAACGGCACGGCGGCTTTTTGTCGTGGCGGTTTTCCTGTATGCTTGCGTCCTGCCTTGCGTGGCTGGGTGGAAATTTCGGGGCATGCTCTTGATTTTTTGTTTTAGGTGCGTTGGATGGAGAGTAGTCCGCCCACTGTGAATTGCGGCGGAGAATGTGAACTTCGGTAGGATTGTCGTGCAATTTGACGAGATGGTTTCTTTGTTGGTGGAGTCCGGGCGCCGAGTGCTGCATGTGGCCCGCAGTGGTCCCGCTACGCAGGCGCGTATGGCCCATGCTTTGCGGGGCCGGGGCGAGCACGTGGTGTTGGTGGTGCGCAATTCACAGGAACTAGCCGACGCGCGGGGGCTACTGACCCTCTTCACGCCGGAAAGCTCGAAGGAAGAGGCCGCGTTGGATGTGCCCGCGTGGGAGCAGGCATGGACCGTTATTCCGCAGCACCCGGCGGGATCGCACGGGCGTGGTGCGTGGGCCGCACGCATTGCCAGTCTGTACGCGCTGAGCCTCAAGCGGCGACAGCAGGGCGTGTTGGTTTCGCTGGATAATTTTTTGCCCAAATTGCCGCCGGTGGACCTGTTCGACACACACGAGCTGCCTCTGACCGTGGGCGAGGAAACTGGGCCGGAATTGGTGCTAGAGCAATGTGTGGACTGGGGATACTCCCGTGTGCCCATGGTCACGCAGCCGGGGGAAATTGCCTTACGTGGTGATATCCTTGATGTGTTTTGTCCCGGTTATGCCCGTCCGGTACGTCTGGAGTTTTTTGGCGACCTGCTGGAAGAGATGCGGCTGTTTGACCCGTCTTCTCAGCGCTCCAGAGCTTCTATAAAAGAACTGGTGGTGCTTCCCACCTCGCCGCTCATTCTCAGCCGGGAACAGATGACACGTGCCTCCTCGTGGTGGAAAACGCTGGAGACGCGGGAAGAGCTGTCCAAAGGACAGGCGGCGGCTTTTATCCGCGCCGCGGAGTCCGGCAAAACGCCGTTACTTCCCGGAAGTTACTACGACCGCGCTGTTTTTCTTGAAGAGTGGCTGCCCAAAGATGCCGTGTTCATTCTGCCATCAGAGCGGGAACTTGAGGAGTCACTTGAAGAATCTGGGCGCACGTGGAGTGCCTTCTTAGACCGTCAGGAAGCGGAAACCGGTCTGCGTCAGCCTCCCGCCCTGTCTCTGCGGGAGCCGGAATCCGCCACCGCTGTATGGGGTAAAAATCGCCGGGTCCATTTTGAAAGCCTTGTACTGGGGGTGGAGCAGCGCGGGGAAGAACTGCCGGAACGTGGTTACGGGGCGTTTCAGGATATTTTTGCTGCCGCACAGGATCAGGACAGACCGTGGCAGGCGCTGGTCACCCGGCTGCGAAAATGGACGCAGGAAAAACGGCAGGTTCTGCTCACCTTCACATCAGAGCGTAGCCGGGCCAAGTTCCTCAAACTGTGCGAGCAGGAAGGCATAATGCCACACCTGCGGTATGCGCCGTTTGATAAAGGGCTGTTCGCGCTGGTCGCCCCGTTCCGCCGTGGTATGGAGTTGCTGTGGGATACGGTGCTCATCTTAGGTGAGGATGTCCTTCAGCCCAAGTCCTCATACAGAGAACGTGGACGGACCGGAGCCTTTGCCGGACTGAAGGAATTTGACGATCTGAATCCCGGCGACCATCTGGTGCACCGCGAGTACGGTATTGCCGTGTTTGAAGGGCTGCATCGCATGGAACTGGGCGGCGCGGCGAATGATTTTTTGTTGTTGCGGTATGCCGGAGACGACAAGCTTTATTTGCCGGTAGACCGTCTTTCCCTTGTGCAGCGGTTCAAGGGACCGGACGGGGCGGCACCTTCACTGGATAAGTTGGGCGGGGCTGGCTGGCTGGCTTCCAAATCCCGCGCACGTAAGGCTATTGAAAAAATAGCGCACGATCTGGTGGAAATGTATGCGTGGCGACGCATTGCCAAGGGCTTTTCTTACAGTCCTATCAATGAGTTGTATCGGGAGTTTGAAGCTTCCTTCGGGTTTGAAGAAACTCCAGATCAGGCGCGTGCCATTCAAGCCGTGCTGGCAGATATGGAAAAACCGCATCCTATGGACAGATTGGTCTGCGGCGATGTGGGCTTCGGCAAAACAGAAGTGGCGTTGCGCGCCGCGTTTCGTGCGGCGTGTGAAGGCAAGCAGGTGGCGCTGCTATGCCCCACCACAATCCTTGCCGAACAGCATTACCAGACATTTAAAAGCCGGCTGGGCGGATTCCCCGTTAACATCGGGATGCTGAGCCGTTTTGTCTCCCGGCAGAAACAGCAAGATGTTCTGGCGGCTGCCGCCAAAGGGCAAATCGATATCCTCATTGGAACGCACCGGTTGCTTTCGGACGATGTGGACTTACCGAATCTGGCCCTACTTGTTCTGGACGAGGAGCAGCGGTTTGGCGTGCGGCATAAGGAAAAATTAAAAAAATTCCGGCGTAATGTGGACGTGCTGACGCTTTCAGCCACGCCCATTCCCCGCACGCTGCAACTGTCCATGTCCGGCATTCGGGAACTTTCAGTTATAGAAACGGCCCCGCTTGGACGCAAACCTGTGGAGACTGACCTTGTAGAGCGCGATCCCAATCTTTTGCGCGGTTATCTGCAACGGGAACTGGCGCGAGGTGGGCAGGTCTTTTGGGTACACAACCGGGTTGAAGGGCTGGACCGGGTGACCGAATTTGTGCGCAAGCTGGTTCCAGACGCCCGCATCGGTCAGGCCCATGGGCAGATGTCTGAAAAAGTTCTGGAAACTACCATGCATCAGTTCTGGCACGGAGAAATGGATGTGCTCGTCTGCACAGCCATTGTGGAATCCGGGCTGGATTTCCCGCGCGCGAATACGCTTATTGTGGATCAGGCCCAGATGTTCGGCCTTGGGCAGTTGTATCAGCTACGGGGCAGGGTGGGCCGGTCCGATGTGCAGGCACACGCGGTGTTTGTGGTTAATGACCTTGGCTCCATTCCAGAGCTTGCGAAAAAGCGGCTGCGTATCATCCTAGAGATGGATTATTTGGGAGCGGGATTCCAAGTCGCCATGGAGGATCTGCGGCTTCGCGGGTCTGGCAATATTCTCGGCGAGGCACAGTCCGGGCAGATGGCCCGGGTGGGGCTGGATTTGTATCTGGAAATGCTCGAAGAAGAAGTGGGCCGTTTGAAAGGCGAAGAAACGCGAATTGCCGTAGAAACAGAGCTGAACATAGGCGTAAACGCGCATATTCCCGAAACATACATCACGGATGGTCGGGAACGACTGCGGTTTTATAAGGCGCTTTCTTCCGCTCCAGATGCTGTGGTGTTGCAGGATATTGAACTGGAAATGCGGGACAGATTCGGTCCCATACCGGAGGCGCTGAGTAACTTCCTTGGGGTGCTCTCCTTTAAGCGGTTCCTCATATCGCTTCAGGTGCAGAAAGCCGATATCTTCCGTGACAAGGTGCGGTTGACATGGGCGGAACACGCTGATGTCGTTTCGCCAGCCGTCTTGGTACACTGGGTGGGAGAACGGGCTGACCGGGCGCGGCTGCTCCCCCCCGCTTGTCTGGAATATCGCATGGAGCAGGGCGATTCGGTGCGCGAGCGGCTGTCCGCGGTGCGCGAGGAGCTGGCTCCCCTGATTGCCGAATCGGCAGAAAAAAACGGCGCTGTGAAAATCCTCAGACACGGGTAGCGTCGCAACGGGAAGGATACGGTAGAAATACTGCCGTGCGGTACTAACTCACATGGCGGGCCGGGAGCGGCCTGACAGGAGAAAAATATGCGATTGCAACGAAACGGCGTGCTCGCAGTATGGGCTTTGCTTGTCGTGATGTTTGCCGGGGCCGGGTGCTCACGGGAAGCCGCACAGGAAGGCGTGGTGGCCACCGTGAACGGCAAGCCTATTTACCTGCACCAGTTGGAAGCCCGGTACGACTTAAATAACCTTAGCTGGTCTGGTGGTATGGTTCCCGCTGTAGACGCTCTGCGGCAGGATTATGGCAAGGTGTTGAGCGAATTGATTGTGAATGAATTGGTTAACCAGACTCTGGAATCTGCCGGGCTGGCGGTGTCTGACGCTGCCGTGGCGGAGGCGGAAGCTGTTATCCGGGCGGACTATCCTGAAGGGCAGTTTGAAAAGTCGCTGGTTGAAGAATATATTGATATAGACGTCTGGCGTTCCATGCTGCGACAGCAATTATCGATGGAAACCTTTCGTGCGGACGTGTTGCGCCCGCGCATAAAGCTGACGTCGCAGGAAGCGGAGACGTATTATAAGGAACACCTTGCAGATTTTTATCTGCCCCCGCGTATTCGGTTTATTCATATTTCCGGTGTGGATAGAGAGCAGGTGGAAAAGGCCCGCGACCTCTATGTGCAAACAACGGATATCGGTGCTGTTCAGGATGGCTTCAACGATATCACCGTGCGGGAATTGCGGATGCGGGCAAGCTCTTTGCCCGGCGGATGGGATAAGATACTGGTTGGCATGGAACCGGGAGCTGCCAGCCCTGTAGTCTCCGGGGAAAATGGATTTGAATCGCTTGTGCTGCTGGAAAATATGCCGGAAAAGGTGCTGGGGCCGTCACAGGCATATCCGCTCGTGGAAAAAGTGCTTTTAGAGCAAAAATTGCAAGGTGCGTTTGATGACTGGCTTGCGGATGAACTTTCGCGGGCCACCATTAAAGTCACAAGCTTACTGACGCAGCCCGGAGAGGCGGCGGATACGGAAAAAGCGCAATAACTCGTTGCGGTATTGCGCACCGCAATTAACACGGCTAGTGTGCAGGGCTTGCCAGTGGGGCGAGTTGCATAATCTGTCGAAAGAGATTACAGGATGGTACGCATCGGGCTATTGCGCCGTTTCGCCTTGAATTGTGGGGCCTGACGGTCGGGTTCGTTCGCTAACGCCAACACTATTTTGGGAGCGTGCTTTGTTCCTCAGATACTTGTTATCATTTCGTTGTTTTTCTTTGTCATTCATTGTGATTTCCCTGCTTTTAAGCCATAGCCCGGTTTTCGCGGATGCCGTGTTTAATAAGATCGTGGCTGTGGTAAATGGCGAAATTATTACACAATACGAGCTTCAGGAAGCTATTGCTCCAGAGCTGCTGCGTAACGGACTTTCCCGAAATTCTCCCGCGCACACGGCCCGCATAGAGGCCATGGAGCGGAGTGTGCTTGACAGCCTCATTACGGACAAATTGTTCGTGCAGGAGGCCAAGCGCTATGAAATTTCCGTGAAAGATTCCGAAGTGGAAAATGAAGTGCGCATGATGGCCCAGCGAAATGGCATGACGCTGGAACAGGCCATAGAGCGTATGGGCAAAGACGGCATGTCTTACGAAGCGTTTACAGAAAAGCTGCGTAATAATATTCTGCGTTCTCGGTTACTTTCTTTTATGGTGGGCCGCAAGGTGGTGGTCACCAAAGAAGATGTGCAGGCATATTATGAGGCACACAAAAAAGATTTTCAGAGTGAACGGAAGGCTGTGGTGAAGGTGCTTGTCTTCGCCCCAGACGCTGATGCCGCAAAGGTCGTTACTTTGGTGCGTAAGGGCGACCTCTCTTTTGAAGACGCGGTGGCGTTATACTCTGTCGGACCAGCACGGGATACCGGCGGGCTTATGGGAGAACTTGTCTGGTCCGAGTTGGCCGAAACATGGCGTAGCGCGTTGGAACCACTTCAAGACGGCGGCGTTTCGGATGTGTTTGTCATGGACGGGCGTAACATGCTCCTGAAATTGGAGCACAATGTTCCCGGAGACACGTTGCCGTTAGATCAGGTAGCTGGCAGAATAGAAGACAAGCTGCGCGAACCCATGCTGGAGGAGCGGTTTCAGGAATATTCTGGCACACTGCGCGACAAAGCGGTTATCAAGATTCTGCTTTAACCCTTCAACATCCGAAACGTCGGGGGCGTGATGACCACAATGACCGAAGTGGGGGCTTTGCTCCGTAGGGAGAGAGAACGCAAGGGTCTTTCACACGAAGATATCGCCCGGATGATAAAGGTCGCCACCAGAACGCTGGTCGCTTTAGAAAATGGTAATATCCACGACTTGCCCCATGTGGTCTATACCAAGGGGTTTGTGAAATCATATGCCCGGATTGTGGACCTTAATCCCGAAGAATTAGGTCAGGCGGTGGAAGCTCTTTTTGCCGAGGAGTTTGGTGAGCCGGACGATACGGAAATTTTTATCACACACCGGACCATGCCCAAGCGTTCCCGGTGGGCGTTGCCTACCTGCCTTCTGTTGATATTGCTCTTGGCGGCTGGCGGCGTGTGGTATTATCTATACGGTTTTTCCGCCGACCCCATGCGTGCGGTAACATCAGGAAATATGTCGGAGCCAGCAACGGGTGTTGCGCCTGAGACGGTTGGCAGCGGAGAACTGGCGGTGCATCCCGATGATTCCACCGTTCCTTCTCCTCCCGCTATGGAGCAGGGAGTAACAGGCGGAAACGCCGAGCCTGATCCGGCAAACGCGCCGGTGTCTGCCGGGCCGGACGGGGCAGACAGCACCGCGGTGGCAACTGCGCCCAGCTCTTCGGAACCGGCACTACCAAGCGATCAGGACTCTTCCGCCACACCACAGAATATGGTGGAGGCGGGAGGCTCAAGTAGTGGCGGGACTGAGGGGGTTGCATTTGTTCCAGCCCTTCCTTCGGCTTCCCTTGCCTCTTCCGCAGACAGTATTTCAGAAACAGCATCTGTGCCCCATGCCTCGTTCAGTCAGGATGTTGCGCTCGATTCCCGTTCATCGCGGCACCGTCTGCAATTGGCTGCCACAGCGGAATGCTGGGTAGAGGCGTGGGGGGAAAAAGTGGAGCGCAAGGAAATGTACCTGCGCCCCGGTCAGCAGTTTGTTCTTCAGTTTCCTTCGGAACTGACGCTGCGTCTGGGGAATTCCGGCGGCGTGCGGGTAACGCTGGACGGAAAGCCGCTTGCTATTGATGGCGCGGAAGGGCGAGTGCTCACGGTACATTTTGCGCGGCGATAACTGAGCGCCATGCAGGAGCGGTGTTCGGGGAATATATATTTCTCGTGTGCTGAAGACGATGACTAGGGCGTATAAGGCGAAACGCCGGTACGCGTGAAGTGGGTACACTAGTGATAACTGATGCGGTATGGGGAACAGACTCGGCAGCATATGATGGATGTGACAGATAAAGGTATCATTCTCCGTATTGGGCGGTTTAAAGAGGCGGACCTGTGGGTCCGTTTTTTGTCGCCGGAACGCGGCATTCTTACTGCGTTCGCTTTTGGAGGATGCCGTAGCAGGCAGCGTTTTAGTGGTTGTCTGGATCATTTGAACTGCGTGCAATTCCGCATCCGGGGCAGCCGGATGGGAGGATACCTTAGTCTGGAAGAGGGGGTGTTGCAGCACTCCCCCCGGCGATTACGGCAGGATCTGCACCGGCTAGGGCTGGCGGTGAACTGCCAGAAGTTTATGGAAGCCATGGGAGTTTCCACCGAAGGGGCGCAGCCCGCTTTTGGTCTTTTCGAGGAAACGCTTTCATTACTCGAATGCGCGGAAGACGCCGACCCCATTCTTCCCTTGTTTTTCCGGGCGCGTTTTGCGTTTGACCAAGGATATGCCTTGGAAACCGGACGCTGTTTGCACTGCGGCACCGCGTTTGCCCACGGGGCGGGTGCCGTGTTTCATGTGCAGGAAGGGGTGCTGTTTTGTGACCGGTGCCCTGTGCCGCCGGGTCCGCGTTTTCGTCTTGGCAACGAAGCACTTGACGCCTTGCGTCTTGTGCAGGAATATTCACCGCTTCGTTGGCCGGAAATTGCGCTTTCCGCACGGGCGCGACGCGAACTTACGCGCGCTGTGGACGGATTCATCCAGTTTCATATCGGCCTAGCATGGGATAAGGGCATGTTCCGTCCCGTATGACCAAACCACAACAGCACGAATAGTGTGTATATAGCGATTCCAGAGGGGTATCATGCACTTTCAAGATGTTATTCTGACGTTGCAGAATTTCTGGGCCAAGCAGGGGTGTGTTATCGCGCAGCCGTTCGATATTGAATGCGGTGCGGGTACCTTCAACCCCTCCACCTTTCTGCGCGTTATCGGCCCAGAACCGTGGCGTGTCGCCTATGTGGAGCCTTCCCGCCGTCCCACGGACGGACGCTATGGTGAAAACCCCAACCGCCTGCAACACTACTTTCAGTTTCAGGTTATTCTCAAGCCTTCCCCGGATAATATTCAGGAGCTGTATCTTGAAAGCCTGAAGGCTTTGGGCATTGACCCCGCCGTGCACGATATTCGGTTCGTGGAAGATGACTGGGAATCGCCCACACTGGGTGCGTGGGGGTTGGGTTGGGAAGTGTGGCTGAATGGTATGGAAGTGACGCAGTTCACCTATTTCCAACAGGTAGGCGGTATCGACCTGTTCCCCACCAGTGTGGAAGTTACCTACGGGCTTGAGCGGTTGTGCATGTACTTGCAGGGCAAGGAATCTGTGTACGATTTGAGCTACAATGAGCGAGTCACCTACGGGCATGTGTATCACCAGAATGAAGTGGAAATGTCCCGGTATAATTTTGAACTGAGCGATGCGGGCATGCTGCTTTCGCTGTTCAATATGTACGAAGGGGAATGCAAGCGTTTGTGCGATGTCGGGGTGGCGTTGCCCGCATATGACTACTGTCTCAAATGTTCGCATACATTCAATCTGTTGGATGCCAGAGGGGCCATTTCTATTACTGAACGCACTGGCTATATTGGTCGTGTCCGTGCGTTGGCCTCCGCTGTGGCGCGCCTGTATGCGCAGCAACGCGAGGAACTGGGCTACCCCATGCTGAATGCCGACCCCGCCGGAAATGCAACCAAGTAAGCAACAGGAAGAGCACATCATGTCTGTATTTGTTTTGGAAATTGGTACAGAGGAACTGCCCGCCCGTTTCCTGCCCACTCTGGAGAAAGAGCTGGGCGATCGCATGGCTGCCTTTCTGACCGAATCGCATGTGTCGTTTGCGTCTGTAACCGTGAATGCGACCCCGCGCCGTGCCGCTGTGACGGTGCAAGGTATTGCTCCCGTGCAGGATAAGGCTGAAGAAGTTGTCGCTGGTCCGCCCGCCCGGATTGCCTTTGATGCGGAAGGAAATCCCACCAAAGCCGCTCTGGGGTTCGCGAAAACGCAAGGCGTTGAAATTTCAGATATCTTCAAACAACAAACGGATAAAGGGGAGTATCTCGCCGTGCGTAAACGCATTGGCGGTGCTCTCACTGTTGAGTTGTTGTCACAGGGGTGTCCGGTTATCATCTCCGCATTGCCTTTTCCCAAAAAGATGAAGTGGGGAAGTTTAGAGTTTACCTACGCTCGTCCCATCCGGTGGATTCTTGCACTGTTTGACGATCAGGTTGTGCCGTTTGCCCTCGCGGGGCTGGAGTCCGGCAAAACCACGCGCGGGCATCGCGTGCATGGTCCCGGTCCTCACTCTGTGGCGTGCGCTGCGGACTATGCCGATGTGGTGCGGAACAAGGGGGGAATCATCCTCTCCGGTGAGGAGCGCCGCGCTCGGATTATTAAGGAAGGCAATGCGCTGGCCTCCGCGATGGGAGGAACCGTTCTGTGGAACGATGCGTTGCTGGACGAGGTGCAGGGGCTTTCAGAGCATCCGGTGGCCTGTCTTGGCAATTTTGCCCCCTCGTATCTGGAGTTGCCACGGGAAGCGCTGCTCACCAGCATGCAGAGCCACCAAAAAAGCTTCGGAGTGGAAGACGCGCAGGGCAATCTGCTGCCACATTTTTTGACCGTGCTCAACATTACCCCAAAAGATATGGATGTGGTCCGCAAGGGGTGGGAACGCGTACTGCGTGCCCGTCTTGAGGACGGCATGTTCTTCTGGCGTAATGACTTGAAGGCTGATTTTGAGACATGGCTGACAAAGTTGGACTCGGTTATTTTTCTTGCTCCGCTTGGTTCTATGGGCAATAAGACGCGTCGTCTTTCCGCTCTTTGCGGCATGCTGGCGCAGGCAACTTCTGACGAAGCTGCAACCCTCATTGCCGATGCAGAGCGGGCCGGGCGTCTTTCTAAAGCGGACCTAGTGTCAGAAATGGTCTATGAGTTCGACAGCCTGCAAGGCATTATGGGCGGCATCTACGCCCGCAGAAAGGGCGAAAGCGAAGCCGTGGCCTGCGCCGTGGCGGAGCAGTATCTGCCTGCCGGGCCGGATTCTCCTGTGCCCGCGTCTCTGTGCGGCGCGTTGCTTTCGCTAGCGGATAAAGCAGATACCCTTGCCGGCTGCTTCGGCCTGAACATGATACCCACTGGCGCGGCGGACCCGTATGCGCTACGCCGCTGCTGCTTGGGCATTATCCGCATCCTGCTAGACAGAGGGTTGGCTATTTCTCCAAGAGCCATTTTTCACGCCGCGCAGGAAGGATATCAGGACATCGCATGGAAGCTGGCACCGGAAGAAGCGTTGGAACGCATGGTGGAGTTTATCTCCTTGCGGCTGAAGAACCATTTTGTATCGCAAGGTTATGAAACTTTGTTCGTGGACGCCGTACTGCATGCCGGAGCGGAAAATTTGCCAGACGCCGCCGCGCGTTTGGCTGCATTAGACGCATTCAGCCGCACGGAAGGCTTTGGACAGGCAGTGCTTACTTTTAAGCGTGCCGCCAATATTATCCGCAAGCAGGGTGAAGACGCCGGGAGTGTTCTTTCCGGCGGCGTGGATGCGGCCTTGTTGCAGGACGAGGCGGAAAAAGCGCTGTACGCCACCCTCCAGACCTTGAAACCTCGCTTTGAGTCTCTATGGCAGGCGGGCGATTTTGCCGCACTCTTCGGGTTGCTGGAAGAATTGCGTCCCGACGTAGATGGCTTTTTTGAGCAGGTCATGGTCATGTGCGATGATGCGGACGTTCGTGCTAACAGATTAAATTTGCTTTACAGCTTGGTGTCCGAGCTGGGTAGACTGGCAGATTTTTCCGCATTGCAAATATAGAGAGGCGTAACGCCCGATGACCGCGCCGGGTGACACACAAACGGTGGGATGGTTATCGGGCAGAGGAAACACAGGCGAAGGCGGTAATAAACGCTGTTGGCAGGCGACCGCTTTTGCGGAATATGTTCCCAGATACTTGACAATGCCGGGCTGTCCACGTATGAACTGCCTTCCCGTGTTCCAGTATTGTCAGCAAGACCCATACATACAAGTTTTTCGGAGGATTTATCGTGGCTAACCACAAGTCTGCCCTGAAGAGACACCGCCAGAGCCTGAAGCGCGCTGCGCGGAACCGCGCAATGAAGACCCGTGTCCGTAACACGGTGAAGGCTGTTCGTACTGCTGTGCAGCAGCAGGACGCCGAACAGGCGCAGGTTCTGCTTAAGAACGCTACGTCCATTCTGGACAAGGCCGCCGGTAAGGGCGTCATTCATTGGAAGAAGGCTGCTCGCAGCATCTCCCGCCTGAGCAAGGCCGTTTCGCAAGCTAACTAGCGCGAAACCTGCCTTATTGCAAAGAACAGCCCGCATTAGCGGGCTTTTCTTTTTTGTAATGAGCAAATTGCGGTACGGGTATAAACCCGTGCCCCGGCCTGTGGCGCGACCGGGGCTTGCCGCCATGGCAATCTTTACGGACGTGACGGTTAGTTTTCCAGCCGGGCGTACTGGCTATAGTATGCGGCAGCTTCGCCCATGTCGGTAAGGTGCGGGGCAATGAGGGGATTGGCACTGCTGACCAGCCGTATCCAGCCGCCCCGTTGCAACGTGGCGCAGCGGGGATGCTGGTTTAGGCTCACATCCACGGACACCGGCATCCGGCCCAGAGGTGTGGCGAGGTAAATGGGTTTTTGCGTATCCAGCGTCCCCAACAGCGGATGTCCCGGATGCACGAGAACAGTGGGCATAGTTGGGTGCTCAGATTCGGGAATTTGCGATTGCAGATACTTCCGGTGTGCCAGAGTCAGAAGGTGTAGCGGATATCCCTGAGGTGCTGGGGGATCTGTATGCAGGGCTTCCGGCAGCCGATAGCGTCCATCCGGGTGTGCGAAATGTCCATCACTCCACGCAACAGCAGGATGCTCCGCCACGGCAAAGCCTGTATGGCGTAGCTCTTCCAAAGTGGTGGAGAGGGAGGGCGTATGCAATGTTTCCCGCAGAATTGTCTCTCTGTCCGGCATGCTCACACCCAGACGCGTGGCTACAGCGGATATAATATCAAAGTCGTGCCGGGCTTCTCCCATGGGGGGAAAAACTTCTGCCGCGTATTGCACGCCGCAGTGTTGACTCGCGCCGAGAATATCTTCGCGTTCATGGTCCAGTGCGCAGGGGAGGATGAGGTTGGCATGCCGGGCTGTGTCGGTCATAAACGCATCCACAACTACGGAAAAATCCACGGATTCCATGGCCCGTATGGTTGTTGCGGCATCCGGGGCCTGATTCAGAAAATTGCTGCCGTCTGCCCATAACAAGGCAATCTTCGGGGTGGCGTTTAGAATTTCTTGGCCAATGGTTGGTAGCAACAGGCGCGAAGAATAGGTTCCGGCGGTACTGGCCCACCCGTCATTCAGGTGGCGCGACCATGAATTACCGAAATAGACTCCCCCACCGGAACGCCCCACTTGTCCAGAAAGATACGCGAGCGCATTGACAAAACGAACATTCTCTCCCCCAAAGGCGTGGCGCTGCATGCCCCAGCCCACCAAGGAAGCCACAGGTTCTTGCGCCGGGTTGGCGTAGATACCTGCCAGCAGGTTCACATCGTGCACTGAGCAATCGCAGTCACGAAGGAGGGCCCGTTCGTCCTGTTGTGCGATGAGTTCCTGAAATTCTTCCCAGTTCGCCGCATGACGCATGGCAGAGGGGAGAGTGTAGCCGCGAAGCAGTAATTTGCGGATGACGGCTGCGGCAAGGAAACGGTCTGTGCCGGGGCGGATGCGGATAACGGTGTCAGCCTGTAGGCTGTCTTTGCTCCCGCAGGGAGAAATGGCAACGACAGTGCGCCCTAGTTTGCGCGCTTGCTGGACAAGACGTTCCGTATGAATAGAAGAGCTGGCGAGATCCCTTCCCCAGTTGACAATATAGGCCGCATTGGCAAGGTCGGTCAGGTCATTTTGATCCAAATCACCAAAGTCGGCAAGAGTCGCAGCGGTGCCAGCGGCATTGCACAGCCCGCCCCGTGTGCCCGCGGTGTGAAGCGAGCGGAAAAGAAATCTGCTCGCCTCCGCCAATGTGCCCCGGTAGCCATACGAACGTATATGCAAAATGGACGCAGGGTTCGCGAGTAAAGGGGTAATGCGGTCAGCAACAAGGTCAAGCGCCGTATCCCAGTCTACAGGGTGGAAGGTTCCGTTTTTTCGTAACAGCGGGGTGGTAACACGGTCTTTGCTGGTAATTCGCTCATAGGCGCGGCGTCCCTTGGGACAAATGAAGCCCCGCGTAAACGGATGCGCCGGGTTGCCGGAAATGGCGACGCTGCCGTCGGGGCGGGGTTCAACAAGAACGGAACAGCCATCGGGACAATCAAGGCTACACGCGGAAACGTACTTCATGGTCGCTCTTTGGTTCGGCTAACAGAGGAAAGGCTCCATCCGGTTGTGGAGCGTGCCAACTCCTCCGCCTGCTGAGGCCGACGCAGACTAGCAGGAATAAAGCTTTTCTCCGGGGACAACAGGAATGTTGTATTGTTGCAGAATTTCCAGTGCCTGATCGGTTCTGTCAAACCGGAAGATAAGCGTTGCGTTGGAACAGCCCTGTTGCACATAGGCATACATATATTCCACGTTTACGCCGTGCTTGCTTAACGTGGACAAAATGTAGTGCAGTCCGCCCGGTTCGTCTTGTACCTCTACAGCCACTACGGTGGTGCGTCCCACAGTGAAACCGTTTTCCTTCAAAACCGTTTTAGCGCGTTCGTGATCGCTAACGATAAGCCGGAGAATGCCAAAGTCAGAAGTGTCCGCCAGAGAAAGGGCGCGTATATTTATACCCGCATCAGCCATGGTCTTGGTTACTTCCGCCAGACGACCGGCCTTGTTTTCGAGAAATACGGAAATCTGTTCAACTTTCATGATGCGTCCTCATTTTGCTATGCGTGCCATCCCATGGGGACGGAGAAATTTGCAGTGCAGGGACGGTAGCATCCTGCCGGAGTGATGACAAGATACAGTCGCCGGGAAGATGGCAGGACCGGGTTACTTTGTCCTTATTTTCACATTGTTCCGGCTTGCAAGGAGTGAAACTTCACGTATATTGTGCGCCTGAACAGTGGTGTGGAAGTACAGATTGGGGTGGCTCGCGTGACCGGAGCTTTTTTCACACCTATGGCGGTCTTTGGAGGAATCCTGAAGAGGGAGAATCCGGGAGATCACTATCTGGCCCTGTTTTTCAAAGCACAGAGCGTTTCGCAAGGGAGAGAACATGTCCGCAACGCCGAATATTCCGGCACCGGCAGGCATGAACTTCGGGTTCATGAAAGAACAGAGTGCGCCGCCGAACGGGCGCAGCGTAGCTGTTATCGGCGCGGGACCATCCGGTCTTGCCACTGCGGGCTATCTGTCCTGCCTTGGGTATCAGGTACACGTATATGACAAATTGCCCAAACCCGGCGGGTTAATGGTGTTTGGCATTCCCAGCCACCGCATTCCGGCGGACCGCATTCAGCGCGGTGTGCGTGATTTGGAGCGCAGGCTAGGGGTGGTGTTTCGCACCAATACAAAAATTTGTTGCAGTGCGCCGTTGCACGAGGAAGAGGGCGATCATTTTGCCTGTGATATCCTCGGACTAACTGATCTGGTGGAAAGCTACGACGCGGTGATGATTTGTTCCGGGTCATGGAAGTCCCGAAAATTGGGAGTGCCCGGTGAAAAGCTGCCCGGTGTGTATTCGGGGCTTGAATTTTTATTCCCCATCCGGGCAGTGCGTTATGCGTCCACCAATGTCGCGGTTCCCGATGTGCGCGGCAAGACCGTAGCCGTTATCGGAGCGGGACATTCCGCTGTGGACGTGGTGGACTCCGCGCATACACTGGGAGCCTCTCGGCTGTATCTGCTTTATCGCCGTACCATGCGCGAAGCCCCCTGCGGCAGTTTTGAAATACACCGCATGCGGGAGATGGGCTGCGAATGGATGGAGCAGCGCTCGCCAGTGGCTATTCATGGGGACGGCAAGGTGGAGGCCATAGAGATCATGAACACCGCAACAGGAGAGTCTGAAACTCTTGCGGTGGACGTGGTGATTGGCGCTATTGGAGAGATTCCCACCCCGCCATTCCAGAAAGAATTGGGCTTGGAGAATGTGCGCCGGGGCGATGTGCGTTGGCTGAACATGACGGCTATTGATAACGTGTTCGTAGCGGGTGATGTGCTTTCCGGTCCCAGTAAAATCGGCAAGGCCGTGTATAGCGGACTCCGCGCGGCGCGTTCGCTGACGAACTGGCTGGACCTTAAAGTGCAACACCGCGAAAACGAATATGATTTTGACGAAGATCGGATGACGCGCTAGTCCGCGTTGCCGTGGGAGATATCCATGCTTGAGGGTACCAAAACCCTGTATATTGATTATTCCCGGTGCATTGGTTGCGAAACGTGTGAGGCTGTATGTAAATTTTTGCACGATACCCCACGCATCGCCATGACCCGCACTACCGAAGGCGTCATGGTGCCTTTGTATTGCAAGCATTGCGAAAAGCCCGCATGTCAGACCGTCTGCGGACGCGGCGCATTGGAACGGGACCGGGACGGGGCAATAGTGCTGCACCCTCTGCTGTGCCGTGGCTGTGAAACGCGTAATTGCGTAATGGCGTGTCCCTATGCGGCGTTTTTTGCCACGTGCAGCGGAGTGGCTGTGGCAAAATGTGATATGTGCGCATCACGCAGAGCGGTTGGTCTAGGTCCGGCTTGTGCGGAAATGTGCCCCTGCGGTGCGATTATGTACGTGGACCGCGAGGAAATTCCTTCGTTGGAGACAGAGGAGTCAAAACGGGCGGCTCAACGCGTGATGAATCATATCCGTGCCCCCCGTCCCCGCGCGGAAGCCAAGGAAGATATGGCAGAGGATACCCCCTGCACTGCTTGCCAGAAATAGTTCGGAATTATGTGAGCGGACACCACTAACGGTGCAGTATGACAAACGGGGTCTTGGGTATGCCAAGACCCCGTTTTATATAGTGTATTAGGAAACGGCTATGCGGGCGTGCGCGGGGCTGTGGCCGCCATTCCCAGTGCCTCGTCCAGCGTGGGATGTGCCCAGACGATACCGTGCACGTCTTCAACGCGCCACGCCCGGCTCACCATAATAGTGGCGACGGAGACAAGGTGCGAAACCCCGTGTCCCACGGCGGCAATGCCGACCATGCGGTTTTCTGCCCACAGCACTTTCACGAAGCCGTGTGTCGTTCCATACGATTGGGCAATGGGGTTGGCAATTAACTGGGCGCTGGAAACTTCCACCTTCCGCCCGGCCTTTTGCAGTTCCGCTGTGGTGGGGCCGACACGCATGACTTCCGTGTGTCCGTATATGCACGCGGGCATGGGACCAGAGGCATAGGGAATTTTAGTTGTTCCCTTCATGTGGCGCACCACGTAGCGGGCCTGATGGTCCGCCGCATGGGCCAGCAGTGTGCGTCCGTTCACATCTCCTACGGCGTATATCGAAGGGGTTGCCATGAGGTGCGCATTGGTCTGAATCCATCCGGCACCCACCGTGGTCATGCCGGCTGTTTCCGGGTGTAAAGACGCGGAGCACGGTTTGCGCCCCGCAGCCATAAGCGCCTTGTCGGCTGTTAAGGTTTCCCCGTCCGCAAAGGTAAGCACGGCCTTGCCGTTCTCGGTGCGCAGACTGGCGACCTTGCGACCTGTATGGATACTCCATCCCTCGCGCTTGAGGTGTTTACGCAGCGCATCGCCTATATCCGGGTCTTCAGTGGGGGCAAGCGTATCCATGCCTTCCACCAAGGTTATAGCGGTGCCGAGGCGACTGAAGAAGTCGCCCATTTCTAGACCGATGGCTCCCGCTCCTACAATGAGGAGCGAGGCAGGCGCGGTGGCAAGGGCCAGTGCGTGTGTGGAGTGCAGCACGGCCTCGCCGTCCGGTTCCAGCCCCGGAAATGCGGCAGGCATGGAACCTGTGGCAACTATAGCGTGGGTAAAGGCAAGCGTTGTTTCTGTACCGTCCGCATGGGCCACGGTGAGGGCATTCGTTCCCGTGAAGCGGGCCGTTCCGGTGTGCAGGGCCACTCCCAAGGTTTGCAGTTGCTTGCTTACGGCAGTCCGGCTGCCTTTAAGGAACCTTTCCTTACGTTGCTGTATCGCCGTGAGGTCGAAATGGACCTCACCACTACCGGTTTTAAGCTTTTGCTGCGTTTCCAGCATGGGCTTGGCGGCAGTCGCCCCAAGAAAGAGCTTGGTGGGAATGCACCCCTGATTCAGGCACGTTCCGCCCAGATCCCCTTGTTCCACAAGGGCGGTGCTCAGTCCGCTTCGCGCTGCTTCCATGGCGGCTCGCATGCCGCCCGGCCCCGCGCCGATAACAAGACAATCGTACACAAGCTCGCTCATGGTTATGCCTGTTCCGGTTCGATGAGGATCATGGAACGGGCGGCCTTGGTTTCATCAAGACGGCGCACCGGGGTATGAAGCGGTGCCTGCTGCAAGATGCCGGGGTCGGTTTTTGCGGTTTCCAGAATGGCAATGAGGTCGTCCGCGAAAGCGTCCAACGTTTCTTTGCTTTCAGTTTCCGTTGGTTCAAACATCAGGCATTCTTTGACGATAAGCGGGAAGTAGATGGTGGGGGCGTGATAGCCCTTGTCCAGCAGCGCCTTGGCGATATCCAGTGCTCGTACCCCGCATTCGGCCTGCTGGTCGCAGGCGGAAGCCACAAATTCGTGCATGCAGATGCGGTTGTACGGAATATGTAAGTGTTCTTCCAACCGTTTCCGCAGGTAGTTTGCGTTCAGCACCGCGTACTCTGAGGCGCGGTTCAGTCCCTCTCCACCCAGGCGCAGCATGTAGGCATACGCTTTGAGCACTACCCCGAAGTTTCCGTAGAAGGGAGCCATAAACCCTATGGATTTCGGGTAGTCGTAGTTCAGGAAGAAGCGTCCGTCGCACTTATCCACGCGGGATATGGGCAAATACGGAACCAGCCGTTCGGAAACGCCTACCGGACCGGAACCGGGTCCGCCACCGCCGTGCGGCGTGGCGAGGGTTTTGTGCAGGTTAAGATGCACCACGTCAAAGCCCACGTCGCCCACACGCATTTTGCCCATGATGGCATTCATGTTGGCACCATCGTAATAGAGCAATGCGTCTACCTTGCGGAGCTTTTCCACAATGGTGGGCAGGTGTTCTTCAAATAGTCCCAGCGTGTTGGGGCAGGTCATCATGAGCGCCGCCACATCGTCATCCAGCACGGCTTCCAGCGCTTCAGGGTCAATCATGCCATTACGGGACTCGATATTCACGACATCAAAACCTGCCAGCACTGCGGAAGCGGGATTGGTGCCGTGGGCGGAGTCCGGGCAGATGATTTTGGTTTTCTTATTCCCTTTGTCTTTATGATAGGCGGCAATGAGCATAGCCCCGGTCAGTTCGCCATTCGCTCCCGCCATAGGGTGCAGCGTGAAGGCTTGCATCCCCGTCAGTTCGCAGAGCAGGCGTTCTGTCTCATACAGCACTTCAAGAGCGCCCTGTGCGCAGGTGTCTCCACCCTCGATCTGGGCCAGCACAGGGTGCAAAGCGGAAAAACCGGGAAGCGCAGCCACGGATTCGGTGAACTTGGGGTTGTACTTCATGGTGCAGGAGCCAAGGGGATAGAAGTTGGCATCCACACCATAGTTAAGATTGCTCAGACGGGTGAAGTGGCGCACCACGTCCAGTTCACCCATTTCGGGCAAGGCCGGACGGCGTGAGCGCAGTAAGTTTTTGGGAATAAAGGCGTGCGCACGTTCTTCCGGCAGAGGAGGCAGACACGCGGAACGGCCCGGAACGGATTGGTCGAAAACTGTTTTCATTAGAGTATCCCTCCCAGCATTTCGGCCAGAATGCCGACCTGTTCAAAGGTGTGCTTTTCGGTGCAGGCCATGAGCAGCACGTCATCCATATCGTGGAAGTAGCGGCCCATGGGAAGCCCCGGAACATAGCCCCGTTGCATGAGGCGGCTGACAGCTTCGTCTGCGGAAATAGGCAGACGCACGGCAACTTCGTTACCGAAGGGGGCGTCGTTCAGCAATTCCACACCGGGTAGCTGGGAGAGCCGGTCCGCAAGGTAGTGTGCGCGTTCCATGGAAAGCTCTGCCGTGCGGACAAGTCCTTCCGGTCCGAGCAGGCACAGGTGGATCAGGGCGCGCAGGGCGCACAGTGCCTGATTGGAGCAGATGTTTGAAGTGGCCTTGGCGCGGCGAATGTGCTGTTCACGGGCTTGAAGAGTCAGCACGTAGCCCGTGCGACCGTCAATATCTTCCGTGCGACCGACAATGCGGCCGGGCATTTGGCGTACCAGCTTCTCCGTGCAGGTCATAATGCCTAGGTACGGCCCGCCAAACGACAGGGGCTGACCGATGCTCTGGCCTTCCGCCACAGCGATATCCGCTCCCATTTCGCCGGGAGTTTTCACTACAGACTGCATGACCGGGTATACGGAGATAACCCCCAGCGCTTTCTGAGCATGAGCGTGGGAAAACAGGTCGGTGAAATCAGCAATGCCGCCGAAGAAGTTGGGATTCTGCACCACTACGGCGGCGCACTGACCGTCTATGGCGGCCTTGAGCGCATCAAGGTCTGCCATCCCATAGCAGTGGGGTACGGTAACGATTTCCAGTGGCAAGTTTGCCGTGTAGGTGTCCAGCATGGTGCGATAAATGGGGCTAACCGTTTCGCAGACCACCAGTTTTTCACGCTTGGTGGCGCGTACCGCCATCATGCAGGCTTCAAACACGGCCGAGCCGCCGTCATACACCGAGGCGTTAGCCACGTGCATGTCCAACAGACGGCACATGGCGGTCTGAAATTCAAAAATGGCCTGCAGGGTGCCTTGCGAAGATTCAGGCTGATAAGGGGTGTAGGCTGTGTAGAATTCCCCCCGCGAGACAAGGGCATCCACGGCTTTGGGAATGTAGTGATTGTAGAACCCTGCACCGAGAAAATGGACGAGATCGTTGCAATTTTGCGCGGCTAAGGCTTCAAGGTGTGCGCAAACTCCCATTTCGCTCATGCCTTCCGGCAAGTCGAAACTGCGGGGCCGCATGGACGCCGGGATATCGGCGAAAAGATCTTCCATGGTACGCACGCCGATAACGTCCAGCATGGCGTGCAAATCATTCTGCGTGTGGGGAACGAATGGCATACATGGCCTCCTGTGGCCGTTGCGGTATTCCTGCCCTTGCGGGACGGACACCGTTACGAGGTGAAAACGGAACACACGGCGGTATCGTGGCAGGGCGGAGGCTTGCGCCTTGAGACGCTGGGGACAACAGAAATGGCAGTTCCTTCGTATCGCGACATTGCCGGGTGGCGCATATGCGGGAATGTTTTCCCGTAATAGCGGCAGCACCAGCCTGTAGTGCCACAGATAGCAGGTAGTACCAAACTCCATGCGGCATCGCCGCATGCTGGTCCGCCAATGTGCGCATTTATCCCGTGTGGTATGGTCCGTACGCCCCCGCAAAGGGCTATCTGTGATGGAAACGGCGCACCGGAGCGCGAGAGCATGGTCAGGGACCGCTTTGCCACAAGTGGGGCACGCCCGCATTGACGGGCTGGTGCAGCGGAGGATGACAACGCTTCAAAGTCCCGAAACCGCTGCCCGGAAATCTCAGACGCATAGAGGTGTCCGGGGCGGGTTCCCTTTGCTTCATCACAGAAACGGAATGCTTCACCGGGAATGCATATGCGCACTCCCCACTGCCAAAGAAAGAACACGCCCCGAATGCGGACGGTTTCCAACAGGCATACTCGGCCCCCGTTGTGTGGTCCGTTGCCTTGCCTGCGGAACTGAATCGCGCGAGGTGTGTCTTTCGCGTGCCGACTAGTGTTCTTCGCTGGCAGCCAGTTCCGCGTATTCAGTGGCGGAAAGCAGGTCGGCGGGTTCCCCGGAAATACGCACTTTGATAAGCCAGCCGTCTTCAAATGCGGATTCGTTAACTTTTTCAGGAGCGTCTTCCAGCACGGCGTTTACTTCAATAACTTCTCCGCTCACCGGGGCGTAGAGTTCGCTGGCGGCCTTAACGGATTCAATGGACCCCATTTCGGTGCCGTATTCAACGGTGTCACCCACGGAAGGAAGCTCCACAAAGGTGATATCGCCCAGCTGTTCCTGTGCGAATTCGGTAATGCCAATGGTGGCAATGTCGCCGTCAATGTCGGCCCATTCATGTGTTTTGTTGTAAAGCAGGTTCTCAGGGGCTTTCATGGATCGCGTCTCCTGTAGCTGGGTTGAGAGTTGTGTGATGTGGTTGATGTGCCGCAGGGCTGCGGCAACTGCATTTGCATACCCGTGGACCAGCCGTAGGGCAAGAGGCGGAACACGTTTTTTGGTATAAAAATAGGCGCGGCGGTGACAAAAAAAGGCCAGCGACGCATGTGACGCGGCTGGCCGGAATGGTGTGGGGGAGCGGGTTACTCGGCAGTTTTTTCCAGAGTGACACCCAGTGACTGGATTTCATCCAGAAGGGTCTGTTTGCGAATGGGTTTGACTATGAAGCTGATGGCATCGCCAAGGAAAAAAGCGTCATGGACTTCCTTGGAGTCGTCCAGCCCGGAAATCATGATAACTTTTGCCGTCTTGTCGGCGGGGACACCCATCTCTTTCTCAATTTCCCGGATTTCCCGCAGAGCGTCCTGTCCATCCATATTGGGCATTATGATATCGAGTGTGATCACGTCGTAGGGTTCGCCGTCTTTAAGGGCACTGCGAAACGCCTCTACGCCTTCCTCGCCGTCAGCGGCGACATCCACATACCCGTAGGGATGCAGTATTTTCTGAACCAGCCGGCGGCTGTCAAAATCATCGTCAACGATGAGAAACTTCATGCGTAATCCTCCGAATAATCCCCGTTTTCACCGGGTTTGAACACTACTTGCCAAGTGCCGTTGCGTCAATCCTCATGTGGAAGGCGCAGGGCCGGTTCCGGCGGGAAATGGTTATGAACTATGCTCGCGGGATCATTAACTCCGAGGGGCTTCGGGGGCGGGCAGCGTGTCGGATGCGGCGGCAGCGAATACCGTCGCGACAATGTGTTTTGCCTCCTCTTGAATGCGGGACAGATGGTCGTGGTCCACAAAGCTTTCCGTATAAATTTTGTATACGTCTTCAGTACCGGAAGGTCGTGCCGCGAACCAGCCAGCATCAGTTACCACCTTCAGGCCTCCGATGGGTTCGTCATTTCCGGGAGCGCGGGTGAGGCGGGCGGTAATGGGGTAACCTGCGAGTTCTTTCGCCGTCACGGCATCAGGAGAAAGGCGTTTGAGCACGGCTTTTTGCTGTGCGTTGGCGGGAGCCTCCAGCCGTTCGTAGAGAGGGCTGCCATGCTGTTTTGTAAGGGCGTCGTACTGTTCCTGTGGTGTTTTCCCGGTGACGGCGAGTATCTCGCAAGCGAGAAGGTTCATGATGATGCCGTCTTTGTCTGTGGACCAGACACCTCCTGAACGCCGTGCGAAACTTGCCCCCGCGCTTTCCTCACCGCCAAACGCGATATCCCCGTTAAGCAGGCCCGGCACGAACCATTTGAATCCCACCGGAACTTCACAGACATTCCGATTAAGGGCTTTTGCCACCCGGTCGAGCATGGAACTGGAAACGAGGGTTTTTCCAACACCGGCTGCGCTGTTCCAGTCGGGGCGGTGGGTAAATAAATAGTGCACTGCGGTGGAAAGATAGTGATTGGGATTCATAAGGCCAGCGCGGGTCACTATGCCGTGACGATCCGTATCCGGGTCGTTGCCGAAGGCGATATCAAATTGGTCGCGCAGCGTGATCAGATGCGCCATAGCCCACGGCGAGGAACAGTCCATGCGGATTTTACCGTCTTTGTCCCGTGGCATGAAACGGAAGGTGGGGTCCACCTCTGTGTTCACCACAGTGAGGGTGAGCTTGTAGGTTTCCGCTATGGGTTCCCAGTAGGCGAGGCCCGCGCCGCCCATGGGGTCCGCTCCAATACGGAGCTTCGCGTCGCGGATAGCCTGCATGTCCAGCATATTGGCGAGGTCGTCCACATAGGGACGAATGTAGTCATAGGAATGGGTGGTGGTGGACCGCTGTGCCCGTTCGGCGGGTATGCGGCGCACGTCCGTATTACCGGCAGCCAGCAGCTCATTTGCGCGTTGTTCTATCCACGCGGTAACAGCGGTTCCCGCCGGGCCGCCATGCGGTGGATTGTATTTGAATCCGCCATCCTCAGGTGGATTATGTGATGGAGTAATGACAATACCGTCCGCCTTGGCGGTATGCGCGGCATTGTAGGTGAGAATGGCGTGAGAGATGACCGGGGTGGGAACATATCCGTTTCCCGCGTCAATGCACACCGTCACTTCATTGGCGGCAAGCACCTCAAGCGCGGTGATGTGGGCGGGCAGGGAAAGGGCATGTGTGTCGCGCCCCATAAACAGCGGACCGTGAATGCCGTGCATCTGCCGGTAGTCGCAAACCGCCTGCGTGATAGCGCAGATGTGCGCTTCATTGAAGCTGTGGTGCAGTGAACTACCCCGGTGGCCCGAAGTGCCGAAAGCCACCCGATGGCTTGGTACGCCGGAATCAGGCTGGCGGGAATAATAGGCGGCTACGAGCAAAGGAATATCCGCTAACGGAGAGAGCGGCAGGGGCGTTCCGGTGTGGGACTGGGAAGACATATCCTTTCCTTGCGGGAAAATGGTTGCAGATACCTGTGGGTCCGGCTGATTGGCTATATACGTTGTTGGGAAGTAAATCACAAGTAATGCGGAGAAGTTATAAAAAGCGTAGCAATTCTGTGTCTATTGGTGGTCATGGGGGAGCCGGGGGCTGGAGTGGTTTGCTCCGGGCTCAGTGGCAAAACGGAACCGTTCTGCGAGGGACGCGGGATAGGCTAGTTCTCCGTTTCGGCGTTCTTTTCAGGCCCATCTGATACGGAGTCAGAAACAGCTTCGGTCATTAGCGCATCAAGCGAGGCAAGCATGGTGCCGGTTTCCTGCACCGTTTGGGTTAGGTCCGAGCGGACAGCGGCGAAGAGGCGTGCTGCTTTGTCACGCAAAAGCGCTCGCGCAGCGTCTTCAATTTGAACCATATGCTCTGCCAGGCCGTTTGCCCCGATGGTGCGCAGGTTTGATTTAACGGAATGGGCGAGGCGCTGGACTTCCTCCATGCCGTCATCCGCGAGGCCTTGCTCTATTTGCCGGAATGTTTCCGGCATAGTTTGCGAATAGGCGTCGAGCAACGCGGCAATGACATGCCGTTTACCCGCCATGCGTGCGTAAATAACGCGGAAGTCGGCAAACGGAACCGCAGGGGAGGCGGGAGTCTCTGGTCGGTCTGAGTTCAGGGAAACCGGGGAAGGGACGGGGGAAGCCGGAAGCGAGGTTGGCGTGGTTTTTTCCGGGAACAGGGCGCGTAACGCGCTTCGCAGGTCGCGGAGCGAAACAGGTTTCGCCAGACAACTGTCCACTCCGGCTTTCAGGCAGTCCGTCTGGCTCTCGCCGGGACGGATGTGCGCACTAAGCGCAATGACGGGGATAGAGGGACTTTGCCCGCGTTTGTTTTCGGGCAGGGCGCGTAAGGCTCTGGTCGTGGCTAGCCCGTCCAGAACAGGCATTTGGATGTCCATAAGCACGGTGTCAAAAGGCTCTTTCTCCAGTTTAGCCAGAGCCTGACTGCCATCAGCCACGACAGTGACTGTATGATTATCCACTTCCAGCATTTGCCGGATAACGGTTTGGTTGAAGGGGTTGTCTTCCGCCACAAGGACGCGCAAGCCGCGAACCAGCGGTTGTTCCGCCTCGGCACCGGGAATGGTGTGCGAGACGGGAACGCTTAAGGGAGCGCACTCGGACGTACCCACAGGGGTGCCTTCGGGAGTGTCGTCGGGAAAATTAAGGGGAGCATTCAGGGGAGCGGTTGCCACAGGAAGCGGCAGGCGAAGGAAAAATGTGGCGCCCTTACCTTCAAGGCTTTCCACAGTAATAGCCCCGCCCATGGTTTCAGCAAGGCTCCGGGATATGGCAAGGCCCAGTCCCGCTCCGCCGTGTTTGCGGGTTGCGGAGCCGTCTACCTGAGTGAAACTTTGGAAAATGCTTTCCAGCTTAGATGCCGGAATGCCAATGCCCGTATCCGCAACCGTGAAACACAGGGAAACAGGGATAGGCGCATGCGCGGAAGAGACGTCTATTCCCGATTCCTCTACTGTGCAGGTAACGGTGACGGAACCGGAGTCCGTAAATTTAACCGCATTGCCTACGAGGTTCAGGAGAATTTGCCGGATTCTGTCCGCATCGCCATGCAGCCATTCAGGAACGGCGGGGGAGGATTGCATAGAGAGCCGCAACGACTTGCGCTCCGCCTGAGCCGTCATAAGGAAGCACACTCTTTCAAGTACTTCGGCAACCTTAAAGGGACGGATATCCAAAGAGAGATTGCCACTTTCCACACGGGCGAAATCTAGAAGCTCATTGAGCAGCTTAAGCAGGTCGGTGGCGGCGTCGTGAAGTACCGTCATGTTTTTACGGCGCAGAGGGGACTTTTCTGTATGGATGCTCAGTTCCGCTATGCCGACAATGGCGTTCATAGGGGTGCGGATTTCATGGCTGATATTGGCTAAAAATTCGCTTTTTGCCCGGTTGGCGGCTTCGGCGGAATCACGGGCGGCGATAAGCGCGTTTTCCGCTTCTTTCTGCGCGGTAATATCGCGGATGAATCCTTCAAAAATACTATTTCCATCGGGCAGAGTGAGCGTGCGGGCGCTTTCCATAATCCAGATACGTTCGCCATGTTTTGTGAGCGCCTGCGTTACAAAGCGCTGGATGCTGCCTCTGTCCAACAGGTCACGGACAAAGGAGTCCCGCGTGTCTGAGTGCAGGTAAAGACGTTCCATCCGTCCGTTAAGCGCGTCGCGCATTTCCGCGCTGTCTGCATATCCGAAAATATCCACCATGGCGGGGTTCAGACTTAAAAACGCCCCTTCTTCCGTACTCTGATAGATGCCCTCCGGGGCGTTTTCCACAATGGAGCGATATTTTTCTTCGGCCCGTGCCAGAGCGGCGAGCGCTTGTTTGCGTTCTTCGATTTCGTCTTGGAGCAGAGCGTTTTGCCTATCCATATAGCGGCGGCGTTTTGCTGCTTCAGCCAACCGAACATGGAGGGAGGCGTTGCGGCTATCCAGCCGGGCGGCGAGCAGCGCGGTCAGCAGGGTAACGGCGGCAATGGCGGCGAGCAGCAGCATACTACTCGTGGGGAGTTGCCCCGTTTGCATGAAATTACGAGGATACACGGCAATAAGGGAAAACGGCGTACCCGGTATGTGGCTTCGGACACCAAGGGCGGAGAGGGAATCCACGTTGTCGGCATCTGTGAGGGTTACGGAATGCACGGAGCCGGGAACAAGCGGCGGGCTGACGGGAGGGCAGCAACTCGCTATCTGGGCCGTCGTGATGAGTGGCGGCGTGTGCGTGGAGCCGTTGGATAGGTACGAGGCATGGTGCGCATCTGCGACGATAAGGCCCAGATACCGACTTAATGTGGCAAGCGGAATGGTTGCTACCAAATGTCCCAGCAGGCGGTCGTCATATAAATAAGGAACCGTGATAACGAGGTGGGTAGGAGCCTCGTCCGAAAGTCCTATGGTTGTGGAGGTGGCAGTTTTGCTCACCAGAGCCTTAAGTTGCTCGTCGGGGAGGGCGGTTCCCGTCGCGGCGGTGGGCGTGCGGGAAAGGAAGAGCCTGCCCTTTGTATCTACAAATCCGGTCTGATCAAACACAGGCACCCCGGTTAGCGTTCGGGCGTCCAAAAATCGCGTGAGCTGTTTTTCCATGAGCGTAATGCTGACGCCCAACCCGTATTTGAGTGACATGCCCAGCCACAGGTTTTGGTAATAGGCGGAAAAAGCCGGTGAGCCGGCTAACTCTTCAAGGTTGCGCATCTGCCCGGACAAAAAATATCCAAGGGCGCGTGATTCACGATCCGCGTCGGAAAGAATGCGGGATTCTTGGGTGGTTTTCAGGGCGGTGTCAGCCCGGTAGAGCATGGCGATAAGGCCGAACAACACAACTGCCAGCAGAAAAACGGCACTGTAGAGCACCAGCCGCGTCCAGCGGGGCAGGCCCGTCTGCGGTGCGTTTTCATCGGCTGAAGGTGAAGAGCTTTCTGTGTCCGAAGCAGTATCCGGCGAGGCATCCGCCGTTGCGGAAAATTCTGAGGTGGCGCTCTCGCCGGACGGAGTGCCCTGATAAGCGCGGCGCGGTATATGCGCTTCGGCGGTCACGTCGTTTGCGATCCCGGCATCTGACGGAGCGGGCAGGTCCGTGCGGGAAGAATTATTTTGCCTGCGCATGGTCTAGCGTGGAGAAAAACGTTGGGAAATGGGAAAACGCGTCGGGATAGTATTTGCTTACCAACCGGACGTAGGTGCCATCCTTTTTGATGCGTTGGAAAAAGGCGTTAAAGGCATCCCGCAAGTCTGTGGAGTCTGGGGCAAACGCCACACCCATGAGTTGTTCTTCGGAGATGGGACCGATGACTTTTAGCTGACCGGGCCATTTGTTTAACGCCACAAGGGCATCAGGCATATCGAGCAATGTGGCGTCCGCTTCGCGTCGCAGAATTGCCGGGGCCAGCATGTTCACACTATGTGTGGTGGAGCGGCAAATAGCTCCGCTTTCATCGAGTTGGTACAGAGAAGGATCGGTGCAGGTGTTGACTCTGCCGATAATCGTTTTTCCTCGTGTGCGAGCGCGCACGGCGGCGATATCTTGTTGCAGACTGTTGCTGGGCACAATGGGGCGTAAAGGGGAGGTGGCGTAGGCCAGCAGCCACACCTGCGTGGGGAATGTGGGTTGAGAAAAAATAGCAATGGACTCGCGCCATGGAAAGATGGTGATGCCACTGGCGAGCAGATCACCCGCGGGGGCGCGACTCGCCGAGCTCGGAGCGTCCGGCGACAGATTCCAGCCCGTGAGATCGGCAAACATGCTTTCCCACGTCGTGGTCACAAAGGTATAGCGCACGCCTAACTCATTCGCGAACAACCGCACGAGTTCCGCATCCAGTCCGCCCTGCTGACCATCTATGAAGTTGGCGTAAGGAATGCCCAGATGACGCAGCTCGCCGCGAGCGCGAACGTCTTTTACCGTCACGGCGGCGCCGGGAACGGCGTATAAAAGAAGAAAAACGCCAAGTAACAGTGTCAGCAGCACTGATTCTCGACGTTGGTTGGCTGTCCGCATGGCAAATCTCCGTTGTGGTGACGGAGGGCGACCCGTTTTTTCAACTTGGGCCGCCCGTGCCGATGGCAGAGATGTACTAAACATTGAACAGGAAGTGAACCACATCTCCATCCTTAACGAGATATTCTTTGCCTTCTGAGCGCAGAACCCCCGCAGAACGGCAAGCCGCTTCGGTTTTATAGCGCACGTAGTCGGTGTAGCCGATAACTTCCGCCCGGATGAACCCGCGCTCAAAATCCGTATGGATGACGCCTGCGGCCTGAGGCGCGGTCCAGCCTTCATGAATGGTCCACGCGCGGACTTCTTTTTCACCCACGGTAAAATAACTGCTGAGTCCCAACGTGCGGTAGCCCGTGCGGATAACCTGCACCAAGCCGCTTTCCGTGATGCCGTAAGATTCCAGCAGCTCTTTGGCCTCGGCGTCTTCCAATCCCTGAAGTTCTTCTTCAACTTTCGCGCATATTTTTACCATTTCGCAGGACCGCGTCGCCGCGAATTCAGCGAGACGCTGCACGTGAGGATTGTCTTCCATCAGTCCATCTTCATCCACGTTGGCACAGTAGATGATGGTCTTGTCGGTAAGCAGCGCAAGGTCACGCATATGCGGAGCAAGGGCGTCGTGCGTGCGTTCAGGGAAGGTGGAAGCCGGGTTTCCTTCATTCAGGTGGGCAAGCAGACGTTGCATGGCGTCCACTGCGGGCCGGGCGGATTTGTCACCTTTGGAAGAGCGCTGGAGCTTGTCAAAGCGTTTTTCCACGGCCTGAATATCGGCCAGCAAAAGTTCCGTCTCTATGGTTTCGATATCCCGCAGGGGGTTCACAGAGCCATCCACGTGGGTAATATTTTCGTCGTCAAAGCAGCGTACCACTTCCAAAATGGCGGCGGCTTCGCGGATATTGCCCAAAAATTGGTTGCCCAGACCTTCGCCTTTGCTGGCACCACGCACCAGTCCCGCAATATCAATGAAGTCTACCGTGGCGTTTAAGACTCGCTGGGGCTTGGCGATATCCGCCAGCACTTCCACACGGGGGTCCGGTACGGGCACGGTGGCCTTGTTCGGTTCAATGGTGCAGAAAGGATAGTTGGCTGACTCGGCGTTTTGGGCCTTGGTCAACGCGTTGAACAGAGTGGATTTGCCCACGTTGGGCAGGCCGACGATGCCTATGCTCAGTGCCATGGTGTTTCTCCGAAAAAAAGATGGGAACCCTCCGGGTCCGGGGGCCTAATACGTGTTTTTTGCCGGAAAGACAACACGTGTCGCGTGCGCTGCGTAGAGAGGGGAAATATAGAGGCCCCGGATGTAGCCGGGGCCTCTGACTGTATGCGTGGGAGAATGTGAAAACGTGTTGCGCGGTGCCGGATGGGCGCTTCGCGGAATCGCGGGGGTTATGGAACCACGCGGATAATGTACGCTTCTTCCGGTTTTAGATACTTGCGCGAAAGCGTGCGCAAGTCATCCGCCGTCAGTTGTTCCGCTTTTTCGATACTGGTGCGGTTCATGTCCAGCGGGAAGCCGGAAATGGCAAGGGCGGCTGCTTCGCCGCTACGGCTCCCCAAGCTTTGGTGATCACGGTAGTAATCGCCGCGCAACAGGTTTTTTCCGCGGGTCAGTTGCGTATCGGGCAGCAGGGTGGTGTGCAGGTCGCCGATGACCCGGCGAAAACCATCCAATGCCTGCTGTTCTTTTTCTGGCTCCGTACCAATATAGAAAATGAGCATTCCCGCGCGATCCGTTTGCCACGGGAAGGCGGTAACGGTGTAACCCAGCCCGTGTTTATCCCGGAGGTCGTTGAACAGTAATCCGCTTTGCCCGCTCAGAATGGCTTGGAGTAAATCCAGAGCCGGAGCGTCTTCCGAGCCAAGGGGAGCGGTTTTGAAGACCATGAGCAGGTGTGCCTGATTGCGGTCTTCCAGCGTCAGTGTCTGCTCGTGACCGGTACCCCATGTGGGAGTGCCGACAGTTTGCGGCTTTTCCCCCGGTGTGGGCAAGCTTTGCGCGAGGCGGAGAATGGATTCCCGGTCAAAGCTGCCGCAGACGGAGAGTACCCACGGCTGACCGGACTGCCGTTGCCAGAACCGGGTCACTGTTTCGCGTGTCTGGGTGTCCAGCGTGGCGGCATCGCCCATATGGAGAAAGCGGTACGGCTCGGATTGGAACAAGAAGGGGAACATGCGCCGGAAGGCAAGACCCAGTGGTTGGTCCTCGCGTGATTGTATAGCGGCTTTTTGCCCGGTAATCTCGCGTTGCACTTCTTCTGCGGCAAAGGCGGGAGAAAGAATAACATCGTGGAACAGCGTGAGCATGTCCGCGTTGAACCGCGAGGGGAACCGGGCGCGGACACTGAAGGTTTGCCTTCCCGCTCCCGCGCTGATGACAGAAGCGCGGTTGGACTGGAACTCTTCCATGGCGGTTGCGTCATAAAGCGCGGTGCCTTTGGTCAGGGTTCGCGCGGCAAGCTCCGCTAGTCCTTGGCTGTCCGGTGAAAGCAGGGCGTCTCCCCCCTGAAACACCATGTCCATGGACACGTAGGGCAGGGTATTGTCGGGAATAAGGATAACCTTGCGGCCTTTTCCTATATCCAGCACTTCGGTCTTTGAAGCTTCGGGGGGCGTGGCGGTTTGGGCGGTACTGGTTGCAGCACCGGGCCATGCCGCCAGCACATCTTGCTTCAGACTGACGGCGTCCACTCCCGGTGCGTTTTCTGGAGTGAGGATAACCGCGTGCAGTTTGTCGGGACGGATAAACGTGCGGATAACGTTTTCCAATTCATCTCGGTCCACTTGGCGCAGACTATGGAGATAATTGGCTTCTCCCTGTTCTCCCTCGCTGAAAAATTGGTACATGCCAATTTTTGACGTTAAGCCGGGCAGGGTTTCCTTGGTGCGGAACATGGCGTCCTCAAGATTCAGGCGGGCGCGTTCCAGTTCCTCGTCGCTGAACATGGTGGCGGACAGGCCGGATAGCGTTTGCGTAAGCTCTTTCCAGAAGGTGGGCAGCTTTTCCGCATCCAACACGGCGGTAAGATATAAGAGGCCGACCCGTTCAAAGGTGTAGGCCCCCACGGAAATATCGTCCACCAACTGCGAATCGTATTTGAAGGTACGGTACAGTGAGGAGGTGCGGTCCCCGCCCAGCAACTGGGCCAACACTTCAAGAGCGGTGCTCCGGGAGTCGGGGAATCCGGGAATGGGCAATGCGGCGCTTAAGTATACCTTATTCCATTTCCCCTGTTCCACGGTAACGGTGGGACCGGCACCCAGCCTGTTTACGTCCACAGCCATGGGGGGGGTGACAGGATGGGTGTTGCGCAGGTCGCCAAACAGGCGCTCCGCTTCGCGCAGCACTTCCTGCGGGTCCACATCGCCAGCCACAACCAGCAGCATGGACTGGGGCTGGTAGTGCGTGGCAATGTATTCGGTAATGTCGTCGCGGGTAAATCCGCTTACTGTATCCCGAAAGCCTATGATGGGCCGAGCATACGGAGTGCCCGCGAGCGAGTCGGCGGTGATCCTTTTGAAAAGAAGCTGGCTGGGATTATCTTCACCCCGTTCCAATTCGGAAAGAACCACTTTTTTCTCTGATTCCAATTCATCGGGATCAACGGCGGCATGAAAGGCCATGTCGCTAAGGACATCCATACCTGTTTTCCAATGAGCGGAGGGCACATCCGCAAGATAGACAGTGTAGTCGAAGCTGGTAGCGGCATTTATATACCCGCCAATGGCTTCAATATCGCCTGCCGCGCCGCCCTTGGGACGTTTTTCCGTTCCCTTGAAGACCATATGTTCCAGCAAATGGCTGATGCCAGCCTGTTTTGGTGTTTCATAAGCGGAACCGGCATGCACGTAGAGACGGACGGAGGCAAGGGGAAAACGCGTGTCCTTAAGTGTCAGAACGGTAAGCCCGTTGGGCAGCCGGGTAATGTCGGCACCCCATGACGGTGTTTCAGATGGGGTATCTCCGGGAGGAACAGAGGCCTCAGCCGAAGGGATGAAAGAAGCGGTAACGGTCGGCAACGTGATCCCTTTATGATTCGGTAACGGGTTATCGGAAAACGAAACGGCGGTCATCACAAGAGCAATGACGACCCCGGATAACAAGCCGGAAACGCGGTGAAATAGCATATGCACGCTCCTGAATTTGGACATCCCGAATACGTGGCCCGGTGGCGAAAGTGCCCGGTGCCGCATAACGGAAGTCGTGTCTACTGGAATACAGGGAATCGCGGAACACCTCAAGGCGGGTATAGGCGGAATAATTTGTCTGCGTAACAAAATAAGGGTACGCTATTTTTACACTCACCAGTGATGGTTGAGTATTTTGTGGGCTGGCGGGTTTGCAAAAGCGGTACCTGTGCGGTGTGCCGGTTTTTGCTGGTCGTCTGTGTTTTTTTGCCGGGAGTTTCCCCATGCACGCCGTGGGGTATGGAGTTTATCGTATGTCCAGCGCACTTCTTGATCTATTTACGCAGCATGCCGCAGAATCCTTAACTGAGGCAGAGCCGTATATTCTTGAACTTGAGGTCGTGGGAAGCAGCGCCGACGCGCAGTCGCTCACGCATATCTTTAGGGTTATGCATAGCCTGCGTTGCGGAGCCGAGCTGTTGCGCATGCAAACATTGCGGCAATTGACAGAAGATACCGAAACGCTGCTTTCCACGGTGCTTAGCGGTCACATTACTTTGGAAGACCCCATGGTGAAGGCTGTGTTGCGCTGCTGTTCGCTTGTGCGTCGGATAATAGACACAGGGGGGCGGAGTGTCGGGGCGGAAGACGAGGCGTTGCTTGCGGATGCTCACGCTTCGGTGCGGGGGCTGCTTCACGCGGGTGGCGCATTGGGCGCGGGGCCGGAATATCCGGTATTGCTGCCCGGCGGCGCACCGTCGCTGCATGTACGGGACGCCGAGTTGGAACGCTGTCTTGGTGGCGAAACGTTTCTATATGTTCTCGAATTTTCTTGGGAAAACGATATCGCGGCGAAGGGAATCACTCCCTTTGCCGTATTTGATTACCTCCAGAAAAGCGGATTGATACTTTCTGTATGTCAGCAGGAAGACGGGGAATCCCCCCCTCTTTCACGGCTTTATATTCTTTTTTCCACTATTCTCGCGCCGGATCTTGTGGATTCGGCGTTCATGATTCCCAGACGGCAGATTCATGTGGTGGACGCGGCTGCGGTTCTTGCCGGGCGTCAAGCATGGACACGTGGCAGCGGGGAGAGCGCGGAACGATCTTCTCTGGAGCGAACTTCGAAAAGGGCGGAACCGTCCGCTGCCATTGAGGGGCTGGAAGAATTAATGGCGGAATACGACCGCGCCATGCGCCGGATGCGGGAAGCGGCTCGTGTTCCCTTCGAGCCATGGGACGACCCCGGTGACATGAGCGCACAAGGGGGCTTTGGAGAGTGGGATGTTCCAGAACTGTCCGAAACCACGCTGGCAGACACGGATGTGTGGGGGAATACGGAAACATCTTCAGGAAAGGCAGACGGAGGAACCCCGGAGCAAGGCGCGAGCCATTCGTTTTCCGCTGCGTTGCAGGCTGACGATCCAGACGCGGATTTATTTGTTGATTCGGGAGAATATGCCGATCAGCCATGGCTGGACGAGGAACTGCTCTCGCGTCGGGATGTTGTAGAAAACGAAGCCGGTGGTATGCGCCTGCGCTTGGAACCAGCCGAAGGCGTCATCAAATTAGACGAAGACGCTGCCAAGCCAAACGAAGACGGTACCCAATTAAACGAGGCGGTACGTGAAGCGGAAGAGGGGGCCGCCTCCCAGACCGAAGCAAGAGGGGTGGGGGAACCGCTATGCGTTGTATCCTGCGAAGATCGGGAGACTTCCCCCTGCGCGGGACAGACGCTCTGCGGCTTCACAATTTCCACCAACGAATCGGGGGCCACACTGCATCTGGGCGCCGATGTTTCCGTTGGCAACGCCGCTGCGCTGCGGGAAGCGTTGCTGGAACTCATGGATAGCCATGCATGTGTGGATATTGATATGAGCGCCGTGAACCGGACGGACCTGACTCTCATACAACTGCTGCTGGCGGCCCGGTCCAGTGCGCAAGCACGCGGAATTTCCCTACGCGGCTGCGGCGCATGCCCCACCACAGTGTGCGAGGTTTTGCGCGTGAGCGGCATGGACAGCGCAATTTTAGAGCGTGTGGGGTTGACTACGCTCCTGCCATCAGTGTCTTAATGGCGGGTAGACAGACTTTGCCTACCCGCCCATATCGTTGTTTGTTGCGTGGACGGGGGTAGGACGGGATATCCCGCTAGTCCACGCGGTAATGGCAACCCACGCTGTCTTTATTGCGCCATGCGGCATGGGTAATCACGTAGGCCGCCTGCCCGCCATGGAACAAATCGATGAGTCGCTTGGAAAGCGGCGTGCGTTTATAAAAGTCGTGAACGTTGCGCAATAAATCGCTCATATCTTCCACGGCCCGGCTCAAGCGGCTTTTGGTACGGGTAATACCCACATAGTTCCACATGGTGTGGCGAATGCGTGCCCAGTCTTGCGCAATGAGGGCGGGGTCGTCATTATGTTCTTCGCCCATGGGTTGCCAATCGGGAACGGTGTCTTTTAGCCGTTTGCTCAACTTGCGGGACATGCGGTGAGAAATATCCTCCGCGGCAGATTTTCCCCATAAGAGCGCTTCCAGCAACGATGTGGAGGCAAGGCGATTGGCTCCATGCAAGCCTGTGCAGTTGCATTCTCCCACGGCATACAGCCGCTCCACCGTGGTACGGGCCCGCGGATCAGCCAGCACACCGCCGCAAAAATAATGGGCGGCGGGAACCACGGGAATGGGGTCTTTGCGGATATCAATGCCCAACTCCAGACACCGCCGGAAAATGGTGGGGAAGCGGAGAGCCAGATCATGGTGCATCCGCGAGGTGTCCAAATACACGCAATCTTCGCCCTTTTTGAGCATTTCTTCAACAATGGCGCGGGCTACGATATCGCGGGGGGCAAGGTCGGAACGAGCGTCATACCGCTGCATAAACGGTTCTCCTTCCGCATCCACCAGCCGCGCCCCTTCTCCGCGCATGGCCTCTGTGATGAGGAAGCGCCGGTCAGAGCGATGGTAGAGCGCGGTGGGGTGAAACTGGACATACTCTGCGTTGTGGATGCGGGCACCGGCCCGGTACGCCATGGAAAGCCCGGAACCGATGGAAGAAGCGCTGTTGGTGGTGTGCAAATAAACCTGCCCCACACCGCCGGTAGCCAGCACCGTAAACTGTGCCAGCATGGTTTCCACGTGCCGCAGTTGCTCATTGAACACATAGGCACCCACGCACTGGTTGTTCAGTTGATACCGGAATTCCTGCCCGCAGACGTGGTGATGGCTGGTGAGCAAGTCCACGGCGGTGCGGTTGGGCAATATAGTGATGTTGGGGTGGTGGGCCACGGCTTCAACAAGACCGTCCATAATGGCCCGTCCGGTGTAATCCGCGCAATGCAGAATACGGGGAACACCGTGACCGCCTTCTCTGGTAAGATCCCACTCGCATTCCGAGTCGTCCTCCGCTTTGGCGAACGGAATACCTAGCCTATCCACCAAAATATCGTGCACGGCCTCTGGGCCGTTATTGGCGAGAAAACGTACCGCAGTGCGGTAGTTTCGGCTGTGCCCGGCGACCAGAATATCTTTTTCCAGCATCTTGGGGTCGCCGGAGGCCGCTTTATAGACAATGCCTCCCTGAGCCAGCGCGGAGTTGCCGCCGTCCAGTTTGTCCCCTGTGGTGATAAGCGTGCATTCCACGCCGTGGTCCGCAAGCGTGAGGGCGGTGGTACAACCGGCAATGCCGGAGCCGATGATGAGAACGGGAGTGATATGTCGGTATGTGCTCATGTCCGGTCCTTTTCGCGGCAGTCCGGTGCCCGGATTGTCGTGGGGAAGATGTGTCAGGCGCAGGCGCGCAGCATGCGTTCCAGCGCGATGCGGGCGTGGTCGGCAAAGCCGATGGGAACAAGTACCTCCTGCGCGGTGCCTTCCGCAACGTGAGTAAGCGTGCAGGCAAGCTTGCTCTCTGTGACACTCGCCATATGAGAGCAGGCGCTTTCCAGCAGGGGGACGATGGTTTTCCGTCCTTCGTATTCTCTTGCGAGACGTTCCACAAGGTTGATTTCTGTGCCGATAGCGATGCTGGCCCCGTCGGGCGCTTCCGCCACGTAGCGGATAATGAACGAGGTAGAGCCAGCCGCATCGGAAGCGGCGACCACTTCGGGGGAGCATTCTGGGTGAACCACAACCCGTATGCCGGGATGCGTGTCGCGCACGGTCGCTATCTGCCGCAGATTAAACCGGGCGTGAATAGCGCACAGGCCGGGCCACAGAAGCAGGCGGGCCTGACGCACTGCGTCCATATCCAGCGCTTCGCCGTTTTGGCGTATGTTCAGGATGTGCCGTTCGTCTTCGGGAATTCCCATCCGGTTGGCAGTGTTGCGCCCCAAATTTTTATCGGGAATGAAGAGCACGGCATCTCCTCTCTCCATGGCCCACCGCAGCATGGTTTCCGCGTTGGCGGAAGTGCAGACGGAACCGCCATGCCGCCCGCACACGGCCTTAACTCCAATGGACGAGTTCACGTAGGTGAGGGGCACTATGCTACGCCCTTCCCGCGCGAGGCGGGTGAGCACCGCGTCCACACGTTCGGCAGGGGCCATCTGAGACATAACACAGTTGGCATCCGTTTCGGGAAGATAGACTTTCTGACCATGGCGGGCCAGCAGCGCGGCGGATTCTCCCATAAAATAAACGCCGCAAAAGACAATGTGCTCCGCTTCTACTGATTCCACCCGGCGGGCCAGTTCCAGTGAATCTCCCTTCATGTCCACATGGCAGATGACAGAATCAGCCTGATAGTGGTGTCCCAGAATGGCAAGACTGTCGCCCAGTTGATGGCGGATGCGGTCTATGGTTTCGGCATTCGTGGTCATGTGTTTTCCTCTTGAAGCGTCTCGGTTGCGGAACCGGATTATTCCACCAGCATGCTGAAGTCCGCCATGGGCGCGGAATGGGTAAGACGGCCCACGGAAATGAAATCCGGCCCGTATTCAGACACAGAGGCGATGGCGCGCATGCTTTGTAATGTCACGCCGCCGCTGACTTCCGTTTCAATAGCTGCGGGGATGATGGCAAGAGCCTCGCGCATGGCGTCCAGCGTCATGTTATCCAGCATGATACGGTCTACCCCGCAAGCGATGGCCTGCCGCACCTCGTCCATGGTGCGGCATTCCACTTCAATGGGAGGACATGGGGCGTATGACGCGCGAAGGCGTTCCACTGCGGGGGCTATACCTCCGGCAAGGTCAATGTGGTTGTCCTTCAGCATGAGCATTTCCGCGAGATTTTTTCTGTGATTATGCCCGCCGCCTACCAAAACGGCGTATTTTTCAGGATACCGCAGGCCGGGAAGTGTCTTTCGCGTATCCAGCAGCCGCGTGCCCGTCCCTTCCAGAGTGAGAACGTATTCCCGCGTGAGGTTGGCAATGCCGGAGAGGTGGGTAAGGAAGTTCAGGATAATGCGTTCGGCTTTAAGCAGCCTTGCGGCATCCGCGCTGATACTGGCAACCTCTGTGCGGTCGGGAACGAAGTCTCCTTCCTGCACATGGGGCGACCATGCCCAGCTTCCCTGACCACACCGTTCCATAACGATAGGCGCGATAAGCAGTCCGGCGACCAGTGTGTCCTGCTTGGCTATGATGCGGGCATGCAGAACGTGTCCGGGGGGAAAGACGGCCTGGGACGTAAGGTCCGGCCCATCTTCCGCCAGCGCAAGGTCAATTGCCTGATGGAGCCGGAGAAGGGCTTCGCCTTGAAAGAAGCTGGTAAATTTTTCACTCTTCATGGATTGTGGTAGGAACACCTTTGATGATAGATGCTGTGAGCCTGACGCGGAGCGGCGTTCCATGACGTTTATTCCGGGTCTTTAGGTGGCTGTAACCGTTTCGTCAAGCTATCCCGCGCAGGTATTGCATATATCCGCGCACATGCATTGCGCAGACCGTACACGGTAATACGATTGACGCCGTGTTGACAGCGGGGAGACTTTCCCCGCAGAGACTGCTAGGAAACTCATCATGACTGATACCTCCAAAGATATCCATACCCCCGCAGAAGCAGAACAGGAAGACAGCAAAACTCCTGTTCGGTTTGTGGACTGCCGGGGCGAGGTGGAAGCGCTTTCGGTGGATGAGTTTGCCCATCCCGCGGACGCAGCGGAGCACATTCAGAACCTGTCACTGGAAAAGCAGGTCTGTATGATGCAGCACTTGGCGGCGGAAGACGCTGCCGAGGCGCTGGCGGAAATGGAAGAGCGCGTCCAGACTGATATTCTCGAAAATCTGGACCCCGATGTCGCCGCCCGTATTTTGGGTGAAATGTCCCCCGACGATGCCGCTGACGTGCTGAGTGATCTGGAAGCGGAACACCGCGACCGGTTACTGGGTATTGTGGAAGCGGAAGACGCTGAAGAAATCCGCACGCTGTTGTCCTTCGACGAGGATACGGCGGGCGGTATCATGAATACTGAAATTATCATTCTGAATCAGAGTCTCACAGCGGATCAGGCCATTATGCATATCCGCCGCGAGATGGAAGATAAAGAAATTCCCTATTACGCCTATATCGTGGATGACAAACAGCGGCTCGTGGGGGTGCTTTCCCTTCGTGACCTGCTTCTGTGCCGTCCCGGTTCGGTGCTCCGCAACGAACTGTCGGACCAGAGTCTTATCTCCGTGTTATTTGACGTGGATAAGGAAGAGGTCGCGCATACGCTGGCGCGGTATGACTTTATGGCGTTACCCGTGGTAGATTACGAAGGGCGGCTGCTTGGAGTTGTAACCTACGACGACATCATTGATATCATTCATGATGAAGCATCGGAAGACATGCTGGGTATGGTGGGGGCCGGGCAGGATGAAACCGTGGACACGCCGTGGCTGGAATCCGTCAAGGTTCGGCTGCCGTGGCTGCTGGTTAATATGCTGAACTCGTCCTTTTCTGCCTGTGTGGTGTATATGTTTGAGGGGTCCATTGCCACCATGGCTATTCTGGCGGTTCTTATGCCCATTGTAGCCAATCAGGCGGGAAATACCGGGCAGCAGGCGCTGGCAGTGATGATTCGCCAACTCGCCGTGGAGCGGTTCGACAGAAAAAAATCGTGGGTGGCGGTGCTGCGTGAGGCCAAAATTGGCCTGCTCAGTGGATTGCTCATAGGCATTGTGGTGATGGGGGCGGTATTCCTGTTCACCCATAATCTGCGGCTTGCACAGGTTATGTCACTGGCGTTGGCGCTGGATATGCTTTTGGGAGCGCTGGCAGGGGCGTCTATTCCGCTCATTTTCAAGGAATTAGGGCGCGATCCTGCCCAAGCGTCGAGCATCTTTTTGACGACAATCACTGACGGTGCGGGATTTTTTATCTTCCTCGGCCTTGCAACGCTGTTCTTGTTTTGAAAAACCGCGCGGTCTACGCGTAAGAAGTTTCTTCCCGCATGCGTCGCCCGATACGGCGTGCCATGTAGATAAACGGCGTGTCCAGCAGTGCCACGAATGCCTTGAAGAGCAGCGTGGTCAGCATTATTTCCGCCAATACGCGTGGCGGGAATTCCCCCCAGAAGGCTAGTGTGCAAAAAATTGCAGAATCCAGAGTCTGAGAGACAAGGGTTGAGGCATTGTTGCGCAGCCACAGCGCCCGCCCGCTGGTGCGGCGTTTCCAGAAGTGGAATGCCCATACGTCATGCCATTGTGAAATCAGATACGCCGTCATAGAAGCGATAGCCAGCCGGGGAAGAAAGCCGAAAATTCCTTCAAGATAAGGCTGGGCAAAATCGTCCGGGGCAGGGGTGAAGCGTAACGCTATTTGCATGTACGCCGTGGCCATGAGCAAGGTGACAAAGCCTAGCAAAACGCCCCTGCGGGCTTCTTTCGCTCCATGCATTTCGCCCAAAATATCTGTGGCGAGAAACACGCCTGCGTAGAGCACGTTGCCCAGTGTGGTGGTCAGCCCGAAAAGCTCGACAGTCTTGAGAACCTGAATATTGCAGAGCAACAGGTTGAAGACAATGATGCCAAATAGCCCGGTCTTGCCAAACAGGCGATAGATAACCAGTGTTATTGTCAGGTCGAGGACGGCAAATCCCGCCCAAAGCAATTCATTCACAACGATATCCTTGTCTCCGCGAAGCCGGACGAGTCGTATCCCTAAAGGCACCGGTAACCGGCAGTAGGGAAGCCGGTCAGGCTACAGGGGGCCTGACTGAACTCGTAGCGAGGGCATTTTTCTGGCCCCCTTGTGGCGTATTCCGGCACGCAGGTCAAGGCGTGGAACTAGTGCACGCCCACCGCGCGTAAAGGGGGTGTGGCGGGGGCAAGGCGCACGGTGTTTCTTCCCATTGTTTTGGCGGTGTACAAGGCCATGTCCGCTTCACTCACAAACATCTGCGCCGGACCGGAAAGGTCGGCAGAGGTGGCGGAGCCGGAAGATTCGGGAGCCGTCTGGCCTTCCAATGCGGCAACCCCGATGCTCACTGTTACAGGCATCCGCGCGTTATCGGTCATAAACGCATAGCATGCGACAGTGTCACGCAGGCGTTCAGCCAGCCTTCCGGCCTGTTCCAGCGTGGTGTGCGGCAGTAAAATGACAAATTCTTCTCCGCCATAGCGGGCCACATAGTCTGTGCTGCGCAGCGTTCCGCGCAGCAGAGCCGCCAGTTCCTTGAGCACCGCGTCCCCGGCGAGATGTCCGTAATTATCGTTAATATCTTTGAAAAGGTCGATATCCAGCATCATCAGTGCGAGAGGCGTGTCATATCGCTGATGCCGATCCATTTCTTCCCGCAACCGTTTGGCAAAATGCCGTCTGTTGTGCACCAAGGTCAGGCCGTCGAGGTCGGCGTGCTGCTTGACCTCGTGGTAGAGCATGGCATTTCTGATGGCGAGAGCCAGATGCTGCATGGCGGACTTGAGCAACTGTATCTGGTCACGACCAAGCTGCAAATCTTCATTGGCGAGCAAACTCACGGCACCAATGGTTTCCCCTGCGATTTGTAGCGGCAGCACTGCCACGCGGCCCGCTTCCGGGGCGGCATCGGCTAAGGGAAGGGTGGGGGCGAGATAGTCTGTTTGTCTGGAAATGACTGTTTTTCCGGTAAGGCGTTCCGCACTGCCCACAAGCAGGGTGTGAAGGGTGTCGTAGGTGGCAAGACCGGGCATTGCGCTGATATACAGGCTTGCGTCCAGTGCGTGGGTGGCATCCTCCATCCCCTGTTCCGTGCCGGGACTCCAGCAAATGGCACTCAGGGCTGCCACCGGGAGCAGCATGGTCAGATCTTCCTGTGCGCGGGTAAATATTTCTAATGGTTCCAGACTTTCTGTCGCATGTGCGAGAAACGCTGCGATGAACGACAACATTTCATTTTTGCGTTCCAGCAGTTCCCGTTCCAGACAAATCTCGCGCGTCATGCGCATGATGTCGTGGTAGAGATGCTGCGTTTCCACGGTGCGCATGAGAACAGAACGGACTCTCAGTTCCGTGAGCGGTGGTTTGATGACATCGGAAAATCCGCTTTCCAGAGCGCTTTCCAATTCCGATAACGTATAGCTGCCCCCCAGTAGCAACACGCGTGGTATGATATCCAGATGCCGCGCACTGGCGGAACTGGCCTGTACGGCGTCCCATGCGTGTTTACTCATCCACACGATACACGGTTCGTCGGCATCCATAGCCTTCGCATCCGGCACAGTCCCAACAGGAAAAGTGCGCAGAACAAAGCGTTTGCCGGGTATCATCTCGGCTGCTTTGCGGATGCGTGTTTCGTCTTCTACCGTGAGGCCCATGCCCCACATATGGTGTTCGTTTTTTCCCCGCACGTCCGTTCCCTCCCTCTCAGGCGGCACAATGTGCCGTCGTGGCGACGTATTCCAGCGTTGGCCTTTGGCGAAGTGCAAAAGTAATTCCAAAGACTGTCTAAAAAAGACGAGGCCCGCAGCAGGCCCATGCCTAGGGGCTTTCGCGGTGTGGGAGTCAACATTTCATACGGTTCGCACTTGCTGCGGAGCGGAAAGGGAAAACTCTGCCGTTATTTTGTCAAAAAAATGACAAAGCGAGGGAGTGACGGGAAGCCCGGCAAAACGCCGGTGGAATCGAAAGGGAGTGTTTGACAAGTGGTGAGTTCTATGTCCTTCTCATTACATGAACACTTGTGGAATATGGGGAACATTGCATCCGTTTTTTGAGGACGGGGAAATCATGGGGCGCAGCGTAGCCAACGAGAGTTTTTTACGCGCGTTGCTGCATCGTGATCCGTTTGCCGCGTACCATTTTTATCTTTCTGACCGGCGGCAGGGGGAAATTTTGCGGGAACGGTTACACTGCGAGTTCCCTCAACTAGTAGCGTCCGGGCGCATTGTCACAGGGCTGTTTCGCGATCTGCCCGACGCGCTTGCCCGGTACGATTTTCAGTGTTTTCATCTTTCGGATTGCCTGCTGCATAACCCGCATCTTATGTGGCTGCGGAACAGGTATTCCCGGCGAATTTTTCCCATTACAGGGAGCACGCATTCCTTAAGCTATGCGCGGTACATGCCGCTTTTCCTTCAACACTGCTGGGCTGGAACGAGTCCGCGTGATGCTATTTTCGCCACTTCCCGCGCCGCAGTGAATATGCTTACGAACACGTTTTCCGGCCTGAGCGAGCAATACGGCGGCAGAGGGGCTTCCTTGCCAGTGCCGCGAGTGGAACACGTGCCTCTAGGCATTGCGCTACCACCGGAAGTACCTTCGGGAGATACTCCTTCCCATGGGCAGCACGCACAGACATTTGCGGTTGTGCGCACGGAAACCCGCGCGGTACTCGGTGCGGCGGAGCGGGACGTGGTACTGCTGGTTTTTGCGCGGATATCCCATTTTTCCAAGTTGGACGTGCTCCCTCTTTTGCGGGCGTTGCAGCGCCTTTTCCGCGAAGCTGACGCCATCGCGGCGGAGCGGGTTCACGTGGTCTTGGCTGGGTTTTTACGACCGGACGACAGCACGCCGGATACGTTGCAGGGACTGGCGCAGGCGCTGGGCGTGCGCATGCACGTAGTTGCAAACCCTTCCGATAGTGACAGGGACGCTCTCTACGCTGCGGCGGATATCTTTGTTTCTCCGGTGGACAACATACAGGAAACCTTCGGGCTTACTTTGCTGGAAGCGGGGGCGGCGGGATTACCCGTTGTCGCATCGGATTTTGACGGCTACCGCGACCTTGTTCTTCATGGTGAAACCGGTTTACTGGTGCCCACCCTCGGTCCGGGGGAAGGCGGAACCGACGATGTGGACGGTATGGCCAACCTTCTTTTTGATTCCGCGACCCACCTGCAACTTGCGCAGCGCACTGTGGTGGAGGTAGCCGCCCTCGCTGACGCGTTACGCACCTTACTGCGTGCTCCCGCGCTACGCCGGGAAATGGGGAAACGCGCTCGTCAGCATGTGCGCATGCGGTACGGCTGGAATACGGTGCTGGAGAGCTACCTCGCTTGCTGGGAAAAGCTTAATGCAGTTCCGTTGAAGCCTGAAGAGGAAGACGCCCTGCGTTCTGCCCGGCACCCGCTTCATCCTGTATACGCCCGGCAGTTCAGCGGGTATCCCTCGCATCAGCTCGGTCCATCTATGCGGGTGCGTTGGAGCGTGACCGGCGAAGCGGTTTACAGGGGGCTGGAACGTCCGATCATTTACGGCGGAATTACGGATATCGTGGACCCGGACATGCTCACGTATCTGCTGTTCTGCGCACGCAAACCACTTTCCGTTGCAGAGATATGCGAACGGGTGCGGCTTCGTTTTTCCGGGGTGGGCGGCGATTCGCAGGGCGAGGAGAAGGGGAGCGCTCTAGAGCCGCAATTCCGCAGGGAGCGTTTAGAAGCGCTTGTGCTGTGGGCATTGAAGCACGATTTTTTAGAACTGGTTTCAGACTCCGCGCCTCAGTTGCTCCCGGACGTGTCATGACTGCGGAATATGTTGGCGTTCACCAGCATACTGTCTTGGCGTGGCGTGGTGGTGCCGCGCGTATTGCGCGGATGCTGGACGGCGCGGTTCAGGCCGCGGGGTGGGAGACTGCCTTTACCTGCGAGATAGCGGACGATGGGGCAACGCCAGTGGCTGTGCCACCGGACAATCTGACGGAAGGACATCTTCTGCACCTGCACGGCGCACAGAATTGGAACGCCTGTCTTCGTTCGGTAGTCTCAAGAGGAATCGCTCCGCTTATCACCCTGCACGATTGTTCTCTTCTTACTGGTGGCTGCCCGTATCCGCTGACTTGTTCCGGCCTGCGGAATGGCTGTCCAGAACCGTGCCCGCGCGGGTTTCCCTCCGCCGCCAGTGTGCAGCGCGAACGGCGTGCGGCGCTCATGGAGGCAACAGACTCCGGTGCCTTGCTGGTTTCACCATCTCGGTGGTTGCGGCATCTGGTTCAAGAAAGCCTTCCAGAAGTTCCCTGCCGGCACATCCCCAATGGGGTAGAGGCTCCCTATTTTTCCATGCGGTCCGACGGGGCGGCACGTGCCGAACGCGAGGCCGCTCGTGCGCGGTTCGGACTGACCCCGCAGGCCCGGCTTGTGCTCTTTATGGCACACGGGGGTGAGGCAGCGGCATATAAATCCGGTGACCGCTGGCACGCGCTGTGGCAGCAGATTCAGCAACAGGTTCCGGGAGCGGTGTGCTACATGGTAGGCGGTGAATCTGTGCGCAAAAACGGTTCTGTGCTGTATTGGCCCTATGTGAACCGGGAAACCGCGCGTCAGTTTATGAGTGCCGCAGACTGTTTCGCCTACCCCTCCTTGGCGGACAATCATCCGTTGGTGGTGCTGGAGGCGTTGTCGCTGGGGTGCCCCGTGGTGGCGTTCGCCGTGGGGGGAATACCGGAACAGATTGTCCACGGGGTTTCTGGAGCCTTGGTTCCTGCGGGACGCTGGCAGGATTTTTCAGCGGCCTGCGTCGATCTCCTACGCGATAGTGCGGCGCGGCGTGCTTTTGCCCGTGGCGGACGGGATGTTTTCAGACGTTCGTTCACGCAGGAGCGCATGGCGCGGGAGTATATTGCTCTGTATACGGAAAGGGGACTGCGGGGTGCCGGGGAGCGCTGAGAGCGCGGCTCGCTGAGACTTAGGCTGTGCCACCTACGGCTGCGGTCTGCCACCGGAAGGGAACCCTCTGTGCCCCCCCCCAGAAAGATCGGGGAAGGGGACTGGACATACAAAAAAAGAAGGTTCGGCACGTGGGCGATCTGCCCGTCTGTCCCGCCGGAAAGCATCCTCTCCTCGTCAGAAGATTTTTCTTTATGCCCGCCTACGCCCGTCCTGTGATTGTCAGAGTACCGGGTGTTGCGGTTCTTGATTTTCTTCCACGATCGCACGCGCGGCGGCTATGGCGCGGAGTGCTGTCTCTCGGTGATATAGCATAGCTATATGGCAGACGGCAGGCGTGCGTTCTTCTTGCCAGCCGGGAACGGGAATGTGCAACCCTTCCTGTGGAATGACCATATTGTCCAGAGGCGAAGACAGGCTATAGCAGGGAATATCAGGCGAAAATTCCGCAACTTGCAGGGTGCGGATGATCTCTCCGTGGAAGCGCAGCTCGCGGGAGAGCTTCGTTGGTCCTAATCCGGCGAGTTTGCTGCCCCGGTGCGGTGTTCCCAGCGTTACCACTCCTTGAATGCGGGCCTGATTGCCCGCGCGGGCCATCCATGCACGTGCCAGTAAGCCCCCCATGCTGTGCCCCACGAGAAGAGGGCGGGTTCCCGGACAGGCCGCTTCCAGCGCCGCTATTTCTCGTTCCAGATGGTCAACAAGCTCAGGAAATGTTTTCCCGGCCAGCGCGTAAGAATAGCAGAAGGTGTGCGTAAAACCATGCTGATGAAACCAGCGGTGATAGGCCAGCCATGCTGTTGCGTTGTGAAAAATGCCGTGAATGAACAAAATGGGCGGGTTGCCCGCCGTGGTCTGTATGGCGCGACGGGGAACGCGTCTCAGCCTGAGCAACGCCAGCGGGTAGGTGGCGCAGATAAGGCACTGGCTTATTACGGCACTACCGAGGCCTCGCAGAATTGTGGTCAGCCTTACGGGTGTTCCAGTTGTCGGACCGTCAGGGCGATTGCTCTCTTCGTACCAGTAGATCAGATAGGTCGCGCAGGCCACGAGTAGCGTGATACCCAGAAATAGTACGAGTAATCCCAAAAGCATAGCCTTCCCTTATGTTATTGGAGGAAATTGCGGATGCCCGTGAATACGATTTGGGCGGACAGCGCGGCAAGCACCAATCCGGTAATGCGGGTCATAATGGCTAACCCGATGCCGCCGATAATTTTTTCCACAGTGGGGGCGATATACAGAAGCGCTCCCATGCTAAGAATAGCCGCCACCAGTGCGAGCGTGCCCACCGCGTTTTCCGCAAATCCCCGCATCTGGGCGCCCATAATGAGCAGTGCCCCGGTGGTGGCGGGGCCTACCGTAATGGGAATTGCCAGTGGAACCACGCTGATATCACCATCCTGCTCCGGCGCAAGGGCTGTTTTGGTACCACGTACCAACTCCACGGCGGAAAGGAAAAGCAGCGCTCCCGCGCCTATGCGAAAGGAGTCCAACGTAATGCCGAAGATGGCAAAAATGGTGTCGCCAAAGAAAAACAGGCTGATGCAGATAACAATGACAGCCGTGGTAACGCGAAGTGCGGTGGTTTTTTGTCGTTCTGGCGGCATGTCCCGCGTGAGGGCCAAAAACATGGTCATGACAAAAAACGGTGCCAGCACAAAAAAGAGTTTAATGTATGTGGAAACGAATAGGGCGAGATGCTCCATGACGATGTATCCTTTACGGAGAGTGTGCGGAACACGGTTGGGGTGAGCAGAATACCACCGCGAGCCGGGTTCCGGCCTGTGGCACGCTTGTACTCTGGTCTGCGTGTGACTTCAAGTGGTTGGTGGCAAATAATCAGAACGAGGAATATTGGTTGAACCAATCGTCTTGTCGACATCATTGGGAAAATTATGCTATGGGGGAAGACCGTCACATGTCCTGCCCGGCTTACGGGGTTTGCCGGGAACAAGGGGACATACAGTCCGGTCTTGCTGTGCGGGACCGATCAACGAAGTGAGAGGAACTATGGGTAGTCATCCAAACGTAAAAACCGTGTACTATTTTGGCACCTGCCTTGTGGATATGGCCTATCCCAAGGCCGGTATGGCGGGTATTAAGTTGCTGCAACGTGAAGGGGTAGAGGTTATTTTTCCAAGAGAACAAGGATGCTGTGGCCAGCCAGCCTACAACTCTGGGTTTCGTCAGGAAGCCAAAGATGTGGCATGGAAGCAGGTGCAGATTTTCTCTGGGAACGATTATCCCATCATCGTGCCTTCCGGTTCCTGTGCCGGAATGATGAAGTATCATTACCCTGAAATGTTTAAGGACGATCCTGAATATTTCGAGGTCAAAAAATTTAGTGATCGCATTCACGAACTAACCGCGTTTTTGCACACCGTGCTGAATGCGCAGTATTCCGACAAGGGGGCCCCCGTGAAGCTGACGTGGCATTCTTCGTGTCACGCACGCCGGGAAATGGGATGCACTGAAGATTCCAAGGCACTTATCCGGCAGCTCAAGAATGTGGAGTTGGTGGAAATTGAGCGGGAATACGAGTGCTGTGGTTTCGGCGGTACTTTCTCCATTAAGCAGCCGGAAATTTCTGCGGCTATGGTCCATGACAAGGTAGAAGACATCAAACAAACCGGCACCAAAAAGTTTCTTACTGGTGACTGTGGCTGTATGATGAACATTACCGGGCACATGGAAAAAGAAAATGTTGCCATTGAAGGCCAGCACATTGCTGAATTCATTCTGGAGCGCATCCATGGCTAGCAGCGGAAAGTTTAATTTTACGGAAAAGATACAAGAGGCCTTGGCAGACAAGCAGTTGCGCAGCAACTTTAAGTTTGCCACAGACACCCTGCGCGCCAAGCGTCTGGCAGTGTTTCCCGATCCGGCGGATCTGGCCTACCTGCGCCGCGTAGGCAATGCCATTAAACGTCGCGGGCTGACTAATCTCCCGGAACTGTTGGAAAAGCTGGAAGCCAAGTGCACGGAAAACGGCATTGTCGTCCATTGGGCGGAAACCGTAGACGAAGCGAACAATCTTATCCTCAGCCTCATGGAAGAGCGCGGTGCCCACAAGATGGTGAAGGGCAAGTCCATGGTTTCCGAGGAAATGCACTTGAATAAGTTCCTCGAAGGCAAGGGAAAATTGCCTTTGGAAACGGACCTTGGCGAGTACATCATTCAGTTGAACAACGAGCCTCCGTCTCATATTGTGGTGCCCGCAGTGCACAAAAACCGTAAGCAGATCGGGCGCATCTTCGCGGACAATATTCCCGGCGTGGAGTATACCGAAGACACGACCGAACTGCTCGACGTCGCCCGTAGTCAACTGCGTGAACACTACCGCACCGCCGATATCGGACTTTCCGGGGTGAACTTCGCTGTTGCGGAATCTGGTACGTTGTGTCTGGTGGAAAACGAAGGCAATGGTCGTATGTGCACAGGAGTTCCTTCCGTGCACGTAGCCCTGATGGGACTTGAAAAAGTTGTGGAAACACTGGATCAGGTTCCGCCCTTGTACCGTCTGCTGTGCGGTTCCGCCACGGGCCAGCGCATTACCACCTACTTCAATATGATCAAAGGCCCCCGCAAGCCCGGTGAAAAAGACGGTCCCAAGGAAGTGCATCTGATCATTCTGGACAATGGTCGTTCCAAGATTCTCGCGGACGGAGAACTGCGTCAGACCTTGCAGTGCATTCGTTGCGGCACCTGCCTGAACCACTGCCCCGTGTACACCCGCATTGGCGGTCATGCCTATGGGTCCACGTACCCCGGTCCCATTGGTGAAATTCTCATGCCGCAGGTGGAAGGGCTGGACAAAAAAGGCTCTTTGCCCACGGCATCGTCGCTGTGCAACGCCTGCGAAGAAGTATGCCCGGTCATGATTCCTATTCCACAGCTTATCCGTCGCCTGCGGGATGAAGCCTACGACGAAGATGCTGATGGCGTAGTGAAGGGACACGGCTATAAGAAAAATCTGGTGGAAACACTGGTTTGGAAAGGGTGGAAACTCACCCAGACCGTGCCCTTGCTGAACAAGATGATGCTTAAGCAGGTTCAGTTGTTTGGCAACAGACTGCCCAAGGTTGGTCCGCTGAAAGCGTGGACCAGCGTTCGCACCGCTCCCAAGTTCGCGCGCCAGAGCCTCAAGGATTTGGCGAAAGAAGAGGGTATCCGCAATGAGTAATACTAGCTCCCGTGAAAATATACTCGCCCGTCTCCACGCTTCCCGCGCAGCGGCAGACGTATACGCCCCCGTTCCTGAATCGTGGGAACCGCCGCTGATTGAAAAAAAGAAAGATCGGGTGGCCCGTTTTGTGGAACTCATGACCGCCGTGCGCTCTGAAGTATATCAGGTGAAGGGCGATGAATGGGTTGGCAAGCTTCAGGAACTGCTGACTGAGCGCGGTCTGAAGAAGTTGGTCTATGGTCCCGGTTCACCCCTTGCAAAAAAGCTTGAAGCCGCGTGGAAAGCCAAAAAGGGGAGCGATACGGAACTGGTGCCGTGGACGGCTGATGTGGAAGAATTCCGCGACGAGCTGTTCCAGGCCGATGCAGGCATCACCTCCACCATGGGGGGCATTGCCGAGGCCGCCGCTATGGTGGTGTGGCCCACTCCCGAAGAGCCGCGCCTTCTTTCGCTGGTTCCCCCGGTGCACTTTGCAGTGGTGGAAGCCGATAAGATCTGGACGTCGTTTTCAGAAGCGATCCGGGTGCTGGATTGGGACGCCAAATCTCCCACCAACGCGCTGCTCATTTCTGGACCGTCAAAGACTTCAGACATTGAACTTATTCTGCAATTCGGCGTACATGGCCCCACGGACCTGATTGTGTTCGTGGTTGACTAAACGCCTTTGTTTGTGTCCCTTCAGCGCCGGAAGTTTCTTCCGGCGCTTTTTTCTTGCGATGCTCGCGGGATGCGGCAGGAAAGAGCAATCCACGGTCTTGCTGTTGCAGCCGGGCACCGTTCACGCTAGCATGTCCTTTGTCTGAAACTTCAGCCAGCCCGTCATCCTTGGAGGAACTATGCATACCCTCTATCGACATTTCAAAGGCCGGTATTATCAGGTTCTGGGTATTGCTCTTGATACCGCTACGGAAACCGAAGTGGTGGTCTATCGCACGCTGTATGCTTCCGGGTATGTGCTATATACGCGGCCTAAGGAAGAATTTTTTGGTGCGATCCGTGGTCAAGAAGGGCAGCTCATGCCGCGTTTTTCACCTGTGGAACTGGCGGAGCTACCGGCAGACGCTGCGGAACGCGTTGTACCGGATTTGCCGCGAAGCTGAGTGTGCGTTCCACAGACTGCGAGAAAAAATTACACAAGGTCGGGTAGTTGCCAAATGTGCCCACCTCCTGTAGCTAGGCGGATACTGCGGCATACGGGAAGTGATTGTGCGTGTGTGAATATAAGGATTTTATAGCATGACTGATAAGGAACAGCAGCGGGAAGCGGGCACCGGAAATGCTTCCCGGAGCGATACTACATCTCAGGCGGACCACGGCACGTCAGAAGCGTCGGGGCGGGCAGGGGAAACATTCTCTCGTTTTCGGCAGTATGGTCCCGGCGGGCTGGGGGCGCTGCTTAACGAAAAAGAGCGCAAGACGTTATTAGCCTACATTGCGCTGGGAGTAATCATCGTGGAATTTGTGGTCACTGTGGTGGCCATATTGCACGGTGTTACCAATATGCATGCTTTGGCTGACGGCACCATGGAATACAGTTTTCCGTGGAAGGCATATCTGGTGGCGGTCTTCTTGGCTCCCGTGGGCGTTATGTTCATCATCCAGATTATCGGCATGGGCTTTTCCCGTATTATCCACGGTGATCCTGAAATGGCCGACATGACCGGAGAGCATGTGCCCAACCGCATGCGGCGCTGGGTAGGTCTGGCGCAGGGAATACCCACTGCTATTCTGCTGGCGGGCCTGCTGCTGCTCGGACTCGTCTTATATCACATGGACATGGTCATGTCGTTTCTTCTGAAATTGGGAGAAACAGCCGCAGGACTTGCCTTGTGGATTGTTGTCGGAGTATTCGCGGTGTGGCTTATCAGCTACATGGCGCGGCTTTGGCTTATGTACCGCACCCGAAAAATGGCTGAAGAATATGCATTCCGCCGCGAGGTGCTGGAGCGCACGGGCATAGCGATTATTGACCAAAAAACCGCTATCACGGCGGACGGCAGAATGCTTACCCCCGGTGGAGATACGGGCGGGCGCACTATTGACGCGTTGCCGAGCGCTCTGCCACCACGGTCCGGTGGAGAAGCGCTTTCAGAGCCGTCTGTGCGCAGCCTTCCTCCCGGAACTTCCCCCGATGAGTAGGTCTAGACCGCCTGCGTTCGTTATGTAATGTCCGCCCCCGTTTCCGGGGGCTTTTTTATCTGCCAAGCCGGTCTTCCTGTGGTAGTATGAACCGGGGGCTGGAGTAGGCATGAGGCGCTAATGGGCGGGTGCCTTGCCGTGGGTATGGCAATCTGCTAGGACTCGCAGGATAGCTGCCACGTGCAGCATGCCGCTTTTTCGGGGAAATTTTTTTTCACGTCCCCGAAAATCAACTGGAACCGGAGAATAGTATTCTATGCGTTTTTTCAACCGCGCTCCTCGCGTGGAGCAAATGCGGGTTGTCATTGTCGGAGCCGGGGAGGTGGGATTCCACATTGCCCGGCGTCTCGCTTCGGAAAGCAAGCAGGTGGTTGTGGTTGACCAGAATCCTGACGCGTTGCGCCGAGTTTCCGAAGTGCTTGATGTGCAGACCATTCAAGGGTCCGGGTGTAGCCCTGTGGTGCTCTCTGATGCGAATGTTATGGACGCCGACGTGTTTCTGGCAGTGACGGACAGTGACGAGATTAATATCATCGCCTGTCTTTTTGCCAACGCCATTGCCCCTGAGGCAATTAAACTCGCGCGTATCCGCAATGAAGAATACCATTTATACCGCGATGCGCTGACCAGCGCTCCGCTGCATATCTCTTCTATTATCAATCCAGAATTGGAAGTCATCAAAGCTATAGATCGCCTTATTTCCGTCCCCGGTGCGGTGGATTTCAGCGAGTTCGCCGACGGCAGGGTGAAGCTGGTGGGCATACGGCTGGAAAAAGGTCCGCTTATCGGCAAACAGCTTATGTTTTTTCGCGATGTGGTTAAAGACCGAAATGTGCTTATTGCCGCTATCGTGCGCGAAGAAAAATTGACCATTCCCAGCGGGCGCGACGAAATTCGCGCTGGCGATATCGTCTATTTCGTCTGCACCGACACCGGGCTGGAAAGCGTGCGTCATGCTGCGGGAAGGCATTCGGAAACGCTTAAGGACGTGCTCATTGTAGGTGGCGGCAACACTGGCCTGCGTCTGGCCCTGCTGTTTGAACGCAAAGGGTTGCATGTTAAGCTTGTGGATAAGGACGAGGCACGGTGCGAGTACTTAGCAGATAAGCTGGGGAGCACGCTGGTTCTGCGAGGTGACGGAACGGATCAGGATTTTCTGCGAGAAGAGAACATTGAAGACATGGATGCGGTCATTGCGCTTACGGCTGATGAGGAAACCAATATCCTTTCCTGTCTGCTCGCCAAAAACTTGGGGGCAAAAAAAACCGTTACGCGGGTGAACAAAGTGGCGTACCAGCCTCTGGTGCTTGCCATAGGCATTGACCATTCCGTCTCTCCGCGGCTGGCCGCTGTGAACTCCATATTACATCATATCCGGCGTGGTAAGGTGTTGTCGTCAGTCTCTATTCAGGGAGAGGGCGCGGAAGCGCTGGAAGCCATTGCTCAAGCCGATTCCGCGCTGGTGGGTAAGGCCGTGAAGGATCTTGGTTTTCCGCGTGGCACGCTGTTGCTCGCCATTATGCGCGATAAGGAAGTGCACATTCCAGATGGCGAAAGCGTTATTGTGCCGGGGGATCGGATTATTCTCCTGACCATCCGCGAGAATGTCTCGCAGGTTGAGGAAGCCCTTACCGTGCCTTTGCAACGGTTGTAGCCATGCGAATCGCGTATTGTCTGTATGTGGCGGGCGCACTGCTTATTTCCGTGGGGGTAACCATGCTGTTCCCCTTGGGATGGGCTTTGTGGTATCAGGACGATGGGTTGCGCCCTCTGCTGCACGCCATGCTGGTTTCTCTGGGCATGGGCGGCGTGCTGTCGCTCGCTTTCAGAAAATGGTCGGGGCAGACGCTTAACCACCGGGAAGGCATGGTTATCGTGGCGCTGAGTTGGCTGTGCGTTTGTCTTGTCGGCTCGTTGCCATACTGGTTTGCGAATACCTTTCCCTTATGGACGGACTGCGTGTTTGAATCCGTTTCAGGCTTCACCACCACCGGGGCCACAGCCTTGCGGGATATTGAAATAGTTCCCCGCAGTTTACTTATGTGGCGTGCGCTAACGCACTGGCTGGGGGGCATGGGGATTATTGTCATGTCGTTGGCAATTCTGCCTTTTCTGGGAGTGGGCGGAATGCAGCTGTATCGTGCGGAAGTACCGGGGCCTGCGCCGGATAAACTGAGGCCGCGAATCCGGGACACCGCCACGGTTTTATGGAAGGTATACGTTCTGTTCACCTGCCTGCTGTGTATATTGCTCATGGCAGGCGGCATGGACCTGTTTGATGCGATCTGCCATGCCTTCAGCACCACCGCCTCCGGGGGATTTTCCACCAAAAATGCGTCAATGGCGCATTTCGAAAGTCCATACATCCAATGGGTGACCATTGTTTTCATGTTCATGGCCGGGGCAAGCTTTGCCTTACACTACCGCATGCTTACGGGAGACATTCGGTGTTTCTGGCGTAATGCGGAGTTTCGGTTTTATCTGGGGCTTATTCTGCTCTGTAGTCTGATTATCGCAATATCCCTATACGGAACGGACTATGATTCCGTGGAAGAAGCGGTGCGTCACGCGCTGTTCCAAGTCGTCTCCGTGTGCACAACCACGGGATTTGCCACGGCGGATTACGAGATGTGGCTACCCTTGCCGCAGGCGCTGATTTTGCTTTTGATGTTTGTGGGGGGCTGCGCGGGGTCCACGGCAGGTGGTATTAAGAGCATGCGGGTTCTGCTGTTGCTCCGGCAGGGGTATCACGAACTGTTCCGGCTAGTGCACCCCCGTGCGGTACGGCACGTCAAGCTGGGCGGACGGAGTGTTCCCATAGAGGTACTCTCCGGTATTCAGGGCTTTTTTATTCTCTACCTCACACTGTTTGTGGTTTCCGGTATTCTGCTCTCCGCGTGCGGGCTGGATATACTGACGGCCTTCTCCGCCGCCGCGTCAGGGCTGGGCAATGTGGGACCGGCATTTGGTACGGTGGGACCGGTGGAAAATTTTGCTCATGTTCCTGTTGCCGCCAAGTGGGTACTCACGTGGTGCATGTTGCTTGGCAGACTGGAAATTTACGCCATTATCATCCTATTCATTCCAGAATTTTGGCGGAAGTAACAAAACAAAAAATTGCCTCTGGCGCGGCAATACTTCCCGTGCCCCTAACCCCATTGCCTCGCGTAGTGGAGTCTTAGGGGGAAAGGGCGGGAATTCTTTTTCATAAAAAAAAGCCCCCGGCGGAAGGTCGGGGGCTGAATAGACAACGGACAGAAAGAGCTTACGAAAGCTGGGCGAGCAGGGTTTCCTTGATGGAATCAATGGAGCCTTCGCCATTCAGTTCAATGTACTTGGTCTGGCCTTTGGCGGCGAGATCTTTGTAGAAGTAAGCTGCGGCAAGCGTGCCGTCCACGGTGTTGTAGTAGATGTCGTGACGCTTGTTGATGGCGTTTTCATCCTGATCATCGGCGCGGGAAGAAAGAGTACCGCCACAGACACGGCAGACGTCGCCGGTGGGCTTAATCGCGTCAATAAAGATGTTGTTGGGATGGTTGTTGTCGTTTTTGCACAGGCGACGGCCCATGATACGATTCTTCGCTACTTCGCGGGGCAGCAGAATTTCAATAACATAGTCCAGCTTGATGTTTTCGGCCTGCAAAGCGTCATACAGCTTTTCGGCCTGCACCATATTGCGGGGGAAGCCGTCCAGCAACCAGCCATTTACGCCACTGCTTTTGAGGGTTTCCAGGACCATGGGAATGGTGATGTCGTCCGGGACCAGATCGCCACGGTCGATGTATTCCTTGGCTTTTTTGCCCAGTTCGGTACCACCGCCGATATGCTGACGGAAGATAGCGCCGGATTCAATGTGCGCGAGATCGTATTTCTTTTTTACCAAAGCGCCTTGGGTGCCCTTGCCACTGCCGTTGGGTCCGAAAATGAGAATATTCACCTCATTCCTCCTTGTCATATATTTCACATGCTCTTAGCGTGAAGCCGGATAGACTGTCAACGCCATGGCGGGTCACTACGCACCCACCTTACGAGAAAAATAAATATTTCCCTTTGAAATGCTTGCCAGTTTCCCACCGGGAAACTGAATGGTCCCTCCTTGATTCCGCTGCCATGCGGCATCGAGGCGGAGCAGAGAATCATGCCGCGCTTGTCCCGGTCCTAGCGCATGCAGACAGCGCTTATACAAGCGTAGACGCAGGGCTTGGTGGATGTCTGCCAGCAGTGCGCCGGATATTTGAAGATTGGCGGCGGGAGGCGTTGCCGAACAGGTTTTCGGCACTTTTTTCGGGGGGACAGAGGGTGAGATATCTGCGTGACAAACTGTAGAGTTTGTTAAAAGTATATTTGATTTTAAGGTGTTGACTTCAATTTCATCCCAATAGGCCGCGTCAATGTGTGCAAGGCTCCACAAGCCGACTATGGCATCACTAAGGGCGGGATTTTCGCGTTTCAAGAGCGGAAGGACCTCATTCCTCAGTCGGTTTCTCAGTCCTCCCGGCAAGGCGTTGGTGGCGTCTTCGCACCATGAAACGTCGAGGGCCTGAAGAAATTCCACAAGGTTGTTCTTCTTTGTCACAAGCAAAGGGCGAAGTAGGTGGCGTTGCGGGCAATATGCTGTCATCCCGCCTAGTGCGGGCCATCCTGTGCCACGCAGCAGCCGCATGAAAACGTCTTCTGTTAGATCGTCCGCATGGTGCGCTGTGACAATGCTTACAGCCTTGGCCTGCTGGCGGGCCGTCTCCAAAAACGCATATCGCGCATGTCGGGCCGCTTCTTCCAGCCCCGTTCCGGCCTCTGCTGCGAGGGCGGGAACATCTGCTTCTCCGACAATGCAGGGAAGGTCCAGCGCACGGGCCAGTGCGACAACCCATGCCGCTTCGCGCGGAGATTCAGGCCGCATGCCGTGGTCAAGATGCGCGACTGCCAGCGAACATCCCCAGCGGGAGGCGAGGCAGTGGGTGATGAGCAGCAAGGCCGTGGAATCCGCACCACCGGAACAGGCGATCAGCAGACGCTGGCCCTTGAGAGCATCCTCGCCGGGAAAGCCGGATTCACTCAGCAGAAACCGCTCCACAGCAAGGCACAGGTGGGCCTGCGTCGGGGGCAGATCGCTAAGGGAACATGGCAGGGGAGGAAATCCAGAGGCGGTGTCCATGGTGTCCTTTGTGGTTCGGTGGGAGCGTATCGCACCGTCCGCCAGTTAGTACCGGGTGCACTGGCGCTCTGAGTTTAGATATAAATACCTAACTCATCCAGCAATGTGTTCAGATAGTTGACCATATGCTCCCGTAATTGTGGGGAGGCATAGCTGACACAATCGCACCGGAGACGGTTGCGGGCGCGAACAAGCAATTCCAACCGCAATGAGTCGGCTGTAGTTTCCAGTGCCATACAGTGTGGAGCGCATTCCGTATGGGCACATTGCAGGTCGGAAAGAAGGGCTTCGGGCAACGGCAGCCAGTACAAGCCGTCCATGCCGCTTCCCATCTCCATGGCGTCCAATCGTTCGCGCAGGGCGCGCATATGCTCTTCAGTCAGGTCTTCAACTACGTATAACTTCATATCGGTATGCGAGGCTTACTGTTTGCGGCGACGGTGTGAATGTGGGGTGCCGTCTACGGAATCATTATCCAAATTGAACATGCGGCGGGTAATGTCGATATACCGTTCCCCGGCCTCATCTTCCTCGTACCGGCGCTTGAGGAAGCTGATAGGCTCATGGTTGATTTTCTTCGCCACCGCCATAAGCGCGGACCGTAACAGCTTCTCGGTATTGCCGTTGGCACCTTCCAGCCGTTTCATACACTTGACCAATTCGTCTTCCACAATGGACTCCGTTCGGGTCACGATGTCCACGATGGTGGGTTGCAGGTCCAGCGAACGCAGCCAGCGACCAAAGGTACGGGTTTCCTCATCTACGATGGCACGGGCCTTCAGTGCCTCTTCCTGCCGCTGGGCAAGGTTTTCTTCCACCACCTCTTTAAGGTCGTCAATGTCGTACAGGTAGACGTTATCCAGTGCGTTCACGTCCGGGTCGATGTCGCGGGGGACAGCGATATCAATGAAAAACATCGGGCGGTTTTTCCGCTTTTTCAGAATACTGCGGATATCGCGTGCCCGGATGATTGCTTCATGTGCTCCGGTGGAAGAAATAACGATGTCTACGCTTTCCAGTTGATTAAACAGTTGTTCAAAAGGCACGGGCAGCCCGTTAAACTGAGCGGCAAGCGTTTGTGCGCGTTCAAAGGTGCGGTTCGCCACGCAAATGCTGCGTATGCCGTTATTAAGCAAGTGGGTGGCGGCGAGTTCCGCCATTTCCCCGGCTCCTATCAGCATGGCACTGTAGTTGCCCATATCGCCAAAAATACGTTTGGCAAGCTCCACAGCGGCATATGAAATGGAAACGGCGCTTGAGGCCACGGCGGTTTCTGTGCGCACACGTTTCGCTACGGAAAACGCTTTGTGCAGTAAGCGGTTCAGTACCACACGGGTGGCATTTCGCTCCACGGCTTCGTGGTAGGCACTTTTCAATTGACCCAGTATCTGGGGTTCACCCACTACTAGAGAGTCCAGACTGGACGCCACTGTGAACAGGTGGTTGACCGCCTCCAGCCCCTGATAGGTGTAGACATAGGGACTTAGCTCGTCCGGTCGCTGCCCGCGGGAATCCGCCCAGCATCGGATGACATGCTCTGCCACACCATCGCCTTCTCCCACCACGACAATCTCTACTCGATTGCAGGTGGAAAGCACCATGGCTTCCTTGATGCAGCCCCCCACGGGAACAACACCCGGTTCCAGATGTTTACAGTCTGTCAGGGCAAACTTTTCACGCACTTCGACGCTGGCTGTTTTGTGGTTCAGCCCGATGAGGTAAATATCGCGATCCGTCATGGCTATTGAATAAAACTATGGTGAGTGGGCAGGAACACATTAATGCCAAGCAGCGAGAACAGGCTGATGGTAAACAGGACAATGACCATAATAGCCGCTTTGCGCCCCCGTCTTCCAAGCGTTAAGCGTTGGTGGAAGAGCCACGCAAAAAGAAACCAGACAAGGACCGAAACAAGCTCTTTAGGGTCGCCGGAAAGCGTTTTTCCCCATGCGAGGCGTGCCCATGCAAAGCCGGAAGCCATACCGATGGTGTATAGCGGAAATCCCGCCATGACGGCGATGTGGTTTACTTCATCAAAACTGGCAAGAGCGGGCATGTCCTTATCGAATGAGGAAAGCGGCGCCTTGGTTTTTATTTTGCGCTCAAGGCGTAAAAAGAGAAGACCCGCTCCAAAGGCCATGGCCAGTAGGCCAAAGCTGAGGAATAAGCTGCCGATATGCAGCCCGAAAAACATCCCGGTCCATTCCGTGGGGAGTTTCCCGTGTACGTCCGTGAGCGAAAAGGAACCGATGAAGAGCAGAAGGGCCAGCGGCGCAGCCGTGAGGTTGAGAAAAGAAAACCGCATGCGCCACCACATGTAAAAGTAAATGACGAGCAGGCTCCATGAAAGGAATTGGATGTAATAGCTTTTGGAGAGGTCGAAGCGGCTACCCGCCAGCGCCGCCAACAGCATAATCGTGTGCAGGGCAAAGCCCGCCACAGTACAGATGTTGGACACTTTTTTTAATGAGCCACGGCGGATAGCCGTGCCCGCAATGATAGTCAGCGTGCCGGAAACGTAGAGCACGATGATGAGTAGCGAAAGCAGCTCAGACGAGCTCATGCAGCAACTCTCCTATGTTCGGGTGCAATTCGACCGGAAGAAGGTCTTCCAGAATGTCCCGCGCCGCCGCACTGTCGCGTGCGCATAAGGCATCCATGAGGCCTGAGGAGACAATTGTTCTGAAAAGAAGAGTATTCTGCCCGGTATCACGTCCCAGCGCAAGGACTAGGGGACGCAGACGGGACATGACGGCAAGCAGGCCGGAATAGCGTTGTCCCACGTAGTCTTGCAGGTCCATACGAATGCGGCGGGCAAGGGCGGGACTGCCGCCTCCGGTGCCCAGTGCGATCACCAGCCCATCGGTTTCAAAGTGAGCGGGAACAATAAATCCGCTTTCATCTGGAGAGTCCGCCACATTGCAGAGTACTCCGTGCGTGTCACAGGCGCGGCTGACCTGCGCGTTGACGGTACGGTTGCCAGTGCAGGCGAAGACCAAAGCCTTGTCCTGCACATCCGCATCGGCGAAGCCGCGCTGTTCGTAGTGTACAGCAGGGGAGTCGAGCAAACGTGCCAGCTCCGGGTTGCGAACGTCTTGCCGGGCAAAGGTATCAAGCACTACTATCTGGTCCGGTTCCGCCTGTAGCAGGGAGGCGAGCTTTCGGCAGCCCACGTCACCCGCGCCTACAATAAGGCAGCGCCTGCCGCGCAGATTCAGAAACGTTGGATAATAGCGCATGGCGCGTTATAGCTCCCGAACATTGTAAAGTAAATGGATTAGGGCAATTCCCGGTGGAACCGCTTCTGGCGGGCCTGGCCTTGCCGAGGTGGCGGGAATCTTGTAATTATGCGGAGAACAATGTTTTTCGCATGGCGGCATTCACATGAGCACCTACCTTGTCATCCAATTAGCCCGGTTCGGCGATCTCTTGCAGACCAAGCGCCTTGTGCGTTCGCTCTCGCGGGATGCGTCGGAGGTGCACCTTTGTGTTGATACCTCGCTGGCGGCGCTTGCCGCAACGCTTTACCCTGATGCCGTCATCCATGGTATTCGGGCGCATGGCGGGGGAAGTGCCATAGACCTTCTCGCCAGCAATGCACAGGCGTTTTCTATGCTACGCCAAACGCAGTATGACCGGGTCTTTATTTTGAATTTTTCCGGTCTTGCCTCGGCTCTTTCCTCTTTGTTCGATCCGTCCACTGTCGTGGGATATCACACGGAAGCCGGACAGGTGCATACGGAACCGTGGTTGCGTTTGGCCTTCCGGTGGGCGAGAACTCGGCGCACCAGCCCTCTTAATCTGATGGATTTGTGGGGCTTTTTAGCTCCGAATCCCATTGCTCCCGAAGAGGTGAATCCTATAGCCATGCGCAAAGGCGGTGGCATAGGTGTTGTCTTGGCAGGGAGAAACAGCCGCCGGTCATTGCCCACGCCTTTACTGGCGCAGTGTGTGCAAGCCGTCTTTGAAGCGCATGGCGGCCCGTCGGTGACGCTGTTTGGTACTAAAACGGAGGCGCAACTGGCTCACCAGCTTATGCGGGAGTTTTCGGGTCCGCTCCTGCAACGCACGGACAACAGAGTGGGGCGCACGGACTGGGCTGAATTGACGGATCGTGTGGGGCAACTGGATGTGTTGCTCACACCGGATACGGGCACCATGCATTTAGCGGCGCATCTGGGCACGCCCGTACATGCGTTTTTCCTTTCCTCGGCATGGGCGCACGAAACTGGTCCTTACGGACTGGGGCATCGCGTCTGGCAGGTTGCCTTGTCCTGCTCTCCTTGCCTTGAATCACGGCCTTGCCCCATTGGTGTGCAATGTCTGGAGCGGTTTAGGGAACCGGGATTTCTGCGTCTTCTCGCAGGCAAGGTAGATGCAGCGTATCCCCCTGACATCATTGGATACGTGAGTATGTTGGACGCTGTGGGCGTAACCTACATGCCGGTGTTTGGCGAAGACGAGGGTGCGCATATCCGCCGCGACCAGCGTGGGGTGGTGGCGGAACGCTTCGGCCTTATGGATATTGCTCCTGTGGAAGATAACACGACTGCCGTAGGGCTGTTTTCAGAACCTGACTGGATGTTGCCGGGACGTGGCGTCGCGGTGAAACCTCTCCCGATTACGCATTCCAATGGATAGGAGGAGCCGCGTGACCGCTCAGACCATTTCCCCTGTTCCACACAGCACGCAATCCCCGGTTCGTCCCGTGCGAGTGTTGGTGGTGCTCCCGCTATATGGCGGCTCGTTACCCATTGGACGCTTCTGCATGGAGGCTCTGCGGGAGCTGGGGCATACAGTGGAGATCTTTGAGGCACCCTCATTTTATCCGGCTTTTGCTTCTCTCAGAGAGCTGCGTGTTACCACAGATAGGCTGGAATATTTGGAAAATAGTTTTTTACAGGTTGTTTCGCAGGCAATTCTAGCCAAAGTGGAAACCTTTGAACCAGACCTTGTTCTCTGTCTGGCGCAAGCCCCTTTAAACCGGCAGGCGCTGAAACGCCTGCGCCGCGATGGCGTAACCACCGCCATGTGGTTTGTGGAAGATTTTCGCCTATTTACCTACTGGCGCGGATTCGCTCCGTTTTACGACATTTTTGCGGTTATTCAGGATGACCCTTTTTTTGAAGAACTGCGCAGCATCGGCGTGGAAAATGCACTCTATCTCCCCATGGCGGCACTTCCTTCGTTCCATAAGCCGGTCGAGCTTTCCGCAGCGGAAAAACGGCGCTTTAGTGCGGACGTGGCTTTTTTGGGGGCGGGATACCCAAACCGGCGTGTGGCCTTTCGTCAACTCACGCATTTGGATTTCAAAATATGGGGAACGGAATGGGATGCGGAACCCTTGCTGGAGCGGCATGTGCAGATGCAGGGAGCACGTATTTCCCCGGAAGATTGCGTAAAAATTTACAATGCGACAAAGATTAATTTGAATCTGCACTCCAGCGTGCAGGCGCGGGAATTGGTGACCGGAGGCGATTTTGTAAACCCGCGCACCTTTGAACTGGCCGCTTGTGGAGCGTTTCAGTTGGTAGACAGACGCAGCCTGATGCGGGACATGTTCTCCGGGGAAGAATTGGCAACATTCGGGTCTATGGAAGAGTTGTTGGACGGTATTTCAACCTACCTGAGGGATGAGTCTGCGCGGGCCACTATCACACACAAAGGGCGCGAGCGTGTTTTGCGCGACCACACATATGCCGCCCGTATGAATACCTTGCTTTCCTTTATTGCAAGCCGGCGGACTGGCTGGCCCGCACCCCGCAAAGAAACCGCCGCATTACCGGAGGAGTTACCGGAAGATCTGAGGGCGGAGTTGCGCGAGGTGATGGAGCGCCTGCATATTCCGGCAGATGCGGCATTTTCCGATGTCGTCTGGACCATCCGCCAGCAGAAAGGGCGGCTTTCTCCCCTAGAAACCGCAGTCTTGTTTTTGGATGAGTGGAAAAAGCAATACGCAGTCTAGTACGTCATCTCATGCGTAAGGAAGTTTGCGTTGTTCTCGAAAAAAGCACGTGGTGAAAATGCGAAACCCCGCTTGAAACACGGCAGGTCTTACCATAACCGTGTGGTGCGGCGGGGGTTCACAGATGCATCCGGCATGCCGCCGGATTTTTGTATGATGAGTCTGCCGCTTAGGGCATAATTTGCGTGCCGATGCCCCTATCGGTAAACAGCTCAAGCAACACGCAGTTTTCTACCCTCCCGTCAATGATGGTGGCTTTTTCCACGCCTTCTTCCAGTGCTTCCAAGCAGCAGGTAACCTTGGGAATCATACCACCGGTGAGCACTCCCTGCTCGAACAGCGTATGTATCTCCCGCACGGAAATACTGGAAATAAGTTCCTTGTTGGCATCAAGAATGCCTGCCACATCAGTCAGCAGCATGAGCCTTTTGGCCTGTAACGCCCCGGCCACCGCCCCCGCCACGGAATCTGCGTTGATGTTGTAGGTGATGCCGGACTCATCAACGCCTACGGGAGAAATAACCGGAACATACCCGTCGTGCTGGAGAGAGCGGAGGAGCGAGGTTTCCACCTCCATCACTTCCCCCACCTTGCCAAGGTCGATAATTTCCGGTGTGCGCTTGAATCCTTCCACAACCATTTCCTTCTTTCGTGCACGAAGTAACTGACCGTCTTTACCCGAAAGTCCCACGGCCTTGCACCCCGCCAGATTGAGCAGGTTGACAATTTCTTTGTTTACTTTACCCACAAGCACCATTTCCACCACGTCCATGGTCGCGTCGTCGGTTATGCGCAAGCCTTCCCGGAAATGGCTCTGAATATTGAGCGCTTCCAGCATCTTGCCTATTTGCGGCCCCCCGCCATGTACGATAACGGGATTAATGCCCACATATTTGAGCAGCACAATGTTCAGGGCAAAAGCGCGACCGAGCGCATCGTCCTTCATGGCGTGCCCGCCATACTTAATGACCACGGTTTCGCCATGAAACTGGCGGATGTAGGGCAGGGATTCTATAAGAATCCGGGACTTGAGCTGATCTTTTTCGTGCTGATCCATGGCTGTATTTCCGCAGGTCCGCGGCGGTTAAAGGATATAGCGGCTGAGGTCGCGGTCTTCCCGGACATCGGCTAACTGGGCGTGAACGAACTCGCGGTTAATGACCAGAGTGTCACCGGAACGGTCAGGCGCTTCAAAGGAAATATCCGCGAGAATTTTTTCCAGAATCGTGTATAGGCGGCGTGCGCCTATGTTCTCCGTTTCCTGATTGGTCAGTTCCGCAAAAGCGGCAATTTCATCAAGTCCGTCGTCCGTGAAATCCACAGTCACTCCTTCCGTGGCGAGCAGGGCCTTGTACTGCACAGTAAGAGCGTTACGCGGTTCTTTAAGAATGCGCAAAAATTCTTCCTTACCCAATGCGGAAAGCTCTGTGCGCAGTGGAAATCTACCCTGCAATTCTGGAACAAGATCTGACGGTTTGGAATAGTGGAACGCTCCCGCGCCGATAAAAAGAATATGGTCGGTTCGTACCATGCCATATTTGGTATTCACCACGCAGCCTTCCACGATGGGCAGCAGGTCGCGCTGCACACCTTCACGGGAGATATCCGCACTTTTTCCGCCATGTTCCGCGCTGGCAATTTTATCTATTTCGTCTATGAAGACGATGCCCGACTGCTCCACACGTTCGCGCGCCATATCCGCCACTTTATCGTGGTCAATAAGCCGCGCGGCTTCCTGTTCCACGAGCAGGGCATATGCGTCTCCCACGCGCATGCGGCGTTTACGGCGTTTGGAAGGGAATGCCTTGCTGAAAATATCTTTGAACTGCGAGCCGATTTCTTCCATGCCGGGAATTGCCATAATTTGCATTTGCGGCCCGTCCTGCACTTCCACTTCCACCTCTACCTCCCGGAGGTCAAGACGGCCTTGGCGGAACATCTGGCGCATTTTTTCACGAGTATCAGGTGAGGTGCCCGAAGCTGAAAGGGGCGCGGACGGAGCGGGGGAGGCCGGAATGTCATGCAGGGAAGAAGGGCGGCTGCCGGGAAGCAGCAGATCCAGCAGGCTGTCTTCCGCATGGGATTCTGCCTTGGCGCGAACACGCTCGGTTTCTTCATCACGAACCAGAGCAATGGCGAGCTCAACCAGATCGCGAATCATAGATTCCACATCTCGCCCCATATAGCCCACCTCGGTGAACTTGGTGGCCTCCACTTTTACAAAAGGGGAGGCACTCAGCTTGGCAAGACGGCGGGCTATCTCTGTTTTGCCCACGCCAGTGGGGCCCATCATGAGAATATTTTTAGGGGCGATCTCGTCACGCAGAGCCGGTTCTATCTGCTGGCGTCTCCAGCGGTTGCGCATAGCCACGGCGACCATGCGTTTGGCATCTTTTTGACCGACGATATATTTATCCAGTTCTGAAACGATTTCTCGTGGCGTAAGCTCACTCATGGGATCTCTCCTGAGGGATAGTAGTCTCGCGGGAGCGCGAAATATACCAATGGTATGGGGGAAAGCCAATATGAAAAGCGGGGGCCGTGGCCCCCGCTTTGTGTGGTGTGGATGGTGTGCGTTACTCTGCCAGCGGTACAGGGCGGAACTGCACAATGCCGCGCCGCGATATTTGCAGCATGACGGCTCCGCGTTCCTGACCTTCCTCCGTAAGTATTTTCTGAAGGTCGGCTACGGAGTTCACCGGTTTCAGGTTGGCCTGAAGGATAACGTCTCCGGGCCGAATGTCCGATTCGGCGGCGGGTTTCCCCCGTTCTACATCAGTAACCAGCAGACCTTGGGTGCTTTCAATCCCCAGTGCCTTGGCATCTTCCGCAGTCATGGGACGCAGGGCAACGCCGAGTGAGGAAAGAATGCTGGAGCCGGGGGCCGTCTGCGGAGCGTCCTGTGTCGAAGATTGGGCCAATTCCGCTGTGCGTTCTCCCAGTTCGACGTTAACATTGCGGGTTTTGCCGTTGCGCAGCAATTCCAGCTTTGCGGTTTCCCCCGGAGCAAGGTTGGCAATGGCGCGAATAAGGCCGCTTGCCGAAGTAACCTCTGCCCCATTTACTTTAAGAATAATGTCGCCGGGCTTCATGCCGGCCTTGTCTGCCGGTTGCCCGGCAATAACACCGGCGACAAACGCGCCATGGGCGTTTTCCACGCCAAGAGCTTTGGCTGTGTTTTCATCCACATCGCCGATGTTTACGCCAATCCAGCCGCGACGGACTTTTTTGTCGGTCTGCAACTGGGTGATAATGCGTTTGGCCATGTCGCTGGGAATGGCGAAGCCGATGCCTTGTCCCCGCGCGATAATGGCGGTGTTAATGCCTATAACTAAGCCCTTATCGTTGATGAGCGGGCCACCGGAGTTGCCGGGATTAATAGAAGCGTCCGTCTGGATATAGTTGTCAAACGGCCCGGAGCGGATGTTACGCCCTTTGGCGCTGACAATACCCGCTGTGATGGTGTGATCAAGCCCGAAAGGGTTGCCAATAGCCATGACCCATTCCCCCACTTCCAGCGCGTCAGAGTCACCGAATTGGATATAGGGGAGGTCGCGCTTGGCATCAAGCTTCAGCAAGGCAAGGTCCGTTTCAGGGTCCGTACCCACAACGCTTGCCACAAAAGATTCAGCTTTTCCGTTGTTGCCTTCTATGTTTACGCGAATAATGTCCGCTTTTTCCACCACATGGTAGTTAGTCACCACATAGCCATCAGCGGAGATAATGAACCCGGAACCCAATGAACGCTCTTTGCGGGACGTGTCGCCACGATTGCCGAAGAAGCGGTCAAACTGATCAAAAAAATCATCAAAAGGGGTACCACGCGGGTGGTTGCGTAAAAAGTCCTGCAAGCCCTGACCGGAGGACGCCTCCACGGTTTTTTCCGTACTGATGTTAACCACGGCGGGACCAGCCTTGCGGGCCAGTTTGGTGAAGTCCGGCAGGTCGGCAGCCACAGCCGAACAGGCCATGACCAACACGAGCAGAAGGGACGTGAAAAGAGATCGTTTTCCAATGTGCTGCATACGTAATTCTCCTTAAAATTCTGCAAAGGCAACAACGGCAGAATATTTCGGCTCCCTCATAATAGGGCCTTTCCGTGTGATGTAAACCTGTATAACGAAAAAAGCCCGCGACAGGTGTCGCGGGCTGAGGGAACATTTGATGCGGGAAAAAGCGGAAAGACGTTTTTCCCGTTGGTCTGGGAAGGGTTAGCGCTGTTTCAGGGCATCGCGCAGTGCGGCACCCAGCGAGTTGGAAAACGCGCCTGCGTCGCCGGATGTGGTGCCGCCGGACGTGGTTCCGGGCTTCGCAGCTTTGGGCTTGCGGAATTCCTTCCACGAGGTGTCTTCTTCCAGCTCCACCCCTTCCGGGGCGAGAGAAAGCTTGCGGTCCTGCGCACGAAGCTGCGCCACGGTCACCCGCAAGGTATCGCCGGGTTTAACGTGGTCCAGATTGGCACCTTTGCCTGCCTTAGCCATGGTAGATTTGGGCATAAGACCAGTCACACCGGGGGCAAGGTTGATGAACAGGCCGAAATCCGTCCGGGATTCCACCGTGCCTTCCACTGTGGTACCGGGGGCGAAGCGGCTTTCTACATCTGCCCATGGATCACCCTCTGCCTCGCGCATACTCAGGGAAATGCGTTGAGCGGGTACGTCTATGGACTTGATTTTTACGGTCACAGTATCGCCCACGGCAACCATGTCACCGGGCTTGTGCACGCGTTTAACGTAAGACATTTCGGAAACGTGCACCAAACCGTCAATGCCGGGAAGCAGCTCGACAAACGCGCCAAAGGCGGTAAGACGCACTACCTTACCCTGACGCACTTCCCCTTCGGAAAGTTCGTCGGTCACACGGCTCCATGGATTTTCCGTTACCTGACGTGCGGACAAGGAGACGCGCAACTGGCCCTTTTTATCGGTTTCGATGCCAAGGATTTTGACCCGAACCATGTCGCCTTCACTGACGGCTTCGTCCGCAGCGCCGATGCGTGACCAACTCAGTTCGGAGATGTGGATAAGGCCTTCCACTCCGGGCACGATTTCGGCAAATGCTCCGAAGGGAGCAAGGCGCACGATGCGGGCGTCCACAATGGAGCCTTCCTGCATTTGTTCCAGAAACTCGGCGCGCTGGGCGGCTTGTTCCTGTTCCAGCAAGGCGCGGCGGGAAACCACTACGTTGCGACCGCGTTGTTCAAACTTGATGATTTGGAACTGGAAGGTTTGGCCCACGTAGCTTTCAGCATTTTCCACAAAGCGGGTGTCTATCTGGCTTACGGGGCAGAAGGCGCGGCGCTTGAGCACTTCCACGTCGAAACCACCCTTGCGAGACGCTACGACTTTGCCTTCCACGGGCAGGCGGGACTGGAATGCGTCTTCCAGCAGGGCGGCACCGCCCACACCGGAAAGCGCTTTGGACAGACGAATTTCCTGCGCACCAGAGGCCATGACGTAAAGTTCCACCTCGTCGCCTTCCGCGACGGCTAGTTCACCTTCGTCGTTCAGGAATTCCGTTCGGTCGGCCACTCCGTCCACCTTGGTGCCCGTATCCACAAACACACTGTCGGCGGTAATGCTGATTACGGTGCCCGTCACACGGTCTCCCACTTTAAGGCTTTCGCCCATGGAGCCAGTGTAGGCATCCAGCATCGCTTCAAAATTTTCCTCAGCGCCTATCTGGCGGCTGTCGTCGGAACCGGCCATCCAGTTCTCCTTGAGACATCATGGTTTGAAGTTAATGAAAATTTTCTTCGGGCTATATCTTTCATCTGGTCCGTAGGCAAGAAGGAAAACAAAAAAGCCCGTGAGAGAGAGCGTTCGACCATTGCCTTGTGAAAAAAGGCATGGCATGGTGCCCGAAATTGCATTTTGACAAGGAGTATACCCATGGCCACAGCCAAGGCTCGTCACATTCTGGTTGATTCTGAAGAAACCTGCAATGAACTAAAAAACCGCATTTCTGCCGGTGAAGATTTCGCCGTCATTGCCAAAGAGTATTCCCGCTGTCCTTCCGGGCGCCGTGGGGGCGATCTGGGACAATTCCGTCCGGGCCAGATGGTGCCGGAATTCGACCGCGTGTGCTTTCAGGATGCCGTAGGCGTGGTGCACGGTCCTGTGCAGACGCAGTTTGGCTTTCACCTTGTGGAAGTCACGGAGCGCGAAGACTAGTTGTATATCTGAAGCTGTTTCCCCTGAACAATCCTCCGCGAGGTTTGCCAACCCGCCTGAAACGCGGGCAGGACGTGGTCGCGGAACGGAAACTCTGACGGGAACACAGTTATTGATCGCAGCAGGTTCGCTAAGAAAATGTAAAAAAGCCGCCCAGACCGCCTTTACGGTATTTGGGCGGCTTTTTGTATGGGCAGCGCGGGCTACGCCGCGAAGTTGTTATCAAAACCAAACGATCTCTGAATAGTTGGCGTGCCCTCTGTTCTCCAGCGTCTTCCTGTGGTATGATGGGGCATTCGCATGCGTCCATAGGCATATGGAATTTGATACGCAGGATAATCCAAAGGAGAGGTCATGGAAACTGAAACAATAGTCTCACCTCCAAAGGCAGATATGCCAAAACATATTTGTAAGGAGTGGGGGTGGATAGCGGCACGTGGAGTCATCGCCCTTATTTTTGGCTGCATGGCCATTGCGTCGCCTTTTGCCACGATATGGGCCTTGGCGGTTGTATGGGGAATTTTTGCAATACTTGATGGCGTTTCCGCCGGGTACACAAGCTGGCGCTTGCATAAACAGGGTGTCCGCTGGTGGCCCTACGCCTTGTTTGCCGTTACCGGAGTCATCGCGGGGGCTGTGGCCATTGTATGGCCCGGTATAACAGCCGTGGCGTTTCTTGTGGTCATCGCATGCTGGGCGATCATTGGCGGAGTGAGCCAGATCGTTGCCGCCATCCGGCTCCGCAAAGAGATAGAAGGGGAGTGGTTTTTGATTTTTACGGGAGGCATAAACCTTCTTTTCGGTCTGTTGCTCCTCTTCCGACCGTTGCCTGAAGGGCTTTTCGCCATTGCGTGGATTATTTCTTTCTACGCGTTTTTAACGGGTTTCTCCACGCTGGCATTGGCGTACCAACTTCGGAAGGCGTGTACTATGTAACCATTGCCCGCCGGATCGCATGCTTTTAATTGTTACGGGGCGGTTTTCCCCACATGCGATGACAAAAAAATGGTCGTTCAGGGTGTCCCCGGCGACCATTTCTTTTTTGCGTGTCACCACCGTTTGGGTGTTCATTCGTTCACTCCGCAGGGACCGTACATGATGGCGGACAGAGAGGAATAGCAAATAAAAAAGGCCGGATGACTCATCATCCGGCCTTTTTCCCGTATGGCGGAAGAGGATGTGTCATGCGTGGAACTCTATTCCTGTGATTTCGTATTCGATGCGTCCTTTGGGGGCGATTACCACCACTTCATCTCCGACTTCTTTTCCGAGCAGGGCCTTCGCCACCGGGGACAGCACGGAAATACTGCCTTTGTTGAAATCGGCTTCGTCAGGACCGAGCAAGGTGTATGCGCGGCTTTCACCGTCTATGTCTTCCACCGTCACCGTGGCGCCAAAGAGGGCTTTGGAACCGCGCAGGGTGGTGTGGTCTATCACGTTAAGCCGGGGCATACGCGTTTCAATGTGGTTGATGCGCGCTTCTAAAACGGCCTGTTGCTCGCGGGCGGCGTCGTATGCCGTGTTTTCTGACATGTCGCCGTTTTCGCGGGAAGCCATCAGTGAGTCGACAAAAACCTGTCGTTCTTCCTTGAGCGCTTCCAACTCGCGCTTTAGATCTTCAAATCCTTGAATGGAAATAGGAATCATGTCCATGGGTATTTCTCCTTAGTTATGTTGTAATGGTATGGCGGCACCACACCGCCTAAAAAAAAGGACCCCGCCGTGTGGCGGGGTCCTTTGCGTGTTTTTTTCCGGTATTTTCCGGTTACGCCGGGGAACTGGTTCCGCCTTTAAATTCTATGGAGATGATCTCGTAGTCGATGCGTCCCTTGGGTGCGTTGACCACGACCTCATCGCCTTCTTCCTTGCCAAGCAGGGCTTTGGCCACGGGAGAAAGCACCGATATGCTGCCGTTGTTAAAATCGGCTTCGTCGGGTCCGAGCAGGGTATACGTTTTGCGCTCCCCGGTTTCCAAGTCTTCCACGGTAACCGTTGCCCCAAAAATAGCTTTGGAACCACCAAGAGTGGAAAGGTTTATGACGTTAAGTTTGGGCATGCGGGATTCTATCTGGCTGATGCGAGCTTCAAGCAGGCCCTGTCGTTCGCGCGCGGCATCGTACCCTGCGTTTTCGGAAAGGTCGCCTTCCTCGCGGGCTTCTTTGATAGCCTGAATAACAGCGGGGCGCTCCTTTTTCAGGGCATCCAGTTCGCGCTCAAGCTTTTTGAATCCTTCAACGGAAATGGGAATACTATCCATGGGGTGCATGTCCTTACAATCGGTCTGTAGCGTTTTCGGATGTAAAAAAACCGGCGGAAACGCCGATTTTAACAGAAGAGCGGGCAAAGATACTCGCAAACGAGATTGCCTCACTGAGATATTCAGTAAGACATTGCGCCCAGTTGGTCAAGGAGGGAGTTACAACTCCGCTCACGGGCGGAAAAAATGTGTATACCCGTTTCCTTTCACCTAAAAATACGTATACTCTATTAAAAGATGTAATGCCAGACCTTTCGTGGAAATATTTTCTGAGGGAGACACACAAAAAACGACAACCTTGCCGCAAATAACTGGAAAAAACGGATCAGTCGCGCAGGAGGACCGGAAATGCCCACTATAAAAAATTGGAAAAACAAACAGTTACAGATGCTGCGAGCGGACAGCGAACACTTGTTTGACCGCCTCTGTTCTGAATTTGGATTACCTTCGGTGTGCCAACCTTTACTGGACCCCAATATCCACGTGCAGGATGAGCCGGATAACGTGGTGATAACCGCGCACCTGCCCGGTATGACAGCCGATGATGTCGGGGTATATGTAGATAGAAATGTTTTGGTTGTGCGATGCGAGCAACACGCCGCGTGCGCGATAGCCAGCCGCTCCAGTCTATTTGAGCAGCGTTTTCGGCTGCCATGCCGGGTCCGCACGGAAGAAGTAACCGCCGTGATGGACGGCGAGTCTCTTGTTATCACCATGCCCAAATGCAGGCGGCCCATTGTGCGGCAGATTCCCATAACGCAAAAGCGGTAGCACTTAGGAGGAAATATGACCACGACCATAGAGAAAGCCAGCGTGTCCGTGGAGAACCTGCGCTGGAAGTTGAATCCTGAGGGGCTGCCGTTTGCCACCACCGACGAGCTTGATCCACAGACAGAAATAGTGGGGCAGCCCCGTGGGGTAGAGGCCTTTCGTTTCGGTATGGGTATTAACGCAAAGGGATATAATATTTTTGTTACCGGCGCTTCGCACGTGGGCAAGTTAGAGATGGTAAAAAAGTTGCTGGAGCACTCGCCACGCAGGCGTGGCACTCCAGACGATCTTTGCTATGTGAATAATTTTGCCACGCAGGAAGAGCCGGTGTTGCTGCGGTTCCCGGCGGGAGACGGCAAGCGGTTCAAAACAACCGTGGAGCAGTTTCTGGAAGGGATTAAGCGAGAAGTTCCCCAGCTTTTTGAGAGTCAGGAATATATCGCCAGTAAAAACGCTTTGGTGGAAGAGCACGATAAAAAAACCATGGAGTTCTTCAAGGGGCTGGAAGAGCGGGTTAAAGACGCCGGCTTCGTCATGGTGAACATGCAGATGGGGCAGGTTCAGCGTCCTGATATCGTCCCCATGGTGGATGGTGAGCCTACCCACATGCTGAAGCTGGAGGAAATGGTTGAAAAGAACCGTTTTCCCCGTGATGAATATGAGCAACTCAAAACCAAGTATGCGGAACTTAAGGAAGACATTGACGCTATTTTCCTTGAAGTGCGGGCGTTGCAAAAGGAAGTGAAGCGCCGCAGTGAAGAGGTGGATCGGCTCATGTTCATTAATGTGGCGCGTGAACTGGCCCAGCCGTTGTTGGAAGATTGGCCGGACAACGACAAGGTGTCTCCCTATGTGGAAGCCATGTTGCAGGACATGGCTGAAAATCTGGATGAAATTAAGTCCATGGGACAGCCGCAGCAGGGACCGATGGGTATGACCTTTCCCGGCGCGCCTGCGGAAACCGTGCTACATACCTACGGTGTAAATTTGTTGGTGGATAATAGTGGAGTGAACGGGCCGCCCGTCATCGTGGAGTCGCAACCAACGTATCGCAATCTGTTCGGCTCCATTGAACGCGCCATGGACAGAACCGGGCTGTGGCGCACCGATTTTCAGAAGATTAACGCGGGATCGTTTGTAAAAGCCAATGGAGGCTACCTCGTCATCAATCTTATGGACGCCATTGTGGAACCGGGGGTGTGGCCCACACTGAAGCGTGCCCTGAAAACTTCAGAAATAGAAATACAGACCTTTGATCCTTATTACTTTATTACCACCACGGCCCTAAAGCCTGAGTCCATCGCCATGGAGGTTAAGGTGGTGGTGCTTGCCACCCCGCAACTGTATCATATGTTGCGCCAGTACGATGACGATGTGGAGAAAATTTTTAAGGTTCGCGCGGACTTTGAAGCTTCTATGGACCGCACGGACGAAGCGGTGCACGAGATCAGCCGTTTGATAAAAACGTTTGTAGACGAACGCCAACTCATGCCCTTCGGTGCGGACGCCGTGGCAGCGATACTGGAACACGGCGTCCGCCTTGCCGGACGGCAAGAAAAAATATCCACCACGTTCCCCATTCTTGGCGACATTATGGAAGAGGCTCATTTTTTCGCCAAGGAAACGCAAACACAACAGGTGCGGGCAGAGGATGTGCGCAGCGCCATTGCCGCCCGCATTCGGCGCAGCAACCAAATAGAAGACCGCCTTCAGGAAATGATAGACCGGGGCAGCGTGTTCATTGACACCACGGGAAGTGAAATCGGGCAGATAAACGGCCTCGCGGTCTACTCTCTGGGGGACTATGCCTTCGGTAAGCCCGCGCGGATAACCTGCACCACGTCTATCGGAAAAGAAGGGATCATTAATATTGAGCGAGAAGCAGATATGTCCGGCGCAACGCACAACAAGGGCATGCTCATACTCAGCGGCTACTTACGCCGGAACTTCGCGCAAGACAAACCGCTTACGCTTGCCGCGTCCATTGCCTTTGAACAATCATACGGTGGCATAGACGGAGACTCCGCTTCGTCCACCGAATTGTATGCCTTGCTCTCTAGCCTGTCCGAATTGCCCTTGCGGCAGGATATCGCCGTCACCGGGTCTGTAAACCAGAAAGGCGAAGTGCAGCCTATTGGTGGCGTAAATGAAAAGATAGAAGGCTTCTTCAAATTGTGCTCCCACCGAGGACTCACCGGCAAACAGGGAGTGATGATTCCTAAAGCCAATGTTATGGATCTCATGCTCACCGACGAAGTGGTGGAATCCGTGGCCCAAAAGCAATTCCACGTATGGGCCGTGGAGCATATTGATGAAGGTATTGAAGTTCTTACCGGACACCCTGCCGGGGCGCGCGACGCGCAGGGAAAATACCCTGACGGCACAGTGAACGCACTGGTGGACACCAAGCTCCGTGCGTTGGCAGAGGGGTTGCGGGACTTCGGCAAAATTGATGAAAAAGAACATGGGTAGTTTGCCATGCGCCTAACAGCACGCGGAACGAATTCGTTTGTCTGGACAGTCAGTAGCAGTTGGCAAAAAAAAACTTTCACAAACGGAAGTTTTTCGACTAGAACGGTGCTGTTTCTGTAGGGGAAATACCAATATCGAAGTGATTTCCATACGCTATAGATTCGTGCACCGGTTCACAAGGCTGATTGGCAGTTTGGTCGAGTGGTTGCGGGTTTTCCCGCCTATGCTATGGTGCGCGAACTCTTGGCGAGGATCTTCGTAACCTTCTACCTGGAAGGAGATGACTTATGGGCAAGTCTACTTCTTTGGGCAGGGTGGAAGTCGTGCTTACCAAACCCAACGGAGAGCGTATTGAAGTTGAGGTGGGTGAGAACGGCCTAGTGTATATTGATATCGAAGCCGATAGGCAGTGTACACTGAACGTGGCGCAGCAGTGGGCTGATTTGTCTGAAGAGCGGCGCAGGGAAGCGTGTCGGTTCATTCAGAATATTCAGCACGACCTTGAAGGACTGTTGGCGTACTAACTTCCCTTGATGTCTCGTATTATGTGAAGGCCTGTTCCCTTGTGGGAATGGGCCTTTGTCTTTTTACTCCGCAGGTCCACCGCTCTACCAGACGCAGATGTAGCGATGCCCGGCATGGGAAAGGAGCATGCCGGAATAGGGTTTGTGCTCATTGTGATGCCGAAGCGGGCAGGTGACGCAAAAAAGAGCGGGGTATGTGCAGATGTGGCAGAGTGGGGCAAAGTCGGCACAGTCAGGGGAGGGGGCAACGTATCCGAATTGGCAATGCTGGCGATAAAATGCGCACCCGTTGCACGGCCCGTAAGGGAAAAGTGCGGGGAGCATGCTTTTTCCTCCTCATGAGGGATTCTTTGCGACACACTACCACACGCACACTGTGGTGCAAGTGGAACCTGCACAGCGGTTTCTTCGCTATTAGCCATACCGTCGCATAACGCCTCGCTGGTATCTCTAAAGAGCAATTTCCGGGTGGATGTTCGCGGAAGAAGCGTGGCTCATATTGTGATCTTCCTGCCGCGCAGACAGAGCATTCCCTTCCGCTGTACGAGGAATTACGCCGCGGACCATTCTGCCGTGGTTTTTATTTTCTACCCTGCAAGTAGCCTATAAGTTTCTCGTTGTCGCCTTTCTGTGGGTAGGATATGGTGCGCCTTATCATCGTAAGTAAGTCAGTAAGTGCTTTCTTGCGCGATTGCACGCAGGGCATGCGAGCAACAAGGAAGAAGAAGGGCATGTGGAAGGGAAAGGCGCAGGGGCGCGCTTTTCCAAGAAAAACCATCCCACAGACGAAGGAGGTTTTCCATGCGTCTTCTTACAAACAGCCGCTACGGAACACGGCTGTTGCTGGACATTGCCGTTTACGGTCAGGAGCAACCGGTACTCATGCGAGATTCCGCCAAACGTCTCGGCATCTCGCAAAAGTATCTGGAAAAGATCGCGCGGCAGCTGAAACATGGCGGCTATATCAAAACCCGGCGTGGCCCTAGTGGCGGGCACATGCTGGCTGTTTCCCCCGCGCAAATCACCGTTGGAGAAGTTGTCCGGCTGCTTGAGGGCGGGACTGACCTTGTGGGCTGTGGTAAAGATGCGGTTTCCTGTTCTCACGCTCCGGGGTGCCTTACCCGCCTATTGTGGAAGGAAGCCAGCCTCGCCATGTACGCGCATCTAGATAAGTTCTGCTTCGGCGAGTTGGTGAACTATGCGGAAAAAGGGGTGAAATTTGGGGATTACTGTATTCGCACGCTGTCAGAGCACCCGGAAATAAAGGGAGAAATACCGGTAGCGCAGCAATCTACCCTTAAAGAAATCACGCTACTTGGATTGGAGGACTTTTTATAGTCCATCATCGAGCAGAAAAAACCACGCTGTCGGCTGAGAGGACGTCCATAGCCGGGCAGAAAAAGAAATGGCCCTGTCTGGCTTAGAGGATTTCCCGTAGGCGAGCAGAAGAGGACTGCCCATGCGTCACCTGTTTCCTCTTTGTTCTACGCTGGCTCTGCGCATTATCCTTATCATCGGAATACCGCTTGTCGTGTGCCTTGGTCTGCATGGTTGGTTGAGTATCCGGTATCAGCGGGACCATGCTCGGAATGAGCTGATCGCCGGGGCGGATCGCATGGGGCAAACCATCCTGTTAGGAACCCGGTTTGCCATGATGACCAATGACCGGCATGAATTGGATCAGATCATCAGCGATGTGGCCCGGCATCCAGACATTGTATCCATACGTATTTATAACAAGGACGGGGAGATAACCTTTTCCAATCTCTCTGAGGAAGTGGGAACCCGCACGAATATTCGTGATACCGCCTGTATTGTCTGCCACCGCGCCGATATTCCTAAAACCGTTCTGGGGCGGGAAGAACGCATTCGTGTGTTTTCCGACGCAACGGGGGCGCTGCTGCTGGGTAGCCTCACACCCATTATGAACGAACCGGGCTGTTCTTCTGTTCGGGAGGATGCTGCTTGCCACGCACATCCTCCTGACAGAACCGTGTTGGGCGCGCTTGACGTGGTGCTACGTCCGGGCGCGGCGGAAGCGGACGCAATAGTTTTTCAAAATCGTATTCTTTGGCTCACCGCAGGCATGTCCGTGCTGGCAGCCGGACTGGTTGTGCTGTTGCTACGGCGCTTCATCTCCCGGCCCGTGGCGCAGCTTATTGCGTTGGCTCGGCGTATCGGTCGCGGCGAAACGGTGGATATGAGCGGATTGCACGGAGTGGGGGAAATAGGCGAACTTGCCGGGGCGCTGGCGCATATGCAGCGGGAAGTGACGGAACAACGAGATGCGCTGGACCGGCAGCGGCGTGAATATCAGTCGTTATTTGAGCAGGTGCCGTGCAGCATTACCGTGCAGGACAGAAATTATGTTTTACAGCGGTATAACAGAGAGTTTGCCGATCGTTTTTCGCCGGTACCCGGAATGCACTGTTACGAAGCATACAAGGGGCGGACAGACCGCTGCCCAAACTGTCCTGTAGAAAAGACGTTTGCCACTGGTCTTTCTCTCTGTTCAGAAGAAAGTCGTGTGAACCCAGATGGATCTCGTGCATACTGGCTGGTACACACCTCCCCTGTTTTTGATGAAAGCGGTGAAGTCGTGGCTGCCATGGAAATGAGCGTAGACATTTCTGACCGGCGGGAGGTGGAGGAACGCCTGCGTCGGTCAGAGCAGAAGTATCATGCCATCTTTGACAATATTCCCAACGCGGTTTTTGTGCTGGACGCGGCTACCCTAGATATTATGGATTGCAACGCCACTGCGGAAAAGGTGTATGGCATCCCGCGCGATAGCGCACGGGGACGTAATTTCCTAACCATGTTTTCGCCGGAAGAGCGGGAACGGTACGCCTCGCAGTTGCGCGCGTTTACCGTGCTCAACAGAGCGCGTAATTTTCGGGCGGATGGCAGCCCATTCTATGTGGATATCATGCTTTCACCAGCGGAATACCACGAATGCCAAATTTTATTGGTCACCACAAATGACATTACAGAACGGCTGGAAACAGAACAAAAACTCATTCAGGCCAGCAAAATGGCCACCTTGGGAGAAATGGCCACGGGGGTGGCACATGAACTCAACCAGCCACTCACAGTAATAAAAACAGCTGGAAGCTTCATCACCCGTAAAATTTCACGCGGTGAAGCCATTGATCCGCAAGTGCTGGCTACTATGGCAACGGAAATGGACAGCCAAGTGGACAGAGCCAGTCGCATTATCAATCATATGCGGGAGTTCGGCAGGCAATCTGACCTAGCGTTGGAGCAAGTGGATGTAAACAAGGTGTTGCGTTCGGTTGCGGAATTCTTTTTCCGTCAGTTGGCACTACGGGAAATTGACGTTGTCTGGCGCTTGGATGAGAACATTCCCCCCATTATGGCGGTGGCAAACCGGCTGGAACAGGTTTTCATGAACTTGTTGGTTAACGCGCGGGATGCCGTAGAAGAGCGAAGCGCAAGGGAACCCGGAACGGAGCGTCGCATCACGCTTGCTTCTGTTCTACAAGGACGCGAGGTTGTGATTTTTGTAGAAGACACGGGAACGGGCATTCCGCCGTCTCTTCGCAACAAGGTTTTCGACCCCTTCTTCACCACAAAAAAAGTGGGAAAAGGCACAGGGTTGGGGTTATCCATTAGCTACGGGCTGGTGCATGACTTCGGCGGGAGTATTCATGTGGAAGACGCGGAAACCGGGCAGGGAACACGATTTGTTCTGCGGTTCCCGTCCACAAGCCGTTTTTCATGATCACCGGGGTTTCGTCCGCGATGTCGTGCAGACGCGACCAAGCCATATGGCTGTTGGGCGGAAAGCCGGATTGCTGGCGCTGTGCCAACGAGGTAGAGCGGAGATAGCCGTTCTGGGGTCGTAAGCCGGAAGAAGGGAACCATGACACAACGCTCCACGGAATTTAGCGAAATACGGCAGCCACTGAGCACCACCGCAGAGCGGACAGACGTTGCCAGCCCGGCGTTGCCCCATGTTCTGTTAGTGGATGATGAGCCAGCAATTCTTACCGTTCTGTCTTCTCTGGTGGCGGATATGGGCTACACGGTAACCACAGCATCCGGCGGAGACAAGGCACTGTGTTTTTTGGCTCAACATACCGAAGTTACAAATCTTTCCATGTCAATTCCAGATACCGGGAAAGATGCGGTCCCGTCTCTTCCCTCAAAGCCTTTAGCCGCACATAGCGCACCGCATATTGTTATTACGGACATACGCATGCCGGGTATGGACGGCGTGGCGCTGCTAAAGCAAATTCAGGAAAAACATCCCGGCACGGAAGTCATTATCAGTACAGGCCATGGCGATATGGATGTCGCCGTGGCCTGTTTGCGGTTAGGAGCAGGAGATTTTTTGACTAAACCTTTTAATGCCGACTTGCTGGAATTCGCCTTGCGGCGTGCGGCGGAACGAATAGCTCTACGGGAGGGCATGCGGCGTCACACGGAAGAGTTGGAATCTCTCGTGGAACAACGCACTCGCGAGTTGCTGCGGGCAGAGCGGCTCGCGGTCATGGGGGAAACTGTGGCAAGTATGGCGCATGCCATAAAAAACATTGCCGGAGGGTTGGAAGGGGCGCTTTTTGTGCTGGGCAAAGGGTTGGAATTAGATCGCCGGGACTATTTGGAACAGGGGTGGGGCATGGTAAAACGAGACGTGACCCGTGTGCGCGATTTAACCATGAATATGTTGCAGCTTTCGCGCCCGGTACAGCTTTCTCCCCGGCCTATGAACCCGGACGATCCCGTGCGGGAGGTCGCGGAGCTGCTGGCCCCCCGTCTACGGGAATCGGGAGGGACCATATTGCACGCTTCGGCCCCGCAGGCAGAAGCCCTGTTGGACCCTGACGCCGTGCACGCGTGTATTATGAATCTCGCTACCAACGCGGTGGAGGCGGTGGAAGAAGCAATTCAGGCGGGCAGACTGGACCATGGCGATGGACGGGTTCTCTTGCACACAGAATGTACCAACAGGCACGTATGCTACGTGGTGGAAGACAACGGAAGAGGACTTTCCGATGAGGTGTTTGCAAGCATAGACGAAGGGCTTTTCACCACCAAAGCGCGGGGAACCGGCTTCGGGCTCATGGCTACCCGGAAGAGCGCGCGGGAAATGGGGGGAGAATTACTACTGGAAAACGGCATTCAGGGGGGAGTGCGGGCGGTGCTGCGTTTGCCACTGGTGCGTGATTGAGGGGAGCATTGTTTCCCCTATTGCGGGCGGGCGAGGGGCGTGCCGAAAAATGTCGTTGTGCTGGTCCGGCCTTTCTGCCGCTGTTTTTTCAAAACACTAGGCCCCTGCTCTGGAAACCAGAGGAGATGGGGGTGGGGTTTTTCCGGTGAAGACTCAGGATGTGGAAAGGTCTAAGCGTTCCGGCTCGGTGCCGCGCTTTGCTTCTTCTGAAAGACGACGCGGCAGGGAAATAACAAAGGTGCTGCCTTGGCCGGCTTCTGAGGAAACGGATATGCGGCCCCCATGCTGCTGGACCACTTGGTTTGCCACAAATAGTCCTATCCCTGTGCCGGATGCCCCCTTGGACGAGAAGAACAGTGTAAACAGCTTTTCTCGTGTTTCACGATCCATGCCCGCACCATCGTCATAGATGGTGAACTCCACTTCATCCACCAGATTGCGCACCCTCAGACACACGCCGTGCTGTCTGGGATTGCCGACTTTGCGATGCGCTTTGGCGACACAGGCCTCCACCGCATTTTCCAAAAGGTTTACCAGCGCGGAAGAAAGCGCTCCGGCATCGGCCTCAAAGGTTCCTGCGTCCGGGGCTACGTCCAGCGTGAACTGCACTCCAGCCGCCTGAGCCTTGGGAGCTACCAGATTGGCTACATCCTCGGCAAGCCGGTCCGCCATGACAACTTCCCACTGCAATGCGCGTTTCTTGGCGTAAAACAGGATATCCAGCACCATTTTCCGCAGCCGTTCCACCAAATGGCGGATGTCCTGATAACTGTCGGTAATCCGCGCTGAATCCTGTTTGGCAATGCCGGAACCCAGCCGGTATACGCCGCCGTCTAGCGCTGTGAGTAACCCTTTAATGCCGTGGGCAGTGGACCCCAGCAGCAAGCCCAGCGTGGAAAGCCGGTCTTGCAAGGTGCGCAACTGGGTAATGTCCGTGGACATTTCCATTACTTCCGTAATGGTCCCGTTGGCATCGCGGATGGGAGCCGTCCAAACCAGCACATTACGCTGCTCTCCCCGGCGGGAAGTAACCACAGTTTCAAACTGGTGCGGCAAGCCATCCTGAAACGTCATCTGTACAGGGCACCCGGAACAGGGCGCTTTGCGATGCGCGTACACCTCGTGACAAAAGCCGCCAGTGCGTTCCGCGAAGTCTTCGCGGAACAGCCGGTTACTGGCGACGATCTTCAGGTCGCGGTTCTGTACGGAAATATAACAGGGGGATTCTTCAAAGAGTTGCTGATACCGATGACGAGACAGGCGCAGCTCTTCCTGAAGCCGCTTCACTTCCGTGATATCCGCCGCGATCTCCAACACCAGCTCTATTTCTCCGTCGTTATCCAGAATGGGGGCGGCATTCACAATAACGGGAATGTCATTGCCGTCCATATCCCGCACAACTTCTTGGCACCGTTGTCCCTCGCCGGTTTCAAGCACCCGGCGGACCGGACAGGCCGTATCGCCCGTTTGGGTACAGTAGGGGTACACATCCCAACTGCGTGCGCCTATACCGGGAGCAAGGCGTTCCTTATACAGCGGGTTGGAGGCGATAATCTCCATTTTCGCGTTGTGCACAGCGACAAAGCAGGGGAGTTGCGTGAACATACTCTCTGCTCCGTCTATGGCATTGCACAATGCGCGCATGCCATCAGCAAAGCCTTCCGCCACTTGCAACGCCGCCAGTTGGCGCTCCTGCTCCACAAGACGGGACGCCTGTTGCGCCACCCTCTGTTCCAGATTCTCGGTGTGACTTCTGAGACGCTCGCGCATGGTTATGCGTTCCCGCGCACGTCCTAACGCAATGGCGAGCACGTCGTCGTTGATGGGTTTGGTGATAAAGTCGGTGGCGTCTTTTTTAATACTCTGGATAGCCAGTTCCATATCTCCGTGCCCCGTGATCATGATGACCTCGGTTTCCGGGGATTCGGCCTTGATGCGCTCCAGCAGGTCCAGGCCTGTGACGCCGGGCATTTTAATATCTGAAAGTACAATATGCGGGCGATATTCCCGAACAAGCCGCAATGCGTCATCGGCACTGGCGGCAGTATGTACAGTATAGCCTAAGTCAGCCAAGGAAAGGCCGAGCACCGTGCGGATGCTCTCTTCGTCATCAACGAGGAGAATGGTATACTGCATGCGATCTCCCTGTGCCTTGTCCGGTATGGTTCCCGCCATGCCTACCTGCTGAATGCTGAATGCGCAAGCTGCTCCCCCGCGTTGCGCGAAACGGGAGAAACACCTTCCCGGACGCCGGGCGGGGCTTCCGGGAAGGTGCATGGGCGGCTATTCGGCGTCGCCTATCGCGCCTTTTCCATCCAGTGTGGTCTTGATGATGTCGAGTAACTGGTTTGGGTCAAATGGTTTTTTAAGTGAAGCGACCGCGTTGCGAATAGCCAGATGAATACCCGCGAGGCCGCTGATGACAATAACCGGCATTTCCCGAAACTCCGGCTCTTTAGTCATGCGTCGGTAGAAACGCGGTCCCCATTCGTTAGGCATTTCCAGATCCAGTGTGACCAGATCGGGTTTTTCCCGTTTTAGCAATTCCAGCGCTTCCGCTCCGTCTGAGGCGGAGCAGGTGGCATATCCATTATCACTCAGGATTTCCACGAGATATTTTACGATATACGGATCATCGTCTATGACAAGGATCTTGTGTGGCATGGCTACACTCCTTGAGGGGTTCCTTTGCCCGGTTGAAAATCATATGAGATAGGCGGCCTGCCAATTAGCCCGTATACCACCTCCAGCAAAGGACCGGGGTGGGGCGGCTTTTCCACATACGCTTCGGGGGAAGGCAAGTCGCCTGCGGAAAGCCCTATCATGGACAGCGCGTGGGTAAAACCCGCGGCTGCCACGGCAGACAGCATGACCACGGGAATATTCCGCAGTTCGGGAGAGTGCTTCAACTCCCGGTACATTTCCAGCCCACCTCGTTCCGGCATCATAACGTCGAGGACAATGCATGCCGGGCGCGCATTCCGCGCTTTTTCCAATCCTTCTCTGCCGTTACGGGCGACGATAACCTGATACCCGCCAGTTTCAAATAGCGTTTTAAGAAAAAGGCGGAAGCTGAGTTCATCATCCACCACGAGAATACACGGTCCGGCCATGGGTTCCTCCGGGAATTGGCGAAATTCCGCAGATCAGGCGCGGGTGACGCTGGCTACAGGACATGCGGAGCGGATGACTACCTGCTCCACAGTAGAACCTAGCGGCGCTTCTTCCGCGTCTGCTTCTCGCGTATGATGCGACATGACAATAAGGTCCGCTTGTTTCTCGCGGGCGAACTTCAGTATCTCCACATAAGGGGTGCCTTCCCAAATTTCTACTTCATAGTTGTCGTAGTCACCTAGCCGCGAAATATAGCGGTCGCGGATGGTTTCATGCGCGCGTTGGATATGGCGCTCTATATCCGCCTGTCCGGGAAATACGCCCAGCCGGGCGCTAGTTATGTCGAAGGCATGGAAGAAGTAAAGCCGTGCGCCTATTGCCTTCGCTGTTTCGCTAGCAAATACGAACGCATGGTCTGCGGCCTTGGAAAAGTCCGTGCAGAACACAATGTTCGAGAAGAGATTCCAGCATGTGGTACACGGCCTGTTGACGATAAGGACGGGACACCGCGCTGTGCGGGCGACTTTTTCCATCGTCCGTCCCACAATGGTCCGGTTCCGCGCGGATTCCGGGTCTTCGTCACGGGTATTTGCCCCCATGACAATAAGGTCTACCCCTTCCTTACGGGCGAACCGCAGCACTTCTGTGGAGGGAACGCCCACTGCCAACTGCACAAGGGTGTGATCACCATATGCCGCTAGTTGTTCTGCATACGTAGTGCGAACTTCTTCTTCCACCCATTCTCTGTAGTCAGCGTCCACGGACTCATCTTCGCCAGAGCGCAGGTCGCGCACCGTGGTACTAAACCCCCGGCTGGGAACTCCCAGCACGTGGAGCACATAGAGCTTCGCCCCATTGCGTTTGGCGAGGTCAAAGGCGACCTTTGCTGCGTTATCACATGCGGGAGAGGCCGATGTAGCGAAAAGGATTTTCTTAAACATACGTTATCTCCTAAGGCTGCACTGTTGAGAACCACCTTGGAACCCCAGTTCCCACGCGATTCCTTCAAGTATTTCAAACAAGGTAAACACGGTGCCGCATTCCAATATGCTGGTCCGGTCCCCGAATACGGCATGGCGGAGTTTGCCAAGCCGCAAGGGCATATCCAGCAACACCTTTAGCGGATGAAAGCGTAATTCCGTTTCGCCATGGCCTCCCGGTTCCCGGCGTCCCCGTAAAATGGTGTAAACGGTCATACTAGGCTCTCCCGGAGCGCCGGTAAGCTCGACAACCCGCGACACGGCGAGGTCTGTCATATCCGGCGTGGAGCATCCTGACGAAGGGCAGTCTGCCGCCTGCTTCGCGGCACCGGGTAAAAACGGGTTAACACCCGCGAGTAACGGATAGTTTCGTAACATGGCGAAAAACGAACGCAGGGTGCAGTCGTTGTCCAAACTGACGCACAGGCCAAGACATTGGAGTACCGCGTCTTCCTGTATGGGAACATGCCGCTCGTTGCAGAGTGTTCCTGACACCAGCAATTGGACTATTTCCATAGACTCCTCCGGTCTTTTCCCTCCTTCGACGCATTTGTGATGCGGTCGACAGGGGAGGGGGTGAACCTGCTTGTATCATTTTGGAATCTGCCGTCCGGTATTCGATTTTCGTCTTGTTCACGCCGGACGTACGGGCCGGGCCTTTCGCGCTAGCGTGTTGTTTTCACGTGGCAGCCACTACAATGCGCGGGACCACGCCCCGCTTCTTTATGGCAGGTAATGCACTGGCGGTGATACGCCCGCCTGAGAGGCGTTTGGCCCGATTCCGCACGCACACTGTGGCAGTCCGCGCAGGGGGTACCTTCTGAACTTTCTCCGGGAACCAGTTTTCCTTTCTCTCCACTGTGGTGGCAGAGGATACAGTTCTCCTCCAGTCCGGCCTTTTCGTTATGTGCGTCGTGGTCAAATACGGCTCCGGGCCGGGTCAGTGGCATTAGAGCCTCCGGCGCGAGCCGGGGGGGGCCGTCTGCGGCGGCGGGAAGCGGATATACGCAAGGCACCGCGAATATCATCCAACCCAGCACCGTAAGTACGGTCAGCATACGCTTGTTCATGGGTTCTCCTTCTCTCTATTCCATGTCGGGCTTTTCCATGCACTCGTAGATGAGATCGCCGAGGAACTTGGTATGAATGCCCAATTGATAGTGATGGATAATATCTTCCAGACCGCCATGGCAGTTGTGGCAAGGGGCAACCACAACCTTGACACCCGTGGCGCGTAATTGGTCCGCCTTAACGCGGTTGCCTTCAAGCCGGACGTTTTTAAACGGCGGTCCGCAGTTGATGACCCCGCCACCTGCGGCGCAACAATAGTTGTACTCACGGCACGGATTCATCTCCACAACCTCTGTGCATAGCGCGTGCGTTACATCGCGCAGCTTGTCCATAAGGCCGCGACCCCGGATAATGTTGCACGGGTCGTGAATGGTGACAGGCTCTTCAAACTTTTTCGCCAGCCGTATCTTTCCTTCATTGAAGAGTTGCCAGAAGAACTCCACGGAATGGACGATAGGTACAGGGTGGTTTTTCCAAGCCAGCCAGCGGTTCCCCACATCGTAGACCGAGCGAAACGCGTGTCCGCATTCCCCCATGACAATACGGTTTACCTTGAGTTTTTGGGCAGCCTCGAAATGGCTGCGCTTTAAACGCCCCATCATCTCAAAGTCGCCGGTGAACATGCACATATCGCTGTTGTCCCAGCCGGGGGACGAGGGCATGGTCCAGTCCGCCCCCACGTGGTTGAGAATAGCCGCTGCTTGGTAGATGAGCTGTGTGCGGAACTTGGGTTCCGGCGCAATGACGGAATAAAAAATATCCGCCCCTTCTTTATCCAGCGGAATGCGCAGCTTGGGGAATTCATCCCGCGCTTCGTCTTCCTGCCATTGCAAGCTGTCTATCCATTCATCCTCTTTAACCCACATCTGGTTCATAGTGGCTGAATGGCTATGAGCGGTGTCCTGAATATATAGCGGTGTTACACCCAGTTTATGGCATATCCGGCGTATGGTGCTCATAATATAGCCGGTATCTACCCCTATGGGACAGTAGTGGACGCAGCGACGACAGAGATTGCACTCCGTGTAGGCTATTTGAGCCATGCCGTAGACTTCGTCCGGCGTCAGACGACCATGCTTGCGCAAAATAAGCCCAAGAGTCTGCTCCACCTTACCCACGGGGGAATAGCTGGGGTCCATGTCGTGTGACACGCAGTAATGGCACGCTGGGGCGCACATTCCGCACCGCATGCATGTTTCGGAATAGGCTTTGAGCCGCGCTCCTGTTTCACCTTGTAATACGCTATTGATGACCTGTTCCGTTTTATCGGCGGTTAGGGCGTCTGTGGCGCGTTTGAGTTCCGGGTCATCTATTTTTCTTTCCAGAATGGTGGACATAAAATGCCTCCTGATGGTGAGTTACCAGTCCTTCACATGCCGGACTGCGCCAAATTCCGACCCCATGTACGCACGGGTAAGCGGCTGGAACAAAGCATGGGAAAGCCGTGTGAAGGGTATGGCCACCAGCATAATTTCCCCGGACAGCACGTGCAGCAACGTCATGATACGCCCGTCACCAAATTGCTGGGCCGCCAGAAAGCCGGTAACAAAGGGTGCCGTGGCGATACAAAGCGCTATCCAGTCTGCCCGCGTGGTAACGAAACGCACCTGTGCATTGGTCAGGCGGCGATTGACAAAAAAACAGCATGCGGCAATGACCACCAGCGTCAGTACGTTGGAAACGCCTTCCGGCAGGGCGGGGTAGCTGATTCCAAACGCGTAATCCCACAGCGCTTCATGCCCCGGGGTAAAGAAAACCAGCACAAAGAGGCAGCCGTGAAACAGGAAAGTAGCCACGGTGATGGCTGGATTTTCTTTCCATCCACGCGCCCCGAAAGGAACGAGCCATGCAAAAATGGAGCGGAGAGAGTAATGCCAGCTCATATAGCTGATGAATCCCGCTTCTTTCTTTTTGGCGAGTTGTATGAGTGACCAAATTCGATACACGGACCCGCCGAGAAAGAGCAGAAAGGCGGCCCATGCCAGTGGTCCTGTTGCAAAATTGTAAAATGCGTTCATACCTGCCTCCACGTTATCGGGGGGTATTCGCCACGATGCGATACAAGGTGTTCCCACGCATGGCACGGATGAGTATTTTGTCGCCCTCCGGGCTGAAAGCCGGATCCCACGCCATGTCAAAGCCTGTGGCTACTACCTGATTGTTGGCGATAACAGCATATTGTCCGGCATTGCGCGCCCGCAGTGCCACGTGACGACCATCCGCACTGAAAACCGGCCTCCACGCCATGTCATAGCGACCGCTCCACGCTTTGCCATCAAGCAGCAGGTGCCACGCCTTATTATCGTGGTTGCCCAGAGCCGCAGCCCGTGAACCGTCTGGAGAGAGCGTGAGATCGGTCACAACGGGGGCGGTAACGGACCACGGGACATTGTCTTTCGCTACGGTGAATTTGCCGTATTCGGGAGCCACAATGCCCCACAATCGCTCGCCGTCCGCGCTGTATTGAAGATTCCAGCAGTTAAAATAGCGGGGTTTCCACAGCACGTTACCGCTTTCCGCCACGCCCCATTGCCCGCCTTGCCGCACGGGCGCAGCTACGGCGCTGCTGTTGGGATGAAAACAGGGTTCCCATACGCACTGAAAATGCATGGGCCACACAGCCCCGTCCACAGCAATGGTGTAATCGTACAATGTCAGCCGAACTTGTGCCGCCACGCGGTGGGCAAAGGGGCTGAAAACGGGAGTCCACGTGTTCATAAAAGTGGCGTCCCACGCTTCACCATCCACAGCCACGGTGTAAATGCCTTCGCGGAAGGTGGTGGGATCTGCCTGACCAAGCGGGCGGGTCTGTACCACCGCGGCGGTACGCCTGCCATTGTCACTTAACGCAAATCCCGTGGCATTTTCGTAAAGAGTCTCCCACACCGCACCATTGACGGACATGCCATACGCCATGTCTTGCTGTACTGCGGCGGCCATATTGGTTCCGTCTTTGCTGAACAACGGGGACCATATGTATCCGTAGCGTTCTTCCCATGGCTCACCATCCACGGCCATGGTCCATTCCTCATCCTGCTGCACAAAGGCGCAGAAGCGCCCATCGGGGGTGAAGCAGGGCTTCCACGCCTTGTCGAACGTGTTTTCCAATACGGAATCGTTGATACGCAGGCCGAATTCTCCCTCGTCAATACAGACAATGGCTCCAGCTGTTTCCCCATCGGGAGAAACATGGATTTCTTCCTGCCATGCGTGGTCCTCAAAAGGAGCCAACGACGCCGCGACGACACGTTCTCCGCGTTCCCAATCCCATGATTCGGAGAACTGCATGTACGCCTCCTTGTTACACCTGTTGACGTCCGATTCTTATGCGACCCCGGCGCGTCGCGAGAATCATTCGCATGACTGCCGGTGACAGGAAGGCAGACATGCGCTGAACTCTATTTACAGGGTATGGATAGCATAGTGCTGTGTATCGTAAAGATGTTTTATGATATTAATAGTGTACATGGAGAGTAGGAAACTGCGCGTGAGATATTGCTGACAAACAAACATATGTAAAAATGACATCTTACAACGTATTGTATGATTTTAAAAATCTCTACCTGTACAGTTATTCTTAAAATGAACTGGAATGGTGTGGAATATACTGTTTTCTACCGTGTTGGTGCGGTTTATAAAAACAGATGATACAGTCTGCGCTGTAAGACAGACAAAAATAGTCCGTATGCAAAAGCATGCGGACTGTGGGGATGAAGAGATAGGGGTGGTGCGCCCGACAGGAATCGAACCTGTGGCCTACGACTTAGGAGGTCGTCGCTCTATCCTACTGAGCTACGGGCGCGTAAGATGGCGTGAAGAGGTTTGGATTTGTAGGGGAAAGCCTAGGGGCTGTCAAGGGCGCACGCCGGAGCAAAACGGTAAAACCGCGCGTGTCCGGGACATGGAACCGGGGCTGTGCCCATGTGGGCAGAAGCGGGAGAAGCCGTGTCGCTCCGCGCCGCCGGGCAGGTGTCTTGACTTTTTTTTCGGAGCATGATTGCTCAAACACATGCAGAACGCTCCTCTTTCTCCCCTCCGGGTATCGCACACCACACCATGCACAACCGGCGGCGAACCGCGAATGCCGGGCATGCCCGGCTCGCAGGGGGCACAAAGCACACTGACGGACGCACCGGAAACACCAGCCCGTGTTCGCGGGCGGCTGGCTCCGTCTCCCACCGGGTTTCTGCATCTGGGGAACGCATGGACGTTTTTGCTGTGCTGGCTCGCCACGCGCAGTCAGAATGGCACGCTGGTTCTGCGGATGGAAGACATTGATCCAGAACGCTCCCGACCTGAATTTGCCGAAGCGATTATGCGCGATCTCGACTGGTTGGGCTTGGAGTGGGACGAAGGCCCCGATGTGGGAGGGCCATACGGTCCATATGTGCAAAGTATGCGGCTTGACCGATACGCGGACATAATCACAATGTTAACAGATTGCGGATATGTATATCCCTGCTATTGCACACGGAAGGAATTGCGTTCGCTTGCCTCGGCTCCACATATGGATGACTGCGGCCCTGTATATCCGGGAACATGCCGGGGACTGTCCGTGCAGGAACGGGCAGAGCGCGAGGCTTCTGGAAAGCGAGCCGCCTTGCGTTTGCGGTGCGATGCTTCGGACCTGTGCTTCACAGACAGCCTGAAAGGGCTTGTTTGCAGAGATTGGAACAGTTGTGGCGGAGATTTTGCCGTGCGGCGTTCCGACGGTGTGTTTGCCTACCAACTGGCAGTTGCCGTGGACGACGCGGACCAAGCCATAACCCAAGTAGTCCGGGGAGATGATATTCTGCTTTCCACCCCGCGACAGATATGGTTGCTGCGACTGATGGGAGCCGCACTGCCGCAGTACATGCATGTCCCCTTGGTTTTTGACTCGGAAGGCGCGAGGTTGGCAAAACGGCATCAGCATTACGAGCTTCGCGCATTGCGGGAGGCCGGAGTAGCCCCTGAACATATTATAGGCTATCTCGCCTTCAGAGCGGGGTTGCAGCCGGAACTCGCGCCTCTTCGTCCTCAGGCCCTTGTGCGCGACTTTCGTCCTCAAGCGTTACCCGGCGCTCCGGTCCTGCTAGAAGACGATATCTTCGACAGATTGCGGACTTTGTAGCGTGCTGCGTTCCTTTGACGGCGCGTGACCTGATTCCTTCGGTGCTTGAAACAGCAAGAGGTATTTTCGCAAGGAGTCTGTGCGGTGCCGCACTATCCCCCAACAGCCACTCTCCCGGCTCTCTGCGGGAAACCGATTTCGCTTGCGGTTCACTTCCGAGCGTGCTAGCGAACAAGGCCTTGCTCTATGGTCTGGGTTTAGCATAACTATTCCACACAGTTGGTAGAACTCTTTATGGGAGGCTCGCATGGACTATCCCCACATATTTACACGGGAAAAACTGGATACGCTTTTCCCTCTGGAACGGACGGATGCGTTTTTTGAAGCGCTGTTTGGCGGGGCGGAAGAAGGCGCTTACGATATTTCCGTAGAATTTGTGGAAGGAAGCGGCACAACTTTGTCCTTCGCTTTTCTGCTTCGCCAACGTCCGGGGAAGTGCCTTGCCTGCAACTTGACCTATGGGTTGCCGCAGGTATTCAGTCGGCATCCCATTCTTAACGTGGGTGGGTTTGTGCGTGAAGTTGCCGTGCTGGCAGGTGGCAACCCTGACACGACAACATGGCGGCTGGGTGCCACCCGCGAACTTTCCCGCGATGTGCACAGCATTCCGCTCTCCATCTCTCTAAAATAGGCCGCACGTCCCTGCGTCTACGTCCCTATGTTCTTTATCGCACTGCCGTGAACCGTAGCGCGGCGGAAATGCCGCGCGCGGCAGGACGATGTACACGAAAGAGCCGAAAAGACCGCATTCCCACAGATTCGCCATGCGCTGCCTGAACGGGTCGGGATTGCGAAAAATCTATACTCGCGGCAGCTACCGTGCGCTAAGGAAAAAACAAGGGTGTTTCGCTAGCCGGTAAGCTCGTGTTTTTTCAGCAGCTCGTATAAATGCCCTCTGGAAAGGCCGGTTATGCTCACGGCCTGCCGTATGTTCCCCTGTGCTTGAGCCAGCACGTCTTTCAGATAACGCGCTTCTGACTCCATTCGGAACATCTTAAGGGTGGGCAGGGCGGAGGAACCTACCGGGATATCGGCACAGCGCAATGTCCGGGCTTCGTGATGAACGGTTTCTTCGGGAGCCGCTTCTTCCGTCTCAAGCGAGGGCAGGGTTGAGCAATGTCGACGCTCTGCCTGCGTGCGGGCCATTTGTACGCGTATCTCCGTGGGGAGTTGACGCGCAAAAAGCAATGGCTCTCCTTGTGACGCGGTGCAGGCTCTGTCCAGCGCATGAAAAAGCTCCCGCACATTACCCGGCCAGTTGTACTGACGCACCGTTTCCATAAAATCTTCAGAAACGCCTTTCGCGCATAATTCATACCGGGTGCACAACACCGCCAGATAGTGCTCAACAAGGTCAGGCAAGTCCTCCTTGCGGTCGCGCAGGGAGGGTAGTGTAATGGTCAGGCCGCGTAGTCGATACAGCAGGTCGGCCCGGAACATATCCAGCCGGACCATTTCATGAAGGTCTTTATTTGTGGAAGCAATGAGCCGGAAATCGCTCTCCACCTCCTGAGTTGCCCCAATAGGCCGGAATCGCCGTGTTTCCAGCACGCGTAGAAACGCGCCCTGAATGTGCAAAGGCAGGTCGCCTATTTCGTCCAACACCAGCGTACCGCCGTGTGCCATGGCAAGCAGCCCGTCTCTGGCTCTGTCCGCCCCGGTGAAAGCGCCCTTTTTATGCCCGAAAAGCTGGCTTTCCAGCAGAGATTCGGTGAACGAAGCGCAATCCAGCGTAATAAGCGGCCCGCCTGCCCGTGCGCTGTTATGGTGGATCGCCTTGGCAAACAGCTCTTTACCCGTTCCTGTTTCTCCCAGCAGCAAAACATTCACATTGGTAGATGCCGCTTCCGCAGCAAGATCGAGGGCGGAAAGCAGAGTAGGGCTGTTCCCGATGATATCCGGCCGGTTCAGGTGCATGCCGTTGCCGGATTTTTGTTGCCGGAAGGCGAGCACGCGGGAGAGTGAAAGGGTTATCTGATCTACGGTCAACGGTTTTTGCAAATACTCCCACACACCGTGCCGCACCGCCAGTTCCGCACCATCTGGACTGCCATAGCCTGTGATGACGATAATTTCCGGGGAGGAAGGGGCAAGGCGCAAGGTCTGAATGGTATCCAGCCCGTTGCCGTCCGGTAACAGCACATCCAAATATACGACATCGCAGGGGGTGACACGGGCGTAGGAAACGCCTTCTGCCAACGAGGCAAACACCGCTGCCTCATGCCCCATAGCGCGCGCTACTTCCGCAAGCATGGTGCGCACCATATGTTCGTCGTCAATAACGAGTATCCGTGCCATAATGATTCCTTATTCCGTGCGTCCGAGCAGCGTTTGGATGTGCGCCTGTGTGGAAGATAATACATAAAGTAACACTTGAAGCTCTCGTTTTGCCTTTGCGTCATCCTGTCGGAGAACGGCCTTTTCCAGCAAGGCGGCGGCATCCCGCAGGGGAATTGCGGCAATTAACCCGGCGGAATTTTTCACCGCGTGGGAGAGCCGCACAACGTCAGCGAGTTGCCCGGAGTGGAGAGCCTGCGCCAGTTCCTGACAGCGGTCCGGGACTTCTTCAAGAAACGCAGCGCAGAGACGAAGCAACAACGTGTGATTGCCCGCCATAGCACGTAGCGCCGCAGGTTCGTCCAACCATGGAGCGGAGGGGGGCATAACATCGGGAGAAGGCCCGGTGCCGGGGAAGACGGGCGGGGTTTCTCCGCTGTCAAATTCAGAGACTTCGGCAGAAGAGTTCGGGTGTTCCGCTGTGTCCGCATCGCTTAGGCTGTCCTCCTCATTCTTTCCGAATGGCTCCCGCGGATCGGCATATTGCGGGAGTATTGGCGATGTTTTTCCCGTTATCCCGACAAGTTGTTCCAGCACCGCCGCAATGGCATCCGGTTTCATGGGTTTGCAAATGTAGGCATTCATGCCCGATTGCAGGAAACGCTCTCTGTCTCCGGGAGCTGTGAAGGCGGTAATGGCGGCGATGGGGATATCGGGTGCGATTCCTTCTTCCTTGCCGGAGCGGATGCGGCGGGTAGTCTCCAGCCCGTCCAAACCCGGCATGTGTCCGTCCATGAGCACGGCGGCAAAGGCAATACCTTCGGGTGGGGTGCGCAACGTGGCAAGAGCCTCAACGCCATTACAGGCCGGGTACATGGCGTATCCGAGCAGGGAAAGTACCTCTTGCAGATAGGCGCGATTAAGCGCGTTGTCGTCTGCTACCAGTATGCGCGGGCGACTGCGGCGTGCTTGTTCATCAGCCGAAAGAGAAGGGCTTGAAGGTGCCCCCGCCGCGCATTCAGGAACACCATGGTTGGCTGCTGGCACCCCCGGCATCTCCACAGACCGGAAAAGGGTGAGGGGCAGGCGAAACCTCGCGGTGAAGGTGAAGACACTCCCTTTTCCGGGCATGCTCTCCACGCGAATGGTTCCCCCCATCATTTCCACAAGTTGGCGGGTGATGGACAATCCCAGCCCTGTGCCCACATGCCCGTGAGCACGCGCCTCGTCCCCTTGTGTAAAACTGTCGAAGATGGTGGCGTGCTGGTCTGTGGAAATTCCCATGCCGGTATCGTGAACCGAAAACACCAGCATACAGGAGCGAGCATCACGTTCTCGCAAGGCGACCTGCACAGAAATGCTCCCGCATTTAGTGAATTTAACGGCGTTTCCAAGCAGGTTGCCCACCATCTGCCGCAACCGGAAGCTGTCTCCCTCCAGACAGTCCGGCACGTCTGGCGCTATGTGCGCATGCAGGGCTATGCCTTTACGATCGCAGGAAAACCGCACTACTTTTTGCGCCTCGTCCAATAGGCGAGAGAGGGAAAACGGGGCGGACAGCAGCGTCAGCCCGCCGGATTCAAGGCGTGAAAAGTCGGTGATATCGGTAACAATATCCAGCAGCGTTTCCGCAGAGACTTGCAGCTGTTCCGCATATTCTTTCTGGCGGGAGTCCGTGGCGTTATGCCGCAGCAATTCCGCCATGCCGACTATGCCGGTAAGCGGAGTGCGCATGTCGTGGCTCATATTAGCCAGAAACATACTTTTCATGGTGTTTGCGGCTTCGGCCTGCTCTCTTTTCCGCATAATCTGAAACGTGGCGGTGCCAATGCCCAACAACCCCACAATGCCTATGAGCGTGTAGCCCATTCCCATGCGGTTGATGTTTTCCTGACCAATCTGGAGCAACGGAGCCGCCGCTACGGAGACGCTGATGCCGCCACGAATTCCCCCGGACCGGCCTTGCAGTTCTTGATGGCAGGGAAGGCAGGACGGTACGGCGACAAGCGGCGCCATATAGCGAAATATTTCCATATGCTGCTCAGGCGGTTCAATCGGTGGCACGTCTTTTGTCCCGTCCTGTGCGCTTGCAGGAGTATTTTCCAAACCCGCAGGCACCCTGACCAGTTCAAAGGCTTCCGCATGGAGTGGGCCAACTGTCCGCGGAGTACTCTCGCTGTCTGAAAAAATAGCAGAGTGCGAGAACGGCCCGGCATCCGCAGCAGCGAGAGGAAGTTGCAACGCTGTATTCTGAAACGAGGAAAGCGCACGCGCTTCCCACGTATCTGGCGCATTTTCAGGTCGTAGCGGGGCAAGGCTGGTGATGTGGAAACTCACCCCCGCAGCCGTGGAAAGAATTTCCGAAATTTGCCGGGTCATGTATGCGGGATTGATTTGGGTTAGCATCGTGCCATTGCTCATAACCAAATCACGTTCCGGTCCCGTCAGGTACGGATTTGGCTCCACCCCGGCCCCCACCAAGACATACACGCCGCCGTGCTCCGCGTTCCATTCACGGGTGGAGACAATTTGCTGAAAAAAGGCTCTTGCCTGCCTCAGTGCGAGGTCATGCACATGCTTGCGCTCACTAAGCGCACTCCATGTAAAAAGAGCTACCAACAATAGCGTCCAAAGCAAAAGGATGATACCGGGAAGAACGGGGATGCCTTGCCGCATAGAGACTTCCTTCGTCTGGTTTGCCAACGGGTTTTGCCAGCGCAGATTATCCGGATAACGCTGGATTGAGCAACCTCTGTCAGGAAAAGGTGACATTTTATGTCATATTTTCCTGACAGAGGTGTCATAAAAATATGACACGCGTGATTATCAACGTCCAGACATTTCTTTTTTTCAAATAAAAATATTTTAAATCAGCACGATATGTCATTGGTTCGTTTTTTGGTCAACTGGCATGAATCTTGGTGTGACTTGGGTGTGGTCAAGGAAACAATGCGTTTTTATGACCTCCCTTGCGCTCTTTTGGCGCAGGGGAAACATGAGGAGGAAGAGGAATGACGCAAGACAACAGAACTGGGCCAGCCCACTCTGTCCGATGTGGGCGGCGATGGAAGCTGGTGCTGCTGTCCGGTCTGGCGGGAGTGGTACTGACCGTGGGGGGCGGTCTGGCTATGGTGTCCACAGACAAAGGGGCGTTCTGCGGGAGCTGCCACGCCATGTCTGAGGCGGCGCTTACCCACGCGCAGTCTGTGCATGCCAAACTGGCATGCAACGACTGCCATGCGCCGCACAACCTGCTGGAAAAAATCCCATTCAAGGCGGAAGCAGGGGCCAGAGACATCTATGTGAATACACTGGGTACCATACCCGATCTTATTCACCCGCAGGGCAATACGCTGGAAGTGGTGCAGGCAAACTGTGTGCGTTGCCATTCGTCCACAGTCATGACCGTGAATATGACAAGCAAAGAATCATGCATGTCCTGTCATCGTCAGGTGCCTCACACTAACAAAACCCCCATATCCACAAGGAAGGCAGCAGATGAGTAAGGTAAGAGAAGGTATGCCCGCCTTGGTGCGGGTCTGCATGGTGGCTACAATTGCGGCAATGGTCGCTATTGCCGGATGTTCCACGGCGGAGGAGCCTCTTACTCCGGTGTACAAGACGGGACTGGGTAAAGAAGAAATACGTAATTCCGCGTTTGAAAAGAAGTTTCCTCTTCAATACGCCACGTATCTCCGTAATGACGAAAGCACCACCATGACAGAATATGGCGGATCGGTGCCGTACAACAAAAATGACGATCAAAATCCATTGCCGGAAGGTTACAAACACGCCCAGCCATATTTGAAAAACTTGTGGCTGGGATATCCGTTCAGCTTTGAATACCGGGCGGCGCGCGGGCACACGCACGCTATTGAGGATATTCTGAATATCGACCGCATAAACCGGTATGCGGAAAAGGGCGGCTTGCCCTCCACGTGCTGGAATTGCAAAACCACCATGATGCCTCAACTTGTCGAAACCTATGGAGACGACTTTTGGGCCAAGGACTTCAATGAATTCCGGCAGACCATGGATGTGCGGGAGCACACTATAGGCTGCACCAACTGTCACGAAGCTGAAACCATGGAATTGCAGTTGTACAGTGAGCCGCTTAAAGACTTTCTTGCGGCTCAAGGGCGCGAGTGGAGCAGCATTCCCCGTAATGAAAAACGTGCTCTGATGTGCGGTCAGTGCCATGTGGAATACTATTTCCAGAAAGCGGACTTCGGGCCTGCGCAAAAGCCGGTGTTCCCATGGACAGAAGGTGTGGACCCCGAAGATATCTATACCTATTACAAGGGCCATGGCGATTCTACCATTCCGGGGTTTGAAGGACAGTTTTACGACTGGATTCACCCTGTGTCGCAAACCCCCATGCTGAAGGCCCAGCATCCCGAATATGAAACATGGATAAACGGCACACATGGCTCCGCAGGCGTTTCCTGTGCGGATTGCCATATGCCGTATCGCCGACTGGACGAGAAAAAGAAAATATCGGACCACCAGTGGACCTCTCCGCTGAAGGACGTGAATCTTACCGCATGCAGACAGTGCCATACGGATAAGACGCCGGAATACTTACGCGGACGGGTTGTTGATACACAGGACAAGGTGTTCGCCCAATTGCTCATCGCGCAGGAAGTGTCCGTTCGGGCGCATGAGGCTATTCGGAGGGCGTCTGAGTATGCGGGTGCTAAACCTGCCAACTACGACGCGCTGATGATCGAGGCGCGGGAGTGGTGCCGCAAGGGGCAGTTCTTCTGGGACTACGTATCCGCTGAAAACAGCGTGGGATTCCATAACCCCACAAAGGCGCTGGATACCTTGGCTAAGTCGCAGCAATATAGCCAGAAGTCGGTAGACGCCGCCATTCAGGCCACCAACTTCGCCATTGCGAAAGACGTAAGTGGTGACATTATGGCGCTGGTGCCTCCCATCCGTGAACACAGCCGCAAGTTGATGATGGACCCGGCGCACATGCGCAGCCATGAATGGTTCAAATATCTGAAAGTAGCCCCTGAGGCTCCGCAGGTTTGGGACGGACAAAAGCGCCTTATCGCGCCCGCTCAGACTAACGGCTAGTCCACGGCATCCTTACGGGTATTTTGCCCCGTCCATGCACACATGGGCGGGGCTTTTTTTTACAGGCACCGCTTTTTCACGAAAGGCCGGGTAACACTTCCACCATGGTGGATGACAGAAAAAAGGCGGAAACTCACAGGGAGCTTCCGCCTTTTAAGGCAACCAGCCTCGGCACAGATTAGGCTTTGACGCTGCGCGAGATGAATCGGACCATCTCGTCGTACAGACTGGGGGGAGCATACGGAGTTAGCAGTCTGGTACGAATGGCACCCACCAGATTGCAACTGATGGCGGATGCGGTTTCGTGCGGTGGAATATCCTTGCGGATAGACCCGTCTTCAATACCACGTCGCACATGGTATTCAAGTTCGCGGGGAATCTGGTTAAACTTTTCAAACATGATATCCCGGTCCGTTTTGGTTTTCATGTCCGAATAGGGAGAACAGCGCACGAGAACCATGAAGTTCGCGTCTTTGTCCACCGAATAATCCAGATAGGCACGACAGAAGTTTATCGTCGACTCATATCCCGTGTCTCCACGTGCGCACGCTTCGCGCAGATAGACTAAGAAGTGGTCGAGAACATCAAGTCCGGCGGCAAGAAATAGTTTTTCCTTGTTGCCGTAGTGATGAGTCAGAAGTCCCAGCGCTACCCCAGCGCGTTCGGATATCTTCTTGAATGTCGTTTCGGCGTACCCGTATTCCCCGAACAACTCCTTTGCTGCCAGAAGCAGCGCCTCCTTTTTGGTGATTGTCATACGCTTGGCCCGTTTTGTATGTGGTTTAGAGTAATATCCGGGCACAGCCCATTGTACCCGGCGGAAGAATTACCCTGCAAAGCCATAGGTTAAGACACTGTTTGAGCACCCAGAAGCTCTGTATACCACAAAGGTCGTTCAGTCAATCAACGTGTCCAAATACAAAGCTGGGGAAGGTTTTGAGGTGTGTGGTTTTGACTGGGAAGAGGGCGCGTGGGGTCTAATACTCTGTATGTAACAAATGCAGTGCACTGTTTTGTCCAGTCATTTTCCACGTAGTGCATGTGTAAGAAACAAGGTTATGCACTCAATATACAGTCTCATTTCCATAATTGCTCTAAATATACAGATAGCCCCCTGTCGGGGGGCTATCCAAGAGGAGCGCGTTATAAAAATTTATAACCGCTTTGCGGTTGAGCAATGGTTTTACACCATACTGCATGCACCCGGCATATACCGCTTCGCGAAAAAGCATCTCCGTTGCGGAAGTGGAGATGGGCTGCCGGAAGGGGCGCGGGGAGCTGGTCGGCGTCAGACTGTTTGCTCAATCAGTGGTGAGGTAAGTAGTACGTCCGCCTTAGCGTGATGTCAACCTTCACATGCAAGAAAAGAACACGGGCTTGCTGTTGAAAGCGCGTGTATTTCTTGTACTAGGCTAAATATATTAATATTTTTTTGAGAGTGATTACTCAGATTGGCGAGTGGACCAGCGCTGTCGGGGGCGGACAGCGGAGCGTCTCCTGCCGAGCGGAACGCGGGAAAAAGCAGAACCTCGCGAAACCCCATACGCGGCCTCACACGCTTTCTACTCAGCGGAAGCGGACCATTCGTCCAATGCTTGTGTGATAAAATCGCAAATGTGTTGGTGTTCTTCCTTCCCATTGCCCTCTATCAGCATGGGAGAACCAAACCGTATATGCACAGGAAGCTGTGGCCTGACTGGTCCAAAATCCTTAATGAAACGCCCCATACCCCATGCATTGGTCTTCAGAGCAATGGGAACCACGGGCACGCCAGCTCGTTTGGCAAGCTTTACTCCGATGGTATTAAAATGAACGGGGTCCAGAGTATCGCTTCGCGTGGATTGCGGAAAAACGACCACCGAAGTGCCTTGTTCAAGTCGTTGCGTTCCGCCTTCCAGCACGGCTTTTAAATCGTCACGCGGGTTGGTGCGCCCCACGGAGATAGGGTCACGCGAACGCATAACCCATTTGAAAAATGGATATTCCAGCAAAGACTGTTTGACCACAAAGGTTACAGGACGATGTGGCTGGATAAGCACCGGCAACACAAAAGTTTCCAATGTGCTCATGTGGTTGCCCACGAAAACGCATGGCCCTTCCAGCCCGATAAAGGCACTAAGGTTTTCAAAATGAAAGCGCCCGCCAACTTGTTCAAAGGCATGAACCACGGCCTGACTGCTCGCGGCCCAGTCTTGTGCGCGAAAGACTTTCCGTTTCGCCAGTTGAGCAGCCCGGTAAATAGTAGCCAACAGCGGGGGATAAAAAAACATGCCGGGAAAAAGCTTACGAAGAGCGCTTCCGGCGTCTTCCGAAGTGTGGTATGAATCATCGTAGACTATAGAATATTCTACAGATTTCAGTACGGAATGGTCCACAGGCGCGGCTCCTTTCATAGCAGCCCTTTCGTGGGCTGGTGGGGCAGTGCGGTGGCAGGGAAGGCCGGGTCATCAAACTGCCTTCTTATTGCCGCACATTTGACACTTTTGAGGCGTCCCCATACCCGGTATAAACAAAAATGGCAAGAGTTTGAGAGAGAACGGGCAGGAACATCATTCTCTCATCTTTCTGCTTCCTCACTGGACAAGTGTGCCGTTTCACGGCACAAGCGACAAACATAACACGGCGCCATTTCATGGCGGCAGAGTACATAGTTGGAGGGTCTATGAGCCAGAACGAACCGGATAAGATTATCTACTCCATGATGCGTGTGACCAAACGTCACGGGCAACGCGAAGTATTGAAAAATATATCGCTTTCCTATTTCTATGGAGCTAAAATTGGGGTGCTCGGCCTGAATGGATCGGGGAAGTCTTCCCTGCTTCGTATTCTTGCCGGGGTGGACGCTGATTTTGAAGGGGAAACCGCATGTTCCCCCGGCTACACCATCGGCTATCTGGAGCAGGAGCCTTTGGTGGAAGAAACGCGTACCGTTCGCGAAGTGGTGGAAGAGGGCGTGGGCGAGGTGATGGATGTTATCCGCGAGTTTAACGAGATTAACGCCAAATTCGCGGAGCCCATGGAGCCTGAAGAGATGGACGCGCTTATTGAGCGGCAAGCCATCGTACAAGAGCGTATGGATAATCTGGGCGCGTGGGACATTGATTCGCGTCTGGAAATGGCCATGGACGCCTTGCGCTGTCCGCCTTCAGATACACCGGTTTCCGTCATCTCCGGCGGGGAGCGTCGTCGCGTGGCGCTGTGCCGCCTGCTGCTGAAAAATCCTGATATTCTACTGCTGGACGAACCCACCAACCACTTAGATGCGGAATCTGTGGCATGGCTGGAACGTTTTCTCCAAGGTTTTCCCGGCACGGTTATCGCGGTTACCCATGACCGTTACTTCCTCGACAACGTGGCAGGCTGGATTTTGGAACTGGACCGCGGTCGTGGTATCCCATGGAAGGGAAACTACTCTAGTTGGCTGGAACAAAAACAGCAGCGCCTCGCTGTGGAGGAAAAGCAGGAATCCGAACGCCAGAAGACTCTGCAACGGGAACTGGAGTGGATTCGCATGTCGCCCAAGGGGCGTCACGCCAAGTCCAAAGCACGGATATCCGCTTATGAATCGTTGTTGACCACAGAATCGGAAAACAACGCAAAAGATCTGGAAATATACATTCCTCCGGGACCGCGCCTCGGTCGTTCTGTTATTGAAGCCATACACGTGCAAAAAGCCATGGGTGATAAATTGCTCGTGGACAACATGAACTTTCTTATCCAACCCGGCTCCGTGGTGGGGATTATCGGCCCTAACGGAGCGGGAAAGTCCACCCTGTTCAAAATGATCATCGGCTCGGAATCGCCGGATGCCGGGGAATTGAAGCTTGGAGAAACGGTTTCTCTTGCATATGTGGATCAGGGGCGTGATACGCTGGAAGCTGGAAAGAGCGTGTATGACGTGATTTCCGAAGGACATGACCTTATAGCACTCGGTAATCGCGAAGTGAACGCCCGTGCGTACTGCTCCCGCTTCGGCTTGACCGGCTCGGACCAGCAGAAAAAGGTGGATGTCCTGTCCGGTGGCGAGCGTAACAGAGTGCACCTTGCCCGCACACTCAAAGCGGGAGCAAATGTTATTCTGCTCGACGAACCAACTAACGACCTTGATGTGAACACCATGCGCGCATTGGAAGAAGGCATTGAAAACTTCGCCGGCTGCGTATTGGTTATTTCACATGACCGCTGGTTCCTTGACCGCATTGCCACGCACATCCTTGCGTTTGAAGGGGACTCTTCTGTGCTCTTCTTCGATGGCAATTACTCCGAATATGAGGCGGACCGCAAAAAACGTCTGGGCAAGGATGCCGACCAGCCCACACGTGTTAAGTACCGGAAGCTCACCCGATAGGTAGACGCAAAAAAGCGAATAACACGGCAAAACAAGCCGCGCATTACAATCGCCGGATAAAAAAAGGACCGGGGAACCGACACAGTCGCTTCCCCGGTCCTTTCCGTTGCCGGGCCGAGAGGAAAGAAGCTTATTGCCCCTTCACCTTCAAATAGGAACGCACTCTGCGAACCCCTTCTATTTCTTTAGCATACCGTACGGCAAGGTCCGCCTCTTGTTGCGTGCCCACAATACCCATGAACACTACATTACAGCGGACTATGGCGTAGTCCACGTTGGTGGACCAGATGCGGCTATCCGAGATGAGCTGTTTCTCCAGTTCCGCTTTAATCAGCAGATTGTCCGATGTGCCGCAGGGATCGTTCAACGCTTCTTTGGGCAGCAGGAAATACGTCACATCCGTCACGCCATTCACTCCGCGAGCTATGGAGATAGCCCGGTCCTTTTGCGCGCCGGTTTCATATTCCCCGTAAAGGTACACGGAGCCTTCATAGCATTTCGCGCCAATATCAAGTGCGCTGACCGTCTCATCTTTGAGAAATTCGGTCGTAATCTGGGTAACGATATAGGTGTCTGAGGTAATAGTGGAAACGGAACGTTCGTCCACCGGCACGGTGTACACCGCGCAGCCGGAGGAGAGTAGCAGGGTGGCTGCGGTTAATGTGAGATAGAAAAAACGTTTCATGCTGTTCTCCCTTAGGTCGGTCTGTTGCTCCCGCCCGGCCCTGCGTGGTCGTAGTATGGCTGACGCAAGGGAATCTGCCTGCGGGTATTCACCACAGGCAGTCGGCAGAGCGGGAGGAGCTATCCCTATGTATGGAAAAAAAGGAAAGCGCGCAACGCGGTAACGAGACGTCAGGCATAACCGTTTGCTATGAACGAAGCCTCTGATGGCGTTCAGCCTGCCGTTTACCCCTTATGCTCCGCGTTTACGAGCAATTTTAGCAACCCATGCGGCAAGGCGAGGTTCTTCGCCATGTTCCTTGGGCTGGTAAAACCGTCTGTTTTCCAGACCGTCAGGAAGATATTGCTGTTCCACATGGCCTTCCGGGTAACTGTGCGGATAAAGGTAGTTTTTACCGTATCCCCAATCTTTTTGCAATTTGGTTGAGGGATTACGCAAATGTAGTGGAACAGCACGGCTGCCGTTGGTCCGTACTTCCTTCGATGCGGCTAAGTACGCGGCATAGGCGGAGTTACTTTTTTTGGCCAACGCGAGATACACCACACATTCAGCCAGAGGAATAAACCCTTCGGGCATTCCCACAAATTCTACCGCGTGCTGGCAGGCAACGGCGAGAGACAGGGCCGCCGGATCTGCCAGTCCCACATCTTCAGAGGCGGAAAGGATAAGCCGACGAGTGATAAACCGGGGATCTTCTCCCCCTTCCAGCAGGCAGGCCAGATAGTAGAGTGCTGCGTCCGGGTCACTGCCGCGAATGGATTTTATAAGCGCGGAAGCTAATTCGTAGTGATTATCGCCGTCTTTGTCGTGCCGGATAACCACCTCTGGAAGCATGGAGCGCAAGGCTTCAAACCCGCGCGATTCTTCCGGTAGCTCTGCCACGTATTCCACAAGGTTGAGCAGCGTGCGGGCGTCGCCGTGGGCCATTCCCGCCATAAAATCGCAAGTTTGCTCATCCAGCGTTATGCCCGCTGCTGCGGCCCCGCGTTTCGCCATTTCCATCATTTCCGCGCGGCTGTGAGCACGCAGGCGTAACACGTGCATCCGTGAAAGCAATTGACGGGTAACACTAAACGAAGGATTTTCCGTGGTGGTGGCGATAAGCGTTACTTCGCCAGATTCCAGCAGCGGTAAAAAAAAGTCTTGCTGGGCCTTGGAAAACCGGTGCAGTTCGTCCAGCACAAGCACTTCAACACCGGCAAGAGATTTCCGCAGTTGTTGTAAACCCGCTTCCGGTGCGCTCACCCTGAGCCATTTTTTATCTGTGTGGCGCGCTAAAAGCAGCGCCAATGTGGATTTACCACATCCGGGAGGCCCGAAGAGCAACAGGCTGGGCAAACGCTTGGAGTGGGTAAGGGCAGTGATCCGAGCGGAAAGATGAGTCTGCCCGACAAAGTCCTCAAGCGATTCAGGACGAATGCGGTCTGCTAATGGCTGACGGACACTCATGACATCTCCCCGTGGCACGCGGCGGCACACGCGTCGTCATACGCATGGGCGAGTTCGCCATGCCACCAATGCAGTCCTAAGCACAGTAGTGCAGCCGTTTCCCACCGGAGCACACGCCTGCCCAGACTCACCGGTAAAAAATTCGCCTGAATAAGAACGTCCACCTCTTTGTTGGTAATACCACCTTCCGGCCCTACCACAAAAAGAGTGCGTTCCGCGTAAGGTTCTTCCGGGGAGAGCAGCGAAGGCAGGACGGGATGAGCACTTGGCGGCGTAAGCATGACCGGGGAGAGCAGAGCAGAGGGCGTGCTGTCTTCCCATAACAAAAACCGGCGTGCGAACGAAGTACCCGCTTCAGCCAGCTCCCGCACTCCGCCGGGAAGCGTACGCAATTCTGGCAGCCATGGATTAAGGCTCTGCTTGGCACCTGCCACAAGCTGGCCTTCCCATGTCTCTTTAATGTCGTCCGGCACGCGGGACTGGGACCGTTCGGCCTGCCATAACCATATACCGCCAGCTTCCAATTCCACAGCTTTTTCCAGCAGCCATCCACGCCGGACGGACTTTCCCCAGCCAAGAGCCAGTACGGAAGAGGTGGCGGGAGCCGGGTGGTGGCGGATGTCCTCAGGTTCAAGGAAAACCTGCGATTTGCTAATGTCGGTAATACGGAACACCCCTTCGCGTCCCTGTCCGTCCAATACACGAACAGCTTCGCCGGGGCGGACACGCAGCACTTTAGTGAGGTGCCGGGCTTCCTGCCCTTCTAGCGTATACGGAATGCGCCATTGGTCTGGTGGCAAAAAACACGTTTTCACACAGTCTCCCAAAAAGCTGATGGTCCTGATTGTGTTCACCTGTTACCGGAGCCATGCCAGCAACAGAGAACGCCGCGGGAATGAGAGGAGTATGCTGTATTCCTTGCGCATGTACAAGGGAATGTGCAAGCGGAACACGCAGACAAAACAAGGCCCCGATCACACGTACCGGGGCCTTACCGGAAAAAGCCAACTCGCTTGGTGCAGAAGGGGAGCACCACGGGAAGCGCGAAGTTCTACTGTTCGTTAAGAGACATCCGGGCGGTGCCCTGTGTGTAAAAGGGCAAATCCCCTTTTGTCGCGGGCAGAACGGCGCGGGCAGTCCGAATGGTGAATGCACTTTCCTCAGCGTGGTCTTTGTTCACGTAGGCCAAGGCCACGGAATGCCCCACCGAGGGGCAGAAGGAGCCGCTTGTTACCACACCGACTTCGGTTTCGCCATCCGCAAGGCAGACAACGTCATGATGCCGGGCAGCGCGGCGGCCTTCCATCACCAGCGGAATGAGCATTTCCCGCACCGTGGTGTCATGCCCTTTGCCCACATAGGATACGGGGGATTTTAGCAACCAGCTCATTCCCGCCTCTGTGGGAGTGTGGCGGGTATCAAGATCCTGCCCATACAACGGAAGCCCCATTTCCAGCCGCAAGGTATCGCGTGCGCCCAGCCCCGCTGGCTCCACACGCGCATCGGCAGTCAATGCGTCCCACAGGCTCTGTGTTTTGCCCCACGGAAGATAAAACTCATAGCCCAGTTCGCCAGTGTAGCCCGTGCGGCTGACAATGAGGGGGCTGCCCTGATATTCCACAGTGACGTGGTTAAAATAGTTGAGAGAGCGAAAACCTTCGCCCAATACGGATTCCAACACGGCGAATGCCTGCGGTCCCTGCAGGTCTATCTTGCCGGTTTGTCCAGATATATCCGTGAACGTCAGGGAATCTGGCAGATGTTTGGCAATCCACGCGAAGTCCGAGGAGGTGCACGCGCCGTTTACCACCAGCATATACTCGTCTTCCGCCATGCAATAGACGATGAGATCGTCTAAAATGCCACCGTCTTCATTAAGCAAAAATCCGTACCGGCATTTACCCGGTCCCAAGGTGGCAAGATTATGCGTTACCACACCGCCAAGCGCATCCTTAGCGCCTGCGCCGGAGAGCCGAAATTCCCCCATGTGGCAAATGTCGAAAACGGACGCCTTTTCGCGAGTGTGGGCATGTTCGACAAGAATTCCCGTGTACTGAATGGGCATATCCCACCCGGCGAACGGAGCCATTTTGGCACCGTGGGCCTTATGCCATGCAGTCAGAGGTGTTTGAAGCAGGTCTGACAAGGCATCCTCCTGATTCTGTTGTGGTGAATGTGGTTGTGGTTGCGAATTCCGTCAGAAGCGCCAGACGAGCTAGCGGTTCTGTGCGAACTCACGGCGAGATTTGCGGATTGCCTTGAACTCGTCAAGTAAAGAGACTAACTTCCGGTACTGTTTTTTAATTTCCAGTCCGTAAGGGGAAAGCTCGTCATCCTTCTTTTCAATGTAGGAGCGGCGCAGATACCTGTCGTTGAGAATAGCTTCTCCAGTGGCGATCACACTCACTACAAGCTCATCAAAATAACTGACGATTTCAAACTTAAGGGTATGCAACAGCGCCACAGCTTCAGAAAGCATGACGTTGTACCCTATGCGTTCCCCTTTGAATTCCCGGCGTTGCAGGTCTTCCAGTGCTCTAATTTTGCGCGCTTGTTGAATGAAGCTGTATTTGGAGGAAACCTCTTGGTATAACTCATTCAGATTATCAAAGCCGTCTGCGTTGTCTGGAGAAAGCAGGTAGCTGTCCAGCACTTTGACCACATTGGAATAAAATTCGTCCGAATACCCAATGATGCGCCGCTGGTGCTTAGAAAGCCAAGCAAAAAGGAATTTCAGCCGCTTTTCCACAGTATCCGTGTTTTCGACGATTTCATTTCGCTTGTAGACGATGCGCCCCACGTGTTCGCCACGCACAATGTCGTTAAGGCGCAGAAACATGTTCGTGGTGTCTTTAATGATATTCAAGTCCGCCACCACCCGCCCCGTAAGGGGATGAATGACTTCTTGCCCCACAACGGAAAGGGCGCGTTCCTGACGGACGTTGTCCGGGTTAAACGTGTGCTGTGCATAAAGAACACGCAAAATAACCACGCGCTTTTTAGGGTCTACAAAAAAGCCGCCTTCTTCCAGTCGCCGGATAACTTCAACCTGATCTTGGTGCACCCGCACCAGCGCTATTTTTTCCACACGAGGATAATGGCGGCGGCGTTGCGGTGTGCTGAGTGTTGTAATGGTGCGGTCACTCTGCCCAAGCACCCGCACCATAAAATGTTCCCCAAGTTTGTGCAGACGCCGCGCAAAGAGAGCGCTGGACGTGCGGCGCTCAGAAACAATAGGGAATCCGTACAGTTCCATGAGAAACTGGTACACAAACAGGCGATTGCGCTCGTATCGCTCGTTGTCCCCTTGGGAAAATTTGCCGGTCCGCACGCCAAAGCGTTTGATTTCAGGGTCCAGATCAGAAGGGAAGGAGGCGTATACGCCGGAAAGGTAGTAGTTGCCGAAATGATCCTGCGACATAACCTGCGCACGGTCCATTTCCAGTAGATACGGCAGTAGCTGCGGGTAGTGGTCCAGCAACGAAACATCGTGCCGGGCAAAAGTTTGCCGGAAGGATTCCTGAAATTTTTTCGGCAACCTGTTTTGCAGGCATTGAACATTCTGAGAAATAAGGCTGTTTTCCAGCGGGCACATCTGACCATCCGCGTTAACCGCGTCGTCCATAAGCGAATGCAGGATGTCGAACTGAAATATTTCTGAAAAGTAATTTATTGGCCGGTCCAGCACGACCATGGAAAAACCGGGAAGCTCTTTGTGCTCCCACGCGTCGGATTCAAACGAGGGAAGCAGCTCTCTGCCGTCCACCACGGGGTAGTCCGGCAGTTCACAGTAGGGCCGGAGCAGACAAAACTTAATATGTACCATATCTAAAAACTGTTTGAGATCGCCGGACGAGGTAAGGCTAACCGGGGCGGAAAACGTTTCGTGATCTTCCCAGGGAAGGCCGCATTGTGAAAATGCTTTTTTCCAATCCATACCTAACCGCCTGCCACAGTTTATATTTTGGAGAGCAATGTCGCGTGTATGATACCTGCTCCTCTATCCGTATAGCCTAGCTATTTTTTTTAAAAATTTCTACTCTTTCTTTAGTAAATGCCATGCCTTATAATCTGCGGATGTAAAAACAAAAATGAATTGTTAAATTAGGATATTATAGTCATAAGCACCCGGTGGGCACCGCACGCTCCAGACAGAAGATTGAAACAAACAAAGGATTCCTATACAATTCTACGGTACGGCATCGCGTTGGGGGAGGACGCGCGGCACTCGTGCAAATGGGCCATGAAAGCAGCCAGACCCGCATTGTAGGGAACGGCTAATCGTATAGGGTCGGGATAAGCTTGAATGCATACCAAATCGTGTTTTGAACGCATATTAGGAATTGTTTGCAGCGTCTTCGATGCGTACTCGGCCGTTCTTATCGCACCAGAAGGAACCGGACGGGATTTTTCCGTAATCGGAAGTTTCAGTCTGGGCGACCATGTGGACGCGGACGCTCGGTTCGCTCCCGGCAAAGGACTGGTGGGCTGGATAATCAGTAATCAAGCCCCCATGCTGGTCAATGACTTTGATACACGCCAGTACCATCTTGGGTATTATTCCTCCAATGAGGAGTCCAAAATAAAAGCGTTTATGGGCGTATCGTTGCGTAACGGCACCGGAGCGCTGTGTCTGGACAGCAAGCGCCAGTATTCCTTTTCCAACAAAGATCAGAAAATTCTCCAGTTGTTTGCCGAGCTTGTATATGAAGTTCAGTCCACGTCCTGCATGGCTGCGGAGCAAATGCATCTGGGCCGGTTCTATAACTGCCTTCAACTCATCTACGGCCTGCGTAAACGGCACCGCAATTGGACACGTTTTTTGGAGCATTTTCTCGCCCTTATGGCTGAGACATCCGGTTTTTCCTACTGCGCGTTTGCCTCACGCGACGAGGCGGGAAGCAACTACGTTATAGAGGATGAAACCCGACAATTGACGCAAGGTGCCCCAGAAAGCATTCCCTATGGCAGCGGACTGGTCGGCTGGGTATTTAAAAATGGAAAACCCGTGTTTTTGGGAGACGGAGATTCCAGCGCCCAAACCTCGCCGCTGTACGGTAGACACGTGACACAGCCCGCCTTCCAAAGCGTTATGTGCCTGCCTCTGATCATTCAGCGTATCACACGGGGAGTATTGGTTTTTGCGAGCGATTCGCCCAAAAGAATTTCAGAAGAGATGAAAGTTTTTTGCCAGATGTCTTCTGAACATCTGGCGTTGTTTTTGGAAAACCTGTATCTACGGAGTCGGCTCCATGAAGCCGTGCACAGCATGCAGCACGGCCAACCCGCCGTTGGGGCAGAAGTGAGCCAGAATACAGGAACGCCCGAAGGTTCGGGCACAAAGCCGGATGCCGCGCAAACCGAGCCTGTCATGCCGTCCGACGGAAAACGGACCGCCGCACCCGACGCAGATTCCATCATATAGCCCAAGCAAGAGAGAGCCCGATGTTCGGCAAATTACTGGGACTGTTCGGCAAGGATCTGGCCATGGATCTTGGCACTGCGAACACGCTTCTCTACACCAAAAAGGATGGCACGGTTCTAAATGAACCCTCCGTTGTCGCCATAGACAATGACCGCAACACAGTGCTGGCCGTGGGCAAGGAAGCCAAAGAATTTTTGGGTCGCACTCCACAGCGCATCCGCGCCATCCGCCCCATGAAAGACGGCGTGATTGCCGACTTTGAAGTGACCAAGCAAATGATCTCTTTCTTTATTAAGAAAGTGATCACAGGGTTTTCCCTTACCAAGCCCAACATCGTCATCTGCGTGCCCACGGGCATAACGCAGGTGGAAAAACGCGCAGTTATTGAATCTGCCCAGCAAGCGGGTGCCCGTGACGTGCGGCTTGTGGAAGAACCCATGGCTGCCGCCATAGGGGCCGATTTGCCCATCCACCAGCCCATGGGGAACATGGTGGTAGACATCGGTGGCGGCACTACGGAAGTCGCGGTGTTGTCTCTTTCCGCCATTGCTTACGCGGAGTCAGTCCGCGTAGCGGGCGACGCCATGAACAGCGCGGTCCAACGATATTTTCAGGAAGAGTTCAAACTGCTTATCGGCGAAAATATGTCCGAACGGATTAAAATTCGCATCGGGTCCGCTCACCCGCTTCCAGAAACACTGTCAATGGACGTTTCCGGCAAAGATATGGTCACCGGCACGCCCAAGTCTGTTCTGGTGACAGACGGGCATGTGCGTGAGGCACTTGTGGACCCGGTAAAAGCCATCATTATGGCGGTGCGTAAGTCGTTGGAAAAAACACCGCCCGAACTGGCTGGTGACATTGCGGAAAACGGCTTGTTGCTTGCGGGAGGCGGGGCGTTGCTCAAGGGATTAAACACCCTGATAACCAAAGAGACGGGGCTGCGGGTTGTTATTGACGATGATCCGCTGACCACAGTGGTGCGCGGAACCGGCAAGACACTGGATGATAAGAAATTTTACAGCAAAGTGTACATAAACTAGTCCGCATCAGTCCCGCCCCTTGTCTTGCTGCGGCAGACAGTGACATGGGCCAATGCCCACACGCGATTTCACGAGAGTATCGGAAGCGGCTTCAAGCCGCTTTCGTTTTTCCACCACCTCATTCCTTTGTCTCAGGAGCCTGCTGTGAATATCCTTTCAGACAAAAACGAGCTGCGCGACCTCGCTGAGGGTCTGTTATTCGCGGTGCGGGAGTCTGGCTCCATTATTCTGGATCGTTGGAACGCTCCGCGCACGGTATCCTGTAAAGGCCGCATTGACCTTGTGACGGATACGGATGTTGCGGTGGAAAACGACGTGTTGCCCCGCTTGCGGAAATTGCTCCCGCAGGCAGACGTTGTGGCGGAGGAGAGCGCGGGAAACGTGCCGCTGGGAGATCTAGCGTGGGTTGTCGACCCGGTGGACGGCACCACGAATTTTGCGCACGGCATTCCGTTTGTGGCGCTTTCCGTAGGACTATGGTTCCGGGGGCAAGTCCTGCTGGGGGCTGTATACGCCCCCATATTGCACGAGTGCTTTCATGCTGTGCGCGGCGGCGGCGCGTTTTGCAACGGTGTTCCCGTTCACGTGACGGATACCGCCAATATGGAGCAGGCGCTGATAGCCACGGGTTTTCCCTACACGATTCAGGAAGAAGCCCCCACTGTGCTGCGCCGCCTTTCGCGTGTACTGGTGTCTGCACGCGGTGTCAGACGCTGCGGCGCTGCGGCTGTTGACCTCGCCTATCTGGCTGCCGGGCGCTATGACGCCTTTTACGAAACCGGACTGAAACCATGGGATACCGCAGCGGGATGGCTGCTTGTGGAAGAAGCCGGAGGACGGGTGACAGGCTTGGACGGGCACAGCCCTTTCGACCCGCGCCGTCCAGAAATTCTTGCATCCAACGGTCAGCTCCACACGCAGATGGCGCAGACGCTGCGCTAGAGTGGTTCCTCATCGTTATGCAGGTGAGGGGGTGCCGGAGGCGCTGTATCCGGCAAGGGCATGCGGGGAGCGTCAAACAAATAGCCTTGTTCCGCAGCCCAGAGAATAGCCGGGGTAAGCAATTCGCGGAAATGAGTCAGCATGGATTCCAATTCTTCCCGGTCCACGAACAGCCCTTCTGAGACTTCGCTGGGGTTAGGACAGGGGAGGGCGTTTCCCAATCGGGCGGAGAAAAGGGTAATGCTGGCATGTTCTGTCTGGGGCGAAGCGGGAATATGGGCAATTTGCGTTACCCTGCCGGGGAATACCCCCAATTCTTCGTTCAATTCCCGCAAGGCGGCATGCTCTCGCGATTCTCCGGCGTGAACATGCCCCGTGGAGGAAATGTCCCAACGACCGGGGTAGAACCGTTTGCTCTGTGCCCGGCGCTGTAAGTACAAGCGGCCTCCCGTGTCGTACAGAAGGGTAAGCACCACCCTATGCCGTAACGACTGGCGATGAACATCCGCCATGGACATAACCAGAAGCGGCTGATCATTGTCGTCAGTAACTTCAACGAGTTCCCGTGCTTCATCGCGTAGCTGCGCGTAGATAGTTTCGATCATACCCCAAATTCCCCTCTCGTTCCAAGAGCCGGGTTTTGTTAATTGTATACAGCAGGGGACGACTCAGCAATGGAAAGGACAGTAGACATGGCGATGCGCAAAGCCCTAAGCGAAGAGCGGGTGGACAACACAGACGGTCCCCTTTCGGCACAGGCCGAGTTTTATCGATTGGGACCGCAGGATATAGCGCAGGTCGCCGTGCTCGAAAAGCGTTGTTTTTCTCTCCCGTGGGAAGAAAAGCAATTTCGGCTAGCGTTTGATCAAAAAGTATTTTCTATTTTTGGTTTACGAAAGGACCATGAATTGGTGTCGTATATTGCTGTATATCATACGCAATATGAGTTAGAGATACTAAATATCGCCAGCGCTCCTGAACATCGGCGGCAAGGCTACGCCGCACGCCTTTTGGCTCTGGTGTTGCGTATAGGCGTTAATATGGGTATTGAAACCGCAGTGTTGGAAGTGCGCCGGTCCAATGCGCCCGCCATAACGCTGTATGAACAGCATGGTTTCGCTCACATGGGGATACGGAAACGATATTATGCGGACACTGGCGAAGACGCGTTGGTGTATACCCTTTCCCTGAACAGCTAAATATTTCGAGTGGATAGTTCCACGGCTCAAGAAAAAATATGGCCCTTTTCCCCAACGGGGCAGAGCATTTCGGATAATTGTGATTAATCTGACAAACCCATTTTCAGGGTGTATTGCCTATATGCATGCCATGAGGAGACGCAAAGCATGAAAACCTTAATCGCCGCCAATTGGAAAATGTACAAAACTGCCGCCGAAGCAAAAGAAACAGCAGCTTTGCTGGTCCGGTCGGTTGGCTCTGTGCCTGAAGGACGAGAAGTGCTGGTGTTCCCGCCCTTTACCGCACTGGAATCAGTCGCAACGATATTACGGGAGGCTCCGGGGTTCAAGCTGGGGGCGCAAGACGTGTACCCTGCAGAGGAGGGGGCGTTCACCGGAGAGATTTCTCCCTCCATGCTAGCGGCCGCAGGATGCGCATGGGTACTTACCGGGCATTCTGAACGTCGGCACCTGCTGGGGGAATCTGATACGTTTGTAGGGCGTAAAACCGCATTTGCGCTCGCTGCGGGATTGTCTGTCTGCCTGTGCATCGGGGAAACGCTTGAAGAGCGTGAAGCCGGAACACTGGAGGACGTTATCGACCGGCAACTCGCAGCGGGGCTGCGGGATCTGCCAGATGTTACGCCAGAGGTTCTTGTCACGCGCCTTGCGGTGGCTTACGAGCCTGTGTGGGCCATAGGAACGGGCAAGGTTGCCGGTCCTGCGGAGATAATGGAAGCCCACACGTTGGTACGGGAACGTCTTACCGCGTTGCTGCCCGCCGCGGGGGATTCTCTCGCTATTTTATATGGTGGCAGTGTGAAGCCAGAAAACGCTGGCGACATTGTCCGCCTTGACAATGTGAACGGTGTTCTGGTAGGAGGCGCTTCTTTGCAGGCTGATAGCTTCAGCCGCATTGTGCTTGCCTAATGATGCATTTCAATTATCGGATTTTTGCCGAGGAGGACGATCTTGGATACCCTGATTCTTACCCTGCATGTCATCGCCTGCATTGTCCTTGTCATTCTTGTGCTGCTTCAAGCTGGCAAAGAAGGCATGGGCGTCATTTTCGGCGGCGGTAGCCAGACCGTCTTCGGCAGCGGTGGCGCGGGCAACATGATTGCCAAACTGACTGGCATCGTGGCGGTGGTCTTCCTGTTCACCTCCTTGAGCTATAACTACATGACAGGACATCGTTCTACGTCCGACTCCAGTATTTTGGACGTGCAGATCGAGGAAAAAGCCGAAAAGCCGTTGTTGTTGGAAGATGCCGCTCCCAAGGCTGTTCAGACTGAAGACGGACAACCTGCCGCCAACAACTAAAAAAACATATTTGTATTGGCAGGTTGCTGACCTGCGTACATGGGAACTGTGCCGGGGTGGTGGAATTGGTAGACACGCTATCTTGAGGGGGTAGTGGGAGAAATCCCGTGCGGGTTCGAGTCCCGCCTTCGGCACCATCAGGAAATCCAAACAAGTCCCGCAAGGTCTAGAAAGCCTTGCGGGACTTGGCTTTTTCTGGTGTGAAGACTCTCGTGTGGTGTCGTAAAGCCTGCCTACAGCGCACATAAATGACGGGATTCAGAGCGGTACACCACCCCAAAGGGGTACCCACGCTCTTAAAATACCGTCATGCATAAAACCCTTGGTACCAAGGGGTCGCTTTCCCGCATTCGCAGGCTGGCGACTTTCTCTTGTCGCGTGCTCTGCCGGGAGTGCTGGGAAGTAGAAGACTCGAAAGGGAAATACCCGCGCCGCCGCTAGGACGGTTCTGAGCTCCCGGCTTCTGCCAATCCGGGCAGTTGCCAACACGGCAACGCCGGAAAGCGCACCATGACTGGCATTTCCCCTATCTATGGCGAACAGACGGAAGCCGCCGCCCGGCTGGCCCGTGTGTTTGATGTCGCTGGTGCCGCACCCAGCTTGAACTAGCTGCGATTTTAGATGTGCCCCAATCGTCCATTTCAGACGCAAAACGGCGCGGGGTCATCCCCGGTGACTGGCTTATCAAGCTACTGTATCTGCGTGGGGTGACCCCCGCCTGGATTAAGGACGGCATCGGGCCGAAGTCCCTTGCGCCGAGCGGCGATGCCGCTGACATCAACTATCCATCTTCATCCCGCATTGACACGATGAGCCGCATCCGTTTACACATAACCACATGCAGTAACAACAGTTTTTCTTTCATTTCGTACTTGAAAAATATCTTACCCTCACATGGAAACACTTTTGTGTTGACCAACAACAAAAACATCTTGCCGTTGACTTTGCCGGAATACAGCGAGGAGTAGGAACATGACGCATCAAGGCGCGATACTTTTGGTGGAAGATAATGCCGAACTCAATGCCAACAACGGCCGCGCTTTGGGTATGTTGGGCTATGCGGTGCATCCGGCCCTCACCCTGGCCGAGGCAAGGGCTTGGCTTGGCAAAAACGAGGCGGACGTTATTCTGCTGGATGTGATGCTGCCGGACGGCGACGGCATTGACTTTTGCGCCGAAATACGTGGCCTGCCCATACAAACGGCGGCGCACATCTTGTTCCTGACCGCCAAAACAGACCATGCGGACAGGGTGCGCGGCCTTACGGACGGGGGCGACGATTACATCACCAAGCCCTTTCACCCCGCAGAATTGTTAGCACGGGTGGAAGCCGCTATGCGCCGCAGAAGCATGAGCCGCCCAGGCAACGGAATGCTCAATAACGGGGCGCAATCCGCTGAAAACGCGGAGGGGAAGTTTCGTGCCTTTGCCGTACACCATTCGTTCACCCCGCGTGAGGTTGAAGTTCTGGTGCTGCTTTGCCGGGGTGCGTCGCGCATGGAGATAGAGCAACAACTCGGCATCAAAGAGAGTACCTTGCGTCCCTATGTCAGCCGTATGCTCAAAAAAAGCGGCACGAATACCCGCACGGAGCTTGTGGTGTTGGCGTCTTCTTTTCAAGCGGAATCCCCGCGTCTCGGTAGCCCTATTTCTGGTTGATTTTCCCTTCGCCTCTTATTGATTGCTCTTCTTTTGCCCTTTTCGCGATATTTTTTAAATTTTTTATTCCTTAATATACAGCATGTTATGTTGAAGCCTGCAACTATAGTTGCAGGCTTCCGTTCTTGCTTTTTGGGTAAGAATATGTCCTAGAATAGCCAATTTTTCTTTATAATATCATGCCGCACCTTTATGCCGGGGTTTATATGAAACATTCCCGTTTTTGCCGTATCTTGGCAATGGCTTTTTGTCTGTCTTCTTTCTTGCTCTTTACTTCCATTCCGGCCAAGGCCGTCGATGATCTCTACATCTATTCTGGCGGTGGCGGAGGAGGAGGTAAAGGCGAAAGTACGGGCTACCACGCTGGCGGTGGCGGTGGCGGCTATATGAACACAGTTGATGGCGGAGCAGGTACTGGTGGTGCGGGGAGTGATCTGCATACTGGTGGTGCCGGTGGCGGGAATGCAGATGCGAGTTTAGGTGGTGGTGATTCCACACCAACACAAGGGGGGATTGGCGGCGGCAGTGGAGCGTACGCAGGAGATGCAGGCGGCGTATATTCTGGCAGTCAGGGGGGCAATGGAGGAAATGGCGGTAATATTATTAACCCTGCCATTTCTGATACTCAGTTTAACCATATTGTCATGGGTGCTGGTCAGGGCGGCATCGGTGGACAGGGAGTTGCAACCGGAATAGGTGGTCTTGGCGGTAACGGTGGCAACATTGCGCTTACCCTGAACGCCGACACCACGGTTTTGGGTAACATTAGCCTTAGAGCTGGCAATGGCGGCAACGGCGGGTATTCTATTTCAAGCCCTGTCGGTGGAGATGGTGGACATGGTGGCAATGTCAGCCTTGGTGCTTCCAGCAGCTTGACTATCTCTGGCAATATCGCATTAACCAGTGGCGGCAATGGTTCTCCTGGCTCTATGAATGCTGGTGTTGGTGGTGCTGGTGGAGGCATGTATTTTGGTTATATGGACGCAGGATTGACAGCCTCGCACTACACCTTGATTTTTGCGGATAATAACGGTGCCGTGCATAACGTCAGCCTTACCAGCAACGGCGGCGAAGCTAAATTCAACGCCTCTGCCCTGACCCTGGGGGCCGGAGCAGCCGGAACAGCGAACACGGTGAATTTTACGGGTGTTGACGGTTATAGCACATTCACAATCGGCGACATCACTTTGAACGGGTATAGTACCTTGAATTTTGATGCCACGTCTCTCAACTACAATTGGAGTGGCAGGCTTTACGTCAACGGCAAGAACAACATCTTGCGAAACATATCCGGCGGCACCGACCTTTCGGGCAGAACCATCACTTTCAATTTGGCTAACGACCTGACTGCCGGGGATACCCTGCTCACCGGCAGTAATACCAAGCTCACCGGCACCGATATCACCATGACTGTGGCCTCGGCCAATGGGAGACCGGGGACTTTAAATAGACTGAACAGAGGCGACCAGGTTACCCTCATTACAGGTATTGACCAAAGCACATGGGACGGCAGCCAGACACAAGCCACCACCAGTGGCGGGGCTATCAACTACACCTTCGGGCTCAACACTCAGCAGCAAGGCGGCATCTGGGATCTTGTTTCCACCCTTCGGGCCGAAACTTTTGACAACGGCAAAGCGCATAACGCGCTGATGTCCGCCTCGGCCCTGAACATGCTGCTTGGCCAAGGCGGAGACCGGGCTGCTTCATTATCCGACAAGTTTTCGCCTTCCGGCCTGAGCATGGGGCAAACTAGTGACGTCCAGTACGGCGTTTATATGGATATGGGCGGTGGACACTATGAAATGAAAACCGGCTCTCATGTGGAATCAGACAGTTTTCACCTCTTGGTCGGGCCAGGATTGCGTTTTAACCATGCTGACGACGCGAAGGCCGACATTGGTCTGTTCTTTGAGGCCGGTTGGGGAAACTTTGACACCTATAACAGCTTCTATCGCGGTAATGGAGGCACTTCTTATTACGGCACAGGGCTTTTGGCCCGTCACAATATGGTCGGCGGAATTTATGGGGAAACCTCCCTGCGCCTGGGATATGCCAAATCCGAATACGATTCCGCGTATAAGACCGACTTCGACATCGGCTCCACTTATTATGGCGGACATCTTGGCCTCGGCTACATCCTGCCGGTGTCCGATCCGGGCAGTTTCGATTTTTCGGCCAAGCTGCTCTACACGCGCCTACAAGGCGGTTCCGATACCAATGGCAGCGGCGACCGCATGAAGGTCAGCGATACCGATTCCACCCGCACCCAGCTTGGCGTCAAATACAGCCATCAGATTACCGGTAATTTTAACGCGTTCACCCGCGTTGCCTGGGATTATGAGTTCGACGGCGAAACCACCGGGCACTACGATCAGTATAACATCAGCAGAACCGATCCTTCCGGCTCTACCGGCATCGGAGAGCTAGGCTTCAAATGGCAGGCTGCCGACAATTTTTCCCTCGACCTTTCCGGTCACAGTCTGGTCGGGCGGCGTGAAGGGTACGGCGGCAATTTGGGATTAAGGCTTGAGTTTTGATTTGACACTGACTGCTGTGCATTATGACTTTCGCCAGAACAACATCTGTGGATTTAAGGATGAGAGTTTATATGAGGGGATAAAGGCAAAGAAAAAAGACAAGAAAGGGCTAAAACTTTTGCAGTTGCCGATATTCTTACCGACTTGGCAAGTGCCATCAGCCATGTGCAGGATATGTTGCAGAACAGTCAGCTTGAAAATCTGGTGTATTTGGGCAGTAAAGGCGGTGGCTACTCCGACTAACCAATGTGTGCAGGCAAGAATTATAGGTATTGCAACATTGTATTTATCAAAAAAACATATATTATTCATTTAAGTTACTAACATATAAATCAGGGAGAAGAAAAAATGAACACGCCTGTTGTTGCAAATCTGGAGGTAAAGGGACTAGCCGCCCCCGGCTATATGGGGCTGTCTCAGGCGTATCATATCTTTCTTGTCAGCGCGGACGGCACATACGGGTGGCCCTGTTTTGGCAGAGGACGCGAATGTATGGACGGCAGCATAGCAATCGGGGCATTTCCCGTGTTCGTTGACTGGGCGAAGGCCTTAGCCATGCCAGACTCGTGTGAGCAGTACATGGCTGGTGTTGCGAACACGGTAAACGGCACTTGCCATACCATTGCCAACAGGATACTGGCACTGTCGGAAGAAGAGCATGCCAATGTGAGTGCGTCGGTTGATGACGCGTACTCTGTTTTAGTCTTTGGCAAATATGGGTACGGCACCCGGCAGTTTTGTGAGCTGCTTGAAAAAAGTGCAGCAATGGCATCCATTCCTCCGGCTCTTGTGGAAAAGGTACAGCGCCGCGTGCAGAATCCTTTGGATGAACTGAGTGCATGGTGCCGTGTTGTTCAGCAAGAAACACAAATGGACATTCAAACATGGATGCGCTCTAACCCTGCTGTAAAACAAGCTGCTCTTACCTACGTTGCCGCTTGGCATCAAGAGCGCGACCAGATTTATGAGACCAATTTTTCTTATGAAGCAGGCCGTGCTCCCAACGAGCAAGAAATGAAAAATATTGTCAACACGTTGAAGACGCAGGCCACAAAGCATCTTGGCAATATACTTGTTTCCCTTGAACAGACGGGAATGATTTCACAAAGCCAGCGCAAGACGATAGAGGCAAAGCTTCTTTCCGTCGTTGGTAATTTGGGAACAGCTTAACACGTTATGGTCTGGTGAAGCATACTTTATTTTGTAAATTTCCAGTATGCTTCACCTTGCGGCGTGCGCATGTTGTTGAGCCAGAACCGCTGGCCGTTACGCTGGTTGCATATGAGTTCAAAAATGTCTGTGATAACTGACTTTGCCTGTGCAAAGTAGGAATGGCCCAGAAAATCTGTGGTTACATCGCTAGCGTCAATAGTTTCCAGGCCGTTGCAGATAACAATGTTCTGGCCGGAATCTCCGGCTCGCTGATACCCGTGCACTTTGCGTGAAGCCTCCAGTGCCAGATCTTTTGATGATGCATAGAGTGTTACAGAGGCGTTAGGAGAAGTCAGTACCGGCATAATATCTCTTTTAAATATGTCGGCATCAATATCGGGGGCAGTAAGAATAAGCTCTTTGATCCGCTTTCTGCTTTCCGGTTTTTCTTTGAACAGCTCGCACAAAGCGCCTGTTACAGCCCTGTTGCCCATGCTATGCGCAATGATGTGGATGTCCCGCACTGCCGATTCCTTCATGAATTCATCCAGAAAGGTCTTGAGGTTGCCTTGCGACCAGCGGACATTCTCTTCGTCTTTGGTATAGGCGGTGGTTCTTCCGTGTGAAGGCCAACTGTAGAATATGGGTGCGCCCTGAAATTGCAGGTCATACGTCATTTGGGCTGTTCGCCTAGCCGCATCTTCAAACGTGACGTTGTAACCATGAACAAAAATGAATGCGCTGTCCGCGTCGGCCTCGGTAGCACACTCCGCAGCCTGTGCAAAAAATTCTTTTTTATTGCGTTCTGTAACAGACAAAAGGACAACATGCTTTTTCGGGTCATTTCGAAACTCGAAACGCCAAATGGAAGGAGACTCAAGTTCTCCCATCTTGTGGTTGTGGGGAATGCTGACATTGCATGTGCCGTAATGCATTTTTTCAGAGCGCTGCGCACTGAACAATTCAGCAGGTTTTTTGCTGCTTTCCTTCTTGCGGTCAGTGGCAAAAAAAACGCGCACTTCAGCGAATTTTGTTGGAGGTTCCGCTCCTGCACCAACCTCTGAACAAGAATCGTTCTCTTCAAATGAGCCTTGCAGGAGTGGTGGAAGAGCATTGCTGGCAGGGGAAGGCTGCCCCTCATTATTTGCCAGATCAATACATTTTTCTATGGCATACACCAATTCCTGTAATGTGTCTGTCTGAAGAGGCGGTGCGGACAAATCGCCTTTTGTGGTAAACACTGCGGTGAGCTGTTTTTTCAAAAAAAATGGGAGGTTGACGAACTGCAATACAGTATGCACAGCAGTCTTTAACCGTTCCTGTGCATTTTCCGGTATTTCTTGAAAAAAGAACAAAGCGGCCCGTAGTTCGCGCAAAGCAACTGCCAATTCTTGCCATTGATACATAGTTCCTCCACGTGTAGGGTTGCATATCACAGAAATATATCTATCTATATCCAGTGTATTAAATACAACATAGTATATTTGAAAATTTTGGAACAGTATACTTGTAAATATTAACTAAAAAACCGAACTCCACAATATATTTGAAACCCTGTGGAGCTTGCTGAAAAAATATGATGGCGGCGGGCCACCAGTTTTAGATGTTTTTTTACTCACTGCCTGCGTCAAGAATATTTTTTATTTCAGCCTAGTAGGGTCAGAATACACTCCTTCGATAAAAACATTCTTTCCTTGCCAGAGAACAAAATTCTTCATTCTGACGGCACAATCTAGCAACAAACAAAAATCACCGCCAGAGCTGCCATGCGCGGCAAGCAGGCACGGAGGGCTCACCTCCAACCTGTGTGGGTGTTAGTCAATAGCATAGTACGGCATTTTGAACGGTATTCGCACAATAGTGATGTGCGATAGTAATTAGTTTTAGTGCGTTATGCCTTTCGATTGGTTTCGCCTTCGTACCATAGGAAACGCGAGCGCCGCAGAGAAATCTGCGGCGCTCTTTGGTTTGCCGGAAGCCTGTGCCCGGCATGTGTTGTGGCGTCAGGGGGGCCATCCTTTTGCCACAACGAGGAAAACCGACCGGGGAAACTACCTGACGGAAGGTGTGTCTGTCGGTTTAGGTCGTAATATGCGTACTGCGCTGTGTTGAAATTACCGTAGTGCGTTAATATCCAGAGCACGCCCGCAACACGGACACGTGGTTACCCGGTGGGCATGCTGATGGTGCCCGTCCGCCGTGCGCGAGAAGAACCGGCAGGCAAAGGCGCTGGATTGCACAATATAGTCTACCAAAACCATGAATCCGCAGGTACAAAAACGCTGTTGCATGACTGTTCTCCTTGCTTTTTCCCATATACGGGAGGAAGTGTTCTCTGTTGTTTATTTATGTTAACACGAGATGGCTAAAAAAAGGGAAAACTCCCTTGCCACACCGTTCTCTATACCCACGCTGGTGTGGCATTTGGCTTGCTGGTGCCACAAAAATATCCGCGCCCTCACTTTGCCCCAACATCTGACACAGGAATCTGACCATCAAACGAACGCTTGTCGTGCGTTCATGGCAGGGGAATTCCTTGCGTGAGCTACCGGTATTCCCGGCTGATCCAGACAATGCGCCCGATGACACGGAAGCTGTCCAGCTCATCTCCGCGAATAGGAATGGGGGCGTAATCCGGGTTATCACTGTGCAGGACGACTTCGCCCATTTTACGCTCCAACCGCTTGATCATTACCGCGTCTTCCAAGCCCACAGCGTAAATGGAGCCAGCGAATATGCCTGTCTGCGACTGGTCAACCAACACCATGTCGCCTTCTCTAATTTCCGGCTCCATACTGTTGCCAAACACGTCCATAAGCACCATAGAACCGGGACGTCCTTTTTTGGCCAGCCAGTCTTGCCGGAAAACATGCTCTTCCACCACGGCGGCTTCCACATCAAAGGAGCCACCACCGGCACACAGCCGCGCATAGACCTTAGGCACAGTGGAAATCGCAGGGTAGGGGGAACGCGGCTCTTCCTTTCGTACAGAGCTAACGCGTGCCTGTCCGGTACCGAACTCCAGCCAGTCCGGGTTGACACCAAACTGCCGTGAAATTGCCAGCACCCACCGCTGCGGAATGGCATCACGTCGTTTAGCCTGTGTAATGGCGGAGCGATTCACCCCCAACACCTTCGCAAGGTCTTGCTGGCTCTCAATGCTAGTGGCTTCTTCAAGCCGCTGGAAAAATGTCTGAAATGAAAGCTGGGCCATGCGTACCATCCAAGGTATGGGTAACGCGAAGTGCGTGTTCACCCGCTGTTGATATATATAAACAACGAGCAGAAAAAAACGCAAGCACTTTTTAGCGGCTTGCGTTGATATTTTTTTCTGAAAAACACGGACGGGTTATCGCATCTCCACGAACTCCACAGGCGTCAGGGCGTGCGCAAGGCTGCCATGCACGTTTGTCCCTACCAAACGCCACCGATACGCCAAAGCTTCGCGGGTGGGGCAGTACAGGGTGGAGATACCTCCAGAAGAAGGCGTAATGCCCAACGCTTCCGGTGCGAATTCCGTGCGTTCATTGGGAGAAAACGGACAACCGGGACAATCAGACACGTCGCTTGCCGTTTGCAGTTCCAAAACCACACTCGCCACATTTCGCAAATTGCCCTCCAACTCCGCATCAACCCGGAGACACATAAGCTCCGGCACCGCGGTTGCCCGTGCCCATTGGAAACTGGCTTCTGTCGTGGCTGGTTGTGGCATATCCTTACGACCACACCCCGCAGAGCCAATAAGCAGAAGTACCAGCAACAGCAGTAGGGGGCGTGTGGAAATACTGTGACGCGATATGATCATGGTTAGTCCTTATCAGGGGATTCGCCCCAGAGCATTTTCCACTCGGTGAGCCGGTTAAGCGCCTCAAGCGGAGTCATGGTGTTAGTATTCAGGTCACGCAGGGCAACGAGGAGGGGATGATCCACGCGGGGAGCCGCCTGTTCGGTATGGTGTTCCTGTTCCGGCTGAGGGGCCACCTCCGGCATGCCGGGCAGGCTAGATTGCGCGACACGGATGCTGTGCGGGTGAGTGCCGGAAGCTTTGGCCTTGCGCTCCAAATCTTCCAAAATTTCCTTTGCCCTGCGCACCACGGAGACGGGCACGCCAGCCAGTTTGGCAACCTCAATCCCATAGCTGCGGTCAGAAGGGCCGGGCACAAGGCGCCGCAGGAAAACAATATCGCCATTCCATTCCCGGATGGCTATATTCATATTATGCACACCGGGAATGTTTCCTTCCAGCGCGGTTAACTCATGGTAATGCGTGGCAAAAAGCGTGCGAATACCATCTTGCCTACGCGCAAGCTCCTCGACAACCGCCCATGCGAGCGAAAGGCCGTCAAAGGTGGAAGTGCCGCGCCCAATTTCATCTAAAATAACTAAACTGCGTTTTCCCGCCTGACGTAAAATGCGCGCGGTTTCCATCATCTCCACCATAAATGTGGACTGGCCCTGCGCCAGATTGTCAGACGCCCCCACGCGGGAAAAAATGCGATCAGCCACGCCGATACGGGCCTGACGGGCAGGAACAAAGGAACCAATCTGCGCGAGAATGCAAATGATAGCAGCCTGCCGCAGCACGGTGGACTTCCCCGCCATGTTCGGGCCAGTGATGAGCAAAATCCGGCGCTGGTCGTCCATGCGCAAATCGTTGGGAATGAAGCGGGAACCGCCTTGCACAGCTTCTACCACCGGGTGGCGGCCTTCCGTAATCTGGATATCCTGCCCCGTATGCACTTCTGGACGTGCCCAGTTCCACTTTCTGGCGCATTCCGCAAGGCTCTGCCAATAATCCAGCCCCGCTAACACGTCTGCCATGAAGAGGATGCGTGGGCGCGCTTCAGCCAGCGATTCTCGCAATTGCTGAAAAAGGCGGTACTCCAAACTTTTTCGACGATCAGAGGCTGCCAGTAATTTTTCTTCCAGCTCTTTAAGCCGGGGAGTGGTGTACCGTTCCGCGTTGGCAAGGGTTTGACGCCGGATGAAATGTTCCGGTACCGCCTGCGTGCTAGAATTGGGCACATCGAAGAAGTAGCCGAACACCCGGTTGTACTTCAGCTTCATTTTGAGAATGCCGGAGGCACGCTGCTCTTCTGCCAACAGTTCCTCAAGTCTGCTTTCTCCGTGCTCGGTCAGGTCAATAAGCTCGTCCAGATCAGAGTGAAAGCCATACTTGAAGAGTCCACCTTCTGTTAATAAATGTGGAGGGTTATCTACCAAGGCAGAGTCTAGCATGGCATGGTAGTCCGCCATATCATCCCATCCGGTCAGTAAGGTACGCAAAAACGCGGGCGGGGTGGCCTGTTCGGGCGAAGGGGCAGTTCCTTCAAAATCTTTTGTTTCCAGCACTGCGGAAGGCCACGCGACATCATGTTCCGGCGTACTGGTCCCCGCAGTTTCCAGCACACCGCGCAGATTTGGCAACATGGCAAGGCTATTGCGCAGCGCTACGAAATCTTTGGGAGTCGCCCGGTTCAACTGAATACGCGTACTGAGCCGCTCTATGTCATACACATCCCGCAGGGCAGTACGAAACTCTGTGCGCAGCCCGTCCCGCGAGGCAAAAAATTCTACTGCATTCTGTGTCTCTGTAATGGGGCCTAGCTCCCGCCACGGATGGCGCAAGCGCTCTTCCAGCAGACGCCCGCCCATGGGCGTGAGGGTATTATCCAGCACACTCCAAAGTGTCCCGGGGCCGCGCCGTCCGTCCAGACGCCGAAAAATTTCTAGATTCCGCTCGGTTATTTCATCAAGAATGAGATGTTTGCCCAAATTGAGCAGACGGAATTGACCAAGGTGCGTTAAGTCCTGTTTTTGCGTCTGCGCCAGATATACCAGTAAGGCTCCGCAGGCGCGGGTGAGTTCCTTGTGTTTTTCCAGCCCTAGTACGGTGAGATTGGCGACATTCTGTGTGGCAAGAATGCGGGTTGTCGCACCGCCGAGGTCGAATGAAGGCCGCAAGGGCAACCTGTTCACCTGTGTTGTATCCGGCGAAAATGATTCCGGGGGGGTCATGGTGTCTGGCAAAAGCAATTCGCGGGGGGCCATTTTCTGCGCCCACTGCCACAGTTCCGCTTCACGGGACACCGCGAGTCCAGACCAGTCTCCGGTGGAATAGTCCATCCACGCCAGCCCGCCAGCCCCGGTGTTTTCATCCCATAGGGCGGCGGCAAGGAAGTTATGGCCTTTAGCATGCAGGTTGGCGTCTTCCACCACGGTTCCCGGTGTGAGCACGCGCATGACGGCCCGCTTAACCAGCCCCTTGGCGGCACGAGGGTCTTCCACCTGTTCACAGATAGCGACCTTGTGCCCTTTTTCAAGCAACTGGGGCAAATACGTTTCTGCCGCGTGATAGGGCACACCGCACATGGGAATGCGGTAGTCCGCATTAGGGCTAGAGCGGCTTGTCAGGGCAATTTGCAGATCACGCGCAGCAACTTCGGCATCCTCAAAAAAAAGCTCGTAAAAGTCGCCCATGCGGTAAAAGAGAAGGCAATCTGCATATTCCTCCTTAATCTGGAGGTATTGCTCGAACATGGGAGTCAGCTTGGGAGTTTCGGCAGTGCTCATAGTCATAGAGTAGGGGATGTGCGGTGAAACGAAAAGGAGGCCGCCCGCCTCAGGGAAACAGGCGGTTTAATCTTGTAAAGAAACACGGAACGCCGCAGAGTGCCAGCTATGGCAGCGTGGACACACGTAAAACGTCTGCTCCCGGCGCATGCCGCAACTGGTGCAGACAAACCGCTTTACGTGCCGCGCTTGTTCCACAAAAAAAGCAAGATGGTTGCGAAAAACCGGAGACAGGGGCTGATCCGCCATGGACAGACCTAAAAGCTCCAGACGGGCCGCCCAAAAATCCGGACGCAACACCATGGTTTTTGCCAGCCACGCATTGGCTTCGTCTGGTTCGCCGCTGCGCAGCATAAACAACGCCCCGTAATATTGGAGAATAAGATCCGGTTCCTGTTCTTCCAGAGCGGGAATAACCGTGTGGCACAAACGCTGGGTGAAAGCCGGTTCGTCTTCCTTGGGGGCAGAAAACCCAAGCATGCCTTCCAGCAACAAGAAACGGATGGAGGGAGCCACAGCCGGAAGCGCCTGCCGCAGAAGAGAATCGGTCTTTTTCCAATCCCGGTCCGTGGTGGAAAGGGAGATGAGTGCCAGCCATGCCTCTACGGAGCCTTTATAAACCCCTATGGCTTTGCGTAACAGACGTTTACTGCCATGAGGGTCGCCCTGATCGTACAGATCCTCGGCGTGCCGCACGATATAATGCGCCTGCGCCACCGAAGCACCCAACTTATCGTACATGGCGGCGGCAGTCGCGTTGTTCCCGGTTTCCGCATGAAGCCGGGCCAGCGCCAGCAGCAACTCGTCCGTGTCCCCGATAAGCTTTCGGGCCTGTTCGTAAGCGAGAAGCGAGCGGTCCATGAAGCCGCCTCGCTTGTAATCGTGCCCCAACTCAATATAAGCGCGTGCCTTAAATTCGTCGTCCACACCGGGACGGACAATCAAGTTGCTGCGAATTTGCACCGCGCGCTCTATCTCGCCTTGGGACCGGAACAGGTTACCCAAGGCAAGATATATTTCCACCGCGTCCGGGTCGTTACGCACAACCTGAGAGAGCTCGGTAATAGCCGCACGGGTATCGCGCTCGCCGGGTAAAACGCCCTGAGCGGTGGAAAGAATGTCTCGCTCTATTTTGGCAAAAAAGAGCGAACGCAAACGGCGCAGTACGGACACGGGAGGTTATTCCGCCTTATCCATGGGAGTCACAATAGCTTCTACGGCAAGAGGATCAACCGTGCTGGTGAGCGGCTGGGTCTTCAGCGCAGTGACTTCCTTTTCCAACTTTTTACACCGGCGACGGGCACCGCGCAGCGATGCGCCAAGACGCACGCGTTCCACAAAGAAAAAGAGCACGGAAATCACGGCACCCAGAACAAAAGCGCCTAAAATAAGGAAATATATGGGCAATGGAATGGAAGACCATGCGCCGAACAAAAGGTCGAATTTAAGGACAATGTTTTGGCTCAATTCTTCCGTATTTTGCTGAAAGAAGACCATGGCCACAAAAAAAATAATAACCAACCCCAGCACCTTGATAAAACGCATAAACTCCTCCTGAATATGATTCGCGCTGGTATCCCCTCAGAATACCAAATACTAGAGAGCCTCAAACAGTGGTTTCAGTGAGAGATACGTGGAGTGTAAATGTTCAGGAATCACTCGCGTTTCGCTCATCACCGCCATAAAAGATGAATCGCCGTTCCAGCGGGGAACAAGATGAAAATGCAGGTGCTCGCGGATACCGGCACCGGCGGCTTCGCCAAGGTTAAGCCCTACGTTTATTCCCTGCGGCGAAAAATGCTGTGTGAGAATGGTAACACACTGTTGCAGCAGGTCCATTACTTCATGTGCCTCGTCCGCTGAAAGCGCGGCGAGATTCATGACATGCCGGTACGGTGTGACCATAAGATGCCCGTTATTGTAAGGAAATTTGTTCATAATGACAAAGGCATGCTTGCCCCTGTGCAAAATAAGCCGTTCTTCGTCTTCCGCAGTATGCTCAGGGAGACAAAAAACGCAGGCGTCCGGCTTGGGACCAAGAATATAGTCCAGCCGCCATGGTGCCCACAGAACGTCCATAATTTCCTTCTCCTTTTCAAACGGGCATTTTGTTCGGTCTACACGCGATGCTCCATAAGAGCAAGCGGTTAGCCCGGATACTTGGTGAAGTCTCCCCGGTGTGTCAACCGGATAACGCAGTGTTCTTAAAGGAGAACGGCACCTCTCCGCATTCTTACATACCCAACCGGGAGGGGGATGATTTAGCGAGTTGTTTCGCTCATCTTTTACCCGCAGGTGAACGTGTCGTCTTTTTCACAGGCCGCGCGGCTTTTTCCCCGGAAGGTGCTTCCTGCGCCGCGAGATGCGACTGGTTTATGGCAGGAGGAGCATCCTCCGCGGCCCTGTCCTTACTTTGCGTACCTGACGCCCGTGGCGTATCTTGGGCGCCTTCCGCTTCCCCGGAAGAGGGGGGCGACGCGTGCAATTGCCGCAAATAATGAAATGCCAGTTCCAGTTGCTGTGCCCTATCCACCGCCATGCCATCAATTTTGGCGGCAAGCACATGGGCCAGCACCTTGCCGTATAGCGGGCTGGGCGATTCCCCCATCTGCTGAAGGTCTTCTCCTGTGATGTCCGCCTTCATTTCTCGTAACTGTGTCAAAAAATGAGAAATATTCCGGCGCAATTCATCAGATTTACTTCTGGCCATAAGCAACAGCAGCACCTCCAGTGGAAGCGGCGCCAAAGCCGCGTACAGGCCGCTCATGCTACGGGTTCCGCGCGTCCAATGGTGCAATGCCGCGTTCCCTTCGCGGACGCGTTCTTGCTGAGAACGCAACAGCGCCCGTTGCCGCCTGCTTAAACTGAACCGGGTTGCCACCGCATCCGTATCCTCTTCGTTGGCATCATGAAGAAAAGCCAATAGATACAGTAGCCATGGCTCTGGAGAGTCGGCCCGATACAAAAGACGATACCAACTGACAACAGCAGCTAATTCTTCCGCCAATTGTTCTTTGGCAGGAGAAAGGTGCAGGCGCGGATGGAGCAGGGCAAGTATACCCAACTCCTCCATACGCCGCAGGCAGACGATGGGGCGGGCTTCGCGCAGAATCAACTCAAACTCGTGAAAGACCCGGTTCCCGGAGAGCTTTCCCATCATGCCCAGTTGCAGCGCGTTGCGGACCAACCGAACTGTTTGCTGGTCCATATGAAAATCAAAGCGCTGTTCAAAACGGATAGCTCGCAAAATCCGGGTGGGATCTTCCACAAAACTGAGGGAATGGAGCACCCGGAGGCGCTTGTCCTTCATGTCGCGCTGTGCTCCGAAAAAATCCACTAGCCGTCCGAAATGACCGGTATTCAGTTGAACCGCCTGCGCGTTAATGGTGAAATCCCTTCGGAACAGGTCCATTTTTATGGAAGAAAGCTCCACTGTGGGCAAGGCGGCGGGGTATTCGTAATACTCCAAACGGGCTGTTGCCACATCTATGCGCTGCTCTTCCCCCCGTGCATCGGTAAAAATAACCACAGCGGTACGGAACTTCGCATGCGCCCGTATCCGCCCGGAAAACAACCGGGCCAGCTTGCGGGCAAACGCGATGCCGTCTCCCTCTACCACCAAATCCAGATCAAGATTTCTGCGGTGCAGGAGCAGGTCGCGCACAAAGCCCCCGACGGCGTATACGGGAATGCCTGTGGCGTCTCCCAGTTTACCCGCCGTTTCCAGCAGCGTAACGTGGGATGCGGGCAGCCGTTCCCGCAACAAAGACCGGATATTGCGTTCCCGACGCTTGTCGGGGAGCAGTGTCTCCGGGATACGCGCAGGCTCTTCAACGATAGTATTAATAATGTCCGTGCGAGTGATAACTCCTAGCAATTCTCCGCTATGCACCACCGGCACCAGCCGCTGGCGGTTGCCCACAACAATCTCCATGACCGGATAGAGGTCGTCGTCGGGAGAAACCGTTTGAAACTGCCGTTGCATATACTCTTCCACCGGCATGCGGCCTAGTCCATGAGCCACTGCGCGGGCGGCTGTCTGAAATTCCAAATAGCCGCGCACGGGATTATCCGGCACGGCGAAAGCAGACTCCTCCTGCGGGAGCGGTTCTGCCTCTGGAGAGAAAGCGCTGTCTTCGGAAAGAGGGGAGCCAGCGCTCCTCGCGGGCTTGGCAGAGGAACTGGCAGTGTCCCGCGAAACAGCGGCAGACTCTCCGGCACTGCCATCCGCAACCGGGGCCTCCGGTACATGGACAGACGGTCCCTGAAGCACAGGAATGGCCTTTAGTCCGTAGCGGTTCATAATTTCTTCCGCTTCCCGGATGGTGGTGCCTTCCTGCACGGACACTGCGGGGGATGACATATGGTGACGCACAAGCTTTTGTGGATTCACCGAAGAAAAAAGCAATGCAAAAAGTTCATCCTTCACTTGAGCAAGGGGCCGCTCTTTAATAGCGGCTGCAGCCGCGTAGGGGTGTCCGCCACCACCAAAAAAAGCACATATTTGCGCGACATCCACATCAGAGAGGCGGCTGCGGGCCACAAGCTGAACCTTATCTCCCATAAGCCCCAAGGCAAAAAGCACTTTAAGGTTCTCCATATCCATCATTTTATGCGCCAGCAGGGCAAAATCTCCCATATAATGATTAAGAGTTACCTCCGCGATGACAATGGATACCCCGTTTATTTCATGAGTGGTGGCAGATTGAAGTAAGGTGTTCAGAATGGAAACTTGTTCTGTAGTGAGGTCGCGCGTGACCAGTTCCGAAATGGCATTCAGGTCCATTCCCATGGTTTTCAGCCATGCTGCCGCCGCAAAATCATGTTCTGTGGTGGAGTTGAACGTGAAAGAGCCGGTGTCTTCAAAAATACCCAATCCAAGCAACGTGGCTTCTTCCTCTGTAACCGGAATTCCTTTTTCTTGCAGAAGCTGCGTTATAATCGTGGTAGTCGCCCCCCACGGTCGCACAATGCAGACATCCCCCCGCAGGTCGTCTTCCGGGTCCGGCGAATCGGGGTGATGGTCGTAGAGATGAATTTCCAAATGCGGATTATTCAACACGTCCTGCACATGAGGAATACGTGCCCGCTGCCGGGTGTCCACGACCACCAGTCTGTCCACCGTTGAAAAATCTATGTCTTTTGCCTGCTTGAAATTAAAAAGATAGGTGGCGCTCTCAATGAAAAAATTACGAAGATTCCGCTCCTGACTGCCGGGAAAAATCAATGTCGCGCCGGGGTAGAGCTTGCTGGCGGCTACCATGGCGGCTAGTGCATCAAAATCCGCGTTGGCATGCCCCGTAATAATCGTCGAGGGAGAAGAAAGAGATGTCATGCTATGATGCTCCGGGGTAACTCACATACGAGAACGAGGATGAAACTGTTTATGAATCTGCCGCAGCCGGTCGGCCTGCACGTGGGTGTAAATTTCCGTGGCGGCAATATCCGCATGCCCAAGCAGCAACTGCACCGTGCGCAGATCCGCGCCGCCATCCAAAAGATGGGTGGCAAACGAATGGCGAAAGGTATGCGGCGAAACATGCTTACGGACCCCGGCTTGCAGCACATACCGCTGAATCGCCTTCCAAACGGCCTGCCGGGTGAGTCCCTTGCCGGAGCGATTAAGAAACATGACCGGCTGTACGGGGGAAAACGCAGGACGCCAGTCCCGCAGATACGTTTCCAAAATACGCGCGGCGGTATCGTGAACAGGGACAATCCGCTCTTTGGCCCCCTTACCGAAGACCCGTAACAGACCCGTTTGCAGATCCAGATCTATCGGTGTCAGCGTAATCAGTTCAGAAACACGCAACCCGGCAGCGTAAAGCAATTCCAGCATGGACCTGTCGCGATAGCCAAGCTTGGTGCGCATATCCGGTTGCTGCAAGATAGCGGCAACTTCTTCCTGATCCAGCACGTCAGGAAGCGTGGCGGGGAGTTTCGGATTTTCCAGATACTGTACCGGATTTTCCGAAAGGGTCTTCTCCCGCAAACAAAATCCGAAAAAACCACGCAAGGCCGAAAGATGCCGGGCCAAAGACCGGCTATTCAATCCACGTCTCCGCAGAGACATAACATATAAAAATAACGTTTGATCGGTCACTTCTTCCACGGTGAATCGCCGGTCCCGCAAAAAATGCAAAAACGTTTGCAAGTCCGTTTCATACGCGGCAACGGTATTTTCCGCCAATCCGCGCGTGACAAGCAGATGGCGTAGGTAGCCATCTACCAAAGGGTGGGAAAGCGCTGCGTCCTGATCCTGCTCGGACATTCTCTTCTCGGTGGTCAGTAGTTGGCAAAATAGGTTATGGGTCTTGAACAAATTCTTGTATGGTATGCGCTGAGGTCCATTGGGCAGGGTACACGTTGGCGAAGGCTCCGACAAGAGGCGCGGACCCGTACATAACAAGCGGCTCCGTCCGGTGGGATACCGGAAAAAGCGCCCCCATTCGGCGGAACACGGGCATAGCCCCAAAAATTAGCCAAACGCTGAAAATCAGACTTTGGCCGATTTTGGTCAGACCAATTGACAGCGGCGCACCAGAAGTATACTTTTTGGTCAGACCAATTTGATATTTGATTTTCCCAACTCCACCAGCAGGGCGGTCGGATGGGAAGCAAGGCATGGCCTCTCAAACTATGCAGGTATATTGCGTATTATCGACAGCAAAAGGCATAAACTACTCAACACGACACACCGTGTGGCAAAACTACATAACCCTAAGCAGGAGAAGCAAGCCATGCAGCAGAGCATCATGCTAGCCGGAGCGGGAGTTTTAGTAGGTATCGGCGCCTCATTCACGGGGCTTGGCGGAGGTTTTCTGACGGTGCCCTTGCTGCTGTATATGGGATACCACGCGGAGCGTGCGGTGGGCACATCATTTTTAGCGATTTTGGTCATATCCATTTCCGCGCTGGTGGCGCACAACAAATTCGCTAACGTGGATTACCGGGCGGGCCTGCTCTTGGGCGCGGGGGGCGTTATTGGTGCGCAGATAGGTGCCCGCCTGCTGGAAGGCGTTCCCACGGATGTTTTTCGTAAAATCTTCGCTGGCGTACTGGTGGCTCTTGCCCTCTATCTTTTTCTTAAAAAGTAATCAGCCGTTTTCCCCCTCCTCAATTTGCCCCAAACCGTTCCCGGAAACACGGTTTGGGGCAATGTTTTTTCCACAAAAAGAGGGCAGGGCACACACAGGAAATGGCTTGAACTTTACCCTTGGCAGTGGCATAAACCCGACTATTATACCACGATGGAACAGGGCTTATGGCGAAGCCCTTCTTTTTTACCGGCAAAAGGGATTGCAATCTGCAAGGAGACTGGAGTTTCATGGCACAATTCGCACTCGCTGACCGTTTGGCAACACTGCCTCCCTACTTGTTTGCGGAAATTGACCGTGTAAAGGCGCAGGTGGCAGCGCGCGGCGTAGATATCATCAGCCTTGGCATTGGCGATCCAGACATGCCCACGCCCGAATTCATCATTGAGGCTATGAAAAAATCTGTGGAAAAGCCCGCTAACCACGCATACCCGTCTTATGTGGGAATGCTGGCCTTCCGGCAGGAAGTAGCCGCGTGGTACAAGCGTCGCTTTAATGCGGACTTGAATCCCGAAACGGAAGTCATCAGCCTTATCGGCTCCAAAGAAGGCATTGCGCATTTTCCGTTGGCATTTGTGAACCCCGGCGATTTGGTCCTCGTTTGCACACCCAACTACCCCGTCTACAATATTGCCACCGAATTTGCGGGCGGAGTGGTCCAGTTTGTGCCGCTGACCGAAGACAACGGCTTTTTGCCCGACCTTGACGCCATAGACGAAGCCACATGGACAAAGGCTAAAGCTATTTTCGTCAACTACCCGAATAACCCCACGGCTGCCGTGGCGAACGAAGCGTTTTACCGCAAGCTCATTGACATTGCGAAGCAGTACAATGTGATTGTCGTGCACGACACCGCCTATACCGAAATCTACTACAACGAAGACAGGCCGCCCCTGTCCATTATGTCTGTTCCCGGCGGTAAGGACGTGGCTATTGAATTCCACTCCTTATCCAAGACATATAACATGACGGGCTGGCGCGTGGGCATGGCTGTGGGTAACGCCCAGCTCATCGCCGGACTTGGCAAAATTAAGGAAAACGTGGACTCCGGCCTTTTTCAGGCCGTGCAGGAAGCGGGTATCGTCGCCATGCGCGATGGAGACGCCTTTACGGCCGGATTACGCACCATCTACCGACAGCGCCGCGACACCGTGATTGCCGCCCTGAAAAAAGCGGGAATTCGGTGCAATGTGCCGGAAGCCACCTTCTACATATGGGCGCATGTTCCAGAAGGTTACACCTCGTCAAGCTTTGTCACGAGAGTGTTGCAGGAAACTGGCGTGGTGGTGACCCCCGGTAACGGATTTGGCGCTCCCGGAGAAGGGTATTTCCGCATTTCCCTCACAGTAAATGATGAACGGCTTGAGGAGGCGGTATCACGCATCGCCAAGCTGTAAGCGCCGCTATATGCCTTGGGTCCAACATGGGCGACACAGACGGGCATCTGGCCCGCGCTGTGGCTGCCATCCGCGCTATGGATGGTGTTACTGTCTGTGCTGTTTCCAGCATTTACCGGACTGAACCGCAGGAAAAAAAAGAGCAGCCGTGGTTTGCCAATCAAGTGGCACTGGTGGCCTGTCAGCCCCATGTTACACCACAGATTCTCATGCGGAGTTTGCTGGCTATCGAGTCTTCCATGGGGCGTTGCCGTGACGGCAACGCCCCTGAAGACCGCTTCGGCCCCAGAGTGATTGATCTGGATATGCTGCTCTTTGGCTCGGTTCAGATAGAAACACCTTTGCTCACGTTGCCGCACCCCCGCATGCACCAGCGGGCCTTTGTGCTGGTCCCGCTTCATGAAATAGCCCCGGAATGCACTTTCCCCGATGGCAGAACTTTGGTACAAACCTTGGATGCTCTTCACTATCGTGTAGAGGGCGACAAGATATGGCAATAACGGACGGATATCAGGATTAGGTAAGGGAACGTCGATGATTTTGAAACTGCTTATTTTCGCTGTGTGTGGTTGGGTGCTTTTCAAGTTATTCACCAACGACAGCCGCAAGAAGTCCCAAAAAAACGCGGCGAAGCGGGAAAAAGAGGTCGAGCGCAAAGTTGCCACCGGAGAAATGGTTAAAGATCCCATTTGTGGCACATATGTTTCCCTCGATCAGGAAATCCGCATCCGAGACGGTGAAACCATACACCGTTTCTGTAGCTACGAATGCCGGGACAAGTTTCTCACCCAACTGGAGCAGGGCGGCAGAGAAATTCCCGCTTCCAGCAGAGAAGAAGAGTAGTCTCCACCGCGCGGGACACACTTTTTCCGCATTCGCTTACGAAGCCTCGCCAAACTATGACCAGACATTGCCATGCGCTGTCTGGCTGTGGTATTGTAACAGGAATCAGTCCGGCTATGCTGCGTACAAGAGTACGCTCCATAGCCGGTGCGGTATTCACCGTTTCCCTACAATGAGGTGCCCATGCAAATATTCATTGATACCGCGAATTTGAACGAAATTCGGGAAGCTAAATCCTACGGACTCATCGATGGTGTGACCACCAACCCCACACTCTTTGCCAAAGAAACGGGGAACTGGATAGAAACGGCCCGCGCGGTCTGCAAAGAAGTAGAAGGCCCGGTGAGTCTGGAAGTAGTGGGCCTAACCGCTACCGCCATGGTAGAGGAAGCACGTGAGCTGGCCACCTTTGGGCCGAATGTGGTTGCCAAAATCCCTATGATCCCTGAAGGATTGCGGGCTGTCCGCCAGCTTTCTTCCATGGGAATAGCCACCAACGTAACGCTTGTGTTCTCGCCGTTGCAAGCTCTTCTGGCCGCCAAGGCTGGCGCAACCTACGTTTCCCCCTTTGTGGGACGTCTCGACGGCATAGGGCAGGACGGCCTGCAAGTCATCCGCGAGATTCTCACCATTTTCGCAAACTACACACTCCCCACCAAAGTCCTCGTCGCCAGCATACGTCATCCCCGTCATGTGGTGGAAGCCGCCGTGATGGGTGCCCATGTGGTGACTGTTCCTTTTGACATCCTAATGTCTTTCGCGCACCACCCCCTTACCCAATCCGGCCTGACAACCTTCCTCACCGACTGGAAGAAGGTCATGGGAGAACAAGGGAAAGCTCCTGAAGGCCCATCCGCACTCCAGACCACAGCACCAAGCGTTCCACAAGGGGCGAAACCATCTCCGGCGACCAGCGGCGAGCAGCCCCCTCAGACCCTCGAACAAGGGCCGAAGAACACCTGACACCGGACAGGAAGAAAAGGGGAGAGGAACCCCCTTCCGTACTCCTACAATTCCGTGCAGCTAGGGCAGCTACAGTGGTTACGAAAAAGCTACCCTGCCACCATCATAATTTCAGTTACGGAAAAGCCTCCCGGAAACTGCCAGAAGCCCATATCAACAAACACCCCGATGGAATTCCATCGGGGTGTTTTCATTTTGCGTCTTAGTTCCAAGAAGGCTAGTCGGTGGCCAGCATAACGCTGGAAGCCTTTACCATGGCATACACTTTGGATCCCACGGTAATGCCAAGCTTGGCGGTAGAAGTGCAGGTGATGATGGAAACAACTTCCACGCCGGGAGCGATTTCCACCACGATCTCGTTGTTCACAGCGCCTTCGGTAATGGACGTAACCGTTCCGGGCAGCAAATTTCGTGCGCTTACTTTCATGATGTTCCTCCAAAAACGTTAAGATATTCGCAGAGTGTCTTACCAACAATACTATTCTTCCACTGTACACGGTTAAGCAGGGCATGCAAGGGCCGCTGCCTACAGTTTTGTTTGTACACCGAAGATCATGGCGATAATGTCCTTAAAATACAATAAAAAGTGTCAGTGAGGAAAAAATATAAAACTTTGAGGATTTCACGACGGACATGCACGCCCATAGGCGTCGATTCCTATGCTGTCTGATTCAGTAAGGCCAGAGCCACACGACCATCAATGACGCATGTTGGGATGGGGCAGCGTACACAGGAAAAAGCTCTCAGAAAGCGCACGGTCACAGTAGAAAGCCCATGTCATCCGCTATCAGATAATGTCAAACATGAAGGGTCTCCATGAGGGAGTCCAGCCGAGTCCAGCGGCAAATACGATTGCGTCTGAGAAGAATGCACAGCGCACGACAGTGGCCTTAGGTGTCCTTCTTAAAAGATGAGGAAGAGGATTTATCATGCAGTGCATTATGTCCCATAATGTAAATTATGTTAACTTTTAAAACGCAGCTAATCAATAATTTCAAATAATTACCTTCCTGTTAAAAATCGTGAAACAATCGATAGGCTTCCACACGCACCTACTCGCCACACGGACACTTTCACAACCAACAACAGAGCCAACATACCTCGATGCGTCCAGTTTCTCTCGTGCTTCGGCCTGCATCTGCACCTGACATCTCCCTACTTTGGAGCCGATGTACAAGCGCACCGAGAAGGCCTTCATCTCCGACCGCAATCTAGGGCCGCGCATTGCCCGCCATGTTCTCTCGTGTTCTCTCGTGTTCTCTCAGGCGAAAAGTCGTGCTGATGAACAAATCACATTTGGGAAATAACGCCCCCAAACTCACCCCAAAGGTTTCAGAGGCCTATCACAAGTCGAGGCGCACTTTCAGAGCTATGGGGAATGATGGAATGACGCGCAGAGCCGCTCTGTTGCGGGAATATCTCGCAGCCAATGCAAACACAGTGAAACGGGCTGGTGGAGATCCGCAACATGGCGAAACATGGCGAAACAAATGCAGGCGAGGCCGTGTAGGACAAAGACGTCTGTCCCTGTGCCTGAGGCGCTCCCTCCTGACGTGCCGTCTCATTTTAACGAGACGGCACTTCACAAAGGAAGTGGAACGTGCTGAATAGTTTTTCACCATTCAGGCACGTACAATTCATGGGAGAACCAAGAGTTTGTCTATGAGACGCGAAGGTGAGACGCGAAGGGGGCCTCACTCCTGAAAGATAAAAAGGAGGGAGGCGGAAGGAAGGTGTTTTCACAACCTAGGGAGCGCTCACCAACCGCCAAGATGCGGAGGTGATGGGATTCGGGAAGGCTTACCCTTCCTCTACTCCGCGCGTTACCGGACCGCGCGGCTGTGTTTTCCAGCGGTTATGCATCCAAAACCATTGGTCGGGTGCGCTCTGTACCGCCAGCTCCGCTTGGTGAGTATAGAAGGTTGCCACGTGAAGAATTTTTTCTTCACGTGTTCCTTTAAGCATTTCCGGGGTGAGCAGCGAGCCAACGTGTAGCACGTACTGAGGTCCACCCTGCCCGTCCCCCTCCTCCCCGGCCCGGAGCAGGAAAATGGGCATGACTGCGGCGTGTGACCTAACCGCCAACAGCGCAGGCCCCATGTTTACAGCAGCAACCTCGCCAAGAAACGGCAAAAACAGCGACTCCTTGCGCGGACTATTATGATCCACCAAGAAGGCCGCAACGCCTTTACGCCTCAACGCTTTCAGCACCCTAAACACCGCGTGTCTGTGGTCCACCACCCGCGCCCCGCGCAATTCCCGAAACCGGGTTATTACCGCATGCAATTGCGGGTTTCGATTTCTTCGGACCACCACCAGTGCGTCCTGACGGTATTGCCCAACCACTGAACCGAGTAAGCCTGCCAGCAATTCCCATGCACCAAGATGGCCTGTGGTTGCCACCAAGGGACCATCGTAACGCAAAGCGGCTTCAAGCGCCCCCGGCTCAGTTTCACGAATCGAGTAGCGGCAAAAGGACTCGTCCACGGAGCCTACCAAAAAAAGTTCAAAAAAAGAGCGAAAATTGTGGGTAAAGCTGGCGCGGGCAATCTGCCGGGCCTGAACTTCCGGCAATTCCAGATGGCGTTGAACGGCGTGAATGGCTCGCTTACGGCGCGATGGAATTGTCCACCACATCAATGCCGCCAATGTGGCTGCCATGCGTCTCACGCCGCCAAACCCCAAGCGGGGAGCTAAGGCAAACGCCATGCGGTACAGAGGGCGTAGGCGGGTGGCATCGGAAGCCGGAGCTGGTTCAGACAAGGACACATGCGCTCCTAAAGTGCCTTGAGGCGAGTTTCAAGAAAAGCAGCCTGTTCTTCCAAGAAGTCTCTACTAAGCTCCGTATGCTCTGGAAGTTGGTATGGCTCATCAAAAATAACATGGACCCGAGAAAAAGGTAAGGGGACTTGAAAGCGGTCCCATGCGCGTGCAAATTTATAGCTGTGCGACATATGCAAACGCACGGGAACCAGAAGAGCACCCGCCCGTGCCGCAACAAAGATGGCTCCCTCTTTAACGGTATGGCGCGGACCACGCGGACCATCTACCGTCAGACACCCATTGAGACGTTGCGTCCGTACAATACGAGAAACCTGAAGTAGCGCTTTAACTCCCCCACGTGAACTAGAACCTCGCGCAGACACTACTCCAAACCGTTCCATAAAGCGGGCTACAAATTCACCGTCACGGCTCTGACTGATTACCGCAACCATGGTCAGATTGCGCTTTGTATACACCACGGGAAGCAGTTCGTCATGCCATAAAGCGAAGACCATCGGAACCTTTTGTGCATTCAGGGCATCCACAGTCTCCCTGCCCGCCTCCGAAAACCGTAACGTGGCGTATAGCGCTCTGATAACCCAGTATATGACTGCGGAGAGCGCCAAATCGGTCAAAGTTCGCAAACGTCGTTTCATGGACACAGCGCCGCTCATACTTCTTTCGCGCAGATGGGGTCTGCCGCGTCTTCTTGTTCTCCGGGGTCCGTGCTGAACTGCATGTCGTATAATTTGGTGTACAAAGCACACACGCCAAGCAATTCTTCGTGTGTGCCTTGCGACACGATGCGCCCTTTGTCCATAACAAGGATGCGGTCAGCGGAAAGCACGGTTGACAGCCGGTGCGCGATCACAATGCTCGTTCGCTCGGCCATTAAATTTTCCAGCGCTTGCTGTACAATTCGTTCCGACTCTGAGTCCAGCGCGCTTGTCGCTTCGTCCAGAATGAGCAATGGCGCGTTTTTCAAAATGGCGCGGGCAATAGTCAGTCGCTGCTTCTGACCGCCGGACAATTTGGTGCCCCGCTCTCCCACCATCGAATCATAGCCGTCAGACAAGCTGAGAATAAAATCGTGTGCATATGCGGCCCGCGCCGCCGCTTCGACATCCTCAATCGCCACAGAGGAATCCTGTCCGTAGGCAATATTATCCCGCACAGAAAGGTTAAAAAGGAAGGTGTCTTGCGAGACAAGCGCGATATTGCGGCGAAGGCTTTTGAGCGTGTACTCGCGTACATCACGTCCATTTAAAAGAATTTCACCCTGCTGCTGCTCATAAAAACGGGGAATGAGATTAACAAAGGTTGTCTTGCCCGCTCCGCTGGGACCGACCAAAGCAACCCGTTCTCCAGCCTTTACGGTAAAATTCACATGATCCAGTGCCGCCGTGCCGCACCCTGGGTAGGTAAAGCAAATGTCGCGGAATTCAATGTCCTGAAACGGAGGTTCAAACGCGACAGTTCCTTCCTCTTCCTCCACCAACTCCGTGGAATCCAAAATTTCAAAAACCCGCTCCGCTCCCGCCAGCGCTCGCTGCACATCAAGGTTTGCGTCACTAAGTTTTTTAACAGGCTGATACATGAGGCCCAATGCGGTTAAAAACGAGAGCAGCTCCCCTACCGTCATGGCACCAGCCGACACACGCAAGCCGCCAGCCAAGAGCACAACCCCCGCTCCGAGAGCGCCCACAATATCCATAACCGGAGAAGATAATTCGCTGTAGACGATTTCTCGCTGGGCAATTTTTACCAACCGCCCGTTTTCACGGCGAAAGTTTTCCCCTTCTTTCTGTTCTGTATGAAAAGCTTTCACTACGCGGATGCCACTGAATACTTCCTGCAAAAAAACAGAGATATCTGCGAGTATGCCCTGGTTTTTTCGGCCCAGTTTCCGCAATTTGCGCCCGAAGAACACTATGGGAAATCCTGCGATGGGTAGCGCCAAGACAGCCCACAGGGCCAGATACCAATCTTGGTAGAACACAACTCCCATCAAAACAATAATCGTGAAAAATTCACGAATGATACGCACTACGGCAGGCAAGCTTGAACGAATAAGCGCCACGTCCTGTATGATACGGGACATAAGGTTCCCCACCTGCTCCCGCTCAAAAAACTTCATAGGCAGCAGAACCATTCGGTCATACAATTCATTCCGCAATTGCTCTAATACTTTAAGGGAGCTATATCGCATGAAATAGTTTTGAATGTATCGTCCTCCCGCCTTGGCCATGAAAATGCCCACAAAGGAGATGGCGGTAACCATGAGCGTACCCATGTTCCCTGCGTTCAGACCATCGTCAAACGCGGGTTTAACGATGTATGCAGTGCCCCCTTCAGCCACAGCAGCCAAGACCAGACCGACTAAAGCGATGCCAATTTGAAGCTTATATGGTTTGAAATACCCCAGACTGCGCTTAAGCAAGGGCAGGCTCTTTACATGGGCACTCTTTCTGTCATATTTCGTATTTCGCAATGTCAACTCGTATTTCCTATCCCTTTTCACCAAGTATTCTGCGCAAGAACAACAGGGGCTAGCCATCCGTGGCTGAGAGTCCCCCGCGATAACGGAGAAACACCATGCCAGAAATCACAATAGACTGCCAGAACCTGCCCTGCCCCCAGCCCGTGCTGGAATGCAAAAAGCTCATAGAAACTCATATTCCTAGCGCATTCTCCATACGTGTTGACAACGAGGCTGCCAAGGAAAATGTTACGCGCTTCGTTGCTGGCAAAGGCTATGGCGTTACCTCGGAAATGACTGCTTTCGGGTGGCTCCTCCATGCCGTTCGCAATGAATCTTCTACCGCCCAGTGCGCCTGCGAGGTTATGACCGCCGATCAGCAAAAGGCGCTAAATTCGCCTACAAGCCGCATTTGCGTTTTTCTCACTGCGGACGGTATCGGTTCCGGTGACGACGAGCTTGGTGCGCGACTCATGAAGAATTTCATTGCCACCCTCCCAGAACTTGGTGCCGAACTTTGGCGAATTGTCATGGTTAACGGAGGCGTTCGCCTCGCTGTGCAGGGCAGTCCGGTACAAAAAGAACTAGAGCAACTGGAACAGGCAGGTGTGTCCATTCTGGTGTGCGGAACCTGTTTGGACTTTTTCCAGTTACTGGACGCCCGCGTTGTTGGACAAACCACCAATATGCTTGATGTGGTCACCAGCCTGCAACTGGCCTCCAAAGTTATTCGCCCATAAGGAAGCCCCTGCCCCCACCAAGGCGCGCTTGCTGTAACAGGGGAAACACGATACCTCTCTCCAGTCCTTTGCCACTGGTTAAGAGTGCCGCTCTGGCGGTTGATGGTGCCGGTGTATTTCCATAACAATCCTGCGCCGGAACAACGCCGGGTCGCATTGTTCTTTCCAATCCACATGTCTAGGATGTTCATATGCCCAAATCCGATTCCCCGCGTTTCAGCCGAAAAACTTCGTCCACTCCCCGTGCCGCGGCACCGGGCAGTGCGAGCAAAAAAACGATGCCGCTCTCTGGCGAAGAACAAGACAACGGGGAGGCGATACGCCTGAATAAAGCGCTTGCTGCAGCCGGAATATGTTCCCGCCGCGCAGCAGACGCGCTTATTGAACGCGGAGCCGTTTCCATAAACGGTGAACGCGTGGAATCTCCCGGAGTGCGGGTGTTCCCCGGCAAGGACGTTGTAGCAGTAAATGGTGTACCGGTGAACCTGCACAGCGCGGAGGAAGGCTTTCAATACATTATGCTTAATAAGCCCGCGCGGGTGGTGACAACGGCAAAAGACCCGCAGGGGCGCACCACGGTATTGGACCTGCTGCCGGAATCCATGCGCTCCGCCCGTCTTTTCCCCGTGGGACGATTGGATTTTTTTTCGGAAGGATTGCTCTTACTTACAGACGACGGCGAATTAACCTACCGGCTTACGCATCCCAAATGGCACTTACCCAAGGTCTACCGGCTCCGCATCCGGGGCAAGGTGGACGAAGCCGCGTTACGCACCATGCGCTCTGGCATGACCTTGGAAGAAGGAGAGCACCTCGCCCCTGTGGAAGTACGCGTTGTGCGGGAGGAACAGGGCACAACAACGCTGGAAATGACGCTCATTCAGGGAGTGAACCGGCAAATACGCCGCATGTGCCGGGATCTGAACATTACCGTCTTAACACTCAGACGTCTGCACATCGGCCCGGTAAGCCTTACAGGACTGGAGCGAGGCAAGGCCCGCGTTCTGACATCAGAAGAAACTCTCGCGTTGCGACAGGCTGTAGGGTTGGCATAACCCCTCTACCCGTCTAATTTTTCCTCACGAACTTGCTGAGTGCGGTCTTCCACATCCACGCCGGGGGGCGGTGTAAACGCAAAGTCGTTGTCTGAAAGCGGTTCGTCAAAACGAACGTCTGTAAGGCGAATGTCGTTTTCGTTGCCATAGAAGTCAACGGTGAGGATTCGGTGAACCACCGCGCCGTCATCCACCCACAACGTAGCTTCTGTCAGGTCTGTGGTAGGCTCCTTGGCAACAAGCACCACCGGAGTCAGCCCATTGGCTGGCACGCCGGATTCTACAAAAAATTCTTCGTCAATATTAGCGTCGCCAGTAATGAAGCGCAGAGCGGTTCGTGTTTCGTGCACTAGCGCCGGGGGATATTTATACACCACGCCTTCATCCTCAAAATAGTTCCATACCGCTTCCGCATTGATAATCAGCAATTCCGGTGAAGGCGTCATCGTGCTCCAGCGCAGCAACCGGGGTGCTTTAAACAAAAGCACACCGGAGCGGGTTTCCACAGAACCGCTTTCTTTATGCCGCAACTCCTGCGTGAATGAGGCGTGCATGGTCTGCATCTGCTTGTACCGCTGCTGAATGCTCCCCCCCACGCTTTGCGCCGTGCCGGCAGAAACGGAAGAACAAAGAAGCACCCCTATCCACGTGAGCATGGCGAAAATTCGTGTGTAGCGCATAACCCCTCTTTTACCGACCATCAGTCCGGTCTTCTGTATGAAAACACCGCACCGGCACATATTTCTAAAAGTCATCTTTTCCCATAGGTATGGTACCCACCACCGACCGGGGCTTACTCCCATCCGCTGGACCAATAATGCCGTCTTGTTCCATCTGTTCCACATACCGAGCTGCCCGGTTAAAGCCGATGCGGAAACGACGCTGAATAAGAGAAATGGAAGCCTTACCCTGTTGCATAACAAACGCGAGGCACTCTGCGTACATGGGGTCATCGGAAGTAATACCCATGGGACCGCCGTTTCCGTCGTAACCGCCCAGATCGCCTGTTCCTTCGCTGCCCCACTCGGCAAAATCGACTTTATACGAGGGGGGAAGCTGCGTTTTCCAGAAATCCACAACCGCAACAACATCCTCATCGCTCACAAACGCACCGTGCATACGCTGCAAGCGCCCGCCGCCCGCCTTGAAAAGCATGTCGCCCTTACCCAGCAGATGCTCTGCTCCCACGGTGTCCAAAATAGTGCGTGAGTCATGTTTTGCCGTTACCTGAAAAGAGATACGGCACGGGAAGTTCGCCTTAATCAATCCGGTCACCACGTCCACGCTAGGTCGCTGCGTAGCCAAAATAAGATGAATTCCCGCCGCGCGGGCCAACTGTGCCAAGCGCACTATGCTGGTTTCCACCTCTTTGGCGGCAGTAAGCATGAGGTCCGCAAGCTCATCAATAATAATAACCAGATACGGCATAGACTCCAGACCGATATACTGTTCGGGTACGTCGTTCCCCAAAGACGCAAGCTTTTCATTGTAGCTGATGATATTTCGCACGCCCAACACCGCCATGGACTCGTACCGCTTGTCCATTTCGTGCACCGCCCAATCCAGCGCGTTTTTGGCCTGTGACATATCCGTCACCACAGGATGCACAAGATGGGGCATGTCGGCATACACAGCCAGTTCAATGCGTTTGGGGTCTACCAGCAAAAGTTGCAACTCTTCCGGCGTAGTGCGATACAGCAGACTCATTAACACCGAGTTAATAAACACGCTTTTCCCCTGCCCCGTAGCCCCTGCTACCAGCAGGTGCGGCATTTTAGCCAAGTCTGTGGCAAAGGGAATGCCGGAGATGTCTTTGCCGATGGCAAGCGTGAGAGGTAGAGCGGACTTACGAAAGACGTCTGCGGAGAGAAGTTCCCGCAAGCAGACCATTTCCCGGACATCGTTGGGAATTTCTATACCCACGCTGTCCTTGCCGGGAATAGGTGCCTGAATACGCACGGAAATAGCACGCAAAGCCATGGCAAGATCGTCCGAAAGATTGGCAATGCGGCTCACCTTCACACCGGGAGCAGGCTTAATCTCAAACATGGTGACCACGGGACCGGGTGTGATGCGTTGCAGTTCGCCTTGCACACCAAAGTCCGCCAAACATTCAATGAGTAAGCGTCCCTTATCTTCCAGTACATCACGGGGAGTACGGTTACTGTCCCCTGTGTGATCAGAAAGCAAATCAAGCGGGGGCATGCGTACCTTTCCGCCGGTTTTCACCTTAGGTGGAGCAGGACGTTTCGCCGCCGCACGGGGAGGAGCCGTGGGTGTTTCCGGGAAGGGGGCCAGCAACTCTCCGCCATGCGCTGTCACCGGCTCATCAATGACCAGTCCGCTATCGGCTTGAAAACTCTCGTTTTGAGGAAGAAGAACCGGAACTTCCCGCGAACTGGAACGCGCCATTCCCGTGATCGCCCTGCTTTGAGGAGTGTCCACGGGAGTCACATCCTCAGCAAGTACGAGCAGGCCTGCCTGTTCAGCGCGTTTGCGGGGACGAAAAAAGGCACAAAGCGCTCCGAACGCCTTTCGCACCCCACCCTCCGTAATGACACGCCGTTTTCGCGAAACCTCTTCTTCCGCACTCGCGGAAAAGGACGGGGCAGACACGACCACGCCGGACGAACCATCTCGTTCTCTTCTGGCATTTCGCAAAGAGTCGGCTTTACGACGCTCCAGCCATTCCGCAAACGCACGCCTCAGAAAACCTGCCACCTCCGCCCAAGAAATTCCTATGCTCAACTGTATGGAGCAGATAGTAACAAAAAGCCAAAGCAGTGTAGCCCCGATGGGCCGCAGGTAGTACCAGCCCACGGAGTACAACTGGTTGCCCAACAGCCCGCCTCCGGCAATATCTCCAACCTGCATGCCCACTGCGGAAGCGAGCGCGCAAAGACTAATGCCAAAGAGGACGATGCCCAGCCAGCGCCACCACAGCGCCTCAAGGCCGCGAATAAAATTACGCCCTCCGGCAAAGACAAAGCCCATCGCCCACAAGTAGGATGCAATGCCGAAAAAATCCACCAGCATACCGGCGAGATACGCTCCGAACACTCCGGCGGCATTATGAATAGTGACCGGCGAACTGACCACATGGTTCAGGCTGGGGTCGAGCTGGCTGTATGAGCCGAGGCTCAACAACAAGAACAGACCCCAGAAAAGGAGAAACAGTGAAAACAGTTCGCGTGCCACGCGGTTGCCGTCCGTAGAACTACCCTCCGAAAACAGTAAAGAAAAAAGGGATACGGCCACAAATAACAGCCATATCCCTTACCGTATTACAGCTTCCTCGTCCACACTCGCCCAGCCGGAACCGGGTTGCGGGACGGTACGAATGCTAGTTTTCCCGGCTCAGATACTCGCGGGTTTCCGTGTTCACTTTCACACGGTTACCAATAGTAATGAACAGCGGCACGTTAACGACAATCCCTGTTTCCAGAGTCGCAGGCTTGGTGACATTGGAAACCGTATCGCCTTTGGCACCCGGCTCAGTATGCGTTACTTCCAGCACCATGGACGCGGGCAATTCCAGATCTAGCGGCTCCCCATTATACAACATCACTTTGACAACCTGCCCGTCTTTAAGAAAATCGCCTTTGCCGTCGGCATTTTCCGCGGACATATAGTGCTGCTCATAGGAACCCATGTCCATGAGGACCAAATTTTCACCTTCAAGATACAAATACTGCATTTCGCGGTGCTCAATATCAGGACGCCCGACTTTTTCCCCGGAACGGTAGGTTTTATCCACCACTCGACCGTTCAGCAGGTTACGCAGTTTTGTGCGCACCATTGCGCCGCCTTTACCGGGCTTAAAATGCTGGAATTCAATAATTTCATACGGCGTATCGTCCATTAAAATTTTAAGGCCGCGTTTGAAATCAGTAGTGGAATACATGAGAACTCCTCCAAAAAATTTCGGTGTTGCACCGAGAAGTGTCGTATAAAAAAAGCATCCCGACCAACGGGACCAGAGACATTACCTTTTTTCAAGGTGCTGCACAAGAGCCTGTATGGCTAACGCATAACTGAGCATACCGAACCCGGCGACCACGCCGATGACGTGGCGCCCGATATAACTCTTTTGGCGCAATGGTTCGGAGCGTGCCAGCACATTGCTCAAGTGCACTTCCACACAGGGAACAGCTATCCACGCAAGGCAATCCGCCAGTGCAAGGCTAGTGTGCGTGTAGGCGCCGGCGTTCAGAACGACACCGTGAATGCCCTCTTCCCGTGCAAGCTCAAGACGGTCTATAAGCCCGCCTTCGCTGTTGGTCTGATAATAGGCAAGGTCCACATCGGCAACGCGCGGGCCAAGCACGCGGTCTGCCAGTTCGTGTAGCGCGTCCATTCCCTGTGTTCCGTATATTTCAGGCTGGCGTTTGCCCAAAGCGCCAAGATTAGGACCGTTGAGAACCAGAAATCTGTACCGGGCCATGCCATTCCCCTTTGTGTTTCGTAGCCGATTCTGATAGCAGTTTCGTGTACCCGGACGAAATCCCGGTATAATTTCTGAACTGCCTTCTTCTGTCAAGCCGTGCCGGACAGCCTACGTTGTCCCCCACGCGCTTGCACTCCATAGGACTATACCCCCATGCAACCACAGCTTATTCTTGAAGATACTATATACACGATGGACCAGCTCAGGAAAGTCGACACACCGCAGATTGCGCTGGCGGGACGTTCCAATGTGGGAAAGTCTTCCCTCATTAACGCACTCGCTGGTCGCAAAAAGCTGGCGCGTATAAGCTCCACTCCGGGAAAAACGCAGAGCTTAAACTACTATCGCGTAGAACCGGGGAGCTTCTATCTTGTGGACCTTCCCGGATATGGCTACGCCCGCGCCGCTAAAAGCGACAGAGAAAAATGGGCAAAGCTTATCAATGCGTATCTCACGGGAACACCGGAACTCAAGGCACTGGCAATACTGCTGGACTGCCGAGTTTCTCCCCAAAAACTGGATATTGACCTCACCGCGTATGCGCGAAACATTCATATTCCACTGCTCCCCATTCTGACAAAAGCAGATAAATGTAAGCAACGAGAGCGGGCCAGCCGTCAGCAGGAATGGGCATCGCTGCTTCAGGGGACTCGTCCCATCATTTCCTCATCCGAATCCGGTATAGGACTTACGGCTATATGGGACGCTATCCGCGAATTTGCCCTTCCCTCGGACGATGCCGACAGAATCAACGGCACACAGGAACCTGACGGAACATCGCTTTAAAAAATTCTGCCCGCAGTAACGGCACAGTATTCAATTTCCCCAAGCCCGTCCCGGATTACCACACTGTATATAGTGTGCCGAAGCAAAAGGCGTCCCTTCGCCCGGAATGAGAGGCTTTGACTACCGCGCCGTTTTACCAAGAGCTAGGGACCGACCGTACAGGAATGCGGCACCCGATGCGTCTTGCGCTCAGGCCATAAAAAACGGCCCACCGGACGGTGGGCCGTTTTTGCTATCGGACAAACGCATCGCCTGCTGCGGTGCGGCGCACTACAGCCAGTCGAAATAATCCTTCCACGAACCTTTGTAGCGTTCTCTTTCCAGCGTGGATTCCTGCTCCTGTGCTTTAAGGAAAGCAATGTCCGCGCGTTCCCGCGCGTACTCTTGATATTCCGTCACATCGGAGAACTTATTGAGAACGCTTTGGTACCGGTAGTACGCGGACAAATACCGGTCTGTGCGCCAATAAAAATCCGCCACATAAATTTCGTGTTCTGCCATATACTTACGGCATTTATACAGATAGTCGTCCGCCTTCTGGGCGTATTCAGAATCGGGATACGATTGCTTGAGGCGCACAAAATATTCATATGCCTCAGCAATATTTGTCTGCGGCCTGTCAATGGAGACAAAACTGAGCAGATTGGCGTTCCCTATTTGAAAGAGAACATAGGGAATTGCCTCATGGCGTGGATGCAGACTCTCAAATTCCTTGAAGGTATCCACTGCCAGCCCGTATTCTTCATCCAGAAAGTAGGCGTCGCCCAGCGAAAGCTCCGCTTCCAGCGTGTAAGGACTAAACGGATACTTGTCTTTGAGGGTATTGAAATGCTCAATAGCCGCCGCGTAATTCTTTTCACGCATGGCATCATTGCCCGCCTCAAAGAGTTCCTGAGCCGTGTCTTCCGGGGGCGGAAGATAAAAATAGTCTATTATACCACAGCCATTGAGCATGAACAGCACTGGCAGCAAGGCAAAAAGACGAAGAAGTGATCTGCGCATTAATGACGTTCCAGGTAGTGGAATGCGGAGTTAGCCGCGGTGGCCCCATCGCCCACGGCGGTGGCCACTTGGCGACACAATTTGGATCTACAGTCCCCGGCGGCAAAAATTCCCGGCAGACTGGTAACCATTTCAGCGTCGGTCACGATAAACCCGGAGCCATCCGTGGTCAGTCCGTCCGGGTAAAAATGCTTCACAGGCTCATAGCCTACAAAAATAAACAACCCGTCGAGCCGCAGGAATGATTCCTCTCCGGTCTTCAGGTCGCACAGAGTCACGCCTGTCAGGCTATCTTCCCCATGCAGGGCGGTTACTGCGGCACTCCTGATAATGTGGATGCCTTCTTGTGCGCGAATCTTGTCCTGCACGCACTGTGTGGCACGAAACGCGTCCCGCCGGTGAATAAGGTGCAGCTTACCCACCAAACGGGAAAGGTACAAGGCTTCTTCCAGCGCGGAGTTGCCGCCCCCCACAACGCCGACTTCTTGCCCTCGGAAGAAGTTTCCGTCACACAGAGCACAGTAGGAAATACCCCGTCCTGTCAGATGCTCTTCATTAGGCAATCCCAGTTTTTTGTACCGCGCGCCGGTACAAACGATAATGCTGCGAGTCCGAACCCACTCATCCCCGATGCGCACCGTGTAGAGATTCCCATCCGCGACAACTTCCTGAACGGCATCGGTGTACTTGTCGTATGAAAAGTTTTCCAGATGCGCTTCAAAAAGGTCGGCGAGTTCATAGCCTTTCAGGCCTTTCGGGAATCCGGGATAATTCTCGATGGACTCAGTCATAAGCAACTGTCCACCCGGAGAAAGCATCTCCACGAAGGCGGTTTTCATGCCGGAACGCAACAGATAAAGGGCGGCCGTCACACCGGCAGGGCCACCCCCTATCACAAGGGAATCGTAGTCTTTCATTAGCCCAGCGCCTTCTGCGAGATCATATCCTTAATGCTGCTTTTGGACACTGCGCCGGTGATCTGCTCAACCACTTCGCCGTTCTTGAAAAGGATAATGGTAGGAATGGCGCGGATACCGTACTTGCTGGGCGTTGCGGGATTATCGTCCACGTTCATCTTCACGATGCGAACCTTGCCGTCGTATTCGGTGGCCAGTTCATCAATAACGGGACCCATCGCGCGACAAGGACCGCACCACGGTGCCCAGAAGTCCACGAGAGCGGGAATGCCGGATTTAAGAATCTCAGCCTCAAAATTAGCATCGGTCACCTGAACAGCCATCGTTTGCTCCTTTGTACGTTTACGTCGGGGATCGACTTTGTTTGTTGTATCTGGCGTAACGGATGTCCATGAAAGGAACCATCCGTCGCTCTATCGAGTATAGATATTAGTGGTTTCCCTAGGTGTCAAGGGAGGCTCCGCATTTCCCCGGAAAGGGGGTGGGGGTATCCTTCTCGTAGTCATCGGGAATTTTTTGTCCTCGCGGTATGGCATCCAGCTCTAATCCATGGCGGTATCCCATACGGGCCAGCATTTCCCCCGCGCAAGCCACCATGGCACCATTGTCCGTGCAAAGCGCGGGCGACGGCACCATCAAAGGGATTCCGAATGATTCCGCGGCGTGCCCCATGGCCTCACGTACCCGGCTGTTCGCCGCGACACCGCCTGCCACCACAAGAGAACGCGGAGCCGAATCCGGTTGCCGCATCAGGCGTTCCAGTGCCCGGCAGACCTTGATACGCAGTGTTTCCGCCACGGTGTAATTAAACGAGGCGCAAAGCGCTGCCAGCCCTTCTGGTACAGCCCCCTCTCCCGCTCCCGACTGGACTGCGGTCAGCAAATCCACTGCCGCATTCGGAGAAGCAAGCCGGAGCGTGGGATGTTTTTCCACGTACAGACTGACTGCGGTTTTCAACCCGCTGAAGCTGAAGTCCAGCGAATCGTTATCCACATACGGCTTGGTGAACATGCGTACATCGGGGGCAGCCAGACGTCCGAGCACGTCAATAATACGCCCTCCGGGATAGGGCATATTCAGCATTTTCGCTACCTTGTCGAAGGCTTCTCCCGCAGCGTCATCCAGAGTTCTCCCCAACAGCGCAAAATTGTCTGGACCAAAGATGTGATACGTATGCGTATGCCCCCCAGAAACCAGCAGTCCCGCCGCCGGGAAATGCATGGGCTGCTCCAGAGCCGGAGCCAACAGATGAGCATGTAGATGGTTCACTCCCACTAAACGCGCCCCGCTAGCCGCAGCCAGTCCTTTGGCAAACCCCAGCCCCACGAGCAGACTGCCCAGCAACCCCGGTCCGCGGGAAACCGCAATGGTGTCTACGGAATCCAGCGCTGTTCCGCTACGGGAGAGAAGGTCGTCATACAAATGACCGATGAGCCGGTAATGTTCACGCGAGGCAATTTCCGGCACAACGCCGCCAAACAGCGCGTGGATGTCTGTCTGGCTGGACATGACGCTATCCAGCAGCTTTCCGTCCCGCACAAGGGCCAACGCGGTTTCATCGCAGGAACTTTCAATGCCGAGGGTTATCATGGCTCTCATCGTGAGGCGTTGCGGGGACCGTATCCCGATTGTATATCAGCACGGCGCCGCCCTACTCGCTTTGGGAATCGCCAGAGGCTTCGGCATACAGGCGGGATACGTCTTCCACGTCCCTAGGAGAGCCGATAAACAACGGCACACGCTCGTGTAATTCGCCGGGGGCGATATCCAGAATACGCCGGGAACCGTCTGTAGCCAGACCGCCTGCCTGCTCCACCACAAAGGCAAGGGGTGACGCCTCGCACAGCAGACGCAATTTACCATGAGGCTTCAGCGGCGTGCGGTGGTCCATGGGGTACATGAATATTCCGCCGTTGAGCAGATTTCGATGAAAGTCCGCCACAAGGGAGCCGACGTAGCGCGAAGAATACGGCACGCCGCGCTCGTTATCCATTCCCTTAAAATATTCAACAATATTACGGGTTGGCGTATCCCAATAGTGAGAGTACGCCTCATTGACTGAATAGGTTTTGCCCCGTTCTGGAATGCGAATATCCGGGTGGGAGAGTAAAAATTCTCCCACAGTGGGGTCCAGTGTGAACCCGTGAACCCCCTGTCCGGCGGTATACACCAGCATGGTGGAGGGTCCGTATAGAAAATAACCGGCAGCCACCTGCTCCGTACCGCGTTGTAAAACGTCCGCCAAGGTTACATCGTCTTCAGAAGGAGACGTGCGCCGTAAAATGGAAAAAATGGTGCCCACATTGATGTTCACATCAATATTGGAAGAACCGTCAAGCGGGTCAAAGATGAGAATGTAGTCCCCGCGCGTAAACCGTTCAGGAATACGGATCAGGTCCGCATTTTCCTCAGAAGCCATGGCGCACAGCACGCCAGTGCGTTCCATGCGGTGAATAAGGGTGCGGTTTGCCAGTTCGTCCAGCTTTTGCACCTGTTCGCCCTGCACGTTCACATCGCCGGTGGCACCCAAAATATCTACCAAGCCAGCCTTGTTCACGGCACGGGAAATGATCTTTGCGGAAAGAATCAGGTCATACAACAGCGCGGTAAATCGCCCTGTAGCGGCGGGAGACTTGGTTTGATGTAAAAGGAGATGTTCCGTAACCGTAACTTGACGCATTCTGTCCTCCATTGACCTACTGCTCCTGCGACAGGGGGAGAGCCGCCCCTTCGGGGTGTTCGGACGCCGGGGAGGTTTTTACGGTCACACTTGCGGGAACGGAAGACAGCTCATCGCTTTCCGCCGCTGACTGTATGGGAAATTCATCCACCGTTGCGGCAAAAACCAGCGGCATAGCCCCCAGATATTTCACTACCCATAAAAATTCACCAATCGAATTCTTGGCAGTTCCAGACGAATCACTGACCAAGGCAGCATCCCAGTCCACCCCTTGTAAGGGCGTGGCGTCGATAACATAATGGCCCGACCAGAGAAGCATGGAACCGTCCAGCATAACAAGCCGGGCCGGGTCTGGACAAAGAGAAGAAACCAGCTTGCGAGGATCGAAATAGGCGATAACAAGTCCTTTGAATTCGTTATTCGCAAAGAACGGATTGCCAACAAGCACTTCCGGTCCGAGCGGCGTATCCTGCGCAGTTCCGCGCAATTCACGCGCAGCCCGCGCGGCATCCTCCACAAAGAGAGGCGCGAAGTCCAGAGGCTTCATAGTAAAACCGGGCACCTGAAGATAGGTGGTCATTTCAGGAGAAATAACGGCAATACCGTCGAGCCACGGATACTTGGAAAGCATGCCTTCCGCCCACCCTTCCTGCGGGAAACTATCTTGTCCCTGCAAGTCGCGGCGGAACGACTCAAGTGCGAGTCCCACAGGCAAAAACACCTTTGCGAGACGTTCTTCCGCCGGTTCCGCGCCTGCGGATTCAAAGGCCAGAGTCGCGGGGGTGTTTAAATATTCCCGGTAATATTTCCGGGTGTCCTTCCAGACATTCTTTGTAGTCTGCCCGCAACCTGCGAGCGAAACAGCGTATGCCGCCAGAGCGGCCAAGAGTATCAAACGGCGCACGAATTCACTCCTGAAAAAGGTACCTTGATTTTCCAACGGGGGTGGAGTTCCCGTGGCAACAACACAAACACCGCGTGTTCATGGTCGTGCCGCACGGGCTTCCAAGCGTTCCGCCAATGATTCGAGAGTAAGGATAAGTTTGTTTTTGCCCTGAAGAGGCAGCGCACCTGCCGTGCCTGAAGCCGTTGAGTCACCTTCTGCCACAGCGGCTTTGGGAGAAAGGAGCATTTTTCTGAATTCCTGAATCCGACTCCGCTCCGTGGCTGTCAGTTCTGCGGTTTCCAGTTCGTCACAAATTTCAAGTGCTCCTTTAACATCTCCCTGCTCTGCCAGCACCTGCGCCATGGAAAACGTCCGCAGAGAAAACGGTTCCGCTTCCGCGTCGTCATCCTCGTCCCCATGCTCTTCGCTCGTATGCTGGGGCAGGCGAACGGGGTGCTCTTCATCGGCAATACGAGCATGGCTGCGCGGCACAGCCCCCCGGCTTCCCGTGTCGTCTTGCCCGCCCTCGCGGCCCGGTGCGGGATGAACGAGGTCGTCTTCCACCACCTCGTCGTCCGGCTCAGTCGCCATGGCGGAAATTTCGGGAGTACCCGTCCGTGGGGCACGGGAGGTCGCTGTGGGCGTTCCCGCGTGGGCTAGCACATTGCGCAAACCCGCTTCAATAACGGCGGTCCACGAAACACCGCGTTCGCTGAACGATGCGGAAAGGAAGGAAAGAGCCAGTGCGGCGTCTTTTTGTTGGGGAACGTCTGTCAGGGAAGAAGCCCAACGCTGCCAAAAAAGAGGATGCTGCTGCAAAACAGAGCCAATGGCACGAACCTCCGCCACAAGCTGATCCTGCGCACCAAGATTTCCAAGGCAATCGATGAGCAACATTCTGGCTTCAAAGTGTTCCGGGTGCCTTTCCAGCCCCTGCCGCAACGAGGCGACCGCTTCGGCGTACTGTCCATTTTCGGCAAACAGTTTGGCCAAGGGAAAGAACACCTTGGAACTGGGCTCCAGTTCCAGCACTTCCTGATACCATCTAATTTTTGCCTTCATCCTGAACGGCTCCTGCCGCGCCCTCTTCGGCGTCGTCTGGGAATATGTACAATATTTCGTTATCCCTAACAAAATTCATCCGCTGCCGGATGACGTTCTCCAAATATTCAGGGTCGGATTGCAGCAGCCGAATTTCCTGACTCAATGCCACATTACGCTGTTCCTGATCTGCCAGACGTAGGGCCAGCGCATTGTATTCGCTTTTCAATTCTCGATATGCGAAGACACCCTGATCGCTGGCGAGCATTCTGACCAACAAAAAAATATTCAGGGTAATAGACGCCCCAAGAAGTACGCGCTTCCAAAACATGACTATTGCAGGAACCCGCGGGCAAGGCCGCGTTCACGCAGGCTGGCCAATGGTCCTTTAAGTTCCTCAAGGAAATTCGCGGTAGCAATTTCTATGCGGCGCACATCATCTTCCTGTAGTTCTACGACATTCAGCTTTTCCATGAAGGATTTGAGGGTATCAAACTCCTTCATAAGGTCATGTCCCAGTTCCAGACCGTCAAGGTCCGGTTCCAGCTCCAGAATGGTTTGCAGACAGTTCCGCAGCCTGCTTTGCAACGCCTCATGTTCCCCCATGGCCACCCCCGGAGGCAAATCGCCCCGCGCAATGACACCGGACCATGCCGGGGACGCGTGCGCGGCGGCGGTTTTTAGCGGGAGAAAAGTGTGTCGGATTTCCCGCCGCAGATCAGTTGGTTTGCTTTATACCGGCAGATTCCCTCTGCCAGTTCCTATAGAAACCAAAAAGGTAGTTTCCTCCAGAAAATACAGTTAGGACAAGGGCCATGTAAAGGAGAATCTCTCCTAACTCATGCACCGGGATACCCAGTAAAGGGTAATGGATGATAAGCGGCCCACAGGCGAGCATCTGGAGAATGGTTTTTAGTTTACCGAACCGGTCGGCGGCGATGACAATACCCTCGTCCGCAGCAACGGCCCGCAACCCGGTTACTACCAGTTCCCGGCAAATGATAACAATGGTAATCCACGCGGGAACCCATCCTAGACAGGATAGCATAACCAGAACGGAACTAATAAGCAGTTTGTCTGCCAGCGGGTCCAAAAATTTACCGAAACTGGTCACAAGCCCTTCCCGGCGGGCGATAAAGCCATCCAGCATGTCACTGGCGGAAGCCACCGCAAACAGCACAAAGGCGATAAAACAGGTAAGCCGGCTGGGAAAATAGAGAAGAAAAACAATAAAGGGGACAATGAAAATACGGGCAAGGGTAATTTTGTTGGCGAGATTAAACATGGCTATTGGGCCTTTACGTTGTTGCGGTACTGAGTCAGCACGTTGGTAACATACTTCCTTGTTTCAGCAAAGGGCGGGATGCCGTCATATTTCTCCACAGCAGCCGGTCCCGCGTTATACGCTGCCAGAGCAAGCCGGATGTCCTTGAACCGATCCAGCATCATGCGCAGATACCGCACTCCGGCATCCATATTCTCCACAGGGTCAAACGGATTCTCCAGCCCCAAATCCTTCTGTGTTTCCGGCATAATCTGCATGAGTCCCTGCGCTCCCGCGCGGGAAACCACCTTGGGATCGTAGTCAGATTCCACTTTAATGACCGCGCGGATAAGGTGCGGGTCCACACTGTGGCGTTTTCCTAACCTTTCGGCCAGCCGGTGCAGCGTCTTGCGGTCCAGTTGCTGTCTGGAAACCTTGCCGGGATTTCCGCGAATGGTAAAGCCTTGAGGTGGGGTGCGGTAAAAATGGTAAATGCCTTTGGCATCTTTCCAGTAATAAATCGTCTGCCCCCATGCCATAGAAACAGCCACAAGCGAGGTAACAACACAGAGAAAAAGAAACAGGCCCTTTCTCCATCTTCCCTCATATCTCTTGTAGCTATGCATCCCAAGACCTCGTGGCGTTCTTATGCTCACCCCGCACGCCTAACTGGTTCAAATCGTGGTGGCCGAAACGGATGTTCCGCGTACCGACCACCACGTGTCCGCTACTCGTGATGTGTCGCTATGGCTTCCAAGCTCCGGTCCACTGCGGCGACAATGGCGTCTGCCAGATTCAAAAATCCTGCCTTGGCGTGCGACTCCTCTTCCAGCAACACCACGGGAATTCCCTTATCGGCGGCAACCACCGTAGCAGGGTCCAGCGGGACACTGCCAAGGAATTCCAGTCCATAGCGTTCCGCAAGTTGCTTCCCTCCCCCTTTTTTGAAAAGGGAGATCTCGCCACCACAGTGCGGACAGCATAAGCCGCTCATATTCTCCACCACACCCAAAACATTCGCGTTGGCGTATTGCAGGAAATTGATGGCTTTGCGCACGTCAGCCAGAGAAATTTCCTGTGGCGTTGTTACCACCACACATAACGCTTCCGGTATGGTTTTGAGCACTGTCATATGCTCATCTCCCGTTCCGGGAGGGGAATCAATGAGCAAAAAGTCCAACTCACCCCAGTTAACATCGGAAACGAACTGGCGGATTGCGGCAGTTTTCTTAGGGCCGCGCCAGAGCACTGCGGTGTCCTTGTCTTTGAGCAGAGAATCCATGGAAACAACCCACAGGTTTTCGCTCACCTGTGCGGGATTGAGCAATCCCCCCCGGTCCGCTTCAAGTCCGAGTTGGGTGGCACCCAACAGGTTTGGGACACTGGGACCATGAATATCCACGTCCAGAATACCCACTTTGAAGCCCTTGGCAGCCAGTGCCGCAGCCGTATTGACCGTAACGGAGCTTTTGCCCACTCCGCCTTTGCCGCTCATAATAAACAGTTTGTATCGAATTTTATCCAAAGTGGAACTGATAAGCGCATCTTGGATATTTTGCTTGGCGCTGGGAGCGTTTTCCGCACCCGGCTGCGTGCTGCCGCAGCCAGCGGAACCGCCCGAAGAGGACGAACAGCCACTACATGAAGACATGACATTCTTCTCCTTATTATTGGCTCTCCACCATAGAGCGGAGAAAGGACTCGTCGATAGGGCAGTATGCCCATGTCTGCGGAATCGTTTGGCTGGGGTAGTCAGGCCCGCCCGGTTCCCGATACTTGGAACACCTGAAGGTGATTCCAGACCTTCACGTACTGCCCTGAAGATTAAGCAACCATGCTCAATCGTCAAGCCTATTGACCGCATAGACGGCATGTTAGCGCAACTGGCTGGTAAAAACGGGCGGACACCCGTCCGGCACGATACCATTTAGTTAAGAAACGTAAGTGCCGCAAATCCGGCAATGCCCAAAATAAGCATTCCTATCAGCACAAGATCGAAGCGTTTTTCCAAAAAAAATCGCACTTTTTCGCCAAACATATAAATAAGCCCGGCGACAACAAAGAATCGCAATCCTCTGCTAATAGCGGACGCAATGAGAAACACCCAAAAATCTATTCTAAAAGCCCCGGAGGTGAGGGTGCATAATTTATATGGAATCGGGGTAAGGCCCGCTGCGGCAACAGCCCATGCATCGTATGTGGCGTACCACCGCTGGATGACATAATAATTTTCTTCCAGACCATAAAACCGGACGATGGGCATGCCCAAAAAATCCATGAAGTAATATCCAATCCAATACCCGAACACTCCGCCCAACAATGAGGCGACAAGACAGACGGCAGCAAGGCGAAAAGCCTGTTCTCGACGCGCCAATGCCATGGGAATAAGCAGTAAATCCGGTGGAATAGGGAAGAAAATAGATTCAGTAAAGGAAACCACCGCCAGCACCCGCAGTGCTCCCTTCGACTCAGCCGTGCGCCATATCGCATCTAAAAATCGCTGAAACATGCTTGCTCCTACCAACCGTGTGTGCCGACTAAATCCACAAACGCCACACCGCCTAGTTTCTCCAGCGTTACGTCTCCATCCTGTTTACGAATGCGCACAAGTTGCTGTGCGCGTTTGTTTCTTCCCACAGGAATAAGCAATACACCGGGGTCCGCCAATTGGTGGACAAGCGGTTCTGGGATGGAAGGCCCCCCCGCAGTTACCACTATGCGGTCAAAAGGCCCCATTTCCGGCCAGCCCATGGTACCATCGTCCAGTTTCAAGCGGATACGGTAGTAGCGCAAATCCCGCAACAGTTTCTGCGTGGCGAAGTGTAATTCGCGTATGCGCTCCACCGAATAAACTTCCAGCCCCATTTCCGCGAGCACGGCAGCCTGAAAACCAGATCCTGTGCCCACTTCCAGCACGCTCATGCCCGGCGAAGATTCCAACTGCTCGGACATATGTGCCACAATGTAGGGTTGCGAGATGGTTTGCCCATATCCTATGGGAAGAGGATGCTCCTCATACGCCTGCAAACGCAGTGCTTCTTGCACGAACCGATGGCGCGGCACGGCACGCATGGCACCGAGCACCCGCATATCCCGGATACCCCGTGCTTCCAGTTCTCGTATCATTCTTTCGCGGTTGCGCCGCATGTCCAGCATGGCGTTGGTGACTCCCTCCCGTGGTTTCGGCGGTGTACGATTCCGGGAAAGGGCAAAACCTTTCGCCCGGATAATGTTAGTGCCGTGCCGGTTTGAGAAGCAGATTTTTCTTTCCAAGTCAACTAAATGCACGTCTTGACAAACGGCCCCAGTATGCGAGTATTGCCCGAACCTATACCTTTCAGGAGAGACTCCATGCTCTATGTGCGCGACCTCATGTCCGTCAATCTTTTCACTCTGCAACCGACGGATTCTCTGAAAGCCGCCAAGTCTCTTATGAATCTGGCACGCGTACGGCACATTCCAGTAGTGGACCAACAGTGCCGCTTCGTGGGTCTGCTGACCCACCGGGATATCCTTGCCGTGACAATTTCCCTCTTCGCGGAAGTGGAAAGAACCGTGCAAGATGAAATTGATTCCGGCATCCCTGTGGCGGAAATCATGCACCCCGACGTGTTAACTGTAAGCCCGGAAACACGCCTCCGGGATGCGGCGGATACCCTGCTCCGCCACAAATACGGATGCCTGCCTGTTGTGGAAAACGGATGTCTGGTAGGAATCCTCACAGAGGCGGATTTCCTCAGACTCACCATCAGCCTCATGGATGCCATGGAACAGGTTTAACCTTCCACTACTGCAACGCATCACAGATCTTTGTTGTCTCCCCGGAACCCCGTCCGGGCCATTCACCCTCTATCCGCTTCTCGCGACGAATCACGAGCCTCTCAAGGAAGCATCATGTCTAATTTGAAAAGTGTATTACTGACCCTTTTTCTGCTGGTCGTCCTCGGCGTGGGCGGCGTAGGCGGCTACATGCTCTTCAAAGACCAGCAGGGGCCTGACATTACCGTCACTCCCGGAGAAGGCCGCTTAAGCCACAATTCCGTGCTGGAAATTTCCCTGACCGACGCGGACTCAGGCATTAAAAGCCTTACCGTGCTTATCCGCAAAAACACCAACACCACCCCCCTCTTTGAAAAAGAATGGACAGACAGACCCGCTGAAGTCCATGAACGCATCCCTCTTGCCGGAGCTAATATTCAGGAAGGTGCTTTCGAGCTTATCGTCAAATCGACAGACGGATCTTTTGCCGCCTTCGGCAAGGGAAACACCTCCACCCGCGAATATGCCTACCGTCTGGACACCACCCCACCCCGTGTTTCCGTGAGCACCATGCCACCATACGTGCGCCGGGGCGGCACCGGGATTATAGCCTTCACGGTGTCTGAGGAAACCGCTTCCGCCGGTGTTAAAGTCGGCGAACTTTTCTTCCCCGCCTACCAACAGGCGGACGGTCGTTATCTGTGTTTCTTCGCGTTCCCCTACTCCCTGACCGTGCAGGAATACGCTCCTCGTATGGAAGCCACGGACCTTGCGGGGAACGTGTATGACCGCCCATTAAGTGTGTATGCGCTGGACCGCCCGTTCAAGACGGATACCATTCGTTTAAGTGACGGATTTTTTGCTGCCAAGATGCCGGAATTTGAAAACGATTTTCCCGGCCCCATGAGCGGCCTTGAGCGTTTTTTGAAAGTAAACCGCGACTTGCGCGCAGCCAACCGCGCGGCACTCTTTACTATCGGTCGCCAGACCGCGCCCACCATGTTGTGGGACGGCGGGTTCAGACGGTTGCCCAACGCAGCCAACCGTGCGGGCTTCGCGGAAAAACGCACATATGTCTACAATGGGGAAGCCGTGGATGAACAGACGCACTTGGGGCACGATCTGGCCTCTGTGCGGCATGCCCCCGTGCCCGCAGCCAACCATGGTAAGGTTGTTTTTGCTGGCACCATGGGAATTTACGGTGAGGTGGTCATCCTCGACCACGGGCTTGGCTTGCAGACTCTCTATGCCCATTTGAGTGAGATTGACGTGCAGCAAGGCCAGACTCTGAACAAAGGCGACATCTTGGGCAAAACGGGCCTTACGGGCATGGCTGGCGGCGACCACCTGCACTATGGAGTCTTAATCTCCGGCATGCCGGTCACACCGCTGGAATGGTTCGATGATCACTGGATTCAAGATAACGTCATCGGACGGCTGAACTAATACCGCAATCAACACACCATACACGGGGCGCACCAATTTGGATGCGCCCCTTTTTTCTATCCCAAAAAACGGCGGTATATTGCTTCCGGGCATGCCCCGCTCTCGGCGTGCCGGGCTGGCGGGGGCTTCTCCCAAAGCAAACCGGTATCCGCTACTGCCCGCAGTCTGGACAGTGCGAGAGAGTGCGGGGCAAAAAAAGCGGAGCCGCCCGAAGGCCGCTCCGCAAACTATCTGGCATTTCTTGACGTTCAGCAAACCGCGTTTACCGAGGGACAAGGCGGTTCCAGCAGAACTGTTATCGGCAAGGGGCGGACCCTTACCCACAAACGGCGGTACGAATCCCCTGCCGTGTTATCAAAACGCCGGGGTGCTCCGCAGAACACCCCGGCAGAAGATAATTACCACGCTTTCTTACGCTGCGCTTCCAACGCCTTGGCCTGCTCGTCAAAGTTGGCAAATCCGGCCTGATGCAACGCGTCTTCCACGGTTTGCGACCAGTTCCACCCGGCGTAAATGACAGGCTTATGGAAAGTGGCACGGAACTGTTCCAGCTCCTGCCGGTAGAACTTTTCCTTGGGCGTATCCATGGATTCACGAAGCTGCTCGTGCAGACGGCACAGCTCGCCTTCGTACCAATCCATAATGTCCTTCGCCGTATTGTACTTCTTCAGGATGTGTCCGTAGCCATTCTCTTCCAGCAGAGCACGGAGCTTGAGCAGGAACTGCGTTCCCAGCCATTCGCCCAATTTGCTGGTCGGAATGTTTTCTTTTTCCACCGCGGCCATATCCAACTTCGTCTGGAAGTAGGTATCCGGCACCACTGAGGCGGAAACAATACCCGCAACGGCTACCAAGCCGCGCAGAATAACGCTGTTAGACACGCCCTGCCCGCAGAAGCCCACCTTTTTGCCGTATTTCTGTCCGGTAAAAATGGTGGAGAGAATGGCCCAAATAACGGCCGGATCCTCTTCATCATAAATGTGCGAAAGGCTGGCATTGTCACGGTCTGTCGCAAGCACCATCTGGGTCATGTCGTTGGAACCGATGGAGAATCCGTCGAATTCCTTAATGAATTCCTTTGCCAAAATGGCGTTACTGGGAATTTCCGACATGAGAATAACTTTAAGCCCGTCCACACCGCTTTTCAGCTTATGGACCTGCTCCAAATACCGACGCATGGAGCGGCCTTCTTCCAGGGTACGGACAAAGGGAAGCATAATCTGCAAATTCGTGCCGCCGAACACGCCACGAGCCAGCTTGAAGGCTTCCAGCTCCCAGTCATGCAGGTTGCGCGACACGCCGCGGAATCCCAGCATGGGATTGTCTTCAAAGTGCTCGAAGAGCGCTCCCCCCAAAAGGTTGCGATATTCGTTAGATTTGAAGTCCGTGGTGCGATAGACGATATCCTTGCCGTAGAAGGCCATGGCAAACAGGGCCAACCCCTGAGCAAGGGTCTGCACATAGTGCTCTTTGCCAGAGCGAAAGCCCCGTGCGCGGATAATTTCACGAATCTTCTCCGGTATGTGCCGGATATCTTCGATTTCCTTCTTCATCCCGGTGGTCAGAGCCACATCATTCCGCAGTGTTGTGATCTTCTTGATCGTTTCCTGTACGGAAGAAATCTTTAACGCAGCTTCCACACGGGCCTTGGTCACGGCGTCAATTTCGGCTATGCGGCGCTTGGTTTCCGGGTCGGACCCCACCAGCATGGCTAATTCGTCCTTAAAGCCCATAACGCACAGCACGTGCTCATACAGGTTGTCGGAGGTCTTCAGCACATCCAAACGCCGGGTGGCAAAGGCCACATGGTCGTCCAGCTTGTGGTCCAGTTCGCGCATCTTGCGGTGCACAGCCAGCACTTCATCAGTACCACGAAGATTTTCCTGCTCGGTGAGCTGCGCAATTTCTTCAGCAAGTCCAGTCAGGTGCCCCACATAGTCGCGCAGCTTCATATCTACGCCGACAATGCCCGCAGCCAACTGTTCGCGCAGCAGCTTGGTAAGCTTCGCGTCTAGCTCCTTCACCTTGGCGTTGACCACGTGCTCCAATTCGCCATTGTCATATGCTTCCAAGGCACGCGGGTGAACCCCGACGTTGCCCAGCATAAACTCGGCACGCAGCAGGCCCACTTCAAAGTCCTCCACATCTCTCAGACGGGAAAGGAACAGTGCCTGCCCTACGTCGGCAAGAATAAGCCCCACTTTGGTCTTGGTGGGAGAAAGGCTGGCGATGTCCATTTCTCCACCCACTTCACGCAGAGGCAACAGGCCGCGATAGACTTTGCCTCGCGTGCCGTCCACCGTCACATCCTGTCCGTCCAGTGCGCGAAGCGCCTCCAGACGCTGAATGCCGATAATAGCGGGAATGCCTAACTCGCGAGACGTAATCGCCGCGTGGCTGGTATCGCCCCCCACGTCAGCCAAAATGGCGGCTGCCACGCGCATACCGGGAACCATGTCCGGGTCTGTACGCTCTGCGGCAAGGATGTCGCCCTTATTAATTTTGTTCAATTCCAATGCGGAGCGCAGGAATTTCACATGGCCCTGACCCGCTCCGCGGGAGGCTCCGTTACCTTCCACAATAACTTCAGCGCTGGCAGCGGCCTTGGCATCCACTTCCAGCCGACGCATGAAGATGGTGTGCGGGTGCAACTCCAGTTCTTCGTTCCAACGGGTTTCAGGGCGGGCTTGCACAAACCACAGACGGTCCGCACTATCGATGCAGAATTCCGTATCCATAATCATGCCGCCGTAGGCCTTGGAGATGTTACGCACCCCTTTGGCTACTTCCTCTGCCTGTGCAAGCGAGAGGGACCAGCGGTACGCTTCATTCTCCGGCACCTTGGTCATTTTGGTGCCGCCCTTTTCGTCGTAGACAATTTTTTTGTCTTTGCATCCCATCTGCCGGATGATCACTTCCTGCAGATCATCCCGCTTGAAAACGTAGAATTTGTCGGGAGTAACCATGCCCCCCACCACCGCTTCGCCAAGACCATAACTGGCGTCGATGGAAACGAGGTCTTTACGCACGGTCCCGCGGCAGCCGGTGGCGGTATCCGCAGAAAACGCCGTACCGGAAATCACCGGGTTAATCATGCGCATAATGCAGACCGAGAGCGAGGTATTTTCGATGGCCCACTCTTCCTTCGCCTTAATGGCAATGGAATCGTCTCCCGTGGCTTCGGCACGGGCCATGGCATCGAGAATCGCCTCGCGGCGGTACGTCATAGAACGCAGATTGTAGGCGGATGCGCAGTCCCAGTGATAGGCCTCTGCGCACATATTTTCGCCTACGATATTCAAGTAGGTGTCCTGCAATCCCGCAAACGCTTTTTTACGGGAATCTTCCCCGGCGGCGGAGGAACGCACGGCCACGGGAGCGTCTTCCACTCCGGCGTCCTTGCAGATGTCGTTATACGCGGAACACACGCATTCACGAACCTGCGAAGGCAATTCCACAGAAAGGATGCCCGCCTGAACCAGCACAGAGCGCTTGCGCAGTTGGTCTATGCCTTCAGGAGAGGTAGCAAAACCTTCCACCACGTTATTAACGAAACTGCGTGTCTTAAGCTGATTGGCGACACCGGAGGCAGCCATTTCCGTGCGAATTTCGCGGGCGAGATTGCGAACAAATTTTTGAATAAAATCAGAGTCTTTATTTATTTCGGGGTCGTTCCAGTCAATACGGTTATATTCCTTATCAACAATGGAACGCACCAACGAGGCGTTAACCTTGGTTTCATCCAATACCTTATGAAAGGCGATGGATGAAATGGCACGAAACTGCGGCGCACGGATATCTGGCACCTGGCTGATAAGGGCGGTGTTATAGTTCTTGCCGCCCACCAAAAGCTCGGCTTCTTCACCAATGGTGACAATGTTGGCACCATTGAGGACCAACCGTTGTTTGAGTTCGTCAACCTTCCCCGTCTCAACATTTTGGGCGGGCTGGCTGGTCTTGGTCGGTTCAGCCTTCGTTTTGGCCATACAAGTTACTCCTTCATGAAAGGCATAAGCGTCTTTCGTTGTACACCGGATTCGCTGTCCTCGGCGGAGGAACCGCGCGGGAGCATCATCCATTACCGTGCGACAAAACCATCGCAGTCCCCCGGTCATGCGGAATGATACTCCGAACCAAATAACAAGTAGATCTGGTCAGGAATCAACTGTCACGTACGTACAGGCATTGTCCTATATATCTCCGATGCTTAAGCAGCGTCAATGAAAGAGTATCGACGCCGAGCACTCCACGATACGCCGCCCCCTCACAGGGAGGGAGCGGCGGGTCCAATCACGCGTCCAACTTCATACCGCAGAAGGGGCAAAAGCACACTCCTTCCATGGCTAAAGGCTTCCGGCAGTTTTCATTGGGGCAACGTTTGGGCACCGGGCCAAGCTCCACGAGCAATTCACCCTCTTTGACCGGCACCATTACTTTGTTTTCCTTGAAGTCCGCCGTTTTGAGCACTCGTTTCACCATGCCGTCCATGGGGGCGAGCACAGCTTTTTCCTGTTTCATGATGGAGATATTAAAGAGTTCTTCCCCTTTCTTCACCATGTCACCGGGGTTTACATACATGACCCACAAATCGCCGTTGGAAGGAGCGGCCACATGGCCCGGATTATCCTTTTCGGCCTTTTCAAAGCCTATTCCTTCTTCTTCCTGCGGCTGAGCCACCTGTACATCATAGCTCATAATTTCCGAGTCAAGCACATACCGCACCACGCTCTTGCCAGACTTGTCCGGGCTTGTCTTGTGCAAAATGGTCATGGTGTGCGGTTTTCTGTTGCTATCCACAAACTGGAGTTCGCGCCCCTGTTCTAAACCTTCAAACCAGACATCCAGCGGCACCCTGTTAGGATTGCCATATGTTTGCCGGAATTGCACGGTTTTCAACGCATCCGCAGGATGGTTCAGGTACATGACGAACTCTTCTTCCGTGGGCTTACGCTTCGCGTGCTCAATGAAGTCCCGTTCCTCACCGGCAAGATCGATATCACAAACCGTGTCCAACGGCGAATTTTCTGTACGGCAGGCAATGGCCTGTTCCCATTCCTGCCCAAAGGCACTCTGGTATACCCAATTGGGCGGGAAGCCCAAAGGCATTTTACCAAACCGCCCCAGCAGCAGATCACGGAAAGCGTCATTGCTGTCCTGATACAGGGCGAGTCTCGCTTCCTGCATTTGCGGCGAGCTATCGCCGAAATCCGCAGCCTTGGTCACGTCGTTCAACACACTGAGCAAATACTTCACTTCATTTTCGCCGCCGCGCTTGAATGCGCTGGTCACAGCCAAAAATGCGGTGTTCCATGTAATCTGAGAACCGGGAGTCACGTCGTGATACCGCACTATCTTGCGGGTGCCCGCCAAGAACTTCAGCATGTAGGGCAACAGGTGAATATACCCCTGCTTCATAGCCCCTTCCTGTGACGACGAGGTGGCTCCGCCCGGCATGTTATGCTCTACCACGTCATGGTCAATACCCTGAAAATACGGGGCGGTATAGCGGTCGTAGTATGGCATGATTTGCTTGAGCACAAAGTTGCATTCGCGGATCATGTCTTTGTTGAGGTTGGTCTTCAGCCCCAGTTCCTCTTCGATATAGGCGGCAGTGGAAAGCACCTCGCCCTGCCCATACCAACGCACGGCGGCACCAATGCCTGTATCCACGATATGCGCCCCGGCTTTGGCTGCCGCGCCCACGGCAGGCACGAACAGGCCGTCCGTGTAGTGCCGGTGGTAATGCAACACCAGATCGGGCCAGCGCTTCCGCAATGCCGTGACCAGCTCCGTCATAAACCGGGGAGGACAACTGCCCGCCATATCTTTGAGGCCAAGAATAATCAAACGGCTGGCCTTTTCCGGGCTTACTCCAGCCACGCTGCCCACCATACGCAAAATGGCCTCAGTCACTCCCATGTAGTGGGAAACGTCAAACCCTTTGGCCCATGACAAGGAAATCGCGGGTTCAAACACCACTTCACGTCGGCTAAGAGCCACTTCCGCGAAGGGACGCATGTTGTCCATGTGGTTCAAAAAGTCGAAACACCGGATAACGTGGTAATGATCGCAAATCATTTCGCCGGTAAGCCGCATCAAATTTTTAGGCTGCGGCTTGTAGCCCAACACATTGGTGGAGCGGATGAGTATCTGCTTCAGCGTTTTAGGGGCAAACCGGTTCCACTGTAGCGCCTCGGTGAACGGATAGGTCATATTCGCCATCATGGCCACGTGGAAATGGGCACCGCCACCGTTTTCAATAGAAAAGAAACCGCAGTTGTCCAAATACGGTCCCACCAACATATCTTCCGCCATGCGGAACCGATTACCTGAATTGGACTGCGTTAAGTCGCGCGGCGTGGTGTCCGTAAAATGAATGACATCCGAATCGCGCACAAAATCCAACAGAGCCGTGCGGTCGCCGCGAGGATAAGGCGATTCGGCTTTCAACTGCTTGGGGGGAATAGCCGGGAGCACCGGATCAAACTTGCCGCTGCCCACTCTGGGAGTGTCCGGCGTGCGATAGCCCCCTAACTGCACGTGCGAATTGTAGCCTTTGGCGCTAATGCACGCGATGAGCCGGGAAAGCCGCACCGCTTCCGGTGCCATATCCGTGTAGCACAACAATTCCGGGGTAGAGGCGATAAAGTTGGTGTCATAGGTGGCGTCGCGGAACTTGGGGTGCTTGATGACCTGCTTGAAGAAGGGAATGGTCGTCTTCACCCCGCCAATGGCGTATTCATTCAGCGCGCGCTCGATAGTGCCCAGCACTTTGTGCCAGCCGCGACCATACGCGATAAGCAACGCTCCCGCCGAGTCATAGTTGGATGGGAACTCGTACCCGGCGGACAGGTTGGAGTCTATACGTATGCCGGGACCACCGGGAGAAACATAACGGGAAATGGTGCCGCAGTTGGGCGAAAAGCCGTCTTGTGGATTTTCACAGTTAATACGCAGTTGCATGGCCCACTGACCGGGAGGCAGGTCGTCTTCGCGCAAGCGCAATTCCGCGCCAAAGGCCACGGCGATCTGCTCTTCCACCAAGTCTATGCCATACCGCGCCTCGGTAATGCCGTGCTCCACCTGAAGGCGAGTATTCACCTCAATAAGATAGGGGGTGCCGTCCTTCGTGACCAAAAATTCCACAGTTGCCAGCGAGTCATACCCAACAGCAAGCACCAGTTGACGGGAGTAGTCCTTAAGCTGTGCGCGTAGCTCTGGGGTGAGCAAGGCGGAAGGCGACGGAGTAATTTCCACCAATTTCTGGTGGTTACGCTGCACGGTGCAGTCACGTTCGTCAAAGGCGAACACGTTGCCATATTTATCCGCGAGAACCTGAATTTCAATGTGCCGGACTGAGGAAAGGTATTTTTCCACGTACACGCGCGGATTACCAAACGAGGCCTGCGCCATGGTGGAAGCTTTGGTAAAGGCAGATTCCAGTTCGTCCTGATTGCTGACAAGGAAAATGCCTCGTCCGCCCCCGCCCCCTTCGGCCTTCAACATGATAGGAAAGCCGATTTCAGCGGCGATAACACGGGCCTGAGGCACGTCCACCGCGCCTTCGGAACCGGGAACCACTGGGACTCCCAACTTTTTGGCCAACCGGCGCACCTGCACCTTGTTGCCCAGCAGGTTCATGGCTTCCGCTGTGGACCCGATAAAAATGATGCCCTCTTCCGCGCACCGTTTGGGGAACGTATCGTCCTCAGACGCAAACCCCCAACCGGGATGGATAGCCACCACACCACGTTTCTTGGCAAGATCGATAATGCGATCAATGTCCAGATACGCGCGCGGGTCTTTGCCAAGAAGCATTAATTCCTGCGCAGCGGACGCGGCCGGAGACGTTTTGTCCACATCGGTCGCAGTCATGATGGCAATGCCATCAAACCGCTCGCGGATGGATCGACAAATGCGACGGGCGGGAATACCCCGGTTGGCAACCAAAATCGGCTTGCCCTTCACCTCGTCCAAAACCTGATAAAACGTCTTGTTGGCCATTCAATCCTCGTTATCCGAATATCCGGCGGACAAAGCTGGCCGCCGGGTTAAAAGGCGAGCCGAACACCTAAAAAGAAGGGCGTTTGTATGACGAGAGGGATATGCTGTTTGGAACGACAGCACATTCATGACCGGACAGGAGAAGGCGGAGCGCCCCGCTTTCGTTGACACCCAAAAGCCTGCCCGGACGATCATCAGCGTCACCACCGTGCACAAGTACGTCACGGCCCACCCAGGCAAGATATTTCTGCACGCGATTTGTCAACTCTTCTCTGTTGTAGTGAACAACCGAACTCACGTACCAAAAATGAACCCGCTGCACAAGCTTTTGCCATAAGCCGATCACGTCTGGAATGACGCACGGCACGGCAGTCTCTGGATACAGACACCCTGCGGGAGTCGCCGCTCCTTCGCGCAATGCTTCCGGTGGCGGGCAGGAAACGACGTTTAAGCCTATCCCCGCGCACAAAAGCGAGCCGTACTCTTCCACCAAAATCCCCCCCACTTTCACGCCCGCGGCATCTTCTTCTTTTGTCAGTCTTGCGGCATCCGGCATACGGAGCAGGTCGTTGGGCCATTTAAGCGCCAAAGGAAGGCCCAGTTCCGCAAATGCATGAGCGAAGAGATATCCAAGGGTGAGCGGAGCGAAATCGTCCAGATGCGGACCCTGCGCAGGCAAACGCAACACGGCATAGACATTGCCAACCGGGGAGTTCCACGGGCGGCGGAGTTGTCCGCGCCCCGTCGTTTGGCGCAACGCCAGCAGACTGCCCCACTCCGGCAACGCGTTTTCCGTGGCGAGCGGACGGGCCACATCCAAAGCGGATGTACACTCCCCGCAGATAACGATTGGCATTTCCCACCGTTCGGACAAAAAGGAAGGAGAGGAAGCCGCATGCGTGCCTTTTCCGGTATCCACAAAGGCGTCCGTTGAACAATCAGGCCGTGCCCCAGAAAGAGAAGCCGAAGGAGGAAAAGAGGATTGCGAAAAAGGAGACGGAGAATTGCGCCCCGAATGCAGATAGACGGCATGGCTGCCCAGTCGCCCTTCCTGCCATGCGTCGGCGCTGTCTGCGGACTCCGCCCCCGCCGCGTGCCATACCGGATGCGCAGCCGCCAATTGTGCTGGCGTCAGCGGGCTCGCTATACGGGGCAAACCGTCCTTAAGTATGTACAACATCGCATCCGACCTGCTACTATACCCTTTACGTATCACACTTAGTTTCACACCGGCGGATGGGCAAGATGCAGCATGCCAGTACAGAAGAATTCATCATGGGCGGTGCAGTCCGCGACCTGTTGCTGGGCCGAACACCGCGCGAAACGGATATTGCGTTTCAAGGCACCGTGGAAGGCTTTATATGCCGCAATCCCAAGGCACGCAAGGCCGGAAATGACTTTCCCATCTGCATCCTGAACGGTATTGAGTACGCGCCGCTACGCGGCGAAACCATTTTCGAAGACCTTGCCCTGCGCGACTTCACCATCAACGCAGTGGCGCTGGACAGCAGGGGGCGCATGTATCTGCACCCTCTTGCTCTCGCCGACTTATCGTACAGGCTTATCCGCCCCGCCGGGCCGACCGCCTTACAGGATGATCCCGCGCGCGTCTTTCGGGCGGCCCGGTTTGCCGCAACATTCCCCGATTTTCATGTTCATGCGGAAACATGCGCACAAATGCGCATCGTGGCGCGGTTAGGACTTCTGGACTCGCTAACACCCGAACGGGTAGCCGGAGAACTGGCGAAAGCGCTGGCGACACCGGCTCCCGGACAATTTTTACGCGTGCTTGCACAGGGAAATTGTCTGGAGCCGTGGTTCACCGAGTTACAGGGAACGGTAAGTATTCCCGCAGGCCCTCTTCCCTACCATACTGAAAGCGTGCTGGAACACACCGCCACTGTCATGGACCGATGCGCTGGCAACCCAGTGGCGGTATATATGGCACTCTGCCACGATCTTGGCAAAGGTGAAACGCCCCCCCATCTTCTGCCCCACCATCACGGGCATGAACAACGGGGAGAACGCACGGCGGATCGTCTCGCAACGCGCCTGCGCCTTTCCACACACCTGCTCCGTGCCGGCACTGCTGCGGCACGGCATCATATGAAAGGGGGGCAGTATGCCTCGTTGCGGCACGGTACGCGCGTGGATATGCTCATGCATCTGCATACCCATGCTTTGATTGATCCGTTTTGCCGCTTTGTACAGGCCGACAGCGGGAAAGATATTTCCGTCCGTGTCGCGCAAGAGCTGGCATGCATTCTTGCCACACAGCTTCCTGAGAATCTGCGTAACCTTGGCCCGAAGTCCGGCGCTCTCCTGCGCGAACGTCGGTGTGCCGCCCTCGCCAAGTTCTTCCCGGCAGGGGCATAGTCGCCCCCCCCCTCTCGCAGCCCGGCACGTCCCGCAACGATCACAACCAAGGAAAAGGCCCGGCGCGAAACATCGCACCGGGCCGTATGCGCCAGAGAGCGCCCTTGAGAAGAAGCCTAGCTTCTACTTAAAGGCTTTTTCAAAATTAGGCACAACCTGCTTCTTGCGGCTCATCACGCCGTCCAGCCACACGCTGCGGCCTTCGGGAGTTACGCCAAAAGCTTTACCCACCACGGCAGGATCATCAGAGACGATAAGCATCTCGGAGCCTTCCTTCATGATGTCGGTCAGCAGCAGGAACACAGAGTGGCGACCTTCAGCCTTCACCTTCTGAATTTCCGCATACAGGCCGTCTTTCACTGCGTCGAGCATGGAAAGATCCACCACTTCCAACTGACCAATGCCAACCTTGTTGCCGTTCATATCGAAATCTTTGTAGTCACGGAAGACCAAGGATTCCATGGATGCGCCGTCCACAGCAGATTTCACCTTGAACATTTCCATGCCCAACGCGGTAATGTCGCTCACGCCAGCGATAGCTGCCAGTTCTGCCACAGCCTTCTTGTCAGCGTCGGTAGTGGTAACGGACTTGAACATCACAGTGTCGGAAAGAATGGCACAGAGCAGCCCGCCAGCCACGCTCTTAGGCACGTCCACACCGTAAAAATCGTACAGGGCCTTAATCACAGTGCCACAGCAGCCCACGGGCCACACCCACATTTCCAGCGGGTTAGACGTGGTCATATCGCCCAGCTTGTGATGGTCCACCACACCCACAAGTTCCGCTTCTTTAATGTCTTTGGGCAGTTGCGCAGCATCGGTGGTGTCCACCAACCACAGCTTCTGATTAGCCACAGAGGTGACCACTTCAGGAGCGGTAAGGCCGAACTTGCCCAGTACGAATGCGGATTCAGGGGTTACTTCGCCCTGTGCCACGGCCTTGGCTTCCATGCCACGCTTACTGAGCAGGTCCGCGACAGCGATGGCGGAAATGATGGAATCGGTATCGGGGTTCATGTGCCCCATAACGAGTACTGCCATGGTAAACTCCTCCAAATTGGGTTTGACAATGCGATTGGCTCGCCTTTTTCCAAAACTAGTTTGTGCCAAATAGCACAATCAACAAAGTCTGCCAAGAGGGCAAACGGGAATGTCCTAATTTTTTTAAAAGAAATTCCATGGAATGTTCAAGATAACCATAACGCATAACAGGCAAAGAAGAAAGACCAAATAGGACCGGGGCACACGCAGGGAAAGAATACCCCCGATAGCCGCGCCAAACCACAAATGAGGCCATCCCACACCGGGAACTGTCGGCAAATGGCCAATATACAAAGCCATAAGGTTGATAGTTCCAATTAGCACAAGCAGGCATACGCTAATGAATAACGCATGTATAACAGCCAGTTGTACCAAAGACCAGAACAGGACGGCACCCGGAGTATTATTTTCCTCAAGATGCCTTCCCCACCAGATGAGGCGATTATATCCGGCATTTTGGGAACGCCTTTGCCAGTGTTCCAGCTTCGCAGCCACAAGAGCCGCGGGAAGGCTAAGTAACATGGGAACCGCCAGCGAGGTGGGAGCGGATATTCCGTAATAATGGGCCACGCCAATCCCTAACAGCAAAGATGCCGCTGAGTTAGGCGGAATATATGTGCCTGCGGGGAATAAATCGAGCCAGAAAAGCTCATAAAAAAGCGCCATGCTCATGGCAAGTTGCCATTCGCCTGTACAGAGCGCCCAGATAAAACCGACAGTGAGGGGACGTTCCAGAAAGCCAAGGTTAATGGCGAATCGGAACAGTGACGTTACGGCAAAAAAAAAGCGATGGGAGCTGTCCAAGAAAGGAAAAGAAGTAGCGAATTCATGTTCCTACCAGCCTTTTACCTGCACGGGGTCGTTGGGAACACACCGGAAGTCCAACTCCACGCTTCGTTTACTGAAAAACCGCAAACAGGCTTCGTCTTCGTCAGAAACAGCCACGTGCGCACACAACTGCCGCTTGCCCGGCGCGTAGTGCAGGTTACCCACATTCAACACGGTAAAGGCAAAACCCGTTTCGGCAATCCGCCTCGCGTCGCCACAAGAGGCCACAAGGACAAGGGTTTCCTGCATTTCAGCGGCATGCGCCGCGACAAAGGCAGGCAAATCCCTCACGTGCAAAAAGGTAGCATGAATGCGGCTGGGAACCGCCAACGTGGCTATCTGCTGTTGCAAAGAGTCCGCCGCCATTTCATCGTTCACCACCAGCAGCCGTTTTGCGCGGGTGTATGGCAACCATGTTTCAATGACTTGCCCGTGAATGAGTCTGTTGTCGATGCGCACCCAGAGCATGACGACCTATCCTTTTTTCACCCGTTTTCGCAGTAAGTCGCCCGCCAGCACTATTCCCTTGTCTCCCGCCGCTTTCGCTTCTTCCGCCAGTTGTTCCAGTGGCAGATTGCGCGAGCCGAGAACCTTGAGCAGCATGGGCAGGTTCACCCCGGTAAGCACCTCAACATTGCCCGTTCCCAACAAGGAAAGGCTAAGATTGGTGGGGGTGCCACCAAACATATCTGTAAGGATTAACACGCCCCGTCCATGATCCAGCCGGGCCACCGTCTCTTTCAACCCCGCCACTGTTTCCGCCACTTCGTGGGTATTGTCCACACACACCGTGCCACAGTCCGGCTGAGGGCCGAGGATAACCTCGGCGGCCCGCACCAGCGCGGTTCCATAATCGGCGTGTGTCACAATGACAATGCCTACCGGGCCGTCTTCTTTACGAGAATCTGTCATGAATTGGCAATGCTCCGTGGACGGTGCGTTTCGCGGACAAAAATACGATATCGCGTAGGGGGGAACCGCTCAAAGGGAAACAGCGCTGCCGTGCCAGACGGCCTTCAGCGCGTCCCCGCGACATTAACACCCCTGCGTGCCAAGGGCTTGCGCCGCAGGCTGACCAAGCTCCATGTGCCGATGCTCAATGGATACCGCAAAGTCAAAATTTTTCAAAGCTTCAAAAAGGGCTTCCGCCACAGCCACGGAACGATGCCGCCCGCCGGTACAGCCCACCGCCACGGTGACACGATACCGCCCTTCCGCTTCCATCAAGGCAAGCGTGTCATGCAGAAAATCGACAAGTTTGACCATGTAGGGCTTGCCTGTGGGCGACTGTAATACGTAGTCCGCAACCTGTGCGTCCCGACCGGAAAGTGGACGCAGCACCGGATCGTGATGCGGATTAGGCAAAAACCGCAGGTCAAATATCATATCGGCCTCAGCGGGAGAGCCGTACTTGAACCCAAATGACAGCAGGTGCACGCGCAAGCCATGCCGCACGCCGTCTAAAATGGTCCACTTCTGTTGAATAACCCGACGGATGTCATGGATGGAGAACTGGGAAGTATCAATGACCAGATCTGCCATAGAACGAACCGGGGCGAGAAGCTGCCGCTCCTGCTCCATTGCCTGTTCCAGTCCCAGATCGTGACTTTCCAGCGGATGCGGACGACGCGTTTCCTTGTACCGCCGCACAATGACGTCGGGGCGGGCCTCCAGAAATAAAATAGCGGGCATAAGCCCCTTTTTGCGCAGTTCATCCAACATTTGCTGGAATTCGCTATCAAATTCGAACTGTCGCAAATCCATGCCCAGCACCAGCCCCCGGTAGCGGGCAAGGCTGCGTTCATTCAACACGGAAAGCATTTGCAGCGCCAAGGTGGCGGGCATGCCATCTATGGTGAAGTAGCGCAGGTCTTCAAAGACCTTAAGCGCGGTGCTCTTCCCTGCTCCTGATAGTCCGGTAACCACCAGAACCGGGAAGGGGGGAGTATGCTCGGACGGCACTGCTGCGCCTCCCGTCAGGCCGAAGCCAGAACGTGCCAGAGTTCATCCGCGTCTGCGGCGGAAAGAAAAGACTCTCGGAAGGAGGGTTCCTTGAGCAGGCGGGATATCTGGGCCAAAATGCGCAGATGCATACCCGCCACCTGTTCCGGGGCAAGCACTAAAAAGAAAATGTGGCAAAGCTTGAAGTCCAGCGCTTCAAAATCGACCCCTGCGGGGCTGCGCCCCACCACAAGGACTATTCTGTCCAGATTTTCCAGCTTTCCGTGAGGAATGGCTATGCCGTCTCCAATCCCCGTAGTGCCAAGGTTTTCACGTTCTCGTAAAACACCAAGGACTGCATCCTTGTCCAAATGCGGCACCGCCGCGATGACCGGTTCCACGAGTTCCGCCAGCACCTCCTCCTTAGTGCTGGCGGACAGCTCGGGAAGAATCATTGTTTTATCTAGGTATTCACCCAGTTTCATTCTTTCAAATCCTAGAAGGTCGGGTCAATAAGACCGAAATCGCCATTGTGGCGCCGGTAAATGACGTTAACGCGAGAAGTTTCCGCATTGAGAAACACCAAAAACTCATAATCCAAAGAATCCAATTGCAAGACGGCTTCATCCACGTTCATGGGCTTGGGAGTGAAGTTATCAGTGCTCACGATGGTCCGTTCGCGCCCTTCCTCCGTGTCCGCGTAGCTAAAAACATCTTCGCGCAAGGTTGCATCATGTCCGCGCCGGTAATCTTTGCCCTTTTCCGCCTGTTTTTTCACCTGCGCCGCGATCTTGTCATAGACAAGGTCCACGGTGGCATACATATCTTCGGATTTCTCCGATGCGGACAGGTTCACAGCGTCAGAAACAAGCGTAATATCAATACGGTGCCGGTAGCTGTCCACAGCCATGGCCACTTGCATTTCAAGTTTGCCAGTCTGCGGAATAAAGCGTTCCAGCTTTTCAAAGCGCCGCCGCGCATATTTTTTAAGATGATCGGAAGGCTCAAAGTTCTTGAAACTGAATGCGATGTTCATAAGTGCCTCCTTGAATGTATCCTCCCGGTACATCGACCGGGTATGTCATCCGCTTTTCCCGCAGCGAAAGGGGGATCTCTCCCCTACTCCGCGTTGTTAAAATACGGATTTCCGCTTGGAAGAGGACGCAATGTCCATTGCCGTACGATACTTCGCAACGGTTCTTCGGGCAATATTCAATTGCAATTTTTCCTTCAGTATTTCCCCAATTCGCTCATCGCTCAAGGGTTTTTTAGGATCCTCATCGCCGATAAGTTGCTTAATGAGCGCCTTCACACTTTCTGAGCCTACGGAGGAGCCATCATCTACTCCAATAGCGCTATTAAAGAAAAATTTCAGCTCAAAAATACCGTGCGGGGTGGCAACATACTTATTCGTGGTAATGCGGCTTACGGTGGACTCGTGCATGCCAATATCGTCCGCAATGTCTTTGAGGATGAGCGGTTTTAACGCGGTCACGCCTTCCTCAAAAAAGCCTCTCTGGTATTTGACGATACTTTCCATGACCTTATACAGTGTCCGCTGACGCTGATGCAGGCTTTTAATAAGCCACGAGGCCGACCGCATTTTGTCCTGATAATATTCCCGCTCGGCCCCGCTCACTGTGGGCAGCGTGCTGACGATATCGCTCAACTGTAAGCTGGGTAATCCGTCTTCATTCAGGATAATGACGAATTCTCCGTCATACTTATGCACGAACACATCGGGCGAAACGTACTGCGGCTCACTGTTCCCGTAGCTGGCCCCCGGCATGGGGTCCAAGGTCTGAATGAGATCAAGATACTCCTTGAGATCATCCATATTCAGTCGAAATTTGCGACACAGGGGTTTGAACCGGCGTTTTTCCAAATCCTCAAGGTGGTCGCGGACCAACTCCACCAAAACAGGATCACGGTCATAACCCAGCACTTCTATCTGCACCAGCAGACATTCCTGCGCGGTGCGTGCCGCAACCCCCACGGGGTCGAAGCGTTGCAGCAGGTGCAACACCGTCTCCACCTCTGCGGGAGAAATGGTCAACACGGGGGAAGCTGGCGGAGAAGGCGCAGTCGCGCCGGTCTGTCCAAAAATGTCGGGGGAGGCGTCAGGCAGCAGAGGAGCATACTCCACATCGTCCCCATGCGCTCCGGCTTCAGCCTCAGAGAAAAATTCGGGCACGGGCGGGGTGTCGGATCCCCCCAGAAGCTCTAACATTTCGGGCTGAGTCGCCGCCATAGCGGCAATCTCTTCCACGTTCGCATGCAAGTATCCGTTGGACGCGAGGTTGCCGATAATGACTTCACCTATGACCCGCTGGCGCTCCGTAAAGGAAGAAAGGCGCAGTTGCCAAAAGAGGTGCCCCTCCAGCGTGGGGCGGGAAGAAAGCCGGGCTTCAAACGAGGCACCTTCCTCAGGAATTTCCGTTTCACGCGAAGAAAGCTGACGGGGAGTGCTCGAAAAATCACCCAAATAGTCTTCCCAGTCCGCATTGGATGACAACTCTTTTTCATAGGCTTCCGGGGTTTCTGTACGAAGCTCCGGCGCTTCCGTGGAGTCAGCGGGTGTCAAAGCATCTGCGGATTCTTCGAGAAAAGGATTTTCCAACAGTTCCTGCTGGACAGTTTCCATCAGTTCAATACGCGAAAGTTGGAGCAGCTTGATGGCCTGCTGCAACTGCGGCGTCATCACCAACTGCTGGGAAAGTTTGAGCTGTTGTCTTAGTTCGAGAGCCATGCTTGCGCGTTCCGTTTTTCCCCGTTCCGCCGGCGGTTGCCGACCCGATGCTGCCTAAAGGAGCCACCCCTATCAAAAAACATTCCAAAAACTACATCCAACTCCCTTTTGCCACACAAGCAAAATTCATGCAACAAAAGAAAAGCCCGAAAATCGGGCTGTTGCACCGGAAGAGAATATTTAGACCGGCGATCTACAAATTTTTTAAAAAATATTCTGACAATCTATAGGCAGAATTCTTCTCCCAGATAGACTCGGCGTGCTTTCGGGTCATTAACTATTTCCTGCGGAGAGCCGTTCAAAATAATCTGGCCCTCGTAGACAAGATAGGCCCTATCACAAATCGTCAATGTTTCCCGAACGTTGTGGTCTGAAATAAGCACGCCAATACCACGAACACTCAACCCTCGGATGATGGCCTGAATGTCGTCCACCGCCAACGGGTCAATACCCGCAAACGGCTCATCCAGCAAAATAAACCGAGGTTTACGGATAAGCGCACGGGCAATCTCCAGCCGACGCCGTTCTCCCCCCGAAAGATGCATAGCCAGCGAATCCGCAATGTGGCGTATGCCAAACTCTTCAAGCAGTGTGTCTGCCCGTTCCTGCTGCTGCGCGCGAGAAAGCCCGGTATGTTCAAGAATGAGCTGTAGGTTCTGCCGCACCGTGAGCTTGCGGAAAACCGAACTTTCCTGCGGCAAATAACTCAATCCGACACGGGCACGCTCATGCAACGGCCAGTCCGTAATCTCTGTGCCGTCATACCGCACGGTGCCGCTATTGGGTTTCACAATGCCGATAAGCATATAAAACGTGGTGGTTTTACCCGCCCCGTTCGGTCCCAACAGCCCGACCACTTCGCCCTGCTGCATACTCAGTGAAATACCACGCACCACTTCGCGCTTGCCATACTGCTTGGCTAACGAATCCGCTTCCAGTACCGACATGCGCACCTACTGCTTGGCCCGTTTAGGCGCTAAAAAAAGAGCCTCCACCGGGGTATCGTCGGAGCCGAGAACCTCGCTCCTGTTCTCATGAACATAAAACCGTATCACGTTTCCCCGCACACTGTTTTCGCCATCCACAAGAACGGGATGCCCTTCCATAACGAGCAGTCCTTCATTGATGTGGTAAGTGGCACGCTCGCTTGTTCCCGTCCTGCCATCGTTCATACGAAGCCGAACGTTTCCTTCCGCGACAAGGGTTTCCAACTCACCGCCCCCCATGGCAGGCAGACCGGCTCCATCCGCTTTCTGGGGGGAGCTTGTGGTGTCCGCCTGAGAAGAATCGGCCAGCAGCGCCGTGACAACATCGGCCCACATCTGCGCATCGGGATGCGTGACGTGGACGTTTTGCGCAAACCGCACCGTACGCTTGGCTGCGTTATATTGCATAGTATCGGACGTAACTTTCAGGGGGACGGTTTCCTCCGCGCGTGCGAGGCTTCCCCACACAATAACCCCGCCCAGCAAGGCCAGCGCACAACAGGCAACCACAACCCGTCTAATAATATCCGTCATTTTCCAGTATCTCCAGTACGGTGAGAAGCCGATGCGGGACGAAGACGTAAATGTACAACCACATCCGCCTCCGCATTCATGGTGTTTTCCCGTAGCGACCACGTGACGTGACGGGCGGTACCATTCATATTCACGCCGAAAAACTCCACATCTCCCGGCATGGTCAGGCTGTGCGCGGTGCCGTTGTAAATGAGCAGGTCTGAACGGGTTTCCCCGCTATCCCGCGTTACCACCACATCTTCCCACAGCCGGGCCACACGCGATTTCTGATCCACAATGCCCCGTTCGGAGCGTACAAAAATTTCAGACGTTCCCGGCTGGGTATAGTAGGTCAATTCCGGTTGCGCAACCTGTATGACGCCCTGCTGCTGGTCAAACCACGCCTTTACCGCGTGAAGTTTCCAAAGCTGTTCCCCTTGCTCTCCCTGAACAAGATCCACCCCTGAAAGAGAAAGGTCGACGGCGACTTCGGGTCCGGCCTCCACAGCCTGAACCGCTTGACGCACCTCATAAAGAGCACGCCCTTGCCAGCGGGAAGCCAACCACCAGCCACCAAGCAGGAGGATGAGAACAAACAGCAGTACAAGCCAGCGGAGCCGCATTATTTATCCCAGCTTCCGCGCGCTTCGTTGAGTTTTCCCTGCGCTTTGAGCACAAAGCGAATCACCTCGCGCACGGCACCGTGCCCGCCGGATGCCAGAGTGACAAGACGAGCGGCGTCACGAACTTCCGGTTGCGCATTGGCAACAGCCACAGGCAAGCCCACAGCATTCATGGGGGCCAGATCCACCCAGTCGTCTCCCACGTAAGCCATTTGCTCCGCTGTAACGCCATGGCGTTCGCGAATCTGTTCCAGACACCCCATTTTATCAAGGAATCCGGCATAATAATCGTCAATACCCAAGTCTTCTATCCGTGCGGTTACCGCTGCGGATTCCAGCCCGGTAATCACAGCCACGTGCACTCCGCACTTTTGAGCAATTTTAATACCCAGTCCGTCCTGAACGTTGAACCGCTTGGAAACATTGCCCTGCGCGTCATAATAGAGGCCGCCATCCGTTAACACGCCATCGCAGTCCAATACGATGACACGAATGTCACGAGCTAGTTCCTCAGCACGCATAGGTGATCCCCCAGAGAGTTGAAAGGTCCGAAAGCAACGCGTCCAGCTTATGCAACGGCCAGCTGTTTGGCCCGTCGCACAGCGCGTGGTCTGGGTCGGGATGGCACTCAAGAAACACCCCATTTACCCCGGCAGCCACAGCGGCACGTGCCAGATGGGGCACATAGCGCCTGTCTCCGCCGGAAGAGAGTCCCTGCCCACCCGGTAACTGCACGGAATGCGTGGCGTCAAATACGACAGGCACCCCGAAAGACTGCATTATGGGCAGCGAACGGAAATCCACAACCAGATTATTGTAGCCAAAAGACGCGCCACGCTCCGTTAACAGCACCTGCGTATTCCCCGCTTCAAACAGCTTGTTCAGCGCGGGCTTCATGTCCCACGGAGCCACGAACTGGCCTTTTTTCACGTTCACGACACGCCCTGTTTTCGCAGCAGCCGTGAGCAAACTTGTCTGACGGCACAGAAAAGCGGGAATTTGAAGCACATCGGCCACCTCTGCCACGGGAGCCGCCTGTTCAGGCTCGTGAATGTCCGTCACAATAGGCAGACCGGTTTCTTCCCGTATGCGGGCCAGCCATTCCAGCCCGCGCACAAGTCCCGGACCACGGAAACTATCCGCTGAGGTACGGTTGGCCTTATCGTAGGAGCTTTTAAACACGGCTGTCAGCCCGTGGGCAGCCGCAGCCTCTTTCACCGCGTGGGCGGTTTCCAAGGCCAGCTCAAAACTTTCCAAAGCACAGGGACCGGCAAAAATAAAAGGACCGGAAGCAAGCGTGTTATATAGCGTCCCGGAGGGAGGTGTAGGCATGCGGGAGTTCCTTACGCGCCGTTATGGAGGGGGCGATGCTTGCCCATATACCCCGCCGAATGTCCACTCTGGCGCTGCGGGGCACTCCGCGGTGTTGTCTCTGCGTTTCTAATCGAGCCAGCGCGGCGGCGTCCGGGTGTACGTTCGGCCGCTACCAATGCGGCTCCTTCTGACGGGTTCCCAAGCGAAACCGGGGAAACGGAATCCCCAGCTTCAAACAGAACCCGCCTAAGCCAGCCATGAAGCCACATATCCAGCCCGGACACCATGCGGGAAACTTCGACCGGTATCAATAATATGGTCGGAGGGCCGCGCGCCCCCCGACCAGCAGGAGTCTTTACTCGCTTCCTCGCCCTACTCTTTTAGCAGAAAAAGGCGGAAGGCGTCTACACAAGCGGGGATACTCCGCTACGAGCCTAGGGCTTGGCCTTTTTGGCGGCCTTAATAAACTCACGGAACAGCGGATGCGGTCGCATGGGGGTCGACTTAAATTCCGGGTGGAACTGGCAGCCAAGGAACCACGGATGATCCTTCAACTCCACAATCTCCACCAATTCGCCGTCGGGAGACAGGCCGGAAAACACCATACCCGCGTTTTCAAGGCGTTCGTAATAGGCCTTGTTGAATTCGAACCGGTGGCGGTGGCGTTCGTCAATCTGTTCCGCGCCATACGCCCGCATGGCGTTGGTGTCGGGACGAATTGCGCAGGGATAGGTACCAAGGCGCATGGTACCGCCCTTATCGCTCTTTTCGTCCCGCTTTTCCGTGGCGTTGCGGCGGAAGTCGTACCATTCCGTCATCAGGTAAATAACTTTGTCGATGGCCTTTTCGTCAAATTCTTCGGAGGTGGCACCTTCAAGCCCCAGAACGTCGCGGCAGAACTCAATAACCGCCAACTGCATGCCAAGGCAGATGCCAAAGAACGGAATTTTGTTTTCGCGGGCGTGGCGGATAGCTAGAATCTTGCCTTCCACGCCCCGGTGTCCGAATCCTCCCGGCACGAGAATTCCGTCCAGCCCCTTCAGCGTTTTTTTAACATTTTCCGGGGTAATTTCTTCAGAATTCACATATTCCAATTCCACGGTCACCCTGTTGGCAACACCGCCGTGGACCAATGCCTCGTGCAAGCTTTTGTAAGCTTCCTTCAAGTCAACATATTTGCCGACAATGCCTATGCGCACGTTGCCTTTAGGATTGCTGAAATTATGAATAAGCTCGCGCCATTCCGTAAGGTCGGCGTTTTTGGCGGGCAGGCGCAGCATAATGGCGACTTTTTGGTCCAAGCCTTCTTCATAGAAGCACAGCGGCACTTCATAAATATTATTCACATCCTGCGCGGAAAATACAGCATCTTTGTCCACATTGCAGAACAGGGCTATTTTATCCTTCAAATCACTGGATATAGGCTCTTCACAGCGGCAGATTATAATGTCCGGCTGAATACCGATGGAGCGCAGTTCTTTAACGCTGTGCTGTGTGGGTTTGGTTTTATGTTCGCCTGCGGCACGCAAATATGGCACCAGCGTCAAATGGATATACATGCAGTGCTCGCGACCAAGGTCGCCGCGCAACTGGCGGATGGCTTCGAGGAACGGCAGTCCTTCGATATCCCCCACGGTGCCACCGATTTCGATGATAGCCACATCTAAATCATCGCTGGCAAGCTCCAGAATGCTCTTCTTAATCTCATCCGTAATGTGCGGAATAACCTGCACTGTGCCGCCCAGATAGTCACCCCGGCGTTCTTTCGTGATAACGCGATGGTAAATAGAGCCGGAAGTGTAGTTGTTCTTCTGCCGCATGGGCACGTTGAGAAACCGCTCGTAGTGTCCGAGGTCCAGGTCGGTTTCCGCACCGTCGTCGGTGACATAGACCTCGCCGTGCTGGAAAGGGTTCATGGTGCCGGGGTCCACATTTATGTAAGGGTCCAGCTTCTGAATAGTCACACTCAGGCCTCTGGCCTTGAGTAATGCGCCAAGGGACGCTGCGGTTAGCCCTTTACCCAGAGAGGACAATACCCCGCCGGTAACGAAAATAAACTTGGTCTTCATGCACTCCTGCCTCAGGATAGGTGTTTGAAAAACTGTGCCGGAGCCTTCGCGCGGAGAGGAGGCCGACACATCCTTTCAGGTATACACAAAAAATCAGTCAACGTCAGCCGTTGACTGTTACGCGGTGTACATCTAATATCATCGGTCCCTGCCCCATATTGCCACGGCATGTTGTACCGGGGACACCTGCGTGGAGCTTCAGTCTTTTCCAAAAGCGACAGGCTCTACCCGAACCCATGCGACAAGTAAAGACCCTTTTTCCGCACACGACAACTTTCAGGAGACATCGCAGCAATGGCTCAGGCTAAGACGCTGGTTATCACCGGGTATGGTACCAACTGCGAGACAGAATCCGCCCATGCCGCGCGTCAGTGTGGTGCTGACGTAGTGGACATCGCCTACTTTTCCGACTTGGTAGCCGGAAGAACCCGACTCACGGACTACAACTTCCTGATCTTTCCCGGTGGATTTCTGGACGGGGACGATCTGGGGTCCGCTCTGGCCGCTGCGCAACGCTGGCGTCATGCTGTTACCGCGCAGCAGGAACCGCTGCTGGACCAGCTCAAGCAATTATTCCACAATGGCGGCATCATTCTTGGCATCTGTAACGGATTTCAGTTGCTGGTAAAACTTGGTCTGCTGCCCGCCGTGGGAGGCGATTATTTTGATCGTCAGGTATCCCTCTCACATAATGATTCCGCCCGGTTTGAAGACCGTTGGGTGCACCTTAAGGTAAACTCACAAAGCCCCTGTGTTTTTACCAGAGGGCTGGATATGCTGTATCTGCCCGTGCGCCATGGCGAAGGCAAAATTATTTTCCGCGACGATGCCGTGCGCGACGCCGTGCTGGAAGCGAACCTTGTGGCACTCCAATATGCCGACCCCGCCACTGGTGAGCCTACGGACGTCTACCCCGGCAACCCCAACGGCTCTCCCCTTGGTATAGCCGGGCTTACCGATCCCAGCGGACGCATACTCGGCCTTATGCCGCACCCTGAGGCGTATAACCATCCCACCAACAATCCCGGTTGGACGGCTGGTGAAACGCACGAACTGGGCATAACGCTGGTAAAAAATGGCATAACCTACTTGAAAAGCCTGTAAACCACATATCCCCCGGAGCGACTGTTCCGGGGGATATTTCATTTCGCGGACTGGATATCTGTGTGGGGACCGGATAGAGTAACACATTGCCGTCCGGGCAATATAGCGGCATCGGACCGGCACACTTCCGGCACTATGGAGAGTGGCTATGATTCCTTGCTATATCTGCGGCAAAGACGCGACAGGCGGCTTTATTCACGGGTATGTTCCGGCACCGGACGGCCAGAAGGTGGGCTTGTGCCCCGCCCATAACACCCAAGACAACAAACGTCTGGCTATTCTCCAATGGATTCGCAGCTTCAAAGCGCAGGTGAGCGCCCAGAATGATGCCAATGCGTACAAGCTTAACGCCGCTCCGGGGTATGTTCTCACAATTACCTATGCCGGAGGCGGAGTGTCTTCCGTCCCCTGCCGCGCGTGGGAAGTTGCGGAGTCCAATACACTGCAAATTACCCGCACAGACGGCACCGTAAGCTTCGTCCCCCTTCAGCACGTACAACGCTTTGACGTGAAAGAGGCCCCCGCATCTACGACCGCCCACTCCCAAGACGCCGTTCCATCCGGCGCTCAATAATACGTATCCGCTTTGCCACCCCCCGCGAGGGCGGGGAAAGCCGCCACGTGAGCGGACTGGGCAAAATAGCCGCCAGCCCCGCAGCTTCGTAAACCGAAAGCGCTGCGGCGGACTTCCCGAAATAGTGCCGGGACGCGGCTTCAGCACCGAAAATACCTTCGCCCCACTCCACACTGTTCAGATACAGTTCCAAAATACGGCGCTTATCCAGCTCTCGTTCCAGACGCCACGTGACTATGGCCTCGCGGACCTTGCGCAACAGGCTTTTCTCAGGAGAAAAATAAATATTTTTAGCTAGTTGTTGCGAAATAGTGCTGCCTCCCGCAGCCAACCTGCCCACTTCCCAGTTCCGACGTACCGCGTCTTCAATCCCTTCAAGATCAAACCCGTCGTGTGCCCAGAAGCGGTCGTCCTCAGCGATTGTTACCGCCAGAACCAAATGGGACGATATGCGACCAAGCGGCACCCAGCGGTGTGTGAGCGTCCTCTTCTGCCCTTCGTCTTTCCATTGCGCTTCGCGATATGTCATAAAGGCCGTTTTCTCCGGCGCCGTGCGGGCCAATGCGGAAACATCGGGCCAAAGAAAAAACCGCCCCGCATCCAGCACGCCCACAAGCACAAGAAGACCTAACGCCCGGACTCCCCAGCACCGCCATCTGCAATGGCGGCGACGCAAGGACCGTCCGGGCGGTATCGCAGTATTCTCATTTTCACGCGTATCGGGCATGGTATCCCTCCATACCACATTGGGAACCGCTCGCATGAAATAGGAAAACCGGGCTATTGTCCATACCTGCTAAACAAGCGCCCCAACCACCAGCCAGCCTGTGTACGCAGCGTATATTACAAGCAACAGCGTACCCTCCAGCCGGTTAATTCTGCCTTCGCGCCCCTTACGGCTCAGACCTAGCACGAACAGCAACGCGGTCATTCCCAGCATCACCGGCATATCACGGGACAACACGGCAGGCTCCACGTCCATGGGGTGAATGCTTCCGGCAATCCCCACCACCGCCAACGTGTTGAACATATTTGAGCCAATAACATTGCCCAGAGCGATATCATGTTCTTTCTTCAATGCCGCCGCCACAGACGAAGCCAGTTCCGGCAAAGAAGTGCCCACCGCAACCACGGTCAGCCCTATGACCAAATCGCTCACCCCCATGGCGGATGCCACGGTAACGGCTCCCCACACCAGCAGACGGGAGCTGATGATGAGTACCGCCAGCCCCAGCACGAGCAACCCTGCGGCTTTTGACAGGGGCAGCGAAGCCTGTGCACGCAATTCTTCGTCTACCTGCACTCCCAGCGTTTCGCCACGGGCGCGCAACGCCTGCACAATGGACCACCCCACAAGAAAGAAAAACACGGACAGCAGCACCACGGCGTCCAGCCGGGACAGTTCGTCATTCCACAGCAAAGCCATGGAAAGGATGGACACCCCCATAAGCAACGGCAATTCCCGGCGCATAACCTGCGGACTAACCGTAACAGGGCAGATTAACACTGATATACCAAGAATAAGGCCGATATTCGCTATGTTAGATCCATACGCATTGCCCAATGCGATGCCCGGGTTTCCCGCCATGGCAGACTGAGCGGAAACCAGCATTTCCGGCACAGACGTGCCGAAGCCCACAATAAGCATCCCGATAAGCAGGGATGGCATACCAAAATGGCGGGCAGTGGCTGCCGCCCCCTCCACAAATTTATCCGCGCTCCATACAAGAAGCACCAAACCGGCCAAGATGGCGGCAAAGGCAGTGACCATACGAAGGATGTCCTTATCGGCTATAGTAATAAAAGAGTATTCACTTCCGCAGGAATTCTGCAGATGGCAGAACAAAACAGACTACACAGGCTCGCTGCGCCGGACCACCAGTGTATACGATATGGCGTCTCTGTAAAGTGCTAACGTGGCTTGGCATATGCTGATAGAACAGTAATTCCAGATATAATTCCAGACCATAGCGCAAGCTGCGCTCCGCTTCAGGTTGACATGCGGCGCGTGCCGTGAGAGAGCACCTACTGACTTATCACCACTTGCGTACCGCCATACAAGGAGACACCATGTACGCCGAACATGCTGAACGGGAACTACAGGCCCTGCTTGATACATGGCAGGATACGGAAACACGCACTCGGTCTTCGTTTATCGCATTTCGCGACCACCTGCTTTCCATGCCCGGTGTGACCCTGAGTTTTAAAGGACGCCCCGGTGTCAGTTATAGCCTGCGCGCCACCTCGGCAGCGCAGACGGCCCGGCCTCTGTTCGTTCTTGTGGACGTGGTGGATGATGACCCTTCAGAGCGTTGGCTTTCCGTCTGCTTTTACGCAGACCTGATTGCCGACCCGGAAGAATTGGGAGATTGGGTTCCCGGCGGACTGCTGGGGGAAGACGCGTGCTGCTTCAATCTTGAGGAAGACGACAACACCGTGCGTGAATACATCAAAACCCGTTTGACAGAAGCACACACCAACGCAACTGCTTAGTGCGGGACTTCCGCGCATGATACCTACACCCCGTGTTCCGCCCTTGGGCTGACCGGGGTGTTTTACTATCTCCCCCGCCCTCATGTGGGCAGCTACGGGCGCTCTCAGAGTGATCCTGCCGTTTATCGCCAAAACTTCATGTGTTACATGAAGTCCGGGTCAATTCCCGCACGTCCGTTTGCCAGCATTACCTTCATAAACCGCAGTGTTTTTTCATCAACAGGAACGATAGGAAAATGCTGCGCACAGGCATCGCACTGAGCCATGGACGGCTGGGTGGGACCAAGCAGCGGAACGGCGTGATTGCAGTGGGGACAGGGGTAAAAGAAAATAATCTCCAGCCCCACCGGCTTTACAGGTGCCAACGGCTTACGACTACGAGTAGACATCAATGGATTCCTTTCAACAAACTTTCACCTGTCATGTCCTCTGGTTGCGCAATCCCCCACAGGTCGAGGATGGTCGGGGCAATATCTCCCAAAATCCCTTCCGAGCGCAGGAGCACGGTGGAATCGGCATCTATCAGCACCAGCGGGACCGGATTCAACGTATGAGCGGTATGGGGTTTGCCGTTAGCATCGCGCATGGTTTCGGCATTTCCATGATCCGCCGTCACCAGCACCCGCCCACCGCTTTCGCGCACCGCAGCGAGAATGCGCCCCACGCATTCGTCCACAGCTTCACAGGCCCGCACGGCGGCGGAGAGCACGCCCGTGTGCCCTACCATATCCAAGTTGGCTAAATTACATACCGCCAAGGAATATCCGCCACGTTGCCAACGGGAAATAAGCTCGTCTGTCACTCCGTGCACGCTCATTTCCGGCTTCAAATCGTATGTGGCGACATCACGCGGAGAATTGACAAGCACCCTGTCCTCTCCGGGAAAAGGCTCTTCTCTGCCACCATTAAAGAAATAGGTGACGTGTGCGTATTTTTCGGTTTCCGCTATGCGCAATTGCTGTATGCCGAGGCTGGAAACAACTTCCCCCAGCGTATTGCTTCGTGCCTGCTTGGCAAAGGCTACCGGCATGGGGAACGAAGCATCGTACGCCGTCATAGTGGCAAATCCCGCCAAGGCAGGGGTTTTTTCCCGCGCAAAAGCGGAAAAGTCAGGGGAATATAAAGCCTGACACAATTCCCGTGCCCGATCCGCCCGGAAGTTAAAGAAAAACACGCCGTCAGTATCGTCTATGGTGACAGGCGCTTCTCCTTCCCGGACCACATTGCTTGGCAAAATGAATTCGTCGGTCACGCCCGCGTCGTAGGCAGCCTGCACGGCGGCTACGGGGTCTTCCACAACGACACCGTTCCCCAGCACAAGGCAATTCCACGCTTCCCGTACGCGTTCCCATCGGGTATCGCGGTCCATGGCGTAAAAACGTCCACACAAGGACGCCACGCGTCCCGCGCCAATGCGCTCCATTTCCCCGCACAGTGTCCGCATAAAACCAAGACCGCTGTCCGGGGGAGTGTCGCGCCCGTCCATGAATGGGTGGACAAAGACCTCCACACCCTCAGTCCGAGCCATGGCGAGCAACGCACAAAGGTGCCGTAAATGACTATGCACGCCACCGTCGGACAACAACCCCAGCAGGTGGAGCCTGCCTCCCTTTTCCCGCGTGGTCCGCATGAGATCGAGCAAGACGGGATTACGGGCAAAGGAGCCGTCCTCAATAGCCATGTCAATGCGTGTCATATCCTGAAATATGACACGCCCCGCCCCGATGTTCATATGGCCCACTTCCGAATTGCCTATAAACCCCTCCGGCAATCCCACAGCACGCCCGGAGCAGGTCAACCGCGACTGCGAAGGAAGTGCGCGTAACGCGTCCAATACGGGAGTGCGTGCCAAAGAAACCGCGTTTCCCGACGAAGCTGGAGCAATCCCCCAGCCGTCCAGAATCAACAGCAGCGTGGGGGTGAGAACGGGCATTTATTTAGCAGCGTCCTTTTCCTGCCGGGAGTCGTGCAGGACAACAGCGTCTGCCCACAGGCTTTCCAGATTGAACATGCTGCGCACATCCTGCTGGAACACGTTGATAACCACGTCATTCAGGTCTACCAGAATCCACTGGCCCGAATCCTTACCTTCTACGCGAAGATATTCGTAGTTCGCCTGTTTAGCCATGGCATAGGCGTGCTCTGCAATCGCCTGTCCCTGCCGGGCAGACTTCGCTGTGGCAATGACCACGGCATCGGCAAACGCGTTTGCACGCTCAAGGCTCAGAGCAAGGACGTCCACGGCGTGCTTTTCTTCCAGCCACCGAACGATATTTTCCACTTTTTCCGCCGTGGGCACGGATGAAAACTTTTTGGTGTTCTCTTCAATCATATGTATTCCGGCATACCTATTCCAGTTGTAAGTGCTGTTCCTGCACGCATAGCGTTGTTCCGAGGGAATCCCGAAAATAACGCATGCATCATGAGCGGGCTATAATAACATCCTCAAGACCGCGCTTGGGAACGTGATGCCCGCCCTCGGCGTCACGCCAATACTTGATATTTCCCTCTTCGCCAAGGGGTTCCAGATACACTTTTTCCACTGGAGTCCCCAGCGCGAGCACAAGCAACACCCGCGAACCTTCCGGGAGTCTGAGTGCCTCATGCACTTTTTCCCGGTTCACGGAGGCCAGCATGCAGCCCCCCAGTCCTTGCGCGGTCGCCCCCAGCATAATGGTTTGCGCGGCTATGCCCAAGTCTATCTGGGGTTCGGTGGCAATGGCGTCATTTCCCAAAATGACAATATACGCAGCGGGGCGTTCGCCTTCTTCCGGTCCCTTCCAGTGGGTCAAATAACCGGCCCACCCCAGAAGGGGGAATATCGTCGCGGTCATTTCTTCCGAAGCCACCAAGGCATACTGAAGAGGTTGCTTATTCGCAGTGCATGCCGTTTGGCGAGCGAGGTCCACCAGTCCCTCAAGCGTGGCAAGAGAGATCCGGCGGTCCTGCGCAAACCGGCGGTAGCTGCGATTCGTCAATACGACTTCCTTGAAATTCATGGTTCCTCCTCGTATGGGGAGCGCACAACGGCGACACGAGCTTTGTGAACGGAAACGGGAGAAACCTAACGGTATGCCCCATCGCCTAACAATATTAGTACACTGTTTAGGTATCGTTTGGTACCGCATTCCCGCTTCACTGGCAAATCACCGCCTCGCCGGGGTACGGGCCGCTGGTCCTTCCCTATTGCGGCACATGAAGTTTTGTTTACATATCCAAAACATATATTCCGTAACATACTAAAATAACAACTTGTATGTAGATAAAACATTAAGTCAACTTAACATAGCTTAACAATTGGCGAAAGTTTCCCGCCCCACCTCCCCTTCAGTTGGCACGGAGTATCTTGACCCCGTATCGGGAATGAGGCACACGACAAAAGGCGACTGACAACAAGGACATTGTAAACGTCCGGTAGTTTTTTTGGCAATTATGACGCAGGAGAAACGGTATGATTTATGACGTTGACCGCGAAACCCTCCCCAGAGAGGAACTGGAAGCGCTCCAGTTACGGCGGTTACAGAACCTGTGCGAGCGGGTGTACGCCAATGTTCCCCACTATCGCAAACGGTTTGACGAAGCGGGCATTCGTCCTGCTGACATAAAAAGTCTAAAAGATATACAATATTTACCGTTTACCGAAAAGCAGGATTTGCGAAACAACTATCCCTTCGGCCTCTTCGCCGTGCCGAAGGATACTATTGTCCGTCTCCACGCATCAAGCGGCACCACAGGCAAAGCCACAGTTGTGGGCTATACCCAACGGGATGTGAACACATGGGCTGAGTTGATGGCCCGATGTTTTATGTGCGCCGGGGCCTCACGGCAAGACCTTATCCACAATGCCTATGGCTATGGCCTCTTCACCGGCGGATTGGGCGCACACTATGGCGCGGAAAAACTGGGAGCTACCGTCATCCCCATTTCTGGAGGCGGCACAAAACGTCAGGTGCAACTCATGCGCGATTTCGGTGCCACCGTGCTGTGTAGCACGCCATCTTACGCTTTGGTGCTGCACGAGGCCGCTCAAGAAGCTGGCATTGATATGCGCGAGCTCCCCCTGCGCGTGGGAATTTTTGGTGCGGAGCCATGGACGGACGCCATGCGTGCCGACATTGAAGAAAAAATGGGGATTACCGCCGTCAACATCTACGGACTTTCCGAGGTAATGGGACCGGGCGTTTCCATGGAATGCGCAGTCGCCAAGGACGGAATGCATGTTTTTGAAGACCATTTTCTGCCGGAAATCATCGATCCCGTTACAGGGGAACAGCTTCCCCCCGGTGCAACGGGAGAGCTTGTGCTTACCACGTTGACCAAAGAAGGTATTCCGCTCATCCGCTATCGCACCCGCGACATTAGCTCGCTGAACTACACCCCCTGCGCTTGCGGCAGAACGCACGTGCGCATGCGCCGTGTGGCGGGACGCAGTGACGACATGCTCATCATACGCGGGGTTAACGTTTTCCCCTCGCAAATCGAATCCATTATTCTGGAAACCGAAGGCGCTTCTCCCCACTACCGTATCATAATCACGCGGGAAGGCAGTCTGGATCAGGTGGAAATTCAGGTAGAAGTGGACGAGTCCATGTTCTCGGACGCCGTCAAAAATCTACAACGTATTGAAGCGCGTATCCAGAAAACCATCAAAGAATTTCTGGGAGTTTCCACCAAAGTCAGGCTTGTGGAGCCTCGCACAATTGAACGTTCCGCAGGCAAAGCCAGACGCGTATTCGACGAACGTCACATGGACTAGCCTTTTTCCCATAGTACAAACAACGGGGCTGTTCGCATACTGCGGACAGCCCTTTTCAATACGTCATGAAGGTACGGATAACCCATACGCCTGTCACCACCTGCACGCATACCACAATGCACAGCAGCAAATTATTCACGCCGTGCACTACATTAAGCACGGTACGGCGTTTTTTATGCCGGTCCAGCACATACCCTGTCCCGTAGCCCAGAAGGCACAGCGGAACAAGGGCAAAGGCCAATACATAGTGGATGTCGGTCACGAACATGGACCCCCATCCAATATGCGCGAAATATAATCCTGTCACTGGTCCTAACAACCAAAGTACCAGAGCCAGAGTTCCCCACACCACATGCCGCTTCCACGGAAAAACAATCTTGTGGTGTAGGTGAGTCATCTGAAACCGGCGTATCCCCCAGTACATGGCTACCAGCCCCACAACGGTAGCCACCACCTGCAGCAGAGGATGCACCCACATAATTATCCGGGTATCCATACTATTCCCATGTCGTACACGACTGTTTAGGTACGTCTGCCCTGCGCTTATTGTCCGCGTTTCACACCGGATATCCACCCGCAACAGCATCTTTCCGTTGCCAAGCCGCCTTCTGCCCGCCGCTCCACCTAAAAATTCCGCGTTCTACGCGCGTCTTCGCGATAGAAACGATGTGGCGCAATGCCTACACCGTCTGCCACATGGCATCCGCCAGTAACAGAAGCATGGCTATCGGCAACGAAAGATTGACCCAGCGCTCCACCGGACCGGAACGCTTTCCCCGGTACAGCATATAGCCGGGGCCGCACATCAGGGCCATTGCGCCCACGACAGCGATCACACGCAACGTCGGCGTGTGCAAAAGGGGAAACAATGGCAGAGTAAGAAGCGCCGCGACATAGGCGGAAAACCATATGCCCAGCAGTCGCGCATACCGGCGCTCACTAAAACAAATCACGGGAATGGGCAGGCCCGCGCGGGCATATTCGTCCCGGTCGCGCTCCACCCTTAGCCAAAAGTGAGGTATCTGCCACAGGTAGTATACGACAAACAGCGTGACACACCCCACATCCGTCATCTGCCCGCCTGCGGCAACCCACCCCAGTACGGGCGGCATGGCTCCGGGCAATGCCCCAATCGGCAAGGCGAAACCTGTCTGGCGCTTAAGCGGCGTATAGATGCCGTTATACACCCCGATCACCCCGCCTGCGAGCCAGAGCAACAACGGGTTGCCCAAAAGGGCGAACAACCTCATTGCCCCGCAAACCAACCCCACGGTCACGCACAACGCGGTGCTCACGTGCATATTCCCGGAAGGCAACGGACGATTCGCCGTGCGGCGAAACAGCGCGTCTGTCCGCCGCTCCTGTACCTGATTTAATGCGGAGCAGGCTCCTGCCAGCAAAAATGTGCCCGCCACTGTCAGTCCGAAGTTCGCCCCCACCCCGGGGTGCACCAGCAAATATCCAAATCCCGATGCCACAGCCACCATAAAGGAAACAGGCAAGCGCACCAACGCCAGCCACGCCGATGCCACACTGCGGGCATGAGCGGACGAACCGCCTTTACCACAGAGAACGGCGGACGTCCCGGACATGGACACGCAACGCGCGTCAGCCAATCCGGTTTTGACTACTGTTTTCCCGATACGGCTCACGGAGCGGAGCCTCCGCCATTTCCGGTTGTTTCAGGTTGTGCCGGGCTGGTTAAGTGCGCATCCGGGCTGGCGCCCGCCCCTTTCTCCGAAGGCATTCCTTCCGCATGGGAAGAAAGGGCACGCATATACTCAAGCATCTGATCCATCTGTTCCCGCGTCAGATCCGGGTACGGGGGCATAGTGTCCGCATATCCTTCCACTACCGATGCACCGGGATGCACGATGGCCTCTTCCAGATAGGCGTTATTCGCAGTTACCGTGCGAGATTCACCATTTACGATCACCGTCACGGACCGCCCCCACAAATCTTTCAGCGTAGGGCCGACAACCTCACTTCCGTCTGTAGAGTGACAGGAAAGGCAGCCTTCCGTCATCATCAGTTCTCTTCCGGCATCCACGGAAACTTGATTTCCGTGCAGGAACCAGCCAATCATGGTATCCAAATCCGCATCGGACACAATGCCTTCATACGACATCATCACCGGCGCATAACCGGGTACGGGGTTCGCTTCCGGATCCAGAATAGCCCTGCGCAAATACGGCTCATCCACGACCATTTCTCGCGTAGAACCATCCGCAGTGGGAACCGTGTGCACGGTGCCGTACAAATCTTTAAAAGACGGCCCCACACCGGGTGTGCCATCCATAGAATGACAGGAAAGACACCCGTAAGTCTCAAAAAGAGCCAGCGCCTTGCCACCCCCCGCCGTATCGACAGGATTTGTATACCAATGAGAGAAGTCATCCGGGGGCAATACTTCCACGGTAGTAATCATATTGGCGTGTTTAAGGCCGCAGTATTCCGCGCAGAATACATCAAAAGACCCGGACGTGTCCGGGTTGAACCATGCATAAGTGTGCATGCCCGGAACGGTGTCCATCTTAATTCGGTAGGCGGGGACGTACAGACTGTGAATAACATCCACTGACGTCATATCCAGTTTTACAGGAGTTCCCTGCGGCACATAAAGCACACTGCTGCGTCTGCCGTTTTCGTATTCAAACACCCACGACCACATGCGCGCCGTCACCTTTACTTCCATCGCATTGTCCGGGACGGTCCGCAGCGCTTTGTACCCCACCCAGCCGTAGTAAAAAAGTCCCATCACAATAAGAGAAGGAATGACTATCCAGACGGTTTCGGCAAGTGCATTTCCAGATATATCCTGCGCGTCTGGATGACGTGTATGGTGATACCGGTAGACAAACCAGAGCATGACTACCGTAATGCCAAACAGCATCGCGATAGAGACACCAAAGATGATATAAAATGCCATATCCACCTGTTGTACGGCATTCAATGACTGTGGAATCATGCCCTACTCCTCAGTATCTGTATGCCAGATCGAAAAAGGTGAACCCTATGGCGATAGCCAGCATAAAGAAGGCAACAAATACAATAATTTTAAAGAGCGGTTTTTCATACCGCAAATGCATAAAGTACAAAATAACCAATCCCGCCTTAGTTGTGGCTATGGTCATAGCGACAACCACATTCAAAAAACCAAAGTCAAACTGCGCAGCTGCCACCGTGATTGCGGTGAACAGCATGAGGAACCCCCATATACGCAAATTAAACCCATAAGAGAGAGCGTGCGGAGCGTCCTCTACGTGCGCTCCACCTCCGGTGTGATCCGGGGGAACCAGTCCCGTGGTGTTTTCCGGCCTGAAGCTGGAGTCCGCTGACTCCCGGAGGGGAAAATGCGGTCTGTCTTGCATAGCTCCTCCTTATGCGATGAGATAAAATAGCGGAAACAGGTATATCCACACGAGGTCGACCAGATGCCAATACAAGCCGCTATTTTCCAGAAATACATAATGCTGTGGTGTCACCTTGCCCCGCGAAATGAGGTAAAAGGCCACACTCAAAAGACCGCATCCCAAAATAACGTGGACGCCGTGCAATCCGGTCATGATGTAGTACAAGCCGAAAAAGACTACCTCGCCCGCAGGACGCTCTAGCAATTCCGGTGAATTGGGGAAAATGCCATGGCCTATCTTCGCAGACCATTCAAGGTATTTATTTACGAGGAAAAACAATGCCATGGCAATGGTTAGCAGAAGAAAACGTTTACTCTGGCTCACCCTGCCCTGCTGAAGCGCACTAATGGAAAGCGCCATAAAACAGGAACTGGTGATCAGCACTACCGTGTTCAAGCCGCCGAGCACCACGTTCAGTTCCTTACCCGCAAGATGAAACTCTTGAGGATATCGTTTCAGATACGCCGCGTAGAGTAGAAATAGGCCGCCGAAAAGTAAGATTTCGGTAAACAAAAAGAGCCACATCCCCAGCTTGGCACCAACATAGTCTTTATGCTCATGCATCGCGCTGTATCCCCTTAAAGTCATATGGACCACGATCCACTACCGGCTCGGAGATAAAGTTCTGGTGCGGCGGTGGCGAAGGAATTTGCCATTCCAGCGTGGCGCCCCCCCACGGGTTTGCCCCGCAAGGTCTACCACGCCATATGGAGCGCAGGAGATTCCAGAACATAAGCAACAGACCCGCGATAAGAATCCATGATCCAAAGGTGGAAACCACGTGCCCTGTCGTAAACTGCGGCAAATAGTCATAATACCGGCGTGGCATGCCTTGCAGCCCCAGTATTAGCATAGGGAAGTACAGAGTGTTGAAGCCGACAAAAATGATAACGCATGCGATTTTTGCCAACCGCATATTGTACATTTTCCCTGTGAGTTTGGGGAACCAGTAGTGCATGGCAGAAAACAACCCAAACCCCAAACCGCCGAAAATTACGTAATGGAAATGCCCCACCACAAAATAGGTATCGTGCACATGCACATCTGTTCCGGCAGCTCCTAACACCAGACCCGTAAGACCGCCCACGGAAAAAAGAAAAATAAATCCGAGTGCGAACCACAACGGCGGGTCCGTATAAATGGAACCTTTATACAGGGTGGAAACCCAGTTGAACACCTTGATGGCGGAGGGGATAGCCACCACAAAAGTCAGAAATGAAAAGACCAGCACGGCGGTGTCGCTCATGCCACTGGTAAACATATGATGTGCCCAAACCAATGAACCGGCAAAAGCGATCATGACGCTGGAAAAGGCAATCATTTTGTAGCCAAAAACATCACGCCGCGCGAATACGGGCAGCACGTCTGAAATAACCCCCATGGCGGGTAAAATCATAATGTACACAGCGGGATGCGAGTAAAGCCAAAAAAGATGCTGGTACAGGATAGGATCCCCCCCCTTAGCGGGATCAAACAGTCCCACACCGAGAATACGTTCCGCAAAAATGAGCAGCACGGTAATTCCCAAAACAGGAGTAGCCAATATCTGTATCCACCCCGTGGCATACAGCGACCAGCAAAAGAGTGGCATGCGCATCCACGTCATGCCCGGCGCGCGCAATCTGTGTAAGGTGGTAACAAAATTAAGCCCAGTGAGGATGGAAGAGAATCCCAAAATAAATACCGCAATAACCGCCACATTCACATTGGTGGTGGTTACTTCGCTGCTGAATGGTACATAGAAGGTCCACCCGGTATCCGGGGCACCATTGCCGGTAAACAGAGAAACGAGTGCCAGCACTGCGCCAGTTACGTACAGCCACCATGAAAAATTATTCAACCGGGGAAAGGAAACATCTTCCGCACCTATCTGGATGGGTAGAAAAATATTACCAAACGCAGCGGGAATGCTGGGAATAACCACCAAAAAAATCATGATTACCCCGTGCAGGGTAAACATGACATTGTAGGTTTGCTGATCCATAAGATCGCGTCCCGGTGCGATGAGTTCCAGACGAATAAGGAACCCCAATACCATTCCGACCAGAAAGAACGCCATAATGCCGCAAAGATACAGCATGCCTATACGTTTGTGGTCTGTGGAAAATATCCACGAGGCAAGGCCCCCTCGTCCTCCGGGCGGGACGGAATAAAAACTGGACGCAGCCCCCGAAGAGGCCGGCACTGAAAATTCTTGCGTTGCTGCGGGTTGTTCCGGCACCACCATGTGTCCTCTCTCCTATGATTTCTTCTTGCGCTTACCGCCCAATACCAACACTAAAAAGAGCACCACCACGCCGAAGAGCACGACCCCGCCCGCAATGCGCATCACGTCAAGCACATACCTTTTGCCTTGCGGGTCGTAAGAAAAACAGTAGGACACAATACGCTTAAGCGACAGGCCCACCTTACCTTCCTGCGCTTCAGTCAGCGCCATGGCCGTATCAAACGGCAAAAAACTATTGCCGTATAAGTATCGCACTATCTTGCCTTCCGGTGAAGCTACCACCACGACAATGGGGTGGACAAAGTCTTTATCCACCCGCGTAAACCGATACCCAATCGCATCCATAAGCGCGTCCACGCTTTCTTTAGATCCGGTGAGAAACCGCCAGCCATCTTCGGGGAAATTTCCTCCCATGGCAGCAATAAAATTAGCTTTTCTTCGGGCGGCAAGCTCTGGTGTATCCGTTTCATCAAAGCTAACGGAAAGAACACGATATTCTTCATCGGGACGCAGATTCATCTGCGGAAGAACGCTGGCAATGGAGCTTTGCAAAATATTGCACACGCTGGGGCAGGTGTAATAGACTGGGGCAATAATCGTGGGCAGATCCATAAGGTCGCGCACGTCAACGTCACGCCCCTGCTCGTCCCTAAAAATAATACCGGCGGGGACGATGTTTCCCAATTTTTCATTCACACCCGCGAGCGGAGAACCCGCCGCAGGCTGCTGATGGATATGGCTGCCGTCCAGACCGGGAGTCTCGGATGTGGGCAGCATGTCCCGCATGCTCTCCGGTGTTCCGTTGGCCTGCGGCATATGAGAGGTATGACCGGCATGGTCACTGTCAGAACCGGAGGCATGACCGCCCGTATGATCAACCGCTGCCGGGGTTGTTTGCGCGAAAGCCGGTTCCCTGTATTCCGGGGAAAAAACGCTAAAAACCAGAGTTACAACAAACAGTCCTGTTGCCAGAGCGCGTGTCATCACCTACCCCGATTGTATACGTTATCACTATCGGCCAGCCGCCTTCCTAACTGGTGGGCGGCTGGCCGACAGCCTTACAGCGTAGCGATGTGGTCGGCCAGAGTTTTCATCTGCTCATCATCCAGCCGCTTCAGAATGTTGACCATAATGGCCTTTTTATTACCGCCGAAGGTACCGTCTTTGTACCCGTGCATTTTTTTCAAAAGGTCTTCGGCGCTTTGTCCCTTCATTGCCTCACCCACGCCCATAGGCACTTTTTCAGCCTGCGCGCCGTGGCATCCCTGACAAGACTTATACAGCGTTGCGGCATCGCCAGCGGCGAAAGCCATCAGAGATGTTCCGGCAAATAACACGGCAGATGCCGCAAAACAGACAAAAAGACGTTTCATGAAATCCTCCTGATGAAATAGTATCTTCTTCTATTCCCCACATACCACATTCCGGGAAAAAGACGCAACGGGTTCCGGGAAAACTATCAAAAAAACGGGGGATACACAGGTGGCTCCGCGCCAGCAAAAGAGCCGCCCAAAGGCGGCTCTCTTAACGTCACAGGAACAGTTGCGCAGTAGAATTACTTGCCCAACCACCGTGCGACAGTCTCCGGGTATTCACGGATGAAACGCTTAGCGCTTTCATACGGGTCCGCGTCTGGCTCTTGATTCCATGCCATCACCATCTGCATCTGGGCGGGAGAATCCCATGCAAAACGATCAAGGAAGGCGTACACTTCCGGCATGTCTTCCTTAAGCCCCTTGCGCACCACGGTATTGATAGTTTCTTCACCACCCAACGAGACTTTGGGATCTTCAAGATATTTGAGATCCCAGCGTCCGAACATCCAATGGGGCGACCAGCCAGTCACCACAATCCATTCCTTATTCTTAATGGCGTTGCTCAGTGCCGCGGTCATGGTGGCCCCGCTGCCCTCCACAAGTTCAAAATCCCGCGTCATGTCATACGCCGCCATAGTTTCTTCAGACATCCGCATAAGGCCCGCGCCGGGGTCTATTCCAATAATCTTGTGATTAAACTTGTCCGCGTTGGCTTTCAATTCCTCCACGGAGTTGATGGGCACATACGAGGGGACAACCCAACCGACCTTGGCCCCCGTGCTAAGCGGTCCCAAGTCCACCACAGAACCGCCCATGCGCTTCAAGTAATCACCATGGGTGACGGGCAGCCACGCAGTGACCATGCCATCCACATCGCCTGCTCCCACGGCCTGCCACATGGCGGCGGCAGCCACAGGAAGAATTTCCACCTCATAGCCCATCTTTTCTTCCAGCACGGCCTTCACCATATTTGTAGACGTGGTGGCGCAGTCCCATTCCACATAGGCAAGGCGGACCCGATCTTTAGCGAATCCGGGTATGGCAAGCGCCAGCGTGAGCGCCACAGCAGCACATAAAGTAAGAATACGTCGCATACACTCTCCTTAAAACAATAGGTTACGATTTAGGCTTTCCGGCCTTTTGCAGCACGCGGTCCAGAATAATCGCCACAATGACGATGCCGATACCGGCCTCGAAACCCCGTCCCATCTGCAAGCGCTGAATAGCCTTCCAGACCTCGCCGCCCAGTCCTTTCGCGCCGATCATCGCCGCGATGACGACCATGGAAAGCGCCAGCATGACGGTCTGGTTCACACCCGCGAGAATAGTCGGGCGTGCCAGCGGCAGTTCCAGTTTCACCAGCCGTTGCCAACGACTGCTCCCAAAAGCCTCGGCGCATTCCACTAAGTCGCGGGGCACCTGTTTAATGCCCAGACAGGTAAGCCGGATAGCCGGAGGCATGGAAAAAATAACCGTGGAGAAAATAGCCGCCATTTTCCCCAGTCCGAAAAACGGAATAGCCGGAATCAGGTACACAAAAGCGGGCATGGTCTGCATGACGTCCAAAGTGGGCATGATAATGCGGTAGGCGGTGCCATTCACGGCGGTGAAGATGCCTATGGGCACCCCCAGCATAATGGCGAACAGCGTAGCAACCAGAACCAGCGCCACAGTACTCATAGTGGCATCCCACAGCCCCATATTCCAAATAAGAGCCAAGCCCGCCACCGCGAATATCCCCAGCCTTCTGTCTTTGGCGAGGCGCCAGACAAGCAGTCCGGTTATCAAAATAAATACGGGTTCCGGCACGGAGATCATGGCGTGTTCAAGAAACCGCAATGCGCTTTCCACCACGACAGAACAGGCTTTGGTGGCGAAGGACAGGTGCTCCACCAAAAAATCAATTACCGCCTCAATGGCGTTGCCGACAGGAATTCGGTAGCTCATCGTTGCCCCCCTTTGCGTTCTGCCAGAGCGGCAATAAGCGTTCCCCGCACAATAACGCCTTTCAGGCGATTGGCGCTGTCCACCACCGCTAACGGGTAGGCAAGATCGTGCATGATGGGAAAAAGATCCTGTGCGGGTGTATCCGGCAGAACCGTTTTCAGGTCGGTGCAGATAATGGACGCCAAATCAGATTCCCCGCTCTCGATAAGCTGGGCGGCCTGCTCGGCAGACACCGCACCCACAAGGGTATGATCTCTTCCCAGTACGAATACCGAGGAGATACCCTGCGTGCGCATTTTACGCAGCGCGGCACGTGGCCCGTCGGTTCCCAAATGTGCCACCGCCAAAACTTTTTGCATGATGCTTTCAGCCGTCAGCACACGGGATATGTCCACCTCTTCCACAAACCGTTCCACGTAAGAATCCGCAGGTTCGGTAAGTATTTCTTCCGGTGTCCCTATTTGCACAATCTTACCATCCTTCATGAGCACAATGCGGTCACCCAATTTAAGGGCTTCGTCCAAATCGTGGCTAATGAAAATGATGGTTTTGCGCATGCGCTCCTGCAAGTTAATAAGCTCATCCTGCATATCCCGCCGAATAAGCGGGTCCAGTGCGCTGAACGCTTCGTCCATAAGCAGGATATCAGGGTCAAGCGCCAGCGCGCGGGCCAGCCCCACTCGTTGCTGCATGCCGCCCGAAAGTTGAGCGGGCAGCACGTCTTCCCATCCCTTTAAGCCCACAAGCTCCAATGCTTCACGTGCTTTCGTGAGCCGGGTTTCCGCATCCACACCTTTTATTTCCAGACCGTATGCGGCATTTTCCAGCACGCTCCGGTGGGGAAACAGAGCGAAATTCTGAAACACCATACCCAGCTTGGACTGCCGCAATACGCGCAACTCCTCACCAGACATGACGGTAATGTCCTCTCCGTCTATAAGCACCCGCCCCGCTGTGGGAGTAATAAGGCGGTTAAGGCAACGCACCAGCGTGGATTTACCACTTCCAGAAAGCCCCATAACAACAAGAATCTCTCCTTCTTCCACAGAAAATGAGGCGTTATTCACGCCCACACCATGTCGGGTTTCCTCCATGATTTCATTTTTTGTCTTTCCAGCCTTGAGCAACTCAAGTGCTTTTTCTGGAGAAGGACCGAAAATCTTATAGAGTCCTTCTACAACAACTTTTGACATAGTATCTCCCAAAAATGATTACTGTCGGCAGAGTGCAGCAAACGGTGCTGCGCGAATACAAGAGACGCCGACACAGAAACGGAATGCCTTCCGTATAGGGGACTTGGTGTCGTGAAATGACAAGGCGCGTAGCTGCGCACGTCCCACATGGCTGGAAACGACTTTTCCAGTCTGACAATATTTTCAGAAGAACAGGAGAGGAACAAGGGGGGGGATGGGGTACGAATCGGGTATGGCGCATACCCGATTCATATAACATAAAGAAAAACGGGTACGGATGGGGAGAGGTATACCCAAGGTGTGTTTACAAGATCAGCGGCCCGTTGCCTGCTGTTGCAGGTAAACATAGAGCGAGACTCTGCGGCCTTTCAGTCCCAGTTTACGGCGAATATTTTTTCGATGTGTCTGCATGGTTTCAAACGAAATATGTAGCAGCTCGCAAATTTCTCTGGTTTTCCGTCCCAATGCGATGAGGCGGCATATTTCCACCTCGCGCTGGGTTAGACGGATAAACACAGAATCGAGCGGATCGGCGGTTCCCTCGGTCATTTCACCCAATTGATCTTCAATGACCGACTTATAGTTATGCCGCACGTCCGGGCGCTCCTCTTCCGCGATACGCTCCAGCGTGGGCAATACCTGCTCCTTCACCTGCTGCACAAGCTCATCTTTCATTTCCCGGCGCTCCTCGTGGACGGAGCGGATGACATGGCGCAGAGCAAGATTCATTCCCTCTACCACCGCTTCTTTACGCTGTAGGTGCTCTTCCATCTCCACGTGCACGCTCATATCGCGAATGACCACTTGCAACACGGCATCTTCGGAGAGACGAACCCGGTGGATGTTGACGGATACAGGAAAGTAAAAACATTCAGAAGGGTCTGCCGGGACAGCACCGGCAGCCATGGCCTCCAAATCCCCCGCCCAGAAACCGTCATCTTCAAGCGCGGCAAACGCCTTGGAGAACAAAGCCCGGTCACGGGGAGAAAACAGGCACTGGCAGTCACTTCCCACAAGCCCGTCGGCTGACGTGTGAAATATCTCCGCCGCGTTACCGTTAGTGGCAAGAATAGTCCCCTTGGCGTCAGCAAGGATAACCGCATCGGGAATAAGGGAAGAAAGCGCCCGGTAAAGCTTCATAGCATCCGCGCGCGACCAAGGCGAAGGGCGAGACGCGTCCAGCATACCGGAAGACGCGGAAGGCGACGAAGGGCCGGAATCACGTTCGGACATAGCGGAATTGGCCTGTCGCGGGAAGGAAAAACGATCTGACACCCGGAAACAATATGCTATTTCACGACAAAGAGCAAAACTTCCACGCAATAAAAACGGGGAGCGTCCTGAGACACTCCCCGTTTTGATGAACCGTAGGGCTACACTTGCGCGCCACGCGGCGGTGACGCGGGTGCTTTGGGCTTTTCCAGCGGAATCTCTGCGGGGCTGAGTGCCAACAGAATCGGGCTAGCCACGAAGATAGAAGAGTACGTGCCAATCCCGATGCCTATGAGCATCGCCAGTGCGAAGTCGTGAATTACGCTGCCGCCCAGTACAAACAGCGCCAGAACCACCAGCAAGGTAGTGCCTGAGGTGAGCAGCGTGCGGCTTAAGGTCTGGTTGACAGAGGCGTTCACCACCTCAGAATACGAAGGTGCCAACCGGCTGTGAATATTCTCGCGAATACGGTCGAAGACAATGATGGTGTCGTTAAGGGAATACCCTACGATGGTCAGCAACGCCGCCACAATTGTCAGATCGATTTCCTTGTTCAGCAGAGAAAACACACCCACGGTAATAATGACGTCGTGCATCAGTGCCACTACCGCGCTAAAAGCGTAGTTAAGCTTCAGCTTCCAGCACAGCAACAGGGTCACTGTCATGGCGGCAAGGACAAGATACTGTTTGGAAACGCCCAGTTGCCCAAGACCGTACATGACCGAGGCAAGTGCCGCAGCCATAATACCCGCCACCACCCAGCGCTGTTCAAAGCGCCCGGAGATGTATATGGCGATAAGCAACACGGCATAATACAGCGCTTCCAGCGCGGCGGAACGCAGGTCGCTGCCAACCTTCGGTCCCACCATCTCAAGACGTTTGATCTCGAACGACACGCCGCTCAAATTGGCGGTAAATGCCTGTTCCGCAGCTCCCCGCAGCTGTTCCGGGTTTACTTCAGCCATTGAGGCGCGAATCAAAAATTCATTGTCGCCACGCAAGCCAATACGCTGCACTTCTACACCGGGGAGATTCAGTCCCGACAGACTGTCCCGGATGGCGTCCGGCTCCACAGTCTGAGCGAATTGTACCTGAAGCATTACACCGCCGGAAAAGTCGACACCGTAGCGGGGGCCACCCTTAATAACCAGCGAGATCAGGCTCACCAGAATGAGTATAGCGGAAATGGACAACGCCATGTTGCGCATTCCGACGAAGTCGATCTTGCTGTCCGGTTTTATGATCATCAGACCCATAATCAACTCCTTAAATGCTGAGCTTGGTGCGCGGCTTTGCCGTCCACAAGTCAAAAAGAATGCGTGAGCAGAATATGGCCGTGAACATAGAGGCCACAATGCCCAAACTCAGAGTCACGGCGAAGCCACGGATGGGTCCGGTACCGAACTGATACAGGATGACTGCGGCGATCAACGTGGTTATGTTGGCGTCCAGAATGGTCAACGTGGCGCGATTATAGCCTTCAGCAATAGCCGCTTTGGGCGTGAGTCCCCGTCGCAATTCTTCACGGATGCGTTCATATATGAGCACGTTGGCGTCCACCGCCATACCCAGCGTGAGAATAATGCCTGCAATGCCCGGCAGGGTAAGCGTAGCTCCGAAGGTAGCCAGCCCCGCCATGATGAGCACAATGTTCAGGCACAGCACCGCATCGGCGACAAACCCGGAAAAGCCGTAGTAGACAACCATGAAAAGGATGACCAGCGCGCCCCCGACAAGGGCGGCGGTAACGCCCTGATCAATAGATTCCTGCCCAAGGGAAGGACCAACGGAGCGTTCTTCCATAATGGACACCGGCGCGGGCAAAGATCCGGCTCTCAGCACAATGGCAAGATCGTGTGCTTCGTCACGGGAGAAACTCCCGGTAATGGAAGCCCGACCACCGCCGATGCGCTCTTGAATAGTGGGAGCCGAATGAATCTTTCCGTCCAGTACAATGGCCATGCGCTGGCCCGTGTGTTCGCTGGTCAGCTGTTCAAATCGACGCGCCCCGCTGCTATTGAAAGTCAGCCCCACATAGGCGTGGTTGAACTGATCAAAGTTCACATAGGCGTCTTGGATGTATTCCCCTGTCAGGGCAGCGTTCTTTTCCACCACCAAAACGGATTCACCATAGGAACCGTCGCCATTGCGCGTAACAAAGGGAAGCGCTTCCGTGCCGATAGGAACAATCCCTTTGCGGGCATTTGCCATATCAGCATCTTCCACAACTATGCGAAATTCCAGATGTGCTGTCTTGCCAATAATTTGGATGGCACGTTCTGGATCACTCAAGCCGGGAAGTTGTATTTGAATGCGGTTCCCCGCCTGCTTACGGATATCAGGTTCCGCCACACCAAACTGGTCAATGCGGTTACGGATAGTTTTAACGGCCTGATCAAGGGCAAGGTTGGAAAGATATTTACGGTATTCCGCCGTAAATGACACGGTATACCGCACATTGCCGCCTTCCAGCACCTTAGGTGCCTCCACGGCTAAGTTCGAAAACCTGTCTTTAAGAATCCGGTTCAGGGTATCGCGCTGATCCGGCCCGGTAAGAACAAATTCCAGTTTGTCCGTGCCCACCATGCGGGGGGGCAGCAGAAAAATCTGAGATTCGCGGGCTTCGTTGCGGATATCCTGTCCAGTCTGGACGAGGCTATTTTCCAATGCCTTGTCCACATCCACGCCGAGCGTCAGGTAGATGCCACCCATGAGGTCAAGACCAAGACTGATCTTATCCTTAGGCAGAAGCTTTGCCAAAGGTGACTTTTCCACCACAGGTATGCTCGGCAGCGCATAGGCCAGACCCAGCACGACCACCAACAAGGCGATCAGCATGCGCCATCGCAGACCTTCTTTCATCACAACTCCTTGATGCTATCCTGAGTCTTCCGTCAAAAGCGCGAAAAGCTCTCAGGGACCGTTTTCAACGCGTCGGTTCTACGCCCCTTTGCGGCAAAAAGGCAAGCGGAACAACGGGGATACCCGTTTGCCCTGCCTGCCTTCTCTGCGTCGCGTGTGCGCTAGGGCCGTCACAAGAGGTCACTTCCCCCTGCAAGGCCGAAGAACGAGCACGTTATTTGTCTTCCACGGCCTTTTTATCGTCCGCACCCTTTTTATCGGCCTTTTTCTTTTCTTTGGGGGCCGGGGGCGTGGCAAGACCGGAAATAAACTGACGTCCTACCTTAACTGTGGTGGTTCCAAGGTCAACCGTAAGAACATCTTCTTTGGCTTCCACCACGGTGCCGTACAAGCCACCTGCGGTAACCACCACATCGCCCTTCTTCAGATTATCCAGCAGGGCCTTGTGGTCTTTGGCTTTTTTCTGCTGAGGACGAATGAGCAGGAAGTAGAAAATAACAAACATGAGAATGAGGGGAGCAAATGCGGCAATACCGCCGCCCTGCCCAGAAGCCTGACCGGCATTCCCCATGGCCCAAGCAGTGCTGATAAACGACATGATGCGCTCCTTGTAGGGTTATCATGATACAATCATGGCAATGAAAACCTGCATCAAGTACCTGTTAGGGCAAAAACATGCAACCGTTTTCGGTTCGTCTCCGCGACTCTAGCGGAAAAAATACAGGCCCCCGTTTCCGGGGGCCCGCTATGCAACTAGTTTGTGCCCACGTACATATTGCCATATGGCCTTTTAGAAAACGGCTTTACCTTGCGGAAGGTGCCCGCCATAACTTCGTCGAGGCTTTGACCGAACGCGGCGGCCCAGTCTCCCACATGTTTGCGAATAAAGGCGATATCTTCCTCTTCCAGAGGATGGAAGCTAAGTCCCGGTCCTAATTGGTATTCCGGCACATCACCGCGAATGTATATCACGCCGCCGTGCATACCTGTGCCCAGACTGCGCCCGGTAAGGGGAGCGTCTTCCGGCATGGTGGAATCCATACCCAGCAGGATAATCGCACCGCCAGCCATATATTCCCCAAGGAAGTCTCCGGCCTTGCCGCCCGCCACAATGACGGGTGACTTGTCCATATATGCCTTCATGTGGATGCCCACCCGGTAGCCCACGTCCTGCCGAACCAGAATGCGGCCCCCGCGCATGGCATACCCCAACACATCCCCTGCCATACCGTTAATCTGTATTTCACCGTCGTCCATGGTGTTGCCCACGCCATCCTGCGCGTTGCCTTCCACCCGGATGAACGCCCCGCGCATGAACGCAGCCATGTCCTGTCCGGGCACGCCGTTCACCACAATACGCAAAGGGGCGTCCATGGCGTTGCCGATGTAGCGCTGGCCCCGGACATTGAGCAATTCCACTTCGTCCGCGCCTTCGCGCACAGCGGCGCGAATCTGTTCATTGAGCTGCTTGTAGTAGATGCCATCGGCATCCAGCGTGACTTTTCCGCTCATGGGCTACGCCTCCACTTTCACGATAACAGGTTCACCCGCTTTAGGCGCCCACACGCGGTCTAAATCTCGGCAGACTTCGCGGATAGAGCTTTCTTCGCTGGACATGAACACCATGGAATCTTTTTCCCCAATGACCAAAGGCCGCAGCTTCACACGGTCATTCAGTCCCATCATGGTATCAGCATCGGTCACGAGGATGGCAAAAGGACCATTCAGGCAGCCGGGACCGTACACCATGCGCAGGGCTTCGTAGAGCTTGCGCTCTTCCGCGTCCATGCGATCAATTTCGTCCCAGAAAGGAGGCGCCAGAACCTTGCTCGCCATAGAGTGCGACAACCCGTGCTTGCGGATAAGCAAATCCAGCATGTAGGCCACCACTTCGGTATCCGTCATCATGGTACATTCGTAGTCATGCTGACAGAGATACCGGCGGTTTATGCCATAAGAGGAAATTTCCCCGTTGTGCACAATGGCCCAGTCCAAAATGGTGAAGGGGTGCGCCCCGCCCCACCAGCCGGGCGTATTGGTGGGAAACCGGTTATGCCCGGTCCAAATATACGCGCTGTATTCGTCCAGACGAAAAAATTCCGCGATATCTTCGGGGAATCCCACGCCTTTAAACGCTCCCATATTTTTCCCACTGGAAAAAACAAACGCACCGGACACACGGTTGTTAATGTGCATAACCACATTTACCACGTAGTCCTGCTCCCCCAGTTCCTCCCACTTGGGCCGACTCTGCTTGGGCGTAACAAAGAAGCGCCACATAAGCGGGGGATTGGTGATGCTGGCTGTTTTCCGGGTGGGAATAGGCTCGGACACCGAGATATCAAAAAACTGCTTAATGATTTCTTCAGCCTTGTCCTGAGCGCCCTTGTCATCACTCATAAGATGAAAGGCATATTCGTCGGCTTTATCAGGATAAATGCCATAGGCCGCGAAACCGCCCCCAAGACCGTTACCCCGATCATGCATGGTGCACATGGCGCTTATGGGCATGGAACCGGAAATGAGGTTCTTCTGCTTGTCAATGACGCCGAAGACGCCGCACCCGGAAATGTCCTTATCAAAATGCCAGAAATTGCTGGGAGCCTTCATGTATATTCTCCGAAGATACCACCCCTACTCGCACGCGGGGGTCCATCTCGTCTCGAAGTCGTGTTCAGGCCAAAGCAGCGCGGAAGGCCGCCCGTCCATGATATCCTGCCTGACGTCATCGGAAAGCGGCAACTGGAACCGGACGAACCCGGTGTACAATCCCGCAAAATCAATGTCGCCCACCAAAACATATCCAATAAGCCTGTCGTTCCGAAAAACGAGTTTGCGATAGGCAGGCTTTTCTTCATCCACAAAGGTGAACACACTCACGCCAGAAGCCAACGCTTCCGGTGTGGGATTCACCTGTCCCAGCGAGGCCGTGGCAAGACCATAAAAGGATATGGCGTTCATGGCCAACCCGCCGGGATGCGGTTCGTCTTTTTGTCCCGTCATATTCATGCCCGCGTAGTACCCTTGGCTATACGCATTGGGCCAGATAGGCGTCACACGGGCGTCCTCGGTAATCATGTCATACGCTTCCGCCACATCTCCCGCCGCGTACACGCCGGGAACACTGGTGCGTAGACGGGTATCTACCTTAATCCCCCGCCCGACCTCCAATCCTGCGCCTTTGGCGGGAACAAGGCTGGGAATAACCCCAATGGCTACCACCACTGCGTCACAGTCAAGAACTTCACCGGAGGTCAGGCGGACGCCGCGAACGTGCCCGTCTTCTCCGCGCAGAATTTCCTCCACCGTGGTGCCGCACCGGATGCCCAGTCCCTCTTGTTCCAGACGCCGGGAAACCATGCCGCCAGCCACATCGTCAAATGCGGCAGACAGCACGCGGGAGGCAAGTTCCACAATGGTTACGGAAAGACCGTTGTCAAACAGTCCCTCAGCCGCTTTAAGCCCGATAAGGCCGCCGCCGATAACCACAACTTTACGGATAGAACGGGAAAGCGTGATAAGGGATTCCGCGTGCGCAAGGGTGGTGAAGTTGTAAATATCCTCCCCCTCAAGCCCTTTGATAGGAGGCATAAAGGGAACTCCCCCTGTCGCAAGCAACAACGAATCGTACGCAACGGTTTCTCCGTCAGCCAGCGTAATGCTCCCGGCTTTCGTGTCCAATCCGGTAACGCGCTTGCCTAACTTCAGTTCCACGCTATTCCGTTCGTAATAATCGTCAGGGCGCAGGCTCATGCGGTCGAGGCCGATTTTGCCCGCAAGGAAGTAAGAAATAAGTGGGCGACCGTAGGTGGGCGTATCTTCTTCGCTCACCACAACAATACGCCCTTCCTTGTCCAGCTTCCGTATGCCCTCAATGGCCCCCACCGAAGCCACACCGTTGCCGACAATGACGTAGGTCATGATATCAACTCTCCGAAGGCTTGAGGTGCTAGCGGTCTTCATAGCTTAATGCGGCGTTGGGACAGGCCTCCACACAGGCAGGCATGTTCCTTCCCTCACACAGATCACACTTGATGATCTTGCCCTTAGCCGGATTACGCCGAATAGCACCGAACGGACACGCCATGAGACACGACCAACACCCCACACACCGGGATTCGTCATATCGGGTTTTTCCGCTGGCTTCGTCCTTATAGAGAGCGCCTGAAATACAAGCGCTCACGCACGTAGGATTCGCACAGTGCCGGCAACTCAGCGAAACACAGACCGGTCCTTTCTCATACACGGTCTTGCAGGGACGCAGCCCGGTGGCTTGCTCCTCGCGCACGGCAATGATGAGATCCTTACTTTCGGAATGCGCGGTCAGACAGGCCAATTCGCAAATGTGACAACCAATACAGTATTCTTTGTTGGGATAGACTCTGCGCACGGGCTACCTCCCCGCATGCTTAACGCCAAGGATATCCAGTTCCACCTCATTCAGGCCTATACCACGCAGCTTATCTCGGTTGCCGCGCAAGCTTTCGATGGAGTTTAGCCCCATGCCGCCAAGCATTTCCTGAATTTCGTGTCCCCAAGCCCTGACAAGGTTGGTAAGACGCTTTGCAGCCACCTCAGGATTCTGGCGTTTTTTGAGACGCGCTTCGTTGGTGGCGATGCCCCAAGGGCACTTCCCTGTGTAGCAACGCCCACACAAGGTGCAGCCCACAGCCACCAAAGCGGCGGTGGCAATGTACACGGCGTCCGCGCCCAGCGCGATCGCTTTTATGACATCGGCAGAGCAGCGGGTGCCACCAGCCACCACAAGCGAGGCATGGTTGCGGATGCCTTCGTCGCGCAGGCGGCTATCCACCTGAGCCAAGGCCAGTTCCACAGGAATGCCCACGTTGTCGCGGATCATGGTGGGAGCCGCGCCCGTGCCGCCCCGGAACCCGTCAATAACCACAATATCTGCCCCGGCACGCACAATGCCGGAAGCAATTGCCGGAGCATTGTGCACAGCGGCGATCTTAACGGAAACAGGCACGCGGTATTCCGTGGCTTCTTTCAGCGCGAAGATAAGCTGGAGCAGATCTTCAATAGAATAGATGTCGTGATGCGGCGCGGGGGAAATGGCGTCTGATCCGGCAGGCACCATGCGGGTTTTCGACACTTCTTCGTCGATTTTTTCACCGGGAAGATGTCCCCCGATGCCCGGCTTGGCCCCCTGCCCTACCTTAATTTCAATGGCGGCACCGGCGTTCAGGTACGCCTTGTGCACCCCAAACCGCCCGGAGGCTACCTGCACAATGGTATTGGCACCATATTCATACAGCGTCGGGTGCAGCCCGCCTTCTCCTGTATTGTATACAATACCCAGCTCAGTGGCCGCCATGGCCATGGCTTTATGCAGATTGAAGTTGATAGAGCCAAACGACATAGCCGAGAACATCATGGGATATTCCAGTTTGATCTGCGGCGCGATGGTGGTCTTCAGGCGTGGACCGTCCGGCGTTTCCTCCAACTCAACCCGGTCCGGCTTTGCGCCGAGATACGTGCGCAATTCCATAGGTTCGCGCAACGGGTCGATGGAGGGATTCGTCACCTGACTGGCATCCAGTTGCAGGTTGTCCCAATAAATGGGTTTGGCGCTCGGACTGCCCATACCGGACAATAAAATACCCCCGGTATCCCCCTGCTTGTAGATGTGCTTCATATACGTGGGGGTCCACAGAGCATTGTCCCGGAAATCAGCGGGATTTTTTTGAATGCAAAGGCATCCGGTGGGGCAAAGCGCCTCACAGCGATGACACCCAACACACTTGGTGTTGTCGTGGCTCACGCACTGGCGGGCATCGTCCCAGAAATGGGCTTCATAGGAACATTGGCGCACACACACTTCGCAGTTAATGCAGCGTTCCTTATCCCGAACGATCACGAAATCGTTAAAATTTTGGCTAATCGGCTTGAATAGCAAGTGAGTCTCCTCGCTGATGCGGAAAGCGGAAAGCCGTCCCTCGTTACCCGCTCCGGCTCCGCTCACAATTTTGACAAAAAATCCAAAAAACTGCGTCGAGGGTATCTTTCATCGAACGGAGTTCCCGATTAGCGTAAAAATACAAAAATTGTCAACTTATGAGATACCCTTACCATTTTACCCCTGTTTTTTGCCTATAATTTCTCTTTCATACCAGTATAATATGCTTATATTTTCCATTTTTGTATCATTCATCGAATGTCGTTATCATTTCCATTTTTGTCGTATTTTGGCATTTTCCGCACAAAATCGCAGAAAAAATGGATAACTCGCTCCCGTGTTTCCCGGTGCGTGGTCAACATGTGGTGTGCTGTCACCGTTTCTTCAATAGGCAGCAACTCCAACCGGCGCTCCCGCGAAGCAACTCCGCGAAGAATCTCCCAAGCGTTTTCAACAGGGCTGGTCGCATCCGTGGGACAATGCATCACCAGCAGCGGTGCTGTCACCGCCTTCAGCCGCCCAGCCACATCCCGCCCGCCTTCCATTAGGCTATACAGTTGCGGCAAGCTTACCGCGCCATCATATCCCCGCCACGGCGCGATGACCTCCGCCTCAGCCCGGCGGGGTTTTCCCGGCCACACCGGGCGGACATGCCGTAAAAAGCGCACCAGCGGCAGCCTCCAATCCTTCATCCGCGGAGGGCACAGGCTGTACACAAAAAGCGGTGCCGCCATGGACACTACCCCCGCCACGGGACGCGCCGCTCCCAGATGAAGCGCCAGCAAGCCCCCCATGGAAAGCCCGCCCACAACAACCGCGTCCGTTTCCGCAGCAAGCGCGTCATATGCGGCCTCCGCCCCCGCGCGCCAATCTGCCCAGTACGTGCGGCGAAATTCAGAAAAGCTTGTTCCATGACCGGGCAGCAACACAGTTCGGGCCATACAGCCCATCCGCTCCAAAGGCTCCACTAACGGTTCCATTTCAAACGGTTCTCCCGTCCATCCATGTATCAACAAACATCCGATCTTTGTCATGTCCTCTCCTTTTAGCCCACGCAGCGCACAGCGCTTGCATTAGCACCAGTTCCTATCCTATTGTTCCATCCCTCCGGGTACTCCCCGGCATTTTTATCGTTTTTCAGGAGCAGTCATGCCCGCATCTTCCTGTGACCTTCTTATACAGGCCGAATACATCCTTACACAAGATTCCACGCGCACTGTCATCGAACACGGCGGCCTGGCAATTACCGGCGACAGCATTTCCGCAGTGGGACCGTGGAGTTCTCTGCAAGAACACTGGACCGCCCCGCGCACGCTGGACATGGGCGCATCGCTGGTCATGCCCGGCCTTATTAACGGGCACACCCACGCGGCGATGACACTATTGCGGGGGTTGGCGGATGACATGCCCCTTATGGAATGGCTCACTCAACACATTTTTCCAACAGAAAAACACCTCACCCCGGAAATTGTGGAAATGGGCACACTGCTGGCCTGCGCGGAGATGACCCGGTTCGGCTCCACGGGATTTGTTGATATGTATTTGCTGGAAGACGCCGCTCTGCGCGCTGTGGACTCCGCAGGCTTGCGCGCTCAAGGGGGAGAGGCCATTTTCCAGTTTCCTTCCCCGGCCTATGCGGATACGGAGGCCGGGTTAGCTCTTGCCCGCGACCTGCATGATCGCTGGAAATCTCACCCGCGCATCAGCACCGCCATTATGCCCCACGCGGTGTACACCTCCACGCCGGAAATTCTCATCCGCTGTCGGGAACTGGCAGAAACTCTGGACATTCCTTTGAACATCCATCTGGCGGAAACAACGGAAGAAACCGCCAGTTGCCTCGCTCAATTCGGCAAGCGCCCCGTCCCTTATCTATATGATCTGGGGTTGCTGTCGTCGCGCACCAACCTTGCACACTGCGTAGACCTGACGGACGAAGAAATTGATATCCTCAGCGGCTGCGGCGCGACCATTATCCACAACCCGCAAAGCAATATGAAGCTGGCATCCGGCATTGCCCCCGTTCCCGCCCTCCTCGCCAAAGGCGCCAAACTCGCCTTAGGAACGGACGGCGCGGCCTCCAACAACGCGCTCAACCTATTCCGGGAAATGACGGTCTGTGCCCTGCTGCACAAAGTGGCCCACACGGACCCGACCTGCGCTTCCGCGCAGACCGTTCTGGACATGGCCACGCGGGGGGGCGCGTTTGCCCTGCATCGGGACGATGTGGGCCACCTTGCGCCCGGCATGAAAGCAGATCTTATCGCGCTAGATTTACGCTCTCCCAATCTGCAACCTGTATACAATCCGGTATCGCACGCCGTGTATGCAGCCAACGGCAGTGAGGTGCGCCTGACCATGGTGGGAGGAGAAATTCTTTATGAGGACGGGCGGTACCATAAGCTGGACTACCCTGCGCTACTCGCCGAGGCCCGGAACCTGCGAAAATGGGTGCTGGCCCGCGCCGTTTAGCGCGACGCCCGGTGCTGGCTCATAAACCGACCGCTCCACACCGGAATACCGCTCTGCTGTTGACAAAACGATGCGGCATAGGCAAACGACAATTTGCCCGCGCATGAGCGTCTGGATAGATCATAGAAAAGGATACGAGAATTGCCCAACGGGGTATCTTTCTTCGTATTGCTCCCGGTCGACTGGAATGGCAGCGCAAAGATTCTTGCCAGCCAACGAGTTTTGTATTGACTTTCACCAAATTTTGTATAATTGAACCCTCCTTTCAGGAAACATTTCTCGCGCGCAGCCCGCGCGTTTTAGGAGGATACAGCAATGTGTGCCATGTTTGAAGGTGCTATCAAAACCAACGAAGGCGTTGTCTTCAACGGCGTGGTATGCCAGCCCGTGATCGATAAGTGTGAGGGCTGCGACCGCATGAAGGAATTTGAAGGCGAAAATTTCTGTGGCAGCTATGCCCAGCCTACCACCAAGTGGGCGTTGGGCGGTTGCAACTTTGCCACCCACGTCAAGGTGACCGTGGATAAGGGCGGCAAGGTAAAGGTCAACCCCCTCAAGGCATCCAAGCGCGCCGCTCGTCGTTAATATTCGCGTATTCCGCTTGAAAAACGGGAAGGCCGCCATAGGTGCCTTCCCGTTTTTTGTTTATCGCGCCTGCCGGAAACCGCACTCACTTCCGGCGACGTTCACGCAATCCGTCCAACTTTTGGAGCATTCGTATGCGGGAAGCACTGTTTACCTTTTTGGACCGTCAGCGGGACGAAGTTATCACCCTGCAAACCGAAATGAGCGCGCGTCCGGCCCTGTGCCCCTCCAGTGGTGGGGAAGGGGAAAAAGCCAAAGCTGACTATCTGCGCGGCTGGCTACAGGCCAATGGCATTACCGATGTGGAAGAGATTCGGGCACCCGATCCGCGTGTTTCGTGCGGGTACCGCCCCACGCTCATCGCCCGGATTCCCGGAAAATCACCCAGAACTCTCTGGATTCTCGCACACACGGACGTTGTGCCCACTGGTGACCCGGCCCTATGGTCCGGGAATCCGTGGACAGTGCGCGTAGAGGGCGACACACTCTGCGGACGCGGCGTGGAAGACAACCAGCAAGGCATTGTTTCCGCTCTACTCACAGGCAAAGCCTTTGTGGAATGCGCAATCCAGCCCGACCTGACACTGGGCATCATCCTTGTGGCGGATGAAGAAACCGGCAGTAAATTCGGGGTAGATTACCTTATGCAGGCCAAACCGGACCTGTTCCGCAAGGATGACCTCATATTGGTACCCGATGTAGGCAACGCCGACGGCACCATGATCGAAGTCGCGGAAAAATCCATTCTGTGGCTCAAGGTCACAGTCTGCGGCAAGCAATGCCACGCATCTCGCCCGGCACAGGGCATCAACTCGCTGGAAGCCGCCGCCGCGCTCATTCTTTCCGTGCGCAGTCTGCATGGTGAGTTTGACCGGAACGATCCCCTTTTTGAGCCGCCTATCTCCACATTTTCTCCCACCAAAAAGGAGCTAAACGTGGAAAACGTAAATACCGTTCCGGGACTGGACGTTTTTTATATCGATTGCCGCGTGCTCCCCGGCTATGATCTGGCGGACGTTCGCGCTGCCATACGTCGCCGCGCCGATGTGGTGGAAGCGGAATATGGCGTCGCGGTACAAATGGAAGACGTGCAGGCGAACCCTTCGGTTGCCTCCACTCCCGCGGAAAGCGAAGTGGTGACACGGCTTGCCGCTGCCATCAAAGAAATTCGAGGGCTGGATGCCCGTCCCATGGGTATAGGCGGCGGCACTGTTGCCGCGCACATGCGCGTACACGACCTCGCTGTGGCTTGTTGGAGCACGCTGGGCGGCTATGCACACCAGCCGGATGAAAAAGGCTCCGTTTCCACCGCCATTGCCGATGCGAAAATTATGACCCGTCTGCTGCTTGCAGAGTAAGCAGCAGTTTCACAGTCTTTCCCATCCCGGCGGCACTGCCGCCGGGAGTATGCACAACCATGCTGAAATCTCCGCCCCCCGATACATTTGATGTGCTTGTTGTCGGCGCAGGCCATGCCGGATGCGAGGCCGCCATGGCCGCTTCTGGACTTGGGCTTGCCACCCTGCTTCTGACGGTAAACGTGGACCATATTGGCGCGCTTTCCTGCAACCCGGCTATCGGCGGGCTGGCGAAAGGGCACATGGTACGGGAAATAGACGCTCTGGGCGGCATGATGGGGGTATGGGCTGATCAAGGCGGTATCCAGTTCCGCACGCTGAACACAAGCAAAGGCCCCGCAGTGCACGCCACCCGCGCTCAGATTGACCGAGACGCGTACATGCGGACGGTTAAGCGTGATATCTTCGCTCAACCGAACCTGTGGGTCTGGCAGGACACGGCGGAATCGCTCCTAGTGGAAAACGGGCGATGCGCCGGGGTGTGCACACGCCTTCAGCAAACGCTCCGGGCGCGTACTGTCATTATCACGGCGGGCACATCCATGCGTGGCCTCATTCATGTGGGACTGACCAATTTCCCCGGCGGCAGATTGGGCGATCCCGCTGCCCAGCATCTTTCCGCCTCGCTGGAGGCGGTGGGACTAACGCTCGGACGACTCAAAACCGGGACCACGCCCCGCCTTCTTAAAGACACCATTGATTTTTCCATCATGGAAGAACAACGGGGAGACACTCCTCCCCCGTTATTCAGCGTCCGCTCCACGGAAACAAAACTGCCCCAATTACCCTGCCACGTCACATGGACCAACGAAGCGACTCACGCAGCCATCCGCTCCGGGTTTGATCGCTCGCCCATGTTCACCGGTGTCATAGAAGGCACGGGGGCGCGCTATTGCCCCTCCATTGAAGACAAAGTGGCACGCTTCCCTGAAAAACTCCGCCACCAAATTTTTATTGAACCGGAAGGCGCAAACAGCGCGGAATGCTACCCCAACGGCATCCCCACCAGCCTTCCCCTTGACGTGCAAAAGGCCATGATCGCAACTATTCCCGGTCTTGAACGGGCGCAAATTGTCCGTCCCGGTTATGCGATAGAATATGACTACGCCAACCCCACCCAACTGCACCCCACACTGGAAACCAAATGTTTACCCGGCCTCTACATGGCGGGACAGGTGAACGGTACTTCCGGGTATGAGGAAGCCGCGGCACAGGGTCTTTGGGCCGCCTTTAACGCGTTCTGCGCCCTTACCGGACACCCCCCCTTTCTTCCGGGACGCGATCAGGCCTACATGGCTGTTTTAGTGGACGATCTGGTAACGAAAGGCACCACTGAACCATACCGCATGTTCACCTCCCGCGCAGAACACCGACTGCTCCTGCGGGAAAGTAACGCGGATCGCCGCCTCACCCCTCTGGGCCGGGAACTGGGACTCGTCCGGGATGAACAGTGGCAGCAATACCAGACCAAGCACACCGCGCTGGATACGCTACTCGAGCAGTTGGAAGCACGGCGCGTCCGGCCGGATGCGACCACGCGGGGGCTGCTGGAATCCATAGGCGAGGCCATTCCCGTCAAAGCGCTCTCCTTGGGCGACCTGCTACGCAGACCGGCCCTTTGCATACGCGACCTCACCCCTTTCTGGCCCGAACTCGCCGCATTCCCTGAAGACGCGTTGCGCGAAGCGGAAACCGTTACCAAATACGCAGGCTACCTGCGCCGCCAGACAGAACTGGTAGAGCGGTTCGCGCGGTCGGAATCTACCGTGCTCCCGCAGAACATGGAGTATGCCCTCGTAGCCGGACTTACCCGCGAGGCTGTGGAAAAACTCAGCGCTATTCAGCCTCGCACCCTTGGGCAAGCCTCCAGAATTTCAGGAATTACCCCCGCAGCTATCGCCTGCCTTGAAATTCATTTAAAAAAACTGGAACGCACAGCCAATTCTCGTGAAGGTTCTCCCTCGGAGCAATAATCCCGCTCTTCCTGTGGATAGCCACTTTGCCTACTGCGGCCGATTACGGTATAGAGGTTGCATCACGTTGGGTATCACATGAATACCCATGCACTTTTTTCCTGAGGCGCAACATATAACGCAAGGGCAGTATACGGTGCAGACCCTCTTTCTGGCTCAATCCGTGGATCAGACCGCTGACTACTTTGCGGAAATAAGCCGCAGCTTCGCCACGCTTTCCGACAGGAATCAGCTTCCCACGCAGGCCATACTTATCTTACTGGTAGTCGTGCTCCTGCTTGTTGCCGCCATCATCGTCATGCGCATCCGGGCAAAGCGCACACCGGGCTATGTGCCATACGGCTGGGCCTTCACACCGGAACAGATTCGCGACACGCTGAACCTCGCCCTTGACCAACGCAGCAAGTTTGAAATGCAATTTCATACGCAAGCGGGGAATCGGCGCATCACATACTGTTCTCCTAGTGAAATACGTTCCGATGCCATTTGGTTACAAGTGGACACGTCCGGCAGTACAACCGGGCAAGGCTGGAAAGGGCGCAAGGTGGACTGTTATTTCCGGGTCTGGAACGATAAGCGTGTGCAAACGCATTATATGTTCACGTCTGACATTATTGACGCACGGTCACAGGGGGAAACTCTGCTCCTTGTCGGCGTGGCTCTGCCGGAACGCCTTGAGCAAAGACAAAAACGCGCGTCACTCCGCGTCACTCCGCCGGAGCAGTACATTCTTGGCATTGCGCTGTGGCCGGAAAAAATACGCCCGGATGGAACACAAGACCTCTCATTGCGCAATTGGGGTTCTCCTTCTCTCAGTCTTATCCCGGGTAAACGCGCCGAGCTGCGGCTCGTCAATGTCTCAGCGGGTGGCATCAAACTCTTCATTCCACGGCAACACGTCCGCACCTGTGGGTTAGCCTTTGCCAAGGGAGACAAACTGTTCCTTCTCCTCGATTTGTGGGAACCGGAAACCGGGCAACGCCTGCGCTTTTGGTTGCTCTGCCGCGTGCAAAACCCGGTAGTTAATCACGACACGCAGGATATGGAGCTTGGCCTCCAGTTTCTCCGGCGGGCAGATACGCGGGAAGACAGCCTCAACGAACTGGCTTGGCTGCCCAATTTACGCGATCATGAAGTGGAAGATGTGGGCAACTGGGCCATTAAGCGTCATCTTGAGCTTTACCGGGAAAAAGAAGGACAGTAGCCTCAGCGCGATGCTTCGTTTTGGACGAAACCATCATGCCCGCCGCACCATGCTGAAAGCAAAAAACACACCCCCGTACAGGGAGTGGGACAGGCTCTCCCCCCCCCGCTGGAAGCAAAAAAGGACACGGAAGGACTTTGTTGGCAGCCTGAATAACATTTTTTCTTCTTTCAGGCACTTGCCTCAAGTCCTGCTCATGGATATTCTGCCCCATGTATTCCCGGCATTCTTTTTCTCTACATTTTCCTTCGCCGGGCAACCTTTTACCCAAGGAGACGGTTTTGGACGGAGGCTCGGACAGTCGACTCTGGTCGCTGATTACCAACATGTTTCACAATAAAAACGAAGACAGTGTGGAAAAGGCCATTCTTGAGGCGCGCGAAGATGGCGAATTGGAAGCCGTGGAAGGCTCCATGCTGCTGAACGTGCTCAGTCTGGACGAAATGCTGGTGGACGAAATCATGGTGCCCCGCACAGATATCCACTGTCTAGACATCAATGCCTCCATCAAAGATGTGGTGGAATTGATTATGGAATCCGGTCATTCGCGTGTCCCGCTTTACGAAGACAACAGGGATAATATCGTTGGCATCGCCTACGCCAAAGATCTGTTGCAATATTTGTATGATCCCGCCCTGCACAGCACTCCCCTACGCGACATCATGCGTGAGCCATTTTTTGTGCCGGAAACCAAAATGGTCAGCGATCTGCTACAGGAATTTCGTGCACGCAAGCTCCACTTCGCCATCGCTGTCGATGAATACGGTGGAACATCCGGTGTTGTGACGATTGAAGACATTCTTGAAATCATTGTGGGCGACATAGACGACGAATACGACACCCCCAAAGAAGAAGATGTCCGTCTTTTGGAAAACAATGCCTACCTCGTCTCCGGCAGAGCCTTACTGGAAGAGCTGGAGCCGGTTCTCAATATCCCGCTTTCCTCCGAACAGGTGGAAACCATAGGTGGCTATTTGAGCGAAATGGCGGGCCATGTGCCTCAGGCCGGAGAATCGTTTGTGCTTGAAGGCTACCGCTTCAGTGTCAAAGACGCCAACGCCAAACAGATTCAGACCATCCTTGTGGAAAGACTGGAATAAGACGTGACAGGCCCGTACCAAAACGGGCCTATGCATTTCAGGAAACGCCCATGCCGTTGGCCCTTTTTTTTGCTCCGGTCTGCCTATTCCTTGGCATGGCCAATCCGTTCCTCCAGATTCCCCCGCTGGTTATAGGGTTCCCTTTTTTCCTATACCTGCTGGCATTGCGGGCTGATTCTTGGTGCGCGGCTTTCCGCTATGGATTATTCGGCGGGCTTGCCGGCTATGCCGCGTGCCTTTATTGGATCGTGGTCCCGCTTACAGAACAAGCGGGTATGTCTATGACGCTCGCCCTTCCCGCGCCGTTGCTCCTTGGCGCATACATGGGTCTGTACCCCGCGTTGGTCTGCGCCGTGGTCCGGGGGCTACGGGACCGCCTTCCCCCTGTGATGCGCGCCTGCTTCGCCGGGGCGCTGTGGGCATTGCTTGCCTATGCCCGTGGTGTTCTTTTCAGCGGATTCCCGTGGGCCACGCTGCCTTCCGCCCTTGCCCCGTGGCCCCTGCTCCTGCAACCGCTGTCTCTTATGGGGCCTTACGCCTACGCAGGGCTTCTTGCCGCCATTGCCGCATTGTTCGCAGAAACGGTGTGTGCTCTGAGGAGCAAACAACAATTCCTGCTCCCGGCGACGACTGCGGTCGCAATTATGGTGGGGTGCGCCCTGTGGAGCAGCAGCGTTTGGCAGGCACCCGTCCCCGATGAATTTCCTGTTCGGGTGGCGCTGGTGCAGGGGAATGTGGATCAAGGACAAAAATGGGTTCCCGCCTATCAGAACGGGACCGTCTCCCGCTATGTGGAAATGACGCAAGGCGCTCTGGCAAAAACTCCCGCCGACTTGATTATTTGGCCGGAAACCGCCATGCCGTTCTATCTTCAGGAAAAAATAGAATACCTGTACCGGATACGACAGATGGTCATGCAGAGCGGAGGCTCTCTTCTCGTAGGAACTCCCGCGTATGCTCCGGGAACTCAGGGGCGCAAGTGGGACACCATGAACCGCGCCTATCTGCTTACCCCGGACGGGCGTATGACCCGGTGGTACGACAAAGAGCACCTTGTTCCTTTCGGGGAATACCTTCCCATGGGACTGGACCTGCCTTTTCTGGAAGCGTTTTTCGCTGGCACGGGAGACTTTCAGACCAGTAGCGCCACGCACCCCCTCCGCTACGGCGACAATCTTGCCTTGGGGGTGCTGATCTGCTACGAAACGATCTTCCCTGAATTAGCCCAGCAACGAGTGGAAGAAGGGGCAAATCTGCTCGTGAACATCAGTAATGACGCGTGGTTCGGTAGAACATCCGCACCGGAACAACACCTTCATCAAGCCATACTCCGCGCTGTGGAGCAAGGCCGCTATATGGTGCGTGGCACTAATACCGGCATTTCCGCCATCATTGCTCCAAATGGAAGCGTTACAATCCGCGGGCCGTTATTCCGTGCGGCAGTGGTTTCCGGCGGCGCAGCCGCGATAACCGACACCACCCCCTTCCACTATATCGCGCCGTTCCTTCCCGCCATTCTTGCGGCACTCTGTATTTTGCTCGCACTGCCGGGACTTCGCAAACCTTCAACCCCCCAAAACCGATAACCTATGTTTCATCTCGCAGACTTACGTACCCAGAGCCAGCACCTTGAGGAACAGTTCTCCACCTTGTGGAGGCGTCTTTGACCTTGCGTCCTCAAAAGCCCGTCTCGACGAAATAGAAAAACAACTCTCCAGCCCCGGCGCGTGGGACAAACCGGAAAAACTCACCCCGGTACTGCGTGAAAAAAGCGCGTTGGAAGAAGAAACCGAACGTCTGGAACGCCTTAAACAGGCCAAGGACGATCTGGCAGAATGGCTGCTTCTTGCGGAAGAAGAACAAAGTGACGAGGTGCTGGAAACACTGGCGGGACAAGCTGACATACTTCGGGAACTACTTCAGGAAACTGAAATGTCCATGCTGCTTTCCGCCCCGGAAGACGGCAAAGACGCCATTTTGGAAATCCACCCCGGCGCCGGAGGCACCGAAGCTCAGGACTGGGCGCAAATGCTTCTCCGCATGTATGTGCGCTGGGCAGATGCACACAGTTTCGCCACAGACTATCTCGACTTTTTAGACGGAGACGAGGCCGGTATAAAGAGCGTTACCCTGCGCATACGCGGTACCAACGCGTATGGCCTGCTCAAGGGAGAACGCGGCATACACCGGCTTATCCGCATCTCCCCCTTTGACTCTTCCGGTCGCCGCCACACATCGTTCGCCTCGGTTGACGTGATTCCCGACGCGGGCGAAGATATTGTGGTCGATATTAATGAAAACGACCTGCGCATCGACTTTTTCCGCTCCAGCGGCCCCGGCGGACAAAGCGTGAACACCACAAGTTCCGCTGTGCGTATCACGCACATCCCCACGGGCACGGTAGCCCAGTGCCAGAACGAGAAATCACAGCATTCCAACCGGGATTCCGCTATGCAGATTCTGCGGGCACGCCTCTACGATCTGGAATTGCGGAAACGGCAAGAAGAACGACAAGCTGAATACGCAGGCAAAATGGATATCAGTTTCGGTAGTCAGATACGTACTTACACGCTTCAGCCATACCGGCTGGTCAAAGACCACCGGACAAACACGGAAATCGGGGACGTGGATGCCGTTCTTAACGGACATATAGATACGTTCCTGCGAGATTTCCTGCTGTATCTCCATGCAGAAAACTAACCCGGACACCCACTCTCCCCTTCCCGCGAGTCTTGATTCGCTGGAAGGAGAACTGGAATCGTTACGCAGGCTCCTGTCCGAGCACGCGAATGGATGCACTCATCGCAACGGTCTGGAAGGCAAACCCCAAGTTGTCTCCTCGCCGGGGAATGGTGCGGCGGACACGCCTATTTGCTCTTCCCCACACAACGCTCTGGTGTCTATCACACGCTTTTTTCCCGGCCTGACGCTTGAAGAATGGGGACCACTCGCCGGCGCCTACGGCCTTCAGGACTGGCTGGCTCTGGCGCTGGACGCCCCGTCCTACCGCAATGTCTGGCATCTGCAACAAGCATTGGAACTGCTGGCGCACCAGACCGAGCACGATCCCCTTACCGGGCTGGTCAACCGCCGAGGGTTTCAGCGCAAGCTGGACATAGAGCTTGAACGCGTGGAACGCAGCAAAGGCGTTGTTAGCATTGTCAGCATTGATCTGGATGATTTCAAACGGGTAAACGACACCTATGGGCACCCGTGCGGCGACACCGTTTTGTGCGGACTCGCTGAAACTCTCATGAAAACCAAACGCACATATGATGTGGCGGCGCGGATAGGCGGCGAAGAATTTTGCCTGCTGCTACCGGGCGCGTCTCCGCTCAAAGCCAAAGCCATGGCGGAACGCGTGCTGGATTCGTTCAGTGCCCACGCCTTTTGCTGCGGGCAGCATTCCCCCTTCTGGTGCACCTTTTCAGCAGGTGTGGCCGGTATGCAGGGCAAACACCCCTTTTCCCCCGACCAACTGATGGCGCTTGCCGATCAGGCTTTGTACGAAGCGAAGACCCACGGAAAAAATTGCGTGCACATAGCCCGGCAGCAGGCCGAAAAGAAGTATGACCGCTCCACCATGGTTCACTCCAGCGAAAAACAATTCCTCTTCTCCAAAGCGGAGTAAAATAAAACGCTCATGACACACACTACTACACTCAGCGTTTCCATTCTTAGCGGCAAAGGCGGCGTGGGCAAGTCCAACATTGCCCTCAATCTCGGCTACTGTATGTTTCGCGGGGGCTTCCCGCTGCTGCTCATGGACTGTGACCTTGGCCTTGCCAATCTGGACGTGCTGCTCGGCCTTGCTCCAGAGCATAATCTGCAATCGCTACTCGATTCCGATTTAGATCCTGCCGAAGTTGCCGTCAGCATTGAGGATGGAGGGTTCGACTTTTTGCCCGCCGCATCCGGCGTCCCGGAACTTGTGGAAATGGATACGGATATGCGTACCCTGCTTTTTCGCAAGCTTTCCCCCCTGTTCTCGCGCTATCAGTACCTGTTCATGGACTTGGGCGCAGGCATCACCCCCACGGTGCTGGCGCTAGGCGCGATGACGCACATACGCCTTGTGGTGGTAACACCGGAACCCACGTCCCTGACGGACAGCTACGCCCTTATGAAGGTACTCGCCACGCAGCACGGCGTGCGGGATTTTTATATTGTCGTCAATCAGGTGGAAAACCGACGGGAAGAAGAGCTTACCTACAAACGAATCGCAGCCGCCTGCGAGCGTTTTCTGGACTTCACCCCCACGTTGTTGGGCGGGATTCGTCTGGACAAAAAAGTGCCGGAATCCGTCCGCCGCCAGCAGCCTTTACTTAAAATGTCGCCATCCTCCCCAGCCGCGCAAGACCTTTTCACCCTTGCTGTCCGGCTGGAAAAACTGCGCACGGGCATGCAGGCAGAGCTGGAAGTAGGCCCCTTCGCAAGGATGTAACAGGTATTTCTACAGTAAGCACTTGAAAATCAGCTTATTATAGTCCATACTAAGCTTGCCCTAGCGAAGTTGGTTTTCTTTTTATTCACGAACGACAGCGCATGTCCTCATACCCCCATCCCCCCGGAGCGGACGATGAACAAAAGTGAACTCATCAAGACTCTGTCCGATGAAAACACCATTTCCATTGAAGAAGCCACGCTCGTGGTCAACATCTTCATGGACAGCATGAAGGAAGCCCTGTCCAATGGTGACAGAGTGGAAATTCGTGGTTTCGGTAGCTTCAAACTCAAAGAATACGGCGGGTACACGGGCCGCAACCCCAAAACAGGGGAAGTGGTCACGGTAAAGCCCAAGCAACTTCCCTTTTTCCGAGCCGGTAAGGAATTGAAAGAATTTCTTAACGAATAAGAAATTGGAAGATGCCACAGGCACCTCCCTTCGCTTGCTTCTCCCATATGGACCTTTCCGAAACGCCGCATCCGTGCGGTTTACGGCAACGCCGATATGGCTACAACGCGCAGAACCCTTGTTCTGCGCATTGTGCTTTTCTGAAGACTGCCTGTTGACCAAACCCCTATTGTGACGCACTGTGCTACACATAGCACCGAATGAGGGAGTGCCGAAACCCGGCCCATCTCCCCTTCAAAATAAGGGAAAGCCCGGTTCCCGGCTTCAGCGACGGCTGCTTCCCCGTCGCCCGATTTGCCCCCGGAACACACTCGGTTTTTCTCTTATACGGTCCCCGGACCACGAACATGAACGCGAATCGGGCACTGAACGCAAAGAGCAAGGAGCCTCCCGGTGGATAAGACAAGACAAGCCGTGCCCATCCATAAAATGCAAGGATGCGGCAACGACTTCGTGTTCATCGACAACAGAACCCTGAAGCTGCCTGTGTCCTCCATGGCTGAATGGGCCAAAAAAGTCTGCCGTCGCGCCTTTGGTGTGGGGGCGGATGGCTTGGTATTTCTTGAGGATGCCCCCGAAGCCTCGCTGGACTACCGCTGGCATTTTTACAACGCAGACGGCTCCCGCGCCGAAATGTGCGGCAATGCTTCCCGGTGCGCGGGCTTGCTGGCGGTAAAGCTGGGTCTTGCCGGCCCTTCCCACACATTTGGCACCGATGCAGGCCCTATCCGCGCAGAAGTGGTGGACGCCGCACATGATATCGTCAAGGTACAGCTCACTCCCCCCACGGGTCTGGAACTGAACAAAGCCATCAGCATGCCCGACGGCGACGGGGTTATTCACTTTGTCAACACGGGTGTCCCCCACGCTGTCTTCCTGCATGCGGACGCCGCCTCGCTGAATGTAAAATCGCTGGGCGCACACGTGCGCTACCATCCCCTCTTCGCCCCCGCAGGCACCAACGCCAACTTCGTCACCGTATTGGATGCCGAGCATATTCATCTGCGCACCTACGAGCGCGGCGTTGAGGATGAAACCTACGCATGCGGCACAGGAGCGGCCGCGGGCGTGGTGATTACGCACGCCTTGGGGCTGACAGGGCCTTCCGTGAGTGTGCGGAGTTCCGGCGGAGAAATTTTAGGCATTTCCCTTGAAGATGGCGGAATCTTCCTGCAAGGCACGGCACGAAATGTCTACTCCGGGGAAATGTACCCCGGAGCGCTTGGCCTTACACTCGCCTAAGAATCAATGGCGCGCCCACCTTGCCACTCGACCGGGTGGGCGCACGACCTAGCCAAGGAGGCAATATGCAGTTTACGGGTGCGTTTACGGCGCTTGTCACACCGTTCAGGAACGGCGCCGTGGATGAGGAGCGATATCGTGAACTTATAGAGTGGCAGATTGAGCAAGGCATAAACGGGCTTGTTCCCTGTGGTACGACCGGCGAATCCGCCACTCTATCGCACGAAGAACACAGAGAGGTTATCCGCATCTGCGTGGAGCAGGCTAACAAACGGGTTCCCGTTCTGGCCGGAGCAGGTTCCAATAACACACGGGAAGCCGTGGACCTGACCCGCTACGCCAAAGAAGCCGGAGCGGACGGCGCGCTGCTTATCACCCCTTATTACAACAAACCCACGCAGGAAGGTCTGTACCAACACTTCAAGACCATTGCCGCCAACGTGGATATGCCTTTCATTCTCTATAATGTGCCAAGCCGTACCGGCACCAACATGCTGCCGGGAACGCTGGCACGTCTGAAAAAAGACGTTCCACAAATAAAAGGGGTCAAAGAAGCCACCGGCAATATGACGCAGGTTTCTGATATTATTGAGCAGTGTGGGGACGACTTTCAGGTGCTTTCTGGAGATGACTTCACCGTGCTTCCCTTGCTGGCCTTGGGTGGTTGCGGAGTAATTTCCGTGGTGTCCAACATCATCCCCGCTCACATGGCGACACTGTGCTCCGCGTTTGCCAGCGGAGATATTACCACGGCCCGCCGCGAGCACTTGTCTATGCAGGCCTTATGCCGGGCGATGTTTATTGAAACCAATCCTATTCCCGTAAAAATAGCACTCTCTATGATGGGAAAAATGGGCGACGAATTACGGTTACCCCTCGTCCCCCTCGCGCCAAACAATGAAAAGGCCCTGCGGGACAGCCTCCACACGGCAGGCTTGCTTTAGCGGTCTTTTCCTTTTCTGCTACACAAAAGCCCCGCTGAAAATCCTTCGGCGGGGCTTTTGTGTGTACGGTTACGAAAATTCTGTCAGACTGTTTCGTATGCGGAGCGCAACACCTCTCCCACACAGGCGGAGAGGGAGCCTTCTCCCGCAGGCAGATTGGCAGCATTCACAATGTCACGCACGCCGCCGTGCGCGTAGATGACCACTGTCTGGGCGAAATACTCCGCCTCGTCCACATCGTGCGTTACCATGATCATGGGAATGGAGTAATGCGCGAGAATGCGTTGCAGCTCGTCACGCATACGAAGACGCAAGGGTTGATCCAGCGCGGAAAACGGCTCGTCTAACAAAAGGACATCCGGCTGCGCCACCAAGGCGCGGGCAAGAGAAGTCCGCTGGCGTTGCCCTCCAGAAATTTCGGCAGGACGCGCGTCTTCCAGTGCCCGGATGCCGAACACATCCATAACCTCGTCAACCAAGGCGCGTTCGTGCGTCCCTAATCGAAAACTCCAGCGCTTAAGCCCGAATGCGATATTTTGGCGCACGGAACAATGGGGAAAGAGCGCATAATCCTGAAAAACATACCCAACTTTACGGTCGCGCGGGGGTTTACAGATGCCCGCCTCTGAATCGAAAAAGACCTTACCTCCAATGCTAATGCGCCCGGAGGAAGGATTCAGCAGCCCTGCCACAGCTTGCAACGTAAGCGATTTTCCTGAACCGGACGGTCCTACCAGAACCAGAGTGTCCACATCGCAAACAATACGGGTATCCAACGAAAACCGGCGACCAGTATGCTTTCCAAACAATGACCGGTGGACGCTCCCAACGGTCATGGCAATATCAATATCAAACTGCATGCGTTCTCCAATCCGATCTGAACTCGTCCGGCAATTCCACCGCACAACTGCGGATGCCGCAAGCATGGCGGCTTTCTGCCGGAGTTCCGGGGGAGGACTACCGGAGAAAAGCCGCCATGCGCTCATCACGTATTCAGCAAAATCATGCTGAAACCGCGCGGTTAAGGCGCTTTAAAGCCGTATTTGGCCAGCACAACCTGCCCTTCAGGACTAAGCATGAAGGCAAAAAACTTTTCCGCTTCTTTCGGGTTGGGAGCGTTTTTCAGCACAGCAGCCGGATATGAGACGGGCTTTTCCAGAGGAACTTCTTCCAGAATCGTCACAGCCTTGCCGCCCTTTACAGCATCAGTGCCATAAACGAACGCCGCGTCCACTTCGCCACGCACCACGTAATCCAGCACCTGCCGGACGGACTCACCATAAATAAACTTAGGAGCCAGAGTGTCCCACAGCCCCATTTTGGTCAGGGCGGCCTTGGTGTATTGCCCTGCGGGCACAGTTTCTGGAGTCCCCACGGCGATCATTTTCACGCTGTCAGCAGTAAGGCTCTGCACGGTCGTCACATTGCCGGGATTCTTCGCGGGGGCGGTCAGTACCAGACTGTTCTGGGCAAAAATCTTTGCATCCTCAGCCAAAACAAACCCACCAGCCACGGCCTTGTCCATCCACTTAAGGTTGGCGGAAGCAAACACGTCCACCGGAGCGCCCTGCTCTATCTGCTTGTACAGCGGGCCGGATGCGGCAAAATTCATAACCACGTCCACACCGGGATTGGCTTTTTCGTAAATACCTTCCAATTCCGTGAAGGCGTCCGTCAGGCTTGCTGCTGCGGATACCATAAGCTCCGCAGACCATGCGGGAACCGTGAACACCAGAACCATCAACACGCTCAACATCAGTTTCTTCATGGACTCAATCCTCCAGACTCAGTTTGGAGAAGTCGCTTACCGCGGGGTAAGCAGCTTGCCCGTTACAACCAACAAAACCACACAAACAAATGACACAATAAGCACCAGCGTATTCGCAAGGGTATCATTGCCAGCTTGCACCGCGCTATACACGGCAAGTGAAAGCGTTTGGGTACGCCCCGGCAGATTACCCGCCACCATCAAAGTAGCGCCAAATTCTCCCATAGCACGGGCAAAGGCCAGCATGGTTCCCGCCAATACGCCCCTAAAGGCCAGTGGCAGGGTAACGCGGACAAAAATTTCCCACTCGCCAGCGCCCATGATGCGGGCGGCATGCACGTAACTGGCGGGCACGCTTTCCAGCGCCGCGCGGGCCGATTTAAACACCATGGGAAAAGAGACTACCGAAGCCGCCACCACCGCGCCCTGCCACGTGAACATAAGAGAAATGCCGAAAACTTCTTCCAGCCATTTCCCTAAAAATCCATTGCGACCAATGCATACAATAAGGTAGTAGCCCAGCACCGTGGGGGGGAGAACCAGCGGGAGAGTGCAGATGGCATCCAGCCAATCGCGTCCCCAAAAATCCTTACGACTTAAACCATAGGCCGCCACCACCCCCCCTACACAGGCAATACCGGTGGACCAGAAGACGACCTTCAGCGTTAACAGCAACGGAACCCAGATATTTTCGGCCATTACTCCCCCTAGCGAGTTCTTCTAATCGGGGTAACCCTTTCCTGAGAATATCCCCTGCGATTCCTCTATGTTCCAAGACATTGCCACGGGAAGATCCACAGCCCCCGGAAAGCAACTTCGGTGCCATTCCCTGTCCCTTTAAACAAAAACATACCATCACATTACAATACTACGTAATTACTTAACAATATATATCCAGATCACACACAAACGTCTCCATTACAGCTCCCATGGAACGGGAAATGGTGACAATAGAGAAGCTGGCACACACATTTTTGCAGTTTGCTATATTCTCCCCCTATCCGACTGCTTGCGCAGACTCGCGTCGCACTGTACTATAATTTACTCGCTACGCATCATTTTTTTTATCCATCCCATTGTCCCGATTGTATTAAAAAACGTGTCAACAAATTCCCTCCAACCCTCAACCCACCACCGTACCGCATGAGCGAACAGAATACTGCCTACGCTTTCCCATGGCTGGCCCATTACGACGAACACGTCCCCGCCTCCATCGCATATGAAACCCTTCCTCTTTTCACATACTTGGACCGCGCGGCAGAGGCGCACCCCAAGCGAACCGCCATTATTTTCCGCAACAGGCGCATCTCCTACCATGACCTGCGGAGTATGGCGGAAACCGTAGCCGCCAACCTACACGAGCAGGGAATCGCTCCCGGCGACAGGGTGTCCCTCATGCTTCCCAACCTACCGCAAAGCATTGTGGCCTTTTGGGGCGTGCTGAAGGCGGGGGGTGTGGTGGTTATGACCAACCCCCTGTACATGGAAAAAGAGCTTGTCCACCAGTTAGAAGATTCCGGTGCCCAGCACATGATCACCGTGGACCTGCTCTGGCCCAAGCTGGAGAAATTGCGGTCTAAACTGAACATCCGCAAATATTTCATTACCCGCATATCAGACGGGCTCGCCTTTCCGCTGAACTGGCTGTACCGGCTAAACGCCAAACGCGAAGGCACTGCGCCGCAAGTGCCTTACGACGGAACCAGCGTATTCCCATGGCGTACCCTGCTCTCCGGGAAGAAGCGTCTGAGTGTCACCATCACGGACCCCGCCAACACACTGGCATTACTGCAATATACCGGCGGAACCACCGGCATAGCCAAAGGTGTTATGCTCACGCATTACAACCTCGCCGTAAACGCCCAGCAATGCAGCGCCATGCTGCATGGTTTACATAACGAAGAGCACACCTTTCTCGGCCTGCTCCCCTATTTTCACGTCTTCGGCCTGACCGTCTGTCTGCTGTTTCCCACACTGCTGGCATCCACCGTAATACCCTTTCCACGGTATGTTCCCAAAGACGTGCTTGATGGCATAGTCAAATACAAACCCACCATCTTTCCCGGCGCGCCTTCGGTATACATTTCCCTTATGCAGCAAAAGGATATCGGTAAATACGACCTTACGAGCATTCGCTACTGCATCTCCGGCTCTTCCCCCATGCCAGTGGAACAGATGAGGAGATTTGCGGGACTGACAGGGGCCAACATTATTGAAGGATTCGGGCTGACCGAGGCTTCTCCCGTCACGCATCTGAATCCCATTGACGGTGTCCACAAGGCCGGTTCCATCGGAGTTCCCTTTCCCGACACGGAAGCTCGCATCGTGGACATGGAACTTGGCTCGGTCCCACTGCCTCCCGGCAAGGTGGGTGAGCTTATTATCCGAGGCCCGCAGGTTATGCGTGGTTACTGGAACAGGCCGGACGAAACGGCCTCCACCCTGCGCAACGGCTGGCTGTATACCGGCGATATCGCCACCATGGACGAAGATGGCTATTTCTCCATCGTGGATCGAAAGAAGGACATGATCATCGTAGGCGGTTACAATGTATACCCCCGCGAAATTGACGAAGTGTTATATGAGCACCCGAAAGTGCAGGAAGCGGTAAGCGTGGGAGTACCCCACCCCACACGCGGCGAAATAATCAAAGCGTACATTGTTCCTAAGGCGGGAGAAAAGCTCACCAAGGGAGAAATAATGGACCATTGCCGCCAACAATTGGCTAACTATAAATTACCCAGACAGGTGGAATTCCGAGAGGAACTTCCCAAAACCATTGTGGGCAAAGTGCTCCGCCGTGCCCTGCGGGCGGAAGAAGAACAGCGTGTGGCCATGGCTGCCGCCACGGACGGTCCGCAACATGAAGAAAAGGCGCGGATGGCGACCTTCCTCGTTTCGGACGATCTGGACAGTGAAACGGCTCCCGGTGCTCAACCAAGCGCGGCATCCGCCAGCAAGAAAACCCCGGAATAGGCAAAGGCTATGCCCAGCAGCGCCGATCAAAAGAATGCGCTCCTATAACGTACATCACGATGGGGCATGCCCGAACCGGCGACGTTCCGAATGATCAGACTGCGGCCTCCGGGACAGCCTCTCTGGCAGGACATATGCGACTTCTTTTACAACGCGTGCGACATGCTCAGGTAGACGCAGAGGGTCAGACCATTGCCCGCATCGGGACAGGGCTGTTAGTTCTTGTCGGCTTTGGTGCCAAAGACACGCCGGACCTGCCCCGTACTCCCATATGGGCAACCATGTTGGGAAAAATAGCAGACCTGCGCGTGTTCCCCGATGAGGGGGGCAAGATGAATCGAAGCCTCAGGGATACTGGTGGGGAAATACTGCTGGTTTCCCAATTCACCCTGTATGCGGACACCCGGAAGGGGCGCAGGCCGGGCTTCAGCAACGCCTGTCAGCCAGAGACTGCCGCACGCCTTTTCGACATGCTGGTGCATTCCATGCGCACCGAACTGGCTGATGAAGCTCTTGTGCAGTGCGGTCAGTTTGGCGCGGACATGGAGGTAACGCTCACCAACTGGGGCCCTGTCACCATTATGCTGGACGACACCCAGTTCGGAGGGGCTTGATGAACCTGCCCACTTCCCCTGTCACGCTCCTCCTGAGCACTCCGCAGCGCAACATTTCCGGCCCGCAGTTGGATATTGTAAAACGCTATGGCCCGCTCCTTATCTGCCATAGCGCGGAAGGAACACTCAGCACATATCAGGCATTTCGGGCAACATCCCGCAATGCCTCACTCATTCTTCTCTTAGATGCGGACATCCCGTCCGAACCGGTGCAGGCACAACGCCGCGCTTCCGACAGTCTGCATATCATCCGAACAATCCGCCGGGAATGGAACGATACGGATACCTTTATCATAGCGCTCATCGATTCCGATGCGCCAACCGAGGGGGTGGCCGCGCTGAATGCCGGGGCTAACGACCTGATGGAGAAACCCGTCAGCGACTCCGCCCTGAAATCCCGGCTGGAGGGGGCCTCGCGGCAGGTGAATCTGCTGTTCCGCCTGCGCCGCCATGCAGAGCATGCAGAACAGGAAGTGCAAATGGTGGCAGCGCTGCAACGCAGTCTGCTGCCCACACGAAGCCCCTTTATTCCCGGCATCCGTGTGGAGTCGCTCTATCTGGCCTCAGAGCAGGCCAGCGGAGACTACTTTGACTATTTCGCCCTGCCCGGAGATCGGGCGCTCCGCATGGTCATCGCCGACGTGGCGGGGCACGGTGCGCGCGCCGCGTTCATTATGGGCATGGTGTGCACTTTATTTCGGGTTACCAAAAGCCGGTCCATGACGCTGGCGGAAACCATGTCCATGGTGAGCCGGAACCTGCTCGACATTATTGGCCCGCAGGAAGACTTTGTCACCCTGCTGTGCGCAGACCTGCTGCCCGACCGGAAAATGCTATACTACGCCAACGCGGGCCACTGTCCCGGCATGCTCCTAAAGCAAGACGGAACCGTCCACAGCCTGCGCGCCACTACCCCGCCCATGGGTCTGGATACGACGGAGCCTCCTGTGCACAGCCTGCCCATGACGCACGGGGACTCACTTTTTTTATACACAGACGGATTTTTCGACTGGCCTATGGAAAACGGTGAACCCTTTACGTTTGCCATGTTCTGGGACCATGCTGTTCATACATTACGCCGGGGACCGTATCCCGGTGGATTTATGGACACACTACTGCATTCCCTGCCACGGAAACAGCGCCCGAACGTGGCCTTCCGCGACGATGTAACCGCGTTATTAGTAGATTCTGCCCCGGCCTGTCTTCTGCCCACTGTAAAAACGCCATCCCCGCGAGAGCCACACTCCTACCACTTCAGCGCACTCTCCACGGTGGACGCATGCAAAAATATGACGAAGGCAGCACTTGCCGTTCTCCGGGAATATCTGCATGATGACACAGTGTTGCATTCTCTCCATCTTATACTGGCGGAAGCGACGGCAAACAGCATTAAACACGCCTATGCGGACACCGAGCCGGGTAAAGTTGAGATTGCGCTAGAAATAATTCCCGAACGCGAGGTTACAACCTACGTTACAGACTGGGGTAAAGGGCTTGGGGATACTCCCCCGCAAATGCCGCCCACGCCCGCACCTGCGGATGCTGAATTTGGACGGGGATTATTCATAATCTCTTCTCTCGTAACCCACTTTGCGCTAACAGAGGGGGAAGGAAAAACCACCATGCACGCTAGAATGCGCATTGCGAGGGAATCATGGAAGCAATAGCCACCACAAAACATGGGGCCACCCTTATTTTACAGATGACAGGGGAACTGACACTCCAGAGCGCACCGCCGGTACGCAAAACAATGGAGTCAATTCTTACCGATGAGACAGTAACGTACGTAGTTCTGGATATGGAACACCTCAGTTTCATTGACAGTTCCGGTATAGGCATGCTGGTCGCCCTTAAGTCGCGGTTGGCGGACACCAACAAATACCTCTATCTGCTCAAACCGCCTAAATAGACACTTTCCACTCTGGAACTCGTTCAACTTACCGGCTTCTTCAATATCCTGCATACGGAAGACGAAGTATTAACCATTCTGCCAGAGTAAGGCCCGGTTTCCTCACATAGAGCGAACATTACCGTCATGCGCTACGACCGCACGACAAGGTGAGATAGAGAAGGTATTGGCATGGCGTATCAGTTGATCCACCACTTTGATCCAGACTTTGATCATTTTCATTTGACGCCACGCATGAAAAACAGTGGCAAGGTGGACCACTACAACCTCGGCTATGCCCAGAACGTAGTCGCCGGGCAAGTGCTGGCGGAATTAATCCCGGAAGGCAAACCGCTGCCCGAAGGCATCGCCGCAGATACCGTTCGCATGGTAGATATGTTCCCCGCCGGTCCCAACACCGCCCCCAATCCTTCCAACCCCTTCCAACTTGTCGCCACGGCAACGGGATACGTTTTTTATAATGAAGATCTTATTACTGTAAAACGGCTGCTCAACATTCGCCGTGACGTGGATTTTCATACGGGTAATGTTGTCTTCGTCAGTGATGTGTGCGTGCACGGGAGCGTCCGCACCGGATTTTCCGTTCAGGGAAAACGCATTCTCGTAAAAGGCACCGTGGAAGGCGCACATATTACCGCGCGGGAAAATATCGAATCATTCAACGGCGTCAAAGGGAGCAAGCAGGCTCTGCTGGATGCTGGCGGTAATATCCGTGTCCCGTTTGTGGAAAATGCGGAAATGCGCGCCAAAGGTAAAATTTTAATCACGGGCAGTTGCATGCACTCAGACATATGGGCAGGCAACACCGTGGTCATTAAAGGAAGACTTCAGGGGGGAACCTTGTATGCCAACCACGTGGTATACATAGAAGATCAATTGGGGGGAGGAGTCAGCACCGTTACCAGCATCGTTATGGGATATGACCCATTTCGACTTCATGAGTTGAAAAGTATTGATAACCAGCTTGAGGAACTCGGCAGTCAGGAAGAGTTGCTCGCCATGCTTTGCCGCAAAAGTGACCGGCACAGACAGGAACACGGTCCCAAACTGGAAAACGTCCGCACACGGCGGCAGGCTTTTCTCCGCAGGCGCGACGCGCTATGGACAATGCTGGAAAAAGAACACGATCAGACCAAGGCACGCATTGTCGTGCCGGGACGCATTCGTCCTAAGGTGGAAATCAGTATCGGGGGGGCCCACTGCGTGATAAATGACTTTATGGAAAACGTTTGCATTTATCTCCAGGACAATGAAATTGTTTTTGATTCGCCAGCAGCAATTAAGAAGTAGCACATGGATATCGCAACACTAATCGGAATTTTTGGGGCGTTGGGACTCATCGGCGGTGCCATTGCCATGGGCAGTGGCGCGGGGGGGTTTGTCGACGTTCCTTCCATCGTCATCGTTGTGGGGGGCACCTTTGCCGTGGCCTTTGTCATGTTCCCTCTCGCCACCATCCTCGGCGCGGCGAAGGTTATCATGAAGACAATCTTTGCCAAACCGCCAAATCTGAACGAATCTATTCAAACCATCATCGGTCTGGCGGAAAAGGCCCGCAAAGAAAGCCTTGTGGCACTGGAAAAAGTGCAAGTTCCCGATGAATTTATGAAACGGGGTATTTTGCTTGTTTCCGACGGCACAGAAGAGTCACTCGTGCGTTCCGTTATGGAAATCGAAATGGCGCAAATGGTCAAACGCCACCGCACAGGTCAGGAAATCCTTAAAGGCATGGGCACAATGTCTCCGGCCTTCGGTATGATAGGCACCCTGATCGGCCTTGTGCAGATGCTGCAAAATTTGGACGACCCTTCATCCATCGGTCCGGCCATGGCTGTGGCGTTGCTGACAACCTTCTATGGTGCCGTTCTGGCAAACTGCCTATTTCTGCCCATGGCCAAAAAACTGGAAGAACGCTCCAATGAAGAAGCGCTGAACATGGAACTCGTCATGGAGGGGGTGCTTTCCATCCTCAATGGCGAGCACCCCAGCATAGTGAAGGAAAAGCTCAACTCCTTCCTTCCCCCCTCGCAGCGACAGGAGCGGTAGGCCATGCCCGAAGAAAAGGCCCCACCACCGAGGCCGCGCCGCAGGATGGAAGAACCACCTAAACAGGAAGGGCTTCCAGAATGGATGGCCACGTTTGCAGACATGGTGACCCTGTTGCTGTGCTTTTTCATTCTGCTGCTCTCTTTTGCCCAGCAGGATGCGAACAAGTTTAAAACACTTATGGGGTCCATTAAAGAAGCTTTCGGCATACAGGTGAAACGCCCGGAAGCAAATTTTGCCGCCTTTTCCCCCACGCAGTTTGAACGCAAGGATATGGAAATTCCCAAAGAGGATGAATTAATCCTCGGCATGGTTGTGGAAATAAAAAATATGTCCTTGGAAGATTCGGACCTGCAACGCACCATGAAAATCGCCTCCGACGGAGAAGGCGTTGTCATGCGGTTTCCCGCCAGTAGTTTTTTTGAACCCGGCTCCGCGGATATGCTTCTGGAATCTTTGCCGTTGCTGGAACCCGCGCTTAAAATTATGCGGGAACGTAATGTGAAGCTCGTTGTCCGGGGGCATACCAGCGATAAAGAGGATCCCACATCGCTATATCCGTCCAACTGGGAACTTTCCGCTGCGCGGGCGGCAGCGATTTTGCATAGTATTCTTGAACGCAGCGATATTCCCGCATCGCGCCTGAAAGCCGTCGGCTATGCGGATTCCCGCCCGCTATTGCCAAACAATACGGAACAAAACAGAGAAACTAACGAACGCATGGAACTTTACTTACATAAGCCAGAGGCTCCGGGGTGGTAGCCAAACCCACCCCACCCGCTCCCCCTTCTGCCGCCTATGAGGCTGTCCCCGTTTTACGGGAAGGACGGCTGGTGGATGTTTGCGCGCGCGTCTCAGGCCGCGACATGTTTATGCTGGGAACCGGCGGGCCAGAGCGCGAAGGCCGTATTCTCGGCACGTTTACCTCGTCTCAACAGGAACGCGGCCTCCCTGTCCTGTTGGGAAGCGGCATGGGGTTCGCCTTGGCGGAACTGCTGTCCCGCTATGATGGTCCCATCGCCGTGGTGGATAAAGAGCTTTCCATCTTGCGGCTGACGGGTCTTGTGTCCTTCCCGGAAGAACCGGCATTCGCCGCGCACCTGCCATCAGAGATGGCGATACGCCTGCAAACGGCACTGCGCGACGGGCGCATTCTGTGGATCGCCGACGCAGACACGCAAACGGCCCTGTCCGGGTTGACCCGATGGCAGGCGGAACATGGCGGAGGACCGTTACTCCCCTTCGCCAACCCCTTTTATTTACGGATAAACAGGGAATACTACGGTACATTGCGTGACGCCTTGGGAGCAAGCTCGCGTTACGATTTTTGGGCACGGGCCACCTACCCCAAATTTCATAATACCACGCCTCGGCTACTGCTTATTACCAGTCAATATTTCCTTATGGGCGAGATTATTACCGCCTGCGAACGATTGGGCTACCCATACCATCTCCTTTCACTAGGAAACGACGCCGTAGGGCACACGGAATTTGTCGAACGCCTGCTTAAGGCTGTGCTTGAATTTCGCCCCGATTTTGCTTTTACCATCAATCACTTGGGGGTAGATCGTGAAGGCGTGCTCACCGATCTTCTGGAGCGGTTGCAATTACCGCTGGCATCGTGGTTTGTAGACAACCCGCACCTGATTCTCTATCTCTACAACCGCCTTGTCAGTCCGTGGACGACGCTCTTTACGTGGGATATCGACAATATTCCCTCATTGCGGGAGCAAGGTTTTGAACACGTCCGCTACCTCTCTCTGGGCACAGATCCTGTTCGTTTTGCCCCGCCGAGCGCCGTGCCCGCAGTGCATCCCCTCAAGCGGGAAGTCTCGTTTGTGGGCAATTCCATGGTCCACAAGGTGGCACACAGGATGAAAGCGGGACGGTTTCCCCGCGCCCTGCTCACAAGCTACCGCGAAGTCGCACATAATTTCGGCGCGCACGAAGAGCGTTCTGTCCGGGCATTCCTGCGCCAGCACCACCCTGACCTGTATTCCGTATTCTCAGAACTGGAACCTGCGGAACGCCAGCTTTCTTACGAAACCATGATTACATGGGAAGCGACCCGCCAGTACCGGACGCACTGCGTCGCGCAGACACTGCCTTACAGCCCTCTGATTGTGGGAGATACCGGCTGGAAACAGACATTCCGCCATTCCACGCACACATGGCAGCTTCATCCTGAAATAAGCTACTATGATGCGTTGCCCCAGTTTTATCCCCTCAGCACTATCAATTTCAACTGCACCAGCAAGCAGATGAAAGGCGCGGTAAACCAGCGGGTGTTCGACGTTCCCGCCACCGGCTCCTTTGTCCTCACCGACTGGCGCGATCAGATAGAAAATCTGTTCGTCCCGGATAAAGAGGTTGTCTGCTATCACGAACCGGAAGAAGCCTCCGGCCTTATTGACTTCTACCTGCGTAACCCCGCAGCCCGCCAGCGTATTATCATGGCGGCCCGCAAACGAATTCTCGCGGAACATACCTATGAGCACCGTTTGCAGGAATTGGTACACAGCATGCGGGATATATACGGGCACAAGCAATGACCTCGCGCCCCATTCTTCTTATTCAGATGCAACGCATGGGTGATCTGGTTCTTACATTTCCCCTGCTGCTCTGGCTTGCCCGGCAGTACCCCGACCACCCTCTGTGGGTGGTAGCTGAACCTGCGTTTTTCAAAGGCCTCATGCCCCTCAGCCCGGAAGTGACCTATTTTCCTCCCACTGCGGCGCCCCGGCTGGCCCGCGAGTCTTATTTTGCCGTCATCAATGTAAGCCATCGTCCCGAAGCCGCCCGGCTGGCGGGTTCTGCCCGCTGCGAATGGCGTGTCGGGCCAGCAGAGATTGACGGAGTGACCCACATCCACGGCCCATGGCAGCTCTACCGGGCCAGCCTTGTACAGAATAACCGGCATAATCTGTTCCACTGGGCGGAATTGAACGGACTGGACGCCGTTCCGCCCGATCTCATACGCCGCACGCGCTGGCCCGCGCCTGAACACACCAGAACGGACGCATCACGCGTCGGCCTGTTTTTAGGCGCAAGCGATGTCGCGAAACGTCCATCCGCCGCATTCTGGAGCCAGCTTGTCATAGCCATGCTGCGCCGGGGCATGAAGCCCGTTTTGCTGGGTGGCAAGGCAGAAGCCACATTGGGAGCGACTGTGGCCGCTACGGCAGGGAGTCCCGCCCTCAATTTGTGCGGACGTTTTTCCCTTGAGGAATTTACCCGGCTCACACGCACGCTGCGTTATCTTATCACCCCGGACACTGGCCCCATGCACGTGGCGGCTTGGATGGGAACTCCCGTACTCAACCTTTCTATGGGCCATGTTCACCCGTGGGAAACCGGCCCCTATCAACCGGAACACCACGTTCTGCGCAGCACCATAAGCTGCACTGGCTGCTGGCAATGCAAACATTCCACCCTGCTTTGCCACCGCCCATTTTCTCCCGACAGAGTGGCGGCACTTGTCCACGCCCTGATTCACCACGCCCGTTCCGAATCTTCCGTTACCGGAAGTACGCGCGGCACAATGCCAAACGGCTCTCCTGAGCCGCTGCCTGTCCGCCCTCCCGGTCAGTCCCTCATGGTCACCGGACGCGCCCACGGACTGTACGCATTGCATAGCATTGACGGCGGCCCACGCAGCCCCAGAGAAACTCTAGATTTTTTCTGGCAAAGATTTTTCGGGGCAGAGCTGGGGTTATGGGCATTCCCGCCTGTTGCCGAAGCGTGGCAGGCCGTCTGTGAAACCTCCCCCAGCCTTGTCCCTCATCTGCGTTCCGCTCTTCTTACGATAAGCCGGGAAGTTCTTGTCGCGGTTAAGCGCGGGAACGGTTCCGCCTATTCCGACGAATTTTGGCGCATGCATCCGCAGCTCATCCGCCCTCTTTCCGGCTACCTACACCTGTTGCTGCAAAACAACGGTTTTTCCCGCCTAGGATTCTCCCAAAGCCTTGCCATGCTGGAACGCCTGACCTCTCTTTCCGCCAACGCCTAGCCTCAGGGGAAAGACTTTCCCCTTCCTGCGCCTCTCTTACATACCAACCCCCTGATGTCATTCATAAGAAATCTTTGGAACACCTTTCGCATACTCTGCGTACAAGGAGTTTCCTATGCAGATTTTTCCCGCCTCTTCACGAGCCATTGAAGCAGTGGCCGCCACCTCCGCCAACAGCGCAAGCGCTTCTGGCGTTGGCGTGTTTGGCGGGCTTCTGGAGCAGGCGAGCAATACCACTAACCAAATTCGCGGTTCTGCCCGTTCCATGCAGGCAATATTGCTGAGTGGTAATGAAGCGAAGGCCGCCATGCTCCGCGAACGCCTGAGTGGGGCCTCCAAACAGGACGCCGCAGGCATGCGTGATGGTGTAATTGATCCGCAGGCCTTCTCTGAAATCAAAGGAAGCCTCTCTAAATACGGCGTGGATGATTCCACTATGGAAGAGCTTCAGGCGGCAGTTTCCGCCGGAACGCTCACATGGAACGGCCTTATGGCCAATCTTTCCGGCACTGCGACGTTCTCTGGTAATGAGGCGCAGGCGCTTGTTCTGGATGAAGCCACGCGCACCAAAACCGATCTGTTACTTCAAAAGCTCGGCTTCACCACGCAGGAATCGGAAGAGACGCTGAAAGACATGGAAGCGGGCAAGCTTTCTAAGGCATGGGACGCCATACAGAAAAAAATTGCCGCCATACCCGACGGAGAAGCGGTTTCCATATCCGCCGACGAAGCTTCCGCTCTGGGTAAAGCCATGCGCCTGAACGGCGATGCCGCAACTCGCATGCAAAAGCTGTTTGGGAGTTCCACGGAATTAACTGCGGACGCACAGCAGCTCCGCCAGATTTTATCTGAAGTTGCCAATCAAGTCGCCACGCAGAAAGAATCTGCCAAGAAGCGTCTTGCCGCTCTCACAGACGCCGTAACGCCTTCCATGGAAGAAGCGTGGGAACGCGCAAACCGCCTCACAGCCGCAGACGCCCGCACCTCCAAAGATTCCGAAGCCTCTCACATCCTTATCAAGGACAGCACTACCGCCGAAGCCAATGGCTTTTCTACCGGCAAGACTTCCCAGCAGGATGCCGCTGGCGATCAGGAGCAGAAGGACGGACTTTCCGCGCGTGACGCAGCACTGAGCCGCCACACGCTTCAGGACGACAAAAATGGCGGTAAGAAGGATTCTGACTCAGCCTTTGCCGGTTCCAAGGAATCCCGCGACGGGCGCGGCAAGGCAGACGCCTCGGCAACGGCAAGCGCGACGCCTCGGCAGGCCGTAACCACGGAAGTGACGCCTCAGCCAACCGGGGCGGGGGTGACAGTTCCCCTCTTTACCACCTCGGCGGAGATCACCAACCAGACCCCCCATACCGCCCAGCGCGCTGCCAACCAGCGCGTTTTGGAACAGGTGGAAAACGGCATGTTGCGCACCATGCAAAATGGCGCACGCCAGTTGACCATGCAGCTTACGCCGGAAGACCTTGGCAAAATCACCGTCATCCTTTCCGTGCGTAACAATGAAGTGAATGCCGTTATCCGCCCGGAAAGTGCGGAAGCTGCCAAAGCCATTAACGACCAGTTGCACCAGCTTCGCCTCTCTTTGGAAAACCAAGGTCTGAAGGTAGAGAATATCGAAGTGCAAACCGGGTTACAGAATAACACAAACAACAATTGGCAAGGATTCGCTGAACACAACGCCCAGCAAGAGTTGAACCGCCAGTTCCTGAACCAGCGCCGTATGAACGGTCTGCGTTCCAGCGAAAATCAGTTGGCCCAGGAAATGCAAACTTCTGCAGGACAGGAAAGAATTTCCACCCACTCCGGGTTGGACATCATTGCGTAAGCGAGGCTTCTCATGGCGACAGTAGTAGACGGCAATATTCTTGGTAAAGCGGAACGCGAGTTCGGAGCACAGCAAGTTTCGGGTAAATCCGAACTGGGCAAGGAAGACTTCCTTACCCTGCTGGTGGCCCAGCTCTCGCACCAAGATCCGCTGAATCCCATGGACGATAAAGAATTTGTTTCCCAGCTCTCCGAATTCTCCAGCTTGGAACAACTGACCAACATTTCTTCCGGCATAGACGAAATGAACGGCTCCACCAGCCGGCAAGAAATGATCAGCGCGGTCAGCTTCATAGGCAAGCAGGTTCGGGCTCAGGGATACGGCCTTTCCAAACAAGGCGACACCGTCAGCTCTCTCTACTTCTCTGTCACCGAATCGGTTTCCAACGGCTTTATCAACATCTACGACCCCAACATGAACCTTATTCGGACCGAGGGCATAGGCACTAAGCAGGCGGGGAACTACGAATACCGTTGGGATGGCTACGATTACAAAGGAACTAAAATGGCCGACGGCGTGTACAGCGTGGCTATGTACGCAGAAGGTCTGGATGGCAACCCCGTTCTGGTCTCCACAGAAGTGAGTGGCATAGTGGCGGGCGTGCAAACGGATAGCGGAGAACAGTACTTGCGTTTAGCTGACGGGCGTATCGTTCGTTTTCTTGACGTCAGCGAAGTTGTCAGCGGAGACTCCTCCACGCCTACCACGGATGAAACAGAAGAGTCCGAAGAAACGCAAGAGTAATTACATAACTTAATGTAAGAACAACGCGTCTTAAGCGACGCATATATGTCATAACACAGAGACACGCACCGGGCGTGCCCCCCCCGTAAGGAGGTCGATCATGAGTCTTACAGCATCCATGTGGACAGGGATTTCGGGCCTGTTGGCACATGGCGAGAAAATGAATGTTCTCGGGAACAACATCGCCAACGTCAACACACTCGGGTTCAAAGGTTCCCGTATGGACTTCGAGGATTTTATTAACCAAGACGTCAACAGCGCGGCTGGTGTCACACAAGTGGGACGCGGCGTGAGCATAGGCGCCATATACGGCGACTTTAGCCAAGGCGCGTTTGAAACCACCACGGAAGCAACCGACTTGGCCATTAGCGGCAAAGGGTTCTTTCAGGTAAAGGTACAAAACGAAGAGACGGCATACTATACGCGTGCGGGGAACTTCCGCTTTAACAACGACGGGTACCTCGTAGATCCGCACGGATACGTGCTTCAGGGCTGGAAAATCAATTCTCCCCGCCCCTCTCTGTCCACTGGCTCCACGCAGGTGGCGGGCACGTCTTCATCCATTAAGGGGTCCGGTGTGCCCGCCGACATCCGGCTGGAAGGATTCACCTGCGAACCCAAGCACACGTCCAACGTCACGGTTGTTACCAACCTTGACTCCTCCTCCGGCGGCGACAACGCCAACAACAGCACCAACCCCTTCTTCGCCATGTTCGGACAGTGGAACGGGCAGGCAGAGCCTCCGCTGGGAGAAAACTCGTTCGCGTACCAGACCACTCTGAAAGTCTATGACGAAGGTGGGGCAGGCCATAACCTGACCGTTTACTTCGATCAGGTTTCCAAAGACTCTATCAGTGGCGCCGCCAATGGGCAGACGTACTGGGAATATATGGTCACAGTGGAACCGGCGGAAGACGGACGTATTTTAGACGGCTCCAAGTTGAGCACCACCTCTGCGGCGGGCATTCTGATGATGGGCACCATGACGTTCGACAGCTCCAAACAGCTTATCGACCAGTCCGCCTACACGCTGCGCAGTGACTCATCCGGCAGCATGAAAGATTTGAACAACTGGATACCCACCACGTACTCCACCAATGGGTACCCCATGTTCACAGCCAACTTCTCCAGCCTGTCCAATGCGAGTTACGTGACACCGGGCCTTGCCGGGAATGTGCAGGGATCGCTCATGGAACTGAATATGGGCCTTAAGTTCACAGGCTCCGCAGCGGAACTCGCCAACGGCGGAGCGGCAAATAGTGCCGCAACCGTGGGCAGCAATGCGGGCAGCCTCATGTCCATGAACACCCATGTGCAGCGGGAATCTTCGGCTACCACCGCGTTTGACGGTGCGTCGTCCACCTTGCTGCAAAGTCAGGACGGCTACACCTTTGGCTTCCTCCAAAACGTCACGGTGGACCGCGATGGCATTCTGAGCGGTCGTTACTCCAACGGTGTTATTCTGGACCTTTACCAGATCACCCTGTACGACTTCCAGAGTGAACATAACCTGCGCAGAGAAGGCGGGAACCTGTTCTCCGCCACGCGCGATTCCGGCGAGGCTCTCCCCGGACCGGCGAACAACAACGGGTTGGGTGCCGTGTACTCCAACTCGCTTGAGCAGTCGAACGTAGACCTTGCCAAGGAATTCGTGAACATGATCACCACACAACGTGGCTTCCAGGCGAACTCCAAGGTTATCACCACCACAGACACCATGCTTGATGTGGTTATCCAGATGAAGCGGTAACGCTCTCCAGACGACAAAATTGATCGACCATATATGGCGGGTGGCCCCGAAACCACCCGCCAACGCAAAACACCCGGCCCTTCTCGAACAGGCCGGGTGTTTTGCGTTGATCTTTCAGGAGCGGGTCTATTCTACCGCACTCCGCACGAATCTCGACGACTCCATGGAATCATACGGGGAAGAAACCGGCACGAGTCGCCAGATCACGCACGCAGAAAGGCCCGGCGGACTCCCCGCGCCGGGCCTTGTGGGCAACACCGGATCCCGCAAACCGGCAACGCCCGAGTGATGCAATCCGCCTATGGCTCTATTCGCCGGGCAAGGCACGCTTTCCCGAACTGAAATAGGCCATGGAATTATTCAATTCTTCTGACTGGGTAGAAAGCGACCGCGATGTGGCGGCAATTTCTTCTGATGCAGCGGCATTTTGGTGCACCACGGAATCCAGAGACTGAATGCCTTTGTTCACCTGTTCCGCCCCCACATGCTGCTCTGCGCACGCGGCAGAAATTTCTTGCACCAGCGCCGCGGTGGTTTCAATGTCCGGGAGCAAATCAGCCAACATGCTACCCGCCCGGTCTGCAACGTCCACACTGCTCACAGAAAGTTCGCTGATCTCTTCAGCCACCTGATTGCTTCGCTCTGCCAGCTTGCGTACCTCACTCGCCACCACGGCGAATCCCGCACCATGTTCTCCCGCTCTGGCAGCCTCTATGGCGGCGTTCAGGGCCAGCAGGTTCGTCTGTCTGGCAATCTCTTGGATAAACTTAATTTTTTCAGCTATGTCGCGCATGGCAAGCACAGACCTGCGCACGGCTTCACCGCTCTGGCGGGCATTTTCAGAAGACTTAGTGGCCATATCTTCCGTCCGGCGGGCATTATGCGCGGTCTGTTCAATATTAGAAGTCATCTGCTCCACAGAGGAAGAAATTTCCTCCACTGCCGAAGCCTGCCGGGTTGCCCCTTCCGCCAACGCATCGGAGGCGTTGGCTAACTCACCGCTGCCCATAGCCACACGACGGGCTGTTTCCTGCGCGTTCACGATGATATCGCGGAGTTTCCACAACATTTCGCGCAGGCTTTCCGCCAATTCGCCCATTTCATCCTTTCCGGCGTAATGCACCGTCGCATCCAGATCGCCAGCGGCAAGGCGGCTCACGTACTGACGAATAGCCTCAAGCGGTCGCAACAGGCTTGCCCGCAGCACGAACCACGCTCCAGCCACGATGCAAAGCAGAATGCCTCCTGAAATGGCGACAACATTCAGTCTGGCTTCCCGTATGCGGGCATTGGTAACCGCCAGTGAGCTGATAATTTCAAAAGCCCCATGCATTTCCCCAGCCTTCCAGCCTTCTTTCACGCCGCCGGTTACGTCCTTCTGACCAGCAGGGTCGCCATGGCAGTACAGACATTCCTCTGTCAGATAGACGGGGCGGAAATAACGAATTTCCGCATCCGTATAGACGACGAACTCAGGAAGCTTTTCATCCCGCAGTTTCCGCAGCACCTGCGCTTCCAACTCGGTGGGGGCATTGGCGGGATTACGGGGGCTGAACTTAGGGGTGCGAAACTGATAGCCAGCTTCGGCGGCGTTGGTCGCAGCCATATTCATAGCTGTGAGCACGGGCACCGCTTCCAGAATTTTGTCGGGGGGTATGTCATCAAAAGGCCGCAACAGGTCCATTTCCAACTTTTTGGACATCTCCATGCGGGCGGCTTCCGCCATGAGAACCACAGCCTTACTTTTTTCCACCACGCTTTCTTCCGCGCCGGACCGGATATCCTGAACGCGCAGCACGGAAAGCACCAGTGCCACAAGCAGCGGACCAAGTGCCACAATGGCGATCATTTTCCCTTTCAGGCTAAGATGCATGGTTTCCTCTCCCCTGTTTCGCTGTGCCGTATCCCAAGCCTAAGACAAACACTGCCGCACTCTGCCTTTTCTAGCAGATGCCAGCGCATTGCCCATTATTTTGTGGGAACACACATCCTTCGCAGGGAAAAGTAAACCGCCACGGTCCGGGGCATTCCCCAAACCGTGGCGGATACTGTTGCGCTGGATAACGCGAAAAACAGAGGAAACTCAAAAGTGCCGACTTAGCAACGTTCCTACTATGGTCTTCCCCTCCGCGCTCACCGTGAGCACTCCCTTGGGCGGAATGCGCATGAGCACCTTTTCCCGCTGCTTGTCTGTCACTTCAATTTCAATGGTTCCTTTCTCAGACTGAACCACTGTGAATTTAAGTTGCACCCCCTGCTCGGCCATGCGGCGCTCCAACTGTTCGGCGGCGCGTTCAGTCGCCTGTTTGTCGGCGTTGCCTTCCTTCGCAGAATCGTCATCCCCGGAGCCTTCACCAGCTTGCTGGTGGGATGCCTGCCTTGTGGATGCGGGAACAGCATTGGCTTCGGACGCCGAAGCCCACCGTTCTTCCGTCTCGCCATAGGAATACCGCAAGTGGTTTTCAAGTTCTTGCAATCTCATGACGCCCCTCCCGGACCCCCCGACTCGTTCGGGTTTTAGTCCTTGTCCTTTATACAATCGGCAGGTTTTCCCTCTTCTTTAGGGCTGGCGTCATAAAAAGTGTCGGCTATCCGCCGCGGTGGGCGGAAAATATTGACCACCTCATGCGTAAGTTTGCTTTTCTTCCAAAATGACAACTTCATAAATTACTTAAAATAAAAACAAAAATTAATTTGGCACTTGCATTGCTTTAGCAGGGCAGCACAACAAGGAGGGTACACCATGTCTTTGGTCATAAATCATAACTTAATGGCGATGAACGCGTCCCGTAACCTGAATGCAAGTTACGGTCGCCTCTCCGACTCCACACGCCGCCTGTCTTCCGGTTTGCGCGTTGGCACTGCTGCCGACGATGCCGCCGGTCTGGCCATCCGCGAACTCATGCGGGCAGATATTTCCACCATGAACCAGGGCATCCGTAACGCCAACGATGCGATCTCCATGATCCAGACGGCTGACGGCGCCTTGCAGATTATTGACGAAAAGCTCATCCGCCTCAAAGAACTGGCGGAACAGGCTTCCACGGGTACGTATAACTCTGACCAGCGTCTGATGATCGAATCCGAATATCAGGCCATGGCGTCAGAAATCACCCGTATCGCAAATGCCACCGACTTCAACGGCATTCACCTGCTGAACGGCACGCTTTCCGGCAGCGTTCACAACGGGTCGGGCATGAAGTCCACCGGCAAGCTGAAGATCCACTTCGGTACCGGCAACGACTCCGCGGAAGACTACTACTACATCCAGATAGGCATCGCCACCGCGTCCGCTCTGGGCCTCGGCAATGCCGCCACAGCTGGCAGCGGTGGCTACACCATTTCCACCCAGTCCGCCGCACAGTCCGCTTTGGCCGCCATTGACCAGGCCATTATCTCCAAGGACAAAATTCGTGCGGCACTGGGCGCCATGCAGAACCGCCTTGAAAACACGATTTCGAACCTGAGTATTCAGGCCGAAAACCTGCAAGCTGCGGAATCGCGTATTTCCGACGTGGACGTCGCCACGGAAATGACGGAATTTGTGCGAAACCAAATCCTTACCCAGTCGGCTGTTGCCATGCTGTCGCAGGCTAACTCCCTGCCGCAAATGGCCATGCAGCTCATCAGCGGCTAACCGCGGGGTTTCCGATCTAGCGTGCAAGGCGACCAAAGACATAAAAGGCCGGGGAGGTATCCCCTCCCCGGCCTTGGTTTTTACCCTTGGTCCCCGCGCGTTACTCGGTCGTACCACCAAGCAGCTTAAGCGCAAGGCCTGCGGCCTTTTGCTCCGCCCGCTTCACGCTAGGTCCGTCCGCACTGACGCTTTGTCCGTCCGGCAAAGCCAAATGCACGGTGAAGACCTTGGCATGTTCCGGTCCATTGCTGCCTGCGAGGGAATACACAGGGCGCTCTCTAAAGCGTTTTTGTGTCAGTTCCTGCAATCTGCTTTTGTAGTCCCTGCTTTTTCCCCCTTCTGGCTCCGCAGGCCAGCGCGAGGCAAAGAGCACGTCTACCACCTCTAAGGCCCGTGCATACCCACCATCAAGAAAAACCGCGCCTAGCACCGCTTCCAACGCGTCGCTGAGCAATGAATGCCTGTCGCGACCGCCTTGGCTCTCCTCACCTTTTCCCAATAACAAATACGCGTCCAGTTGTAATTCACGCGCCAATTCCGCCAAAGATGGCTTGCTCACCAGCCGCGCGCGCATACGGGTAAGATTGCCTTCCCGCGCACAGGGAAACTGCGCGAAAAGACGTTCTGAAACGCAAAGCTCCAGCACCGCGTCGCCCAAAAATTCAAGGCGCTCGTTGTGTTCAGTCTCTCCGCCATGTTCGTTGGCGTGGGAGCTGTGGGTTAATGCGGTTTCCAGCAGCTTGACTTGACGGAACCGATAGTGAATAGACTCTTGCAGCTTAGTCAGCATTTTTACTGTATCTCCACAGTGGGGGGGGCAATGTCATACCACGACAATATCCCGGCGTTATTCGCTCCTAAAAGCATTGCCGTTATTGGTGCATCCGCCACTGCCGGAAAAATAGGCAATGTGGTCCTAGCGAATCTTCTGGAAGCGGGATATCGCGGAGCGGTGTACCCCGTGAATCCAAACTCCGCAACTATACTGGGTTGCCCTGTTGTTCGCAATATAGGGGAACTGCCTCACGGTGTGGACCTTGCCGTTATCTGCATTCCTCCCCAAAACGTGCCGGATGCTGTAGAAGCATTGGGAAAACAGGGGGTTCGCTCCGCTGCCGTTATCACTGCCGGATTCCGGGAAGTGGGTGGCGAGGGATGGCACAGGGAAGAAGTCGTCAAAAAATTGGCACAAAAATACAATATAGCGTTGCTCGGCCCCAACTGTCTGGGACTTATCAACACCGCGAAGCATCTCAACACCACCTTTGCCGTGGGCCAACCCCGGCGGGGTAATATCGCCTTTTTTTCCCAATCTGGAGCGCTCTGTGTTTCCATCCTCGACTGGGCGCGGCAGCGCAATCTCGGTTTCTCTAAATTCATCAGCATAGGTAACAAGGCTGTTATCGACGAGTCAGACATCCTTGCCTATCTGGCGGATGACCCGGAAACCAAAGTCATCATCGGGTATGTGGAAGGGGTGGAAAGCGGTCAGCGCTTCCTTGCCGTGGCACAACGGGTTACCCGCAAAAAACCTGTTATTATGATCAAAGCGGGCAGAACCGGAGCGGGTGCCAAAGCCGCGTCGTCCCACACTGGCTCCATGACGGGTACGGATCAGGCCTATGAAGCCGCGTTCACTCAGGCCGGGGTTCTCCGGGCCAACACGCTGCAAGACCTCTTTTCTTTGGCGGAGGCATTCTCCTGCCAACCGCTCCCTTTAGGCTTTGATGTGGGCATTGTTACCAACTCTGGCGGACCGGGTATTCTCGCGGCGGACGCCTGCGAAATTGCCAACCTTGTCCTTGCCCCGCTCCCGGCGGACACGGTAGACGCGCTTAAGGCCCAGCTCCCCCCGTTCGCCGCGTTCCACAATCCGGTAGACGTACTGGGCGACGCGGATGCCGCCCGTATAGGCCGCGCCATGGACACCGTTCTTCGCGTTGGTCACGTGCACGCCCTACTGGTAATGATTTCTCCCACAGTGCGCTCCGAAGTGGATGAGGTCGCGCGGGAAATTGCCCGCGTAGCCGCCCAGCATGCCAAGCCTGTCTTTGTTTGCGCCATGGGGGGACTGACTATGGAACCTGCCCGGCAGGTTTTCACCCAAGCCCAAATTCCTTGCTATGACTTCCCAGAACCCGCCATTCAAGCCATTGCCACCATGTGCCGCTATCGGGAGTGGAAAAATTTGCCGCCCCCGGTGGAGGTCGGCTACCGGCGCAACCTTGGAAAAGCGAAGGAAATTATTCGACAAGCCCGCGAGCAGGGAATACAGGAAATTGTGGAATTTCAGGCTCAGGGCCTGCTCAACGCCTATGAGTTACCCATACCGGAAACACGCTTGTGCCGGACCAGCGAAGAGGCTGTTGCTGCCGCGAAGCAGATAGGGTTTCCCGTGGTGCTTAAAATCGCCTCTCCGCAAATTTCGCATAAAAGCGATGTGGGCGGGGTGCGTGTAAACCTGAACACACCGGACGAAGTTCGCGGGGCGTTTCTCGACATTACCGCCCGCGCCCAAAGAATACGCGAAGAAGCGTATATCTTGGGCTGTCTGGTACAGGGAATGGTGACGAAAGACGCGCGGGAAGTTATTATTGGTTTCAAACGCGACCCGCAATTTGGCCCCATGGTTATTTTTGGCCTTGGAGGTATTCATGTGGAGGTGCTGCGCGACATTTCCTGCCGGCTTGCTCCCCTTACTCTGAGCGATGTCCATGAGATGATCCGCGAAATACGCTCTTACCCTTTGCTCGCGGGAATACGGGGCAGCACTGCGGTCAATGAAACCGCGCTGGAAGATATTCTTCTCATCATGTCCCAGTTATCCCTTGATTTTCCTGAGATTCATGAGGCAGAGTTCAACCCGGTCCTCGTGAACGACCAAGGCGCGTGGGTGGCGGATGTTCGGGTTGTTCTCGCTCCCGGTCAATCGTAACCCCTCAACGCATCGCATGCGGGTGCCGTGCACCTTTCACATGCACCGGACGCACTATCAAGACCGCCACGGTGGCGGACAACATCGCCCCAACAGCACAGGAGGACGTTCATGACCCCCCCCGGCATTTATATCGGTTCCACCGCTGGCTACTCTGGAAAAAACATGGTCGTTATGGGCATGGGGCTGCGCTTGCAAAAAGAAGGGCATAGCGTGGGGTACATGAAACCCGTGGGTGCCATGCCGGAAGAACGCGACGGCCTGCTCGGCGACGAAGACGCCTTTTTCGTACAAGATATTTTGGGACAGGAAGCTCCCGCCAATATAGTCACACCGGTGGTTGTCACGCAGGACTTTAAAGTTCGCGCCTTCAGCGGACAGTGCGATGACCTTATGCCCTCCATTGCCAGCGCCTATGAAACCCTGCGCAAAGGGAAGGACGTTATGGTGGTGGCAGGCTCCGGCTCCATGTATTCCGGCAGATACTGCAATGCGGACGGAGTGCGTGTGGTTCAGGAACTCGGCCTGCACGCGGTGGTTATCGACCGGCTGAACAAAGAGCTGAACTACGATTACCTCGTCGTGCTCAAGGATACACTGGGCGACAAAATGGCCGGGGTAATTTTGAATGACATTCCCCCCAGCTTCATGAACGAGGTGGACGGACTCATCCGCCCCTTCCTTGAACGCAATGGGGTGAAGGTGCTGGGTATCATTCCCAAAGACCCGCTTATGGGAGCCATTCGTGTGGGAGATCTGGCGGAACGACTTGGCGGCAAAGTTATCTCCGCATCAAGCAAGTCCGATAAGGTGGTGGAAAATTTCCTCATCGGCACCATGCAGGTGGAAAACTTCATGACCCACTTCCGCAAAAACAAAAACTCCGCCGTCATTGTAGGGGGTGACAGGTCAGACGTGCAGTTGGTGGCGCTGGAAGGCAACTGCCCCTGCCTTGTGCTCACCGGCAACCTCTACCCCAATGACATTATCCTCACCCGGTCAGAAGTATTGAACATCCCCATCGTTGTCGTGCGTGATGATACCTATACCGTCGCCAAAAAAATGGAGATTATTCTCTCGCGGCACAAACTGCGCGATGTCATAAAAATCCGGCAGGGCGCACAGTTGGTAAGCTCGTCCATAGATTTCGGCTATCTCAAAGAACGCATGGGACTCTGAGCCATCCCCTGCTCTCTGCGACTGCATGGTGTCGCATGCCCAGCGGCAGCCACTATGCGCTAACAGGCCGATTTTTTGGCAAACGAGGCGCTGCTTCGTGCAATCGTCCGGCTTGACAGGAGCAGAGCGAGGCCCTACCTATGCCCGGAACGCTTTTTTAAGGAGAATCTGCATGGCATATGAAATAAAGTTAGTGAAGCTGGTAAGCGGCGATATGGTGATTGGCAAGGTTGGCGTGGAAGAAGGCAAAATGACCGAAGTAGCCGCCCTCCAGACCATTCCCACCCAGCAAGGCGTGCAGATGATGCTGCTGCCCTTCGGGTATCCTTTTGAGCAAGATTTTGACAGCATCGTAAGCCTGAGCCATGTGCTGTACGAATATAAAGCCTGCCCGGAAGAACTCAGAACCCGCTATATGGAATCCATTTCCAATCTTACGTTGAGCACGGGCGGACTGGGCGGTATGGATTTGCAAAATCCCGGTGGCGGTAAGGTAACTGACATCTCCAAGCTCATCAAATAACACACGCTCATTCAAGACCCGCACACACCGCGCGTTTCATGTGCGGCGCAGGTATGCCATTGCGTGGCCAGCTCGCGCCGTGCGGTCTTTTGGCAACACGCCGGTGTGCCGCCACCGTATTTAGTGTAGCAACCACCGTGGGCAACTGCCCCTGCGCAGGCCCATACTGATATTGCCAAGGGGGGATATGGTCCCCCCTTTTGCTGTTTTACCACACTTTTCCCGCCGGATCGGCTTCAGGAAGTATCCTTCATGCGTAAATTACTTGCTCTTATTCCCAAACCAACCCGCTATCTGGGGATTGAAGAAGGGGCTATCCACAAGCATCCGGCTGCCACATCGCTACGCATCGCTCTCGCCTTTCCCGATATGTATGAAGTGGGCATGTCCTACCTTGGTCAGAAGATACTTTACGGCATCATCAACCAGCGGGAGTCGTGGTGGGCAGAACGCGTTTTCACCCCCTGTACGGAAACAGCAGAGGTGCTGCGCGAACACGCCGCTCCGCTGACCACACTAGAATCCGATACGCCGCTGCATGCCATGGACGCCATCGGCTTTCATGTAACTCATGAACTATGCTACACAAACATTCTTTACATGCTGGACCTTGGCGGCATTCCCCTGCGTAGTGCGGACAGAGGCGATTCGCTGACCGTTCCCATAATCATGGCCGGGGGTGGTTGCACTCTGGCGGCGGAACCCATTGCCCCCTTCATGGACCTGATGGTGCTTGGCGAAGGCGAAACCGTCATGGTGGCCCTGCTTGAATTGCTGGAGCTATGCAAACAAGAAGGCAGTACCCGGCACGACTTTCTACGTCGCGCGTCCCGCATTCCGGGCATCTATGTACCGTCCTTTTTCCGGTTTGAAGGCAGCGGCAAGCCGCTGGTTCCGCTTTATGCCGACCATACCGCCCCGGCCCGTTGCGTGCTGCCGGACATGAACACCGCGTCATTTCCGGTCACGCAGCCTGTGCCCTTTGGCGCAGTGCACAGCCGTCTTGCACTGGAAATAGCCAGAGGCTGCACGCGCGGCTGCCGATTCTGCCAAGCAGGCATGATTTATCGGCCCGCCCGCGAACGCTCAGTAGAAGAGCTTGAGCGCATTCTCCACGAAACCCTCGCCTCTACGGGGTATGATGAACTTTCCTTTCTTTCTCTCTCCACGGGCGACTTTTCCGCGCTGAAAACTCTTTTTACCCGCACGGTGGACCGCTGCGCCGACGAACAAATTTCCGTTTCCCTGCCCTCTCTGCGAGTCGGCTCCATCGACGACGACATCATGGCCCGCATGGCGGGAATTCGCCGCACAGGGGCCACTCTCGCACCGGAAGCTGGCAGCCAGCGCCTGCGCGATGTTATCAACAAGGGAATCACGGAAGAACAGCTCATGCTGCACATCCGCAAACTGTTTCAACACGGCTGGCAACAGGTAAAGCTCTACTTCATGATCGGCCTGCCCACGGAAACGGATGAGGATCTGGACGCCATAGTCGAACTCTGTCGAAAGGTCCGTGGCGCAGCCGGACGCACACGCCGTCTGAACGTAACGGCAGCCATATCACCCTTTGTGCCTAAAGCGCACACTCCTTTCCAATGGGAAGCACAAATTCCGCTGGAGGAAATCCGCAGACGCGTTTTCTATCTGCGCGACGCATTCCGGCAGGAAAAAAGCATGCGCATGCGCTGGCATGAACCAGCCTCCAGCGCGTTGGAAGGTATTTTTTCCCGTGGGGACCGCCGTCTCGCCGATGCCGTGGAAACAGCCTACCGCAAGGGAGCTATTTTCAGCAGTTGGATGGAACATTTCGCGCTGGAACCGTATCTGGAAGCCCTTGCCGAACACGGCCTGACTTACGAAGAATACATTGCTGAACGGCCTGAGGATGACACGTTGCCATGGGATCATCTGGTTAGTGGCATCTCGCGCGGCTATCTCCTGCGCGAGCGCAAACGCGCCCTTGATATGGCAATTACCACCGACTGCCGTTACGACTCCTGCCACGTATGCGGCGTGTGTGATGTGGGGACCAAACCCTCTCTTCTGGACAGGCCCGTTCCCGACACACAATACCACAATGTGCTGAATCTGCCGCAACGCGACCAATACACCCATGAACCGGAAGTGGATGAACGTGGGAATGTCATTCAAAAAACGCAGGCCGAAGATCAGGCTCATCCGCCGAGCCTTGCCGCAAATTTAGGTGTTAAAGCAGGGCATTACCGCATATGGTACGCAAAAGAAGGCCCGGCTATTTTTCTTTCCCAACTTGAATTACAGGCGCTGTTTGAGCGTATTTTCCGCCGCGCCAAACTACCCATGGCCTTTTCGCAAGGATTCCACCCTCTTCCGCTTATTTCCTTTGGTATGGCGTTACCTGTGGGGGTAGCCAGCAAAGCGGAATGGGTAAATATTTTCCTGAGAGAGCCGCTTTCCGCACAAGAGGTCTTTCATGCCATCGCCACGCTTTTCCCACGCGGCATGCAGCCTACTCGTGTGGAAACACTGGACGGCGGCAGACGCCAGCCTCAGGCCGTGTCTGAAGAATTTCTCCTTGAATACCGGGGGCCACGAGAACGACAGGAAGAATTTCTCGCCTCCCTTGCCGCCTTTGCCGTAACTGACTCGTTTTTCTGGACACGAAAAACCAAAAAGGGAGAGCGCACACAGGACTTACGCGCTTTAGTCCGCAATATATCTCCTGTAGCGCCCGACAAGGTCGCGGCTTCCGAAGATTTCACAGAAGCTCCGGCGCGTCTTGCTCTGACATTGGACTGGAGTGAGTCTTACGTGTCCCCCCTTAAGCTGGTGCAGGCTGTGGTGCCCGGCTTCAGCCTTCTGGACTTTTTCCTTATCAAAACCGCGCAGCACATGGGGTAACGACCGAATTGCCGAGGGAACTCCCATACCCCGCCTGAGCCGTCCTTCCATGCACATCGACAGCCCACCATGCCTCACAAGAACTTTGCAGCGCAAGATACCACGATCGAATCGTCCCTGTAGCTACACGCCAATATCTTAAACCATGTGTGGCTATATGTATTTTAATATTGAAAAGCCTAAAGATGTGATGGTACCATCCGATATAGCCTGTAACGACAGGAGGGCATCATGAGTATTATCAATGCGGTCGGAACACAGACTCTTGCTGAACAGATGCTGACCGAACAGACGCAGAACACCGCTGGCACGAACACCCTATCCACGCCTGCCACTGCAAAAAAAGATCAAATCGCTGATGGCGATGTCATTAAGCTTTCCGATGAAGCAAAACAACTGGCCCAACTCCAGAACGAGCCTCTGACTCTCGCAGATGGGCAATATTCCATCACCACGGATGCCCCAGAAAACGCCACGTCAACCACCATTGCGAGCGCTGCAACTCAGTCAGGGCGCACCGTAGTTATTGATAAAATCGTTTTCTCGAGAACGCCAGAAGAGGAAACCACGTCTGAAGTCTTCGGATACCGCGCCAACGTATTCAAAACGACTGGAGAGCTTGAGTACAGTTTTATCCTTAAACGCGATACCATCATTAATGAATCTGATGATGGCGCGTTGAACGTTCAAGAATATGCGAACGGTGCCGAGACGCAGGGGAATGACATCATTATCGGGATGACTGGCAAAGCCATGAGCGGCGGAGATGGAGATGATACAATTGTCGACCTCGCCAACTCTGGCACTCTAACAAGAAATAGTATCCCAACTTCCGCCACCATAGACGGCGGCAGCGGGAATGACACCATATATGTTGCAAATGGCCTGTACGGAGCGACCATAACCACAGGGGACGGCGATGACACTATTACCGTGGACGGCAACATCCACAACTCGACAATCGATACCGGCGCAGGCAACGACACGCTGAACAACAAATTGCGGTTGGGCAAGCAATTCTCATCCTCCAGCGTCAATATGGGAGACGGTGAGGACGCCATAAACATTTCTGGCGACTACGGCTACATGCATAACACAAATGTCGAAATGGGATCTGGAAACGACAGCATCAGCATGGCTGGCGCTCACTCCTATATTTCCGGGTCCACCATCACCACCGGCGATGGCGACGACAGCATCAGCATGGTTGGAACGCACTCCTATATTTCCGGGTCCACCATCACCACAAGCGATGGCGACGACAGCATCAGCATGGCTGGAGAGCATTCCACCATTTCCGGGTCCACCATCACTACAAGCGATGGCGACGATAGTATCAGCATGGTTGGAAAACATTCCTATATTTCCAGCACCACCATCACCACCGGCAATGGCGACGACAGCATCACCATGTCACAACACTATGGGGGCATGTCTGGATCAACAATCCAAACGGGGGCGGGCAATGACACCATTGATCTATCTGATGACAGAGAAGGTGCTCACATCTCCTCTTCAACAATAGAAACCGGGGATGGAGACGACAACTTGTCTGCAGCATGGATTGCAGAAAGCACGGTCAACACCGGAGCAGGAAAAGATACTATTACGTCCAATTTGGCTTATGCGACCATTAATACGGGAACGGGCGATGATACCCTGAACGCCTTTCTTCACATTGGGGAGTCAACTGTCAACATGGGGGACGGCAACGACACAATAAATGCTGCCAAGGCGGACATCAAGGACAGCCGTATAAACACAGGAAACGGCAACGACTCTGTTACCGTGCGGGATACTTATGGATCGTCGTTCAACCTTGGAAACGGAAACGATGTTATGACAGGACGCCTCATCATGCACAACTCCTCCATACGGGGAGGCTACGGCAACGACAGGCTCAATATCCTTGCCAGCGTTTTAGATAGCTTTCTTGATATGGGCTTTGGAGACGACATTATCAACATTGCCGGCGACCTGATTAATAGCACCCTTGCAATGGGAGAGGGGAAGAACTCCGTATTCATTGGAGGCGGCGTATCCAACAGCAGTATTTCCGGTGTGAAACCTGGCTCGCTCTGGATACGGGGAAAACGCTAGAACAACTTATAGGTGCCGTGGTTACGGAGATTGAAAAAATTCAAGGCAGCTTTGGTGATGGCTCTTTCAATAGTATGGACGCTGCCAACACCTGCATGACGGTATTGGCAACGAGAGTATTTACGGGAGAAGGAGACAACGATATCCTGTCCCGCAGGCGTGTCAGCTCTTGCAGGCAACAGGCATACGCCAGCCGGTACCAAAGGCACGTGAAGTAATTTTTAATCCCGGCGCAGCCTGCCGTCGTTTAAATTCCGCTAGCCGTACCAGCCGGAGCACCCGGTCCACATCCGCCACGCTGAATCCCATGGCAAGCAGTCCCGCCCTGTCACACTTCTCTTCCACATAGGCATGCAGCATGGCGTCCAGCACCGGGTATTCAGGCAGATTATCCGAATCCTTCTGATCAGGGCGCAGTTCCGCAGAAGGCGCTTTGGCGATAATAACTTCAGGAATCACCTCGTGCCCACGCGTAGCATTTATCCACCGGCACACGCGCCACACAAGAGTCTTGGGCAGATCGGAAATAACAGCGAGCCCACCCGCCATATCACCGTAAATGGTGCAATAGCCCACAGCCAATTCCGACTTATTTCCTGTGGTCAACAGCATGGCTCCTTCCCTGTTGGAGAGCGCCATGAGCAAATTTCCCCGGATGCGGGACTGAATATTCTCTGCCGCCACATCAATGACCGCTGAACCGCAGGAAGTGCGCGAAACAACGGCACCTTCCGCCACAGAAGCCGCAGAGGGGAGAGGCGCTGCCAACGCCGCATCAAACGCCTGCATCATAGGCGCAATGGGAATAATCCGCGTGGCTATGCCCAGTTTGCGCGCCAAAGCCAAGGCGTCTGAAACACTGCCCTCACTGGAATAAGGGGAAGGCATACATATACCGAGCACATTGTCCGCCCCAAGCGCTTCCGTAGCCACAGCGGCGACCAATGCGGAATCCACCCCACCTGAAAGACCCAGTATAACACGGGAAAATCCGCACTTGCGCACATAATCACGGGTGCCCATAACAAGAGCTTGCCACACCTGTGCCTCTTCCACTGGATCGTCCGGCGCGATGGCACCGCGTGGGGGTAATTCTCGCCCTCCGGTATTGCAGGCATTTCCGTCCTCTTCCGCCCCCCCAAACGCTGTTACATTCTGAGCACCGTTTCCCATGCCCACAAGATCAGCCAGTACCAAATCTTCACAAAACCCCATTCCGCGGGCAATAAGCCCGCCGTGCTCGTTGAACACAAGGCTTTTTCCCGCGAACAAAACATCGTCGTTGCCGCCGACCTGATTGGTATAGGCCACGGGCACATTGTAACAAAGGGCCAACGCCGCGAACATGCGTTCCCGCAGGGCCTGTTTACCCAAAGTAAATGGGGATGCCGAAAGATTTACCAGAAGGTCGACGGAACGTCCCGTGCCGGACGCAGTGTTGCCATGACACACCGAAGTCGCGTGTGCGGCAGAGATGCCGGAATGCGAACCAGAATGCAAAGTGGACGCCGCAGCAACAGCAGAAGAACCCGGAGCAGCGGTTCCCCGTGTCATGACATCCGCCACGGGATCAACGGCATACAGCCGGTGTTCAGTCCAGAACGTAGCGTCATTCCACGCATCTTCGCAAATGCTCACTGCCACGGAACACCCCGCGACCTGCACAACGCCGCATCCGTTACCCGGTTCAAAATAGCGCCGTTCGTCAAAGACATCATAACAGGGGAGCAGCGTCTTGCACGCCACCACGTCCACTGCGCCGTCCCGCAGCAAAACAGCACCGTTGAAACACGGTTTGCCCACAGCGGAAGCATTGGGCACTGGTGTGCCCACCAAAACCGCAGGCATTCGTCCAGCGGCCTCGCGTACCACATTCAGCTCGCGGGCAAGATTTTTCAACGCCGCCATGCACGAAGTCACAAAGCCTTCGCGCAACAGCAAATCGCGCGGCGGATACCCACAAATAGCTAATTCCGGCGTAACGCAAAGGTCCGCCCCCAACGCGGCGGCGCGCACTACAGCATCGCGAAGCCGTAAGGCGTTGCCGTCGATATCCCCCACCACAGGGTTGCATTGCAGCAGAGCAATTCGCATCAGAACAGGTCCGACATGGAATAGAGGGTTCCCGGCTCTTTCCCGGTCAACCAAGCAGCCGCCCGCAGCGCCCCGGCGGCAAACGTATCACGCGAATGCGCCTGATGCGTTACCTCAATGCGTTCTCCCGGCCCCATGCAATATACGGTATGCACGCCTACCACATCGCCACCACGAATTGTCTGCACGCCAATCTCTTCGTGCGGGCGCTCACCGATAAGGCCCTCGCGGTGGTAATTCGCCACATCATCCAGCTTCCATCCCCGTGCCTCCGCAAGACACTCGGCAAGGCGCAGTGCCGTACCGCTGGGGGAATCCTTCTTTTTATTGTGGTGCAGTTCCACCATTTCAAGATCGTACAAATCGCCCAGATGCCGAACAAGGTCGGGTAAAATTTTCAACAGTACGGTAATGCCCACGCTCATGTTGGGTGCCCAAAGCACCGGAGTCCGCTTTGCCAGCGTTTCTAACTCCGTCTTTTGCTCTGCGGAAAGCCCTGTGGTACCTATGACAATGGCGTTACCATGCCGGACTGCGGCTTCCGCATTGGCAAGGCTCGCTTCAGGCGTGGTAAAATCGATAACCACGCCCCCCGGTACGGCAGGCAGCACCTCATCCAATGACGAGCCTACACGACACCCCCATTGTTGCAGCCGTTTGGCGTGCTCCTGCCGTCCCATTACGGCAGCAAGCGTGTGATCTTTGCCATTTTGCGCCATCGTGGCAATGGCGGTACCCATGCGCCCGTTGGCCCCCGTTACGATTACCGGTACGCTCATGTCTCCTCCGTATGCGCTTACAGCAAGGAATGCTGATCTTTTTTCCGCCGTGCCGTGCTTTGCTTGCGCGGACGTATGGCGGAGTCCGTCCCGGTGGCCTTTGCACCGGGATGTTCCGCTGCGGATGTCTCATCCGCCACGCCCCGCGCGAGTGTATTACCTTGCGAATTCTCTGCCACCTGATCAGAAGGCGGTGCTATGAGGCCCGGCAGGTCTGCCGGAGATTCCGGGCCAGTTTCAGGATCACCCATTGGTGGTGTCGCATGACCATTCTCCAGCGCCGCGCTCCCTGCCTCTGCAAAGGAGTCCATACCAATGCTGGCTCCCCCCGCATATAAGTGCAAAAACGCCGTTTCGTCCAAAATGGGTATGCCCAGTTGCCGGGCTTTGTCCAGTTTACTGCCCGCCTCTTCCCCCGCGACCACGTAATCCACCTTGGCGGACACGCTCCCCGCCAGAATAGCTCCCGCTTCTTCCGCCATTTTTTGTGCGGCGGAACGCTTAAGCGTGGGCAGAGTTCCCGTGAAAACCATACGTTTGCCCGCAAGAGGATGGTCCTCTGCCACCACAGTGGCAGAAGGCACATACACTGGCCATAACTCTATGGCCCGGAAAGCTTCCAGCAACGCGGTATTCCCCTCATTAGCAAAAAACGCCCGCACGGAGGACGCCACTTCCGGTCCCACATCCGGCAACCGCATAAGCTCCTCATCCGAGGCATCGCGCAATGCATCAAGCGACAAAAAATGTTCCGCCAGCACCCGCGCGGTCTGTTCTCCCACATGACGGATGCCCAACGCGCACAAAAAACGCGGCAGTGTGGCGGTGGCGGTAGCCTGCGCAAACGCATCCACAAAATTTTGCGCCAGCTTAGGCCCCATGCGCTCAAACTTCATAAGATCGAGTTTAGAAATGCGGAAAAGGTCCACGGGAGAGGCCACCACCCCCCGGTCCACAAGCTGTTCTATCCATTTGCGTCCCACGCCCTGAATATCTAACCCCGCTTTGGACACGAAATGAATGATCGACTGACGCACCACCGCGGGGCAGGACACATTAAGACACCGCCATGCGGCTTCCCCTGCCTCGCGGGCGGCGTGGGAACCGCATACGGGACACGTGACGGGAAAAACAAAATCCCGCTCTTCTCCGGTACGCTCTTCCGCCACTGCACGGACCACTTCGGGAATAACGTCTCCGGCACGCTGCACCACAACCACATCGCCTATTTTCAGCTCTTTGGCCCGAATTTCATCCTCATTATGTAACGTGGCGCGGGAAACGACCACCCCGCCCACCTCTACTGGCTCAAGATGCGCCACCGGAGTGAGCACCCCCGTGCGCCCCACTTGAATGCCTATATCCAAAAGCCGCGTCTGCGCCTGCTGGGCGGGAAACTTAAAGGCAATGGCCCAGCGTGGAAAACGAGCGGTAAACCCCAACGCGTCCTGTAATTCCAAGTCGTTTATTTTAGCCACCATACCGTCAATATCAAACGGCAGTTCCTCTCGCAGGCGGCCCAGCATCGCAAAATGTGCCACCACCTCCTCCGGCGAGGCACACAACCGGGTTTGCGGCGGAATTTGAAATCCCAAAGCGGCAAGCCCCTGCATAATTTGCGCTTGCGTACTCCAACGGGAAACGCCACCGGACCATTCCACCACGCCCACGCCATATGCGAGAAAACGCAAGGGACGCCCAGCCGCCACGCGCGAATCCAACTGGCGCACGGAACCGGCCGATGCATTACGGGGATTGGCAAACAGCTTGTTCCCCTCTTTCCGCTGACGGGCATTGAGTCTGTCAAAATCCACACGGCGCATAACCACCTCGCCGCGCACTTCCAGCCGGACGGGAATATCCGCCTTATCCGGTCCAGCCTCCGCACCATGCCCCACCACACCAAGCCGTAAGGGAAGGTTGCCCACGGTGCGCATGGTGTGAGTAACAATCTCGCCCTCGGTGCCGTCTCCCCGTGTCAGCGCCATGGTGAGCACACCCTGTTCGTAAATAACCTCCATGGCTAGGCCGTCCATTTTGGGGTCTACCCAGAAGGTGAGATCCGCTTCCGGCTCCACCCGTAGGACGCGCTGAACAAACTCCCGGAATTCTTCTGCGGAAAACACGTTGTCCAGACTATACATAGGCAGAGTGTGCTGACGGGATTCCAGTCCCGGCAAAACCTGTCCTCCCACCCGCTGCGTGGGAGAGTCTGACGTGCGCAACGCGGGATAACGCTCTTCCAGCGCCACAAGTTCCCGGAACAGCACATCATATTCCGCGTCACTTATTTGCGGATCGTCCAGCACGTAATACTGATAGCTATGGTGCGCGAGCTCTACATGCAGTTCTTGCGCGCGTGCGCGTTCTCCGTCGGGTACGCCGAAATTGGGGGCGGGGAAATCTGGCTCGTGTTCAGTCATACTCTCGCATCCTTAAAAGCATATATACAAACCATGTCCGCAGTGCGCATGCCAGTTGTTCGGCAATACCGGATGCCTCCGGCTCTCAGAATACTACGCATCGCAGAGAGGCGGTGAGCTTACCACGCAACGGCTTATCCATGGCGCATAGGTCCGCCGCCAGTGGCTACAGCGTGGCGCATTCCCGCCAGCGCCGACCTGCCAACGCTATCTGTTCCCGATAGTCCGGGCCAAGCCGGGCAGAAAGATAGCAGGACTCGGCCCGCGCGGCCTGCTCCATAAAACCGGAAATCTGCCGGGCCGTGGAATGATACCGATGCCGAACCACAACGTGATGATCGACCACCACAGGCCACCCCGCACGGTGCGCACAGAGGGAAAACCACACATCCACACCGTAACCAAAAGGGTTATTCCCTATGTCCACTCCACCGAGGGCACGCCAGCACGCAAGGTTAATCAGTGGCGCAATGCCATCCACATACTCCACGAGGCGGCACTGCTGGTCTTCCTGACGCACCATCTGCGGATGATATGGGTTGGCGGGGACGGAAGGCGCATACACCCCCACCGGGCCAAAGGTGCGTTCCATACGCGCCAATCGACCAAGTGCGCGGGCGATATGCGGCGCTTTGCCGTCAAACAGTATGTCGTTATTAAGAAACCAGACATGCGAATAGCCCGCTGCCGCAAAGGCAGCCAAGGAATACTCCAATGCCCCGGCCCAATATAAATTTTTCTCCGTGCGCTGCCATGCTCCCGGATACGCTTGGGGGGCGGCGTTATCAAGGACGAACACGCCCTCGGCTTTCTCCGCCGTGAGTTGGGCATGCAGCCGCATGGTTAACGCGGGATCACCGTAATGCAGGATAACCGTAGCCGCGTGCATGGTGTTTCTTCCCCGCCTATGCTGAATTATTCCGCAGAGAGCAAGCGCTGGCGCAGCCCTTGGATACGGTCCCGCAATTCCGCCGCGCGTTCAAATTCCAATTCCCTCGCGGCTTCACGCATGTCCCGTTCCAGCGACTGAATACGACGGCCCAGCTCTTCGGATGACAGGTTCCAGCCTTCCGGCTGGGTACTTGTGGCAGGAGCCGCTTCCGCAGACCGCCCGCGTCCTCTACCCTTGCCCGACCCTGCGGGCGTATACAGGGCATCGAACGAACTTTCCAGTTTTTTCCGCACGGTGGCGGGTGTGATGTCATGCTCTATGTTAAAGTCTGTCTGCTTTTCACGGCGACGGGCCGTCTCTTCCATTGCGGCCCGCATAGAACGGGTCACGACGTCCGCATACAGAATAACGTGCCCTTCCACATTTCGCGCGGCACGCCCAAACGTTTGAATGAGTGAACCGGAAGAGCGCAGAAAGCCTTCTTTGTCCGCATCAAGCACAGCCACCAGAGAAACTTCCGGCAGATCCAGCCCTTCGCGCAGCAGATTGATGCCAATGAGCACATCAAATTCTTTCCGGCGCAAGGCCTGCAAAATAGCCATGCGCTCCATGGTGTCTATGTCCGAATGCAAATAACGCGAGGCCATGCCCATAGAATTAAAATATTCGGTTAAGTCTTCCGCCATCCGCTTGGTGAGTGTGGTTACCAGCACGCGTTCGTCTCGCTGGGCGCGCACGCGGCATTCTCCCAGCAAATCGTCCATCTGTCCTTTTACAGGCCGCACCTCCACAACGGGGTCTAACAGCCCTGTGGGGCGGATAATCTGCTCCACAACCAGCCCCTGCGCACGCTCCAGTTCCCACTTCCCCGGCGTGGCGGAAACATAAACGGCCTGTCCGATACGTTCCAAAAATTCGTCAAAATTCAATGGACGGTTGTCCACGGCGGAAGGCAGCCGGAATCCATAGTCCACTAACGTTTGCTTGCGGGAGCGGTCGCCCTTGAACATTGCCCCCACCTGCGAGATGGAAATGTGGCTCTCGTCCACGTACAGCACAAAATCCTTGGGAAAATAGTCCAGCAAACACGAAGGGGGTGAGCCGGCGACACGGTTGTCCAGATGGCGGGAATAGTTTTCTATGCCGGTACAGTAGCCCATTTCCTCAATCATTTCGAGATCAAGCATGGTGCGCTGTTCCAGACGCTGCGCTTCCACCAGCTTGCCCCCATCACGAAATGCCGCCAAACGCTCCTGTAATTCCACCCGTATATCACTCACGGAACGGTTCAGGTTGTCGCGGTCAGAAACATAATGGCTGGCGGGGTAGATAACGGTTTTTCCCACCCCGCCCAGCACGTTGCCGGTAACAGGGTCTATTTCGCTCATGGAATCAATTTCATCCCCGAAAAACTCCACCCGCAGAGCACGCTCGTGGTGGTAGGCCGGAATAATTTCCAGCACATCTCCACGCACACGGAACGTTCCCCGGTGAAAATCGTAGTCGTTCCGCTCATATTGCACATCCACCAGACGGGAGATAAGCGCGTCCATGCTCATCTGCTGCCCCGTCTCCACCGGAATAACCAGCTTGGCGTAATATTCCGGCGAACCAAGGCCGTAGATACACGAGACGGAAGCCACAATAATCACATCACGACGGGTTAGCAGGGCATGCGTGGCAGCATGGCGCAACTTATCTATGTTGTCATTGATGGAAGAATCTTTTTCTATGTAGGTGTCCGAGGCGGGCACGTAGGCTTCCGGCTGGTAATAATCGTAATAGCTGACAAAATACTCCACTGCGTTATGCGGAAACAGCTCTTTGAATTCATTATACAACTGAGCAGCCAGCGTCTTGTTGGGAGCCAGCACCAGCGCGGGGCGTTGCGTGCCCACAATGGTTTGCGCCACAGTAAAGGTCTTGCCGGTGCCAGTGGCTCCCAGCAGAACCTGATCACGCACCCCCATATTCAGGTTGGCGACCAATTCCTCAATGGCCTGCGGCTGGTCGCCCCGCGGGGTGAATTCCGTACTCAATGTGAAAGGAGTATCTTGCATGTGAAACCTCGGCGGTCACTCTACCCTGCCGCGCCGCGCCGGTAAAGAGTCGCAGGGGAACACAGTATGCGGGACGCTTCCGCGATTTTTTACGTCCCGCAGCCCTTCCCGCAACCATGCGCAAACATTGCGTAGAATGGGAATATCAACTAGGGAGAAGAAAGGTATTTCGCAACCAGCCACGGAGGACGCCATGCAAACCGTCATCATCCCCGAACCGAAAGATTGTCCTGTGGACAGGATACACAGCATCCGCATTACCATCCGGTCCTTCAAGGGACGCCGGAACGTGGAGGCCCATATTTTTCGGTGGGAGCCTTGGCTTCTCGCAGAAGACACGGCTGCGTATGATTGGAACGCGTTGCTCGCCACAGAGCCAGCCCCATGCGCTCCGGCGGGAATTGCAGCAGGTTCTCCCGACGATGCCAAATACGCTTTGCTGGAAGGATTCACAGAGGCGGAACGGGACGCGGTTATCCACTTTCTGGCACTCCGCTATGAAAGCCGTCTGGAACGCATAGATTCCTGTCCCATGGAACTCCCGGTTCCGCTGGGGGTTACTCCGCTTTCTTCCGTCTCTCCGGGAAAAACTCTGGGGTTCATCCGGTTTGACCATGTGCGGGAGTATCCCCTGCCATTCACCTTGCGTGGCGTATATGACCTTGCACAACACGAACCGCTGGTCCCGCAGGAAAACGGAACGCGGAGCTAGAATGCTCCGCACCGGAAAGTGCGGACACAAAAGGTCACGTTACAACGGAAAGAACCCCTGCGGCAGACTCCACCTGCCCTGCATGGTGGGAGCGGTCATAGCCATCCGCAACTGCTCCAGAAAATCTACCCGCCGAACTTCACGTGCGCCAAAACGTTGCAGGTTATCCGTCACCTGTTGGCAGTCCACCATGGCGTACCCCGCCCAACGCAGTAAGGATACCAACCAGACCAGCGCGGTCTTGGAAGCGTCCGGTTCTGCGTAAAACATGGATTCCCCGAAGAATACCCGCCCCAGTCCCACTCCGTAAATCCCCCCTACTAGCGTATCTCCGGTCCACGCCTCTACAGAATGCGCGAGGCCAAGTTCATGCAACGCGGTGTAACCGGCAATAACGTCCCGGACAATCCACGTTCCCGATTGCCCCGGACGGGGTGTGCGGGCACAGCGGGTAATCACCCCGGAAAAGGCCGTATCCACCGTGATACGAAACCGCCGGGAACGAATGCTGCGGCGCAAGCTGCGCGGAACATGTAGTTCATCGGGATATAGTACAAACCGGGGGTCAGGCGACCACCAAAGGATAGGACTGTCATCATTATACCACGGGAAAATACCGCAAGCGTAGGCGGAGAGAAGACGTTCCACGCTCAAATCGCCGCCAATGGCAAGCAACCCGTCGGCATCGGCAAGATTGGGGTTCGGAAAATCTACGCCCTTATCCGGCAGCCAAAAAACATCCATCATTTCCGTCCGTACCCCGCCGCATATTCCTGAAAATTCCCGTAGCCGTGGTAAACATTCCGCTCAGGGAACATGGACTCTAAATCTTCCTACCGGAAAACTCCCCGCTATCTGCCTGATGCCTCTTCTGGAGCAGCTTCCGATTCTTTTCCCGCAACAGGGGTAAACGTAAACCGTAACCCCAAGGAGTCTGCACTCTCATTCGCCGCCGCAGGTGCACGCGGGGCGGTCAAATCCGCCGAAAACTCAGGCGTGGTTTTCTTTCCATCCGTCCTGCGCGGCTCGGCGTCCACGGTCACAGTGCCGCCCCGTTGCAGTAAACCAAACAGCACTTCGTGGGCGATGGCGTCCTCCAGAGCACCTCGGATAACCCGGCGCATGGGGCGCGCGCCGAATGCGGGATCATATCCGGCTTCGGCAAGGCGTTTCCGCGCAATATCTGTAAGAGAAATGCGCACCCGCTTGTCTTTAAGGCGCGTCTCCAGTTCTCCCACAAACTTATCCACAATTCCCAGCATGATGGATTCCGACAAACCATGGAACGGAACCATGGCATCCAGACGATTTCGGAATTCGGGAGAAAACGTTTTCTCCACCTCTTTTAAACCACGCCCGGCTACGTCAGTCTCTTTGGTGGCACCAAAGCCAATGGGAGTAGATGCCATTTCCCGTGCGCCCGCATTGCTGGTCATGATAAGAATCACGTTACGGAAATCAGCCTTGCGCCCCGTGTTGTCGGTCAGCGTGGCGTAGTCCATAACCTGAAGCAGCACATTGAAGATATCGGGGTGAGCCTTTTCAATTTCATCCATCAACACCACCGCGTAGGGGTGTTTGCGGATGGCGTCGGTAAGCTGACCGCCCTGATCAAACCCCACGTAACCGGGAGGTGCGCCTATGAGTCGCGACACGGCATGTTTTTCCATGTATTCGCTCATATCATAACGCAAAAACTGCACCCCCAGAGTAGAGGCCAACTGACGGGCGAGTTCAGTCTTCCCCACCCCCGTGGGACCATAGAATAAAAAACTTCCTGTCGGCCTGTCATCGCGCCCCAACCCTGCCCGGCTGCGCAAAATGGCACGAGCCACCACGTCCACAGCCGCGTCCTGCCCAAAGACCACGCTCTTTAGCGTGGGAGCGAGATCGCCCAACTTGAGGCGGTCACCGGAAGAAATACGTTGTTCGGGTATCCGCGCTATGCGGGCCACAATACGTTCCACATCTCCCGCCGTTACCGTGTTGCGTTTGCGATGCGCACTGCGCAGACGGTAGGCCGCCCCCGCTTCGTCAATAACGTCGATGGCCTTATCCGGCAAAAAACGCTCGTTGATATACCGGGCGGAAAGGTCCACAGCGGATTTAAGTGCGGGATGGGTATACCGCACGCCATGGTGTTCCTCGTACCACGGTTTAAGTCCCTTGAGAATTTCCAAACATTCTTCCGGGGTGGGTTCGGGCACGTCGATCTTTTGAAACCGGCGGGAAAGTGCCCGGTCTTTCTCAAAGTGATTACGATATTCTTCGTAGGTAGTGGACCCAATACACCGAATGCCCCCGGATGCCAGTACGGGTTTCAGAATATTCGATGCATCCATGGAGCCGCCGCTTGTAGAACCCGCGCCCACAATAGTGTGGATTTCATCGATAAACAGAATAGCTCCGTCTATCGTACCCAGTTCGCGGATAACGGCCTTAAGACGAGATTCAAAATCGCCCCGGTATTTGGTGCCCGCAAGAAGCGCTCCCATATCCAAAGCGAAAACGCGGGATTCAAGGAACGATTCCGGCACATCACCGGATGTAATGCGCAGGGCAAGACCTTCCGCCAGCGCGGTTTTTCCCACGCCCGGCTCTCCCACAAAAAGCGGATTATTCTTTCTCCGGCGCGCCAGTATCAGAATGGTGCGCTCCAGTTCCTCCGTCCGGCCTATGAGGGGATCAATGCCCCCTTCGCGGGCGCGGGCGGTGAGGTCCACGCAAAATTTGGCAAGAGCTTCCCCTTTACCATCCCTTTTTCCCTTGCCGCCAGATCCGGGCGCGACACCGGACTCGGACGGGTTCTCCTCACCTTCGTCGCCCCAGTCATCGCCCGCGTGGGAAATGTATTCCAGCACATCCAAGCGGGAAATACCCTGTGACCGCAAGAAGTACACGGCGTAGGAATCTTCTTCCTCAAACATGGCAGCCAGCAGATCGCCTACTTCTACCGTGTCCCGGCTGGCGGACTGCATTTGCATGACCGCGCGCTGCAACACACGCTGTACTCCCAGAGTCTGCACCACTTCCGTGGGTGTATCGGGAGGCAGCGGTTCCATGTGGGAAGAAAAAAAGACTTCCAGCCGCTTGGAAAGCGCATCCGCATCCGCGCCGCATCCTGAAAGAATGCTGCGCCCCTGCGAATCGTTAATTATCGCAAAAAGGATATGTTCCAGCGTCAGGAACTCGTGGTTCCGGGCGCGTACTTCGCTTACAGCCGCCGATAACACGGCTTCCAATCGTTTTCCCAACATGCCCTATACCTCCTCCATGCTGCACCGAAGGGGAAAGCCCTCTTTCCGGGCGCGGGCGTGAACCACGGCAACCTTTGTCTCCGCCACTTCAGCGGTAAACACGCCGCATTCTCCCACCCCTTCCTCATGTACACTCAACATAATAGCCGTTGATTGCTGCATGGTTTTGCGAAACACTTCCATTAAAATAGCAATAACGAATTCCATGGTTGTGTAGTCGTCATTGTGCAGCAATACCCGGTATTGTTTTGGCTCCCGAACGTCATCTTCCAACAGGGTGTCTTCTCCCCTGTCAGGACGCGCATCCGGGCGGGCAAATCGGTCACTCATAATCCGTATTCTTCTCCATGGCTGTTTTCGCGCATGGCGCACGCTCAATGGGCAGGGATTTACAGGCCGTCAATCAGTTCGCGCAGGGCAGTGGACGAGAAGCAAAAATCATCCATAGGGGGCAACCCCATACGTTCCCGCCACTGCCTATTAAGAGCATGATAGGTTTCCGTGCTCGCTCTGTCCATGGGCAACCCCAACCTTGCAGCGCACGTAAAGATAGCCTCACGCTCTCCCTCCAGTTCGGCTACCATGCCGAAAGGCAGTGTATCCAAACAGATATCCACCCCATCCACGTGCCATTCTTCGCGCATTTTTTCGTAGCGAAATACCGGCACATAGCCCAAGCCCTCAAGAATCAGGCCCATGGCATTGGCATCGCTCACCGGGGTTTCTCGCTCATCCGCCACCTTCACATCCACCGGCACTTCGCCCTGCGGAGGCAGCTTAAGCGTGAGTATAGCGTCTTCGCCTTTTCCCCATATACGCGTTCGTAAACGCAACAACGTATCTGCCCGTCTGAGTTCCCGCTCCGGGGTGTCAAACACCGTGTTTCGCTCCACATATCTGCCCAGCGAGCGAGCTTCCTGCCGGGCTAGCGTTTCGCGCAGGGGATCAAACGCCACATCAATAAATTTTAGTTCAACCTCATACGACATGGACCGGATATCTCCTTGCCATTGGCGATACTGCGCGGGTATGGTGCCGCAGATTTGCTGGAAGCGTTCTGTGCCTGTGTACGCTGTCCCACCGGGGACCGCAACGGAGATCCCGCGGGAAGGGCACCCTGCGCACCGTCAACACAACCACTACGAACCACGCAACCGTAAGGAATGCTGCCCGTGCAAAGACTCATTTTGCTATTTTTAGCCGGAGGGGTGGGAACCCTGAGCCGCTTTGCATTGGGCGGACTGGTGGAAAAGCACTATGGTGCCCTCTTCCCTTCTGGAACCTTTGTAGTTAACAGCCTAGGCTGCCTGCTCTTCGGTATTCTGTGGGGATTGACGGAAGATGCGCTGGCACTTTCCCCCTCCATGCGGGCGGTGGTTTTCACCGGATTCATGGGGGCATTTACCACCTTCTCCACTTTTATCTTCGAGACAGTGAACCTTGTCACCGCAGCGGACTGGGCGCACGCCGCGCTGAACTGCATGGGCCAGATACTACTCGGCATGGGTCTGCTCTGGCTGGGGTTGTGGCTGGGGAAAACGGTATAGAGCGCGCCTAACCGCTCATACGCATAATTTCCGCCGCAATACCCGACAAGGGCAGTATCTTCCGCACTCCCCCCATTTTGATCGCTTCCTGCGGCATGCCAAAAACCACACAGGTCGCTTCGTCCTGTGCTATGGTGTAAGCCCCGGCATCCCACATTTCCCGCATACCCACCGCCCCGTCGTCTCCCATACCCGTCAAAATAGCGCCCACCACATTTGCCCCGCCATACCGCGCCGCGGAACGAAACAAGACATCCACCGAAGGACGATGCCGACGCACGAGCGGCCCTTCCCGCAGTTCCACGTAATATTGTCCGCCATTACGCTTGAGCAACATGTGCATGTTTCCCGGAGCGATAAGCACGCTTCCCTGCTCCATGCGGTCGCCATCCTGCGCCTCTTTCACACGCATGGCACAGGCGGCGTTTAGCCTGCGGGCAAAGGCCCCGGTAAAATGCTCCGGCATGTGCTGCACCACACCTATGGGCGGACAGTTGGCAGGCAGCCCCAGCAGCAGCGCGGCTAGCGCTTCCGTGCCACCAGTCGAAGCCCCTATTACCACAATTTTTCCCGTGGCACCCACCGCGCGGGTTTTTCCGGTGAGCGGCGGAAGAACGACATCTGCCGAAAGTTTGGGCGTTATGGCAATTTTTTCCGTCACCTTTTTCATGCGGGCGCGGGCCGCCGCCTTCACGGCGTCACAGATGCGGATAGCCGACTCCTCCAGAAATTGCCGGGTGCTCACCCGTGGTTTGGTGATAATTTCCACCGCGCCGTACTCCAGCGCCTTGAAGGTCGCATCCGCTCCTTCCCCGGTCACTGCGGAACATATAACAACAGGAATAGGGTGTTGCGTCATGATCTTACGTAAAAAGGTAATGCCATCCATCCGTGGCATTTCCACATCAAGAGTAATGACGTCTGGAACAACCGTTTCCATTCTTTTAGCCGCCACGAAGGGATCTGAAGCGGTACCCACCACTTCGATATCTGGATCTGCCGCAAAAATCTCAGACAGCGTCTGACGGACCAGCGCAGAGTCGTCCACCACCAGCACCTTTATGCGTCTGGCCATGGCCTATGTCCTCCTGTAAACGGTGGGCGCGGTCTGGGTTAACGGCAAAGACATGCCCGCCAGACTCTCAGAATGACCGATGAAGAGATACCCCCCGGAACGCAAATTGTCGCAGAACTGCTTGAGCAAGCGTTCCTGAGTCGTTTTATCAAAATAGATTATGACGTTACGGCAAAAAATAATGTCCATGGGGGCGTCAAAACGAAACCGTTCCATGAAATTAAGCCGCTCAAACGTTACCATACTCCGAATTTCCGGCCCTACCCGGATGAGCTTGCGCGATGGATCCCGGCTGCGCAGCAGATACTTCTTACGAAAAACCTCTGGCACGCTTTCAATACGCTCCGCCTCGTATACCGCCTTCACAGCGGTTTGCAGAGCGCGCGAGGAAATGTCTGTGGCAAGAATGTGAAACAGCAATTCCCTGTGATGTTCGGCGAAATCGGAGAGCACCATAGCCAGCGTATACGGCTCCATGCCAGTGGAGCACCCGGCGCTCCACAGAGCGAGGCGTCTACCCGCATTACGCCGTAACCAGTCTGGTAACGCCGAAGCGATCAGATAGTCGAAATGCTTGGGTTCTCGAAAGAATTCGGTGGTGTTCGTGGTTACTACATCGATAAGGTTGCGCAGTTCCTGCGTCATTCCTTCAGAAGTAAAAACGTAATCCACGTATGATTCATATGAAGTGTACCCAAGGGAACGCAGCCGTTTCTGGAGCCGCGCCTCCAGCATCACCCGCTTGCCCGGCGGCAGCGTTATGCCCACCTGTTCATGGATAAAGGCGCTTAATCGCCCGAAAATACGGTCAGGCATGGGAGCGGGACGGAACCCCACCGCTCCGTCAGGCTGATTCGTGCTGCCGGTGCCGGACACCGACAAGGTAGTCTGAGAATGTTCACTGCTCATAGACGCCTTATTCTCCCGTGGATTCAGGCCGGTACGAGACTACAGGGCACTCTCCCCAGCAGAGGTCCGAGGCAATGAGGCGCCTTCGGAAAGCCCACCGGGTGCGGCGGAGATATTCCCGGCCAACGAGAAGACTACCGCCCGGCAATGGCGGATTGCACCAACCGGGCGACATCTAAGATCAGCGCCATGGAACCGTCACCCTTAATGGTGGCCCCGGAAATCTCTTCCACGTTACGGCAAAACCGGCCTAGCGATTTAATAACCGTCTGGTGTTCGCCGATGACCTGATCCACCACAATACCGTAGCGTTCTCCACCCGCGTTCACCACGACAATCTGCTCTATACGCGGCGCAACGCCGGGTATGGAGAATTGTTCACGGAGAAGAATATACGGCACAATCTCGCCACGGAGGTTGATTATTTGCTGTTCCCGGCCTTCTACTTTCGGCCCAGAGGCCGCAGGGCGAATATGTTCCACACATTCTTCCACATGCGTTAACGGCAGAACGAAAAATTCGTCGCCCACCTGCACCTGCAAACCATCAATAATAGCCAAGGTTAATGGGAGACGAATCAGGGTTCGCGTGCCTCTGCCCTGCTCGCTCCGAAGTTCAATAGTGCCACGCAGAGCGTCTATGGACCGCTTCACCACATCCATGCCCACTCCTCTGCCGGAAACACTGGTGACGGCCTGTGCGGTGGAAAAACCCGGTGCAAAAATCAGATGGTCAATTTCCCGTTCCGAAAGATCCGCATCGGGAGGCACGATTCCCCTGTCCACAGCGGTAGACATAATTCGTTCCCGGTTCAGGCCCGCGCCATCATCCTGAATGGAAATGAGTACCTCGCCACCCGCGTGTTCCGCACTAAGGGTAATGCGGCCTACGCGTGGTTTACCGGCCTTCGCCCTCTGTTCCGGGGCTTCTATGCCATGATCGAGACTGTTACGCAGGCAGTGCACAAGCGGATCACTCAAACGGTCTATGACCGTTTTATCCAGTTCGGTTTCCGCCCCCAGCGTGACTAACTCCACTTCCTTGCCCAACTGCTCCGCAAGGTCGCGCACAAGCCGGCGGAACTTGCCGAAGGTGGACCCTATGGGCAACATGCGTATGCCCAGCGTGGAATCGCGCAACTCATCGGAAAGCCGTTCCAGATCTTCAGAAAGTCCCACAAGCTGGCTTTCGGGGTGGCAATGCACATATTGCGCGATCTGCGCCTGCACAATGACCAATTCTCCCACTAAATCGACCAGCTTATCCAGCCTTTCTGCCGCCACGCGAATGCTGGTAACTCCCACATCGCCCTTTCCTTCCGTGCCGCTGCCTTCGCGGGAGGTGCGCAGTTCGCGCACAACTTGCTGCTCCGCCAGAGCGGATTGCACCACGTCCGCATTCACCAGCCCGGCATCCTGCAAGACCTCTCCCAGCAATTTGCGCTCCGCCAGCACACGAGAGAGGGATTCTTCGGAAAGATCGCCGCGTTCCAATAAAATTTGACCAAGCCGCCGGTACGAAGCATCCTCTGGCTCGTGTCCACCCCGGAAAACAGTCTGCACCGTAAGTTCGCAATCATCTTCCACAAACATAAACACGTTCTGGATGGCTTGCTCGTCCGCATCAGTATAAAGAAGAACGTCCCACCAGATGCGGCAGCTTTCCGGGTCCAGCTCTTCCAGCGCCGGGACATCGGCAAGATGGGGAAAACAGCGCATGCTTCCCATACGCTCAAGATCCTCCAGCAGATGCAACGGGTTGGTTCCTGAATGAAAAATGTGCGGTGCCGGTTTAAACCGAATTCGGTACAGGGCCTCTTCTTTCACCACCATGCCGGACGAATCCGGCAATTTCTCGTAACAGTCTTCCCGTATTGTGGAAGAATTTCCCAAAGCCGCTTCCGGGGTCCGTCGCTTTTCCGCGGGTGATTTTTTCATATAGGCTTTCAACGCGGCGGTAAGCTCGGTCGCAGTGGCCCTATCCGGCTCCTCACCTGTCACGCTGCACGCCAAAAGACCGGCAATATGATCTCGCGCGCGCAAGGTAAGGGTAAGCAACTCGCGGGTTACCGGAAGTTCGCCATTTCGCACCCTGTCAAACACGGTTTCCACATCGTGCGTGAAGGTGGCAATGTCGGTAAAACCAAACATAGCCCCGGACCCCTTGATGGTGTGCATGGCCCGAAATACCCTGTCCACCAATTCATGATCTTCCGGCTGGCATTCCAGTTCCAGAAGAGCGGATTCCAGTTCCGCTAGCAGATCATACGCTTCTTCACGAAACGCCTGCGCATTTACGTCGTCATGCATGGTGCCGATCCCGTTTTTCCCCATCCCTCAACCGTTAGCGGAGCACCCGTTTTACCACATCTACCAACTGTTCCGGCCTGAACGGTTTGACTATCCACCCCGTTGCTCCGGCTTCTTTCCCCTGTTGCTTACTGGCGGCTTGTGACTCGGTAGTCAGCATAACAATGGGAATGAACCGATAGGCAGCCATGCCGCGAATGGCCCGTATAAGGCCGATGCCATCCAGATTGGGCATATTCAAGTCAGTAATGACCATATCCACCGGCCCGGAAAGCTTGGAAAGAGCATCTTTGCCATCCCGTGCCTCTATGATCGAATATCCCGCTTTTTTTAGTGTAAGGCTCACCATCTGGCGCACACTTGCGGAATCATCAACCGTCATGATCGTTTTCACCACGAAATCTCCTTCAGAACAGTTCCACATTGCTCCCCAACCCGTCATCAGACGTAGCCGGGGCATTTTCCGCAAACAGGGCATTTTCTGCGTCTTCACCAAGCAAATGGCGATGCACATCCCGTTCGCTTTCCATGGTGTAGCGGTCTAAAATATCACGCAGGGCCTGCGGCAAGGGCAACGCTTCTTCCCCGTCTGTCCGCCCTGCCTCCGCAATACGCTCCAGTTCCCGACGTGCCTCGTCCAATTCCGCACAGACAGGGCCATCCATGGTTGCTCCATCTGTAAGGGCACGAAGGTCACTCCCTATTCCTTCCACCTTGTGCATGAGTGTATCCAGCAAGGCTTCGGCATCGCGCTCTTTTTCCTGCAACACCGCTATAAGGGCAAATAGCTCCTTCGTAACGGCTTCCACCCGAGAGGTATCCAGATATCCCTCTGCATGCGCGCGCAGCACAGCAGCCGCTTCGTCAATAGATTGCAGCCGCTCCGCAATGGCTTCCGTCTGTGAGCCTGCATCCTGCGAAAGGGTTTGAATAGACAAAGCCAGCACGCCCAGCGCTTTGCCATTATCGCCGGTACGCGCGGCCCTGATGCTGGCATTTAGCGCAATCAGTTCGATTTCCGTTCCCACGCCCTCTATATGCTCCAAAAAACCTGTCATCCCCGTTACCGTGTCCGCCACGGAAGCCATGGCAGCGCCAATATCGCCCCCCTGTCCAGCTAACGCCGCCACATGCTCCGCCAATGCCTCAAGTGCGCGTACCAATTCATCCAGCGGACTTGTCCCGTCCGGTACACGGCGCGCCGCCCCTGCTATGGAACGAATGCGCAGCACGTGATCTTCCAACGTCGCCAACCCCTGCCGCAATGTTGCCATGGCCCGCGAAAAAAGTTCTTGCGCCTGAGCAAGCTGGGCCACTTGCACGGTGACCACTCTGCCTAGGCATGCGCACAACGTGGCGGAATCTGTCCCATCCCCCCCTGTCACCTCACGCATCTCGCCCGGTCCGCCCGGTCCCTGTCCCGTCCGCTCACTATCCGCCGTGGCCTCCGCCCCCTCGGCAACCGGTTCAACGAGGCCCTTCTTGGTGGCGCGCACATACTCCGCACTCTCCGCCAACGCGAATTCCACATGCTCCACCTGCTGTCGCACAATATCATGGAATTGCAGGGACGCCACCATTTCCCCCATGGTTTGGCCCATTCCTTCCAGAATATCCGTAAGCTCGCGCGATGCATGGGCGACATGCTCCGAATGTGACCGGAGCTTGTGCAATCTATCCGCGACGTGCGTATAGCCTTCATGCGCACAACTGCGTTGTGCGGCTTCCATGGTGCGCATGCCCCCATCTGTAGAAAGGGCGACAACCTCCAGACGCTCCGCCTGTCCACGGATATTGGATGAATACTCCACAATGGAGACACCTAGCGCCTCCACATCGTCAGCAAGGGTTGTGAAGCCTCTTCCTTCCGCACCCAACCGAGCGCTTTCAATACGGGTGGAAAGGCCCAGCATCTGCAACGTACGCACAATCCGGGAATATTGTTCCAAAAGCCGTACCAGCATGGCGACATTTTCACGCAGTCGCGCCATACTCTCACTGTCCGCAGACGCGGCAATCCCGCCAGAACACGTTGCCCCGGCGGGAAGTTGTAACACGGGAGATGCCGACGGAGCATCGTTGCCGGACTGTCCGCAGAGCATGCGCATATCCCGCAAATGCCCCTCAAGTTCAGCAAGCAGTGGCTCAACAGAAGACCCCGCAGTAGTCTCCACAAGGCTGCGTGCGTCCGCAACCAGTTCGTCCGCGCGGGAAACCACGCCATGTAACGATGCGCCCAACGCGAGGAAGGCCTGCTCCCTAGACGCAATGACATTTCCCAACCGGGAATGCGCACTCCCCACACCATCCAGCATGATAGCCAGTTTGGCATCCGTCATCACAACTCCCCAAAGCCCGACATAACAACATCCGCACAAAAGACAAAAAAACAGCTAACCAATCGCATGAGTGGTGATCAGCTAGACTTAAATACATCTTGTGCGTGACATCCTTGTTCCCCTGTGGCTAGGCGCGCGCCTCTCTCCACACCAGCCTGCCCTGACCGGTATTATATTCAACATCGCATGCTCTCCGGGCATGCACGACAAGATCTAACTCTTGTTTCATGCAGCAACGACATACAATATGAGATATAGAAACTACATATCAATATTATCGCTGACATGCAAACAAGAACAAGCGAGACTCCTTATATGCATCGCCGCATGCGTAACCTATGGTCCCCCACAATCTTTCCACAGACCGTGCGGAGCGGCATAGTATTTCGTCCTGTGGTTCCTCCGCACAGGGCAAAATAAGATACCGTGCAAGCAGCATGTGCATGCACGGTTACGTTCCGTATGGAAAAAAATCGTAAGGAGTAGCTACGGTGTGGGCTTGCGGAACAGCGACGCCTGCATAGACAGAAGAGTGTCCGTACCTGAGGCGTTCAAGCCGGCGGAGGCCCCTTTACCCTTGGAGCTAGACCCGCCAGACATACTGGGGTGAAAGATAGGATCGTAGCCGAGACGGCAGGCCTGCGTGAAGCGGATATCCTGCCCGGCAACCGGACGGACCTGCCCGTTCAAATCGACCTCTCCCCAAAAAACGGACCGTTCCGGTAACGGAATATCATAAAAAGACGAAAGAATCGCCGCCACAAGAGCGAGGTCCATGCCGGGATCTTGAAGCCGCATGCCGCCACCAACCTTGGCGTAAATATCCACCTGCCCGAAGTTAAGCCGCAATCTTTTTTCCAAAACTGCCAGCAAAAGATGCAGCCGGTTCACGTCAAATCCCAACCCGGTACGGCGGGGAATGGCAAGATAGCTGCGGCTAACCAGCGCCTGAACTTCCACGGCGAAAGGCCGCTGCCCGTCCACAGCCATGACCACGGCAGTGCCGGAAAGCGCGGGATCACGGGCACCTAGGAAATAGGTGGAGGGGTCGTCCACAATGCGCATGCCCTGCTGGGCCATTTCAAATACCAAAAGCTCCTGATTGGGACCGAACCGGTTTTTGAACACACGCAGCATACGAAACATCTGCCGCCGGTCGCCTTCCAGCGAAATAACGGTGTCCACCATGTGTTCCAGCAGTTTAGGCCCCGCCAGTTGACCGTCTTTGGTCACATGGCCCACGAGAAGCAGGGTGGTACCTGTGCGCTTGCAGGTTTCAATAAGCTCTGTCGCTACGGCGCGGACCTGACTCACGCTGCCGGGCAGTCCGTCCGCCCGCAATGAGGTCAATGTCTGCACAGAATCCACAACAAGCAGATCCGGCGGCTCTGCGCCTTCCAGCGCGGGCAGCACATCGTCCAAACGTGAAGTGGAAATAGCAACCAGTCCGTCTGAAAGCGCATCCAGCCGTTCAGCTCTGCCTTTCAATTGAGCAAGAGTTTCCTCTCCAGAGAGGTACAGCACTTTGCGATTGGCATGTGCCACCGCTCCGGCTACCTGCAAAAGGAGTGTGGACTTGCCAATACCCGGCTCGCCGCCAATGAGCAGGGCGGCACCCGGCACAAGCCCGGAACCTAAAATGTGGTCCAACTGCTGCATGCCCGTGCCGAACGGCTCGTGCCGTTCTTCCATCACATCCCGCAACGGCACAATGGCGGAAACGGCGGAAGAAGAGCGCCGTTCGCTCGTACCGCGGGGAACCGCGCGGGCCTCCAGCGTGTTCCATTCGCCGCACCGGGAGCACTGCCCCCGCCACTGCGGCGAAGCTGCCCCGCAAGACGAGCAGACGTAGGTTTCTTTAACTTTCACAGAACGCTACTTCTGGGGAGGATCTTGCGCCTCAATAACTTTGACGCCAAATTCCGCCACCGTCGCCGGGGGATTGTAAAAGACCACCATAAAGGGCACTTCTTGTCCCGGTGCCACATTGGTGTTGTTGGTCAAAATTTCAATCTTATTGTTCAGTGCAGATTCTAATTCCTGTTGCCCCAGCACCTGAAGCTGAAAAAGCGATACAGAAACGCCGCAATACTGCTGTTTGCTGGTTAGAGTGACATTGTTTGCGTCAAACAGGGTAGCCTCCACCTTAATAAGTTCTTTGGCTACCTTAAAATTGTTGACCACCTTGCCTTCGATAACAAAAAGCTGGCCCACTTTTTCATTAGGCTGGTAATACTGGCGAATATTGCGTAGCGCGAGGTGCTTAATAGAATCAGTGGCAGCGACCTCGCCAGCCGTGGCGTTGGGGGAAGGTTCCAATGCGGTTTCGCTCATTGAGAGCAATTGGGGCATGTAGACGTACACGCCTGCCGCCGCTCCTGCGAACAAAACCAGCACCAGAAGCACCCATACGGCCTTGCCGCGTTTTTTAGCGGATTTCTTTGCCGGAGCGTCGAGATTAAACCCGTCAGCCGCGCCGATAATGTCTTCAAGCGACTCGTCAGCTCCGTGCCCGCCCCGCACATTAGCCGAATCACCCTCCTGTTTCCCACTCTTCGCCGATACCAGCGCGTCCACGCCAGCATCCACCTCGTCCTCTGGACGTTCCAGCCCGAACATGTGCTTGCACACAGTACAGCGGGCTTTGGCGCCAGATTTAAACATGGAATCCGGGAGATTATACTTAGTTGAGCAATTCGGACACGTTATAAACATTGTCTTTCCTGTGTCTGTCCCGCTGACGTTTCATCAATCATCCGGTGGGGGCATATTCCCCCGCACGCCCGAATGCTGCCACACAAGTATGCTCGCAAGGCACATCGGCAAAAAGGGTATCGGGAAAAACGGGATTCCCGCCTACCCATCTATTCCACTTCGGCTTCGTAAATCGCGCCAAGCTCACGGTATTTTTCAGCGTAGTCCATACCATACCCGACGATAAACCCCTTCTGCAATGCAAAGCCGGGGTAATCCACACGCACATCCACTTCGCGCCGTTCCACCTTGTCCACAATGGCGGCAAGACGAATGCTCGCCGCGCCGCGTGCCTGAAGCTGACGCATCAGGAAGTCTATGGTGTGACCAGTATCCACGACATCCTCAATGATAAGGACGTGTTTATGCTGTATGGACACCTCAAGATCCTTGGTGAAGGAAATAGTCTTGGTGCTGTTGGTTCCCTTACCGTAACTGGCACAGCGCACGAAATCAATTTCAGGCCGCACAGTTACCCGCTTGAGCAGATCGGAAAAAAACATGAATGCGCCTTTAAGCACGCAAACGACAACCAATTCCTTTCCCTCATAATCCCTATTGACCTGTGCGGCAATATGGTCCAGCCGCTCCGCAATGTCCGCTTCGCTATATACTAACGTCAACTTCCGTATAATCATATCTCTCTCTACGGCATGCACCGGGGTGAACGCCTACAGTTTTATCTGCATCGCAATTTCATCACATTCCGGGAACTTGGGACAATTAATACAGTCCGCCCACACCTTTTGTGGCAGCACATCCTTGCTAACCACTTCAAACCCCATCTTCTGAAAAAAGTTGTCCTGATACGTAAGAGTGAACACCGTGTAAATACCCAACGTCACTGATTCGCTGAGACAAGCATCCACAAGCTTACGTCCGAAGCCGCCCCCGCGCGTGGCGGATTCCACCGCCAGCGAACGCACTTCAGCCAGTCCGTCCCAAACAATGGAAAGAGCGCAACAGCCGGTTACGGGCGATCCGTCATCCGGGTCCACCACAAAAAACTCTCTGAGATGCCCATATAATTGGTTCAGCGGACGGGGCAACAAGAGTCCGTTTTCAGCGCAATCCATGAGTAGACGGTGAATCTGCTTCACGTCCTGCATGCGGGCTTTACGAATGTAGGGTTTACCCATCTAATTATTCTTCTTCAATTCCTGAATTTTTTCAACGAGCGCGTCCGGGTCCGCCAACCCAATATGATTCACTTTAAGTGCTCCTGAAGGTGCGTAGATAAGCAAACGAGGAATCTGCTCTATCTTGAAAAAGTCCGGCAGGTCGCCCACGCCGTGGTAAACGGGATAGTTAAACGGTGTTTCACGTACCATGGCTTCCAGCTCAGACGCCTGTTCATCCACAGACACTCCGAGAATAGCCACGTCCGCTTCCGGCATGCTTTCCCGCAGGGCGATGAGTTCGGGAATTTCTACCTTGCAGGGCGGACACCATGAAGCAAAGAAATTCACCACAACCACCTTACCCCGCTCACTCTGGATGAGCTTAAGCAAATCCACCGCGCCTATCTGCGGGACGGAACCGGTTTTTGTCTGCGCCGCCGGAGCGGCAGATTCTGAAGGCGCGGCAGCGGATGCGGGAACGGCTGCCGCAGCCACGGACAGACTCGTTGCCAAAAAACACACCGAAGCCACACGAACCGCCGAACGGTATATTCTTGAAAAATGTACTATCATATGTATGTTTCCTCCTTAACGTGAAGATACCATACCTGAATTTAGCGCACAGCGCACGCTCACAGCAATCCTGCCACTCAGGCAACGGCGAAACGCTTGGCCAACCGCACCGCGGACACGGCATCCAGCGAACATCCGTGAGCGCCTATGGAATCCGCAAAGGCCTGCGTGACCACCGCTCCGCCGATCATTACCTTCACATCAGTCATTCCGCGTTCACGCAGCAGTTCCATGGTATCCTGCATGCGCACCATGGTGGTTGTCATCAGCGCGGAAAGACCAATAAGCTTGGCACCGTGTTTCTCCGCCGCGTCCACAATGGCGTCCGCCTTCACATCTTTGCCAAGGTCCACCACGTTAAACCCGTGGTTCCCCAGCATGAGGCAGACAATATTCTTCCCGATATCGTGAATGTCCCCCTCCACCGTCGCCATGACAATGGTGGGTTTTTCTTCCGTACCTCCCGCTTCCTCCAGCATAGGCTTCAGGTGCGCGAAGCCATGCTGCATCGTCTCAGCGGAACGCAGCAATTGTGGCAAAAAATATTCCTTGCGCTCATACTTGTCGCCTACTTCGGTAATGGCGGGAATGAGCATCTTGTTCACCACATCAAAGGCAGACACCCCGGTGTCCAATTCGCGCCGGATAAGCGCCACCACGTTGTCTTTATCCCCCCTGACCACGGCTTCGTAGGCAGATGCGGACGCGCCTCCGGCAGTGCTCCCGCCGGTTATGACCGTTTCATTGCCCGGCTGCCATTCCGCATATCCGGCTATGAACTGTTCCGCGTTAGCATCTCGCCCAAGCAGCACTTCCGCAGTGGCGAGCGCCTCCTGAATTCGCGTATTGCCCGGATGTCCGATGCAGGAGGAAAGCCCGGCTGACGCAGCCATGGTGAGGAAGGCGCTATTCAGCAGCATACGCGCGGGCAAACCAAACGAGATATTGGAAAGGCCAATGGTTGTGGGCAAATGCAGCACATCTGTGCAGTGCCGGATAGTTTCCAGACAGGCTTTTGCCGCCTCCGGTTTGGAGGAAACAGCCAAGGCCAGCACGTCAACCATAATAAGACGGCGGGGAATTCCCATACCTTCCGTCTGCTCCAGCAACTCTTCCACAATGGCAATGCGTTCCCGCGCCTGCACGGGCAGCTTGCGGCCCTTGAGCGGCAATAAAATAAACGGCGCCCCAAAACGGCGGCAGACCGGGCCTAGCCGTTCCATACGTCCCGGTTCACCGCTTATGGAGTTCACAAGAGGCGATGCCGGGTAGGCCTCCAACGCCTTCTCCAGCGCGTCCATATTCGACGTATCAAGAGCGAGCGGCACGGGATGCTGCACAGTGATCCGCCGGACCAGTTCCGGCAAGAGCACGGTTTCGTCCACCATTGGAGCCCCCACATTCACATCCAGAATAGGGGCACGGTTTGCCAGTTGCTCCTGCACAAACCGCATACAGGTAGTAAATTCGCCGTTCTGTAGTTCCTCGATAAGCTGTTTCTTACCGGTGGGGTTCACTCTCTCCCCAATAATGCGGACGGGATATTGCGGCCCAAAGCGCAACACCTGCGCACGGGAAGTAACGGCAAGCCCGAAGGAAGGCTTCCGCACAGGAAGACACGGCACGTCCGCCACGGCACGGGTCAGCGCGGCAATATGCGCCGGAGTGGTACCGCAACAGCCCCCCAGACAACGGGCGCCCATAACCGCAAAGCGCCGGGTTTGCTCCGCAAAGGCATCGGGACCAAGCCGGAATACGGTATTTCCTTCCGCAGTAAGTTCCGGCAAACCGGCGTTGGGCATCACCAGCAGGGGCAGGGGAGAGACGGTCAGCATACGCTCCACCACGTCCACCAACTGTTCCGGCCCCGCGCTGCAATTCGTGGCAACCATGTCCACGCCAAGGTTAGCCGCGGTTTCCACAAAAACTTCCGGCGTGGAGCCTGTCAGGCTTACCGCGTTTTCAAACGTCATGGACACGCCCACGGGCAGGGAGCATTCTTCCCGCACGGCGATAACCGCCGCCCGCAGTTCCGCAATATCGAAGTGGGTTTCCAGCATAATCAGGTCCACTCCACCGCGTACCAGTCCGCGAATCTGCTCGCGGTACCCGTCCACCATATCGCGGAATTCCAGATCGCCGAGCGGAGCGAGGAAATGGCCCGTCGGGCCGACGCTGCCCGCCACAAACACCTGTCCTCCCGCCTCTTCGGCGGCTTGCCGCGCGGCGTTGGCCATGGCCCTATTGAATTCTTCCACGCCCACATCCGGCGGCAGCTTGAAGCGGCTTCCGCCAAAGGTATTTGTAGTCAGGACATGAGCACCGGCGCGGGCATAGTCCAGATGAATACCCTTAAGTACATCCAGATGGGAAAGGCACCAGACTTCAGGGCTAGCCCCTGCGGGCAGACCCCGTGACTGGAGCATGGTTCCCATGCCGCCATCAAAAAAAAGAAAACGCTCCTCAGAAAGAGCCTGTCTAAAATCTCGCACCATTCGCTCCTGAAAAGACAAAAAAGAGGCTATATGCAACGGTTCCAGCATGACAGAGGGTCCGCTTTGGTCTACTGAAAAACATTGAAAAGGACAAACGAAAACTATACCATCATAGGTAGGCATGTTCTGCCGATTGGGTTCCGCTGGTTGCACATTCCCCCGCACACGCCCCTACATGGAGCCACAAATGCGAGGGCATGCCGCCAGCCGTCCACGCGGGAAGCCGGGCACAGGTCAAAAGGCTCATCCACTCTCCCCGTGGCGCAGCAACGCACCAACCCCTCCCGTTCTGACGGGAAATATGATACGACACACCATGACCAAACTCGCAGACGCACCTAAAAAAAATACCACACGCAGCAGAGCCCTGAACGATGGCGATGTGGAACTGCTCGATGCTTCCACGGAAGAAACCTCTGATGAGTCGTTTCTGGACGACGATGACGATGATATTGACGATATCCCCGACGACATTGCGGACGACGACGCGGGCGATGCCGTGCTTGATCTTGACGAAACGGAGGCATCCGGTTCCGCCTTGCCCGCAGTGGCACTGTCCCTCGTCCCTAGCCGTAGCACCAGCACGGACTCGTTGCACATGTACCTGCGCGAAATCAGCAAATTTCCCCTTCTCAAACCAGATGAAGAATTCCAACTCGCCCGTCGGGTGCAGGCGGACGGAGATCAGGACGCGGCTTTCCGGCTCGTTTCTTCCCACCTGCGTCTGGTGGTAAAAATCGCCATGGACTTCCAGCGCCGCTGGATGCAAAACGTGCTCGACCTTGTGCAGGAAGGCAACGTGGGCCTTATGCGTGCCGTGCACAAATTTGACCCGGACAAGGGAATTAAGTTCTCCTACTACGCCTCCTTCTGGATAAAAGCATATATCCTTAAATTTATTATGGATAACTGGAGGCTCGTTAAAATTGGCACTACGCAGGCCCAGCGCAAATTGTTTTATAACCTGAATAAAGAGCGCCAACGCCTCATTGCGCAAGGATTTGTGCCGGATTCCGCCATGCTTTCGGAAAAGCTAAATGTTTCGGAAGAGCAAATTATCGAGATGGAACAGCGGATGGACGGGGGAGACATGTCTCTGGACGCCCCCGTGGGAGACGATGGCTCCACCGCAACGCGCATGGATTTTCTGCCCGCGCTGGAACCGGGAGTGGAAGATATCCTTGCTAACAGCCAGCTTGCCGACCTTCTCAAGGAACACGTAAAATCCATTGAACCGCGTCTCAATGACAAGGAACTGGAAATATTACACGGGCGTCTGCTCTCTGAAGACCCTGTCACCTTGCGGGAGATTGGAGAAAAGTACAACATCACCCGCGAGCGTGTCCGGCAGATAGAGGCCCGCCTGCTTCAAAAAATACGAGATCACCTGTTCCGCGAAATCAAAGATTTCTCGCAGGAATGGATAAACCGCTAGCTAAAAGGCGTTCTGCTATGTCTTTCCGCCATATCTCCACACTTTCCCGCTTCGCGCAGTGTTGCGCGTTGCTTATGGTCTGCTTTGCCGCGTCTGCCTGTATCAGGCAGCCCGCAGGACAGACCACTGCCCCGCAGGGCGTTCCCATGAGCGCCAAAGCCGCCGAGGTTTACTACTATCTTCTGCTCAACGAAGCCGCCCGCACGGACGATCTTCCGGCGGGTGCGCTTGCCATTCGCAACCTCCTGCAACTCGACCCTCCTCTGGATGTGTATGCCGATGCCGCCCAGTTTTACGGCAGCCACGGAGAACCGCAACTTGCCCGCGATGTAGCGAACACCGGCCTCGCGCGTTTCCCCGGCGACTTATCCCTCACCCGTCTGCTGGCGGAAACGTATCTTGCGGAAAAGCGCCCGGCAGAGGCCATCAGCATTCTCCGGGAATACCTCTCGGCCCACCCGGAAAACGCGGAAGCCCGTCAGGAACTGGGGCAGCTCTACCTTGCCGGAGAGCGTTATCAGGATGCCATCACGCTCCTCAGCCACCCCTCTTCCGGCAGAAAAGACCCTGTCACCCGCTATTATCTGGCCCGCGCTTACAGCCAGACCAAGCAACATGACAAGGCCGTAACTGAGCTGAAAAAGGCCGTGCAGTCCGCTCCCGACTTTGTCGAAGCGTGGGCCGAACTCGCCTTTCAATATGAGCTTATGAAGGACTACGTGGCTGCGGAAACCACATACAACCACATTCTCGACCTCGGTCATGCGGGGCCGGAAGTCTGGCTACGGCGTATCGCGCTGAATTTGAAGCTCAACCACCCGGACAAAGCGCTCGCCATCGCGCATGAAGGACCGGAAGAAACGGGCTTCACCCTTCAGGCCGCCTCGTTGTTCATCGACGAAGGTTTCCCGGAATACGGACGCGAACTGCTGCTGCCACTGACAGAAATGAGTTCTCCCCCCACCGAAGCGTTTTTTCACCTCGCGCTTATCGCGTTCAGTGTGAATAAAGATTTGCCCCAAGCCATCGCGTGGCTGGAACATATCCCCGACCATGACCGCCTGTGGGGCAAGAGCGTCCGGTTCCGCGCCCACATGCTGTATGAATTGGGGCAGCACGAAGAGGCCGTGGCTCTGCTGGACAAAGGGATTCTTGCCGATCCGGGCGACAGAGATTTGTGGGATTTAAAAATTGACCTGCTTGCCAGCCTTGAGCAGTACGACGAGGCGCACGCCGTGGCGGACGCTGCCCTTCTGCGCTGGCCCAACGACCCGGAGATGCTGTATACAAAAGGCTCCATCTATGACCTGCAAGGCCAGAAAGATAATGCCCTGAGCGCTATGGAGCAAGTCATCCTGCTGGACCCGGAAAACCCGCAGGCGCTCAATTATGTGGGCTATACTCTTGCCGAACGCGGTCAACATCTGGAACGCGCCCTCGTTCTTGTGGAAACCGCGCTGAAGTACGATCCCGACAAAGCCTACATCATGGATTCCCTCGCATGGGTGCATTACCGTATGGGAAATATGGAACAGGCGTGGGAAGCTATTACCCGCACGATAGAGCTGGGCGCGACAGATCCCATTATATGGGAGCACTACGGCGATATCGCCAGTGCCGCAGGGCACAAGGCCGAAGCCCGCAGGGGCTACCGCAAAGCGCTTTCTCTTTCGCCGGACAACGCTGCCGATATTCAGAAAAAATTGAAGGGGCTGTAAACGCTCATGCGTGTGTTCCGCCGTTTCTTCCATCTGTTCGTGCAGTTAGCACACCATATGCCCACATACCAACGGCACATAGTGCGTTCTCCCTTCGCGCCCTTCCTGCCCCCGCGAGAAAGAGTGCTGCACATGGCCCTGTTCCTCACGCTTATGCTGAGTTTCGGTTTAAGCGGGTGTGGCAGCAGACAAAGTGCGCTGGAGCCAAGCCCCACGACAGACAGCCTTTCTCCAACACAGCGGCAGACGGCGCAAACGCTGTGGCAACGCTATCTCGCGGAGTCACAGGCAAGAGAGCACTCCGGCCCATTCCGGCTCACGGCCTCACTACGCTATTCCACTCAAGATTCCGGTCACAGACTCATTCTGCGGACATGGGGCAATGACAGCCATACCGCCCGTGTGGATATTGAAGCGGGCATAGGCCAGACCCTTGCCCGCATCCGCCGTACCGCGACCAGCTTTTTACTCTACGCTCCGCGCGAAAATAAAGCCTATTTCAGCGAAGACGATGGCAACGCCCTGCTCCGGCTGGGCATGCCCATTCCCTTTGGCGTGCAAGAACTGGATGCCTTGATGCAGGGACGCTTTACCGAGGTGTTGCCCCGGACCTATCGATCAGTACTGCTTGCCCCAGAAGGCGGTTTCGCCTACACCCTGCCCATGGCGGACAAAACAGGCAGAGCGGCGGTGCCCGGAGAATCCAGTGTGCTCAGTCTCAACACGTCTGGTCAGCCAATAGACTGGACTGTGGAAACAGGCGGAAAACGCATGACCCTGTTACTCAGCGGCTACGCTCTCCCGCACCCGGCCTCTCCAGAAGACGCCACCCGGCGGGCTGCCACAGCCTTGCCAACCCGGTATGCCATTACTATTGGAAAGGACAAGTCAGCGGTAATTTTAGTCAAAGAACGTGAACAGCCCACCATGCCGTTCACAGAACAGCAAATGACTCTGGAACTTCCCTCTGGTACGCCACTGCTGCCACTGCCTCAGCGTTAACACGCCTGCGGTGGCAAAACCGGTCAAAAGCCTCTTCGGGAGAATCACATGACCACGGACACCCCCCCGTCTCACCCGACAGAAAGCACGCCTCTGCGTAATCTACGCACCGGGCTACAAGTCTGGAGCACGGAAATACGGCGCATGCTCACCGGCATGGGACACGATTTTGAAATCCGCCAGTTAAAAAAACGCCTCCGCGAGGAATATGCCACGCTGGGCCGCCTTACTTCGGACTATCTGGCGGAGCAGGAAGCAGCGTCTCAACCGTCCAACAAAACAGACGTGCCCGATCAAACGGTCACGCCCGGCACACACGGTACGGCAGCTACCCCCGGCTCTTTTCCAGATATCGCCATGTTGCGAGCCGCAAAACAGGCGCATTTTCTGGAGGATGAAATCACACGTCTCCGGCAGGAACAGCAAGACGCCCTCCAGCGCTCCGCCGCACGCCGCAACAACACATAAGCCTTTTCCCGGCACATACGGCGCGGTTGCTTCTCCTTTCTCCGTAACACATGCAGGGGTTGCCCAATGCCCCCAAACGACATAGATAGCACAGAATAAGGATACTCTCATGCCCCAGACAGTGTACATTGGATCGGATCACGCTGGCTTCGCCCTTAAAGAAGTGCTCGTCCGCTACCTTACAGATCTCGGCCACGACGTGCGCGACATGGGCCCGGAAACCACCACCAGTTGCGATTATCCGGTATTCGCCCACAAGGTGTGTGAACGCGTGCTCGCAGAAGACGTGCCGGGAATCCTCATCTGCGGCACGGGCATAGGCATGTCCATGGCAGCCAACCGCACTCCCGGTATCCGGGCGGCCCTGTGCACCACGGAATTCCACGCCCGCGCCACCCGCCAGCATAACAATGCCAACGTACTTTGCCTCGGAGAACGGGTTACCGGACCGGGAGTGGCAATGGAACTCGCCAGAATTTTTCTGGATACCCCCTTCGAGGGCGGACGGCACCAGCGACGCATTGACATTTTCGACGGTAAATAGGGACCACGCATGCAACTCTACAATACGCTGACCCGCAAAAAAGAAGAATTTATCCCCTCTACCCCCGGCAAAGTGAATATGTACGTATGCGGCATTACCGCTTACGATCTCTGCCACATCGGGCATGCCCGTTCCGCGGTGGTCTTTGACGTGCTGGTGCGCTACCTGCGAAACTGTGGTCTGGACGTGACCTTTGCCCGCAATTTTACCGACGTGGATGATAAAATCATCGCCCGCGCCAATCAGGAAGGCATTTCCAGCACTGAGGTGGCGGAAAAATATATTCGTGCCTTTCATGAAGACATGGCCCGGCTGAATGTGATCAAGGCGGATATTGAACCCAAATGTACCGAGCATATCGGCGAAATGATCGCCTTGTGCGAATCGCTCATCGAAAAAGGCAAAGCCTACGCCACCCCCTCCGGTGACGTCTATTTCCGGGTACGCGCCTTCCCCGATTACGGAAAACTCTCCGGTCGCGATGTGGATGACATGCGCTCCGGTGCGCGCATCACCCCCGGTGAGGAAAAAGAAGACCCGCTGGATTTCGCCCTGTGGAAAAGCGCAAAACCGTCCGAGCCCTCATGGGACAGCCCGTGGGGTAAGGGACGTCCCGGCTGGCATATTGAATGCTCCGCCATGAGCGAAAAACACATGCCCCTGCCGCTGGACATCCATGGTGGCGGGCTGGACCTCATCTTCCCCCATCATGAAAATGAAATAGCGCAGACCGAAGCCGCTACCGATGCCCACATGGCCCGTTACTGGGTACATAACGGATTCGTGCAGGTGGATTCGGAAAAAATGTCCAAGTCGCTTGGAAACTTCCGCACCATTCGCGACATTTTAGAAAATTATCTCCCTGAAACATTACGCTTTTTCCTGCTCACCAAGCAGTACCGCAGCCCCATAGATTTTACGTTCGACAGCATGGATGACGCGGAAAAGAACCTCAAGCGCATCTATGAAACCCGCGCGTTGCTTGCCGAGGAACTAACTCGTGCCAAGTGGAGCAATGCTCCTCTGCCTGCGGATATCCCTGCGGAATTCGCCGAACATCTTGCCGCATGGGACGCCTCCATGGCGGACGACCTTAATACCGCTGCGGCTTTGGGGCACGTGTTTGGCGTTGTTCGCCTGCTTAATCGCATAACGGAAGACAAGGCCTTGCGCAAAGCAGAGGGTGCGCGTGCGGTATATGAAGAAGCCCGTCTCGCCTTTGACCGCTGGGCGGAAATTTTGGGCGTATTTGCACAGCCAGCGGCTGATTTTCTGTCAGCACTGCGGCAATGCCGGGTCAAACGGCGCGGCATTGACCCGCAACAGGTTGAAGCGCTGATTGCGAAACGGCAGGAAGCCAGAAAGGCAAAAGATTTCGCGCAATCAGATACCTTACGAGACACGCTGGCGGGCATGGGAGTGGATGTGCACGACACCCCCGCCGGCCCCACATGGGACGTGCAGTAGGAGCAGCATGGCTATTCGGCGCACCCAAAATCCCCACGCCACCGGCAGTTCGGGGCGTTTTGCCCGAAGTCTGACGGATGTGGGGGAATTGAGGCAACCGGGAAAACCGGAGCAGACAAAAAAAGCGGGACCACGCTTCCTGCTGGCCTTGCTTTTGTGTGTCTGCATTCTGTTACCGGCACGCGCCGGGCACGCCGATTTAGGGGATCTGTTCGGCAGTTTTACGCTCAAAGACGAGTTGGAACTGGGGCGTAAGTTCAGCGTACTAATCAAATCGCGCATGCCCCTTATTGAAGACCCTGAAGTGGTCAATTACGTCAGTGACATCATTGCCCGACTTCAGACGGATATGAAGCCGCAGCCCTATACCTTTGAAGCAAACGTTATCCGGGACAGCACGCTAAACGCCTTTGCGGTTCCCGGTGGCTATATTTTCGTCAATACGGGCATGATTCTCAATCTTGAACATGAATCAGAGTTGGCTGGCATTCTGGGTCACGAACTGGCCCACATTACGCAGCAGCATATTTCCCGGCGTCTGGAAAAAGCGCAAAAGACCCAGCTTATGGGCCTCGCGGGAACCCTTGCCGGAGTGCTGCTTGGCGGCAGCAGCGACATGCAAAGCGGACTCGCCGTAGGTTCGCTTGCCGCAACTCAGGCCGCCATGCTCAATTACAGCCGTCAGGACGAACGGGAGGCCGACCAGATGGGACTTATCTATCTTGTCGGTGCTGGCTACCGCCCCCAAGGCATGGTGGGCGGGTTTGAAGCCATCCGCAAAAAACGCTGGCAAATGGGTTCGTCCATGCCCGCGTACCTGAGCACCCACCCGGATACAGACGAGCGTATTCAATATCTTTCCGACCGCATCCGCACGCTGGGGCAGGACATCCAGAACAGGCCGGAGGACGATACGCGCTTTCACCGCATCCAAACACTTATCCGGGCGCGGTACAGCGACCCGGAAATAGCGCTGCGCTATTTCACACAAGAAGACACCGCCCGCGATTGCATGAATCTCACCGGCAGGGCCATCACACTGGCACGGCTCAATAGGGTAAACGAGGCGGCGGAGGCCTTTGACGCCGCACTGGCATGCGGCAGCGGAGATTATCTGGTCAACCGCGAGGCAGGAGCCTTTCACTATATGAAAGGCACGCTTGATAAGGCTGCCATTCTGCTCCAAAAGGCAATTTTGCTGAACCCGCGCGACTATGTGGCTATATTTTATTTCGCCCGGCTGTTGAATGACGGAAAAGATTTCACAGGGGCGTCCAGCTACTATGAAGAGTTGCTCACCCACCTGCCGGAAGACCCGGAAATTCACTATTACTACGGAAGAATGCTGGGGGAAAACGGCAGGTTGTTCAAAGCGTATCTGCATTTAGCATATAGTGCGCTGTACCAGAACAGCCGGAAAAAAGCAGAGCAGAATATCGCCCTTGCGCGTACCAACGCAAAAACGCCGGAAGATACGGCGGCACTGGAGCGTTATGACCAACGCTTTGCCGAACGTGCTGAGTTTTGGGACAAAAAATAACCGTGCACACGGAGACACCGCATATGAATCTACGAGGCACCACCATTCTCGCCGTCAAGGACGCTCACGGCGTAGCCATAGCCGGAGACGGGCAGGTCACTCTAGGACAAAGCATTATTATGAAGCACACCGCACGGAAGGTGCGACGCATCTACCAAGACCGCATTATTGCCGGGTTCGCCGGTGCCACGGCAGACGCCTTCACGCTGTTTGAACGCTTTGAAGCCAAACTGGAAGAATTTCGCGGCAACCTCCTGCGCGCCAGCGTGGAGATGGCTAAAGACTGGCGTAAGGACAAATATTTGCGCAGGTTGGAAGCCATGCTGCTCGTGGCGGACGCGGAGCATATTCTCATCATCAGCGGCACGGGCGATGTTATTGAACCGGACGATGGCGTTGCCGCCATTGGCAGTGGTGGAGCGTATGCGCTTGCTGCGGCACGCGCCCTACTACGCCACGCGGAACTCAGCGCCGAAGAAATTTGCCGCGATGCCATGGCTATAGCTGGCGAAATCTGCGTGTTCACCAACAGCAATATAACCGTGGAAACCATTACGCGCTGACAATGGGCACCCCCCTCCCCTTTGAAACACTTCGCACGGGCTGCAAAATAAATATATTCCTGCGCATCGCTGGTCGCCGCCCGGATGGCTACCATGAGCTGGAAACCGTATTTTACCCGCTTCCTGAGCCGCACGACGAGCTTGTTATCAGTCCCGCTCCCCCCGGAACGGGCATAACGCTTATCTGCGACAACAAGGAACTGGCTGGGCAGGAAAACACCGTGCAGACGGCGTGGCGGCTGTTTGCCAAGGCCACGGGATTTGCCCCGGATATGCAGGTGGAATTGCGTAAAGGTATTCCACACGGCGCGGGATTAGGCGGCGGTAGTGCCGATGCCGCCCTGTTGCTGCGCTTTCTCAACCGCCACGCGGGACGCGCCGCGCTGGACGCCGCCAGCTTGAACGCGGTGGCGGTGCGCATAGGAGCGGATGTGCCTTTTTTCCTGAACGCGGAACCCGCCTTCGCCACCGGAGTAGGCGAGCAGCTCATCCCGTGCTCCGTCGATCTACGCGGTTTCACTCTTTTATTGGCCTGTCCTCCCATACATATTTCCACCGCGTGGGCCTTTTCCGCGTGGGACAAAAGCCACGCAACCACGCATGGTCTGAAAAGAAAATCGACAGAGAATCTTCTTTGTCAGTTGACAAGTTTCTCGCAGCCAGATACAAGGCCCTTCTCTCGTGCCTTGTGGCTTTTTAACAGCTTTGAATCGGTGGTATATGCGGCCTTTCCGAAGCTGCGGGCGTACAAGGAATCACTCATCAGGCATGGCGCAGCCACAGCTATGATGAGTGGAAGCGGCGCAAGCCTCTTCGCCCTGTACAGAGAGACGGAAAAGGCAATGAGCGCGCAAGTCTGCCTGCAACAGCAGGGAGTTCCCGCGTTCATCCACCACCTGTAGATGTTGGGGCGTCGCCAAGTAGGTAAGGCAACGGGTTTTGGTCCCGTCATTCGAGGGTTCAAGTCCTTCCGCCCCAGCCATTTACTTCATTTACAGGTGAGTTGTTGACCGCAAGCCCGGACTTGACCATCATGCACGGCGACTTGAAGATACTCACTGGTTCTTCCAATCCTGAACTGGCTAAAGCTATTTGTAACCACCTTGGCTGCCAGCTCACCCCCGCAGTTTGCGAGACATTCAGCGACGGCGAAATTCGCATTGAAATCGGCGCGAATGTCCGTGGTGACGACGTATTCGTCGTGCAACCCACCTGCACCCCCGTTAACTATAATCTGATGCAGCTCTGCCTCATGCTGGACGCTCTTAGGCGCGCCAGTGTGGGCCGGGTTACCGCCGTGGTTCCTTACTACGGATACGCCAGACAAGACCGCAAGGTCGTGCCCAGAGCGCCCATCAGCGCCAAGCTGGTGGCCGATTTTCTGACCACGGCAGGCATGGACCGTCTGGTGACGGTGGACCTGCACGCAGGCCAAATTCAAGGGTTCTTCAACACGCCCGTAGACAACCTCTATGCCGCTCCGGTCATTCTGGAATATCTGCGGGACGTACAAGGCGACATAGTGATGGTTTCCCCTGACGCGGGAGGTGTGGAACGCGCTCGCGCGTTCGCCAAACGCCTCAACGCGGGCCTTGCCATTATCGACAAACGCCGCGATAAGCCCAATCAGGCGCAAGCCATGCACGTTATCGGCGACGTAAAAGACAAGGTAGCCGTTGTGGTGGACGACATGATCGACACCGCGGGCACCATGGTAGCCGCCGCCAACGTACTTATGGAAAAAGGCGCCAAGGAAGTTATGGCCTGTGCCACGCACCCTGTGCTTTCCGGCCCTGCCATAGACCGCTTGAACAACTCCGCCTTCTCCAAAGTGCTGGTCACAGACACCGTGCCCCTTGAAGATAAGCTGGTCCGTTGCGAAAAGCTTCAAGTGCTCTCCATCGCCAGCTTGCTGGCACGCGCCATCCACAACATCCACACGGAATCTTCCGTGAGCGTGTTGTTCGTATAGCGCACCTGTTTTTTGTTTGTTCATCCGTAGCGAGTGCAACACCTCGCGGTGGAACCCAATAAGGAGTACCCTATGTCCGAAAGAATCATCTACCCCGTTAAAAAGCGCGAAGGCTTTGGCAAAGGCGCCAACCGCCGTCTGCGTGAAAAGGGAGCCATTCCCGGCATCTTCTACAGCCCCTCCGGCGAAAACGTTGCCGTGGAAACCGAAACGCTGCCTTTCGACAAGTTGATGCAGCGCGTTGGCAAGACCACCGTGTTCACCCTTGATATTGAAGGCGAACAACGCCCCTGCCTGCTCTGGAAGGTGGAAATGCACCCCTTCAAAAGCCGCGTGCAGCACGTCGATTTTTACGGCGTGGATCTGGACAAAGAAATTTCCATCAAGGTGGAAGTGAAGCGCACTGGTGCTTCCAAGGGCGTGAAGGCCGGCGGTCGTCTTGAAGAATACCGTGACACTGTCATGGTGTCCGGCAAGCCCGAACTGCTGCCCCCCTTCATCACCGTGGACATTACCGAAATGCAGATCGATGACGCCGTATACGCATCTGACCTTCAGTTGCCCGAAGGCGTTCACGTTGTGTATGACAACGACTTCGTTTTGCTGCGTATTGTTCCCGGTCGTGCCAGCACCGGTGACGAAGCCGCCGAAGCTGACGATAAGAAAAAGAAGAAATAGTTTCGCCGTATTCCCCGGCCCCATGCTGCTATGGCATGGGGCCGTTTTCTTTTTTCAAAAACCGCGTAGGATCTACGACATTCCGTCACCGACGCGGTTGCGGGATTACGGGCAACGCAGAAGGAGTGGGCACCGTGCGCATGGCAGGGCTTATTGTAGGACTGGGCAATCCCGGAAAAGAATACGACCAAACCCGACACAATATGGGCTTTATGGCCGTGGACAGGTTTATGGATGATGCCCGGCGCTTCTCTTCCGATGCCTGCGCGAGCGTGTCCGGGGGAAAAAACGGCGTAAAAGGAAAGTTTCTCCTCTGGAAATGCTTTCTCGCCAATGCCCGCACGTCTTGGCTCGTAGCCAAGCCACAGACATATATGAATCTTTCCGGTGAAGCGGTGCGCCACATCTGTGATTTCCACTCCATTGCCCCCGATCAAATTCTGGTAGTCCATGACGAACTGGACCTTCCCCTCGGACGTATAAAATTCAAAAGCGGGGGGGGCCTCGCCGGGCACAATGGCCTTAAATCCATCGCGCAGCATCTGGGCACACGAGATTTCCACCGTCTGCGCATCGGCATCGGAAAACCGGAACATGGTGACACCGTAAACTACGTGCTGGGCCGGTTCTCCACTGCTGAACAGCCCGTCTTGAAAACCGTTCTGGATGAATCGGTACAGGGCATGGTCGCCTTTACGGAACAAGGCGCGGAAGAGGCTATGCGTGTTATCAACGCGCTTTCCTCGATCGCCCGCTGACGCTCCCGCTCCCCGGCTCCGGCGCATAGCCGAAGTCGCAAATACGCATTTCCCGCAGACAAGGCACCCCCCGCCACCACGCTTCCGCCGAACAATCTTTGTTACGGATGCCCCGGTCGGTAGAGAAAATTTCCCCCGGAAGCAAGCTGCGGCGCGCCTTACCCCTTGTCTCGCAAGCTATTTCAGTTAGCCATGGACTCTCAGGCCGTTCTGCGGTACATATACTGTTCGCGCCGGGTATGGTGGTGGCGCCAATAGTGTCGTGCCAATGCCCGAATGAAGGAGAAGCACGTTGTTTAATTTGGACCAGTTGGTGGTGTATCCCGCTCAAGGAGTGGGCAGAGTAGAACGTATCGAACGCCAAACCATAGGAGGGGCGGAAACGGAGTTCTACATTGTCCGTATTCTGAGCAACAACGTCACACTCATGGTCCCTGTAAAAAACGCTGCCAATGTGGGTCTGCGTGCCGTCTGCTCCCCTGAAAAAGGAACAGAAATTCTCACCAGCCTCAATGACCGTTCCGATTTTACCGGTTACACGGGACAAAACTGGAACCGGCGCTATCGTGAATACTCCGAAAAACTCAAAAGTGGCGAATTAGCTGATGTGGCCTATGTTCTTAAAGAACTGCTGCTCATTGGCAAAGATAAAGAACTGTCTTTCGGTGAACGCAGACTGTTGGAACAAGCTATGGGGCTTATTACTCTGGAACTGGCCCACGCGCTGGACCGGCCACAGCCCGACATCCAGACGGAGATAGAGGCCATGTTCCCGGACGCCCTTGCCGCGCAGGAAAAAAAATAACCCCCTCCTGTTGCTTTCCTGCATAACATGCGCTAGTTTCTGCGGGACGCGCTTCTGGTGTTCGGCTTCGCCTTTCTCTGTGAGCACCGTCCCATGAAGTCTTCCTTGCGGTCTGTCCTTAACGGACAGGACTGTACTTCCACACTTCCTTATCACTAATTTGTGTGCGTAATCCGCGGGATTCCGCATAACTACGCTATACACCTGTTCATCACCCTCAACGCATCTGAGTCCTTATGGCTACAAAGAAAGACGTTGACGAGACCAAGCAGGACAATGCGCCGCGCGGACGCGGCCAGTCCAAGTCTCCTCAGAAAAAACGCAAGCAATCCTCTCCTCGTGGTGATTCCAAATCCAAACCGCAGCAATACCGCCACAAACAGCAGCAAGACTTCATCGATGACTCCGAATTGGATGCCGCTCCCTGCGACGCCAACGGAGAAAACGGGCTGCATCTCTCGGAGCTGAAACTCAAAAGCGCTGCGGAACTCATGGAACTGGCCGATCAGTTCCAGATTGAAAATCCCAACAACCTCCGCAAACAAGAACTTATCTTCGCCCTGCTGCAACGCTGTGCCGCTCAGAACGGAGCCATCTTTGGCGATGGCGTGCTGGAGATCCTCCCCGACGGGTTCGGCTTTCTTCGTTCCCCCATGTACAGTTACATGCCCGGCCCGGACGACATCTACGTTTCTCCATCGCAAATCCGCCGCTTCGGTCTTCGTAAAGGCGATGTTGTTTCGGGCCAGATTCGCCCCCCCAAAGAAGGCGAACGATACTTCGCCCTGCTTCGCGTAACGGAAATTGGTTTTGAACCACCGGAACGCTCCAAAAACCTCGTCCTGTTCGACAACCTCACTCCCATCTACCCTCAACGACAGTTGAAGATGGAAAATGGTCAGGAAAATTATTCCGGCCGGGTTATCGACCTTATGGCTCCCATCGGCTGTGGTCAGCGCGGTCTTATCGTGGCCCCCCCCCGCACCGGGAAAACCATGCTCCTCCAGTCTCTTGCCAACTCCATCAACGCCAATAATCCCGATGTATATCTTATCATCCTGCTTATTGATGAACGACCGGAAGAAGTAACAGACATGGAACGCACGGTGAAAAATGCGGAAGTGGTTAGCTCCACCTTCGACGAACCGCCGCAGCGCCACGTGCAAGTTGCCGAAATGGTGCAGGAAAAAGCCAAGCGCCTTGTGGAACGCGGGCGCGACGTAGTTATCCTGCTCGACTCCATTACCCGGTTGGGACGCGCCTATAACGCAGTCACGCCGTCATCCGGTCGCGTGCTTTCCGGTGGTCTGGACGCCAATGCGCTGCAACGCCCCAAACGCTTTTTCGGCGCGGCGCGAAATCTTGAGGAAGGCGGAAGCCTTACCATCATCGCCACGGCCCTCATCGACACCGGTTCGCGCATGGATGAAGTGATCTTTGAAGAATTCAAGGGCACCGGCAACTTGGATATCTATCTGGACCGCCATCTGGCCGAAAAACGCGTCTTCCCCGCCATCGACATCAATCGGACCGGCACCCGCAAAGAAGACCTGCTCCTCGGCGAAGAAGTGCTCAACCGCGTATGGATTCTGCGCAAAATTCTTGCCCCCATGTCTTCTCTCGACAGCATGGAATTCCTGCTGGGCAAAATGCGTGGCACCAAAGGCAACGCCGACTTCTTTGTCTCCATGACCAAGTAGCCTTCCCCCTCAGCCAGTCAATGCCCCGCACGGTTTCCGTGCGGGGCATTTTTGTGTTTCAGCCACAAACACTCTATCTCCACTGTACTTTCCATACAATTTTTCTGTGCGAACTGTTGTGCCGGTCTATAGCGGAGCCACTCTGTGTATTGAGTGGTTAAACAACCATGGAGATTTGCCCAAAATCTATCGCTACTATCTATAGATAAACGCAAAATTGATTGCTTTATGTTGACACAAAGCAGTGGGCGATTGTATCTATCGATCGATATGGTGCTGTCCTATAGATGGATACGAATTATTTTTTCGTGTAACGCCAAACGGCAAGGAGGCAGGGATGACTCTTAATAGGCGTGACTTTGTCAAATTGTGCACCGGCACAGTAGCGGGATTGGGCATCTCACAGATGTTCCACCCCAAAGTGTGCGAAGCCATTTCCGGCACCCTGAACGGGAGCCGCCCGCCGGTTCTGTGGGTGCAGGGAGCCGGTTGCACAGGGTGCTCGGTGTCGTTGCTGAACGCCGTCAACCCGCATATCAAGCAAGTGTTGCTTGATATGATCAGTCTGGAATTTCACCCCACAGTCATGGCATGGGAAGGCGAACCAGCCATGGAGCACATGTATAATATCGCGGAAGAGTTCACCGGCGGATTTTTCCTCGCCGTGGAAGGTGCGATTCCCGTAGCTGAAGACGGTAAATACTGTATCATAGGCGAAGCGCACCACAAAGAAATCTCCATGATGGAAGCAATGAAGGAATTGGCTCCAAAGGCCGCAGCGGTGCTGGCACTGGGCACCTGCGCAGCCTATGGCGGCATTCCTGCCGCTGAAGGAAGCGAAACCGGTTCCATGTCCGTCCGCGATTTCTTTGAGCAGGAAGGCATTACCACTCCCGTGGTAAACATTCCCGGCTGCCCGCCCCATCCCGACTGGATTGTCGGTACGCTGGTTGTGGCGCTGGACGCCATCAAAACTCACGGCCTTGAAGCCGGCCTTGCGGAAGTTGTGAAAATTTTGGACGACGAAGGCCGTCCCATGCCGTTCTTCGGCGAAAACATTCACGACAACTGCCCCTACCTGCCCTTCTTCGATGAAGACAAGATGTGCACGTCGCTCAGCGACAAGGACGGCTGCCGCATGAGCGTGGGCTGCAAAGGCCCCAACGCCATGGCTGACTGCTACAAGCGGAAATGGAACAACGGTGTCAACTGGTGCATCCAGAACGCAGTATGCATCGGCTGTGTTGAGCCGGACTTCCCGGATGGGCAGTCGCCCTTCTACGAACCTATGTAGCTCCCCCTACGCATCGCAAGTCTGAAGGAGGAATCGTATGTCTTCTTGCAAACGTACCGGAGCAGCCGCTTCCGGCTCTACCACCACCATTGCCATCGATCCGGTAACCCGTATCGAAGGCCATCTGAAGGCCGAAGTAACGGTCGAGGACGGTAAAGTAGTAGATGCCAAGCTCTCCGGTGGCATGTACCGCGGATTTGAAACCATTCTGCGCGGAAGAGATCCCCGCGACTCTTCGCAGATCGTCCAACGCATCTGTGGCGTATGTCCCACGTCCCACGCCACGGCTTCCAGCATGGCGCAGGACGCCGCTATGGGCACCGCCATTACCACCAACGGGCGAATCACGCGCAACCTGATACTCAGCGCTAACTACCTGCAATCGCACCTGCTGCATTTCTATCATCTGGCAGCTCAGGACTTCGTGCAAGGCCCGGACAGCGCTCCCTTTGTGCCTCGCTACGCCAATTCTGATTTGCTCACCGATCGCAACAAGGCCCTTGCTGGCGTCAATGCCGCTGCGGTGGACCAATATATTGAAGCGCTCGACGTTCGTCAGATCTGCCATGAAATGGTTGCCATCTTCGGTGGCAAAATGCCCCATGTGCAGGGGGTTATGGCTGGTGGCACGTCGGAAATTCCTTCCCGCGAGACGCTCGTGGAATACGCGGCCCGTCTTGATCGGGTGAAGGATTTCATTGGCAATAAATACCTGCCCGTGGTGTACACTGTCGGCTCCCAGTACAAAGACCTGTTCGCTGTGGGTCAGGGGCACCGGGCCTGCATCGCCTTCGGCGTATTCCCTCTGGACGACGCCATGACGACCTTCGCCATGCGCTCCGGCGTGTACTACGATGGTAAAGACCACGCCTTCGATCCGGCGAAAATCCGTGAAGACGTGAAGCACTCGTGGTTTGACGACAGCACCACCGGATTGCATTATTCGCAGGGCCAGACCCGCCCCGCGCCTAATAAGCCCGGCGCATACTCGTTCGTTAAATCCCCCCGTTACGACGGTGTGGCCTGCGAAGTGGGTCCGCTGGCCCGTATGTGGATAGAGAACCCCGTTCTCTCCCCTGTGGGCCAGAAGCTGTTGAAGGAACACTTCGGTCTTGATGCAAAGCGCTTCCGCGATCTGGGAGAAGACGCCGCTTTCTCGCTCATGGGACGCCATGTCGCACGCGCGGAAGAAGCGTGGTATGTCATCGGCTTCATCGAAAAATGGCTCAAAGAAGCTACCCCCGGTGCGGAAACGTATGTGACCCCCACCATTCCTGAATCAGGTGAAGGAACGGGCTTTACCGAAGCTCCCCGTGGTTCTCTGCTCCACTATCTGAACATCAAGGATGGCAAGATCGCCAACTACCAGATCGTCTCCGCCACCCTGTGGAACAGCAACCCGCGCGACGACAAGGGCCAGCGTGGTCCCATTGAAGAAGCACTTATCGGCGTGCCCGTGCCGGACATCGATAATCCCGTAAACGTGGCGCGGCTCATCCGCGCCTTTGACCCGTGACTGGGCTGCGCCGTGCACGTGATGCACGCAGAGTCCGGCAAAGTTTCCGTTATTGAGTGCAAGTAAGTACACACGCTGTCTGCATTCAGGGGGGCCGGTTCCACCGGCCCCCTTTCTCACGCTACCACCGCGAAGGTACAACAAGGGGAAAAACGCCATGCGCAAATTGCTAGTACTGGGCATAGGCAATAGCCTACTCACCGACGATGGCGTTGGGGTGCTCGCCGCGCAGACCCTGCAACAGGAACCATGGCCCGAAGGGGTAACTGTTATGGATGGCGGCACATTCACACAGGATATTTTTTACCTGTTCCAAGACTACGACGAACTGCTGGTGCTGGATGTCATTCACGCCGGGCATGCTCCGGGAACGCTGTATACCCTCACGGAAGACGACCTCGTCGCCAACGAAAAGCAGCGTATGTCCATTCATGACATCGACATGGTGGATTCCCTGAAAATGTGCGAACTGAAAAATGGTCGCCGTCCCCGCATGCGCATTGTGGGAATGGAACCACACGACATCACCTCGTGGAATATTGGCCTATCTGCCCCATGCCAAGCGGCTTTTGACGATTTCCTTTCATTAGTCCGCAAAGAAATCACCCAGTTGTTTGATAGCATGCGCACAGCCTAATCCGCTTCGCAACACATCCCTTGGGGAGTCGCCTGCTGCGCACGTGGCGTGGTTATCCCTCCTTCCTTTCCCAGAACGCGGGCACCCGCCGTTTTTTCCACACGCGGGGCGGGCGGCGTGTCTGCCACGCCACCTTCCTGTTTATCCGCTGAGCGCTCAATGGGTATCTGGTGCGTATCTGGTGCGTATCCGGCGAGTTCCCCCTTCCCGCCACTGCTCAGGGGAGGGGGGTATGGTAATTATGGAAAATTTTTCTTTTTTCTGAATTTTCTCATATCTGCCTGTTCGCGCACCCAGAAAAACACATGCACCATCTATAGCTCCCTTCTGCCATCCTCGTGACTGTGCGTTTCTTAATATATGTTTGCCCTTGTTTTTCAACATATTGACCAGAAGAAAGCGCACATGATGTTTCACAAAACATATATATTTCCTATACCGAAAACCCCTGACAGCCCTCCTTCATACTGGTTGGACACCCAACCGCCATTCCAACAAATTTGCAAATTACGGTCATATAATCAAAAAATAAAATCATTATTCAAAATACACATTGATGAAATGAATACTCCAAGAGGCCGCGCATCGTAGCCTACTTTATCTTTTATCATTTTTCAGTGTATGCTCCTCCCGACTCCTGTGCAGGGTGCTATTCGCGCGGGAGTCGGGGCACGCCTGTCTGGCAACAGGTCTTGTGCCAAACCCCGCATGCTATGCGCTGTCGGGTACGCTTCGGGATATCGGGAATCCTGAAGTTCGCAGGCCCTGTATTATTCAAGGAGGTTCCTATGAAATTTTCTGTGGGTCTCGGCAAGGAAGGTGTGGAGGAACGGCTGGAAAAAAACGGTGTCACTCGCCGCGAATTCCTGAAGTTCTGTTCCGCCCTCGCAGTTGCCATGGGCATGGGACCGGCTTTCGGCGCGCAAATCGCCAAAGCCATGACCGCTCCCGGTCGTCCCTCCGTGGTGTATCTGCATAATGCCGAATGTACCGGCTGTTCCGAATCGGTGTTGCGGGCCTTCCAGCCCTTCATCGACCAACTGATTTTGGACACCATCTCTCTGGATTACCATGAAACCCTCATGGCTGCCGCAGGCGACGCGGCGGAAGAGGCGTTGCACCACGCGGTCAACAGTCCTCACGGCTTTATCGCCATTACCGAAGGCGCCTTGCCCACGAAGGACAACGGCATTTACGGCATGGTTGGCGGTCGCACCATGCTGTCCATCAACAGCGAAATTCTGCCCAAAGCCATGGCGGTTATTAACTACGGCACCTGCGCCACCTTTGGCGGTGTTCAAGCTGCCGCGCCAAACCCCACGGACGCCAAGGGCATAAACGACGCGCTGGGGCATCTTGGCGTTAATGGCATCAACGTGCCCGGCTGCCCGCCCAACCCCTACAACTTAGTAGGGACCATCGTGTACTACCTCACCAAGCACGCTCTGCCCGAACTGGACGAATTAAACCGTCCCACCATGTTTTTCGGCAAAACCGTGCACGAACAGTGTGAACGCCTGCCCCACTTTGAAGCGGGTGAGTTCGCCTCCTCTTTCGACTCCGAAGAGGCCCGCAAGGGCTGGTGTTTGTATGAATTGGGCTGCAAAGGCCCAGACACCTACAACAACTGCCCCAAGATCAAATTTAACCAGACCAACTGGCCTGTCGGTGCCGGGCACCCCTGTATCGGCTGTTCGGAACCTGACTTCTGGGATGCCATGAGCCCCTTCTACGAAATGTAGTTGGCCTGCGGCACTGATCTTGAGAACATGAACATCCCAAGGAGGATGACATATGAGCGGTTGTAGAGCGCAGAAAGCTCCCGCCGGTATTCCGGTTACTCCCCAAAGCACGTACACCGGACGGGTTGTGGTTGACCCCATCACCCGCATTGAGGGGCATCTCCGTATCGAAGTGGAAGTGGAAGATGGTCGTATCTCCAATGTGTGGAGCTCCAGCCAGTTATTCCGCGGTCTGGAAATGATTCTGAAAGGCCGCGACCCCCGCGACGCCCAGCACTTCACCCAGCGCTCCTGCGGTGTGTGCACCTATACCCACGCATTGGCCTCCACCCGTTGTGTGGACAACGCCATTGGCGTGCGCATTCCTAAAAATGCCACCCTTATCCGCAATATTGTGCTTGGCGCGCAGTACATGCACGACCACCTCGTGCACTTCTATCACCTGCACGCGCTGGATTGGGTGGACGTGACCAATGCCCTGAAGGCAGATCCGGTAAAGGCGGCTAAAATCGCCAATACCATTTCCGACCGCCCCACCAAGGCGGAAGACCTGAAGACCGTGCAAGCCACTCTGAAAAAATTTGTGGATAGCGGTCAGCTTGGCCCCTTCACCAACGCCTACTTCCTGGGCGGGCACCCCGCCTATTATCTGGAACCGGAGCTGGACCTCATCGCCACCGCCCACTACCTGGAAGCCTTGCGCCTTCAGGTGAAGGCTGCGCGGATGATGGCGTCCTTCGGTGGCAAAAACCCGCACACGCAGTTTACCATTGCAGGCGGAGTCTCCTGCTACGAAAGCCTCACCCCGGAACGCATCAACGAATTCCGCGCACTGTGGAAAGAAACCAGAGACTTCATCCGGCAGGTCTACATTCCCGACCTGCTGGCTATTGCCTCAAACTACAAAGACTGGACCCAGTACGGCGGTTCCTCGAACCTCATCACCTTTGGTGAATTCCCCACCGACGAATACGATCTGAACAGCCGCTTCCTGCCGCCCGGTGTTATCTTCAACAACCAGCTCAGCAAGATGCAGGCATACGATCCCAGCAAGATCGAAGAACACGTCAAATATAGCTGGTACAAGGGCGATACCCCGCACCATCCCTATGAAGGCGTCACCGAACCACTGTATACAGACATGTTTGGCGAAGGCCGCTACTCGTGGATGAAGGCTCCCCGGTACATGAACGAACCTATGGAAACCGGCCCGCTGGCTCAGGTTGCCGCCGCATACGCCGCAGGGCATACGGAAGTGACTGAAATGGTCAATACCGTGCTCTCCACGCTGGGCGTAGGCCCCGAAGCCCTCTTCTCCACGCTGGGCCGCACTGCCGCCCGCGGTGTTGAAACCGCTGTTATCGCGGAACAAACCGGACGCATGCTGGACGAGTTGGAAGCCAACGTAGCCGCTGGCGACAATAAAATCTGCGAAGAAATCGAAATCCCTCGCGACGGGGAAGGTGTGGGATACGTCAACGCCCCCCGTGGCGCGCTTTCGCACTGGATCAAGATCCGCGACCACAAGATCGAAAACTTCCAGCTTGTGGTTCCCTCCACATGGAGCTTCGGTCCCCGTTGCGCACAGAACAAAATGTCGCCTGTGGAAGAAGCACTCATGAACACCCCGGTGGCCGATCCCAAACGCCCTGTGGAAATTCTGCGCACGGTCCACTCCTTCGACCCCTGCATCGCCTGCGGTGTGCACGTGATTGATAGTCGAACCAACGAAGTGCATAAGTTCAAAATCCTGTAATTCCAATCAAATCAGAAAAACTTGGGAGCCCGGCCTTGCGCCGGGCTCCCTTTTTCAGATAAGGTGCCCCATGACTGATGCGAAACAAATACTGGTGCTTGGTGTAGGCAATGTGCTGTACACGGACGAAGGGCTGGGAGTGCGCGCAGTGGAAGCATTGCAACAGCAATACCGCTTTTCAAACAATGTCACCCTCATGGACGGCGGCACGTTGGGCATGCGTCTCATGGATAGCATGATGCACGCCGATTACCTTATCGTGGTAGACGCCGTGCTGGGAGGTGATACGCCCACATCCGTCTACCGCCTGACTGGCGACGATTTACGCAAAAGCCTCGGTTTTAACGACTCCATGCACCAGACCGACCTTGTGGACACGCTCATATATTGTGAGCTGGCTGGCAGCCGCCCAGACACTGTGGTCATAGGCATGGAACCTGTGGATTACCACTCCATGGGCACCGAAGTTTCCCCTGCCGTGGCCCAGAAGCTGCCTGATATGTGCCGCATTGTCCTGAAGGAAGTAGAAGCCGCCGGGGGCACCTATGTTCCGGCTGACGCCTGAGATATACCACGCCGCGTACCCTGCGATACAGACTCTGGAGGTTGCCATGTGTCTTGCCATACCCGCTGAGGTAACTGAACTGAATCCCAATGACATGGCTCGATGTCGGGTGGGGAAAAGTGAAACCTTTGTCGATGTCTCCACTATGCTGCTGGAATCACCTGCTGAATTAGGTGACTATGTTATCGTGCACGCAGGATTTGCTCTGCGGAAACTCGATTTTGAAGAAGCGCAGGAAACCTTGCGCATTTTACGACAAATGGCCGAGATTACTGAGGACACTCCCGGAGGCTTTTAGCCCCTACAACCTTTTCCATCAGGTGATGTCGTGAGCCGTCTGAAAACCATCCTCGCCCTCGGAGACTCGCTGACCGAGGGTTTTGGCGTTCCGGCAGATGCTGCCTTTCCCTGCGTGCTCCAGCAACTTCTGCGGCAGCGCGGGCACATTGTAAGCATCATTAATCATGGCCTTTCTGGAGACACGGTAGGGGGAGGGAAAAAACGGCTGGAGCGCTACCTGACCACCCGCCCCCGCCCCGATGCGGTTATTGTGGCACTGGGCGCTAATGACGCTTTTCAGCGTAACGACCCGTGGGACGTGGAAGCGTCACTTGACGGCATCCTGCAACGCCTGACTGAAGAAGATATCCCCTGCCTGTTCGCGGGAATGCAGGTGCTTGATGCCGTCCCGTCCTCTGAGGACGGCTATGCCAGCGCCTTCTCCGCAATCTACCCCAAGCTTGCCGAGCGCTATGAGCCTGTCTTCTGCCCCTTCTTCCTTGAGGGTGTGGCGGGCAACGCAGCTCTGCATCAGGCGGATGGCATTCATCCGAACAGAGAAGGAACAGCCCTCGTCGCCCGGCACATGCTGCCCTATGCGGAAACGCTGCTGAACCTCTCGCGCTAAACCGGCGCGGGGTCCGCCCCGCGAAACCGCACCTTCCGCTCTGCGCAGACTCCCGTTTGGCACGGCTCTGCGGGACGCTTTATACCGCTCTGCCTGCGCCACGTTCGTCACCGCTGCGGCGTAATTGCGGCTATGCCGGATGCAACGTGGTTCTGCACGGTCATCTCCAGTTCCGCCTCCCCCCTGCTATTTCCCCATGATACCGGGGATTTTTTCTTTTCTTCCCCCGCACGCGCGAAGAAATACCGTCTTCCTGCATACAATACCTGATAACGTACGGTATTTTTCGCACATTCTAAAAATGGAAGTAGCCCGCCAAGTCGGTTAGTTTTGGTCATGGTCAAACAACCGCCAAACCAACAAGGAAGGGCTACGAATGAAGGCTATCAAGGA
>JAEWQB010000009.1 GCA_023460395.1 Pseudomonadota bacterium | reverse complement strand
ATGGATAATGTTCCTCTATCAGCATGGAGATTATTTCCTTTTTAGTTTTGCTGCCAATTCGTTCTTTTTTTTTGTGAGTTCAAGCTCCATCTGCAGTTGCCCGATCTTACGCTCGGCAGCACCCAGCTTCGAATCGTCGGGTTTACGTTTGAACCCGTCGGTACCACTCTCGATAAATTGATCCCGCCAAAGGTTGATATCAGCCAGAGTAACTCCGTATTCACGGCTAAGCAGCTCCGGATCCTCTCCACGCAACAAGGATAAAACTATTTCAGCCTTGATTTTCGATGTAAAATTTTTCCTCTTTTCCATAGCAGTTGTAAAAATAACTTTTATTTTTTACTGCTCGGTTTATTTGAGGGCTAATATAAATTTTTTCTAATCATCACATTTTTTCCAACTACAACATATCAAAAATTGTATTTCATCCGTTTGAGATGTAATAGTTCTGACTTGATCTGACAGTGGGCATTATTTATTTTATGGATTTGAGTTTTCCTAAGACAATTTGATCTCCAGCAGGACCAGTTTGCTCTTCATTCGACGGAGTCAAAGATAAAGAAATTGTTACAGAGAATCCAACAATTTCTCTTATCTCAGAACCCTTTGTAGCTCTCAATAGGGTATATCCTTACTCCTTCCATTTATAATTGCCAAATTCATTTTTAACTATTTCGTTCATTGCAGAAATGGTTTCCGATTTTAAAAAAAAAGTATGAGTTTCTGAAACATTCCCTCTTTTGCTTCTTTGTGCTAAGGTAAAAAAGACATGCTTTGGGGCTTAATGCGGTTGTTTCTAGATGATTCGAATATCGGTAATTCAGAAAAGTAAAGATTTTCTTTATCAGGTTGACGTCGATTGGTTTCAACTTGAAAATTCTCTAAAAGGGGGTAGATAAATTCAAATAACAGAACCCTTATTGGAATACCGTTATCAGAAGAATAAAACTGCAGTATGGCTGTGATTTGCTAATTACAGTTCCCCCTCTTTATGCACTAAAATGTATTTATTAATCGAGAATTTTGACTGATTTAAACTGTAAGATTTTTATAAAGTGCGATCTTTGTACCATTTTCATTTTCCGAGTTTTAAGATCCTTAATGCCCCTTGTACCACTAACACGAAAACAATTGAACCAATTATCAAGTCAGGTTTATTCGAGTTCAACCAATTGACCAAACCCCCTGCTGTTATTACTCCTAGATTAATAATCACATCGTTTGAGGTGAAAATCATACTTGCTCTCATATGAGCGTCCTCTTTGCTTTTTGATTTTTGAAGCAAATAGAGACAAATTCCGTTGGCAATCAGTGCTAAAATTGAAACGGTAATCATTGTCGAAAAGTCAGGCATTTTCTCTGCACCCAAAAATCTTCTCAACACTTCTACAAAACCAATAATCGCAAGCAAGATTTGAAAATAACCGGCAAGTCTGGCAATCCTCTTTTTTCTTGTCAGCGTACCGCCAACTGCAAACAGGCTGATTCCATATACAAAACTGTCGGCAAGCATATCCAGACTGTCGGCAACCAAACCCATCGATTTTGAGATGAGTCCAGTGGTCATTTCAATGATGAAGAAGGCGAAATTTATTCCGAGAACTGTCCAGAGTAGTTTTCTTTGGTCTTTATTTTCCCTGTATACTGTCTGGTCGGCTTGTTCCGTGGATACTTTTTTACCGCCTAAATTCAATTCGAGAAGCGATCTTTCAATCTCATCAACTTGTCCGCTGTGATAAACCGTTAATTTTCGATTTGGAATGTCAAACTCCAGATTTGCAATAGCTCTCAACCCGTCCAATTTCATCCGGATTAGATTTTCTTCCGAAGGACAGTCCATTTTTGCTATCTCAAATATTGTTTTTTCCATACACAGCTTACTTATTCCGATAATTCATACATGATAAAAAGAAAAAGACAACATCATGTCAACAAGCACAATTGGTGTCATATCCCTTTATCAATCAACAATCCCTTCCTGTCTTGTTCATTCACCGCTCTAATTACCTTAGCCGGATTACCCAGTGCAAGCACTCCCGCCGGGATATCTTTTACCACCACGCTGCCGGCACCAATAATTGAGTCTGAACCTATTGTCACACCTCCGATAATTGTAACCCCGCCACAAATCCACACATTGTCACCAATGGTTATTGGAAGTGCGCGCTCATAACCTGCTGTTCGTTCTTTACTGTCAAAAGCATGTTCAGGCGTGTAGAAGCCAACGTTGGGACCAATCCATACATTGTTGCCGAAAGAAATTTCTGCGCAATCCAGAATGCAACAGTTCGTATTGGCGTAAAAATTATCCCCGGCAAAAATATTGCTTCCATAATCACAATTGAAAGGTGATTCAATCCAGCAGTTTTTCCCGATCCTGCCAAACAACCGGCGAATCATACTTTCTCTTTTTTCCCTCAATGAAGGCCTGGTATTGTTGAAATCAAAAAGTAGATCCTTTGCCTTTTCTCTCTCATGGGTCAGTTCTTCATCCCAACTGATGTAATATTCACCACGTAACATTTTCTGCTTGTTTGTCATAACATCTTCATTGTTATAGTTGAGATTGAGATCGATAGAATACTGGATCATCGATACTTGCTCAACCCCACATAAACAGTATTGAATTCTTTCTCAATCTCAAGAAGTTTATCAACACTCTCGTAATACAAAGATAGTTCGATAAAGTATTCGGCAAGTGATATTTCACCTTTGTCCAAAGCCTTTTGAAGCAAAGCGGTATTACTGTACGAAGCGAGTTTTGTACGATAATCGGCAACACTGCTTTGCAGTGCAATTGCTCTGGTTTGCAGCGTTTTCAATTCGTTATAAAACTGAAGCCTGGCATCAGCTTCAAGGCTTTGTGCAGCCAGGGTATTCGCTTTGGCATACTTGACCGCATTCTTGTTTTCCCAAAGCGGAATGGAAATGCCAACTGTAACGCCCTGAAATTGCTCTCCTACAACCTTTTCACTCATATAACCAACATGGAATTTGGGTAAGGCTTGTGAGACTGCTAGCTTCGATTGCTTTTTTTGCAGCGAGATTTCTTTTTTCACCCACTGCAACACCGGATTATTCTGTTCGGCGGTGGCATACCATTGTTCGAAATCAAGGGTAATGAATTGCTTCTGAAAATCTGTTCCGTCATAAACAATTTCAACACCACCATTTAAGCGATTCAGCTCCGATTGCAGTGCTATCCGTTCAATCTCTACCTTTTCAAATTCTTTCGAGACGTTTAGGAGATTCATTTGAGCCTTGTTATATTCCAGGATGCCCGTTTCGCCAACATCAAACATGGCTTTATAGGCATTAGCCAGTTTTTCAGCATGGTTCAATCGCTTACTGATTTCAGTATGCAACGAATTGTAATAAGCCAGGTTTACACAGATCAAGCGAGCCTGAAACAGAATCTCTCTCCGCTGTTTCAAGTATTCGAGTTCCGCCTGCTCATTTTTAAGTTCAGCAATTTGGTTGCGATATGAATATGAAGTCGGGAAATCGAACGACTGGCGAATGCTAAAGTCGGTACGGTTTCCAATTGCCGTAGGATTGCCCCACAAATAATTGAATTCAACTTCGGGGTTGAGGGGTGTAAGGCCCGTTTTATTCCCAATCTTTTCGGCATCAATACTTTTTCGATATGCCGACAGGGTGGTGTTATTTTTCTCTACTTCCATCAAGACATTCTCAACGGAGTTTTGCGAAAATAGATTAGCCCCCGACACCACTATTGCCATGGTTAGAATAATTCTTTTCATTTTGTCTCGGTTTTAACAATTCCACGATTATTTAAAATGCTGTAGACAATAGGCACAATGTAAATATTGAGCATTGTTGAAGTAAGCAAGCCACCCAAAATTACTTTTGCCATTGGGCTTTGAATTTCGTTTCCGGGAAGGTCGCCCTGCAATGCAAGGGGGATGAGAGCAAGAGCAGCGGTGAGAGCCGTCATCAAGATTGCATTCAACCTGTCAGCTGAGCCCTTGGTAACAGTATGATGTATTGTAGCCCCGGTGAGTTGCAGGCGTTGGTAATTCGAGATAAGCAATATTCCGTTTCGAGTAGCAATACCAAAAAGGGTAATAAAACCGATAATGGCAGGAATACTCAGGATGCCCGATGTAACCCAGATTGCAAACACCCCGCCAATAAGTGCCAAGGGTAAGTTCAATAGGATGATACCCGCCAGCTTGAAATCCTTAAACTCCTGATACAAGAGAAGGAAAATAACAATCAAGGCAATAATAGAAGTAAGCATAAGCATTCTTGAGGCTGCTGCCTCACTCTCGAACTGTCCGCCGTACTCTATGCGATAGCCTTCGGGGAGAGTGATTTTTTCAGCGATATTATCCTGAATATCCTCAACAACACTGCGCAAATCACGTTCAGCAACATTGGCGGAAATCACAATTTTGCGTTGTACATTTTCGCGACTGATGGAACTTGGCCCTGAAACCGAAACAATTTCGGCAACTTGTTCCAATGGCACTTTGCTTCCGTTATTGGTATCAATGAGAGCGGTTTTAATGCCTTCGAGCGTTTGGTTATAGTCGCTGTTTAATCGCAAAACCAAATCGAAACTGTGTTGCCCTTCATAAATATCGGCCATCTTCTCGCCGGCAAAAGCAATGTCAACAAATTCGTTGAACTGTTCAATGGTTATACCATACTGTGCCAGCATATCGCGGTGTGCACGGATTTGAATTTGTGGTATTTCCACCTGCTGCTCAACATTCACGTCTACAAGCCCTTCCACGTCCACAATGGCAGCTCTTATCTCGTTGCCAGTAGTAAACAACCTGTTCAGGTCAGTTCCGAAAAGCTTGATGGCAATGTTTGCCCTTGTTCCCGAAAGCATGTGATCGATACGGTGGCTCAAAGGTTGCCCTACGGTGTATGCAATGCCGGGAGTTTTAGAAAGCGTGGAACGTACATCAGCCATGAATTCAGCTTGTGAGCGTTCCTTTAAACTGAAATTCACATCAATCTCGGCACTGTTGGTTGTTTGTGAATGTTCGTCGAGTTCACCCCTACCTGTGCGGCGTGCGGTACTGGATACTTCCGGTATTGCCAGCAGTTCGGTTTCAACCAGATTCCCCAGGCGGTCAGTCTCTTCAAGAGAGACACCAGGCTTGGTAACCACCGAAAGCGTTAAGGCTCCTTCGTTAAATTCAGGCAAGAAGCTTCGTCCAAACGAAGAGAATAAAATCAATGCAATAGCAAATAATCCAAAAGTTGGAATAAGTAATGCTTTTTTGTGATGTAAAGCCCATTCCAACGACTTTTCGTAGTTGGTCGTAAGCTTACGAACCAACCATTTCTCCTTTTCGTTTTTTGCGAGATAGTCCTCATCGGTTAGCATCATCTTGGCCAGGAGAGGGGTCAGTGTCATAGCGACTACAAGTGATACAAACAGCGAAACAACGAATGCTATACCGAGTGGCTGTAACATGCGCCCCTCCATTCCGGAAAGGAAAAACAAAGGCAGGAATGCTACGATGATAATTAAAGTAGCATTGAGGATGGAGGCTCGGATCTCTTTCGAGGCCTCAAAAACAACGGTAAACGAAGATTCACGTTCGTGTACCGGTTTAGCCCTGTTTTGTCGTAGCCGTTTATAGACATTCTCCACATCAATAATGGCATCGTCAACCAGTGACCCGATGGCAATGGCCATACCCCCAAGGCTCATTGTGTTTATATTCAGTCCCAGGTATTTCAAAACCAGAATAGCGCCCAGCAACGACAATGGAATAGCGAGGAGGGAGATAAACGTGGTGCGGAAATTACCTAAAAACAGAAACAAAATGATCACCACAAAAATACCGCCTTCAATCAAAGCTTTCTGAATGTTGTTCACCGAGGTCTCGATAAAATCGGCCTGACGGAATATCTTAGTGTCAATTGTCACATCGGCAGGCAAGGATTTCTTCAAATCCATAAGGTTCCTTTCAATCCGTTCGGTGACATCGAGCGTATTGGCATTTGGTTGTTTGGAGATCGACACAATGATGGCAGGTTTTGCATTGCCTGAAGCGTAACCCATTTTGGGCGCAGCTCCAACTTTCACGTCGGCCACATCGCTGATGCGAATAGGTTTCCCGTTTACCGATTTAATGTAGGTATTTCCCAAAACATCCACATCAGAAGAGCGGGCCATGCCCCGAACAACATATTCGTTCCCATGCTCGCGCAATACGCCGCCAGTAGAATTTTGACTGATGCCTCTACAAGTCTCAGCCAGTTCAGCCATTGAAACCTTGTAGAAGTTCATTTTCTGAGGATTTGCCAAAACCTGGTATTGTTTGTAGTCGCCACCGATAATGGTTACTTGTGAAACGCCTCCTGTAGCCAGAATAAGCGGCTTCACACTCCAATCGGCAATGGTGCGTAGATCCATCATGCTTGTACTGTCGGACTGCAGACCCACAAAGAATATTTCACCCATCACGCTCGATTGTGGGGCCAATACAGGTTGACCCACACCCAAGGGCATCCTTGAAGAAATGGTGATCAGTTTCTCGCTCACAATCTGCCGGGCCTTAAACACATCGGTACCCCAGTCAAATTCAACCCAGACAAATGAAAAACCCTGCGATGAAGCTGAACGGACACGACGCACATCGGTTGCACCATTCACGGCAGCCTCGATTGGAAATGTCACCAGTCGCTCAACCTCCTCTGAAGCCATCCCATGAGCATCAGTCATCACGACAACCGTTGGAGCTGTGAGGTCGGGAAATACATCCACATCCATATTCGTAGCAGTTCTCAACCCTAAAACCACCAACACCAGCGAAGCCAGTAAGATGAGGTATTTGTTGTTCAGTGAGAATTTTATGATATGATTCAACATAGGTGTACAATTTTAATGAACATGTCCTGAGTGAGCATCCAACGAGCCCGTTGCTTGTGACAGTTTAATGAGCATGGCACCGCGTGTCACAATACGTTCATCAGAAGCGATGCCGTTTTTAATTTCGGTATTGACACCATCGGTAGCACCAATCTGGACTTGACGTTTTTCGAATAACTCGGGTGTTACCTGAACCCACACGAAGTAGTTGCCCTGTTCTTCCAGTAGAGATCTGTTTGGAACAGCCAAAGCATTTGCCCCCGTTGAAGAAATGAGATAAGCTTCAACAAAACTGCCGCTCATAAATCCACCTATGTTGTCTATTTGCAGATTCACGGGAATAAGAAAATTATCAGCGTTTGCCGATTTGCCATACGAAAGCACCTTGCCTTTCAGTTGTTCGAATGTGTAGGTTTGATTGTCAACGATGGTTCGTATGTTTACGGATTCAATAAATTGAAGGGCGCCGGCATAGCGTTGAGGTACCTCGGCGATAAGCTGCAGTGTTTTGTTTTGCGACACTGAGAAAAGAGGTCGACCTGCTTCCACATAAGAGCCATTTTTAACAAAAACCTGTTTTATATAACCACTCATGGAACTCGATACCGATTGTCCGGAGCCATTGAAATACTGTTTGAGGTTGTCGTACACCGCCTTGGTGTTGTCGTACCTGTTTTTAGATTCCTGCAAGTTCTTTTCCGAAACAATTTTATCCTTTGCAAGCTCCCTGGCCCTTTCATAATCGGCATTGGCTTTCTCAAAATCGCTTTTTGCTTCGGCATATCTGACTGTAACATTGTTGTCGGCTGTTCCTCCAACAATTGAAAACAATACCTGTCCCGATGCAACCTCTTTGCCTTCGAGCATGGCATTGTCAGAAAGCGCCACGATGCCGTTAGTTTTGGCAGTGACAATTTTTTCGTTACCCGGTGCAGACTGCACCAGGGCAGTTGTTTTTATTACCTGTCCGAAAGGTTTATAGTCAGGCAAGGAAGTAGCAAAGTCAATTTTCCACGATTGTTCTTTGGTGAAAACGGTAGTGTTGGTCGTGACTGGAGTTGGTTGCAGTTCTGTCGCTTCGTGAGTGTCACCATGCTTGGCAAAAACCGTTACCTCGGGAACGACAATGTCAAAAGTACCGTTGTCGTTTGTCAGCTCAAATTTCAAGGTGCCTATCCCAGCTGTTTCTGGTTTAATGTCGAAACTGTAAATTCCTTTACGGGTTGGTTTGTCGAGTGTTTGCGTTGTTTCCTTACCGTTAACTGAAAGTATAATTGTCACTTTTCCGTTCTCAACCGCTTTGAAATCGGGAATTGAAGTAAAATGGGAAAGCACGTTGGCCGTTTCGCCCACAACAAAGGCATTCGCTTCGGCAAATAACTCATAATTGATATGATATGAGGTATATTGGAATTTCACTTCTTCATGATCATGTCCCTCATGGCCGTCATGTTCTTCGTGTGAGTGGTTGCACGATGCCAAAGATATTGCGATCATTGCAACCATGAAAATTTTAAGATTCATCTAGTTGACTGTTTAAATTATTGAATAAAATGTTGCGGCAACACAGACCGAATAATATTCAGCATGTATGACACAATAAAATATCTTGAAAATTTAAACAGTCGGGGGGGCTCGCAACCCTAATGACAAGGTTACGAAGGGTAGGATATAGGTAGAATGTACAGGAACATAAGATATCTCTTTTGAAACATCCGGTACATTCGCAAGACCAAAGTTTGAAAGAATGTAATAATCCTGATAGTGGTGGTCCCAATAATACTCGCTGCTCTTTAATTGTTTGCCTTGTGATGATGGATCTACAAAAGATTGTTTTAAGATGCAATAAGATGAGTTGTTATCTCCATCGTGTTGATGGTCGGTTCCAGCATCATGATGGTTGTGGGGTAACGCATCGTCATGACAATGTGTTTGCTCTACACAAACAACTGATCCGTGATGATGATGCGGAATAACAGCATGAGCCAGCAAAAGAATATTTGCAATAAGAAAAAGGCCATATGCTATTCTCTTCTTTATCATTGTGCAAATATAATCGAAAAATTTGTCGGAATTGTACAGAAATCGCTCAAAAATAGTGGATATCTGGCAGGATTTACAAAGATAAGGGTCATATTGGATCTCATCTTTGCCGTCTTGTTTGGGTCATCCATCCAGACCTGTGAACTGACAAGCTCTCCAATGTCAATGGCATCTGAACATGCCAGGAGGTGAATCATTGATTGTATATCATCGGGGTCAGAACCATCAATGTTATGTAACCTTCCCGATATGTATAGGGAATGTTACACTCATTGTTAAAATTTCAATATTGATAAAATGAAAAACTAACCTCTATTTTTGTATATCCATTGTAATCAAAAATAATGAATTGATTTCCGTCAACCAATATTTTTCCGCCGTTTTCATTTATTGGAAAGGAGACTTCAAGAGAAAATGTAGATGCATTGTATCTGTTTATTGATGAATCATTTTGGATAGAATAAATGTAAGTCCCATTTTCATTTATAAAATAATCTTCAAACACATTTGCGTTTTCTAATTCTGGTTTGTTCGTACTCCATAAATTTTTTTTTTGATGAATTGTCGCTTTATCACCTGTTAGAATAAAATCAACTAAACAAACAAGTACCCATAATTAGGATTGTATTCAGGATCACCGGCTTGACTAATTAAACCGAATCATGTCTACCCTTGCATGTTTTTCCTTTAGGATCGTTCTTATAGAATCCATTCAATATTGGTATTGCCTTTTCTGAATGAATTTGACCCAATGTCCAAATCGCGATATGTGATCGGTCTACAGGTGAATTCGTCGTATCAAGCAAATAGGCTATCAAAGCATCTTCAGCTTTGCCCGGATATCTTTCTTTAACTACATTGATATTATTCTGAACATCAATATCTATCCATATATACATGACGACATATCCAAGAAGTAAGAGAGTTATAGGACTCCCACTAAGAATTAAAATTATTTTCTTCATGGTTACTCTATTTATTTTTTCAAAAATAATTATATCATCAAAGGTATCAATATTTTGAATTAAAATTCAATACATTAACTTTTTAATGAGCTGTTATTGGTTTTTTGTTCATTATTGCTTTTACGATTGTTTTATTGAATCTATCATCGTGGACACAGGGGTTTGGATAAGTGAATTTGAGCGGAAATTGACTTTACAGCAATATAGTCCTGGCTCAACATCAAACTGCTTTGATGCCATATAGGTTCATGATTTCTGTACAAAGTTGGTGTTTCCAATTTCAGTACGAGACAGTACGAGACAGGGGATTTGCTGCCTCTAGCCTTATTGCACCCTTATTGCACCCTTATATCCACTCCCATATTTAACGGAGTGGATATAAGGATAGAATATGGAGACAATAAGGATAGACCAGTCCATTACCTGTCAATTTTCTACTCAATCAGATTTTTTGTAACCGATTGTACCTTCATGATGTCCTATCACCATAAAATGAAAAAGCATTCGATGCCGGGTGTCCCGATGGCGCGCATAAGGATCCCTCCGCTCAATGCTTCATGGTTTTCCATTCAACAATAAACAGTGATATGATACAGAAAATAATTCTATTCTTTCTCCTTGGCAGCATTTTCCTGCCCATCAATGCACAAATTCAGGGCACGGTGGTCGATACCGAAAGCAACCCCATCTCGTTTGCCAACGTGGCACTCTATACTGTGCCGGACTCTATGCTGATCGCCGGGACCATTACCAACGATGAGGGTCACTTTTCCCTCAATACTGAGATTCTTAGCGATGCCTTTATAAAGGTCTCGTTTATCGGATATGAAACCAAGGTGGTGGAACCAACAGATGATCAATTCATCGCTTTGAATCCCGAAACCACGGAGCTGGGCGAGCTGGTTGTCAACGGCGACCTGCCCCGGATACGGGTGCGGAACGATGCACTGGTAACGACGGTCGAGAACACGGTGCTGAGCAAGGCGGGCACTGCCGATGATCTGTTGAAGCGATTGCCTGCTGTGACGGGCGACGATGGTGCCTACGAGATCTTCGGCAAGGGAGCCGCCAAGATCTACATCAACAATCGCGAGATGCGCGACCCTTCGGAACTCGACCGCATCAGCTCGGCAGATATACGGGAGGTGGAGATCGTCTACAATCCCGGTGCACGCTACGATGCCTCGGTGAAGGCGGTGATCCGCATCCACACCGTGCGCAAGGTGGGCGACGGCTTCGGCTTCGACCTGCGCTCCACTTACCTGCAGACCGAGAACACCGACCTGCGGCAACAGCTCAACGTGAACTACCGCAACAACGGCTGGGATCTCTTCGGAACCCTCAAGTATGAGCGCTATGCCTACTTCCAGGAAAGCATCATCCGTCAGTCCACCTATGTGGATACCCTCTGGACACAGGAAAACCAGCTACGTGTAGATGGACTCTCCAATCCCCTTACCGCCGTGGCCGGCATCAACTATGAGTTCTCACCCAAGCAGCAGTTGGGGATGAAGTACACCCTCACCACTTTTCCCGGCAAGAACCGGGACATTGCCTCCACCAGCAGTGATGTCTATGCCAACGGCCAGTTTTTCGACCGGATGGTGAGCCGTGACAACCAGCAGCACGATCTGCAGCCCCGCCACCGGCTCAATGGCTATTACAGCGGCATCTTTGGCAAGTTGACAGTCGACTTCAACGGCGACATCTACCGCAGCACTCAGACCACCCGGTCGAACATCACCGAGAGTAGCGAGGAGCAGGACGACCGTGCCATACGTTCCGACAACCGGATCTACAACCGGCTCATCGCTACCCGTACCATCCTCACCCATCCACTGTTGGGGGGTACCCTCTCGGTGGGGAACGAATTTACCCGTACGCTGCGGGAGGATGATTACCAGACAAGCAATCCGATGATCCCTTCCTCCAGTACGGAGATTCACGACCAGAACCTCTCCTTCTTTGCCGAGTACAACCGTGCCACACCCATCGGGCAGATCACCGCCGGCCTGCGTTATGAAGATGTGTTCTGGGACTATTTCCGTGACGGGCTGCGTGACGATGAGCTGAGCAGGAGTTATGCACAATGGTTTCCCGCACTCACCTACAGCAACCGCTTCGGCAACGTGCAACTGCAGATGAGCTATTCGGTAAAGACGGTTAGACCGGCTTACTGGCAAATGGGCAGCAACATCTTCTATGCCAACCGCTATACCATGCAAACCGGCAATCCCTTCCTGAAACCCACAACCCTGCACGATGTCTCGCTGATGAGCTCCTGGCGCTTCCTGCAGCTTGCGGTATCCTGGAAGCAGGAGAAGAATGCCATCATACAGTGGGCGGAACAATTGGAGGATAACCCGGCAGTGACACTCTTGTCGAATATCAACATCCGGCAGATACCCAGCCTCTCCGCTTTCCTCACGGCATCGCCCAAGGTGGGGATATGGAGTCCCCAGGCAAGCATCGGTTTCACTACACAGCAGTTGGAGATGGAGATACGTGGCGAGCAGGTGAAAATGAACCGGCCCATACCCATCGCATCGTTCAACAACTCCTTCTCATTGCCCAAAGGGTTTCTGGTCACCCTCGACTCCCGCTTTCAGGGCAAGGGGTTCCAACAGAATTTCCGAACCACACGGAACCAGTACGTTGTCGATGCCGGCATCACCAAATCATTCTTCGAGGAGAAGCTCTCGCTTACCCTCAAGGGTCACGACCTCTTTCACGGCCGCAAGATGGGCATCTTCGCCTTCAACGACCGGCTCGACATCTTCCAGTACTCCGAGTGGGACAGTCGCGAGCTGGAGCTCACGGTACGCTACAAGTTCAACACGACCAAAAACCGATACAAGGGCAACGGTGCCGGCGACCGGGAGATCAGCCGCATGAGCAACTGACCGACAAAAAAAAGGCCGTCTCATCAATCATGAGACGGCCATAGGTCAGATTGTTTCGATCTCCGAATCGATGAAAGCGATGCGTTCATCCATCCACTTTTTCATCTGCCGGATCAACTCCTGATAGCTATTGTTCTTCGTGACGGGCGTGGCATCCGGCAGTTTGAAGTTCTCCTCCTGAGATTTATCCAGCTTCACTGCCATCGTTTCAATATAATCAGTGATTCCATCCACCAGCGGTTTGATTTCTTTCCACCGCTCCTTGTATTTGGTGCGGAACGACGGTATTTCCATAAACCTGATAAAGAAACGGGCACCGGGTCTGGGATCACTGTTCCCCTGATAAAAGATCCTGTTCTTGTTGACAAAGTAGGCATTGTATCCGTTGTAACCGAAAGCCCAGTCAAAATCCCACAACGGACCCCACTTGATTTTCGAATCCGCCTCCTTATAGCAGTAGGTGCTCTTGGGATGTTCCAGCTCCTGGTTGCGAACAAGCTCATTGATCAGCATGAAGTTGATCAGCGACTCGATATCGGTGTGCTCCTCGAAGGAGTTGTTGGGGAAGTCGGCTTCAAACAGCGCATCTTCGAGTCCCTGCATCGCCTCTCTGATATACTCCATCTCCGACACGTTGTTCAGCTCAGGTTCAGCAACCATGACGGGCAGATTGAGGCGAGTGGTTCGGAACTTGTAATCTTCATCGAAATAGGCGTCCAATTCAACCATAAAGCCTCCATCAGTGTCAATGTCGACTCTTCCTTCACCTACCTCCTTCTGTTCGGTAAGCTGGTAGTTGCCTCTGTAGGTGCCGTTAAGGAACAATTCAACATGAATAGAGGATTGATTGAATTCCAAACCGAAGATACGTCCCAGCTGGAATGCTACATCGTTCATCAGTAGTGTGGGATCCTGATAATTGGCAAGCAATATCCATTTCTTCGCCTTGGGTAAGCCAAATAGGGAGGTCTTATTGGGAAAGTCAATCCGGTAAGGTTTTTTAGGCATGTGCCATGTTGTGTTGCCCCTTCCGCGAATGGTCATCCGGGTTGCTTCGACATCAAAACTGTTCTCGCCGGGGACGGTCAACTCAAACTCCGAAGGGAGCTTCAACGTCTTTTCAACCACCTCTGCACCGCCATCGACATCAACTCTGATGACAGGAAGGCCGGTGAACATGGGGCCTTTGGCAATCAGTTCATATGATGCCGTAACCCCTTCATCCGTTTTCACTGTCAACGTCTGCTCTCCAAGCAAAGGGTTTGTTGTGACGCCACTGACCAGTTCTTTCTCCCCGATGTAGAGTCTTGCAGGTGACTCAAAACGGGCAATCAGATTTTTCACATTGGGAATCCAGCGCGAGCTGGAGAGTGTGATGGTCTTCGCGTCATGGTCGATGACACCAGCCAAATCTTCTTCCAACCCGTTGATTCCCGCTGGAATAGAAAAGGAACTGATGAATTCATAGCTGGCTTTCTGTGTGATGCTGATGGTACGGGCTGCAGACAAACCCTCTGCAGAGACCGTGATGAGGGTACTTCTCTCTTTTCCCAGTGCAGTGTTTTCCGACACCGTAATGCTGAGGATGTTTGCAGACAACTTCGCACTGATCCAGCTCAGATCGTCCGAGGGGATGTCAATATGAACAAGCGAAGCGTTGGTTTGTATCTCAACCGAAGCCTCCTGTGCATCCGGCGAATCGAAGACGATGGAGCTCTTGTCGAGAGTGAGGTTCACTTCCTCAATTTCATCAATCTTGTTGCTGCACGTAATGAGTAGCAGTGCTATAAAGGGTAACAATGCCATTCGGACCTTCATGCTCATTGACTGGGTACTTTTATATTTCATTTTCATGGTTCTAGTTGGTTGTCAATAAAAGGCTGCTACTGTTCACGATATCCGAACAGTAGCAGCTCCCGTCAGTGACGGGATTTACCTTATATCTGCAGGGAAAATTAGAAACGCATGAAGAAATCCCATGTCTCTTTTGCCACCCAGTTCACATCAGATCCGGGATCCTTCACGTTTTCGGTATGACCGCCCACAAAGGAACCAAACAGTACCGGATATTCTTCGGGAAGACCTTCAAATTCTGTGGTGACATGGGTGGGCGTGGTGGCTACTGGAACCTCCGGCAATTGTGTCAATCCGTTGTTTTCGAGGTGTCTCAGTACACAGTACTTGCCACCCTGTTTGAGTTGATCGGAGTTGACAAACTTGCAGAGTCCGTCTTCCGTACCTGTGGTGCTATAGAAGGCAAGAGGCTCTTTTTTATTTTCGGGAAGATAGATGTTCCAGTTGGCCGGAGCATAACAGGCAACAGCACGTAGGTCTTTCTGGAAACTTAACGATAACGAGTATGTGAACATAGCACCAAAGCTAAAGCCGCAGCTAAATATGCGTGAGGTGTCGATGCTCAGCTTATCCTTAAACAGGTCAAGCATGTCGGTAAAGAAGATATGGTCTTTGTCGTCACGTCCGCGCCAGGGCGAACGGTCAGTATATCCTTGGGGTGCTACGAAAATGACAGGAACGCCATCTCTTTCGGCATATGTTTTCAGGCCATAATAGTTCTGGTCAACCATTGTCTGCATGCTTCCCCCCATCATGTGCATAGCGAAAATCAAACGGTATGTTTTGTTCTTATCATAGTCTTCGGGAATGTCAATGGTATATTGCCGTGTAAGACCTGCACTTTCAATGGTATAGGTTCCGCTCTTGAAATCTCCCAGTTCTTTGCCGTAGCCGGCGCTGGGTGTCGGCTCATTTTTTAACTTTCGGGATTCATCGACTGATTGTGCATGGAGTGCAATAAAGAATGCTGAAAGGATAAGGAGTACAATTGTTTTTCTCATTGTGCATTAATTTTTAAATGATATTTTATTTACGCGTTACTTCAAATATAGAATTTCAAATATTTCCCGGTGATGGAGCGTTCGCAATTCAGCAGATCCTTCGGCAGACCCTGAAATATCACTTCGCCACCTTTTTTTCCACCTTCAGGACCCAGGTCGATGATCCAGTCGGCAAATTTAATAATATCCAGGTTATGTTCAATTATAATTACGGTGTTATTGTTTTGAACCAGTCTCTTTACGATGCCGTGGAAGTTGTCGATGTCGGACATGTGAAGTCCTGTTGTAGGCTCGTCCATGATGTAGATATTGCCTTCCTTTTTCAATTCGGATGCAATCTTCAACCGTTGCGACTCACCACCAGAGAGGGTGCTAAGAGATTGACCCAGTTTCAGATAGCCCAACCCCACTTCCTGTAGTACCAACAAGTGCTTTTTAATTTTGGGCGACACGAAAAATTCAACTGCTTGCGCAACAGTCATATCCAGAACATCGGCAATATTCTTGCCGTTGCATTTCAGTTCCAACACCTCCGAATGATACCGTTTTCCCTCGCACTCGTCACAGGTTGTCTTGACCGAATCCAGGAAATGAAGCTCGAAGGTCAGCACCCCCTGTCCGTTGCATTTGGGGCATGCTCCTTTCGAGTTGAAGCTAAAAAGGGAGGCATCGGCACCGGTTGCAGCAGCAAATTCTTTCCGGATCAGGTCGAAGACACCGATGTAGGTTGCTGCATTCGCTCTGGATGACTTCCCTATGGGGGACTGGTCAATGACAATGGCGTCGGGATGTTGTTTTGCAAAGCACTCGTGTATCAGGCTGCTTTTGCCACTTCCAGCCACTCCGGTGATACAGGTGAGCACCCCCTTCGGGATCTTGCAGGAGACATTCTTAAGGTTGTTAGAGCTAGCGTCGATGATTTCAAAAAAGGAGGTTCCCTGCTTACGCCGATAAGCCGGCTTGTCGTTTTTCAACAGATAATGTCCTGTGATGCTCTCCACACGATGCAATCCTTCGGGCTCCCCGTTGTAGATCACTTCACCACCGTATTTGCCCGCTTTGGGACCGATATCGATGATCCACTCAGCAGCCCGGATGATGTCAGGGTCATGTTCTACCACAAAGACAGAATTTCCCTTATCCTTCAACCGAAACAGGATTTGCGTCAGATTCTCTGTATCTCTCGGATGCAGGCCGATAGAAGGCTCATCCAGCACGTAAAGCATGTCCACCAGGTTGCAGTCCATCTGCTTGCTCATCTTCACCCGTTGCGATTCACCTCCCGAGAGCGTTCCTACCGCCCGTTCGAGCGACAGGTAGCCCACACCGATTTCAATCAGCTGCTGAAGCAGGAACTGTGCCTTTCGCAAAATAGGTCGTGAAATTTCATCGTCGATCTCCAGTAAGAAGGGCAGCACATCAACCAGCTCCATGTGGCATACTTCGTCAATGGTGAGTCCGTTAAGCTTCACGCTCCTTGCCCGCTCATTCAATCGGGTGCCGCCACATTCTGCACAAGGTTGATAATTGAAGTATTTGGTGTATGCATTCTTCTCCTCTTCAGCCGCTTCATCGTCAGCCCTTGTGGTGACCGCTTTTTCCAGTTTACGGGCGATCCCTTCAAAGTTCCGGTTGTAGGTCAGCTTATCCTTTGCATTCTTTATTTGAAAAGGCTCAGAGAATAACAGCAGGTTCAGTTCATCTTTAGAAAACTCCTTCAGTGGCTTGTCGGCATCTACCACATCCAGACTCACCAGCTCCTTCCATAGAAAACCGTCCACTTTATAGTGTGGATGCGAGATTGCACCCTGGCGAATGGATTTCTCCCTGTCGAGGAACAAATCGAGGTCAATTTTGATCTGTTTTCCCAGGCCCTTGCAATGCGGGCACATGCCCTCAGGATGGTTGAAGGAAAAATAAAACGAAGGACCGATGAACGGTTTGCCCACACGTGAATATAGCAGTCGCAGGTAGGTGTTCACTTCCGTTGCCGTTCCCACCGTACTCCGCAGGTTGTTGCCCATGCGGTTCTGGTTGATCACGATGGCGGTCGACAAATTGAGGATGTCGTCAACATCAGGACGCGACAATTTAGGCATGCGCGTGCGGGCAAAGGTGGAAAATGTTTCGATCAGTTGCCTCTGTGCTTCCGTATATATCGTATCAAACAGCAGGGATGACTTCCCCGAGCCGGAAACGCCCGTAAAGACCACCAGCTTGTGTTTTGGGATCTCAATATCTATGTGCTTGAGATTGTTGGTATGGGCGTTCTTGATGATAATTTTGTCTCTGTTCATACTTATTTCTTCAAGATGGAATGGGAGAGTTCTGTTTGTCGATAGCATATTAAGGTGTTGCGGTATGAAATGTTCTGCATTTTAAACACAAACATGTCAGCCCGCCAGGCCGCTGATTAAGTGTTATATTATACAAATATAACACAATCTGCACAATGTCTTAAGTCCACCTGTTATGTTTTGTAATTTTTTTGTGTCAATTATATTTGTAAATATGTAAATTATACTTTACGTTTGTTGTGGTATAATCTAAAATTATGAAGCTCGGAAATAATTTAAGACGCTGTCGATTTGACAATGATGATATGTCCCAAGAACAATTAGCCAATGAAATTGGGATCACACGACAATCTATCCATTCGATTGAGAAAGGTAAATTTGTTCCATCTACACTTTTGGCTCTGAAAATTGCGAAATTCTTCAATAAATCAGTAGAAGAAATATTCTTTATCAATGACGAATAGCAATCACTTAAATTAAATAATCATGAAGAAATTTGTCAGAATAGCAATATTGTTATGTAGCCTTTGGTCTTGCAAACTTAATTGAGACAAAAAGTTAAGCGACATTTTTAATTGATTCTTTTTTAAGATTATACTGATTCCAAAATTCATCAATGGTTAAGTTACCCAATGCTGAGAATCTCCTTTTATG
>JAEWQB010000008.1 GCA_023460395.1 Pseudomonadota bacterium | reverse complement strand
AATATGAAGCAAGAAGTCTCGGCATAGAATCGGAGCCGTCACGGCCCTTGCAGCGCGGGACCGTCGCTTCGCGTCCCGCTCGCAAGGCCCGCGCCGACTCCTCAAGGCAACGCCAAAACCAACGCTGACTGGCTGCTACAAAATGTGCGAAAAATTCTGGACACTACCAATGGCGATGTCTTCGCCCGTTATCTTCATGGGGTGGGGCAGCGCTTTTGTAGCGTCAGGGTACTGTAAAAAAAGGGCCTCTGTCGGAACAGAGGCCCCGTAGAATGTAGAGAAACCTGTTAGAATCGCTCGAATTCCTCATCGTTCATGTCGAGAGAAATGCGTTCGCGTTGCGCATCGGCAGCGCGAGGAGTGGACGTTGCCTGCTTTGGCCTAGAGGAAGGGGATGAGAGGCCGGTCTTGCGAGGCGTTGTTCCATTTTCAACTTTGAAGAAGCCAATGGTCTGCTGCAACTGAATGGCCTGTGCGGAAAGCTCTTCCGAGGTGGAGGCCATTTCTTCCGATGCGGAGGCGTTTTGCTGAATAATTTGGTCTAGCTGGGTAATCGCCTGATTGACCTGCTGCGCACCGTTGGCCTGCTCATGTGTTCCTGCGGCAATCTCTTGTACAAGGTCGGCGGTGCGCCGGATCTCCGGAACTAGAGCTGCGAGCATACCACCCGCTTTTTCTGCAATTCCCACACTTTGGGTGGAGAGTTCGCTTATTTCTGCGGCGGCACTGCCGCTACGTTCCGCCAATTTCCGCACCTCGGCTGCCACGACGGCAAAGCCTCGTCCGTGCTCTCCCGCGCGGGCGGCTTCAATGGCGGCATTCAGGGCAAGCAGATTAGTCTGCCGGGCAATTTCTTCCACAATGGAAATTTTTTCGGCAATGTGCTTCATGGCGGCTACAGTCTGTCCTACCGCCTCGCCGCTTTCTGTGGCGCTCTGTGCTGCCGCATGGGATATGCGTTCGGTTTCTCCCGCATTCTGAGCGTTCTGGGAGATGTTGGCGGTCATCTCTTCCATGGATGCGGAGATTTCTTCTATGGAAGCGGCCTGCTCAGTCGCGCCTTGTGACAGGGTTTGGGACGCGGCGGAAAGCTCTTCGCTACCAGCCGCCACATTGGTTGCCCCGCTTTCGATGGAACCGGCAACCTCTTTCAGCGTGCGCACCATACTCCGCAAGGCATCGGCAAGGGTGCCCACTTCGTCTTTCTGGTGTATGGCAAGGTCTGCGGTTAAGTCTCCCGTGGCAACCACTTCGGCGAATTGAACGCCTTGGCGCAACGGACCCAGAATTCCACGGGCAATGGCAAAGGCCAGCAGTAATCCCAGTACCAAGGCGGCGGCGCTGGCAGCCAGAACAACGGTGCGGGTTTGCGCCGCAGCGGAGAGCATCGCCTCATCCGTCATGATATTACTGGCGGTGATGGTGTTTACTTCCGTCAGCAGCGTCTGCACCTCTTCAAGCGTGGGCAGGGTAACGTCCACAAAGGTTTTACGGGCAAGTTCCAGCCCTTCCGCACGGGAAGAATATTCGGCAATTACTGCGTCCAATGCGTTCAGTGTGGCTTTGGCCTCTGCTTCTGTCTGCTCGTGGTATACGTGCATCGCCTCAGCGTGGCGGTGTGCGCGAACCATCTGTTCCAGCCCGGCTCCGCTGGCGTGGAGGCGTTCATGTGGGGCAAGCACGGGGGTGATGAGGCTGGCGAATGTCGCATCTGTCTTCATCCGCTCTTGTATTTCCGCAGAGTATATCCAACGACCGAGTTCGCACTGGGAGTGGTCAAGCTGGACCTGTAGAGACGTTGAATCCGGGCTGGTAATAGCATTGAGCACCTTATTCATCCAAGCTAAGTGGTCCATTTTTTTAGCTTGCAAAAAGGTGAGCAGCGCGTTGTCCGCAGGGCGGTATTGTTCCCGGATGGTAATGGCGGAGGCGTGAAGCCGTGAGTGAGGAGCCTCAATGCGGGAGAGCACGGACGCCAGCGCGGGAACCAGCCGCTCCGCGGTCTTGCGTCCTTCGCCATAATACCATTTCCCGAATCCGCATAAGGTTGGGTCAGTCTGTACATCAAGAGTGTGCACTGAATCGTCAGAAAGAAGAACCTGCACCTTCTCTGCCCATTTGAGATGGTCCACAGTTTTCTGTACGATATCACCGCGCAAGGCGTTGCCGGCGATGACCTCACCGGCATTATGGACGATAGTACCTATTCCCAGCACTGCCCATGTGGAAATGGCAGCTAGCAGCAGCAATATGCTGCCGAACCCAATGGCAAATTTCCATTTGAGTTTGCAGTTCTTCCAAAACATTGTTTTCCCCTTCAGGCCTGTGGTGAATTCCTTCACCTAGCAAAGATATCGTTTTGCGCCAGTCTTGGGAAGCAGAGTAGAAGAAAATCATGAAAAGATAAAGGAATAACAGATATAAAAAGGCCGTGCGGTGTGCACGGCCTTGTAATTGGGATGCGTTACTCCGTCAGTATTTTGGTATAACACTCCACAACGGACTTGACGATGTCGTCATTAACATGGCTAAAGCCAAAATGTGTCGCGCGAACAAGGCCAACCATTGTACTCATGATCAGATTAGCAACATCCTGCGATGGCAGGGATGTTGTAATAGAGCCATCTTGTTTTCCTTCATCAATAGCTGTTTGCATGTAGTCAATGACATACGTGTATATTTCTCTAATTTGCACGAACACGTCATCGTTGCGCTGTCCGAAACGGGTGGGGGCATCACGGAAAATGAGGCAAAACTCCATGCTGTTTTTCCGCACGAAAACATAAAATGACTTGATGACCGATTCGAGTTTTTCTAGCGGATTTTCGGGGCCGCGCACCTCGATATAGTTTTCAATGTCGGTAATGAGCTGTGTTTTTACGTTATGAATCAGTGTCAGGAAAATATCGTCTTTCGTGCGGAAATGGCGAAAAATGGTGCCTTCCGCCACGCCCGCTTCTTTGGCGAGCAGGCTGGTGGGAGTATTGGTAAATCCACGTTCAGCGAATAGACGAGCGGCTGTTTCAAGAATCACATCGCGTTTCATAGTAGTTCCTTTACATGGCGTTCAGCCCCGGCTTTATGCCGGTGCGTTGGCGGGAAACGTATGGAGTTGTAGCCCCGGTACGGTGCCAGTAGAGTAGCGTATGGAAAACGGCTTCGCATAAGGGGAACACCGCCGTTATCAGTATTGCGGTTACTATTTTCCACAGCAACAGTGTTGATATGTCGAGTGTTCACTCACGCGGTGAAGTAGCTATATCTGCCTGCTGTGTCAACAGTAACGCGGCAGAGGAAAATCCGCGCTCAAAGACGAAAATGACGTTTTTAGCGTACGCTGGCAGCGTTTTTGACCATGGAGGCATGCATGCGATGAATGTCACTCAAAGCGCGTTGGTTCCGGCGGACCATCGTTTCCAGCTCCGGTAAAAGGGTGAGGATCGCTTCCAAATCGTCCGCTTCCGCAGCCCGTTCGACACAGCGGGACATTCGTTCCAAGTCACGCAGACCAAAACTGGCGGCGGTTCCTGCCAGTCGCCCCACCGCTTCCTGAACTCCTAAAGGGCTGTTGTCGCGGACACCGTGCTGGGCATCCCGCATGGCTTCGTCCATGTTGGCTACTAGACCGGGAACAAGCGGGATGAGGCTCATGTCCAGTTGGGGAGATGCGGGCGTCCGGTCTGTGCGCGGAGCCACGCTGGTAGGGGCTGGCGTGGCAAGCTTGGGCATGACGGGGGAGACTTCCTCGTCCTTCGTATTTGCACGGGCTGGTGGCAGAGCGACATCCGGCTTGGACTGCGCTGTGTGTCCGTGGGGCGCGTTTGGTGCCGGTGGGGTGTCGGGAAGCGCGGGGGAGGCAATTTGTTTTGCGTCGGGCACACCGGGCTTGGGTACGTCATGTACATCGGCTGCGGCGGACGGCAGGGACGAGGATGATTTCGGCGCAATATGGAACGCACGCATGGCGGGTGGGGCGAGGCGAGTGACCATTTCAATGAGACGCATACGTGAGAGTGGTTTCATGAGCGTGGCCGTACTGCCCGCATGCAGCATGGCTGCGGCTTCTTCTGGTTTGGATACCAGAGCCACCACAGGAATGGCTGTAATCCCCTGTTCCTCTTCATATGCGCGGATGGACCGCACGGCGTGAGGCCCGCCACTGCCGGGCATATCCGCGTCAACGAGAGCCATGCCGGGAAGGGAATCCATATACCGCGCCACCGCTTCTTCACCGCTCCGGGTTTCCGTTACGGTATAGGGCAAGCCTTCAAGAAAGAACCGCACAAGTTGTCTGTTACTGGCCACATCATCAGCCACCAGCACGTGGCTGGCTTGCGAGCTGCGCTGCGGGGCTGAGAAGGTCGTTTCGCGGGTGTCTTCTCTGGAGAATGGGTCTGCCGTGGTCGTCGCGTTGTCGAGAGGAAGCAGGCGCACGGTAAAACTGACTTCCGTTCCCACGGTGGGACGGGAGGCAAGGCAGACCACGCCGCCCATGAGTCCTACAAGTTCACGAACGATAGTAAGCCCTAGGCCGGAACCGCCAAAACGCCCTTTTCCCGTACCGGGGCTTTGGCAAAACTGTTCAAATACATCGTATTGATTTTGAAGGGGAATACTGATGCCATTGTCCGTAACGCGAAACAATAGATATCCGGGATCTGTGCTTTCAGGAACGCGGTCCACGGTAAGCCGCACGGTGCCAGTGTCCGAAAAGCGAATGGCATTGCCGAGCAGATTTAGCAGAATTTGGAGTAATCTGTCCGCGTCACCGCCATATTTCACGTTCAGGTGGGGTGCCATAACCCAATGTAGAGAAAGGCCTTTCCGTTCCGCTTGTGGCTGAATGATATCGTGTGCTTCCATGAGCAGGCGTTGTAAATCAAAGGGGCGTTGTCGCAGGAGAATGCGTCCTTTTTGTGCCCGGCTCACGTCCAGCAGGTCGTTGATAAGGGTGGAAAGATTGCCTGCGGCGGCTTGCAGGGTTCGCAGGTGTATGAGGCCCTGCTCGTCCTGAGGGAGAGGGGTAATTTGCTCGGCGGCGTATACGATGGCGTTGAGCGGAGTGCGCAGGTCGTGGCTGAGGCGGGTAAGTACGGCTTGCCCCGCAGAAAAATCGTCAGACTGCCGGGCCTTCATGCCGGTGGCGGCGTGAGGTGAACTCTCCGGTGATGCGGATTCTTCCGGCATGGCGTGGCTGGACGCATCGGTGGCCTGAAGGGGCGCGCGCTGTGCGGGCCGAGATGCGGGTAACGTGAGAATAAGCACGCCGAGCACGGTCCCGGCAAAGGGCAGAAGGGCAAACAGGACCGCCATATCTGCGGATTGCGCAGGCGCAAGACTTGCGAATGCTCCCATCGTTGTGAGCGTGCAGGCGAGAACAAAGCGGCGTGCGCCGGGAACGGTTTTCCGGGCGCAGTCTGCTGCTGCCACGGCAGGGAGAATGGCCAGACATGGCCAAAGCGGAAGTGCGCGGACCAGCCAGCCCCATGTGGGAACGAGCGGGGCAACGGCGAGAATTGCCCCCAGCCCGGAGAGTATCCGCAGAACGCGGTCCGTTACGGGAGAGTGCTTCCATGATTGCAGGATATGTCTTCCCATATGAGGGAGCAGCACCATGGCAAGGCCGGGGGTGAGAATGGCCCATGCGGCGGAAAATGGCAGTCCTCCCGCCGGGGCGGGAGAGGGAGCTGTGAGCCAGTAAATGAGTGCCAGAGCCGAGTACAGAGCGAGCCAGCCCCGGCTCTCGTTGCGCTGCAAGGTCGCAAAAAGCAGATTGAGCACCGCGAGGGCACCCAACGCTCCCGCGAGGGCCATGCCGAAATCGAAAGGGGAGAACACCGGGGAGGTGGCGGCACGCAGGGTCAGTTCGGGATAAAACCAGAGGCCGGGCGGACCTGCAAGGCGAATATAGCACGTAAGCGTGCCCCCTTCCGGCATGGGAAGGGGAAAACTGGCTTTTCCGTTGGCCTCAAGCACGTCCCATCCATCAGGCCACACAGCGGTGGTACTGGCGTACCGGGGGGCGTAGAGGCGCACCGGGCCGGGTTGGGCCGCGCCTAAATTCAGTACGGGAAAGCGCATGGTGCGTTCTAGATTACCGGAAGCGTCAGATTCCAGTGTCAGCCGGAGCCATGTCGCGCCTGCGCTGGCGTTAACCGGGCGGAAGGCCAGAGGGGTGAACGCATGTATATAGTCTGATGAGGCGACCTCCTCAATGCGCAGGGTGCCATGTCTGTCTTCCAGCGCGTCCATATGCGGGGTAAGGCGGAGCGGCGGCATAACGCGTCCCAGAGCAACGGGAGAACTGGCTGCCAGCGCGTCAGTCGCAGACAGAAGTAAGCACAGGGCAATGCAGATGCAGAGACGGTGGCGCAAACATGAAAAGGCGGTCATGTGGTTCCTTTGCGACAGAGCCGATTCCTCAGTGCGATATCTGGATGGACAGATGTGCACAGCTCCTTCTTTTGTAGGGGGAAGTAGCATAATTGTCCATCTGCGGCAGAACGCACGCCGGGCCGCCTCCGTCATGGAAACGGCCCGGTGAATAGGGACTAACGGGATGAAATCACTTAGTTCGCATGGTCTTTGATCATCTCCGTTACCGGAGTTCCATTAGGGGCCTTGGCCTTGGGGTTAATACGCACCAGCGTGCGCCAAAACTCCAGTGCCTCTTCTTTTCGACCGAGATCGTGGTAGAGCACAATCCCGGAGTTGAAATGAGCTTGTTCGTGGCGAGGGTCCGCGGCGATGGCTTTGGCAAACTGCTCCAGCGCTCGTTCCGGCTGTCCGTCCCGGCGGTACATTACACCCATATCAGTAAGCACGTCCGGGTTATCGGGCTGAAGGGCCAACGCCTGAGTGTATGCTTCAATAGCTGCTTTGGGGCGGTTGCCGTCAAAATACGCATGTCCGAGAGAAATCCACGCCTCCACATTGCTCGGTGTGTCGCGGGTGCTTTTTTCGTATTTGAGGATGCGCGCGGTAACAGCCGGATCAATGGCGGTGCTGCCAGATTGAGGAGCGGAAGACCCAGCCGCAGACTGCTGGGCGGCGGGAGCGGGACCATATAAGGTCGTAAGCAGGTTGCCCACGTACAGGCCGATGAGCAAAGCCAACACTACAGATACGTATAGTGTGGCCTTTGTAACGTAGTGTCCGTCTTGTACTTTGCGGATAAGTTCCTGTGTTTCCTGTTTACTCAAGGTCATATGCGTCTCTTTTAGGTCAGGTGTTAGCGTTGGGAAATGCCGCACCGGCATGGCGGTGCGAGGGCCGTGTTCTTTAGGAGGGTATACTAGGGTGCTCTTCCGTTTCTTTCAATGTAAAAGAGTCTGGCAAGAATCCCCCGTGGCGCAAGGGCTGGCGGGGAAGGTGGAGGAAGAGGCGTAAGTATTTCATGAAAAAGTGAGTTTGGTCCTTGACGTGCCGACGCGATTTGCATAGAACGCCTTTCC
>JAEWQB010000007.1 GCA_023460395.1 Pseudomonadota bacterium | reverse complement strand
CAACTGGCTGTGGACCTACAACAATGAACGACCTAATATGGGTATCGGGGGAATCACCCCTGCCCAGAAACTGAGAATGGCTGCATAGCCTCTACTTTTCAGGCCTCCGAAAAATGGGAGGATTACCAAATTTTCTACACATGTCATTTTGCTCTACGGGGACGGGAAAATGCGAGAAAAATTTTCGACACAAGGTCGTACACAAATTTATACACGTAATATTACGCATGCCTTTCTTAATAACCTGAAACCGACTGGCGAGGAGCAAAGAATTCCCGTTGGAGAGTCTTTTTTTTTACGTGTTTCTCCCAAGGGCAAAAAGACTTGGTATCTCAGATACGATACCTTCACTCCCGAGGGTAAGCGGAAGCAAAACGCTGTCAGTATAGGGCAGTTCCCCAAAATGGGGCTAAAAGAAGCCCGAGCCGAGTCTGACTTGCGAAGAACCTTGGCTAAAGATGATAATGCCAGCCTTGTGCAGGTGCGCAAGGAAGAGCTTATCCAAAAGGCACAGCCAAAGGTTGTCCATACCTTTCAGAGTGTTGCCGATGAATGGCTCGACTTGAAGATGATGGAATGGGAAGAACGCTCCGGCAAGCAAAACTGGGGACGACTCGTCGCTAACGTCTATCCTGAGGTGCATTTCGAAGACCGTTGGATCAAACTCTATTATAATTTGTCAGGTTGGGGCGTTCAGTTTTCTTGCGTGTCATAAACTATTTCCCCATAAACTTGTGCTGCCACCGGGCTTCCAATGCCTTGCGTTCTTTGCGATCACGGCCTTTTGGGCGGGCTAAGCGTTTGGCGATTCTTTCCTGACTGGAAAGCGGCCAGTAGTTGCGACCATCTTTGCCCATGGCCCAGACATCACTGATTTGTCTCACGGACACTGGCAGTGTGCCATCTTCGTCGTCCAACGGAATCGAGGCCAGAGCCGTGCGCTGGTGAGCACGCCAACGCCGGTGCCAGATTTGCTTGTCAGCGCGCTCGCTGCGGCAGGTTGTCCAGCCTATAATAGGAGTTTTACGGGTGCTGCGACTCATGGTGTTACCTCATTATATCCCTACTTCGTAATATCCGGCTTCTTTTTGATGCTTCAGCGCCAAAATGTAGACCGAGTTGGCCAGAACTTCGCAAACCAGAACATATCCGGCCCCACCAAAAGGTACGAGTAATTCTCTGTATTCTGGCTCCATATCATCCGCAGGACGGCCAGCATTGGGGAACTGCTCAAGGAGGAGCACTTTTTCCCGAATGGCCTTGATTGCACCGATTGCGGCCTCTTCGCTTTTATCAGCCAGAAACAGGTATGCTTTCTCAAGTCCGGCAGTGGCATTATCTGTCCAGAGAACTAGATATGGCATTTAGGCAGGGGCACCTTTTCGCCCTGAATAATTTTATCCATCCAATCTATCACTTCAGCATTTGTCAGATGCAGACCTGTCTGCGTATAATGCTCATGCGCGGCTCTGGCTTCCTGGCGTAAGGCTTCCCGCTTTTCTTCCCGGTCTACATAGTTTTCTATGGCTTGTAGCATAATGGCGTGCGCGGACTGGTTCCGTGCATCGGCAAGGTTTTTTATCCGCTCGCGTAGAGGGTTGGGGAGTTTTACAGAAGCAGGTGTTGTTGCTATATTTTGTTGCATGGTTTGTACCTCTGAGTAGAACTATTAACTACTTTAAACTACCCGTCAATGGCAAGTGCTTGCAACAAGACGACGAAATGGCTGTTTATATTTATATAACAATGGGTTATTCTTTGTGCCACTTAGTGAAGATGGTCTTTACAGGGCAGTAAAAAATTTCTTTGGATGACTGAAAACCCGTAAATCCTTGTATGGCGGGATTCGAATCCACACACCCAAAAGTTTCGTGCATACTTTTGGGTATAAAAAAGCGCTTTGAAAGCAAAAAATATTTTCAATAATTATTTCAAATAATTACCATTCTATTTCGAATCCCGCCCGATCCTGTTAGCGTATTGCTTTCGTGGCTTTTTTTGTGTTTGAGAGCGGGAGTGTGAACAGGTTTTGGGGCGTGATTTCTTTTTCAGGGGATGGCGGCAGGGAGGCTTGGTCCCGGTTAGTTGCGTAATTCGTGTAAAATCTTCGCACCTAGCGTGATTATTTTATCTATCGCGTGTTCGTTGTTCACGCTGATCGCCACGGCAATTTGCGTTTGCTGATCGTAGAAATAGACAGAGCCAAATCCGGGGAAGGAACCTAATTTGCCTGCAAGGGTGATCGGCGGATTGGTGAACATGAACAGGGTGTAGCCATTAAGAAAACTGCCCGTGTAGCCTTCCGCAATAAACCGTGCTTCCTCGCCATTGCTGAGTATAAGGGGGGTCAGCGGAATATTCTGGGGTACGTCCGTTCCGAATACGGTCGCCAGATTGACAAGGCGTACTATGTCGCCGGGGGTGCCTTCCAGATTTCCCGTGCCTTTGGCAATGGCGATGCTGGCGGCTATGGGCAGAATTAACCCGGAGCCTTCCGCGTATGAATAGCCGCAGGCGAGTTCGGGCACAATGGCGGTGTCGCTGCCGACAACGAGCGAGGCCATGCCCAGTTTTTTTATGAAAAGGTCAGCAATCTGTCTGGAATAGGATTTCCCTGAAACCTGCTCGCTTATCTCGGCGAGCATCAGATATCCGCTGTTGGAATATTTTTGCTGCGTGCCGGGCTGAAACAGCAGGGGATGTGCGCGTATTATCTCCAGCAGTTCCTGCGGGGTCCGGTATTTTGCCATGTTGGCCTGCACGCGGGGCAGAGAAAGCATATCCTCTATGCCGGATGTGTGGTTTAGCAAATTGGCTACGGTGATCTCGTTACCACGGGGAAAGGTTGGGAAAAATTGGCTTATCGGCGTATCATAGGCGAGTTTTCCCTGCTTGATGAGCCTGTGGATGAGCGATGCGGTGAAAAGTTTGGTGACGGAGCCTACCTTGAACTTCGACAGGGTGGTCATGGGGGTGCTGTTTTCTATACAGGCAACGCCGAAAGCCGCGAGAACCGGCCGAGTGCCGCCTTTTTCGAGCACCGCGATAGACAGGCCGGGGATCAGCGGGTCGGCTGCCAGCTCTTGCCCCATGCGTGTTATGATTTGATGCACCCCGGCGGGATTGTAGGCCGAAAACGCGGTTCCGTTCCAACAGCATAGGCACGTGGCGCAAAAGAAAAAAGCGGTATGCCAGTGTCGGTTACGCATTGTTCAGGTACTCCAGAATGTGCTTGGCAACATTGCCTGCAAGTCCGGGGGATAGCATAGTCTCATGGGTGCCTTCCGTCCATGCGAGGGTGATGTTGCTTTTCTTTAAAAAATCACTCCACCCTTGGTACACATCATCGGGAACAATTTGCACATTACCGGAGAATTCCAATGCGCGCACCAGCAAAATTTTTTTATCAGAGCGGGTGGGGCGTTCATAGCGTGCGGCAGCAATGGCGTTGCTGCGATAGGTCTGTAACAGATTGTCCATTTGCACAGCGCTGAATCCTGCGGGCAGTAGCCCCGTCTTTTCGCCGCATTCCACAAGATAGGCGAGCCGATGTGCGCGTGGGAGAGAGCGAAGGGTCGTCTCGTCAAAGGCAAGAGTGTTCTGGAGCAGCGATTTCAGCATTTCCACATCATCTTTGGCAGCCATCTGTTTGGCTCCGCTGTTGTTGGCAACGGAGTCGAGAATTAGCACAGAGTCTGTTTTTCTCCCTGTTTTTTCATAAAGGCACGCCGTCTCATATGCGAGCAGTCCGCCAAAACTCCAGCCGCCGAAGAGGATATCGTCTGTCTCTACCTTGAGGATCTCTTCCAGATAGTACGCTGCCAACCCTTCCACCCTGTGCAGTTCGGTGTTCAGCGCAGTGCGCTCAGGCCGGAACCCTGCCGCTTCAACGGCGTACACCGTGTAGGCGTGGCGCAGATGTTCCATTAGAGCGCTGTAGCAGAATACGCTACCTCCCACCGGGTGGAACAAGAAAAGCTTTTTGCCGCCTTCGCAGTGGCACAGCTTGATAATCGGCCCTTCCTGCTCTTTGGCCTTGCCTGCGAAAAAATGGGCAAGAAGCGCAAGGGTGGGATGTGCGAACAGTTCGGTGACGGTGATGTGGGCATGCAGCTCTTTTTCTATCATGGCGATAAGGCGTATAGCTAAAATGCTATGCCCGCCTAGGCTGAAGAAGTTGGCCTCCGTGTCTGTCACCTCTACGCCGAGCAGCCGTTTCCACATGCTCGCCAACGCTTCTTCCAGCGGACCTTCCGGCGGGCGTCTCGTTGTAGGCGTACCTTCCTTTTCCTCCAGATGGGTATGAGGGCGGGCACTGGGGGAAGGCAGAGCCTTTTTGTCCACTTTACGGTTCGCGGAAAGGGGTAACTCCGTCATGGGCACATAATAGCCGGGCACGTAGTAGGAAGGGAGTTGCCGTTCAAGGTAGTGTCTAAGCGCGGGAATATCCGCATTTCCCACCACATAGGCAGCCAAAGTTTTATCTTCACCCGTGCTGAAGGTTCCTGCCACCACTGCCACCTGCTTCACGCCGGGGAAAGTGGCTATGGCGTTTTCCACTTCGCCTATCTCCACCCGGTTGCCGCGTATCTTTACCTGCTGATCTTCACGGCCCTGATAGTAGGCGAGTCCGTTTACCATGAATCCGTAATCGCCCGTTCGATACCAGCGGGTTCCCTGCTCCGAGAGAAACGGAGATTTTTCCGGGGTGTTCTGTCGGCTCAAACGGCATTGGGATTCGGGTTCGTTCAGCCTGTTTTTTCCGTCTTGTTCTTCCGGGATGTCCAGATATCCTCGCGTGACACCGTTTCCTGAAATCCAAATTTCACCTGTCACGGAATCTGGCAGCGGACTGCCGTTTTTGTCCCGCACGGAGATAACGCAGCCCTCCAGCGGTGTGCCAATGGGGTAGGCGGAAAAATTTTTGTAGTTGTCCTTGTCAATGCGGAATGCGCTGCTGTCTACAGTGCATTCCGTGGGACCATAGACATTGAAAAGCACCACCTGCTCATTGCCTGCGATGTGATAGAATTTTTGTATGGTGTCCGGTCGCAGAATCTCGCCTGCCAGCAGTATGCGGACAATGGGCAGAGAAAGGTTGCGCTCATGCAGATATTCCACCAGCACGTTGAAAAACGCGGGCGTCATGTCGCATAGGTCTATGTTTCTCTCATGCACGCATCGGAGAAAGGCTTCCGGGTTCTTACGCTCCTCGTCCGACATGACATACAACGGCTTTCCGAGAAACAGGGAAACGGCAATTTGTTGTATGGATGCATCAAACGAGAGGGGCGCAACAAGGGCAGCGCGGTGGCAGCCCTCGGAAAATTTGCGTAATGCCATAAGTATGTGCAGCAGGTTCCGGTGCTCCACCACAATTCCTTTGGGGATTCCAGTGGAGCCGCTGGTGTAGACAATGTATGCCGCTTGTTCCGGCGTGCACAGGGGGAACGCCACATCAGGTGCGGAAAGTGCGTCGTTGAGGCCGAAGCGCGTTTTGTCTGTCCGGGAGAATGTTGACTGCGGACTGCGGGTAATGACGACATCGAATCGATAGTCCACCAGTTCCGTCCAGTCCGCTCGGTCTGTCAGATACACCCGGCCTGTCATATCCGCCGGTTTTGCCCGGTTTTCCCGATCAGGCCGGTCCGTCCAGTCAGGCCGGTCCACCCGTCCGGGGAGGTGCTGCTGTTCCGTATCGTTCAAGCTCTGCGCATCGCGTCCGGTGGCATCGGGACCAGCAAGAGGGGAGAAACAAACCCGCACAGGCACGGGGCTTTCTTGCGCCCACTCGGTGAAGAATTTCCGGGAAAGAAAGAGGGCTTCCGAAGCCTCAAATGAGGACAACCCACGGGCATTTCCAGAGGTTTGAGCGTGATTCCTCAGCGCATCGCGCAATGCGTCGCGGGCTTCAAGATCCCACACCGCGCCCACAAAAAGGACTCCGTCATCGCTTAGGCGCCGCACTGCATGGTTCAGCACCGTGCGCAGATAGGCGTAGCCCGGAAAATTTTCCACTACTCCGTTCAAGATTATGCCGTCATACGGCTCCCCCTGCAGAAAGCCGATGTCCACGGCCTCCATATGGTGCATAGCCACCGAGGCGCTGGCAGACAGCCGTTCCACGCGGTCAAGCTCGTTTCTGGCGAGTTCTACCGCGGTGTATTGACCCGCCACGCCGGCGAGGGTTTGCGCCACAATACCGGAGCCGCTGCCGATATCCAGCACCCGGCCCCGTGGCTTTGTGGCAATGCCGCTTTTTTTCAGCACATTGGCGGCCATTGCCTGAAGTGCCTCATCTGCTACCAGTTCCCCGCTGAACAGGCTTTTCCAGCCCTGATCGCTCCCCGGTCCGGCCAGATGCTCCCAATAGGCCGTGCTGGAAAGGGCGGAGGGCCTTTCCATGCACGTGTCGTATTCCGGCGAATCTATGCAGAGGATATGGGCGATGCCGGGATTGCGGTACCGCAAGTATTCCGCGTCGCGCAGGCAATGGGTATCCGTGATGAGCAGGCGGGCCGGGCGCAGCATTATTTCTTTCCGTACTTGCGGCAGGTCTTGCTCTATAGGAAGGTATACCGCACCTGCCCGCATCACCCCAAGCGCGGCGGCGAGATAGGGTGCGCCGCGCATGCACACCACGCCGACCACAGGCTCAGGACCGTAGTTGCGGGCTGTAACAAACCGTGCAATGGCGGCGGAAAGCGCGTCCAACTCGGCGAAGCGCAGAGTCGTTGTGGCGTCTTCCAGCGCAGCGTGCTCGGCAGAGCCGTGGGCAACCGTTCTGAACAGTGTTTCAAGTGTTCCGGTTGCGAGTGCTGTCGCTTGCTTGCGTATCGTTTCTGCGGCGGGACTAGCAAATTTCAGGTCGGATATTTTCATCATACGTTTTCTTGCGTTATGCCGTCCAAGAATTGTTCGTAATAGTGTAGCCAGTTATGTGCCGTGTCCGCAGTTAGGGTGTGCGTGGTGTATGAGAACTGCACTGTCATACCGTCCGGGGAATCATGCACCGTGCAGACAAGATCGCAACCTTCGGCATGGTCTGTGTGCACAGGGGCGTCCGTTTTATAGACAAATCCGGCACGCAGGGAAGAGACGCCATGACCGCCTGTGCTGTGTCCGTCGGTAGGAGGCTGGCCCGAATCCGGTGTGGCGGAGGAGCGTGTGTCGCAGCGTTGGCAGCCAGATAGCTCCGTACCGGGCATTGGGAAGGCTTCCCTCCCGGAACCGTGGGGGGAGTCGTGGTCAGGCGCACCATCCGGTAAGGTTAGCTGGCTCTGCGCATATGTTAGCAGCAGGTTGAATTCCGTGTCGTCATCCATGGTAAACGGGATAGAGCGGCCCTTGTGGACTATGGAGACGCGTTCCTGTGCGGTTACGCGGCTGAGTAACACAGCCAGTGTGGCAAGCAGAACCGCCGGGGCGGAGACATGGTTCGTTTTTGCCGATGCGTGCAGAGCCTTTGCCAGAGTGGGGCTGAGGGGGAGCTGTTCCCGGTTTGGAGTTGTGGGCGCATGGCCGCTCTGTTCGTCTGGTTCATCCTGTTTGCCCGGCTCGCCCGATTCGCTTGATTCGCCCGATCCGTTAGGTCCGCCCTGTCCGTGCCCCGCAGGCGGTGCGGAATATATGAAGGGCACGGGAGCCTCCGCGTTGCCAGAAACCATAGCTTCCAGAATGCGCGTAACGTCCGTCGCCATTCGCACAATAGTCGCGTGGCTGAACAGGTCGGCGTAATATTCCAACGCAAAGCTTATGACGCCGCCGGAATCGCTGCAGAAGATGGATACGTCTGTTTTGCTGGCCGCTTTGTCAAAACGCAGAGTCTCGAATAACGCGTCCTCTTCATTGGCAAATTCGTAGTTCATGTATGAAAGCATAATCTCGGAAAGCGGTGATCTCTCTGGGGTGGCAGGCAATGCCCGGTCTGTGAGCAGGGTGTTCAGTATGTAGGACTGATGCCGCAGCGCCTCATTGCTGACCTGTTGGGTATTCTTGAGCATTTGCCCCACAGGGGTGTCCGCGCGGACATCAAGCCGCAGGGGAAGCATGGACGCGAGCATGCCCGCCGTGTTCAGATATTCGTTACGGCTGTCCACAGAAATGGCTATGACGATATCAGTATTTCCCGTGAGAACGTGCGCCAACAGGCTCCACGCGGCAAGCACAATGTGATAGTTGGTCACTCCTTGGCGGCGGGCCAGCGTTTTCATGTCAGCCACCAGCGACGCTTCCAGTGCAAATTCGTACATGCCGCCCCGGCGGGTGTGCAAGGGGGGGCGCGGGAAGTCAGCGGGCAGATCCAGCTTGGGCAAATTCCCCGCGTAACGTGTTTGCCAGTAAGCCTTGTCTTCCGCATTGGGGTGCGCGAACTGATGCCACGCAAAATCCTTTTGTTGCAGGAGGACAGGCTCCAATGGTTTGCCGTGATACAGCCGGAACAGCTCGGCGTTGAACAGGGAGATTGTGCGCCCGTCCGCCAGCGCATGGTGGATGTCGAAGAACAGTACGTATTCCCCGTCACCAGCGTTCAGTAGGTGTATGCGGAATCCCGGCTCCCGCTTCAGGTCGAAGGGTGCGATGAAGCGGTCCTTGCCGGTGAGGTCTGGAATGGCAACTTCTTCCAACGTGAATCCGGTAAACGGGTGGATGACCATGCCGGGGTGTTCCGTATCGAAATCGCAGAAGGTGGTGCGCAACACGTCGTGCCGTTCGATAAGTGCGCCAATGGCTGCTTCCAGCCTGTTTTTGTCCAATTGAGGCGGCATGACAAGGAATGCCGGAAGGTTATATGCCGTTTGTCCTTCATTCAGCAGGTCTGCGTAGAGGATGGACAATTGTTCTTGCCCCACGGGATAGGTTTCGCGAACCGGGGCTGGCGTAATGCCCTGTTTGGTGGGCGTTTCCGGGGTGCATGCAGCCCGCACGTGATCTATGAAATCGCCAAGGGTGTCGCTTTCCAGCAGATCGATGAGACTGACGCTGACTCCCAGCGTTTTGGCAATACGGCTGACCACGCGGGTTCCGGCAATAGAGTCTCCCCCCAGATCGAAAAAGTCGTCGTCGCGGCTTAGTGGGGTGTCGTAGCCGAGGCAATCCCGGAAGATTTCCAGTAAATCGGCTTCCCGGATATTTCCGCAGGCAGCGAGGCAATCGGCTGATGCGTTCGTTTCCCCCGCCTTGCCCGTGGCTGGTGTGTCCGTTTTGCCGGTGTTGCCAGTTTCGTCCATTTCGTCAGAACGTGCCGGGTCTGTTGCCGTGGTGCCCGAACCCGCAGGTGCGGACGACAGAAAGGTCGTCAGCGGGAAGCGGGAAGCGTTTTCTCCTGCCATGGCAACAACAACCACGGTTTCTCCGCTGGCGAGGGCGTTTTCCAGCACGCCAAACGCTTGTGACGGGGCCAGCGTGTGACCGGGTGATGATGTTCCGTCAGCCCCGGAAGCGCTATCTCCGGTGGTTTGGGAGACGTGTGGAGGACGCGTGTTTGCCACGCCATATGTGTGGCGTGCGGCCCGGTCCGTTGCGTGGGGGGCGCCTGTTTCATCGAAGAAGCCGGACCCATCTTTCTGCCGTGCCGGAGCCTTGTTTCGTCCCGTGGTTCCAGATTGCACCGCCATACCGACTTCGGACCATGTGTTCCAGCAGAGGGACAGGGCGGGAAGGCCCATGGCCCGGCGGTAGTGGGCAAACGCATTAAGGAAAGCGTTTGCCGCGGTGTAGTCGGTTTGTCCCGGAGCACCGGTCAGCGAGGTTCTGGATGAGGCCAGTACGAAGAAACGGAGCGTATCGGAGCGTGTGGCTGTATGCAGGTTCCATGTGCCGAGAACCTTGGGAGCCAGTACCGCTTCATAGCTGGTCTGCTCTTTGGAAAGCAAAAATCCGCGCCCAGCCACACCTGCGGCGTGAATGACTCCCTGAATGGGACCAATAGTACGCCGGACGTCTGCCAGCACAGCGCCTAAGCGTTCCACATCGGTGACATCGCACTGGTACGTTGCAAAAGGCAGGTCCGCAGGGGCGGTGCCGCTCCGGTAAAGGAGTACCACCTTTGCTCCGGTCCGCACGGAGATGTCGCGCGCCAGCCTTAATCCCATCCCCCCCAATCCGCCTGTGATGATGACGCAGCCATCCGGTAGGATACTGTGGCGGCTGCTTTGTTGTGCGGTCTGCTGCTCCGTCCCGGAGTCCGAGGGATAAATGTTCAGCGTTTCAAGCTGCGGAACATGGAGGATACCTGCGTCGTCTATGCGGCAAATGCCATTCACGTCACCGGAGTGCTGGCGCAAGACTTCCAGCGCTGCGGGGTGTGCCGAATCCAGTTCCGTATAGGAGCAGGAGAGCAATGGCTCTTCCTGCCGTAAGGCAAGGAGCAGGCCCATGTGGAGCGCGTGATCCGGCGAAGTTTCGTGGTGTGTCAGGGCGCCCCGTCCTACCACGGTTACGTGCAGGGGGGCGCGTAGCCCCGCGCGGCAGATGTCGCGCAACAGGCTGGCGAAAGCCCACGCCCCGGATACGGAAGATGTCGCTTGGGAAGGAGGCTCCGGTAATGGCGGCAGATAGATAAGGTGCGCGATGTCGTTGTGGCAGAGTGTGCGGATCAGGAGGTTGGTTTCTTCCGGGGAGGTCGGCATCGGAAGGTTGGCTGGCAGTTGTGTTCCGGGCACGGCTTCCGGCGGTGTCTCGGCAGTGGATGAGGAGGAAGACCACGGTAAGACGGACTGGAACGTGACCATGGGAGCGAAGGCGTCATATACAGAGTCGCCGGGAGTGCCCACAAGCAGCACACCGCCGCGTGCGTTGGGCTGACCTGCGGAATGTTCCGGCGTGTCATAGGAAGAGTCCGTTGCCGTTGGGTCTTGCAGGGCGAAGAGAGTGCGCCCCGGCTTGGCCCTGTGCTCGGTTTGCGATGGATATACTCCGCGCTGTTCCTGCTGCATAAACGTTGCCGGAATCCAGCGCAGGGCAAACAATTGCGGCTCTTCCAATACGCAGGAACGCGCCGGATTCTGGATCTGCCGGGAAGCAGGCCGGACCGCGTGCAGCGCGAGAAATACAAGACCGGACAATTCCGCCAGTACCTGCCCGGACTGATCAGTAATAGTGCAACGGGCCGTGCGCAATTCCGGTTGGTTTTCGGTGATGACCACGTAGGCATAGATGGTCGCGGGCAGCGGTTTGTCCAGCCGCATCTGGTCGCACCGTGCGGGCACAAAGCCGGGGGCATTATATAGGGCTAGGCTGCTGGCGATATCCAGCATGGCGGGATGCCAGCGGAATGAGCGTAGGTCGTGCCGGTAGGACTCCGGCAGTGTTATGCGTGCCAGCAGTTGGTCGCCTTCTTCCGATATCCAGAGAGCTTCGCGGCATTGCCAGCGCGCGCTGACACGTACCGGGGACGCGGTACCCGCAAGAGAGGGCTGGGCGGGAGTTGTGCCGGCATCGTCAGGTATGCCGGTGCCCGCTGCGTCCGGCACTGGCGTGGCGTGGGGGCGCATGATGTCGCGCAAGGCGGCGATATCCAGCGTAGCGGTCTGCTGGGGCTGCGAATTGTTTCGCTCCGATGGCGTACTGGCTCCGTTCCCGTGGCTGCTCCCTTGTTCAGAGTGCTGCGCGGATTGAGCCGATGCCGGGACGCACACGGTAGCGCTGGCAGCGAGTTGCCATTCGTCGTTCCGGCAATGATGCAGTTCTGCCGTCATTGTGGAGTCCGGGTGGCGCTGGAGGCTCAGAGTGGCCCGGCTGCCGGGTTCGTAGGTAAGCGGGGCGTGCCAGCGCATATTTTTCAGCGACAGTGCAGATATTGGTGCAGATATTGGTGCAGATGTCGGTGCGGACGCCAGCATGGTCATACCAATGATGTCGGGTAGGGCCATGCCCACCATTGTCGGCACACCGAGTAGGCGGTGTTCTGCCACCGGCCAAAAATCCGGGTGGCCCAAGGCGAGGGCAAAGGTTGTCCCGGAGGGGGTTTCCACCGGACTGGAGACAACACGGGGGGTGAATCCGGGCCATAGACGGGTTCTGTTCCATGGCGTGGCGGGCAAATGCACTCTGTGCAACGGGCGATTGCGCGGCCAGAGCAGGCGTGCGCCATGTAGGAATGCTGTTGCCGCCGCTTCTGCGTCGGCTTGGGAAGGGAGCACGGCGTTTATGGGGTCTGTGGCGGTGCCACCGGTATCATTATTGATGTGGCTACCGGGGACGTTCTTGTTGTCGCCGGTATTGTGGCATAGGCAGGCACTTTCAGGCTGCGTTTGCGGCGTTGATTCCGGCAGGGAAGCCCGCAACTGATCCAGCAATTCCTGTCGGGTATGCGCGATGACCGCCAACCGTGTTTCAAAATATTCCCTGCCCGCAACCAGAGTGGCGGCGATGGCGTGCAGTGTCCAGTGAGGATTGCGTTCCACAGCTTCCAGAATCCGACGGCAATAGCTCTTCAGGCCCGCTTCTGTGGCGGCAGAAAGGGGAATGCAATACCAGTCGCCGGTGTCGGCGGGGAGAGGCGCGGGAATGTGTTCCCGCAGAATGACATGGGCATTCACTCCACTAAGGCCGAAGGAGCTGACGCCGCAGGTCCACGGCCTGTTCTCTTCCGGCAGAGGTTCCAGCGCGCGGGGGACGCGTACGGGCGCGGCGCTGAAGTTGATATGCGGGTTGGGAGTTTGAAAATGGGGCTGGGGCGGCATATGGCCTTTTTTCAGGCTCACTACAGCCTTAGCCAGACCGGCTGCCCCTGCGGCGGCGTCAAGATGCCCTATGTTTCCTTTGACGGAGCCTATGAGGGCTTTGCGGGAAGCGGTGATTCCCTCACGGGCAAATGCTTTGGTCAGGCCTTCCACTTCCACGGGATCGCCCAATACGGTTGCTGTGCCGTGCGCTTCAAAAAAGCAGATATCCGCCAGCGGAACGGAGGCCTGACGTGCCGCCTGCGCGATAACGTCCGCCTGAGCTTCCGGGTTGGGGGCAGCCATGCTGGAGGATCTGCCATCCTGATTGACCGCGCTTCCCGCAATGACGGCGTGAATGGCGTCGTTGTCGCGCAGGGCGTCTTCCAACCGCTTGAGAACGAACACTGCCGCCCCTTCACCCGCCCCCACGCCATCGGCCTTGGCGTCGAAGGTTCTTGTCTGACCGGAGGCGGCCTCTATGGCGAACCGCGTGTCCCCTTTAACCGGAAGGTCTATGGTGTGCACCCCGCCCACGAGGGCCGCATGGCTTTCGCCGATGCGCAGACTGTGGCAGGCGTCGTGCAGGGCCGTCAGCACTGAAGAGCAGGCGGTATCCACACTGGCTGCCGGGCCATGCCAATTTTTCAGGTAACTTATGCGGGCGACCACATTGGAAGGAACGTTCAGCAGATAAATTTGCTCGGACTGGTCTGGAAAGCAGCGGGTGACGGCGTCTTGAAACATGCGGTAGGGGCTGGCACCTACAAAGGTTCCCACGTTTGCGCCCTCAAGGGCCTGTCCGCCATACCCCGCATCGTCAAGCGCATGCAGGGCGGTTTCCAGAAAAATGCGCTGTTTCGGGTCCAGCAAACGCGCATCGTTGGGAGAGAGGCCGAAGCGTTTGTAATCGAATGACGAAATGTCGGACAGATACGCGGCTTGTCGCAGCTTGGCGGGGTCAAAGGCATAGCCCACGGCTTCAAATATTTGCCGCACTTCCTGCCGCCGTTTTTCCGGCATGTCCACGTTTTTGTCCACGCCATGGGCGAGGTCGTCCCAGAAGCGTTCGGCATCTTCATATTCGCCAAAGCGCACCGCCATGCCAATAATCGCTATCGGAGCGGTTAGCTCTTCTGGAGAAACGGACGCCCCCTTCGTGAGCGGAGTGCTGGTTACGCCGTGCGTACCGAGGCTGGCAGAGCGGGGGTGACTGGCGGAGCCGGCGCGGGGCCGGAGCATGGCGGCCTGCGCCAGTTCTATGCGAGCCGCCTGCTGGCGTATGGTGCTTTCTGAAAAGAGACTGGCAAGGGTGAAGACGCCTTTCCACTGCTCTTCCAGCCGGTTATGCAATTGGACGAGTAGCAGCGAATTGCCGCCCGCTTCGAAAAATCCGGTATCCGCATCGCCTATACCCGCTTCCGGCATAACTGTTTGCCAGATGCCACGCACTGCGTTTTCCAGACCGTTCGTCGCTTTGGGGATAGTGTGAGCTACACCGCAGGACGTTTTTTGCTCCTGTGCCGGGTATTCTTCAGACACGGAACCTGTTGCCAGCGGCGAGCCTGATATGGCTTTGCGGTCGGCTTTGCCAGATGGACTGAGCGGAATGGCGTCTACAACAAACCACCGGGCCGGGTGCATATAGTCCGGCAGGATTGCCGCAAGTTCGGAACGCAGGGAACGCAGCGCGGGACGTGCGCCGGAGCGGGGCAGTAAAAAAGCTTCCAGCGCGTCATACCCACCGATACGGCAGACCCGGACCACCGCCTGCGATACGCCGGTGCAACGGCCGAGCGCGGCCTCCACTTCGCCCAGTTCCAGCCGGAATCCGCGTATTTTGACCTGATCGTCATTGCGACCGAGATACTCAATAGCGCCATTGGGCAGCCAGCGTCCCAAATCGCCTGTGCGGTACATGCGGTTGCCGGGGATGAACGGGTCCGGCAAAAAATTACGGGCTGTTAGCTCTGGTCTGTTCAGGTAGCCGGGGGCCACTTGCACACCGCTTATGTACAACTCGCCAACACTACCCACAGGTACACGGTGTTGCCGCGCGTCCAGCACATGGATGTGCGTGTTGGCTATGGGGCGTCCGATAGGCAATGGTTGGGGGGATTCCGGCGGGCATGGCTGCCATGTCACGTCTATGGTCGCCTCTGTGGGACCGTAAAGATTGTGCAGTTCGGCGTGTGACTGACCGTGGAATACCGCATGAAAGCGTGCCACAAGGTCGCTGGAAAGCGCTTCGCCGCTGGTAAACACGTAGCGCAGTGTTTTCAGATTGCGCACATTGTCCGGCTGGAACTCCAGATATTCCAGAAAGACCCTAAGCATGGACGGTACAAAGTGCAGTACGGTGACGTTTTGGGCGGCGATGGTCTGTACGATATGTCCCGGATTTTTTTCCGCTTCAGGCTCCAGCAAAGCAAGGCTTGCTCCGCACCATGACCACCAGAACAGCTCCCACACGGAAACGTCAAAGGTGACTGTGGTTTTTTGCAGCACTACGTCGCCCGGTCCGATGGGGAATTGCGACTGCATCCAGAGCAGACGGTTGCATAGGCTGCGATGGCGTATGGGCACCCCTTTGGGTCTGCCTGTGGAACCGGATGTGAAAATGACATAGGCCACGGCATCCGGGGAGACAGTCGCAGCCGGGAGAGACGCCGCAGCCGGAATGGCGGACGGAGAGGGGCAGCCGGGCGCTCCGGGGATGGAGGCGTTTCGTCGTTGTGACAGGAAAGAAATGTCTGGTGTGAGAACGGGATGCCCGCACCGGGCGAATGTGTCCGCATGTGCGGTATCGGTAACGATGATGCAGGAGCCTAAATCCTCCAGCATCGAGGACAGGCGCTCGTTCGGCAGGTTGGCGGAAAGGGGAACATAGACCGCCCCTATGCGTTCCACGGCGAAGAGAGTGACCATCATGACGAGCGAGCGGTTAAAGCAGACTCCCGCATAGGAACCGGGAGCAAGCCCGGCCTCTGTCAGGTGCGTTGCCATGGCATCGACCATGGCGGAGAAGCCCGCGTAGTCGCAGGTGTGACCGGAAGCCTCCACTATGGCGGGAGCAGCGCCGTTGCGGGCGGCCTGCGCCCGGAACAGTGTGTCGCTGTTTTGTTCCGCATCAAGCGGTTCTTTTGTGTTGTTGAAGGATTCCAACATGGCCCGTTCGCGGTCCGGGAGAATGGTCAGATCGGCAAGGGCGGTATCGGGGCGCAGCAGCGCGTCATCCAGCAGTACGGAAAGCCGTTCTCCCATAGCGTGCACGGTTTCTTTGCGGAACAGTGCCGTGCAATATTCTATATGCACTTCCATGCTGTCCGGCCCGGTTTCTTTGAAATAGACGCTGAGATCGAACTTGCTCCGGTTGTGCGGCAGAGGGATGGCCTGTAGGCAGAGTGGTTCTTGCGCGAAGTTGGTCCATGTATCGTTTTCCAACGCCACAAAAACATCAAAGAGGGGATTGCGGGAGGGATTACGCTCCACGCATACTGCGTCAACCACTTGTTCAAAGGGAATGTGCTGGGCGGACAGGGCTATGTTCAGAGACGTGTGCGCGGAGGCGACGGCGCGTCTGAAGTCACTGTCGGGAGCCAGCGTGGTGCGTATGGCAAGGGTATTGACGAACAGGCCGAGTAGATCTTGCGTCTGCTCCTCTTCTCTGTTTGCCGCCGGGCAGCCTACAAGCAAATCGGTCTGCCCGGTATGCCGGAAGAGAAACGCATTAATCAAAGCGATAAGTACCGGGAAGAGGGAAACACCCGCGTCGTGCGCGTGGTGCTTCAACGCCCCAATCTGGTCGGGGCGTAGCGAAAATACCACCACGTCACCCGCATAACTTTGCACTGCGGGGCGGGGAAAATCCAGCGGCAGCCGCAGACGTTCCGGCAGGGGCAGGAGCATTGTTTTCAGCGTGTCCAGTTTGTCCGTCTTTTGTTCCGCCTCCCAATGAATGTAGCTGAGATAGTCCAGTGTTGTGGGTTTCCACTCCGGTACGGTATCATGCAGCACCGCGCTGTACGCTTGGTTAAGTTCCCGCAGGAATATTTCGCTGGACCAGCCGTCGAAAATGATGTGGTGGAAACGGAACGTCAGCACAGATTCCGTGGCGGATTCGCGATACAAGGCCACACGCACCAGCGGGCTATCAACGCCTAAGGGCATGTCCGCATCATTTTCGTCCGTTCTACTCCCTCCATCGGCTCCGCCCGCCCTGCTGGCGCACCTGCCTGTGCCCGTTCTGGCGGTTCTGTCCGGCCGGCTGGCATTTGACGTGCCGGAGAAGCTGTCGGGTTCGTTGCCGCAGGGGGCTTGGCTCTGGGGTGACACCGCACCACAAGGGGGTGCCTGAACCGCGTTAAGCGCATACGGTCCGTCGTGGTATTCGAGCCGCAGACTGCCAAGCGGGGCAAGAGTCTGCTCCGGTGTGTCGGCGAAGACACGCAGGCGCAGTCCCTCATGTCGGCGTTCCAGCAGGGCGAGAGCCTGTTGCAGCACGTCCGGGTCCACAGGTCCGCCCGCCCGCGCGGCAAAGGGAATCTGGTATATGCGGTTGTCTTCATGCAAACGTTGCAGGAACCATATCCGCCGCTGACTGGCGGAAAGCGGGTGTGTATCCTGTGCGGGGCAGCGCGGAATATGGAGGGCGGGAGCCTGAACCGTGCGGAGGAAAGCCGCGAGTTGCCGGACGCTGGCGTGGTCAAAAATGTCTTCTATGGCGAGGCGTATTCCCAGTCTTTTAGACACCTGAGCCATAACCTGCATGACCAGCAGGCTGTGTCCGCCCAATAGGAAGAAATCGGCGTCCGGCGAAGGAATGTCCCGTTGCAGAACCGTGGCATATATGTCTGCCACAACCGCTTCCATGTCGCCGTCGGTCAGACCGTCACGTGCGCCGGGCGTGGCGACCTCGCCAGAGAGGTTGGCTGCTCCGGTTATTCCGACACCGGCATCTTCAAAGACAGGGCTGCCGGTGCCTCTGTTATTTTCAGTATCGGCACTACCGGAGGATAGCGGCTCTTCCACGGCGGGAACCGTGGTTGCTGCGCCCTCTGCCGGAGGAAAGGAATGATCCGTCGCACTGTGGGTGCCGGCATGTCCATTTCGTAGGTCCGGCACACCCGGTTGCGCCAGTTGCGCCAGTTGCGCCTCCAGTGCCGCGCAGGAGACTCCCGGTTGCGTGGCAACTACCCGCAGCAGTGTGTGCAGTTGATCGCACAGATTACGCACACGGGATTCATCCATGCGTGCGGGGTCGAAGAGAAAGCGGAACAACAGGCGTTTACTGGGCACCACGGAGATGCCGAGAGGGTACGGAATTTTTTCAAATCCGCGCACTTCCCGAAGCTCAAGCGTGCCATCCTCAAATAGCGTTTTAAACGGGTAATTTTCAAAGACCATAAGATGGTCGAGCAGGTCTTTGCCCATGGCGGCAAGGGGAAGGTAGCCATATCGCATTTGTTGCAGACTCTGCGCCTTGACGTCGGTCAAGAGGTCCGCAAGGGAACTTTGGGGGGACCAGCGTACACGGAGCGGCAACGTTTGTATGAACATTCCCACGGCCCGATCCATGTCTTCCAGTTCCGCTGGACGCCCGGAAACAACAACACCATACACCACGTCCCGGCAGGTGTTATTTCCCGCGCTGAGTACAAAGGCCCAGAGGGATTGTACCAATATGGGCAGGGTTACAGCGTGTTCGGTCGCCATAGCCGCAAGAGCGCCACTGAGAGTCTCGTCCAACGCCCATTCCACTGCGTGCGGGTCTTGCGTATCACTGGTTGCCGGTGCGGGGCCGGTTACACCGGTCAGCGGCGTGAAGCCTTTTAACAGTGTCGTCCAGTAGTTCCGGGCAGCTTGTTCGTCAAACCGGGCGCGCCACTGCGTGTAACGAGCCAGTGGCACGGGGGCGGGTAGGGGCTGCGCCGGACGGCCTGTCAGCGTGGCATATGTGGCAAACAGCTCACGCAGCAAAATGCCCGCGCACCAACCATCCATGAGCAGATGGTGGAAGCTCCAGCTTATCATAAACTCTCGTTCGCCATAGCGAAAGAACTGAGCGCGCAGCAACGGTCCCGTGTTCAGGTTGAATTCCATTGTTCTGCGCATAAGTAACTGGGCTTCCGTTTCCGTCTGGGCCGTGGACCGAGGCAGAGGGGAAAAGTCGTGGTATTCCGTGCTGCACCTGCCTGTGCGCATTACCACATGGTAGAATTCACCCGTTTGGGGCATGGGGAAGAGGGAACGCAGACTCTCGTGCCGGGATACAACGGAATTCCATGCCCGCATGAGCTGCGCGTCATTCACATCACCCGTGAAGTGAAATTGAATTTGTTGCGTGTAAATGCGTTTGTCTGCCTGTAACGCCTGATACAGCAGCGGCTCAAGGGTGGCTGCCGGGGGACGGATGCTCTCAATGGCTTCCCGGCGGCAGTCGCAGTATTCGCAAATGCGCGTCCATTGATTTTCCGAAAGCGGCGACTGATAGGCGGGCAGGGTGGTCAGGGCTGTCTTCCACGCTTCCAAAAGGCCGGAAACCCACGTCGGTAAGAGTACATGCGGGCTGTGAAACGCATTCAGGTGCAGCGTTTCCGCCGCGTCGAAGAATAAGGAAAGCTCCAGCGGAGCGCTGGGAGCGAAGTCGGGGTGCAGCAGGTCAGGGATATTGCCGGGGGCAGCGGAGGAAAAGAGCGGCGTGACGTGTTTGCCGTCATTATTAGGACTGTCCGGTTGATTATTTAATATTCCTAAATAGTTGAAAGAAATTTGGGCAGAGTAGTCAAACGTCTGTGGGTCGTGTGCGGCAAGGTAGCCATATGCATTGCAGTGTGCGGGAGAAAAGTGTTGGGCAAGCCATGGGTGTATGGTCCTCCGGGCCTCTGAGCAGACGGCGGCGGGGACAAGCGGCATGGGGCACACGGCGGTAAACCAGCCCACGCTTTGGCTGGATTCAAAATCGGGGATCACCGCGTCGCGTCCGTGGCTTTCCAGTGTGAGAAATACCGGGCTTTGCTGCCCTTGCGTGCGCAGGGCGCAGGCAAGGGCCGAGAGCAGGTCGGGTAGTAACGTTGCCGTATGGTCGGGGCGGAAGCCCCGCAACTGTGTGCCGGTGCACACCCGCTGAGAGGCAATATCTGCGTGCCCGGTGCGCACGGCGGCGAGAGGCGTTGCGGGGGTGCGGCACACGGCGTTCCACATGGCATGATCTTCCGACGTGGGGAATTTCCCCTGCTCCACCAGCGAGTGCATGGCTACGGAGCGGGTGCCCATTCCGCAGGATTCTTTCACGCCACTGCCGTCGAGGCAAAATTGGCGCAGATCGCGTTGCAGGATATCAAGAGATACCACATCGAGTACCAGATGGTGTCCGGCGAGCACGAACAGGCGCTCGCCGTTGTATTCTGCCAGTGCTGCGCCCAGAGTACGACCCGTTTCCGGGTTCAGGCCCGCGATTATGGTCTGTGCCATGTGCCGCAGCAGAGGTTCCCTGTCTGTAGCCGTATCCACATGGCAGATTGTCAGAACGGGGGGGTGCGGTTTTTCCGACAGGAGTGCGCCTGTTGCCGCGAAAGACAGGCGCAGGGCCTCAAATTTTTCTGGTAAGCCGCGCAGCCACGCCTCTATGGTTTGCTGCGGGATTAGTGGTCCCAGCGCCATGGGGAGCATCATGTGAAAATGCCGCCAGTGATCCGGGTGCTTGTGTATAAGCGCCTGCTGAATAGGCAGTAGCGGCACGGTATGGCCCGGTCGCACCGGCTCGATTGAAATGCCGGAGGCAGGGGGGCAATCGGAGGCGTCTGTGGTTGCCAGCAGGGCGCACAAGTCGCGGAAGTGCGGCGTGCTGAGGAAATCAGAAGCCGTCAGCGAGGTGAATCCGTGGCGGTGCAATGCGCCTGTGATTTGGATGGCTTTAATGGAATCGCCACCGGACCGGAAAAAATCGCTGTGTTCGTCTGGGGCGGCGCGGAGCATGGTGCGCCATGCCTCGGTCAGCACCTGTATGGCAGTCGGGTGTGCTGCGGTTTCGCAAACCGGTTTTTCGCACAGTGTGTCCAGTGTTCGGATCAACTGCTGTAAGAATGCCGCGCTGTCCGTGAACAATCCGGCATCATATTCCAAAATTATGCCGGGAATTTCTCCGGTTTCCAGTGTGGCACTGGCGGAAAATTTGCTTGCCCTGAGCTGTGGCTGGAGTCGTGTTATCCGCAGCGCCCGATTGTTCACGGGGTCCGTTACGTTCGGGGGAACTGAAAGGGGGGCGTCAATCGGGGCATTAGGAAATTCCAACGGCGCGGTGTGGCTGTGCGTCGCCAAAAAGGTCGGCACCGCCTCGGTGACGCAGTAACGGCTATGCGCGATGGCCTGTGTCAGCCGGGTCGCTGTTTCCCCGGCGGCGTCAGACCCGGTCCCGTGCTGTAGACGTAGGGGAACGGTATTGACATAAAATCCGGCGGTCTGGAATTCTTTGCGGGTTTCGCGCAAGCCCATGGGAACACCGATGACCACTTCCGGTACGCCGAAGGCGGCACAAAGGGTCTGCGAATATGCCGTAACGAAGCGGGCCAGCACCGAGATGCCGGAATGCCGCGCCTGTGCTTCCAACCGTGCGGCAAGGTCCAGAGGCAGGGGGGCGCTGTTCATGGCACCAATACGCTTTGCCGGAAAATTGCCGGAAGTCGGTGTGGCGAGTTCCTGTTGCCAGTACGCGGCATCTTCGGCAAAGGCCCGTGATCGCTCGTATGCACGCTCTCTGTCGCAGAAGGCGGTTTGTGTGGAGAGCGCTCCCGCATCGGGTTGAGTGTCATGGTTGCCGTTCATGCAACGCAGGGCGTTGCGCAGCAGGATATCCAGTGTTTCCCCGTCGCCTGCAATGTGGTGTACCAGTATCAACAGGCGCACGCTTTTCGGCAGGTCCACCGCCGTCAACCGTATGGGAGGCTCGGTTTGTAGATCAAATGGCGTATGGATGAGCCTGTCAAAATAGGCGTCGGCGGCGACGGCATCGGGAAGTGCCGTGCGGTCTACGGAAATGGCGGATGCGGTATGTTGAAAGTGGGGCGTGTCCACAGCGCCCCCTACCGTGCATAGAAAAAGTTCCTGCGCGTTCACCGCGTCCTGTACTGCCGTAATGAATGCGTTGCCCTGTGCCCCGTGAATTTCCAGCAGCAAAGGCATATTGTAATCTATGGAGCGGGGGTTCGCCTGCTGGTAAGCCCATATGTGAAATTGGTTTCGGCCCAGCGGGGCGGTGGAGGCGTTTTGCGTCTCTGTCCGGGGTGCGTGGGGGGACTGCAACAGGGCGGCAAGGTCGTACAGCGTGTCGCAGCCCATAAAGGTGCGAAACGCAAGGTCCACGGAGTACGTGTTGCGGATATCGCGCAGCAGCGTCATAGCCGTGAGGCTGTTACCTCCCTGATCAAAAAAGTTGATAGCCGGATCATAAGGATGACCGATTACTCGTTCAAATAGGGCAAGCAGGCGCGGGTCTAGTGGCTGGCTGCGGGTTGCAGAGGCCTCGGAAGCCACTATTAGTGTTTTCAGGGCGGTGCGGTCTATTTTCCCGGTGGGTGAGACGGGCATGCCCTCCACCACGTGCCAAAATGAGGGAATCATATACGCGGGCAGGTTTTCTCGGCACCAACTGACAATTTGCTCCAGCACAGCGTCGTTATGCAGCACCAGAGCTGCCGCCAGCATGGCTTGCTTCGCCGGGCCGTGCTCAATAAGCAGGGCACACGCCTGCCGCACGCTGGGGCAGCGTTCCAGCAAAAAAGCCACCTCGCCTAATTCTACCCGATTGCCCCGTATTTTAACCTGATCGTCGGCCCGGCCCATTAGAATAATTTCGCCCTGCGGCGACCACAACGCTAAATCGCCCGTAGCGTAAGAGCGCTCTCCGAGTTCTTCTGGCAGAGAATGGAAACGCTGGGCCGTCAGTTGCGGATTCCCGTGGTATTCGAGGGCGACACTCGCTCCCCCGATCCACAGCTCGCCCGCGATGCCTGCGGGCAGAGGTTGCCGCGCCGTGTTGCGAATGACGGCGGAGACGTTGGGAATTGGGCGTCCGGTACTGATAGGCAGCGCTTCACCCGGAGTAACCCGTTTTATGGTGGCGCAGACGCAGGTTTCTGTGGGACCGTATGCGTTGAAATATTGCAATGCGGCGGCGTAGTGCAGCGCATCGTCCGCCACCGGAGGCTCTCCCGCCGTGATGAGCACGCGCAGGCCGGGGAAGGGTTCCCGGTCAAAGACGTGCAGATACGAAGGGGGAAAGGTGGTCACGGAAACAGCGTTGTCCGCCATGTGCTGGCGGAGATTCCACGGTTCGTTACGAAGGGTGTCACTCACCGGATAGACGCAGGCCCCCGCGTGCAGGCCCATGAACAGTTCGGAAAGCGCGGCATCGAAAATAGGGGGGGCGAAGAGCAGAACCCTATCCTGTTCCGTAATGCCGAAATATTCGATCTGCCCTTGAATCATGTTCACAAATCCGCCGTGCGGGGCAAGAACTCCTTTGGGGCGGCCTGTCGACCCGGAGGTGTATATGAGGTAGGCGGCGTCATGTACCGTGGGCGGCACGGGCGGTTTTGTGTGTGGCGTGTTTCTATACGCCATGTCGTCAAGGTCCATGGTCAGAACGGGGTGCGCGTCCGCAAGGATGAAGTCCAGACGCTCCGAGGGGGCGTTGGGGTCTACGGGAAGGTACACCGCGCCGCAGCGTTGTACGCCCAGCACCACCTCCGGCAGGTTGACCGTCCGCCGTGCGGCTACGGCCACAATGTCGCCTTTGCGTACACCGCGTTCCGTAAGCCATGTGGCGCAGCGCAGGGAATTTTCCCGCACCTGCGCGTAGGTGAGCCCCGCGCCGTGTTCGTCCTGCACTGCGAGCCGTTCCGCAAATTTTTCGGCTTGTTGGTCGAAAAGGCCGGGCATAGTCTCCACGGAATACTCTTTTGTCTCTCCGCGTTGCCAGTGCCGCAATTCTTGCTCTTCTTCTTCAAGCAGATAGGTGAGTTCTGAAATATCGCGGCCTGAGGCAAGCTGTTCAGAGAGCAGGGCCACGCGGCGCACGTACCTTTCCACATCCTGCTCGCTCAGGTGGTTGCGGCTGCTGCGCATGTTCAGAGAAAACCGGTTCATGTCGGCTTCCTGCAACACCATTAGCCCAAACAGTACCGGCTCCAGATCGCTGTGGTACTGACAGGGGTTGCTCAGAGGAAATTCAGGCGTTCCGGGAAACGGAAATGGAATGAAGTTGACGAACAGGTCTGCGAGATTGGTCAAATTTTTACGACTGAGCGTGCGCAGAGCCAATTGGTATGGGGTGCGGATGTGCCGGAAAAACTTTGCGCACTGCGCTTCAATGCTTTTGACCAGTTCTTCAAATGTTGCCGCGTTGCCGACATCCGCGAGCACGGGGGGAAGAGATATTTGCGCCCCTTGCCTGTGCGCGGGCGATTTCCGTTCGCCAAAGGCCACGGGAGTTTGAATGGCAACCTGCGGTTCATCGCACATGAAGGACACAATAAGGGCGTGCAATGCCGTGAAATAAATGGCCGGACTTATGGAAAGCGATTTTAGAATTTGCTCAACCTGTCGTGAGGTTTTTTCCGACAGATAGAATTTTTGGCATCGGGAATTTCCCAATATGTCCGTGCAGCCGGGAAGTGCGCGGAATACCCGTTTTTCGGGCATCTTTTCCAGATGCTGGGTCCAGAATGCCATATCCTTGGCAAACCGGGCGGACTCCCTGTGCGCCATGTCCTGCCGGAATAGTTCGTCGCAGGTGAGGGGGGCACCCAGTTCCGGCTCTTTGCCGTGCGCAAGCGCTCCGTAGATTTCTGATACAAGGGCGGCATGCAGGAATGAGCCTAGACCATCCATTACTAGATGGGAGCATTTGAAGGCGTACAGGCTTTCCGTTTCGTCTATACGCACAAGGGCGAACCGGCTAACGCGAACATTCACAGGCTCTTCGTAAAAGCCGTCGAGAAAAGACCACATGGCTTGGTGGGGATTTTCGGTGTTCCGCAGGTCAACGACGCGCAGGTCAACATCGTCAGGATTACCCGGTGTGAAAAGCGGCTCGCCGTTAGGGAGACTCAGAACTGCGCCCAGCAGCGGAGTCTGGCGCAGAACGCGGCGTAGGGTTTCCCGCAGCAACTCAGGAGAAACGGAGCGCTTGATGGTGAAACTGGCCCGGATAGCCGTTTCGTCGTATTCGTTGAGTGAGGTTTGGCTGGCAAGCCAAAGCTCTTTTTGGCAGTTAGTACAAGGGACACTTTTTGAAAACGAACAATCCATCGTGATATCTGTCATGCACAGCCTCTCTCGTTGACGAGGAATATCTTACCCTATGTAGGTTCGCAAGGCGAACTTGTTTTGGGTACTGTACCGGCGTGCTTTTAGAAGGCCGTAACAGGACTCACGGAATATGCCTTCCTGTAGTGCGTAGGGGAGATAGGGAAAAAACGTCTCCTGCTTGCCGCTGGTGTCCAATTTTTCTGGATTCGCGCCGAAATATGTCGTTTTTATATCAAGAGTCGCGCGGTATTTTAAAGAGACTATGCTGTTTGGTGTTGCGATGGGGAAGGCGTTGCCTTAGTATATTCAAAATGTGCTTTCTGCGCACGATGCGAAGGACGCCGAGCGAACTGACGCAAGTGTGGCATCATTCTCGTATTCAGCCCCACCGTTTCGCGCATCTGTAGTATTTCCATGCAACAACCGTATGGCGTATATGCGGCATGTTCCGTGTGTATTCCACTCTAACCTCAGGGGCCTGTTTGAGATGTATGAGGAAATAGACTGGGCGGAGCTTGATTGGAAGAAAGAACTCGCCAATAACGTGACAACCGTGGACCAGCTTGCGCGGTATGTGGCGTTTACCCCAGAGGAAAAAGAAACCCTCAGGTCTGTTGAACACGTTCATCCCGTTAATATTCCTAGATACTATCTTACTCTTATTAATGCTTCGGACCCGCACGATCCCATACGGAAGATGTGTTTTCCCAGTGCGGAGGAGCTTGTCGTGGCTGGTGCCATGGGCGCGACAACGACCGATCCGTATGGTGATGACAAGCACGATAAGGGATGTGGCGTACTGCATAAGTATGATTATTCCGCGCTTGTGGTGGTTACGGAATTTTGCGCCATGTATTGCCGTCACTGTTTCCGCAGGCGGATAGTCGGGCGCCCCGGCGAACAGGTCTTGCGGGATTTTGACGGTGCCGTGCGGTATATTGCCGGGCATCCTGAAATAAATAACGTCATTCTCTCCGGGGGGGATCCCCTCATGCTGCCCACCGCGGTGCTGCGGAAAATGCTGATGCAGCTTGCGGATATCGCGCATCTCGATTTTGTGCGAATAGGCTCCAGAACACCAGTGACCTATCCACTTCGCCTGTTTGATGACGCTCTGATAACGCTTTTTCAGGAATTCAGCGAACGCAAGGCCCTGTATCTTCCCACTCATTTCAATCATGCGCGCGAAATTACCCCCACGGCAACAGAGGCCGTGCGCCGGATACGTCTGTGTGGTGTAACTGTGAACAATCAGGCCGTATTGCTGCGAGGCGTTAACGACACAGCGCAGGATATTGCAACGCTTATGAACGGCCTCTTGCGCATAGGAGTGAATCCCTATTATTTATACCAGTGCATGCCGGTTTCGCGTGTCCGCCACCATTTTCAGATTCCACTAAAACAGGGCATAGCCATTGTGGACGAGGCAAGAGCGCAACTGAACGGGTATGCCAAACGATTCAAATATATTATCGGACACGATATCGGAAAACTCGAAATTTGCGGTATGGCGGGTGACTCCATTGTGCTGAAGCAAATCCACGCCCGCTCCGGGCACAGCGAGCAGGCTTCCCGCATCATCATACACGATTTGGATGACGACGCGGGGTGGGTGACGTTGTAGCTCTTCCGTATTTTGGAGCGGTGTCCACGCCTGAACACGGTGCGTTTCGTCGTACTACTGTCCCTGTAACTCTTTTGTGAGATGCCCTGTACATGCTTGTCCAGACAGCCCAGCACGCCGAACTACGCGAGAGAGCGCTGAGTACAACGCTTTTTTGCATTCCCCATGCGGGGGGCAGTGCCACATATTATACTCAGTTAAGTTCTCTTTTCCCGGATTCAGTGTTTTTTCAACCGCTGGAACTGCCGGGCCGGGGGCGTCGGCATCGGGATGCCCTGCTGACAAGCATGACAGCTCTTTGTGATGACCTTTTTGCACAAATTCTCCCCGTGGCAGGGGATCGTCCCTACGCTTTGTTCGGGCACAGCATGGGGGCGTTGCTCGCGTTTCTCTGCGCGGTACGCGCGCGGGAGCGGGGCATTCCTCTTCCCCGGCAGCTTTTTCTTTCCGCAGCGGTGGCGCCGGGCGATCACGCACGCACACCCGCCTACACCTTTCCTTTGCAACAGGAAGCGCTCTGGCGGCATATTGTTGATCTTGGCGGGGTGCCGCAGTGCCTTGCCGATTCCGAAGAGTTTCGCCGGTACCTTGCGCCTGTTCTGCACGCGGATTTCACAGCGCTGGGCCTGTGGTCCCCCCAGCTACCGGCTTCGCCATTGCCTGTGCCTATCACCGTGCTGCTGGGTAACGAAGACGGCATAACTGACGAAATGGCACAGCGCTGGAAAAAATTGACGAATCAGCGTTTCGCCATCCGTTCTTTCCACGGCAACCATTTTTATTTGCAGAATAATTGGGCGGAAGTCGCGGCGCACATAACACGGGTTTTGGCTGTGGATTGGTAATATGGAACACCCTTTCTTGTCGTATGCCGTTCCCGATGTTCCCGACGCGGCGCTGGTCTGCGCCGGGGTGCGGCTTGTGGGTGATGCTTCCGGGTGGATTACCGCAGCCACGCCCTTTGTGACGGAGGCGGAGCAGGCTCGCGCACGGCGTTTTGCGCATGCCATAGACGCCGCCCGGCATCTGATAGGGCGAGCACTGGTCAGACGTGTTTTGAGCCGCGCACTGTCGCAGCCGATATGTGATGGATTTGCGTGCACAGCGTGGGGCAAACCGTTTTGGCCCCACGGAGGCGTGGAGTTTTCCATCGCGCATTCCGGCGCATGGGTATGGGCGGCGTTTTGCAGGCATGCGCCTGTCGGAATAGATGTGGAAGCCGCAGTCGCCCTGCCGGATACGCTTGACCTTGCGGCCTTATTGCATCCAGAGGAATTTGCGTCCGTCCAAGCCCTGCCGCCGGAAGAACGCACCGGAGCGTTGTATCGTTGCTGGACGCGCAAGGAGGCGGTGCTCAAGGCTGTGGGCACGGGGCTGCTTTTGCCGCTGGACAAGTTTCAGGTGCGCACGGAAGAAGCGGAGCGGGGGTGGCTCGTCCACCCGCCGGAGTCTTCCGACCTTGCGGCAGTTCCGCCTATAGGGGCTGATGCGGGAAAGATAGCTGCCGTCTGCGGCGCGGAGGACATTCCTGCTCCATGGGATGTTTCGCCCGTATCTGCCCACATGTGGAGCACCTATGACATAGCAGTGGGGGCGGACCACCAGTGCAGCGTCGCGGTGACCGCTCCAGATATGCGGCTTGCGGTTTCATGTCTGCAACACTCTGGTTTATAATACGCTGCGTCCTGTTTCGTGCCATAGCGGAAAATATGTCCGGTAAACTTCATGTAGACGGTGGCGCTTTTAGTCTGGTATTCTGTCGGTATGCACCATCTATGTGGCACGATGTGTAACAATAAAAAACCGTATGCCATGAACAAGCCTTCCTCCATTTTCCTCTCTTGCGTCATCGCAATCAGCATCGGTTTTTGCTGGCCTTGGGCTGTGATCCAGCAGGCCCGTGCGGACACTGAAGCGCCAGCCGTCAAAGTGGCAGCGTATTTTGAAGCCGGATCGTACTGGGAGTTTTCCCTTATTTACAGGCAGATTCTTGCGGCTTTGGAAGAAAGAGGCGTGTTGCAGCATGTGGTGTTTCCCGAAGGTCTGCATCTGAGTCCGGGGTGGGACGCTTCGGAAGGCGAATATCGTTCCGTGGCACGTAGGTTGATGACGAACGGGACTGTTGATGTAATTCTCAGCATGGGCACTGCGGCGACCAAGGCGTTGCTTGCGGAAAATAATGGCAAAACTCCCATTATGGCCATTGATATTGCGGACCCTGCCGGCGCGGGCATAGTGGATTCACGCACCGGTATAGGTGCTCCCAATCTTACCGTTCAGTATATCAAGGACAAGTGGAACAAGGTGTTCGCCTTGTTTCATGAAGCGTTTCCCTTCAGGCGGCTGGGAGTCATGTATTATGATTCCCCGGAGGGACTTTCCTATTCCAACGTGCGAGAGGCGAGGGAAGTTGCACGCGAGCGTGGCTTTGCTCTTGTGGAATATCCGCATCTGGATAAGGCGGAAAGTCTGGATAGCTGTGAACAGGGGGTTCGCACGCTAATTGATCAGGGCATTGACGCTTTTTACATTTCGGCCCTCAACTGTTTCGACTGGACGCGGGATGATCCTCAGTCCATGCTTGACGCCCTGACGGAACAGGGCGTTAAGACCTTCGCGCGCGATGGCAGCGTCCATGTGCGGCGTGGTGCGCTTATGGGGCTTTCGACGTTGAACTATGCACCTTTGGGAAAATATTACGCCGACCGCATTGCACAGCAACTTGGCCTGTTGCCGCCTGAGACGATTCTTGAAAAAGATGTTTATACGCCGAAAATAACGTTAAATTTGGTCACAGCCCGTGGACTTGCTATTGATATTCCCCTGTTGTTGCTTATTTCCGCTGACGAAATTTTTGACTCCACACTGACGGGCGTTCAAAATGCGACCATGGTCCAGTAGGTTTTGTGAAACCCTGCAACCGATCACGATGAGGCGGCGACAATGAAAAAGAAATCTATGGATGCCTTGTATGACGCTGGTGAAGCGCAGACTGCGGACACTGAAGAGTCTATGGAAACCACTGAACGTGTGGCCTGCCCTAAGGAAACGGATGTGGATGCGATAATCCGTAAACGGGTTTACGCCGCCATTGGTGTCGGGTTTGTTCCGCTGCCCTTTGTGGATATTGCCGCGCTTACCGCTGTGCAGTTGGAAATGATCCATGCCCTAGCCAAGGCGCACGGGGTTGAGTTTAAGAAAGAACGCGTTAAGTCCATCGCTTCTTCCCTGTGCAGCGGAGTGCTCACCACGGCGAGCGTGCCGCTGGCGGCCTCTCTGTTTAAGAGCATTCCCATTATCGGTATGACGGCTGGCGCGGCGACCATTAGTATTATGGGGGGAGCCAGCACCTATGCGCTGGGATGGGTATTTGACCGTCACTTCAGAAACGGTGGCACTCTTGCCAACTTTGATACGCAGGAAGCCAAGGCGTACTTCAAGACCAAGATGGAAGAGGGCAAGGCGCTGGTTTCCAAAATGAAACAGAAGGTCAAAAAAAGCGAACCCGCGGAAACAACCGACTCCAAGGTTGAAGAACAGGCCGCAACGCCTGCGTAGCAGGCGGACCTGTTTCGGTAATAATGCCGGGGAGCGTTTGAGCGTCCCGGCATGGAGTTCCATCTGTCTGGTGTGAGCGGCAGCGCGTACGGTTTCGCGTGCGTTTTCGCCTCCGTCCGCCCGTGTTTGGTCTTTCTGCGCGGGCGGGGCTGAAGTCCGCGCCCTGTGAAACAGGATGTGGGACGAGGCAGTCCGTTGGCATACACCCAGAACCCAGAGGCGCATGGACTGCATGGTGCAACTGAAAGAATCACATTTCCTACGGCTCCTTTGGACGCAGGCAGGGGACGAGGGGCCTAAGCTTGTCGCCGCATGTTTTGCTTCCGGCATTATGCAGGGGCTTGCTGTTTTTTCCGTTTTGCAGGGGCTGGAGCAGCTTTTTGACGACGGCATACGGTTCCACACCTTCCTTGCCTTTCTGGTTTGTCTTGCCTCTTTCTATTTTTTATTCCGGTACATAACGGGACGCTCCGCCCAAATCGCCCTGCGGGGAGTTATGGAATGGCGTATGCGCATCGCGGCAAAGCTGCGCAGTGCTTCCCTGCTGGAATATGAGAGACTGGACAAAGACCGCATTCAGGCCGCTTTGCTGGACGGGCGGGAGATGGTGGTAGAAGCGGCCCGCATGCTCATGGCCTCTGCTGCGAACACGGTTATGATTGGCGTGGCGTTTGTCAAAATGGCCACAGTATCCCTTCCGGGTACTGCGGGCGTGCTTGTGTTCATGGGAGCGGGGCTGTGGGTGTTTTTGCGCCTTGTCGCCAGCGTGCAGGCGCAAATGGGACCGGCTATGCAGGCTGACCGGGCGTTTTGCGCCAGCTTGCGTGACCTGCAGGAAGGGTTGCAGCAGCTTAAATTGCACAAACCGAAAACAACTGATCTGTTTGGCAGTCAGATCATTCCCGGACTGAACGCCGCTTCTGAAGCGAGAGACGCGACCGAACGCAGGCATGCGTTGGGAATATCGTTTTTTGCCATGTTCAACCTGCTCATTCTGGGGCTTGTGCTCTTTCTCATGCCCAGACTTCTGGATATTGACGCGGCGGATACATCCACCCTGCTAGTGCTGTGCATGTTCAGCCTTACTCCGCTGATTAGTCTGGTCAGCTTTGTGCCCATGCTCGCGAAAGTGGAAATGAGCTTGCAGGAGCTTTCCGGTGTGGAAGCGGAGCTTGACAATATCGCGGAACCCTTTGAAGTTGAAAGTGCGGTTTCCCGCTGGCAGCAGCCCGCGCCAGCCTCACAGCGGTTCACGGCGTTGTCCATGCGTGATATCCGGTTCGACTATCATGACCGGAACGGCGTGTGTTTGTTCGGCATTGTTGTGGATGGTTTTGCGCTTAATCGCGGGGAGCTTGTGTTTATCCGGGGTGGCAACGGCTCCGGCAAGTCGACATTTATGAAAGTGCTGGCGGGTCTGTATATGCCTCTGGCAGGGGAGATCGTTCTGAACGGTACTCCGGTGGCGGATGTGCATATGGACGCTTACCGCAATCTGTTTACCGTGGTGCCCACAGAGTACCACTTGTTTGCCCGCCCGCTGGGACTGCATGCAACGCCGGAACGGGTGCAGGAAGTGCTGCGTACCATGCGTATTGATACCAAGGTACATCTGCGGGAAGACGGCTCTTTTTCCACGCTGGACCTTTCCGCCGGGCAACGCAAGCGCCTTGCTCTGGCTTGTGCGCTGCTTGAAGAGCGTGATGTGTATCTTTTTGACGAGGTGGCCGCCGACTTCGACCCCATATTCCGGCAGTTTTTTTATGAGGAATTACTGCCGGGTATCACCCGACGAGGGGGAACGGTGCTGGCTATCTCCCATGATGACAGGTATTTTCATGTCGCGGACCGCGTGCTTACCATGCGGGAAGGCTCCTTCAGCACCGCTTCAGAGGGCGAGGATGAAGCCTCTCGTCCTTCTGGAACCGCCTCTGAACAGGAATCCCCGGAGGCTGGCAGTGAATAATCCCTTACGCCTTCTCAGCGCGTTCCGGCTCCGTACCCGGCGATTCGCTCCGGCTTGTTCCTCGGAACAGCCCTGTCGTGTCCTATTTCCCCGCTTTTCTCGCATCGCTGAATTCGCCGAATCCATTCAGATCGCCTATTTCGCCCCTTTTATTCGGAGTGTCGGGACTACCGGGAGTACCCGGACTACCAAGCTCCCTTATATTTTTCAGATGCCTCAGATTCTCACTGTTACCCGACCTACCTCGCCTAGCAGACGCAATAGGCTCGGTTTGCACGGGCGCGTTCTGGTATCCGTATTTGCCGTGTGTCTGTGTGTCTCATCAGCAGCGTTCGCAAAGGACTTGCGCGATAACTCCAACATCAATTTCGTGCGGGATCTGTATCACAATGTGAATGATACCATTCCGTCCGATGTGAATGCCGAAGAAAATGAAGACACCGTGCGCAAGCGGCTCACCTGTTATGAAGAATACCATGACTACGCGCTGCGTATTCAGATATGCAACAACGCCTATGTGAAGCAGATAGTGCATCTCGCCAGACAGGCGGTCCGTTCTCGGCCCAGTCTGGGAGAGTTCGTGTTAAACGTCGGCATGTGCCCCATTCAATATAATCTTTGTATGGGACAGACGGAAAATAACAAAGAGCGGTGCATCACCTTTGAGCGGCAATGCATAGACTATACGCTCGATGTCTTCTGGCGCGGCGCGGCCCAGTACACACAACAAACTTACTGGTTGGATCAATGAAACAGTTTTTCATAAACATACGGCAGAGATTGCGGCGAAACCGTGTGAAATTTGTGTGTGCCAGTGTCATAGGAACGCTGATCATCATCTTTCTGTGGCCCAGCATCGTCATCTCCGTTCACCCCGGTGAATTGGGCGTGCTGTATTCCCGTTTTGGTGGCGGTACGGTGCTGGACAAAACCTACGAAGAAGGCGTGCATGTCATCCAGCCTTGGGACGTTTTGTACGTGTATGACGTCCGCATTCAGGAGGAAACACAGGATATTGACGTGCTCACCGTGGATGGTTTGACTATAAACGTGCAGGTATCCTTGCGTTTTCAGATTATCCGGGACAGACTGCCCACCCTGCATCAGGATATCGGGCCGGAATATCGCCGCAAAATCATCATTCCCATTATGAACTCCGCAGTGCGCCAGACCATTGGCAGCTACCGGCCCGATGACCTGTACTCCACGGCACGGCAACAATTGCAAGACCAGATGCTCGTTGATGCGGTGGAGGAGATGGGCAGAATTCCTATGCTTATCCACGGGTTTGTGGTCAAAAGTATCACGTTGCCCGAAGTGTTGCGTAACGCCATTGAAGACAAGCTGGTCGCGGAGCAAAAGTACCTGCGCTATAATTATCTGTTGCAGGAAGCCAAACAGGAAGCCAAACGCAAGGCCATAGAAGGGCAGGGAATACAGTTTTACCAATCACTCGTTAATACGCATATGACCCCCAGCTATCTGCAATTCGAGGGGATAAAGGCAACGAAAGAACTTGCCGCCTCGCCTAACGCGAAGATAGTGGTCATAGGTGGCAAAGACGGGTTGCCGCTCATTTTGAATACGGACACGCAGTCCGGCGCAGCTAGTGCGCGTGATGTCCCCGCGGGTGCCATTCCCCAGCCATGGTCCCCGGCGCAACCGCCTTCCAAGGCAGCGGGCAGTGTCACCCCGCAGTCAGATGTCATGCAGCGCAAGGGAGGGATGGACTGGATGCAATCGGACGAGAGTGTCATGGAGTTCCTCCAGCGACTTGATAAGACGTTGCTGAATCCCAACACGGCGGACAAGCCCAAACAATAAGGGAGGCCACTGTGCAAATACTCGCGCTTTTTTTAGGTCTGAGCCTGATTATCGGCCTGCTCGGTATAAATACGCGGTTTGGCTTTTGGGGGAATTTTTTTGCAAGCATGCTGCTTACGCCTGTTGTGGGGTTGCTGCTTGTTATTTCCGCTTCCGGGAAATCCCCCCGGCAGGAATAATTTTTCCGGGCACTTTCAAGGTAAAGGACGCCTCGTGCATATGGTTGAACTTGCGGTGCTGGGCGCGGCTGAAATCGAAGCAACTGGGACGCGGGGCATTGGTGTCGCGTTTGTCACCATAGGTGCTTTGGTATTTTTTCTTATCTCCCCATTCATAGTCGGCCCCCGTGCGCCGGGGGTGCGTTGCCGTGTCGGAATGCGACTGCCGCGCCGCGCGGCATTACCGCGGGCTTTTATCTGTTTTTTTTCCGCAGCAACGGCACTGGTTTTTTTGTGGGGCGCTCTCCCCACGCCCTGCCGGGCGCAACCTCCTGTCAAACGCATCGGGTATCTGGAAGCTGGCCCTTTCTGGCTGTTTGACCGCACATGGAGCGCTTTTCGTGACGCCCTTGCCCGTAGTTCCGACATCCGGTGCGAGTTTCCGCCGGATGCCAGAATCAGCCCCGGTTGGGAACCGGAACAGATGCAAACGCTGTCGGCCCAAGCGAGTGCTCTGATGCAACGCACGGATCTGGACATGGTGGTGGGCATGGGCACGGCTGCGGTTAAGGCGTTACTGTCTGCCAATACCGGACGCGTGCCGATTCTCGGCATGGGAATGGCAGATCCCATAGCTGCCGGGGTGGTGAGCAGCGCCGTCGATTCCGGGGTGGACAATTTCACCTGCCGGGTTACCGTGGATCGCTGGGCCTCCATGTTTCGCGTGTTTTATGAGGTAGTTCATTTTAGGAAGCTGGGCATCATGTTCGCGGACAATCCTGAAGGACGAGTGTATGCGGCCCTTGCGGATGCGCGGGCCATGGCTTCGGAACTGGGATTTTCCCTTGTCCTGTATGGCGGGCTTTCTTCAGCGGAAAGCACGGAAGAATGCGCCAAGGGTCTTGAGTCGTTGTATGCGCAGGGCATGGATGCGTTTTTCATCGGTCCTCTTAATTGTTTTGATATTGAAAGCGACAACCTGCCCCGGCTGCTGAACACGCTAACCGGATGGAATGTTCCCACCTTTGCGCGTGACGGGTCCGAGTATGTGAAGGCCGGGGCCTTGATGGGGTTTTCCACATGGGATTTCGGTCCGATAGGCACATTTTTAGCCGTGCAGGGGCATGCCATATTAACCGGCACACTTCCCAGATCGGTATCCATGCTGGACAAAGCGGAACCTTCCATAGCGCTAAATCTTGCGACAGCCAAAGCCATCGGATTTGACTTTCCCTTTGATGTGTTGGTGGTTGCGGATGAATTGCACGAAGTCATAACTTCCCCCCGGCCCTTAGCCTCGCCATAGCGGGGACGTTACGCAACGCCGCACCGGTTATGGGCGGTATTGTTTTGTGTGTCATGCGGGGGCTGGCGTCCGTAGCGGGCAGTTGTAATGCGGGAAAGACAGAGAGGAGTTGTCGTGCACATCAGCGCCGTCCAAAAACTGCGAATACACATGATGCTCTTGTCGCTGGGAGTGTTGGTGCTCACGCTTGGGTTTAATATGTTGCTTTCGGTATCCACTCTGGACGCCTTGGCAACGGATTCTATTCTTTCCGGCTATCGGAGTGGCGGAGAGCATTTTACGCGTAGTTTGGAACGAGGAATGCGGTTTGGCAAACCGCTGAATTCCTATGCCGGAATGGGCGAAATGCTGGTGGATCTGCAAGGCAGCGTGCCGGGTATAGCGCGTGTGGAGGTTATGGACGCTCAGGGAACACTTTTGTACGCCCGGCCCGTTTCTCAGGCAACACAGGGAGGGCAGCTCCGACCGGACGACCTACGCCGCATGAAAGAATTTCACGATGTGCCAGAGAAAGCCTTGCTCAAAACACAGGACGGGTATCGTCTTCTCATTCCTCTGCACCACAAAGGACTAGCGGGCTGGGTAGCCATGGAGGTGGCTGGTGGTCAGATTGATGCCGCCGCGCATAGTTTTCTGCGCTGGTCGGCGTCTCTTGCGCTGGCGGCCTGTGTGGTGGTGGGGCTGATACTGACGGGGTGGCTGGGGTTGCTTACGGATACGGAAGAAGCCCGCGCTCGTCTGCATGGCACACTGGGTAAGCTGTTGCTCATTCTCATCGGCGGCACGCAGTTGGCGTATAGCTGCGGTACGCTCGTGTTGTTTGACTCCTTCGTTAAGGAGACTGTGCGCACTAAGACGGTTATTCTGGCGCAATCCGTGAAGCGGGACGTGGAGTACCTCATCCATAAAGGCGTGGACGTTACCCATTTGAAGGGCACGGAACACCTGCTGGAGCGATTGGTTGCGGACAACAAGGAATTGCGCGGAGCTGAATTGACAACGCCGGACGGAACGGTGCTGATCTCTGCGGGGGAAATCCCGGCTGCGGGGTTGAGTGTGCAGCGTTCGCTGGACGCATATTGGCCCAGCCGTTTCAGGCAACGCCAGCCAGTGCTCTTGCTGCGCCTTGGCATGGACCAGCACTTTATCTCGGAGAGGATTCTCAACCTTGCCATAGACTTGGGAACGTCGTTGGTCATCAGCTTTTTGCTGTTATTGGAATTGGCTAAGGTAATGGGCCTTGTCGCGCTGCGGGGAATTGCGTCGGAGCTCGTGCCACAGGGCGCGGCCCGGCAGCAGTCTTCTGCGGCGTATACTTCGCAGGTGCTGCGGGCTGGGGGGTTTGTCTTTTTCCTTGGGTACGATATGGGTATTTCCTTCATTCCGTTGCTGGCTCGATCCTTGTACCAACCGTTTTGGGGGCTGTCTGAAGAAGTGGTCATTGGGTTGCCCATATCGGCAGAAATGGTCTGTGCCGGAATTGCTCTGCTTGTTTCCGGCAGTGTGGCACAACGTTACGGGTGGCGCAGAATATTCATGCTAGGCACAATAACCGCGTCTCTGGGGTTGTTTACGGGCGGGGTGGCATCAGGGTTGCCCATGCTTATCGGTGCGCGGGGCATGGCAGGGTTCGGCTTCGGGCTGGTTCTCATGGCTGCGCAGCTTGGCACTCTGGAACATGCCAATGCAGGTTCCGGGCTGGCTAGTGTGTTCGCCGGTATTTTTTCCGGCAGCATATGTGGTTCCGCCGCCGGTGCCTTGCTGGCAGAGCACATGGCGTTTGAGTCTGTGCTGCTTATCGGCGGGGTGGTGATTCTGGCTGCGGTCCGAGCCGTCTGGACAGGAACTCCGGCATCGCGTGCGCCCGGAGCGTGTGGAGGCAGGGAACTGGCTGCGGTGGCAACAGCCGAAACCGGGATCGGACGGGAAATTCCGGCGTCCGGGTCTTCCGGCACGGGAACCGCGTGTGCGCGCACGTCATTATTCGCGGGGGGAATGAGCTTGCTCAGAGATCCGCGTATGCACTGCATTCTGTTGCTTGTGGGCATACCGGCGGCAATTTGTCTGACCGGGTTCTTGCATTACCTGCTTCCTCTGCGTCTTGCTGCGGCAAATGTGGAGCAGGCCGACATCGGGCGGGTGTTCATGCTGTATGGGCTATGCTTTATCACCGCCGGTCCTTTGTTGGGCAAATGGATGGACCGCACAGCCGATACGAATGTGTTCTTGGTCCTTACCGGGTTGCTTTCTGGAGCGGCTCTGTTGCTCGCTGCACGGCCTGCGGATATGCCGGGCACGGCGGCGGCTGTGGTGGCGTTGGGACTGGCGCAGTGTCTTGCCGCCCCGGCAACTATGCTGTGCGTTCTTGCGTTGCGTCCGGCGCAAATTTTGGGACGGGAAAAGACAGCCTCCATCTATCGGGGGCTGGAGCGTGTCGGACAGGTGCTGGGGCCTGTTATCTTTGGCGTAGTTACCGTTGCCATGGAGCCGCAACAGGCGTTGTTGCTTATGGGCGGGGTCGTCTGTGCGCTGGCTCTGGTCTATCTGACTATTTGGCGTGCCCGCGGGACAGAGCGGTAACCTGTCGTTCCAGTTCCGGTAGCCGGGAATCGAGCGGTCCTTGTGGGAAAAAACACGACAGCATTTCCATGTAGTCGGAATGCCGGACAAGGGTTCCGCCGTGCTGGATAAATTCCCGGAATTCTTCTTCTGTGGGATACGTGTAATACTGGCGTCCGCCGGTCTTCTGAGTGTGTGAGGCAAGTTTTTTGCCTGCTTCCAGAATCGGCAGATGCCGCATCAGTGCGTCAATTCCCGCAAAATAGGTTTGCACAAAGTTCCAGAGCAGGGAACGGTCATAGGCAATGTCTGCCCAGCCGATTTCCACAAGAGGGCCGGTATCCAGACCGGCATCGAGTTGGAACAGGGTGCAACCGGACTGCGTGTCTTTTTTCTGCATGGCCCGGAACGGGCTGCATAATCCCTGAAGAGCGGGTAAGGCACCGGGGTGTAGACCATAGGTGCCCAACTTAGCCATGCCTATCACTTCCGGGGGAAATATATAGTCATACCGGCAAGAAATGATGATGTCCGGGGCTAGCGCCCGCATGGTATCAACCGCCTGTGGCGAACGCATCGGTCCCCACAGTTCCATGGATATTCCGTATCTGGCACATAATCCTGAATATGTCTGGCAGGAGGCTTCGCTGCCATCGGGGAACAGGCTGTCCAGCAGGGGGAAAATGTGGTCGAGAACCATGTCCCGTTCGTGGGCCACAAGGCACGCTGCGTAAGGGTTAGCTTTTTCCGCTTGCAGCACGTAGTCGGAGAGAATCACTGTCACGCGATGCTTCTCCGCAAGTCCGGTCAGCAGCCTGTTCAGAGCAAGACAACCTGCCAAGTCCTTTTTAGTGCAGATGACAATATTCAAAATGCGCCTTTTATATAGTTCCGTGCTCAAAGTTATTCAATAAGGCTAGAATAGTACGGAAAAATTACTATGTGAAGTGACAATATGTCACTGCGCATGGGAAAATATGCCGAGATATATGCGGTAGGGCGCAGTAACCTGCTGTTTTGTTGTACCTCGTCTGGCAGCATAGTGCTGCTGTCCGTCGCCACAAGGAATGCCCGGTATGCGAGAGGGAAGTCTCGGCTTTCCTGTTGATAGCCGGGGGGCGGTGTTTCGCAGCTTTTTTGAAATAGGTATGCGACAGGACTGAGGTGGGGGGGGGTACGCAGATTGCCGCGCCAGCAGCGCGAAGACCCCCTTCGCTAAGAGACTGGCGAGAAGTTTTCTGCTTTTTGCTTGAAGCGCTTTTTTGTTACTGCGTGCGCCGGATTTGCTGATGGATGCCCTACGCCACTGTTGTGCGGTAGTACGTTGGCGCGCCGCGCTTATTCCTGCGGCGTGTCCCTCGTTTCTGGCAGGCTGGCGCGGGCACTTTCCAGTTCTTGCAGGATGGAGGTGTAGGCGGCTGCCTGTTTCTGGAGCGCGGTATTGCGTGAGGTGACGCGGCGAAGTTGCGCTTGCACGGTATCCCAGTCTTTGCGCTCCCATGCGCAGAGCGCGAGGAAGAACGAAGCCGCGTCATGATCCGGGCCGGAAGTGATGGCGGAAAAAACGCGTTCCGCTTCCGAAAACCGGCGGGCATTGAAAAGCATTTTTCCTTGCGTCAGAGCACTGGTATTCCCAGAGATGTACCGCCGCATATATGTGAGGGCTGTATCCACCCGACCGGCGGAGGCGTAGAGTGCCGCCACTTTGGGAACTTGCGCGGCCGGAGGCGTGGTGCCATAGGCCCTTTCCAGCGTATGGGCCGCGAGGAGCGGCGCGTCCAGATACGTGTACAGCGAGGCCAGCCACTCCATTTCCTGCCGTTGCGTCGAGGTCAGCCGGGAATGTATTTCCAGTGCGGCTGCTGCCCGCGCGTTTTCGTTGCGGTCCAAATAGATGGTTGCCAGTAGTTTCCAGTACCCGGCTTCGTCGGGAGAAGCATCCAGAAGTTGCAGGATGAGCGTTTCCGCCTTGGCAGGTTGCCCCGCTTGGAGATGCGCGTGTACCGCAAGTTGTATCCAGTCCTTACGGGGCGGACGATGTGTTGCGAGAAGCCGTTCTGATGCGGTTGCGGATGCCTTGTATTGTTTTGCTTGGTAGTAAAGGGATGCGGCCTGATGGAGCACCTCCGCACTGGGCTTTTTTTGCAACGCGTACTGTGTTTCAAAATAGCCTGCGGCTTCGGCAAAACGCTGTGCCTCGTAAAGGGCTACTCCCAAATTACGGCAAAGATATTCGTTGGCAGGGTAGGCGGTGAAGCCCTTTTGAAATATCTGGATGGCTTTTTCCAGATGCTTTTGCCGGTGGTACGCATCGCCCAGTACAAGGTAAACCTCGGCAGGTGCGGTTTCTTCTGTGCTTGCCAGATAGGCGACGAGTATGGCTGCAGCTTCTGTTGCGTCTGATTTTTCCAGCAATACCTGCGCCTTGTGAATGGCGTGTCGGGCGAGAGGGGGAAGCTGCGCTGCCGGCGATGGGGTATGCCCCATAAGCGTCAGCACTAGCAATGCCGTCCATACGAGAGGTCGCGTGCATGTGATTTTTATGGTGGAGCAGAGTGCGCGGACGTGAGAAGCGGTTCGCTGCAAGCGCGTGGCTTGAGTAGAGGCCGCCATGTTCCCCATCCAGAAAAACACATGGAGGAATTGTTGTGCGCGGTTCATCGTGACAGCTCGAAGTCGAAGGGAAGAAGTACCCATGTATCTACGGCTCTCCCATCATATTTGCCGGGGGAAAATCGCATGCGGCGGGCGGCGTCCAGCGCGGCTTCGTCAAATACCCCGGCAGGGGTTGCGGAGTGAACAGACAGTTCTGCGGGCTTCCCCTGCGCAGTTACCAGTATGCGCACAACCACCTTACCTTCAATATGGCTGCGCTGGGCACTGAGCGGATACCGGGGAGCTACACTACTGGCTATCCGGGGGGCTTCGTCCACCTCATCCAGTGAAAAACCTATGCCCCCCAGCGTATCAAGAGAAGGCATGGCGATGCCGCCACTGATAGAAGGGTGCATGTCTGCGCTGAACGCAGGAAGCTGCAAATCCATGCGTGGTTTGTCCGGCGTATTACGGGGGCGGGTAGAAAAAGTTTTGGGGAGCTTTTCCGGTGGCTTGTGGTCCTGAGGGCGTTTGCGTTGCTGTTCCTCTATGACTTCTTTCACTGGCTGGGCAAGGCGGATGGATCCCGAAATCATGTCCGGTGGCTGAATGGCTTGTTCCCGGTTAAGCAACAAGACGCCGACATGGATAAAGCCGGAAATAACCACTGCCAGCAAGGCCGCCAGCGAAAATCGGATTGTGGAATGAGTGCGATGGACCATTATTCTTTTTTGGCAGCAATGCTGATGTTTTGGACGCCTGCGAGGCGACATTGATCCAACACCTGCACCGCTGTTCCGGTGGTGCTTTGTCTGTCCGCCACAATAACAACGGAACCGTCGGGCGTTTCCGCCAGAAACCGTTCCATATAGGCGCGTACAGAGCGAATATCCAGCGACCTCCCCTCCACAAAAATGCGTCCATCGCTGGTCAGCCCAAGGATAACATTGGCTTTTTCTTTCGTTTCAGCGGACTGGGCGGAAGGGCGGTTTACGTCCACCCCGGCTTCGCGGACGAAACTTGTGGTAACAATGAAAAAGATGAGAAGGATAAACACCATGTCGATAAGCGGGGTCATATTGATCTCGCTGTTCCTATGGCGTGCGGAGCGTGCGTATCGAATACTTTTCATGGGTTACCTGAGCAATGAACCGCATTCTGTTTCGTACTGAAGGCCGATGCAGAAGAGTTCCATGCGGTGTTTAAGCTTTTCGGCGCGGCGGTAAAGCACGCCGCCCAGCAGCATGCCCGGAACCGCCACCACTAACCCGCTCTGGGTGGTGACCAGAGCTTCGGAAATGCCGGATGCCAGAGCGCGGGCGTTGCCCGTACCGAACTGTGAGATTACGTCGAACGTGGAGATCATGCCGGAAACAGTCCCCAACAATCCCAGCAGCGGTGCTATTGCCGAAAGGATGAATATGGTGGGAATGAACCGGCTTGCCTGCGCACCGAGGTGCAGGCGTATGGTTTCCAGCGTTTTGCGGTTAAGCTCCGGGTCGTCGCACCGGGAGCGCAGATATTCCGTGAGAATGTGCCGTTGCCACGCTGCGTATGGGCGGCCTGAGCACACGCCGCGCGCATCTATATGCGCAAGGCACTCTTCCGGTGTGGTTTCGGCACGGCTCTCGGTGATGAAACCGTGTATTTTCACCAGCGATAGCGTCCAGATAATGAGCGAGAACAGAATAATAGGGATCATTGTTTGTCCCCCCGCCTGCATGTAGGCGAGTATCTGCTCCAGCAGACTAGGCATGGCTGCCTCCGGCCTTGGCAGCATATCCTTTGGCGTTTTGTCCGGGGTGGGCGATAGGGTCTGATGCGGCGTTGGGGGCTACAGGAGCAGCCGGTGCGGGTTGGCTGCCGGTCTTGATAAGACCCTGCTTCATCAGGGCCACGGCGAAACCTGTGCCTTTTTCCTCCATGTCGCCGATGATGCCGTCTACCCGGCGTTCCAGCACATGATGCAGAAGCATGATAGGCACGGCGACAACTAAACCCAATTGGGTGGTGATGAGCGCTTCGGAGATACCGCCGGACATCATGCGGGGATCGCCTGTGCCGTACAGGGTAATGATCTGAAACGTATTGATCATGCCGGTCACCGTACCAAGCAGACCCAGTAACGGGGCGATGGCGGCGAGAACTCCCAACGTGGGCAAGAAGCGCTCCAGTCTGGGAAGTTCTTTGAGCAGTCCTTCTTGAAACGCGTTTTCAATAATTTCGCGTGTGGCTCCCAGATGTGTCAGGGTGTGACCGATGATGCGGCAGGTGGGAAATTCCGATTTTTCACGGCAGAAGTCGCGGCATTCCTGCCACTTCCCTTCCTGCACCATGCGCAGAATGGTTTGCATGTTGCGGTCGGAATTGCCCCGGATGCGGCTGAGACTGTAAAAACGCTCTATGACCAGTCCCAGTGCTATTACGCCTACAAGCAGAATGGGCCATACCAGCAGGCCGCCGGTTTGCAGCCATTCCAACACGCCTTTCTGATCCTGCGACAGACGCGCCAGCGCGGCACCGTTAGAAATATCCACGGGAAACACGGACGATTCACCAGCAAAATACGCCTTCATGGTGCGGGATAATCCCCAGCCGGGGGCGCCCTGTACGGCACTCAGCCGGGTACCCTCCTGAGCGGGGCGCAGAAAGCCCATTGTGCCGTCGGGTTGCCGGTAGGCCATGGTGAAAGTGCCTATGCGGGCGAGATTGCCTTGTATTTCCGTGCCGTCCGCGCTGATGAAGGCCCCTTCCCGCAGTAAAATTTGCCCGGAGGCGCTCATTTCTTCTAAGTAGAGGGTCAAAAGAGTGCGGATGCCTTCCAGTCCGGGAAATGTTTCAGGCGTGAGGATGGTGTCCAGCGCCGCCATGCGCTCTGGGAATTCCGGCGTGGTAAGGCTTTCATGAAAATAATCACGCGCTTGCTTTGCCGAAGTGCGGATGGTGCCGTCGATGGTTTTCAGTTCGTGCGCCTGTGCAGCCAATTCTTCTTGGAGCGCTTGCTCCCGCGCCAGCAGGGCATCATATTCTTTTTTCAATTCGCCAAAGGCGTTCTGTTTCTGGGCGATGGACGTTTGAAGAGTACGTTTTTCAGCTTGCAGCGACTGACGTTCCTGCGCCATTTGGCTGCGGGTTTGTCCGGCGTCCTGCGTGGCGGCGGTGACTATGCCAGCCGTTTGCTCCGGGACAGACTGCTCCGGTGCGCCCAAAGCGGGTAGGGCGGAGGCCGCGAAAAGGAGGAAGGCGAGAACAGTGCGTTTCATCGGGAGGCCTCCACGGGAAGATCAAGCAGTTCCACGGCCCGTTTGCGTGCGGCCATTTCTTCGGCACGGCGCAGTGTGCGCGCGGCATTCCCATCCAGTGTTTTCCACGAGCGGCCCTGCTGGTCCCACATGCCCGCGCCGCTTCCGTCAGCGGTTACGTAGTACAGCGCTGTTCTGCCCAGCCGGAAGAGTGATACCTGCGTGGGGACGCCATCTACAGGCAACTCGGTCGTTGTCACTTCCACGGTGCGCCCGTACTCGGTTTCCACATGCAGAGCTTCAAAAACACGGCGAAGCTTCTCGCTCAGTTCCAGATGGTAGTCACTAAGCGAATCGCGCAGGAAGGCCACGCGAGCCTGCCGTTCTTCCGGCAAGAAGGGGAGATCTTCCCCTACAAAGGCGTCCATGCGGTCCACGATAACTTCCAGATAGGGTTCAAGTTCCATGCGAATGCGCCGTACTTCTTCCTTGCGGCGTTCTAATTCGGCGATAACCGCCTTCTGACGCTTCAGGTATTCGGTGTATTTTTTGTTTTGGAATGAGAGCCAGTCTTCCATGGCCTTCATGTCACGTAGTTCGGCACTTGCGGCGTCGCGTTGCTCATCCCACGCGGTGTACTCTCGCTGTGCGGCGGATTCCGTTTTTATCGCGGTAGTTACATCGGCGAGCAGACGGTTGGCTGTGCCGGGGGACCGCTCCGCCGCTGCAGACAGGGGCAGTAGCAAAAGCAGGATGGCCAGCAAGGGCTTCACTCTCATGGAATCTCCTCTCAGTCCTGAGAAAACAGCGTGAACCGGTTTTGAAATCCGCATGGCAGGCATGGCAACGGGACGCGTTGGTGTGCCATTGCACGTGGAGAGCCGGATATAGTACAGGGGGCTAGATGAATGTGATAATCTTTATCAGCGAAATACTAGCGCGGTAACCGGTTTGTCAAGGGGAACTCTTCCGGTTTAAAATTTGGGTAAAAAAATAATAAAATTGGGGATGTCGCGGATAGTTCCCTGTTGTGGTTGCCCCTGCATTGGTGTTCACATTTCACATTGCATGACATGTGGTGTATACGAATTTATAAAAAATGTCACTAAATATACTTGCCCTGCAATACGTGCAACAGGGCGCTTCGAATTTCTGTAAGCTGCTCGTCGTCCGTTACTTTTTGCCCGTAGATATTGCGGACCGAAAAGCTGTCATTGGTTGTCGCGCCCAGTGTGGCGATTTTTGCGAAAAGGATGTCCAGCCGCATTGATTGCAACGTGCGGGCTACATCATAAAGCAGCGCCGGGCGGTCGGGCACACGCACATCAATAACCGTGTAAAAATCCGAAAGGCCGTTGTCCACGGTTACGGCGACAGCCGTGTGCGCCGTTTGACCAAGGGCATGCCGGGAGTCTGCGGGAGTGGCGTTTGCGCGTATTTGGTCAATACGATAGTCCAGCGATAGTTTTCCTGTGAGAGCGTATTGGATTGCTCCCCGGACGTTTGTCCAAAAATCCTTGGCGTTTGCCGGATCAGGTGGCGCGGAAACATGGAAGATGTCCACCACTGTGTCGTTACGCCAGACAAAGGCGTCTGCCGAAAATACACTGAGTGAATGCAGTGCCAGCACGCCGGATATGGTGGCGAAAAGCCCGTGCTGATCGCGGGCCACGGCGACAAGCTCCCATCGGTCGCCTTGACGTCCGTCCAGCGGGCGGGGATCTAGCAGGACGATGCCGCGTGCCGCCCGCTCTTCACTTAATCGGCGTTCCGCTTCGGCGATCTCGCGTTCCAGATTACGAACGACCACCATATGCCGCACGATATCTTCCGGCGAAATGGAAAGCGCGTAACGTGTGGGAAGATAGCCAAGCATGGTTTCGCCGTCTTCGGCGGAAAGGGGCGAATCTGCGGCGGAGAGCACCATGCGCACCTTGTCGCATGTGTCACGGACAGTGCGGGCAGAGCTGGGGGTAGCCAGCGGCGTGTTGCGGAGCAGGTTGCCCACCTTGGTGTACAGCTCTTCCAGCAGCGCGGCGGACCAGCGAGTCCATGCTTTGGGTCCGGTAGCACGGGAATCAGCGTAGGACAGGAGAAACAGATGGTTGAGCCGTTCTTGTGTTCCGACAACGCTGGCGCACTGCGCCACAACAGATTCATCCGACAAATCAAGGCGGTGGGAGGTGCTGGCAAGAAGGGGATGGTGCTCTACCAAAAATGCCACTTCTTCCGTGATATCGTCAGCTACGCCCCACGTGGCAAGGCGTGCGCGTACCATTTCCGTTCCAGTGGTCGCGTGGTCCGCAGCGTTGGTCACGCCTTTACCCACGTCATGAAATAGGGCGGCAAGCATCAGCGCTGTCCGGTCTGGCAATGACTTCCACAGGGGAGTGAGCGTGGGCTGCGGGTCTGCTTTTCCCAGCCCTTCCAAAAAGGAGATGGCAAGCAATGTGTGGCGGCCCACGGGGTGTGTGTGAAAACCGTCAAACTGCACGCTGTCCCGCGAGGCGCCGACGTCGGGGACCAGCGCGCCAAGTAGGCCTGTGTCCATGGCTTGTCCGAGAATCGTGGCGGCGTGCCCGGAATGGAGCACCGCAACAAGCGTTGCATAAATATCCGGCAGGTGGGTGAGCAGGTCGGGCGTGAGGGAACAAAGTTGGACAAGCGATTGCCGGGTGCGCCACGCCAATGTCGGTTCAGCGGTGCCGTCCACCTTCAGAGCGGCGGCCTTGAGGGCGGCAAGGGCTAATTGGGGGCGGTCTAGCAGCGCGTGCGCGGGGCACACATGCACCATGGCACCGCACCGGAGCACTTCGCCGTCTCTGCCGTCGCACAGCGGGTCTTTGAGCGATTTGTCGTGAGAGGGCGCGCGCATCTCCGGCGCGACGGGGCGAAAGGCGTCGGACAACGCGCGGATATCGTCCATGCGGTGATACAATTCCCCCAGAAAGCGTTCCACGCCAAGATATCCGTTTGCATCCGCAAATCCCATGCGCTGGGCCACTACGGGCTGAAGGGCCACAGTGAGCCGGTCATTTTTAGAGCCAGCCAGCGCGTGCAGGCGGTTGCGGACGTCGTGCAGAAAGGCCACGTTGTTTTCCAGACGCGTGCGCTCCAGATCTGACAGTCCGGTTTGGCGGAGGATGGCAACCGGTTCGCCGAATCCGGCGCGCAGACGGGCCAGCCAGAGCAGGCGGTGGTAGTCCCGCAGGCCGCCTAATCCTTCTTTAATGTTGGTTTCCTGCACCATCGCACGGGGGCCGCAGGCCACACTCCGTTCCGAATGTTCCGCATCCAGCCAGTGCAGGAACGTTTTTTCCCGGCGTTGCAGCACTTTTTCGCGTATGCGTTCGCACAGCTCATCAAATATTACCGCATCGCCAGCCACCACGCGTGCATCGAGCAGCGAACAAAGAAGTTTTGGGTCTTTGGCGGCGAGTTTTACGCAGTCTGCGAGAGTGCGGAAACCATGCCCCAGCGAATACCCCGCATCCCATAACGGCAGGAACAAGGGTTGGGCCATGTCGATAACCTGCGGAGGAATGCTGCGACGGCAAAGGATGATGACATCAATATCCGATCCGAGGCAAAGTTCTCCTCTTCCGTACCCCCCCAGAGCCACTAGCGCCATTTTATGACGTGTCGCGCCGGTTTCCGCCAGACGGGTCTGGAAGTAGGTGTCCAGCAAAAGAGAAAAAGCGCGTTCAAAACGAAGCCCCCCCGGCGAAGGGGGAGCGTCCAGTGCGGGGAGCAATGCGGCGCGTCCGGCGGCAAGGGCCTTAAGGGCATCGCCGCCGGACGGGGTGAGAATATCTTTTGCCATGTGGATTAGATGGCGTCGTGTCCGGTTTCTCCGGTACGAATGCGGATGGCGTCGTCCACCGGAAGGATGAATATTTTTCCGTCACCCACTTTGCCGGTTCGGGCCGCCTTGTCCACGGCGTCAACAACAGCGGGGACCATCGCGTCATCCAGCACAATTTCTATTTTGACCTTGGGCAACAAATCCGCCTCGTATTCGACACTGCGGTACACGTCCTTCTGGCCCCGCTGCCTGCCGAATCCTCTGACTTCGGTAATGGTCATGCCCTGAACATTTGTGTGGATAAGGGCGGTTTTCACTTCGTCCAGCTTAAAGGGGCGGATAATAATTTCCAGCTTTTTCATAGGCGTATCGCCTCCCTGCGTTCTGGTGACATGGACCTGCGTATAGCCCGGAGGATTGGTTCGCGCGGCCTGTGTTTCTGATCATCCGAAAGTCGGGCTGGGATGCTACTATGCCATCCATGCACAGTATATATCGTGTGTCACTGTGCGTAAAGAGCATATTTTCTTCAACCATTTGCTTTTGTTGGCTTCGCGGTGTGGCTAATGGTGGCCTGTACGGCAGGGGATCTGGGAAAGGCGGCACTGTGGAGCCGACGCGGTGAAATATATGCGGTTAGACATATGTGCAAAAATAAAGCAATATTGCAGCATGTGACCAGAGTTTTTTTCGCTGTGTGGTTCCCATTGGGTTTCGCTTTGTGTATACAGAAATATATTGTCCGTGAAAGATTCCTACCGCACGGGGCACACCCGCAGCTGTGTTCCATGTGTCATCGCTGCAACTGATAAGGAGACACCATATGACCGAACGCACAGGTATTATTACATTCAAGGGCGCGCCGTTCACGCTACAGGGAACTCCGGTCAAGGTTGGCGACAAGGCCCCCGGATTTACTGTGCAGGCTAACGACATGAGCACGAAAACTCTGCGGGACTACGCAGGCAAGGTGCTTATTCTTTCGGCGGTTCCCTCGCTGGACACGCCAGTTTGCGATATGGAAACCCGTCGCTTCAATCAGGAAGCGGCTACATTGGGAGATGACGTGTCCGTGCTGACCGTTTCCGCCGACTTGCCGTTCGCGCAGGCCCGTTGGTGCGGCGCGGCGGGCATCGATGCCGTGGAAACGCTCTCTGACCATAAGGACATGAACTTTGGCACCGCGTATGGCCTGATCATCAAGGAACTGCGCCTGCTCACCCGCGCAGTGCTGGTGGTGAACCGCGAGGGCACAATCACATATATGGAAATTGTGCCGGAAGTGGCGAAAGAACCGAATTACGAGGCAGCTATTGCCGCAGCCAAGGCCGCTTTGTAACGCGCAGGCGTGTCTGGAAAAGCCTTAGGAGGTTTTTTCCGGCTGGCGCTGGTATGGTTCCGCGGAATTCGTTTTTTCCTTAGCCACGGCGAAACAAAACGCTGTTTTGCCGCATAGTGTGAAAGAGTGATGCTCTGGGGCGGTCATCGAAATGATGACCGCCTTTTCTTGTGCGGGGGGGGGGGGGGGGGTCACCCCGTG
>JAEWQB010000006.1 GCA_023460395.1 Pseudomonadota bacterium | reverse complement strand
TCGTTGGGATACAAGCCGCCAGCACCCGAAGCGATGCTCCCCCATGGGGGAGCATGCCACTGGCCGCCTCGTCAGGCGGCAGGCAGGACTAACATTGCGGGTGGTACAAACGAATAGGGCAGGTCACCGCACCTGTTTTGGTGGAAACAAGCATCCCGGAAGCATCCTTCCCACTTGCCCGCACTGCGCCGGAGTTTCGCATCTCCCCGGTTCCGCCCCCGCCGTGCATACTCAGGCCGTGTGCCCTTGCTCCATGCGTGGTGATATCTCCCGTGTTCTGTATGCTGTTATCACCAGTGCCTTCATTGCGGATCATGATGCCTTGGGAACCGTCTGTGTAGGTAACCAGCGTGCCGCTGTTCTCCACAGCGGCCGCTCCCGACGAGGAGGCTTTGGCGTACACAATACCGATGGCCCGTGAATTTTCACCATACCCCGCCACTTCTGTGGCGGTGGTGATGGCGGTGCCTTCGTTGATAACGCGCGTGGCACCGGACATGCTTTCCGCCTGATGGTCCACAACGATACCGTAGTTGGTTTGGCTAAAAGAGTGGTTACCCGTGTTGGTAACTGAAATGGTTCCGCCATGCGTTGTAATCGTTACATCGGAGGAAGACGCGTCCTGCAACGTCCGCACGTGGATGCCGTCACTATTATTGCCACGCAGGGTCATGTCTGTGTTGGTCACGCCGATCGTGATGTTGCCGGAAGAGAGCGTAACCGGCACATACACGCCGTGTGTGTAGTTGTCGTTGGCCAAAATATCGGCGTCACGGACGGTTATGGAAACCCCTTGGGTATGCGCACCAACCATCTGCGCGAAAATGGCCGCGGCGTTATTGGTGGAGGTTGTGTTGCCGGAAATAGCAATACGCCCGCCTATGTGGGAGACGCGAATGGCACTGCCCGCCAACGCATTGGTAACATTGGCGTAAATACCCTTGCTGGGATTGCCGTTTCCGTTTGCCGTGATAGTGCTTTGCGAAGTGATAGTGCTGGAACCGGTGCTGGATGTTGCATAGATGGCAGCGGCCTGATTGCCGCTCACCGAAATGGTAGTTCCGGGACCAGTGGTGATAGTAGAGTGCGTCGTAGTGGATACAGCATGAAGACCGTGCCCGTTGGCTACGTCGATCGGCGTAAGGTCGGTATGCGTTATCTCAGCGGGATCGCCGGTTACTGATATCGTGCTGGAGATGGTCGCATTTCCTGCGGCGGAGGCGACGGAGGCGGATGTTGGGAAAAAGAGCAGCGCGAGGAGGACAAAAGCGGTAAAAACGGGGGGAGGCCACCACAAAGAGGAAACGTCTGCGGTGCTGCTGCCGTTGTCGTTAGGGGCAGTGGTATATCTTCTGCCAGTGTTGCCGTAGAAGAGAGGAGTCAAATACATGGGAATGCCTCATAAAAAAGTGTTTACGCCCCACCACGCGGGCGCGATGGGTGCGATAATGAGAGTAATGCTCATGGTGTGGAAAAATAGGGCGCTGCAGGATGTTGAAAGTATCCATAGCTGGAGCGGGTTCGCTATTGATCCGTGATGCCAAATTACCCCACGGACGGCGTAGTTGCCCGCGGGGTTTCATGCTGACATGATACGCGAAAGGACTATGCATGTGTGGTTCTGCCTGCCTGCCGTTTCGCCTATTCGACCGTCATGCTGCTATCCCCGTTGCTTCGCGATACTGACACCGGACGGGATTGGGTGGGAATATCACCGCTGGGGTAGAGCTACGGCGCATGATGATCGACACCATACACAAAATAAAATTCCAGTAAATACCTAATGATAACTTTTATTTTATATTTTATAATATCGTGTATTTTAATATAATTTTTACTATTTCAGTAAGCTCCCCAGTACACCCCGTATGAACCTTTTGCCCACGTCCGAGCCTATGGAACGCAGGGCGGATTTGGCAAACGCATCGAAAAAGTTATCACTCGCGCGGTTTGTCCGGTTCGACTGGGCCGCCCGCCGCTCCACTTTTTCCTGTTCCTTTTGGCGGAGAATCTGCTCGTGCTGCGCTTCTTGCTGCTGTCGCCGGACGGTGAGAATCTCGTGTGCCGATTCGGAATCCACTTCGCGTTCGTAGTGACCGTACAAAACGGATTGCCGGATGCTGCGCTCCTGATCTTCCTGACTGAGCACGCCGAGGTGGCTGTGCGGGGGGAGGATAAGCCCCCGATGCACAATTCCCGGTGCGCCCTTGGGTTCTAAAAAAGAAACCAGAGCTTCGCCCACCCCCAAATCGGTAATAGCCGACTCCACAGTAAGCGCCGGGTTTTCGCGGAAGGTCTGGGCTGCGGCGCGCACGGCATCTCTGTCTTTTGGGGTGTACGCGCGCAGGGCGTGCTGCACCCGGTTGCCCAACTGGCCCAGCACACTGGAAGGCAGGTCGGTGGGCATCTGTGTTACGAAATAGACTCCCACGCCTTTGGAGCGGATGAGCCGGACCACGGTTTCAATTTTTTCCACCAACGCGCGGGGGGTGTGGGAAAATAGCAGGTGTGCCTCGTCAAAGAAAAATACCAGCCGGGGTTTTTCCGGGTCGCCCACTTCCGGCAGAGTTTCAAAGAGTTCAGAGAGCAGCCAGAGCAGCAAGGTGGAGTAAGCACGCGGGGCCTGCATAAGGCGGTCCGCTGCCAGAATATTCACCACACCTCTGCCGTCCTGTGTCTGGAGCAGGTCGTCCAGATTCAGCGCGGGTTCACCGAAGAATTTGTCGGCCCCTTGCTCCTGAAGCGCAAGCAGGCTGCGCTGTATGGCCCCCACCGAGGCTGCGGACAGGTTGCCGTAGTCTGCCCGGAATTCCCGCGCGTTTTCTCCTAAATAGGAAAGCATGGAGCGCAGGTCGTCCATGTTAAGCAACAGCAGCCCCTGATCATCCGCAATACGAAAGGCCATGGAGAGCACGCCGCTTTGTGTGTCGTTCAGATCCAGCAGGCGAGCGAGTAAAAGCGGACCCATTTCAGAAATGGTCGTGCGCAGGGGATGCCCCTTGGTGCCGAATACATCCCAAAAGGTAACGGGGTAGCCCCGGTAGGCGAAATTCGTCAGTCCCAGTTGCTGTGCGCGTTCTTGGATTTTGGCGTTGTCTCCGCCCGCTTGCGCCATGGAGCCGAGGTCTCCCTTCACATCCGCCATAAAAACGGGAACGCCCATGTCGCTGAAGCATTCCGCGAGGACGCGGAGAGTTACGGTTTTTCCTGTTCCCGTAGCTCCGGCAATAAGGCCGTGCCGATTTGCCATACGGGGAATAATGCCAAGGGAGGTGTCGCCGGAACGGGCGACTTCCAGTAAGGGGAGGTGTTCATTCATGGTGTTCTCGTAATGAAACGGAAGAAAGAAGCACCGCCCGGTATAAACCGGGCGGTGGAGCGAATACTCAGAGTTCTACAATAACGGTCGTGGGGCCGTTTGCCTGCACGGAGGCGATGCCGTTTTTGCACGCCGCCATGGAGGAATACATTTCGCTTTGACCGATGATCTGATGGTTGGCGGCCTTTAGCACGAAATACGGCTCACCCTTGCGGGATTCGCGGATTTCGTAGCGCTCCACAAGGGGGGAGTTTTTTTGAACGGATTCAATACCGTTCTGGCACGCCGCTTTTGTGGTATACAGTTCACTGGTGAGGATTATCTCTCCGTTTCCGGCTTTGAGATTGAACATCCATTTGTCGTTTGCCGTGGTCTTAATTTCGTACTTTCCTGCCATAGCAACTCCTTTTTCAGAGTATTTCAGACGGTGCGCTCTGCGAGGTGTTTGGTCCCGAAACGCGGTATGGATCAATAGTTCCACGATACATGAATCCACTCGTGAGTAAAGAATAAAGAGTAAAGCGTGGAGCGTATTGTGCCGCAGCATTGGAAAAGGGCCGCGTGGGCATGGAACAGTACCGGTAGCCGGGGGGTATGGTGGCAGAACGGCGTGTTGCCCCGTGTGAAGCCGCCCAAACGGAACTTATGGGGTGTGTCTATGGACGCTGGCCCGGAATATATGCCATGATAGTGATACCGTTACGCTTTGGAGGTGCCTATGGAAAACGGAAAACAGACCGGCGCAGCTATGAAAGACAGGGCCGCTGGTGCGCTCATGGGCGCGTGGATTGGCGATGCACTGGGCCTTGGCCCGCATTGGTACTACGACCTCGCCGCGATGCGCCGTGACTACGGGGATTGGATTGACGGCTACACAGACCCCATGCCCGGTCGCTACCATGCGGGAATGAAGGCGGGCCAGCTTTCGCAGTCCGGGGATATCCTCACGCTGATGGTGGATTCCTTGCTCTCTCGGCGGGAATATGACGAAACGGACTTTTGCCGCCGAATGGACGAGGAGTTGTTTCCTTTGCTAGACGGCCTGCCCATGAGCGGTCCCGGCGGCTACACAAGCCAGTCCATCCGCGAGGTATGGCGTAAGCGGGTGCTGCACGGGCAGCCGTGGGGGCAGGTTGGCGGACACGCGGACACTACCGAGGCGCTGGAGCGGGTGCTTGCCATCGGCGTGCGGTATGCGGGGCGCCCCGCGCGCCTTGCGGCGGCGGTGAGTGCCAACACCGTGCTCACACAGACAGATGACGTGGTGGTGTCCCTTACCGTGGCATGGTGCTCTGTGCTCGCGCTGTTGGTGCGGGGGCATTCGCTGGATGGGGAACTTTCCGATACGTTAATGCATCTGGTAAAAACGGGGGAATTGCCCTTCCATGCCGTGACGTCCGGTAATCTGCAACCGCCCAAACCGGGAGAACCGGACCCGCCCAGAGAGGGGCGTTTTGCTTCACCCGACGCGTTGCTTTCACCCAGCTATATGGCACGGGCCGCGGCGGACCCTGATATCCGTATAGAACCGGCGTGGAAGGTGTCGTTGGTTTACGGCATGCCGTGCGCTATTTACCATATGCTCCCGGCGTCCTATTATTTGGCGGCCCGGTTCCGGGATGATTTCGCGGCAGCGGTGCTAAATGCCGTGAACGGGGGCGGACAGAATCAGGCCCGTGCCATTCTTACCGGTGCGCTCGCCGGAGCACAGGTGGGGCTTGCCGGTATTCCGCAGCGGTTTATCGATGGATTGGAACGGGGGGCGGCGCTACGGGAAAAAGCGTTGGAATTGGCGGAGCAGGCCGTGCGGGATACGCCCGATGCGTAACACCCGCCGGGGAAGGAGATACTGAGCAGAGGGAGCGTGCTGTCTGGAGTGGACGTTGTGCCGTATGTGTATTTTTTCGTAACCTTTCCACATCCATACAGGGAGAACGCCTATGTCGACTGTAGATGCCTTGCCGGAGGAAGCGCGCACGCGCGTATTGTACTTGTCGCACGGGGCGGGGCCAATGCCCCTTCTGGGCGATGCGGACCATGTGGAGATGGTGGACGTTTTGCGGAAGATAGCGGGCAGTCTGCCAACCCCTGCCGCTATTTTGCTCATCAGCGCACATTGGGAAGCACCGCTCCCCACGCTCACAGCGGGGGAACACCCCGCGCTGCTGTATGACTATTACGATTTTCCCGAAGAATCCTACGCCATAGAATATCCCGCTCCGGGCTTGCCCGCATTGGCCCGCGCCGTGCGGAACAGGCTGGGGGAGGCCGGGGTTCCCGCCACGCTGGACGCGGAACGCGGGTTTGACCATGGCATGTTTGTACCGTTAAAAATTATGTTTCCGCAGGCGAATATCCCCTGTGTGCAGCTTTCTTTGGTGCGGGGGCTGGATGCGCGTACTCATCTGCGGATGGGCGCGGCACTTGCGGGCTTGCGGTGCGAGGATATTGCCGCCATGGGCGGTTTTCCCGCTGCGCCAGACACCTCTACGGGCACTCCCTCCGGGGGTGGGAGCGGAGAACGCGGAGGTCTGCTGATAATCGGCTCTGGATTCTCCTTCCACAATATGCGGGCGTTTTTCCAGCCGGATACAGCGGAAACGCTGGCAATGAACGCGGCCTTCCAAGGCTGGCTGACGGATACTTGCACAGACACATCCTTACAGCAGCCTGAACGGGAAGAGCGGCTCATCCACTGGGAACAGGCCCCGCATGCGCGGTATTGCCACCCGCGAGAAGAGCACCTGCTTCCGTTGCACGTCTGCTGCGGCGCGGCGGGCCGTGCCTGCCCAGAGGTATTCAGCCTGTCCATTCTGCGCAAACAGGCCAGCCTCATGGTATGGTAGCTCGCGCGTGGCATTGACAGTGCAGGTACCCCGCGGGTATGTGCTGCGTCTATTGCCCGGAATTGCAACGCGGTACCCGCGAGTGCTTACAAAGAGAGTTACTGGTCATGTTTGTGTTTGATCTTTCTGTTGTGGAATTTGCGCTGGCATTTGGTGTGGTGGTGTTGGGGGCGTTCGCGCAAGGCGTGGTAGGCTTTGGGCTGGCGTTGCTTATTGGGCCGTTGCTTAATTTGATCGCGCCCGTATTTTTACCCGGCCCCGTTGTGCTGCTTGTTTTGGTCATTACCTCCACGATGGCGTATAATGGTCGCCACGACGTGAATGTGGACGGGGTGAAGCGCTCCCTCGGCGGCTATTTACTGGGCACGATGGTGGCGGCTGCGCTGGTGAGCAGTCTGCCGCAGCGGGAAACCTCGTTTCTGCTCGGTGGGCTTATTTTGCTCGCGGTGGGTATGAGCCTGCTGGGTATTCGGTTGCCTGCCACCCGCGCTGTTCTTTTTTCCGCAGGAACCGTGGGTGGTTTCATGGGCACCATTAGCGGAGTGGGATTACCCCCTCTGGCGCTGGCATTGCAGAATGAACCGGGACCACGCTTGCGGGGCACACTGGCGTGCGTGGGGTTTTTCTCCATCATCATGGCCATTATCGCGCTGGTCTTTGTCGGCAAGATAGGTCTGCGCGAGGCAGGGCTTGCTATGGCGCTGGCTCCCGCTGTGCTGGTGGGGTTTGCCATTTCCACGCGAGTTTCTTCCCGGTTTGATGCGGGCTATACCCGCCCGGCTGTTTTTCTGCTTTCCGCGCTGAGTGCTCTTCTGCTTATCTACCGAAATTGGTAGCTCCTGCCGCGTCCGTAGCGGCGCGGTTCAATGCCTTTTTTATCCGTCCGCAAGCCCGGCGTGCCGGGCTGCGTGCGGATAATATCCCCTCTCCCCCCTTATTTCCTTCATGCCCCGGCGTGTTTGTGTTTTACCACCTGCGGGACGCGGGAGGCTATTCCATGTGCTGCTCGTGCGGGACATAGTTGCCCGCGTCTATTTTTATGCGTGGAAATATCTGACGCGTGTATGATGTTGTGTTTTTGCAACATATGGTGTGCGGTTTTACACAGCATAAAAAAGAATGCATAGTACATTGCGCATTACTTGAGTTATGCAGTATACAAACAACAGGAGGAATGCTTTGTGTTGACGCTATGGAGCGTTCATAAAAATACCACTCCTTGCGTGTCATAGCTGCACGCATTTTATTTTGTGCTAACAAATTATACATGATGTCGCACGTGCAATAATGAGAGTGCTGCGTCCGGTATGCGTGAAGAAACAATGTATGCAGCCAGCCTTGCTCTGCGGCGGAGTACATTGGAATGGGAATTGTTCCCATGGATAGCAGAAACACAGGAAATATTGGTGTGTATGGCGCAGTTGCGCCTGCCCTGTGTTTTTGTGTGAGAGGTGGGGGCGCTCCCGGTTTTTGACAGGCAAAAGGCATGAACTGCTCTGTTTTGCGGGAGGAAATGTAACTGTGTTCGGGAACTGGATTGGGAGGCATTGCGATGTCTATTAGCGCAAAGAACAAGATTGTGCTGAGTGTCTTTGCTTTTTTTACTGTCATTGTCGTGGCGATTACGACCACTTCGTACCAGCGTTTCAAAAGCTCTTCGACCGACGCGCAGTTGGAAAAACTGCAAACCATGGGGCGTGGTGTGGGCAAGGGCATTTCCGAAAAGACCAATGTGTATTTCAGCGAGCTTGAGCTTGCGGCAAAGATGCTGGCTGCCAACTTCTCCTCACAAGACCCGGAATCTATGGCCTACCGGTATGCCATAGTGAAGAATGTTATTGAGCAGGCGGGGGTAAAAGAAGCGTATTATACGTATGAAGACGGAAGAAGCTTCACGGACACACGGCAAATTCCTAATTTTAATGCGAAAGCGCTTGGCAGAGAATGGTATAAGCGCGTTTTTGCCGGGGAAACGCATGTTGTCACCACGCCATACACATCGTCCATTGGCGATACGGTTATGGCGGTGGGGGTGCCCGTTCTGCAAGGGAATACCGTGATGGGGGCGCTTTGTCTGAACCTGCGCCTGACTGAGATTACTGAATTCACGAACAGCATGTTCGACTTTGATAACATTATCCTCACGCGTGGGGATGGGTATGTCATGGCGGCGCGGAATCTTGAATACATAGGGAAAAGCCTGTGGGAGGCCATTCCCGGATTTTCGCCGTACCGGAAGGAAAAGACAAACGTGCTCACCGCCTTCACGCACGCGGGCAAACGCTATGCGGGAAGCTTGTACGTTATCGACGGGCTGGGCTGGAAGGTCTGGACTTACGAGGACGAGGCCGTCATCCGCCGAGACTCTAACGAGGCGCTGTATGTGAGTATAGCCCTTGCGGGTGGATCTCTGATTGTTTCTCTGCTTGTTATCTATATGTTTGTTTCGCGTTTGGTTTTTGCTCCGTTGCTCAAGACGGTGGCGTTTGCCACCTCTGTTTCCGAAGGCAATTTGGACGAAACCATTACTGTGAACCGCAAAGATGAAGTTGGCGCGCTGGTGAATGCGCTGCGCGTGATGGTGGGACGGCTGAAGGAAACCATCATGGAGGCGGAGAACAAGGAACAGCAGGCCATGAACGAGGCTGAGCGTGCCCGGCAGGCAGTAAGCGAGGCCGAGCAGGCCCGGAAGGATGCCGAACTGGCTACGCAACGGGGTATTTTGCAAGCCACTTCGCAAATTGAGGGCGTGGTAACGCGTATCGCATCCGGCACGGAAGAGCTGGCGGCGCAGGCAGATCAAATCGCGCAGGCCGCTTCTGTGCAGCGGGAACGCATGGCTGAAACCGCCACCAGCATGGAGCAGATGAATGCTTCGGTGGTGGAGGTCGCCCGCAATGCGGGAGTTGCCGCCAGCAATGCAGTGGATACGCAGAAGGAAGCCGGGCGCGGGGCCGATTTGGTCCGGCAGGTTGTGTCTTCCGTCAATCATGTGCAGGCGCAGACGCAGGTGATGAAAGAAGATCTGGCGGCATTGGGGAATCAGGCGCAGAGCATCGGCGCGGTTATGGACGTTATCAACGACATTGCGGACCAGACCAACTTGCTGGCTCTGAACGCCGCCATTGAGGCTGCCCGCGCGGGCGAAGCCGGGCGCGGATTTGCTGTGGTCGCTGACGAAGTGCGCAAGCTGGCTGAAAAAACTATCGGCGCGACGAAAGAGGTGGGCGAAAAAATTGCCGCCATTCAAGTCGCATCGCGCAAAAGCATAGGCTCCATGGACACCGCCTCGTCTGCCGTGGAAGAAACCACCACGCTGGCGCATGATTCTGGCGAAGTGTTGCGCAATATCCTTACCTATGCGGAGGCCAACGCGGCGCAGGCGCAGTCCATTGCCACTGCGGCTGAAGAGCAGTCCGCCGCATCCGAGCAGATAAACCGCGCGGTTGATGAGGTTTCCACTATCTCCGATGAAACGTCGCAGAGCATGGAGGAATCGGCGCGGGCTATCGACCAACTCACCAAAATGGCGGGAGAATTGAACGCTATTGTGGAGCAGTTAAAGCAATCGTAAGCGCAGGCGTTGAAAACGCGTAACGGTTGTTTTGTTCCCTTGTGGGAGGAAGCCCCTGCCCGGCGATATGCCGGACAGGGGCTTCGAGGTTGGGGCATGTTGCTCTTCCGGGAACGCGATCCGGCGAGGTGCAAGCACTCTGCGGGGCAGGTGTCGCGGGACGGATTGCGCAACGGAGTTGCGCGTGTTCAGCGCTGTGCCGGAAAATTCCCGGTATCGGGAGGCTTCCCGGTGTAGCTGAAAAGATCTCCAGCAGGCAGGTACGGGAGGTGACAAAGGATTCGACAGGGCTTGACGGAAGCCGGGCCTGCTGCGCATTGTGCCGTCCCGGCAGCAGTTGCCGGGAAGGGGGGCACAAGGGAATGACAAGCATTGCCGTGGTGTTCTGTACTCCCAGTTGAGTAGAGCATGCCTTGGTGTAACTGAGACGGCACCCCGCGTCTCCTGAATGGAGCTGGCGGGCGGAGGATAGGTGTGCGGAATGACGACCAGCAGCTCGCGTTGTGGTTGCGTTGTCTGCTTGACGGGTGGCCGTCATATGGCTCCTTACTGTCCTCTGTGCGTTCATTGTATCCACACTATAGGACCATAGTCTCTTATTCAAGCCTTAGCGTTTGTGCTTAATGGCCTGATGAGCAACGATAAAACAAAAATGATCATGGGGTACGTGGTCACGTCTCTGCGTGAGCGGATGGGAATGAGCCGGTATGCGCTCGCCAAGGATGCCGGTGTTGACTATGCATGGTTGCGCCGGTTTGAAAAAGGGCAGTCCGGTATTCGGGTGGAAACGTTGATTTTGTTAGCGAAAGGATTGAGGATTCCCGCAGGCACGCTTGTCGCCGCCATGGAAAAGGCACTGGATTGCCCGGAGCGTTGGCTCGCGGACTACGAAAAAAAGCACATGGCAGGGTAAAGGGGCTAGTTCGCCATCTGGTGTGATCGATCACGAGAGCATGAGGGGCACGGAGTGGCGCCTTGTTCCACACAATTTGTTTGAGCGTAGAATAAAGCGCGTTGAGGGGGAAGATGTCTTTTTTATTGAGTCGGTTTTCGCATTATTTTTTTACCCCATTGCAGTTGCTAGTCCTTTTACTGCCGATTTTTTGTACACCCTTTCAGGTAAGCTCAGCCAGAGCTGACAGCTTTGAAACTCAGGAATACTGGAATAGTACAGGCCTGGATTTTATTCACGCAGCGGATGTCTATTCTCTAGGATATACTGGCGCAGGCATAACACTGGGGGTCATCGATTCCCCTGTGCGCACCAGCCTGCCAGAGCTTGCCGGCAAGGTTGGCACTGTGGCCATGTCCATTGACGATTTTACCGGTCTACCTTACGTGCCCAATTGGGATTACGATATGCATGGCAGTCATGTGGCGGGCATTATGGCGGCTTCGCGCAACGGCGTGGGCATGCACGGCGTGGCCTTTGATGCGGATCTGATTTCTGCGGCCATGCTTGGTCACGAAGAAGGATCGACTTACGGGCTTACTCCACCCGATATTGTAAGCCTGTTTGCCGCGCATCCTGACGCCCGCGTCATCAACAATAGCTGGGGCGTCAGCTTTTTTCCGATCCTTGAGGTGTCAATGGACTCACCGCCAGTGATCCAGAGTTTTATAGCAAATGATGAAAACTTGACTGTTCAGAGGCAGTTGGCCTCGCTTGCCGTTGATTATAACAAGGTTGTCGTCTTTGCGGCCGGAAATGATACGCTCATGGCCCCTTGCTTGGAAGGTTCCCTGCCGCGCTATCTCCCTGATCTGACAGCATGGCTCAGCGTGATTTCTCTGGATATCGGCAATATTACAACAGCGGCTGACGGTACACGCACAGTCAGCCCTACCGGAGTCAGTTGGTTCAGCAATCTGGGGCTCAAAGCCGCGCTTTGGAGCGTGTCCGCGCCGGGCAGTGACATCAATTCTCTCAATGCTGCCACTGATGACTATGTGCGGATGAGCGGCACCAGTATGGCTGCGCCTTATGTGAGCGGCACCTTGGGGCTGGTGCAGCAGGCTTTTCCATGGATGACGGGCAAGCAACTGGCGGACGCCGTGCTGACAACGGCTGATAACACCTTTGTCGCACCGACGCATCTTGTGCAATATAGCCTTGATGACGATGGTTTTATTGACAATGTCGTTGTTACTATTGTGGGTAACGCTGTTCCCGTGCCCACTGATGCAACGATCAGGCAATGGATTGAAGATGCCTATGCATCGCAATACCAATTGAAAGAAATATTGAAAGACTTGGTCGATCAGGGGCAGAGTCGTCTTCAATTTTTGTCCAGAGAAGAAGTCTTTGGACAAGGCTTGCTGGATGCGGGCAAGGCGGTACGCGGTATCGCCCGTTTGGACGCCAACCGTATGACAGCAGATGATGTAGTCACGCTGCCAGAGCTTGGCCTCGGAAATCAAGCTTTGGAAACATTTGATACCCTTGGCTATTTCTCAGAATTCAGCAACGACATCGTGCAACGTCGGTGGGACGATTCTGCGTATCACCATGTCAATTTTCTGGTCGGGGAGGACGCCACCGCTCTGCGGGATGCGAATGTGGGCCTGCGTAAAGCCGGTGAGGGCATACTGGTACTCAGCGGCACGAATGGCTACCATGGGGCCACCGTGATAGAAGGGGGTGCTCTTGCCGTGAGCAGACGGGCAGACGGCTCTGGCGGCACACTGCAAAACAGCGACGTACTTGTGCGTCAGGGGGGCACTCTGCTGGGTGATGGTGAAATACAGACGCGTGTTGTCAATTCCGGCACGGTGACTCCCGGCTATCGCGGCCTGACGCTCACCGTGAATTCCTATACACAAAACGCGGATGGTACACTGCGCATCGGCATTACCGCCGATAATCAGTATTCCGTCCTCAGCGCAACCAGCGCAAGCCTTAACGGCGCGTTGCGTTTTTCTCCCTCAGCAGGATTTTATTCAGACGGGTACGCAATAGCTGTAGACAGCGTGCAGGCGGCAAGCTCCAGTGGCGCTTTCGACAGCGTTGACGTGATCTCTCTTTCCCCCACTCTGCATTTTGCCGTTGTTTCAAGTGATGGCACTGGGACGGCTGTACTGCGGCAGCAACGTGTGGGTAATGTCTACAGCCGTTACTCCGACAGCGCCACTACCGCCAATGTTGGCGATGCCTTGTATGTGGTAGCCGGAGGGGCAACGGGCGACATGCAGAATCTGTTTCAGGCGCTGGACTGGACCGATGCTTCCGGGAGCGAGATTGCTCCCGCAATGGAGCAACTAAGCCCCAGTAGCTACGATGCCGTGGCGCGGGCAGGGTTAGACGCGCAGCGGCAACTCAACCTCTTTCTCGTGAAGCGCTTTTGGACGGATACTTTTCCAAAGGCGGGAGCATCTGGCATAGAGATGCCCAGAGAAGACGCGTCCTCCAGTTGGCAGGCTTGGGCACTCCCCTTCGGCGGCTATAACGGCATGCATGCTAACGGCGGCTCCGCGGGCTTCGCTTCATCCGGCACAGGGGTGGCCCTCGGCATTGAGCGTCAATGGAGCAGCGGTCTGACCGCAGGGTTTGATGTGGCGCTTTCCAGCCGTCACACAGACGTACACTATGCGGGCGAGGCCAAAGCCGAAACTCGCGCCGCCTCTGTGGGGGGGCACGCTCGCTTTAAACCGTACCGATGGGATGGGGGGTACGTTATGGGCATGGCCCGCGCTGGTTTTGAAGACGTAAGCATGAAGCGTAAGGTCAGTTTTAATGGCTACCGGAATAACCACGATAGCAGCTGGACCGGGTTTACTGCGGATTTGCTGGCTGGCGGCGGCAAGGACTGGGACTGGTCGCCCACTTGGGGAGGCGTGAGCGCTGGCCCGCTGGCATGGCTTGAGTATAGCCTGAGTTCCAGACCGGAATTCACAGAGGGTGGCTCCGGTGCGTCAGCTCTTACGCTGGATGCTGCCACCTACGACAGCCTTTCTTCAGTGTTCGGCGCACACGCGAAGTTTTCTCGCGCGCGGGAGAACGGTACGACGTTTTCGTGGGACACGCTTGTAGGTTGGCGGCATGACTGGCTTGACGGCACATTTCGCAGTACTGCCAATTTTAAAGGGTATGCTACAGGCTTTGAAAGCCAGTCACATATTCCCGGAAGCGATGCTATGCTGGCGCAAACCAGCTTACGGGCAACGCTCGCCAGCGGCTTTTTTGCACAAGTGGAGGTTGGGACAGAGCTTTTTCGTTCCCACAGTTTTTCGTATTCAGGGGGCATCAGTACCGGGCTGGAGTTTTAGACTAAACGCCACTTCGTAATTTCCTGATGCTTTTCTGAGCAGCGTTACAGAACAGGTAAGGCGACTAAAGGCAGGGAACCGTTATGGGCATTGTACCCAACGTGCCCGCTACATACCGGAGCCTCTGCATTTAGAGTCATAGCTATGTCTGTTTGTAGTTAGTCGGCCTATTGCGCGGACACTCCATCCCGACGACATATGGAATATGGGCCGGTTTGAGCATGAAAAAAGTCCCTGTTTTCTTCTGAAAACAGGGACTTTCATTTTTATGGAGCTCTTGAGCAGGATTGAACTGCTGACCTCATCCTTACCAAGGATGCGCTCTGCCAACTGAGCTACAAGAGCCTATATGATCAGTCTCAACGGGCTGTGTTGTGTGAACACGCCGGAGACTCGCGTTGCGAATCCATCCACAAGGGAAGGCATTCTAACAAACCAGCCCCCCGAATTTTCCGGTGGGAAAATCTGGGGGGCTGGGGGTTCGCGGTAGTGGTCGGGATGAAAGGATTTGAACCTTCGACCCCTTGAACCCCATAAAAATACTAAATGCCTAGTATATTGAACGGATTAAGCGTTTTCGAGGGTACTAATATTGCGTATCTGGATGAAGTCCGGAGGTCATGTTTTGTATACTGGTTTGGATTTTCTATTTGCAAAGGATGGACTTGGGCAGAAATATGGTCGTCTTAAAAAAATGTATGAGGTCTTAAACCTCATTTTGAAGAATTTCAAAAACCTCTGAATCCGAAATCCCAAGGTATCTCATCGTGACATGGGGTGAGCCGTGATTGAATCGCTTGCACAGGATTTCAAATCCGACCCCGTACCGTGTCCTTTGAATATAGCCAAATGTCTTCCTCAAAGAATGGGCTCCATAATTCCCCGGTAGGTTTATGGCCTTGCACCATCCTTTGATTAGCCGGTTCACATAGTTGGTCGTCAAAGGGCGGTTTTCCCCTTTCCTTGACTTGAAAAGGAAGTCTTCATTTTCTAATCCGGCTATACTCAAATATGATTTTAGGATGCGATGCGATTCCTTGTTCAGGAAGACCCAATTCTGTTTCCCGGTTTTGGATTCCCGAATTTGAATCGCTTCTCCTGTCTTTTTGTCCATGACATCCCTAGCCCTCAATTGCAAGAGGTCTCCGGTTCGGATTCCGTTGTTGATTCCAAGGGTAAAGAGCAGGAGGTTTCTTGGGTTATCGGACAAGAGTTTTTTGATGCTGCCGATGTCTTCAGGTTTTCTTATTGGGTCCACGACTGTGGAAGATCCTTTGGGCGGGGTGTTGTAATATCTCATGGTGTGTCCTCCGAATGTCAAGTTTCTGTATGATTACAGTATAATACTTGACATTCGCCGTACACCATTTTGCTGTGTCTCGGCTAATTACTTGTAATTATTAGCAAAAAATTTGAATATCAAGTTTTACCAAGAACTTGATATTCGTCAATTAAATCGGCTTGTTAGCTGTGTGACGTTTTAACGGCTAGCCGTTAGGGAAAGTGTGTTGTCTGACGACAACACACTGTTCCCATGTTTTATGAATTTCTAATTTTTTAGAAAATTAATAATTTTAATGTAATTAATATTTCCTATACCCTATAAGGAAAATTTCCTTCAAAATAAATGATAATAAACTACTTTTCAGAAACAAATTTCCAATAAATATATTCAATCAAAGAATATATAATAAAAAACAAAAATTTAGCCTAAAAAATGAATATCAAACTTCAAAAACAAATTTTCAATATACAACCAAACTTATTCAAAATTTTAAAATAACAATTTTTCATAAAATCTCATCAAAACTACAATAAACAAATTAAATAAATCAAATAAAAATTAATACACAATCATACAATAACATTTAAATATTCATAACAAATTCATATATTACGGAAACAAATTTCCAATAAATATATTCAACAAAAAGAATATAAATTACTAAAACTAAAACAAGAAAACATAATTTAAATAAATAATATTAATTAAATTTCATTTTAAATTAAAAAAAATTATAAAAAATCAATTGAAAATTTATTTTCAATTGATTTTTTGCGTTTCACGCAAAAAATAATATTATTTTGAAGTAAATTTTTTAATATACTCCAACTTTTTATTATCATTAATTTGCTGTAAAAACTTTTTTTTACCAATCTTTAAATCATATTTAAAACTTTCTAAATTAATATCTTGCCTTAAAAGGGTCACTATTTCATTCCATTTAAAAAATGAAACATCTTCAAAATTGCCATTTATTACAAATGAAAAAGTTTTCTTACTGGTCTTATATTTTTCTTGATAAAACTTTTGATTCTTCCTCTCATTTCCATAATACGCAAAATACATCCTTACATTCGCTAAAAAATGTAAATCTTCTGCGACCTTATCTAGTGCTTGTTTAAATGTAATATTTCCTTTCTTGATAAGTGTTTTTGTGTGTGGTGTGAGTTCTTTATATGCTTCAAGTTTTGATATTCCTTTAACCTTTGCATATAAATCAGCACCATTCCCATGCCAACCACATATCTTATTATGACATTTTGCCCCTCCGTCAGGGTATGCTTTCATTGAGTACGTCTTGCAAAATGGGCATTCAATATTGGTTGATTTTGTTTTTATGGGAAGATTGAGAAGTGAAAGAATGTCTTTGATGTCAATGGTCATCGTGTTCATAATTAATTGGTAGGGAGGCATGGCCTCTCTTTTTTTATAGGTGATCGATAAGTTTGTTGAACGACTCAGCCATGGAACCTCTGGCTGCTTTGTCCTGTGTTAAGTTGTAAGCGGTTCAAAGACCTAATAGGGCGTGTGCCAAGTGAGATTTTCTTAAATCTTTTGTTCTGTGAATATAGCTGAGAAGTTTTTTAGCGTTGGTGTCAGTGATCAATGCTTTGTCTTCATTGAGTATAAAATCGCTAAGCAGTGAATATTCATCATTCAAAATTCTATCAATGGCTTGGTCTAATTCGTTTAAAGTCATATGTCGTCTCCTGATATAAATAATATTGTACGATGTGGATACAAATAGATATATTTAATCCATTCTAGATATATTTATATAAAAGAGGTCGATATGAGTGAGTATTTTAACATTAAAAGTGCAGCAAGGTATTGCGGTTATAATTCAAAGTATTTTTCAAGGGTTTGCGAAGCATTTTCTGTTCCTCGCTATGGTCCGAAAAGGAATCGTTTCAAAAAGTCCGACTTGGATGCGTGGATGCGAGACCCTCGGGTGTTTCAGCAGATCATTAACGAATTCAGAAGCGGATTCAAGGGGGTAATCATATGAGTATTGGAGTGACTGAAGATGGACGGTGGTATGTCCAGTATCGAGTCCCTGGGCTTGGAAGTCCCAAGAAGGACTATTTCGGAAGAGGTGATGAGGGAGAGCGATTAGCAAGAGAGCGTGAAGATGAGATTGTCTCTGGTCGAATTTTCACCATGGGCAGTGTTCGTCATGGGCGGGCCATGTATCTTGATGAATTGGCGCAGCTTTATGTTGATGTTCTCAAGGTTCAAGGACGAACTAAAAATTGGTTAAGTGTCTTGAAATATTTGATTAATGACTATTTTCTTCCAAGCTTATGCCATGTGCCTGTTGATGAGTTGACGTTTGCTGACGTTGTAAAGGTGGCTGCTCTGTTCGAGTCCAAGTCAATAGCTACTCGAAATCGTTATATGGATAGTCTTCATGCGGTGTTTCGATTCGGAGTTGATAAGGAGTTCACTTCCCGTAATCCCATGAAGGGTTGGCGAAAGCCGCGTGAACCGAAGCGGGTGTTGAGACTGACGGTGTCTGATCTGGCAAAGATTGTGGCAGCGTCTCCGCCACATCTCAAATGGATAATTGAAGTTCAGTGGGAATTGGGAACTCGTCCGGGTGTGTCTGAGCTGTTCTCCTTGAGGTGGTCAGACGTAAACTGGGAGCGTAGTCAAATTCTGGTTCGTGGAACCAAAACAGAAAGTTCGGCACGCTTGATTCCAATTTCCGATGAATTCAAAACTCGGTTGATGAAAAGGTATTCCGAATCAGTGACTGATTTCATAATCGAGTTCCGAGGCAAGCCGATTAAGAAGTGTCATCGAACCTTCAGGGCTGCCTGTGAGAAGGCTGGAATCGAATATGATGTAAGGCTATATGACATACGGCATTTGTTTGCCTCGACCATGCTTGCAGGAGGAGCAGATTTGAAGGCGGTATCAAAGTTGCTCGGACATAGTTCGACCAGCATGACTGCGGATACTTATTACCATGAGCTGCAAGGGGAAAAGGAAAGAGCATTGACCAGAAAGCCAATGCTCTTTTAATTCAATATGCTAAACAAAAAAAGGAAGCCCGAAGGCTCCCTTCCCTTATTTAATCTTTGAAATAGAATCTGCGGTTATTATCCTGATAATAAACAGGAATACCTTTTCCCTTTCCTTCTTGGAACATTGAGATTCCAATGTCGAGAAAATTCTGAGTGGCGTCGTTGCCAAACTTTCTGAGGATTTTGACAAGGTCGGAGTTGGAAAGTGGGGTTCCGAATTTGATATGACGGTAGATTTTAGGGTGTTCAACGATCTTCTTCTGATAAAACTGAATGCAGTTATCAAGGGCAAATTGATAAATTTCAATCTCATCTCTAATATATGTTTTCATGCTTATCTCCTTAGGTTTTATATTTTCTATAATTAATATTATGAGTGGGGGGAGAAGGCTCCCCATCCACTCAAAATAAATGACTACTTGTTGAATCTAATGGTGATTGAATTATCAACATCATTAGATACTGCTGTGATGTTTGTATCTTTAGTGATTTGTATTTCATTTGTTGTGGCAAATGACGTGACGAAATCACTAGGGATGACAAGCTGTCCTTTTGTGTTGATGTAGGGCTTCTGTCCTAACACATAGTCAGTGACCTCATAAAAAGTCTTATCGATTTGAGATAGCTCAAATATAAAGCGTTTGGTGTCGCTTGATGAATTGAGTTTTAAAGAGTGAGTAATCTCTTTAATTGTTGCATTTTTCTTAATGAGGTCGCGAAGGGTGTCAAAATCAACTTTTTTAATATTCATATAAACTCCTTTTTTAAAACTATCAATTAAAATTTATAACAAATTCCATAACCAAATTCTAAATTATAAATTTATACATTCATACACACCTCCATTTAAAATTATTATAATTTTTTTTAAAATTTCACTTATCGTATCAGTCGAAATATGGAATGTTAACCTGACTTCAAAAAAAAGTTGAAACGAACTAGAATAGCGTGCAGGTCGGAATTGGGTTTGCGTGGATCGGTGTTCGGTGTTGGGGCAAACGAAAAAGGATACTCAGAATTCCGAGTACCCTTTGGATTGGATTTGAAGGTTGATTCGCCGAGTGATGGCTTTGAGGTGGGTGGTTGTGGTTTTTGTGATGGAAGTAGGCGGGTGCTGATTTGGTGTTGTACTAATCGCTTGTCATGTGGTAATATATCCTATCATTACAACATTTTGACCATGCGGGGTTTGTTTACATGAAGCGCATTTTGCTTGGGAGTCTGATTCTGTCGATCTTGTTGCTGGCTGGGTGCAATGGGGGAGGGAAGGCGTCTTCAAGTGCTGCTGACCCTTCCAAGGCGTCTTCAAGTGCTGCTGACCCTTCCAAGCCGTCTTCAAGTGCTGCTGACCCTGCCAAGACGTCTCGATATGGCACGGTTCAAACCACCTCTTACCGCTTGACCTATTTGAAGCTCATTGATGCCGATGATGATCTGAGTACGGCAGTCCTGTTTTTCCATGGCAACCCGCCCGAAGATTCTCCTTGGGTGAAAAAGATTATTGCCGAAAACACAGGGACGTTTGATTTGTTGGAAGGGATTCATAAAAGATTCAATGTCCCAGTGTTTGCTATTGCTCGTCCCGGCTTCAATGGTTCTTCGGGAAGGTATTCCGCTGATAACACCTACTCGAAGAAGGCCGTTGCTGAGTTGAAGGAGGCGATTGAATTCCTCAAAAATACCTATGGTATTGGTAAGTTTAGGATATTCGGTTTCTCTGCTGGTGCCACCGTTTCCGCAGAGCTTGCGCTAGTCTATCCCGAACTGTTCAACAATGCGGTTCTGTTTGATGGTTCCTATGACACGAACAAGTGGTTGAGGCTGCGTCGCAAAAGCCATTTGGGCCATTTCAATCTGAACTCGGTTGCCACGGCCAAGGACATGCAGAGTAATCCGCTTCCGTTTTCCTTGTTCTATTCGACCAAGTCAAAAGAGTTCTATGAGGTTATTGCCAAGGATTTCTATGAAGTGCTGAGTGGTAAGGTTCCGAGTGTGGAGATGCTTCCGGCTAAGGGTGGTCATTATGTCTTCTTTGAAGACAAGCAGGTTTTGGAAGCAGTGTTGACTGAGTTGATGAAGTAGCTTTTGAGTTGGTCGCGATTTGAAATTGAACAGCCTCGATTTCCGTTTTGGAGTCGGGGATGTTTTGTTTTATAGGTTGTCTATTCGGATTCTGGAGTGTTTTTATTATTTCTACTGTTTTTGCACTCTTCTTCAAGTTCATCAAATTCTCTTATTCGTTCAGCTTGATATTCATTTTCAGCCTGTATTCTAAATATTGGTGGTCTACCAATTGGGAATGCGTGTTGAATTGAATTTTCAATTCTTTCCATGCTCTTAGCTATTGAGTACTCCGGTGGCGTTCCAATGGTTGTCATTCCTTTCCATGGTTCTATATCGATTGTAAATGACTTGGTGTATGATTTGCTGCTTGTCTCATTTTTGTATGATACAATTATTTCAATTGGTTTCATTTTCGGATCTTTCAGCAGTTTTATTGAAGATCCAAAGTAAAATGAAAAATGTTCATTCCCTGGCAGATAGTGAAGGACTTTAAATAATGACATTTTTCCTATGGTGATGCCTTTCTCCTGTGCGTTTGATTCGTCGTAGCGGATTGTCCATTTAATATTCCGTGCGATACCTCTTCCGCTGTTTTTGATTGTCATATTTATAAATGATGACGATTGATTATGAGGAACTAGGTATACTTCTATGTTGGGTTCTGATTCTATTTCGCGGAGATGTTTAGTCTCCTTAGCGAGTTTGTAGTTTAACAATACTAATAACGTTGTTAACACTATGGTGAGTAGTCCTTGGATTTCGTTGAGAGACGTTATGGCTTTTGATGACATTTCGTATATTATCGTGGCGTTCATATTTGCCTCGTTTGAATGGGTAAGTCGGTTTTTAATTTATGCTACTAATATGCTAACTTGTCGTATTGCAGATATTTCTTAGCGCGTTTTCCTTGTGTGGCAAATAGAAAAACCGCCCTGACTTCTTTCGAAATCATGGCGGTTTCATTTGTATGGAGCTCTTGAGCAGGATTGAACTGCTGACCTCATCCTTACCAAGGATGCGCTCTGCCGACTGAGCTACAAGAGCCTATATATGATCAGTCTCAACGGTCACTGTTATCGTGCCGGAGACTCGCATTGCGAATCCCATCCCGTATGGGGGGAGCTATCGGGCAAACTTTCCCCGACGAAGGGACTGCACAAGCGTTTGAGCCATATCCTTGTCGTAGTATTCTATTGCGAATTCGACCGCCTTAGCTATTTGTTTGTTTGTTGCTAGCCCGTTAAGAATGGCAAGCGTTACAAACTCTAGAGATTCTGGGCCAATTCCATGGCTATCTGTAATATTGATGATGTCTGTAAGTGCTTGGGTTGATGGTACAGTTTTCCATGCCATGATAGACAACTCAAGTGCCGTATCTGGGAAGCTGGAGGGCGACTGCCTGCAGAACCCTACATCCATTGTAAAATTGTGTCGTTGCAATAGGTGGGAGCAAAGTAAGAATACAGCACATCGTGCTACTGGTGAGTTGTCAAGCTTGATAGATTTCCAGGTGGGGGCAGCGGTAGTATCCTGTCTCCAGCTATATGCAATAGCTCGTTCCAATGCTCGTATGGTAAGTGACTTGTCGTTAGTGCATATCCCAATTTGAGCAAGGAGAATTGTAGCCCGTAAACCAGACTCAGAGCTGTCTGCAGCGGCAATTTCAAGTTCTCTTTTGGCCGATTCCAACTTTCCATTTTCTGCGTAAATTTTACCAAGAGTATATCGTCGAAAAATTGGATCTGACACGGATTCGTCAGACAATGCCTGCAGTGCCTCTACCTGAGGACGAAAATTTCCTCCAAAACGCTCGCGGTACAGGCAAACACCAAGCGCTTCATGAAAAATACGATCTGACTCTGATTCTCTGTTAGCAGTTAATATTTTGCCAGTAATTTTATCAATCACTGTTTCCGCTCTGTTTCGACTTGTGTGAAAAGATCTGCAGATTTCCTGAGAGCTTTTCGCTTTGTCTTTCCATTCTGCTGTATTGTTTAACAGCCGCTCTATTTGGTGAAGGATGTTGCTCGGTCCATAGCTGAGATAGTGCTCGCCTTCGGTAAATAGCATTTCGAGACCATGACAATTATGTTCTGTCAGCAATATTGAACCAGATGCCATTGCCTGAAATGTTCTGAGGTTTACGCCCGAGAAAAAATTCTCATTAAGGACAATGTGCGATGATGCATGGATGTCCTGCATTTTTTTCCGGCTTACTCCTTGAGTGTGATGCAGGGGGAATGCATTGTGGATAACTCTTAAAAGATTGGTTCTTTTTCTGCGATGTTCAGTAATACGCCCAACAAAAGAAATATGATGCTCTGAGAGGTTCGTGATGGGGCGAAAATCATGTGCTGAGGCGCAAAGAGGAAGCCATGTTGCATGTATTCCCAAAGATTGCAAATCATGAACAGAGGCCTTTTGGTCAACAAATATGACATCAAAAAGTTTAAGATAATGCTTTAGCCAAAAAAAATTGATGGGGGTATCTACGCAATAAGCAATCAGAGGGACTGAACATTGTGCCAACCCCTCCGGCAACAAAGTGTTTCCGAAGAGCTCGATGAGGATGCAGTCTATTGAAGATGTGCTTTTTCCCACGATATCAACCAAGTTGTTTTGCTCAGAAGAAATCGTTGTGATAGTGTGTCCAAGGGCTTCAAGCCCTTCTTTTAAAAAATTCCCTCTATATAAAATGTGCATACTTACCCGCTCCATAATCTTCCCCGTCAAGAGAGCCGTTGGAAAATAGAATTCTCAGCGCTGTTGAATAACCATCGGTCGGTGTTAGTTTTTCGAGAGAGGCATGGGCGATGGTTAAGCCTCGTTTTGTAGAATTTCGAAAACCTCTGAATCCGAAATCCCAAGGTATCTCATCGTGACATGGGGTGAGCCGTGATTGAATCGCTTGCACAGGATTTCAAATCCAACCCCGTACCGTGCCTTTTGTTTCGTTAAATTTGTATATCGCCTTGTCTATTTGTGTCTATTTTTATTTATTCGTTTGAAAACGAAAAACCGCCCTGACTTCTTTCGAAATCAGGGCGGTTTCATTTTTATGGAGCTCTTGAGCAGGATTGAACTGCTGACCTCGTCCTTACCAAGGACGCGCTCTGCCGACTGAGCTACAAGAGCCTATATATGATCGGCTTCCTGCCCGGACAGTCTCTTGGGTAAATCCGGTGGAATCCCTCGGTTGCAAACCCTGCTCCGCAATATGCGGCTGCATGGGCTGCGGCGTTGGATAAAAACCAACCCCCCGAACTTTCTTTTGGGAAAATCTGGGGGGTTGGGGGTTCGCGGTAATGGTCGGGATGAAAGGATTTGAACCTTCGACCCCTTGAACCCCATTCAAGTGCGCTACCAGGCTGCGCTACATCCCGACGTTGCGAAGAGGGTGAATAGCGCCTGAGTGGCATATCGTCAATAGAAAAATGTGCAAGAGAGGTTTTTTTGTCTTAGGTGCCTTGGACATTTTCCTTTTTGGTGCAATCATGTACAATGCGATTGGGTGAACGCTGGCATAACCTAGGATAGAGGGGCGTATGTTCGGCAGAAAAAAGATCAGGGAGATTTCTCCCGAAGAATTGCGGCACTTTATGTCCGAAAGCCGCGAGGAAAATTATGTGCTTGTGGATGTGCGTCAACCCCATGAATATAGGGAAGAGCACTTGCCGGGCGCACAGCTTATTCCCGTTTCGGATCTTGAGGCACGCATCCCGTCGCTGAAGCCTACGCAGGATTATATTTTTTACTGCCGTAGCGGCGCGCGGTCCATGGCGGCGGCATTAATGGCTAGCGACAGCCAATTCCTGCAAGGGGCGATTATGAGCTTGCAGGGAGGACTGCTTGCGTGGGACGGCGGCTCTGTGGCGCATATGCCGCGAGTGAACGTGTTTTCCGGCGTGTCCGGCATCCGCGACTTGTTGCTGCGGGCACTGGAGCTGGAAAAGGCGGCGCATGTGCTCTACCGCGAAGTGCGCGCGGCTGCGCAGCGCGATGCCATGTGTGAGCTTATGGATACCCTGATAAAGGTGGAAGAGGCGCACGCCAAGGTCGTGTACCGGTATCTGCGTAAATATTGGGGCGATGATGTTGCCAGTTTACCGCCTTTTGAAATCCTGTTTGAGCAGTTGGAAGGCAAGGTTCTGGAAGGCGGTCTGACCGTGGAAGATCTTGGCCCGTGGGTGAAGAACGCATCCACCGGAGATTGTCTGGAATTGGCAGATCTGGCGCTTGAGGTGGAACTTAACGCCTACGATCTCTACCGCACTCTGGCACAACAGGCCGTGCAGGGGGGCGTCCCGGACGCGAATCTGGGCACAGACGCGGAACCGGTTTTCTTGGATCTCGCTGTGCAGGAAAAGCACCATGCCCGGCTTATTATGGGCAAAATGGCTTCGTTTGAGGCTGTTCCGCCCGGCGAAAAGCCGGATGCGACCTGCAACGGTACCGCATAGAGAGCACACCGTGCGGGTATATTCGCTGGGGGGCGGTTTCAGGTAAGGGAACCGTCCCGCAGCGGGATGAGAATATGCATGGTGCCATCTACCTGTAGCAGGTCGGAAAGAGCGCGTAGCCGCTTGAGGGCGTTGTCCGTGAGCGTCTGCCCCCTGAGCATAAGCACCGTGCCTTCGGCATTGATCAGGTTTTTCGCTAAAATCATGCCGGGTTCCAGATGCTCCAGCCGCATGGTGCGTATTTCGCCACCTTCCCGCTCCACAAGATAGTCCCGCAATGCGTTCAAGACTAACGGATCGTAGCGGTCCGTCGCGTTGCGCGTTACCAGCTTGTCCACCGCCTCGTGCGGGGGCAGGCCCTGCTGCTCCAGTTTGTCATAGTCCAGCACCGCGCGAAGAATGCGTGCCCCAAGAGGATTGTCGAGTGAATGCCCTTCCAGTTGGTGGGCGATAATAGCGGCAACCCCCGCCATGCGGGGAATGTTGGCCAGCAGATTGGCCCCCACGCTGGGATGCATGGCAAAGGCCTGTGACTCCTCTGTGGAAAGGGGTTCTTCCATGAGCACCTTGCGCAACAGGCCGGAAGGAAGTCCCACGCAGCCCAACTGACAGAGCATAGCCGCGACATCCAACTGCCAGAGGTTGGATTCGCCCAACCGCCTGCCCAGCGCCGAGACCATGGACCGGATGCGCTCGCTGCGACCGAACGCGTCGGGGCTGACAAGAGAGAGCACGTCTACCAGCACCTTTATGCTGCCCAGCAGTGTCCCGCGCAGAAGCTCTTTTTCCGCGGTAATCAGCCGGTATTGACGCAATCCTTCCCGCAGCACGGAAACCAGCACGTCCGGCGGGCAAGGTTTAGTGAGAAAACGAAATACCGCTCCACGGTTAACCGCTTCCAGTGCGGCATCAAAGTCGCCCTGTCCGCTCAGGATAACCCGTACGGTGTCCGGGCTGCGTTCGCGCACCCGTTCCAAAAAGGATATGCCGTCCATGCCGGGCATTTTCAGGTCAGAAACCACAACGGCAAACGGGCCGTTCCGGCGCACAATCTCCAGCCCCTGTTCCGGGCCTTCCGCCACCTCCACAGTGTATTTTTTGTGCAGGTTGCGTTTGAAGGTCGCCAGAATGTTCGGCTCGTCATCCACGAAAAGAATTTTATCCGGCATAGTGTGACTCCTGCACCCCTTTTCTGGCGAAAGCGCGGCTAAACAAGAGAATGTTCCGTGATGGTGTGTTCCTGCGGATCCCATTGGTAGCGCACACTCGTAACAGGTGTATCCAGCCGCATGCTTCTGTCGCCTATCTTAATGCGTGTTCCCTGATGCGCCCTTTGGCGGATTACAATGGGCGTGCGGGCTAGGGCGTGGTTGTTCAGCGCTTTGATGCGGGAGAGTTCTTTTTGGATAACCTGCACCCGTTCTTCCAGTCGGGCCTGCACGCGCAGCATTTCAGCGACTATGCGGCGCTCTTCCTCCGGTGTTTGCAGGAGAATAGTGCGGGGAGTGCCCTTGCCGAGCCATTGCGCCAGCCGGTCCTGCTTGGCGCGGATGGTATCCAGTTCGCGGGCAAGGGCATCCATCTCTGGAATGTCCAGTACGATAGTTAAGGCGGTTTGCGTGCCCATTTCAGAGCCGGCTTCAAGAATATCTATGCCCCGTGAGGCGACCACGGAACCGCCCATGACCAGCCCGCGTCCGCTAACGGCGGAAAGAGTGCCTTTACAACTGATGAAGGAATTAACCACGCCTCCGTTGATAGACACGTCGCCCCCCGCTTCCAGCACGGCGTCTTGAGCGTGTGCAGCCGCAATATTGCCGCCAGCCCGCAGCATATTGCGGCCCTCCATAGCCACGCCTCCCCGGACGCTTACGTCGCCTCCGCAGGTGATAAGCGCGCTCTCCACGGCACCGTCCACGATAAGGTGGTCCGCCACCATAAGTGAAAACCCGGAACGCACACTGCCGCGCACGTGAACAGAACCGGTTTCCACCACAATGTTGCCGGTGGACATATCCACATCGCCGTCAATGACCAGTACGGTGGAAACCCCCACGCTGCTCCGGCCCACGTCCACAAGCCCCTTGGCTGTGGCCCGGTAGAGGACCATGCCGTTTTCTTCCGGCACTTCCTCTACATTGTCGCCTTTGCGCACGGGGTGCGCCACGCCGTCGCGGGCGGGAATTTCCCGTCCGAACACATCCAGCCCACGCTGGCCCGAGGTGGGAGGGTGATACCGCGCCACGGCGTCCCCTTCCTTCACGTGGGGATGTGCCCCGCGATTCCGGTAATCCATGGAGCCGTGCTCCGTTTCCGTTCCCACCGTGTCCCGCTGCCAGAGCAGTGGTTCCAGATGGCTGTTGGCTCCGTGCCGGGGCGGGCGTCCTGCGCAGAGCACCACGGCCTGCGGCACACCGCTCTGCCGGGCGCGGTCAATGGATTCGGAAAGAAGTTTCAGATCGGGCGGAAGGGAAACCTGCAATTCCTGACACATGCGGTCATAGAGAATTGGCGGGATGGGGGTGCCTGTAAAGTCTTCTGCAAAGATTGTGGCTTCAACGCTGACCATGTCGCGGGATACGCGAACTAGGGGAACAACAATGAGCCTATCACCGTGCATGCCCAGTAAGCCCAGTGTCGTCGCCCGCACTTCCCGCGTTCCCACGTCTACGGTGTAGAAAGGGGGGCCGCCCGTGCTTTCCGCCGCTACCGTGAGGGGGTTAAGATCGTTGGCAATGCCTATCAGCATGCCGGGGAGCACCGGAAGCTCCGGGTTTCCGCTCAGTTCAAGGAACTGGCAGTACGGAGTGGGTTGGCATCGATTGTCAGTGCTTTGCGCTTGGGGCATGCCTTTTCTCGTTGGTCTATGGTGGGTGGTTGCAATCATATGGCATAGAAGCGGTTCCTTTCAATGCTTTTATCTATACGGACGGCGATGCGGAGTTCCGCGCCGGGAGAACGTCTTGACAGGAAAACTAAACTCTGTTTCAAGCAATGTTTGAAATAGGAGCGACCATTGAGGATGCGCCGCCAGACAGGAGCGAGGAAATATGTCAGATGCGACAACGCCCATGATGGGGCTGCGGAAGGGCGCAGGCAAGGGTGGGGGCGGCTCGGTAGCTTTTTCTGCCGGGAACTGCGACGGGCAGTCCGCCCCGCAATCCGGCTCCCAGTCCGGGCCGCAATCCGGCCCGGAAACACGTGCGCGTATTCTAGAGGCGGCGCGGCAAATTTTTTCCCGGTTCGGAAACTCCGCCACCGTGCGTGATATTTGCCGTAACGCCAACGCCAACGTGGCGGCGATCAATTATCATTTCGGGAGTAAAGATGGCCTGCAGGCTGCGCTGCTGGGTGCGATTATGCAAGAGCAACTGGCGCGCTATCCTTTGGACGGAGGCATTCCGAAAGGGGCCTCGGCAGCGGAGCGGTTTCACGGGTTCATTATTGCCTTTCTGCACAGGACGTTGCTCGTGCCGGAAGGCGAAGCGGGCAGCCGTCTGGGTGGCATGCTCTCCGAAGCGTTTCTGCATCCCCTTGCGGAGTTTGAGCCGTATGCCCGGCTGCACCGGGATGAAATTATGGAATATTTGCTTCCTCTGCTGACAGACGTGACGGAATATTACGGCGCGCGGGTGGAACAGGCTGAAGTTTTGGACCTCATGTCCCGGTCCGTCGTGTCGCAGCTTTTGGTTTTTCATGCGTACCGGAGCCACCAGTCCGCTAAGGGAGAGGTCGCGTGTTTCACGCCGGAGGAACTGGCGAAACTGGCCCGGCATATTTCTCATTTTTCTCTTGGCGGCATAAAACTGATAACGGAGCAAGGAAGATGCGAAGTAACGCATTCAGATATATTTTGATCCTGCCGTGCCTGCTTTTGGCCTTGTGCATTACGGCGTGTGGTGGCTCGGACTCGTCAGGCCAGTCAGGCCAGTCGAACCAGTCAGGCCAGCCTAAACAAGGCGATGCGACAAAAGCGGGCGCGGTTTCTCCTCTCTCTTCAGCCCCTCGCCAGTCTTCCTATGTGGTGAATGTGCAGGTGGAGACTGTGGCTCCCAGAAACATGCGCGATATTTTGGTGTTGCCCGGTGAAACCGAGGCGCTGAGTGACGTGAAGCTTGCCGCTGAGCATGGCGGCGTGGTGGACTGGGTAGGCGTGACCGAAGGGCAGACGGTGCGCGCCGGGCAGGAAATAGCCCGCATCAACCTCGCGGCGCTGCAAGCCGCTCAGGACCGCGCTAAGGCCAATCTGACGCTGGCGGATGAGCAATTGCGCCGTCGGCGCGACCTCTACGCGCGCAAGGTGCTTTCCCGCGAAGAACTGGAAGAAGCGGAGCGGGAGCGGACCGTTGCCGAGGCCACCCTGCGGGAAGCCGAGGTGAACTATGCGTACGGCATCACCACTACCCCGGTGGCTGGTGTGGTGAACAAGGTTTACGTGGACCCCGGAGAATATGTGGGCGAGGGAGATACCGTAGCGGATATTGTTAATGTATCTACCCTGCGGATTTACGTGAATGTACCGGAAACGGACGTGCGTTTTCTCGCGGAAGGCCAGCAGGCCGCCATACGCGTGGATGCGTACCCGGACCGGGACTGGACGGGCACGGTGGATTTTGTGGCGTGGAAAGCGGATACGGCTACCCGCACCTTCCGGGTGCGCCTTGTGACGGACAATGCGGACGGGCGCATTCGCCCCGGTATGATAGCGCGCGTGTTTTTCTTGCGTCAGGCGCTGGATAACGCGCTGACCGCGCCGCTTTTCTGCGTGCAGGACAAAGGCGGCGAACGCGTGCTGTTTGTGGAAAAGAACGGAGTAGCCGAGGCCCGCACCGTGGAGTTAGGCGTTATTGAAGGGGATCGCGTGCAGATAGTGAACGGACTGCACGCGGGCGATCGGCTCATTGTCGTCGGATTTGCCGATGTTGAAGACGGTACACAGGTGAACGTGCGATGATTCTGAACGAAGGTGCTGTAAAAAACCAGTCGCTGGTGTTGGTTGTTTTACTCTTGATCATCGTGGCGGGATTTTACAGCTATGCCAAGCTGCCGCGAGAGGCTTCTCCCGATATCCAGATTCCGTATATCTTCGTCACTACCACGTATGAGGGGGTGGCTCCTGAGGATATGGAAAAGCTCGTTACCATCCCCTTGGAGCGCAAACTTAAGGGCTTGGCTGGGGTGGAAGAGCTGACTTCCCAGTCTAACGATGGAACGTCTACCATTGCCATCAAGTTTTTGCCCAGCGAAGACATAGACGACGCCCTGCAAAAGGTGCGCGATAAGGTGGATCAGGCTCAGGGGGATCTGCCATCGGATCTTGAGGACGATCCGCTGGTTACGGAGATGAACTTTTCAGACATGCCCATCCTTCAGGTGGTCCTGTCCGGCCCGTTCAGTCTCAAGCGGCTCAAGGTGTTTGCCGAAGAATTTGAAGACCGGTTTGAAGCTATTCCCGGCGTGCTGGACGCGCGTATTATTGGAGGTCTAGAGCGGGAAATTCATGTGGAATTCGACATGGACCGCGTAGCCGCTTATAATGTGCCATTTACTACAATGTTGCAGTCTGTGGAACGGGGCAACGTGAACATGCCGGGCGGGTATATGGATATCGGCGACGCCCGCTATCAGGTCCGCGTGCCGGAAGACTTTCAGCAGCCTTCGGAAATTACCGGTATTGTGGCCTTTGTGCGGGACGGCAAGCCCGTGTACTTGCGCGATGTGGCAACTATCCGCGATCATTACAAAGATCCAGATTCCCTGAGCCGTCTGAATGGGGAAAGCGCCGTAACCGTGCAGATCATTAAGCGCAGCGGCGAAAATATTATTTTCATCAATGATCAGGTTAACGAGGTGGTACGCGACATGCGTGCCTCCATGCCGCCCTCGCTCACCATAAGCATGACGTCGGACATGGCGGAGGACATCCGCATCATGGTAGCCGATCTGGAAAATAACATTCTTTCCGGGCTTATTCTGGTGCTGGTGGTGGTGCTGGCATTTATCGGCGGTCGGTCGGCCCTGTTTGTCTCCGCAGCCATTCCACTTTCCATGCTCATTACCTTCGCGCTGTTGCGGGCGCTGGGCATTACGTTGAACATGGTGGTGCTCTTTTCCCTCATTCTCGCGTTAGGTATGCTGGTGGACAATGGTATTGTCATTGTAGAAAATATTTACCGGCATATGCAGGAAGGGAAGAGCCGTCGGCAGGCCGCACTGGACGGCACAAGCGAGGTGGCGTGGCCGGTTATCACCTCCACGCTGACCACCGTGGGGGCATTTTTTCCTATGGTGTTCTGGCCCGGCATCATGGGCGGTTTTATGTCATTCCTGCCTAAAACAGTTATTCTGGCCCTATTGGGGTCACTGTTTGTGGCGTTGATAATCAACCCTGTGTTGTCGGCCCGTTATCAAACGGCAAAGCCTCCCCGGTTTGCGCGTGACAGTTCTAAGGACACGCGATTTAGGAGAAAATATCGAGGACTGCTGGAATGGGCCTTGCGGCACCGCTTACTGGTGGTGGGCTGCTCGTTCTCCGCGCTGGTCGTTTCCGTTGTGGCTTTCGGTATGTTTGGCAAAGGGGTGGAATTTTTCCCCGATACAGAGCCTAAACGTGCCCATGCCAACGTCAAACTTCCTGTGGGTACCAATCTGGAGGCCACGGACCGCCACATACGGCTCATGGAGCGGGTGGCGGGAGAATATGGCGATGTGCGCTATATTATCAGCAGCACGGGCGAAGGAACCGGCGGTGACTTTGGCGGGGGAGGCTCCGGTACACACTTGGGGGCGGTGACACTGGACTTCAAGAATATGGAAGAGCGGACACGCTCTTCTTCCAGTGTGATTTCGGAACTACGAGAGCGTTTAGCCTCCATGATCACCGGGGCCGAAGTGCGCGTGGAAAAGGAAGAAGATGGCCCGCCCACCGGCGACCCCATAAGTCTGGAAATTTACGGGGACGACATGACGGTGCTGGGGAGTCTGGTCGCAAAGGTGCGCACCCTGATGCGTGATATTCCCGGCATAGTGGATATGAAGGATAACTTTGTGGACGGCAAACCTGAAATTCAGGTGCGCGTGGACAAAGAGAAGGCCGCATTGCTGGGGCTGGACGCCTACACTATTGCCTACACGGTGAAAGCCGCCATAAACGGCGTGAAGGTTGGCGTGTATCGTGAGGGTAAGGACGAGTATGACATCGTCGCCAAGTTACCTGAAAAAGACCGCACCTCCGTGGAATCGCTACGCCGTATTACGGTTTCCGGTGCGAACGGAGAACCTGTGCCGCTTCCTTCCCTTGCGGACGTGCGGCTTGCCAGCGGGCTTGGCGCGATCAATCATAAAGACCAGAAGCGAGTTATTACGCTTTCCTCCAATGTGGATGGCAGGCTGGCTAACGATATTATCCGCGAGTTGGACGGTAAACTGCGGAATATGGAGTGGCCGCGCGGGTATTCGTACAGTTTCTCCGGAGAACAGGAAGAGCAGCGCAAGGCGCAGGAATTTCTTTCTGAAGCGTTTGTGGCAGCCATCTTTTTAATTTTCCTTGTGCTCGTGGCTCAGTTCAACTCGCTTGCCACGCCCTTTATTATCCTCAGTTCTGTGCTCCTTTCGTTCATTGGCGTGTTCCTTGGTCTGCTGGTGACGGGAACTCCCTTCGGCGTTGTCATGACAGGGGTGGGCGTTATTTCGCTGGCTGGCGTGGTGGTGAATAATGCCATTGTGCTTATTGACTACTTCGAGCAGCTTAAGAAAACGGGCATGAGCACGGACGAGGCACTTATCAACGCGGGCCTTACCCGGTTACGCCCGGTCCTGCTTACCGCCATTACGACAATATTGGGCCTGCTCCCCATGGCGGCGGGGATAAGCGTGGACTTTTTCAAGTTTTCCATCGTCACGGAATCTGAATCCGCCCAATGGTGGGGGTCTATGGCTGTGGCTGTGATTTTCGGCCTTTTGGTGGCTACGCTGCTGACACTGGTTTTGGTGCCGGTGCTGTGCTCGCTGAGAGACAGCGCCACTACGTGGTGGACACGGCGGCATCCGCCAGCGGAAGCGTAGCCCGTCAGTCTGTCGGCCTGTCAGTCTGTTAGTCCGCTGCCAGCGCGTTGCCTAGCGGAGATAAAACAGCCAGCAAAAAAGGAGCGTGGCCAGCAGGGCCAGCACCAGAAGCGGGGCACCTACTTTGGCGTAGTCCTTCAGAGCATACCCGCCCGGCTCGCGGACCAGCATATGCACCGGGGAACCGAGCGGAGAAAGGAATACGGCGGAACAGGCTATGGCTACTGTCATGGCACAGGCCTGAGGGCTGATGTTCAGCTTAAGGGCGATATCCACAGCCATGGGCGCAATAAGCACCGCTACGGCAGTGCTGGAGAGGCAGAAGCCCAGCAGCGAGGTGATGAGGAACAGCCCTGTCAGCACAACAAGTGGTCCCGCGCCGGACACGGTGCTGATAAATGCGTCGGACACGAGGGAGATAACGCCGGTTTTTTGCAGGGCGAGCACCAGCGGCAGAATGCCTGCGATCATCACCACGGTTTGCCAGTCCACCACTTCATACAGTGAGTGCAGGGGCACGCACCGCGTGATCACAAGGGCGAACGTGGCGAGCAAAATGGCGCTAACAGGGAGTAACAGACCGGAAGCCATGAGTGCCACCATGGCTACCATGATGGCGAGGGCTATTTTTGCCTTGTGGGGTGCGCGTACCACTTCCCGGTAGTCTTGCGGGAGCGTGAGCAGCAGGTACTGGCTTTTGTTACTGTCCATGCGCAGAATGTCTTTCCACGCGCCACACACCAGCAGCACGTCGCCAAACTTCAGGGGCAGGTCAGCGATGTCTTCTGTCAGCGTTTCCCGTTTGCGGCGAATTCCTAGTACCATGCTTTGGTAGATGGTCTGAAAATGGGTTTCCCGCAGCGATTTGCCGATGAGGGAAGAGTCGGGGCTGATCATAACTTCCGCCAGCCCCACCACCTGGAAGAAACGTCTGCGTTTTGCGGTGGAGGTGACAACATGCTCCAGCGCGAAAGCCTCTTTAAAGGCGTGCAGGTGCGCTTCCGTTCCGATAACCAGCAGTTGGTCCCCCGCCTGAAACACTTTTTCGGGGCTGGCTGAGGTTATGGCCCGGCGTCTGCCGTTTTCCGCGCTTTCCACTGCCAGCAGTGTTATGCCGTACCGTGCGCCAAGTTGCATACGGGCGACGCTGCGGTCCACAAGACCCGAATCCGTGGGAATGCGGAGCAGATATTCGGATTTGTCTATCTGGTGGCGGCGCAGAAGGTCGTCAATGGACAGGCTTTTTTTGCTTTCCATTTTGGCATCTTTAGGGGCCAGCATGTTTTGACCGAAAAGCAGCATGAAGCCCATGGTCAGGAGCAGGATGAGAATTCCGAAAGGGGTGAAGCTGAAAAAGCCTAGCGGTTCTACCCCATGTTCCCGTAATATGCCGTTGACGATAATGTTGGGTGTGGTTGCCACCAGCGTCATCATACCGCTTATGAGCGCGGCTAACGCGAGTGGCATGAGCAACCGGCGGGGATTGATGCGTGTTTTTTCCGCAACTGAAAGCGTGATGGGAATGAATATGGCTGCCGTAGCCGTGGAGCTCATAAACGCGCCAACAGAGGCGGATGCCCCCATAATCATGAGCAGTAATTTTCGTTCGTCCTTACCACCGTGCCGGATGATGGCTTCCCCCACGCGTTGGGCAATGCCTGTGTGCGTGATGGCCTTTCCCACAATGAACATGCAACTGATAATGAGCACGGTGGAACTGGAAAAGCCTGAAAGCGCGTCGTCTATCGGCAGCACTCCGCTGAGTGTCAGGGCGATGACAATAAAAATGGCTGTGATATCGTTACGCACTACGTTGCTGACAAGAAAAATCACACCTATTGCGAGCGTGAGCAGCGTGGCGATCATATCATAGGTAAGGGGCACGGGTCGTCTCCACGGTCAATGTATGTTACGGCGTATTTCGCCGGACAGCTTTCGTAAGGATGCTTGGTCGTGGCGTCAAGATGGCACCTTGGGTTACGAGATACTCCGGTGTGCCGGGAGCGGACCGTCGTTACGCCGTTTGGCGGGCCACGCGGGTCGGGACCGGCAGAGTGTTAGTCTACCGCGTTTACCGCCCGGCGACCATATGAATTTTTACTTCTTTCCCTTCTCATGCATTGTTATAGGGAAGAGAGTGAGTAATCATTCATTTTCCCTGTGTTTTCAGTGGGCTAGCTATTTTCGTTGAAAATCGGATATTCTTTGGTTACGAATGAAACGTTTTGCGTACCATGGCTGCTGGTGAAAAGCCTCCGGCTTTTTTCTCCGTCTCTCCGTGAAAGGGCCTTCCCGTTCGCATTTTGATATGGCTCCATTACTTTGAGGATACCGCATGCACGAGTTTATACTTCGCGAAAAGACACTCGGCCAGATTCTGGACGAGGCCATTGCCGCTAGTCCAGATACTGACGCTGTTGTTTTTCCCGATAAAGACTTTCGCCTCACGTACCAGCAATTTGGGGAAGTGGTGGATTCTCTGGCTCGCGGGTTAATGGCGATGGGCATTCAGTCGGGCGAGAAGGTGGGCGTGTGGGCGACCAACGTGCCCTACTGGGTTGCCTTGCAGTTTGCCACAGCCAAAATTGGCGCGGTGTTGTTAACGGTAAACACCAACTATCGTGAAAGCGAACTGCGGTATCTTCTCGCGCATTCGGAGTGCGAGAACCTCTTTGTTTCAGACGGCTATCGGGATTATGATTTTTTGCAAACCGTGTATGACATTATTCCCGAACTGCGCACACAACCGCGCGGCAAGTTGGACTGCCCGGAACTGCCCCATCTGAAGCGGGTACTGTTCTTGGGAGAAGAGCGTCACCGGGGCATGTATGCTGTGCCGGAAGTCATGGAACTGGCCCCCTTGGTGAGTGCGCAGGAGTATGAGGAACGCCAGAAATCTCTTTCGCCTCACGACGTGGTGAATATGCAGTATACTTCCGGTACCACGGGATTCCCCAAGGGCGTGATGCTGACGCATTGCAACGTGGGGTTGAACGGCTATTGGATCGGCAAGCACCAGAGCCTGTCTTCCAAAGACCGCCTGTGCCTGCCTGTGCCTCTGTTTCATTGCTTCGGGTGCGTGCTTGGCGTTATGGCGGCTATAAACCATGGTTCCACGCTGGTTATTTTAGAGGGATTCAACCCCGTGCACGTTATGTCCGCCGTGGATCAGGAAAAATGCACGGCCCTCTACGGCGTGCCCACCATGTTTTTGGCGGTACTGGAGCACCGGCTGTTTGATAAGTTTGACTTCAGTTCGTTGCGCACGGGTATTATGGCGGGTTCTGTCTGCCCCACCCATTTGATGCGGCAGGTGGTGGACAAGCTCAATATGCGCGAAGTGACCATCTGCTACGGCTTAACTGAAGCCTCGCCGGTTATTACCCAGACGACTCCAGACGATAGCTTTGAGCGTCGCACCCAAACCGTGGGGCGCCATATGCCCGGTATAGACGTTAAAATTGTGGACCCCGATACTGATGAAGAATGCCCGCCCGGCATGCCGGGCGAGGTTATGTGCCGTGGCTATAACGTGATGAAGGGCTATTACAACATGCCCGAAGCCACGGAAAAAGCTATTACTCCAGATGGTTGGCTGCACACTGGTGACATAGGCATCATGGATGAGGAAGGGTATCTGGTTATCACCGGACGCATGAAGGATATGATCATCCGGGGAGGAGAAAATATTTATCCCCGCGAGATCGAAGAATTCCTCTATGGCATGGAAAGTGTTCAGGACGTGCAGGTTGTGGGGGTTCCCAGCCGTAAGTACGGCGAAGAGGTGGGAGCTTTCATCATTTCCAAACCGGACCGCGAGATTGCGCCTGAAGACGTGCGCGACCATTGCCGGGGGCAGATTGCGTGGTACAAAGTGCCCCGGTATATTGCCTTTGTGAAAGAATATCCCCTTACCGCCAGCGGAAAGATACAAAAGTTCAAGCTGCGTGAAATGGCTGCGGAGCTGTTTTCTGAAGCCATGCGCGAAAAGAGCTAGCTATATTCCCCAGCGTACAGACGGGGGCCGAGTTCCCATGCGGGTATGTTGGCGTCTAGCAGACTGATAGCCCCGTGGTGGACAAGCAATGCCACAGCGTGGGCCGGTGGGGGGGAAAAGCGCATCACTTCCGCCAGAGGTGTGTCTGTCAGGCGGCAAAGCACGGTGCGCAGGCAACCTGCGTGTGTTACGGCGAGCGCGGGTAAGGGGCCTGCGGCAATGCGGGAGACGGCTGTCCATACCCGCTCCGCCACCTGCGAGAATGTTTCGCCGCCTTCCGGGGCAACATGGGCCATATCGTTTCCCCGTGCCGCATACGCCTGTGGAAAACGCGCGAGAATGTCGGTAAAACGGCAATTTTCCCATATTCCCAAATCAATTTCATCCAGACCGGGCACTATGCGCGGCACGAGCGTCTTGTCATGGGCCAACTGCGCGGTCAGTGGGGCAAGCGTGTCTTGGCAGCGCTGCGCGGGGCTGGAGTAAATTGCCCGGAGAGGGAAACGCCGACCCGGAGATGCCGCCTGCGTGGTGCCTGAGGCGGGAGCGGACGAGAACCGGGGGGGACGTGGCATTCTGCACGCGGACAATACGGTTTCCGGGTTTGTGGGAAGTTTTTCCGTCAAATTCTCCGCCCGCGTATCCAGCAGGCAGTGAGCCAAGTCGTGGGCCTGCCGCCACCCTTCTCTGGAGAGGGGGAGTGGGGTGCGACCAATGGCTTTGCCTGTTCCACCAGACGTGGCTCCGTGACGCATCAGGATAAGAATGCCGCGTTGGCAGCTCATGGGGTTTCCCACCCGGAGGGGGCATGCGCGCGTGAACTGCGGACGTCTGCGGGTTGCGTGTCCGATTGTATACCGGGTTGCGTATCAGATTGAACACCGGGCCGGGTGCCGGAGTGCGTGGTAGGGCGAGTGCCGGGTTGAACACACTGTCCGGTTGCGGGCGGCACGCCGGGAGAGGCAGTTCCCGGAGCGGGTGGGGTATGAGATGGTGCGAGGTACCGGCAGAGCAAGGGGAAGGCCCCTTCGCCTATTTCAGATTCCAGCATGGCACACAGGCGTGAGGCGCGGTTTTGTCGTTTGCTGATGTCGGCTACGACCTCCGGGGCGTGTGCCCATTGTCGCAGCCGCACGGCATATCGCTCTTCCAGCGGAATCAGGTTGGTGCCCTGTATGAATTTATCGGCAAGCATGACCAGTTCGCGTGGCCCGATACGTGTGGCGGTGGCGGGATCTATATCCCTGTGCGCTCCCACTATTTCCGCCACTTCAGGGAAGCCGTGCCGGGTCAGCAGTACGGCCCCTGCGGTTTCGTGGTGTCGTGCGCCTTTGCAGATGTCATGCAGCAGTGCCGAAGCCCAGACGAGCCTGCGGACCTTTGCCGGGGCGGAATCGTCATTTCCTGTGGATGCGGAGCGGCGTTTGCGTAACACGCGAAGCAGAAGGAGCGCGGCAAGGGCCACTTTGCGGCAATGAGCGCGGGTGGCGGGTGGTGTGCCCGCCAAGTCCAAAAGAGCGGCACATTCCCGCCGTGTGGGAATGGGCGTTGTTTGCGCGTTGCTCCGGGTTGCCAGTCGCGCAAAGTCCTCTGGCGTGTCCATGTCTGCCAAAATACCCGCATCACAGGTTTCCACTTCATGCACGGCGGTCGGCGCTGTTCGGCATGCCGGTGCCGGGGACGCTGTGCGGGTGGCGGACGGGGCCTCCTCCGCGCGGAAGGCCCTTTCTATTGCGTCAAGCACCACGCGCAGACCTCCCTCGCCGGAATGGGCCAAGGCGCGGTCCATACTCACTGCGTGGAGTAACGGCGGATGCCCGCGCTCCCCGTAAAAACAGGGATAGGTGACGGCGGCCCGGTGGAGCCTGAAGGCTTCCGCCAGCAGGGCGCAGGTGGCGGGCCGTATCAGCGGCATGTCTGCCGGGAGCACAAAGGCGGCGTCCACCCTGCCGCGCAATGCCGTCAGACCGCACCGGATGGAAGAAAACATGCCGCGTTCCGGCGCGGGATTGCAGATAATTTCTAGTCCCAACCGCGTAGCCTCTTCCCGCACGGCCTGTTCATGAAATCCTGTGACCACCACGATGGGACCGTTCACTCCGCCGCGCAAGGCCGTTGCCGCGTGAGCCAGAGCGGAGCCGTGCGCCATCTGGAGCGTGGTTTTGGATTCTCCCATACGTGAAGCGCGACCGGCGGCAAGCAATATACCGCCAAGATGCGGCGCGGTCTCCGCACCTTCCGCTGCGGTGGGGTGTGGCCCCAAGGGGGCGCATGCCGGTTCGCCGGGGAACGTGGGGGAGCGTCTCGTCGTGTCCTTTGTGACGTCTCGCGCGGCGCTGGGATTTTCGCCAATCGCCGGGCGGGGTGTTTCGTGCCCCTTCTTGTTGTCCATGGCGCTGCGGCGAAATATCATGGTTACGCCCCGGCAACGCGGTGACGGATTAGTTCCGCCACAATGCTAATGCCTATTTCTTCTGGGGTGCGCCCGCCAAGAGGCAGTCCTATGGGGCAGTGACAGCGGGCGATGCTTTCTTCTGCCACGCCCTCCGCGCGCAGAGAGTCGTAAAGTGTGTCGCGTTTGCTTTTACTGCCGATCATTCCCACGTAACGGGCAGGAGTGGTCAGAGCCTGACGCAGCACTGTGCGGTCGTGAAGATGCCCGCGTGTCATGATGACGAGAGAGTCGTCAGGCAAGATGGCGACATCTGCCAGCGCATGGGCAAAGTCGCAAAGCACGCGTGTTTGCGCTTGCGGAAAGCGTTGCGGGCAGGCGAATTCTTCCCGGTCATCGAGTACGGTAACGGAAAATCCCACTGCGGCGGCAAATGCCGCGGTAGGCTGGGCCACGTGACCGGCACCGAAAATGAACAGACGGGGCGGGGGAGCGAAGTTTTCGGAGAACTGGCAGCCTGTTTCCGGGCACGCCAGCATGGCCTGCGCTGTTGCCATAGGCGGAACGAGACGGTGGGCGGTGACGCGCATGGAGTGCATGCCTGTACGGCTTTCCGCAAGGTTTCGGGGTGGGCTGCCCACCCATGCGTAGGTGGTTTTCAGCCCGCATGGCTGCCCTGTGCGCAGGATATTTCGCACGTGGCAGAGCGCCGCGTAGCCGGAGTGCTTTTCGTCGGCAGCATGCGGGGGTGGCGGAGAAAACCGTTCCGCCACCACGGTAAGGCGTCCGCCGCAGACCATGGCGGCTTTGGCTGCCTGTTCGTTGGTCAGGTCGAAGTGGCATACTGCGGCGTTTGCCTCAGAAGCGGAGGAAGATGCGGTAGGCTCTTCCAGCAGGACGCGGCCCAAACGCATACATTGCGCTTCCACCAGTCCACCACCCACGGTGCCCACAATAGAGCCGTCACGCAGCACAGCCATTTTCGCTCCGCTTTCGCGCGGGGTGGAGCCGGACTGGCTGGCAATGGTGAGCACGGCAAGCTCGTTGCCAGCTTCCAACAACCGGCAAATTTCTTCTAAAAAGAGTGTCATTGCTGGTCCCTTTGTTTGGTCGCCGTCCATATGCGCAGCGCGGCGGTGTCGGTGGTGTCGGTCGTTTGGGCGTCTGTGCGGGCAGCGGGTTGGGAGCCGGGGGAATCCTGAACGATGCGGCGTTTGGAAAAGTCGTGGGCTTTGGGGTCAAGTACGTCCGTTGCCAGTTCCAGCCGAACGGTGCCGCGTGCGAGAAGGGGACCTAACTGGGGAATGCCCACAAGGCGCTGTTGTGCTTTTTGCCGTAGCAGGGAAGCTTCCGTAGCCACGGCGGTCGGGGGAAAGAGCAGCGTCACGCGCAGCGTGGGATTCGCTTGCGGGGGTGTTTTTTCCTGATTCAATATCGCGTGTTGCCGTGCTTCGTGCCATGAGGCGTGGTAGTCGGCTAATTCGTGAATGGGGAGCAACGCTTCTTCAATGTCCAACGGGCGTAAATGCGCACCGCTGGGGAGCTGTATGACATCCGCGAAGCGTCCGGGGCTGAAGTCCAGCCTGCGCATTCGGCTGCCGCAGGGGCAGGAACCGGGTAGTAGGCGTCCCGCGTCCCCCGTGCGGTAGCGGATGAGCGGCATGGCGCAGCGGCAGAGAGTCGTAATGGTGATCTCTCCCCATTCCCCGACAGGCAGGGGGCGGCCCGTTCTGACGTCGGTAATTTCTACCAGCAGGTCTGCCTCACGAAGGTGCATGCCGGAATTTTCCGTGCAGGAGAGTGCGCCCCCCAGCCCCGTTTCGGTCATTCCCCAGTGGGCCAGCGTGCGGCAGCCCAGCACGCTGTGCAGCAGCCGGGTAACGGCACGGGGGATGGCGTCCCAGCAGAGTAGGGCCGTGTGGATATGACCGGGGGGCAACTTCAGCGCCTGCCAGCCAAGGGCGAAAAGACGCAAATGCATGGGAGAGCCCACAATGGCGCGTACACCATTGGTGTACGCCATATGGGCAAGGGCCTCACCGCCCATGGTGACATTCCCCGTCAAAGGCCGTGCGCCCATGCGGGAGATAGACTGGGCCAGCAGTCTGCCCACGCTGGAGGGGCGGTCGTCCGGTAGCAGGGCCAGCACTCGTTCCCCCGGCTGTGCCACGGAGCGCATGCCTTCTGTAAAAAATTCCGTGGTGGCGTCTAAGTCGCTCTGAGAAAAAAACAATCGTTTGGGTTTGCCGGAAGTGCCGGAGGTGTGCAGCGTGACCACGCGTGCTATCTCATCTTGTGAAACACAGAGCATGGAAAGGCCGTATTCCCGAAGATCCCACGCGCTCATGCGCGGGAGAAGAGCCATATCCGCGTAATGGCGGATGGCTCCGGGCGGGGAGCTTGCCAGCATGAGGGCGTAGTGGGGACTGTACACACGGGCCTGCGCCAAGGTTTCGCGGACACGTGCGCATTGCCATGTTTCCAACTGTTCCGGGGTCAGTTTACGGTAGATTTCCGGGGAAATATTCATGCGCCGGGCCATGATGGTGTCCAGCGGCATAAGGGGCTTGGGAGCGGCCTTTGCGGCTTTCTGCAGCGGGTGAGGCTGTGCTGGAAGCGGGGTGCTGAAGGGGAAGGAGGCAAGAGAGGTCGATGCGTTAGCCGCGGCGGAAGACACCAATCCGGCGCGGTGGTGGTCTTTGGGCGCAGGAGCTTCCCCTGCCGCTGTGGCGCAAGGTGCCGTAGCGTCGGAGTGCTGCCCGGAAGACTTTGGAAACAGCGGTTCGGCGCGCGTCTGAGAGGCGGGCGCAGTGGTGCCGCCGTCACCGACAGGCGGACCGGGGGGCGTATGGCGGGCGGAAGGGGGCACTAAGTTACCTCGGAAAAACAGGGAGCGAAGGTACGGGCCGGGCGGTGCAGCGGGGTTCCGTCTGCCGCCGTGCAGTTCCACGCGCAAAAGGGAACCAGCCGTCCGCCGGTTACGGTGTGCCCGTCCGCCAGTGCTGTGGCGGCGAGTTCCGGTACGGCAACGTGGATGCAGCAACCCTGCAATCGTTCAAGGTCAAGATTCCAGACATCCTGAAAGGCCATGGCGGAAATTGCCAGCACATGGGTCGCGGCACGGGAGAGAAACTGCTCCAGATCATTGGGAACGCGTGATTGGTCCGCCGTATGGGTGTTTTCCCCGCAGCAGCCCACCTTTGGGGTGACGGGGACTGAAGTACCCTGCCGGGCGGAGGATGCTATTGGTGTGGTTTGGCTGTTTTCATGGTGCGCGGCGGGTTGGCTGGGGGCGGACCATTGGCGTCTGACAAAGGCTTTAGATGCGTCCGCGCCCTCGCTGGCGGGTTTGGGTTCGCACGAGCAGGCGGAACGGCGAACGGAGAGCCGTTGCAGACTGCCATCTTCCCGAACCAGATAATTTGCGTGGAAAGAGCACAGCGCGTGTTCGCAGCCGGGGGGCAGAAAATCTTCTGCGGAAACAAGCCCGTTGGTTTGCGTTTCCATACCACACATAATTTCGGGCAGAGTGATACGAGCGGAATCTGGCGGTCCGCCGGGCGAGCATTCCATATGTGGATAACGTCCAAAATGGCTTACCGGTTGAAAATGAAGTCCCCGCACGATGGGAGAATGCCCCGCCGCAAATTGTAACAGTGCGCCGATATTATGATCGTTCACGCCCGGTACCACGGTGGGCACCAGCACAACCCCTATTCCCGCTTCCCCAAGCAGGCGGATGGCGCGGCATTTTTCTTCCAGCAACGGAGCGCCGCGCAATGCGGTGTGAATGGCGTCCGTGGTGCCGTCGAATTGTAGAAAAACGGAATCCAGTCCGGCCCCGGCCAGCCGTTTTGCCAATGTGATATCCCGCGCGATGCGCAGCCCGTTTGTGTTCAGTTGCACAAAGGGAAAGCGGGCCTTGGCTGCGGCAACCAGTTCGCACAGATCGTCCCGCATGGTCGGTTCTCCGCCGGAGAGCTGTACGTTACACGGGCCGGAAGCCTGCCGCACGGCGTCCATGAGCCGGACAATATCCGCGTAGGAAAGATCAGCGGAGATGTCCGGCTGACCGTGGTTTTCCCCCGCGCTGGCAAAACAGTACGCACAGTGCAGATTACAGCGCGACGTTATCTCCAGCAGCACCGTGCAGGTATGCTGCCGGTGTTGAGCGCACAGGCCGCAGTCATACGGGCAGCCCTGACGCGGAGCGGACTCCGGTGCCGGAGGTGTGGGAAGCTTGGGACGCGACCAGCTCGTAATGGCGGGAGTGCCGCGCCACACGGGCGCACGGAACTCGCCATGCTCCGGGCAGCGTTTAACAATATAGACGGTATCTCCCTCCGCTTCATGCCGGGCGGGAACACGGGCAAGGCACACCGGACACACGCTGGCCCGGCGGGCGGGGAGCAATGCGCTAAAAGCGGGGTGAGAGCGGGGTTCGGACATGATATTCTCCGGTATCTGTGCTTGTTAGTATGCTTCGGGACCGGTGTAAGGATCAAGCCCATTTTCACGAAGAATATCTTGCAACCGCGAGTGTGCCGCTCCCAATAAGGTGCCACAGCGGGAAGGATCGGGCGTGCGGCAGTTTCCGCCGGTAATCTCGCCGCATGTGATACCGCCATACTGCGCGGTAGATTCGACGAACCAGTCGCGAAAGCTTTCTTGCAGCAGGGAAAGCCGCTCGTCGGCTACTTCGTCAGGCGTGCCCTTGGCGGTGTAGAGCGCCAGCAGGCATGATCCGCCGGAGAGTATGCCGCACGGCCCGTCGCAGTCGCCCATGCCGTTGCACAGGCCCGCGATGGCACGTATCAGTTCAGAATTTTCATGGCCCATGTCTTCCAGTGCGAGCAATAGCAAAATTTGGCTGCAACAGAAACCTTGTCCGGCAAGAGCCATAAGCCTGAGCGAGGAATCAGATAACATATGCGTTCTCCTTGCGGGGGATTCAGGAACGTTCCGCCAGCAGTAAAAAATAGCCGGGCCGTACCCGGAGCGCGGCTGGGGGGGAACACGTGGGACATGGGGAACTGGGGGACGCGGGTAATAACCCGCAGGGGGATTCTCCGGCAAAGACCAGCCGGGCGGCTAGTTCGCCCAATAACGGTGAGTGATCTTCAAAAATGCGGATGCGGAACCCCGTCTCGTGGAGCATCTGTTCAAGAGCGTCACGCGTGGCGTTCCATCCGAGACAGGAACCGGGAGGAGGGGGCACGTGGTCGTGATGAGAAGGCGGGGAAATTTTTTCGGCACACCCGGAGTTGCCGGACTCTCTCAGGTAGAGGTCGGTAAGGCCGAGCAGGCCTCCGGGAGCGAGCACGGTGTGGAAGCCATGCAGCGCCGCTTTGGGATTGGGCAGTAGCGAGAGTGCGCATTCACAGAGAACCATGTGCATGGATTGCGGGCGAAATGGCAGCCGGAACGTGTCCGCTACCAGCAGAGGGGCGTGAGGCACCGCTGAACGGGCGGCGGCTATTTGCCGGATGGACCGATCTGTCCCTATAGAGGTGGCACCGTATCGTTGACGTAATCGCAGTACAGAGGCTCCTAGTCCGCAGCCAGCGTCCAATACCCGCCATCCCGGCGCTATTCCGGCAAGTTCCGCCAGCCGGTCTGTAAGGGAAAATCCGCCGGGGCGGAGCGTGTCTCCGGCGGCTTCACGCATGGATGGGCGCATCCACAGGGGCATTGTCGCGGAATCGGGCGAAGTCGAAGGGAGAAGAGCCGGGGGCAGGTTTTCATATGTGTTCATGCGGCCCTCTTCTTTCGTGAACGCTTGGGGTGCGGCAGAGGCAGCGGTGCCGCCATAGCGGGGGTCGGGTTCATTTATCCTCCAGCAGGCTCTCCACTTCCGCCATTTTTCCCAGAGCAAGGTCTTCTGGAATAAGAACAAAGCCGCATTCAGCGCAGCAGGGCAGTTCCACGGTAAATAGACTTTCCATATATTCCAGTTCCACAGGGGCGAGCGCTAGCGGTTTTCCGCACGTGGCGCAGACCCACTCGGAATAGGTTTTGTCTAAAATTTTTAAGGCGCTCATGCGTTCCTCTCGGTATGCATCCGGCCTTTGCGGGGCGGAATGGGGCGCATGCGGTGGCTCCACACATTGTGGACAATAAAGATTTCGTCTCGCATGGCATACTCCACCCAATATGTGACGGTAACCGGACGCAATGAAGCGAGGCGGCGCGGTTTTTCAGCGGGAGGTAGGAGCGCGTTCGCGCTGGCGGGAACGCTGGCGGAATCCGTACCTGCCGGGTGCCCCGGAGTGTGCTCCAGCCAGCGTTCGGTGTCGCGGGCATGGAGCAGCACTTTTCGTACATCGGTGTCCAGTATGCGCCGCTCTTCCATTCGCTGGGCGGCTTGCGCCGTGTATTCCACGCACAGGCTCATATATGGGGCGGCGGGGGTGCCCGCCTCTTGCCATTCCGTGGTGATAAGGTGTTCGCGCAGCCGGGCACGGTTTTCTCTCCGTTGCGAATATCCGGGTGCGGGCCGTGCGGCGGGATCGTTTTGCAAAGCATGCCGGGGAGAAATCGCATCGCAACATCTGCCGGGGAGAGGGGACGGGAACATTGTGGAATCTGGCGCGGGCAGCAGGATATCCAGCAAATGCATGATGCGCAGCCCTTCCGCGGCCAACCTGTCGCGGCACATGGCACAGTAGGTCACAGTGTCCGGCGTGGCGGAGTCCTTTCCCGCGTCGGATGTTTCATCGGCAGAGGTGCCGGATGTGCCGGGCCCCGAGGACGCGAACGCCGAGGGGAAAGTGGACGATGTATTTGCCGTACCGGGGACTGCGCACGGGCCTGCGCTGCCATCCGCACGGGGAGTGGCGCAGTCGCGCAAACGCTGCGCGCGTCCTTGAGAAATCGTTTTCCCCAGCGTGGGATTCGCTGCTGCGGAAAGGCCACCGAACCCGCAGCATTCTGTGAGCGCTCCGCTACGTTCCGGTTCCCTGATGGCGATGCCCCGCGTGCTCAGAATTTGTCGTATGGCGGTGAGGAGCGGTTGGTTGTGCCGTGTGCCGCAGGGGTCGTGCAATACGCAGGGGCTGGGTAATACGCAGGGGCTGGGCAGCAGAGGCTGGTCGGGCAGCGCGGGAAGGGAGGACGAGTTGGAAGCCGGAAGGGGAGTGGTATGCGACTCTGTGCGTTGCGCGTACAGTTCCCAAAAGGTGACCACCTGCGCTTCGGGCAGGTGCTGGCGCAGGGTATCTGTACAGGTAGGGCACAGGGTGACAATGGGGGGGCACCCCAATTCATTCCATGCTCCGCGCAGAGCCTGTAGCGTTTCCGTAAAGCGTTCGGTACGTCCGGCCCAATGCGCCGGAGCGCCGCAACAGCGCAGCAGCAATCCTACGCCTTCAGGCCCGTGCGGAGCGAGCGTCTTCCGCAGCCAATGCCACGCTCGTTCCACGGAATCGGGGTCCGATGCGGGCAGTTGGCAACCGGGAAAAAATAACCATGCGCTGCCTGTTCTGCCCGGCTGATGGCGGGCGATGGCACAGGCGTCGCTGTTGGCGAAATCCATGTCCCACAGAGCGAATTCGTGTGCGGACTGGGGCATTTTCCCCCGGCGCACCATACCCCGGCGTGCTTGGAGGCAGAGTTCGCCCATGTCGAATCCTTGTGGGCACAGGCTGGCGCACAGGCCGCACTCCATGCAGGAATTGATGAGCGTATTGGCCTGCCGGGTACCCATGACAATGGATTCGTTGTTGTAAATGCGCCGGGTATACTGCTTGGGATAGCTGCCGAATTCCGCCAGATACGCGCAGTTGCGCACGCACTCCATGCATTCGCAGCGGATGCAGCGGGCTGCCTCGCGAGTGGCGGCGTCCGGTGTATAGCCGGATTCGGGAATCGGCTCTGGAGCACACGCCGTTACTTTGGAAATATTGGTGAACAAGGGGGTTTCAAAAATTCCTTCCCGTTCCCGGCCCGCGACAAGGGAAGCGCCTTGGTGGAGGCGTTCTATGGTAAGGGCGGCCCGCCGGCCCAAGGCTGCCAAAAACACGGCAGACGCGGCTTGGCTGGCGTCCGCAGGGGGGGGCGCGGCGAATACCCGTTCGCGTGAAGTGCCGAGCGTCACAGGATCTGGGGCTGGTTCGTCGGTCAGCAGCTTCGGGTATGCCTCCGGGGCGATGAAAACCGCCTGAAATTCCGCCAACGCGGTATTCAGCAGAGGGGGGGTAATTGCGATATTTTCTCGGAATTCCACGGTGAGACGGCGTAAATTGGCAAGTTCCGTCTCCACGTGAGGACGCGTCGTTTCGAGCAGGTGAGGTGGTATATTGAGGCGGGATACCTCCAGCACCGCATTCGCCGCGCCGGAGCAGTACACGACCGGAGAAAGCCCCTTGCGGGCCAGATCCCATGCGGCGGTCAGCGCGGTAATATCTCCACCCAGTACCGCCACTGAAAATCCTTTAGCCGGAGCCGCGTGTACCGGCGGTGTGCGCCGGGCCACATTGGCGCAGGCGCGTTCCAGGGCCGCCATCTCCACGCCTCCGCCTTTTTCCGAGCGCAGACAGGCGGTACGGCAGGGGGCGTCACACAGGCGGGCCATCAACGCGGGCAGGGGCAATGTGCGGCACAGAACGGCCCATGCCTGATCGGGCTTGCCGTCCGCCATGTGGATGCAAAACGTCCTCGCGTCTACGTGCAGCGGGCAGGCTGCGCGGCAACGGGGTGGTTCTTCCTGCGTGCACAACGCCTCCCAGCGGCGCAGCGAGGCCTGATCCATGTGAGACATGGCGGTGCGCTCCTTCTCAGCACAAAAACGATGAAAGGGGCGGCATCTTCCCGCAGAGCGAAGAAGATGCCGCCCTGAGTTAGCGCTAACTTACGCCTTGGCCTTCAGTCCGGCCAGTACCTTTTCCGGCAGGGCCGGAATCTTGGTAATACGCACTCCGCAGGCGTTGTAAATGCCGTTAATGACTGCCGCGTGCGGTGCTGTCAGAGGCATTTCGCCCACGCCGGAGGCACCGAACGGACCATCGGGACGCGGGGTTTCCACATAGATGATCTCCATGTTGTCGGGGATCTGCTTAATGTAGGGGAACCCTGCGCCGGGCATGGTGGCGTGTTTTTTGATGTCCTCATAGTCTTCGGAAAGCGCAAGGCCTATACCCTGTGCCACTCCGCCGTGGATTTGCCCGTCCACCACGAGGATGTTGTTGACCACACCTATGTCAGCAACGGTGGTCATGGCTTCCACAGTGGTTTTTCCGGTGGCTGTTTCCACAGCCACTTCCGCCATGAATACGCCGTACATATAGCAGCAGAAGGGGCTGCCCTGCCCGTTTGCATCGCAATCGTTGGCAGGGGCGGTCCACTTCCCTTCATAGCGTAACGGCAGACTTTCCTTTGTCATTTCTTCGTAAGTGCGGAAGCTTCCGTCATCCTTACGCAGTGCATGTACCAACATTTCGCAGGCCACACGGGTGGCTTGTCCGGTGACAACCTGCGAGCGGCTACCGCCAGCGGGACCAGCGTTGGGCGTGAGGCTGGTATCACACATAACCAGATGAATCTGGTCCGGGGTGAGGCCCAGCGGGCGCAGGGCTTCGTGAGCGGTGCCCAGCGTGCCCATATCGGCACCCTGACCATGGTCTTCCCATGCGGAGAAAATGGTCACCGTGTTGTCTGCATTAAGGGCGATATCCACTTGCGAGGAGTCCGGGCCGTCCAAACCACTGCCGTATACGCCGAGCGATATGCCCACGCCACGCTTGAATTCGGCTGTGGAATTTGCGGCGGCGCGTTTTTTGGCTTCTTCGTATTTGGGGCGCAGCCGGTCGAACATTTCCGGCAGGGAATATACTTCCGGTTCCTGTCCGGTAGGCGTGGTAGCCCCCTTGCGGTAGACGTTTTTGTATCGCAGTTCAAAGGGGTCCATGCCTAGTTTTTCCGCGAGTTCGTCCATGAGCACTTCGGAGGGGAACTCGCTTTCCGGCGCTCCGTAACCACGGAAGGCCGCGCCCCACGCATGGTTGGTACACACCGTGCGGCCTTCACCGCGAATACTGGGAATGTCATACCCCGCGCCGATATACTGTGCGCCGCGCAGGGTCAGCAGGTCGCCAAATTCCGAGTACGGGCCGTGGTCCACAGACCAGTCGGTTTCCATGGCGAGCAGCTTGCCGTCCTTGGTGGCGGCGTAGCGCATCCATGTAAGGAAGGGAGAGCGCTTGCCGGTGTATGCCTGTTGTTGTGCCCACGTGTAGTTGAGGTACACGGGCTTGCCGGTAGCCATGGCTGCCGCGCCCACAAGCGCTTCCATGGTTGGGCTGAACTTGTACCCAAAGGTGCCCCCCGTGGGGTTCTGCACGAGTATTAGGTTTTCCGGTTCGACACCAAGTCCCGGAGCGATCATGAGCAGGTGCAGGTGTAGCCCGATGGATTTGGAGTGGACGCACAATTTCCCGTCTTCGTTGTAGTATGCGAACCCCACGTCCGGTTCGATGGGCATGTGTGGCTGGCGGCTGGTATAGAAATCGTCTTCCACCACCACCACGTCGTTTCTGGAGAAGATGGGGGCGGTGTCCTCGCCCTTGGCGATTTTTTGAATGTAATAGATGTTGGGCGTGCCGGGGTGAATTTCCATGGCGTCTTCAGCCATGGCCTCCGGTGCGCTCATGTATGCGGGCAGCACTTCAAGGTCCACAACCACTTTAGCGGCGGCGGCTTTGGCGTGCTCTTCCGTGTCCGCGCAGACGATGGCGATGGCGTCTCCGTACTGGAACACCTTGGTGTCGCACAGAATGGGGCGGTCCCATCCGTCTCCTTTATTGGAAGGGAAGGTAATCAGGCCCGTGATGCGGTTTTTGCCTTTCACGTCTTTATGGGTGACGACCTTGCAGACGCCGGGCATTTTTTCCGCTTCGGTGGTGTCAATGTTCAGGATGTTGGCATGTGAGACTTCGGCCTGCACAAGGGCGCACCGGAGCGTGCCTTCGGGCATTTTTATGCCGAGATCCGCACCGTAATCCAAAGTGCCGGTGACTTTGGCCACGGCGGAGGGGCGGGGATATTTGGTGCCCCAAATGCGTCCGTCAGCGGGGATGGTGAAGAGCAACTCGTCCAATTGTTTTTCGCCGCGCATCACAGCGGCGGCGTCCATAACGGCGTCTACCAGCGGTTTGTAACCAGTGCAGCGACAGGCGTTGCGGTGCTTCTGGAACCAGTCGCGCACCTCTTCACGGGAGGGTTTGGGGTTGGTATCCAGCAGCGCCTTGGCGGAAACAATGAATCCGGGGGAGCAGAAGCCGCACTGGGCCGCGCCGTGGGCGATCCACGCCACCTGAATGGGGTGCAGAGAGTCGGGAGTTCCGATGCCCTCCAGTGTGGTGATGCGGGCATTTTCCTTCAGGCGGCTCATTTTGTAGCTGCATGAGCGGATGAGTTTATCGTCCACTATGACGTTACAACTGCCGCAGTGTCCTTGCCCACAGCCAATTTTAACACTGGTAAGGCCGAGACTTTCACGCAGATAGGTCGCAAGCGTGGTGTCCGGGTTCGTGATGGACATTCTGGGGGCACCGTTCACCATAATCATGCGTTTGAGCATTACATTCCTCCTTATGGATTAACAACGCGGGCCGGAAGTGAATGGCAAGGTCGACAACCGGCGAACCTGAGCCTGAGAACCGCCTTTGTCCGGGCGGGTGGGATCAACCGTTTTTTCCGAAAGGACACACCGGGTAGCGGCATTGTTCGCACCCCTCACAGAATCCGCCGTGACCCAGCGCCGTGATGTCTTTTCGTTTAAGGCGTTGTCCGGCCAGCAATCTGGGAACTACAAGGTCGAAGATGCTGGCGCGGTAATACATGACGCAGCCCGGCAACCCCAGAACAGGCACGTCGTTAAGATAGGAAAGCAGGAACATCACGCCCGGAAAGGTGGGCGCGCCATACGTGACAATCTCCGCACCGGTGGCGCGGATGCTGGCAGGGGTTTGATCGTCCGGGTCCACACTCATGCCGCCCGTGACCACCACCATGCCGGCGCCTGCGTCCACGAAGTCGAGAATGGCCCGGCGCGTGGCTTCTGGGTCGTCGCTGACAAAGGTTTGGTCCATGACCTGCGAGCCATATGCGGCGAATTTTTTACGCAGCACAGGCCCGAAGCGGTCTTTGATGCGACCATGGAAGATCTCGCTCCCCGTGGTGACAACCCCCACGTTGAACGATCTGAGCGGGATTACCTGCACAACGGGATAATGCCGGGCGCAGATAGCTTCCACCCGGCGGATTTTTTCCTCGTCAATAACCAGCGGCACCACACGGGTTCCCGCCACGGAACGGGCCTGTGCGATGTATTGGTCTGTGTGCAGGGTGGCGAACACCACTTCCTCAATGGCATTGATGGCATTGAGGGCTTCCACATTGACCGAGAGCAGTCCCGGTTCGGCGATGAGATTGATGCGTCCCTCGCTGATGTCCGAGAAGGTGATGCCCGGTCCGGCTGCGGCTGCGGCTATGCGTGTGGCGGCGTCGTCCTCGTGTAGCTGGTGATTTTCCAGCGAAAGGACATACAGGTGTTCTTTGCCAATGCGCAGGAGGTCGGGGATGTCATCAGGCGTGACAACGTGGCCTTTTTTGAAGGCCCTTCCCTTGTATTCCCCCGGCACAATGCGGGTGAGATCATGGCACAGGACTGTTCCGACAGCTTCCTGAACAGGAATTGTCTTCATCATACGCGTGTCTCCGTTGTGCAGCACACCCGCGTAAAACCTTTCGTGATTCCTGAAAAATGCGTAAGGGCATTTTCGCATGTCAGTGCTTTCGAGAAAAAGAAACCCCTCTCTCTTTCCCAAAGCGCGGAACAGCCAGAATAACGCGAAAGGCCGTGCTCATGTTTTGTTTTCTTATGCATCCGCCTGCATAGTAAGTCAACACTATTTAAAATATTTTAGTGTCTCTTGAAGGCGGGTGATTGTTTCGACAATATACCGTATGGGGTATCTTGGAGGGGAGGACCGCTGGTGCGGCTACCTTGATATGGGACGGGGAGAATGGTAACTGAAGGCTGCGCCGTTCCGTGAGCGGCCTGCGAATACTTCAGCAACGGGGCATGGCGGTGCGACAGACACAAAACGAATTTCCATTGAGTGACGGGGCGGCCGTGACCCCGGACTCTTCCTCTATGTCCGTCCCTCTTTCTCCCCGTTTCGTGAATCCTGAGGAAAAAGGCAGGCCCATCTTTGGCGATTCAGAAGAAGATGCCACGGCAGATGCTCCCCGTTTGCGGGTAAAGCTCTGGGTGGAACTGGATGGGGCCAACGCCTTTGGTCTGGGAAGCGCTATGTTGCTCAGGGGCGTGGTGGATGCCGGTTCGCTGGTGGGGGCCGCCAAGGCTATAGGCATGTCCTACAGGGCGGCGTGGGACCGCGTTCGCAAAATTGAAGCCCGTCTGGGGCGTCCCGTGGTGGAAAAACTGGGGGGCAACAAGGCTGGCTACAGCCTCACCAGCGAAGGGGTTGCGCTGCTGTATGCATATGAGCGCATGTACCACCGGGTGCAGGCCGTGGCCTGCGAGGAATTTGAGGCGTGCTTTGAAGAAATGTTTCCCGGCATGCGCCACCGGGAGTAATTCGCCTTTCTCTGTTTTCCGCGTTCTTCCCGTCAATTCGCCTCGTTGCTGCAAATCCGCTCACAGGTCGTTCGCGCCCTGATCCCGTCGCGTAGCGCCGCTTCCGTATGGCGGCGTGCGGGAGGGAAATCCGTTTCCGGTGGGCAGGTGCCGAGGGCCGACCACCGGAAACGGAGCTAACTTGCGGTGTTACTCAGGCTGATTGGAAACCATGTGCACGTCGCACTGCGGGAAAGGGATGGATATTCCGTTAGCGTCCATTGCGTTTTTCAGAGCTTCAGTAAGGTTCCAGCGCACGTCCCAGTAGTCTGCGGTATGGGTCCACGCGCGGACCAGCAGGTTCACGCTGGAGTCGGCAAGTTCCCCCACCACGATGGTATAGCCTTGATCCTTGAGGAGCCGGGTTTCGGAATTCAGCACGTCGGTGATGACCTGACGGGCCTTGGCGATATCATCGCCATAGCTGATGCCGATCTGCATATCCACGCGCCGGGTGGGGTTGCCCGTGACGTTGGTAATGGTTTTGCCCATGATAAGGCTGTTGGGGATGATAATGCGCTGATTATCACCCGATTTCAGCTCGGTGCTGAACAGGTTGATGGATACCACGGAGCCGGAGATGCCCGCCACTTCAACGAAGTCGCCAAAGGTGAAAGGCCGGAAGAGCACCAGCATGACCCCGGAGGAGAAGTTGGACAGGTTGTCCTTCATGGCCAAGCCCACAGCCAGACCAACGGAACCGAGAATGGCGAGGAACGAGGTGGTATCAATACCCAGTTGGGAAACCACGGCGAGGATTACCGCCGACATCAGCGCGTAGTAGGCTACGCCGTGCAGGAAGTTGATGAGGAGCTGATCCAGCTTTTTCATCTCCAGAGCCTTGCGGAGCAAGCCAGCCAGACGTTTCGCCAGCCAGTTACCCACTAGCAGGATAAGCAGGGAGACAAGAAGATTGGTGCCGTTTTTGGCTCCCCAAAGGATGATGGTGTCCTGATACTCTGAAAACAATGCGTTCATAAGAAACTCCAGCGATACGTTTTTTCCGATAGTATAGCGAGTTTCTTCACAGCGGCAATAAAAAAAGCCGCCATGGCGGCGGCTTGTTTGATTTTTCGGCGATCTGCTATTTCAGTTGCTTGCCCACGGAGAAGGCTTTTCCCAGAAAGCCGCCCACAGAGTAGTATTCGCGACAGACCGGGGCGAAAATAACAGGGTCTACTTTCATGATATCCGGCAGGCCGTCTTCGCGCAGTACGTTTTCTTCCGCCTTCACATCGCGAATTTCTCCAATGAACTGAGTATGCAGGCCCACTTCCACTGTTTGCACCAGTGCGCATTCCAAAATAAGCGGGGCTTCGTTTACATACGGTGCGTCCACGTGCTCCGCCTTGATGGGGGTGAACCCCAGCGAAGCGAATTTGTCTTCGGTGCGCCCGGAAAAAATACCCGCGTAGTCCGCTTGTGCCAGCAGCGTGGTGGGGACAATGTTTACGGTAAATGCGCCGCGTTCAAGAATGCTCCCGTGTGAGTAAGTGGCGGAACGCAGCGACACCGCCACGCTCGGTGGTTTGGAACAGCAGATGCCTCCCCATGCGGCTGCCATGATGTTGGGCTGGTTGCGTTTGTCGTAGGTGCCGATAAGAAACAGTGGGGTGGGGTACACGAGAGTCTTCGCGCCCAGAGACGTTTTCATGCCATTACTCCTTGGTGGACGGCGGACAGAAGAATCGGAGATGCCGGGGGACGCTGGGAACGCACGAGCAAAACAGGCGTTCGCTTCGCGATGTGCGGTGGCCCGGCTCAGATTCCGGCTGCCCAGTGGTACAGCGCACGCGGAGCGTTTACCGCTCCGCGCATTTTAGGATGCCGCACAGGCATACCACAGCCGGGGGAGAGGAAAAAGAGAAAAGTGGGCGGGTGGCTGCCGGGTGCTCGCTTCTCCGCGCATCAGCGGTGTTGCCTACGGTTTCGTAGCTTGCGCCCTGTGCCTCTTTCTGCTAGCGAAAATAAGTATGTAGGAATATGACGGTGTTATGTCGGCCAACGATTTGTGCCGAGAGAGAGAATCATCACATTTGAGGAGAGGAAGTACGGATATGTTCAAAAAAGGCACTCTGATTGCGGTTACACTCTGTATGGCTCTGCTGCTCGCCTCCACGGCCTTTGCCGAAAAGCACTATGTGAACGGCATTGATGCCAACTATCCCCCCTTCGCCTACATCGACGCTAACGGAAATCCCGCTGGTTTCGATGTGGATTCGTTGAACTGGATAGCCAAGAAAATGGGCTTTACCGTGGAGCACAGACCCATGGAATGGTCCACCATTGTGCAGAGCGTGGTGTCTAAGAAAATCGATATGGTCTACGCTGGCATGTCCATCACCGAAGAGCGCGCCAAGCAAGTCGATTTTTCCGATCCATATTGGAAGGTAGCACAGGTTCTCGTGGCCAAGAAAGGCTCGGACCTTACCGTGGAAAAGATGTTGAAGGGGGGTATGCGGTTGGGCGTGCAATCCGGCACTTCCGAAGCTGACTACCTGCAGAACATCGCTGGTAAGGACGGCAACAATTTTGAGCTGAAGTATTACGATTCCGCTCCGCTGGCCATCATGGACGTGCTCAACGGTCGCGTGCCCGCAGCCGCCATGGACATTGCCCCCGCTGAAGACGCCGTGGCACATGGTCGGGCAGTGGAAATTCTGGGTGAGTTCAGCGAACCTGAATTCTTTGGTGTGGCAGTTCGCAAAGGCGATGCCGAATTGCTGAAGACCATCAACGAAGGTCTTACCCTGCTGAAAGCCGATCCCTACTGGGAAGAGCTGAAGGCTAAGTATATCAACAAGTAATGAGTCACCGTTCGGCGCCGTGCTGACAGGTTGTACAACCTGATGGCTCTGTGCGCCGTGCCAGCACCATGAGAGCATACAGGCCGGAAGGCGTGGGGACTTTTCCTGTCGCCTTCCGGCTGTTTTTTCTGTATAGCGTGCATGCACGTGGCAAGGACGCTCTTACGCTTTTACGGAGGACGAACGCCGCCAAGGCCGCGTGCGCGGTGTTTCGTAACATACTATGCAGCAACAGCTTGCCGTTATATGGGACGCGTTGCCCTACATTCTGGAAGGGGGGCTTGTTTCCCTCGCCATTGTGGGCTTCGCCATGGGCGTGGGGCTTCTCATGGGGGTGCCCATGGCTGTGGGCCTTGTTTACGGCCCGACGTTTGTGCGAAGACTCATCGGCCTCTACGTGTGGTTTTTCCGGGGTGTGCCCATTCTGGTACTGATGTTTTTGTTCTATTTCGGCATTTTTGATTTGCTGGGACTGGATCTGAACGCAATTACCGCCGTTTCACTGGTATTGGGGCTAACCAGCGCCGCCTACCAATCGCAGATTTTCCGGGGAGCCATCCAGTCCTTGCCGCAGGGTCAGCTCAGGGCTGCCCGCGCACTGGGTATGACGGACGGGCAGGGGATCGTTTCCATCGTTTTGCCGCAGGCGCTTCGCCTCGCCATCCCCGGCTGGTCCAACGAATATTCCATTATTCTTAAAGACTCCGCGTTGGCGTATGTCGTGGGCGCAACCGATATTTTTACCCGCACCCACTTCGTGGCTTCGCGCACATATGAACACCTCGCGCTGTTTATCAACGCGGGAGTGCTGTATTTCATTATTACCCTCGTAGGCGTGAAGCTGCTGCGGATACTTGAACGCAAGGTTCGCATTCCGGGCTATGCCCACTAGCGTGGACGCGTTGCGATAAGGATTGAGAGCATGACTGAAACGCCAGTGCTGCGTGTGGAACATATCCGCGTTATTCTGGGGGGCAAGTGTATCCTTAAGGACGTTTCCCTGAGTGTGAACAAGGGGGAGCTTAAGGTACTCATAGGGCCTTCCGGGGCGGGGAAATCCACCTTTCTCCAGAGCATAAACTGTCTCATTCCCCCCGATGCCGGTTCCATCTGGCTGGACGGCGAGCCTGTGGATCTGGCCCACCGGAAAAGGCTGTATGCCTACCGCCAGCATGTGGGGATGATCTTTCAGGACTTTAACCTGTTTGATCACCTGCGTGCGGTAGATAACGTATCCATAGCGTTGCGCAAGGTTAAGGGTATGAGCCGCAAGGACGCGCAAGATCGCGCTGTGGCTGAACTGGAACGTGTGGGGTTGAGCAACCGCCTTTCCCTGTATCCTTCCGAACTGTCCGGCGGGCAGAAACAGCGTGTGGCTATTGCCCGCGCACTCGCCATGGACCCTAAGGTGCTGCTGCTGGACGAGCCGACCTCCGCGCTGGACCCCGAACTTGTGGGAGAAGTGCTGGCGGTTATCCGTGACCTCGCTCAGTCTGGCCTGACCATGGTTATGGCTACGCACCAGATGGATTTTGCCCGCGCGTTAGCTGATGAAATTGTTTTCATGCAGCAAGGCGAAATTATTGAACAGGGAGCACCTGCCGAGTTGCTGGCTGCCGGTTCCGGGACACGCACGGCGGACTTCTGCTGTCGTCTTGCCGATCTGTACGAGGAGAAGGCATAGTGGACGCCGAATTTTTAGGCCAGCTTATCCCCGCCCTGAATAAGGGGTTGTGGATGAGCGCCATGCTTATCATCCCCTCCGCCATTTTCGGTATGTTGTTCGGGGTGATCGTGGGTGCGCTGCGTGTGTTTGGCAGTTTGCCCGTGAAAAAGGTGTTCGATGCCTATACGGCTCTGTTCCGCGGTGTACCGCTTATGGTGCAGTTGTTCATTTTTTACTTTGGCCTACCCGCGTTTGGTATTTATTTTGAGGCATATGGCGCATCCGTCACCTGCTTCATTTTGTGCAGCGCAGCCTACCAGTCGGAATATGTCCGCGGGGCGTTACTCTCTATCCGGGAGGGACAGCTTAAAGCGGGAGCCGCGCTGGGCATGAGCCGGTGGCAGACCATCCTCTGGATTGTGGTGCCGCAGGCATTTCGCCGGGCTTTGCCCGGTTGCGGAAACGAAGTTATTTACCTGATCAAATATTCCTCGCTGGCCTATCTTATTTCCTGCATGGAAATAACGGGCGAGGCCCGTGCCATAGCTGCCAAAACCTTCCGTTTTACTGAGGTGTTTTTGGTATTGGCGGTGTATTACTTGTTTCTCGTCTCCCTTGCTACATGGATACTCGCCTATTTTGAAGACCGGTTGACCATTCCGGGCTTCGGGAGGCAACGGTAGCCCTCATCGTCTGCCGGAGCGCACGGCTCCGGCGCAGTTTAAGGAGTCCTCTATGACGGCCTCATCGCTTTCCACCCCGGCGCGTACCGCGCTGCTTGCCACATTTGGTCCTGACAAAATTTTGGAACACCCCGGCGCTCCGTATGATCGGGATTCGTCCATGTATACGGCGATTCCCGAATTGGTGGTTTTCGCCGAATGTACTGAAGATGTGCAGCAGTTGCTGCGGCTTGCCAATGAACACGGGTTTGCTGTTGTTCCAAGGGGCGGCGGTACCGGAACATCAGGCGGATGTATCGCTCTGTACGGCGGGGTGGTGCTTTCGCTGGAGCGTATGAACCGCATTGTGAGCATTGACACGGACAATCTGGTGGCGGTGGTGCAGGCGGGCGTTATCACCCAGGCTCTGCGTGACGCGGCGGCTGCCAGGGGACTTTTTTATCCTCCCGATCCTGCGGGCATGGATGCCTCCACCATTGGAGGAAATGTCGCCACCAACGCGGGCGGTCCCGCATGCGTGAAGTACGGGGTCACGCGCGACTACGTGTTAGGGGTGGAGGCGGTAACGCCGACGGGGGAACGCATCCGGGCCGGAGTGCAAACCCGTAAAGGCGTGGTGGGCTACGACATGGCGCATCTGCTCTGTGGCTCGGAGGGGACGCTGGGCGTCATTACGGAAATGACGCTCAAGCTGGTTCCACTACCTGCCGCTTCCGTGAGTATGGCGGCGGTATTTGCCTCTATGGCGGACGCCATGCGCGCGGTGACCTCTATTCTGACATCCGGGCATCTGCCCTGTGCGCTGGAATTTTTGGATCATAAATGCCTGCACCTGCAGGGAGACGATCTGCCGTTTCGTGTGCCGGGAGAACGGGCTTCGTTGCTCATCGTGGAGCTTGACGGCGTGCGGGAGCAGATTGTGGCTGAGGTGGAAACGATTACAGCCCGCTGCACGGAGCACGGGGCAACGCAGATCATGCCCGGCGGCACACCGGAAGAACGCGAACGTATTTGGAGTGTGCGGCGGGAAACGTCCACGCGTATCCGAAACCACGCCCCTATCGCCATCTCCGAAGATATTGTGGTGCCCATTGGCAGCATTGCGCCGTTCATTGAGCGCGTGCCTGAGTTTGAGCAGGAATACGGGCTGGATATTTTCTGCTTTGGTCATGCCGGAGACGGTAACATTCATCTGATTGTCACCGCGCCCGAACGTAGCGGCACACATCGCGTGGATGAAGGAATCAGAGCCATAGCCCGGCTGGTGCTGGACATGGGCGGTACGCTTTCTGGGGAGCACGGCGTGGGCGAATCGAAAAAACTTTTGCTTCCTATGGAGATCTCGCCGGAGTCGCTGCGGTTGCAGCGGGGGATTCGCCATCTGTTTGACCCCGCGGGAATTCTCAATCCCGGCAAAGTGTTCCCGGAAGTGGAGTAGTCTGATCGGCGCTCATTGCGGATATTTTATAAAAAACGGGCGTCCCGGTAACGGGGCGCCCGTTTTGCAGTATGGTGTCCGAAGAAGACAGAAGCGGCGGACTATTGCAGCAACGCGGGCAGGAAGGTAATAATTCCGGGAACTAGCGTGAGTATCACCAGCACCATAAGCAGTGCGATGAGATAAGGAATAGATGCCTGAATCACGCGCTCTAGCGGAACTTTGGTGATGGCACTCGCTACGAAGAGATCCAACCCCACCGGAGGCGTTATGCAGCCAATGGCAAGGTTTACCACCATAAGCACGCCGAAGAAAAGCGGATCAATACCCAGTTGCAGCGCCACCGGAAGGAAGATGGGCGTGAGAATAACCACTGCGGCTGAGGCGTTGATCAACGTCCCGATGAACAGCAGCAACACGTTCATGATCAGCAGGAATACCGTGGGCGAACTGGTGAAGGATACCACGTATGCGCCGATATGATGCGGGATCTCCAGATTGGTCAGCACCCAGCCGAAGACCTTGGACGCTCCCACAATGAACATGATGATGGTGGTGCCCATGACGGCCTGAAAGATAATACCGGGAAAATCTTTCAATTTTAGTTCCTTGTAGATGAACATACCCACGACTATGCCATACACGGCGGAAACCGCAGCGGCTTCTGTAGGCGTGAACACACCGCCGTAAATACCGCCGATGATAATAACCGGCGTCATCAGCGCCCAGAAGGAATCCTTGAAAGTGACGAGTAGACGTTTGACGGAGAAGGAACCCTCTGCGGGAATGCCGTCACGTTTGGCCAGATACCAGCTCACCAGACACATACTCAGGCCCATGAGCAGTCCCGGCATAAAGCCGCCCACAAACAGGTCGCCGATAGAGGTGTTGGCGATGACGCCGTATACCACCAGCGTGATGGAGGGGGGAATGACAATGCCCACGGTGCCACCAGCGGCGACAATGCCGGTAGCCAGTTCCCGCCGATAGCCTTTGCGCTCCATCTCGTTAACCATGGTGGAGCCTATGGCGGCGGTGGTAGCGGCGGAAGAACCGGATATGGCGGCGAAGAACATGCCGGAAACCGCGACGGCCTGAGCCAGACCTCCGGTAAACGAGCCAACCATGGCCTGTGCGAAATCAACCAGCCGCCGGGTTACTCCGCCAGCGGACATGAACGAGCCAGCCAGCATGAAAAAAGGCACAGCCATGAAAGAGAAGGAATCAACACCGGAGTACAGATTTTGCGTAATCATCACCTGCGGCATGTCGAGGTAGGTGACAAGGATAAGGGAGACGGAAAGTGCCAGCGAAAAAGCCACGGGCACGCCCATAAAAACCATAAACAGAAAGGAGCCGAGTAATACTGCTTCCATGATGTTTTCCCGCTAGTTTCTGGGTTCGGAAAGGCTGGGGGAGTCTTCCGTGTTTTTGGGGTTCGCATTGTCCGTTGACGATGGCCCGGAGGAACGGAAGGCATGGAAGACCCGCAAGGTGTCGCGGAAAAGGTATAGCAGCATGAGCAAGGCGCTCGCGGGAATGATCGCATAGACCCAACTCATGGAAATGCCTAGGCCGGGTGCGGTCTGGAACGTCATAACCGAGGTCATTTTCGTCCCCTGCACAAGCAGGATCAGAATGAAAATGTAGCCGCAGACGTTAACGAAGACAGCCATCAGATTGCCGATCAGCGTGCCCGCGAATTTAGTGGGCAGCAACTGCACTGCCAGATGACCGCTCTCCCCCATGATGAGGGCGGAACCAAGAAATACCACCCAGACGAACAGGAAGCGGGCCAGTTCTTCGGACCATTCAAAGGTGTAGCCAAACAGATACCTGCTGATAACCTGAAAGAAGATAAGCAGGAGCATGACAGACATGGCAGCCACGGAAATGCCGTAGAGCGCCTTGTTGAGATAGGTAAGGAGTTTTTGCATCGGGTATCCCCATAGATAGCGGGAGTGGCGGAGACGGCTAAGGAACGGAGCCTCCCATGGTACGGCAGGCTCCGTTGCCGGTTTGTCGCCGGCGTCACCACTGTCGCGGTGTTGCCGTTATTTTCTCAGCGCGCTAATCGCATCCAGATTGTCCTGACCCACCACGTCAGCAAACTGCTGGTACACAGGCTGCGTGGCCTGCATGAAAGCGTCCCGGTCCACCTCGATGATTTCTATCTGGTCCGTGGCCCGTATTTTTTGCCAATATTCTTCGTCCATGCGGGCAGAGAGGTCGCGCTGCCATGCGATGGCTTCTGTGGCGGCTTCTTGCAAAATTTCCTGTTGCTGCGGGGTCAGGCGGCTCCACACAGCCATGGAGATGACCACAGGTTCGGGGGAGTACGCGTGCGCGGTGAGCGAAGCGTATTTTTGTACTTCAAAGAACCGCTTGGTCCAGATATGAGCACTGGGGTTTTCCTGACCGTCTACCGTACCCTGTTGCAGCGCGGAATACAGTTCGCCAAACGCCATAGGGGTGGGGGAAGCGCCCAGCACTTTCATGGTTTCCACGTAGATTTTGTTGGTCATGACGCGGATTTTTACCCCGGTCATGTCGGCGGGAGTTTTGATGGGCCGGAGGTTATTGGTAATGTGGCGGATGCCGTTTTCCATGTAGCCGAGCAGCTTAATCCCCTTGGAATCAAGAGCCTTACCTATTTCCATTCCCACGGTATCCAGAGAACGGAAGGCGTGTTCGCGGTCCTGAAACAAGAAGGGCAGGTCGAAGATGGAAATCTGTGGCTGGAATTGTCCCAACACCGCCGTGCCGACCAGTGCCATGTCCACTGTGCCGTAAATAAGCCCTTCGATCAGGTCTTTTTGTCCACCAAGCTGCGAGCTGGGGAAAACGCGTACTTCCATATCGCCACCGGATTTTTCCGCGACGAGCCGGGCAAAGGTTTCCGCTCCCTGCCCGTAGGGATGAACGGACTCAGCAATGTGGCCCAGTTTGATGACTACTTTGCCTGCCACGGCGGGAACAGTAAGGCAGAGAACCAGCAACAGTGCCGACAGCACTCTGGTGAAATGAATCATAACGTCTCCTTATGCACTCCGATAAGCGGTTGTGGACCCCACGGCAGCACCATGCCTACGGTCCTTTGTGCAGAAGAAGGTAGCGCAAAAAAACGCGTGGTTATTTTTGGGTGATAAAAAAGAATTTGGGCATTCTGTGAGTTTTGCGCATTTTATCCACGGCAGAGGAAGGACTACGCGAGGAAGTATTTCCGTTCCGGTCGGCCTATGGCACCGTATACTTGGTCCGCGTAAGCCACACCTACCGAGGTAAGGTATTCTAAATATCGGCGCGCGGTGGAGCGGCTTACGCCCACGGTGCTGCTGACTTCTTCAGCGCATAGTCCCACGGCGGGCGGCAAATTTTCCAGCGATGCGCGAATTTTGCCCAGCGTCAGGGAGTCAATGCCTTTGGGTAGGTTGCCGCTTGTTCCCCGGCGGTGCGTTTCCGCATGGAGCAGGCTGTCCACATCGTGCTGCTCCACGCTGTTACAACTATTCAGCCGGGTGCGGTATTGGCAGAATTTACTGAGGCAGTCGTGAAAACGCGTAGCGCTGACCGGTTTGATAAGATAGTCAAACACGCCGCCGCGCACGGCTTCTTTCAGAGGGCCGACTTCGCGGGCCGCGGTGATGAGAATAATGTCCGTTTCCAGTCCCCGTGCGCGGATTTCCCGGAGCAGGTCGGTCCCGGAACCTTCGGGGAAATACATATCCAGCAGAACAAGATGCGGCTCCAGCGTATCCAGCATATCCCGGGCGTCTTTCAGGGAGTGGGCCACTCCCACAACCTCGCACTGCTCTTCCCGCGAGGTGAACCGGGTATGCAGGTCCGCGATGCGGGTGTCGTCTTCCACAATAAGAACCCGTATGGTCTGCATTATGCGCTCCGTTCCTGCTTGGGCACTGTTACGATGAACAGCGCTCCGCCCATGCTGCCCTCCGAGACGAGCACTTGCCCGCCCAGCTCATCCAACCGTTGGCGGACAAGATACAACCCCACCCCCCGGTGTTCCCGGCCCTTGGTGGAGACGCCTTTTTCAAAAATGATGTCTGTGCGGTCTACCGGGATGCCCGGTCCCGCATCCTCCACCTCAAAAACAATGTCATTACCGAGGTCGGTAAAGGAAAGTTCCACCAGCCGCATGCCGGGGTCGCAGTCCCGCACCGCTTCGAACGCGTTATCGATAAGGTTGCCGAGCACGGTAACGATTTTTACCTGATCAATATGCGACGGCACATCGGCTAGGGTGCTTTCGCGGTCAATGATGAAGGTAACTTTCAGTTCCTTGGCTCTGCTAAATTTCCCCAGTAAAATTGCTGCGATAACCGGGTGCGGCACTGCCTCGTTTAAAAAGCGGATAACGTCCTCATACCCTGAAGATTCCGTGGTTACAAGTTCCAGTGCTTCGTTGTAGGCCTCTATTTGGATAAGCCCGGCGATGGTATGCAGCTTGTTGGAATGCTCGTGCGACTGGACCCTGAGCAATTCGGAATATTCCTGCACCCGGCTCAGTTCTCTGGCAAGCCTGTCCAGTTCGTCCTTGGGACGGAAGGTCGCCACAACCCCCTGCACTCTGCCCTGCCGGGACAGGGGGACAATATTGAAAATCATATCCTTGCCGTTAACCATGCGCTCCTGATCGTGCTCCGCTTCCCCGGATTGCAGTGCCCGGCGTAACCCCGCTCCGGGAAGAATGGTTTCCACACTGCGGCTGTGCGCGGCGGCGTTGGGATCTATGCCCGCGTAGGACACGGCTGCCTTGTTGGCAAGGCGGACCATGCCATCGGTATCCACCGCAACCACCCCCTCGCGGATAGCTTCCAGTATGGCCCCGCGTTCAAGATAGAGACTGGTAATATCTGATGGTTCCAGTCCCAGAGTTACTTTTTTCAGGTGATGGGCAATAAACACGGCACTGAGTATGCTTACCAGAACCATGGCCGCGATAAGTGTAAACGGTTTATTGAGGTGGGGGGGAATGGCATCGTCCACCTTTGTGGAAAGATAGCCCACGGAGACAAAGCCGATGATCCGGTGGCTGTAATCGAAGATAGGTGCCATGCCGCGGAGCGAAGGGCCTAATGATCCGACTGCTTCGGAGACGTAATATTTTCCTTCTTTAAGCACCGGCCCGGTGTCGCCGCCTACAAAGGGCTGCCCGATGCGCGCGGTCACGGGGTGCGAGTAGCGGATGCCGTCGGCATCTGCCACCACCACGTAGGAAGCGCCGATGCCGGGACGGATGGACTCCGCAATTTCTTGGATTTGCCCATAGGGGTCTTTGGCGAGCAGCGCCCGGCGGATGGTGGGCATGTACGCGATGGTTTTGGCGGCGTGCAGGGCGCTTTCCCCGATCTCTTTCTTCAGCATATCCGTGACCGGACCACGCAGAATAAGCCAACTGACTCCCAGTTGAATGAGTAACAGGGCGAGTACCATGTGGATAAGATGGGCGCGAAGAGATTTGGGCCGTATCCATGTGATAAGTCGTCGTCCGTCCATGCGCAGCTCCCCTGAAGTGGTTGCCAGAACACCCGATGCAGCGCGGGTGCGGCGGCGACATGGTATGTACTACTAACGTGGCCTGCGGCGTAAGGGCTATTGCCGTGGCACAGCGCACCGCCACAGAGACAGAGTTGTCTCTTCAGTACCGGGCATGCGGGAAGTGCGCGGACCTTATGCAGGAATAGCTATGTTTCCTGATTGACGGTATTGTTTGAAATGCGCAGTGTCCTGCTCACGCGGAAACCTGTGAGTCTTCTACCAGTTTTCCGACTATGGCAGGATGCACAGCCATTGACAAGGCGGAAAGAAAGACCTGCAAAGAGGTGTATCTTCGGGAAGACGGACGCAATGTGTAGCAGGGTGTAGTGGAAGAGCGCGTTTTTCGCGGAAAAATAGCAACATAGAGAAAGGGAGACTTTCTGTTGCATATTTATGGCTTTTAGGTGATTACATATTATAGATTGTCTACCGATTTGCTGTTTTTATGGCAGTTTATTGTAAAGTTTGCCGACAATTGAATGGAAAGACGGCCTTGCGCCGTAGCATGGGAAGTGGCGGCGGAGTCGGGGGAACAACGCTACCGCGCGGATGCGCCTTTTTTAGGGTACGCGTATGCGAGTGTAACGGGTTTTTACGGATAGTCCATATGACTACGAGGGACGGGGGAATGTTTGATGACGGCAGATCGTAAGTATCGGTTTTTTTGGGAGGATACCATCGGGGTGGATTTGACCAACGCCAGACCGTCGTTGGGTCCTAATCTGCGTCTGGAGGCATACAGACTTTTTCAGTTTACATTACGGGATATCCTAGAACAGGTGTACGGCACGGAAAGCGCCGACGATGTGTTCCGCCGTGCGGGGGCGCTGGCGGGAAGGCATTTTTACGAACGCTTTTGCGCGGGGGCCGAAAGTTTTTCCGCTTTGGTGGGGAAAGCCTCGCAAGCGTTCGCGGATCTGGGCATGGGCATATTGCGTGTGGAAGGCGCGGACGGCAATCGTCTGGTCTTTACCGTTACTGAGGATTTGGATTGTTCCGGCATGCCGGAGCAATCCGAAGTGGTCTGCATTTATGACGAGGGATTGTTGCAGGGACTATTGGAAGCTTTTACCGGCGACAATTACGCAGTGCGGGAGGTGGACTGCTGGTGCACAGGGGCGCGGGTCTGCCGGTTCGAGGCCGTAGCGTTCCCCGATGGAATGGGAGACAGACATGGAGACGAGCAGTAACCCCGCGCGTTGGGAGAACAAGCTTTCTTCCAGACCTGATGGCTGTGAGGTTGAAGATGGAGACTCTGTGTCGGATGAACTTACCATGGCGCTGAAGCATCTGCACCGTCTGGTTTTTGACCGGGTTCCGCCAGCGTTGCCACGGGAACTTTCTTCCAATTCTTCTTTGGTGGAGTTGCATGACGCCCTGCTTTCTATCCGCGATGGGGTAGCGCATTTCGCGGAGGGCGATCTTTCTTGCAGCATTCATGGCCGGGGTGCCATAGCGGGGGGGCTGAAGAGCCTTCAGGCAAACCTGCGCCATCTTACATGGCAGGTCCGGCAGGTGGAACAGGAGGATTTTTCCCAACGGGTCATTTTTATGGGGGAATTCGCAGAAGCCTTTAACGGGATGGTGCAGCGGCTTGAACGCACGCTGACCGCGTTGGAAGAGAGCAGAACACGATTTCAGGAACTTGCCAGCCACGATGCGCTTACCGGCACGCTGAACCGGCTTATGTTTATGGGTGACGCGGAACGGCTGATGACCGAGGCCCGCGAACAATCGCTGCCGTTCAGTTTGATTATGCTGGATATTGACCGCTTCAAGCTGGTGAATGACACCTACGGGCATTTAACCGGTGACGCCATTCTTCAATATGCCGCGCAACGCGTGCGGCGAGGGCTGCGCGATGGGGACGGAATATACCGCTACGGCGGTGAAGAATTTGTTATTTTGCTTCGGGACGCCTCACAGGCGGAGGCTGAGGATATTGCCGAACGGTTGCGCCGCTCTCTGGAAGAGAACCCGTTTATGTGGAATGGTGCCTCTATTCCCGTCACTGCAAGCTTTGGCGTGTCCACGCTTCTCCCCGATGCGGACGAGGAGTTTTCTTTGTGTGCCGTGGTTAAGCAGGCGGACGACAACCTGTACCGGGCCAAAAGCTTGGGGCGCAATTTGGTCGTTTGTTCGGTCTGCACCACGTCTGTGCCGTCTCATGAAGGCGATTCGGAAGATGGTCCCGCGTTGTAACCATGCGTTGTCGTTGCAGGTGTTTCGGGGGGGCTTCGTTGCGCCTTCATGGGCAGAGCTGCCGGAGTCACCAGAGTTACCGGGCGCGTTCCCGGTGTTTCTTCTTTCTCGCACAAAGGCACGCACAATCCCCCGTCCCGGTCATTATACTCGCAGGTATTGTAAAACCGGCTGCCAGCAGCCGGTTTTTTTTGTGACTCCCCCGGCCTTGCGTGTTTCCGCGCATGGTGCCCCGGTAGCGGTGTGAGGTTACACGTCTCCCCCCAAAAAAGAGTTTCTCGCTCTCCCGCGCATGGTGTTTCGGTCCGTCCCGTAAAGGAGCCGCCGCACCCGCGCCGCTTTTTTCGCCAAAAGAGAAAGCCGGTAAGTTGAGAACCGTCAGGCCCCCGGCGGGGATTTTTTCCGGGAGCGCAACCTTCTCGCAATGCGCGCCGGGGTGGACAAACGCGGCGCAATTTGACAGATACTAGGAGATAGTTTTCTTCTGCGAGCGTCACTTCTGGAGATGATATGCTTATTCCATTGAATGAATTATTATATTCCCTTTCCCGCGCGTTGGACTTGGTGGAACAGGAACTGTTGGGAGTTACAACCAACCACGGCAAACGGGCCGCATACGTATCCTCGCGTATTTGCGCGGAGCTTGGTCTGGACGATGCGCAGGTATGCGACATGGCCTGTTGCGCTATGCTCCACGACAATGCGCTGACAGCGTACATGCAGGAGGCTGGTCCTCAGGGCGTTCTCCGGTTTGAAAGATTCGAGAGCCATTGTTCGCGGGGTGAGGAAAATATTCAGGATTTTCCCTTTGCTGGCGACGTGGCGGGAGTTGTCCTCTACCACCATGAAAATTGGGATGGCACAGGATTCCACGCCCTGAAAGGAACGGATATACCGCTACGGGCGCTTGTCTTGCGCCTTGCCGACTCTATGGATCTGCATCTCCGCATGGGAGACAACCGACCAGATCTGGAGCGGCAGATTCGTGAGCACACGACACGTCTGTCTGGAACGGTCTACGCGCCGCACGTGGTTGAGGCGCTTCATTCCCTTCTCTCCCCTTCTTTTTTATCCGATCTCGCTGACGCCAATATTGATGGGGCTCTCCACCGCGTTGTGCCGCCTGTTCAGGCAATGATGGATGCGGAAGAGATGCTGCGCGTCTGCAATATTTTTGCGCTTATCATCGATGCCAAGTCGCATTTCACCAAGGAACATTCCCGCGGGTTGGCGGAAAAACTGGGAACCGTGGCAGACTTTCTTGGTATTGAGGAAGAGCACAAATATAAGATTATGATTGCTGGCTATCTGCACGATGTGGGTAAACTTTCCATTCCGCTCACTATACTGGAAAAACCGGACGTGCTGACGGAAGAAGAATTTTCCACCATGCGTGAGCATGTTGCGCTTACTGAGGAACTGCTCGCGTCGGTGAGGGGATTCGGCGATATCGCGCAGTGGGCATCCATGCATCATGAAAAGCTGGATGGATCGGGTTACGGCAAGGGGTTGCACGCTCAGGATTTGCCGTTCGAGGGGCGCTTGCTTACGTGTTGTGATATTTATCAGGCGCTTACCGAAGACAGGCCATACCGACCCGCTATGCGTTTTCCAGAAGCGATGGGTATTTTGGATTCGCTTGTGGACGGTGGGCAGTTGGACGCGCGTATTATCGAAACCATACGGCAGGTGTTCGCGCCCACACCTTTTTCCTGAGCGGCTGAAGTCGCCGCATACGCGGCGGCTTCTGGTTCTTCCCAGCAGCTTTCCGGCAGCGAGGTGGGCAGACGGGGCGAGAAGAGTTGCAAGGAGACGCGCCTTCGACGTAGGGTGTAGCCCGCGCCTCGTCAGACCATGCATCGCAGGGCGACGCCTGAGGCGACGGAAGAGACTGTGGACCATTCCAACTTGAAGAGGAGCGAACACATGGAATTGAAGACAATTGGCTGGATCGGTACTGGTGTCATGGGCAACTCCATGTGCGGGCATCTCATGGCGGCGGGGTATCCCGCGCTTGTATATAACCGGACGGCGGAAAAGACGAAGTCGCTGGTGGCTGCGGGTGCCCGCCGGTGTGACAGTCCTGCGGAAGTGGCTGCGGGCAGCGACATTCTTTTTACCATAGTGGGTTTTCCGTCTGACGTGGAAGAAGTGTATCTGGGAGAGCAGGGCATTCTCCGCAATGCGCGCAAAGGCGCGGTACTCGTGGATATGACCACCTCCAGCCCCGCACTGGCCCGTACCATTGCCGAAGAAGCGGCCCCGCGTGGTCTTTTCGCGCTGGATGCCCCGGTTTCCGGTGGCGACCTTGGTGCACGGGATGCCACACTGGCGATTATGGTGGGCGGGGAACAGACTGTGTTTGATCGTGTGCTGCCGTTTTTCAACGCCATGGGCAAAAATGTGCGCCTCATGGGACCAGCCGGTGCTGGACAGCACACCAAGATGTGCAACCAGATATTGATCGCGGGTACAATGATAGGCGTGGTGGAGTCGTTACTGTACGCCGTCCGTGCCGGAATGGATCATGACGCGGTTATCGACGTTATCGGGAGCGGAGCGGCGGGGTCGTGGTCGATTAACAATTTGGGCCGCCGTATTGCGAAGGGCGACTTTGCACCGGGCTTCTACATTAAACATTTTGTGAAAGATATGGGTATAGCCCTGCAGGAAGCCAGAGCCATGAACCTTTCTCTGCCGGGGCTTGCACTGGTGCAGCAATTGTATATTGCCGCGCAGGCGCAAGGTTTGGAGAATCTGGGCACCCAAGGACTGTACAAGGCTTGTCTTGCCGTTAACGGCATTCGCTAGCGGGGCCATGCCTGTGTATTTTTTCCGGCCACGTCCCCTTGCGGGGCGTGGCCGGATTGTTTTCGCAAGGGGATTGCGTGCGGACATAGCGGACATACACGAAAAAAGGCCTCAGCCTAAGCTGAAGCCTTATTTCTTACATGGTGCCCAAGAGAGGACTCGAACCTCCATGGGGGAACCCCCACTAGACCCTGAACCTAGCGTGTCTACCAATTCCACCACTTGGGCATGTTCGTTCCGGGATTGCTCCCGGCGTCGAGAAACAGCTTCTATAGGGAATGGGGTTCCTTGGCAAGCAGTTTTTTGAAGAAAATGTGTTTTTTCATGGGAGCGGGTAAGCAGCTTGCCACCGCTCACCTTCACGGTTGAAGAGGTGGGGCTTTTACGGTAGCTATTAGCCCGTCGCGGGTGGATGCGATTTCGCCTCACGGAAGGGGCAGGCGGGGGAAACACCGCGAAACAGAGAACTCCGTTTCAGGATTGTTGGCGGAAGGGCATGGACATAGCAAGAACGCTTCAGGAAATTTCCATTGATGTTTCACAGGGAACCTGTGTGACCATCGGTAATTTTGACGGTGTGCATAACGGGCACCGCAAGCTTATCCGCCGTACTATGGAGAAAGCCACCAAACTGGGCATTCCCGGTGTGGTGGTCACCTTTTGTCCGCATCCGCTCAAGGTTCTTGCGGGGGCGCATGCGGCTCCGCTTATTACGGACTACGAAAAAAAGCTCGACTTGTTTGACGCGCTGGACGTGGATCTGGTGCTCATGCTGGAGTTCACTCGCGAGATGGCTGCCATGGAACCGGAAAACTTTGTCCGCGATGTGCTTGTCCGCGGTTTGCACATGCGGGAACTCGTGGTAGGATACGACTATTCTTTTGGAAAGGGACGCAAGGGCAACTTTGCGTTGCTTACCGCACTGGGAGCTACCTACGGGTATTCCACGGAACGGCTGGACCCGGTGATTATCGACGGTGCCATTGTCAGTTCCACCCGCATCCGCGACCTTATTCGCGCGGGGCAGGTCTGGCATGTGCGGTCCCTTATGGACCGGTTTTATGTTATCCGGGGTACTGTGGTGCATGGCATGGACAGGGGCGGAAAATTGCTGGGGTTTCCCACGGCGAACATGTGCGTGCGCGATGAGCTTACCCCCATGCCGGGCGTGTATGCCACGTGGGCGGAAGTGGACGGCGTTGCGTATAAGGCCGTGACAAACATTGGCACCAACCCCACCTTCGGGAATGCGGAAACAAGCGTGGAAACGTTTTTATTAGATTTTGACCGCGACATTTACGGTTGGGAACTGCGTGTGAATTTTGTCGCCCGGCTGCGGGATGAGAAAAAATTTGAGGGACTGGACGACCTTGTGGGCCAGATACACAAGGATGTGGAACTGGCCCGACAAATACTGGATACGCCAGAGGCCTGCCTCTGATTGGATACGGCGTACAAACCGGCCGCGATGGGAGTGTCCCGCGCGGCCGATTGTCATTATAGGCGGACAGAAACGCTCTGTCCGCATTCCGGCGTTGTTTTGCCGGAAACTGGCGGTCTGGACCGTCGAATTGCTCCGGGAGCAGATGCATGCTTACCCCCCTTCGGAAATTGTGGAAAGAATATCTCCGTTTATACCGCAATGTGACCTATGTGCGGCTATTGGTTATCGGTATAGTGCTCGGAGTGCTCACGGGGATTGCCTCCATTTTCTTTTACTTGGGCATGGAATATTTTGAGCACCTCATCCTCACCCAATGGGCCGGGCTGCACTCGCCAGCTCCGGCGGGGGAGGGGCTTTTTCACGGGGAAGGCGGAGAAACCGTGTTCCGCCCCTGGGTTGTGCCGCTGGCCTGTGTTATTGTGGCCCTTGTCACCGGGTGGCTTGTAGAGCGCTTTTTACCCAATTCTTTGTCCGGTATGACAGACGGCACTGACGCCATGATCAAGGCGTTTCATCACGACAAGGGTGTCATCCGTCCGGCTTCTCCCCTTATCAAAGGGCTTACGTCCATTTTGACCATTGCCGCCGGTGGCTCGGCTGGTCGTGAAGGGCCTATTTCGCAGATCGGCGCAGGTATCGGCTCATGGCTGGGAGACAGGCTTGGGCTTTCCGTGAAGGAACGGCGCATTCTGATGCTTACGGGGGCTGCGGGAGGATTGGGCGCTATTTTCCGTGCTCCGCTGGGTGGTGCGCTCACTGCGGTGGAGGTGATTTATAAGGAAGACTTTGAATCTGAGGCGCTGCTGCCCGCGGTCGTTTCCTCCACCGTTGCCTACTCCGTTTTCACTGTGGTGTTTGGGACAAAGCCTATACTCGGCATCCCGCAGTATTCTTTTCACTCCATCATGGAGTTGCCTTTTTATCTGATTCTTGCGTTGGCCTGTGCGTTTATGGGGTGGCTGTATGTGCGCACCTTTATGTTCTTGAAGTATTCCGTATTTGAAAAAATGCGTGCCCGTGTGGGCATTATGTGGACTATGGCTGCGGGCGGATTGCTCATGGGGCTAATGGGCGTGCTCTACCCCAAGGTGCTTGCCGGGGGGTATGGCTGGCTTGAGCAGGCCATGTTGGGCGAATTAACGGTGGCGACAATGCTTGTGGTGCTTTTAGGAAAAACACTGGCCACGTCCCTGACCCTTGGTTCCGGCATGAGCGGCGGCATGTTCGCTCCCGCGCTGTTTGTGGGCGGCATGACCGGCGGGGTGGTGGGATTTTCCGCCAACAAGGTGTACCCCGATATTGTCACCCAGCCCGGCGGATACGTGCTGGTGGGCATGGCTGCGTTTTTTGCGGGTATTGCCAACGCGCCCATTGGGCCGCTGATTATGGTCTGCGAATTATCTCAAGGCTACGGTCTGCTGGCTCCGCTCATGCTGGCGTCCGCGGTGACTCTGGTGCTGAACCGCAAAACCTCGTTGTATGAAAATCAGTTGGAAAATAAGTTTGAATCGCCCGCGCACATCAATGATGCGACTATAAATATTTTGGAAAAACTGCATGTGCGCGATTTTTATCAGCGGGGCCGGGTGACTACGCTGGAAGAATCCACAACGCTTAAAGCGCTTACGGACATCATTTCCGGCACCAATGAGTTTTTCTTTCCGGTCAAGAATCAGGACGGTATTATCACAGGTATTCTTTCCCTCAATGACGTGCGTAATCTGCTGTATGAGGAAAGCCTGTTCGAGTTGGTTGTGGTAAGCGAACTGGCGCGGACCCCGGTAACTCTGGAAGAAGGCGATGACCTGTACACGGCGCTGCTGAAATTTGTGGAGAGCGACTTGGGGCAGATTCCCGTGGTGCAGACGGACGACGCGAACGCCATTCTCGGTCTGGTCAACCGTTCCGATGTGTTTTTGGCGTATTCCGGGCACTTGAAGGAACTGGAATCGGAGGCGTAGCGTCCGATCTCGGCTGCTGGGGAGTATGCCCCGCGTTCTGTGTGATTCATATGACGGGGCACATCCGATACCATGCCGTTCGGATGTGCCCCGTTTTGGTAGAAAGTGGGCTGAGGGAAAATACGTTCAGGCGTTACCGGCTGCTGAGGTCGCGCTTGGGGCCAATTGCCCGGATAACGTGAATGCGGCGGGCTGCGGCGCGCGCCGTGCCATGGTGCCGAGGAAGGCATCGTCCCGCCGTGCCGCGCGACCGAGCAGAGCTTCCGCAATCATGGACGGTCCGTTCCATTCTCGCGTCAGGTACTCGCGCACCACGTTGGCTGAAGAAAAACTTATGGCTCCGTGCAGAATGCGCCGGTGGGGATAGTTGATATGGAAAATGGATTCCAGAATATATTTGCCCACGCTGGTTCTGTAGAGCGCCAGTTCCCACCAATTGGGCGTTACGCCCATCCATTCCCGGTCATCAAGAGAAACAAGTCGTTCGCCCACAAAGGTTAAGGCGTTTTTGCCATTGCGCTTGATGGAATATTCTTTCATGCGGTCCCCCATCCTATGTAAGAGGCAAGGTTTCGCGGCGCGAGTTCTTATTGCCCGCCGCATTGCCGCAGACGCCATGGGCCGCGCACGCAGGAATACGCGCAGGGGCACCAGTCTTAGTGTACTGCCGTTTTTGGGCGACGGGGGCCAGTATATTCTCCCTGCCCGACATGATTTCCCCATCCTTGCGACATCCTCGTGACGCCTTGGCGACAGAGGAGGGGGAGCGCGAGGGCAGTGTTGCCGTTTTGGTGGGCCGCTAGACGGGCCGCTTTTCGCAGGTGCTTGGGAGGACTCACCGCAGGTGCGCGGGGGAATTCCCCGCAGGCGCGGCAGAGGGTGAAAGTGGCCCGCCATAGTGACTGAGCGAGGAAAACGCGGGGCTTCCCTCTTTTCAAAGCGCTCATCCACGGCTATGGTGACCGAATGGCAAACATCGGCGAATTTACCATACACGCAACGGACGGAGCTGCCCGCACGGGCGAGCTACAGACCGCGCACGGCGTTGTGCGCACCCCCATCTTCATGCCCGTGGGAACCGTGGGCAGCGTCAAGGCCATCGCGCCTGACGATCTGGAAGCCATTGGGGCCGAGATTATTCTCGGAAACACCTATCACCTTTACCTGCGCCCCGGCGACGGATTAGTCGCCAGACGTGGCGGACTCCACGAATTTAACGCGTGGCGCAAGCCCATCCTCACAGACAGCGGTGGGTTTCAGGTCTTCAGCCTGAACGAACTGCGACGCATTCAGGAAGAGGGTGTCACGTTCCGTTCGCATCTGGACGGTTCCCGGCATCTGTTCACCCCGGAAAAGGTGGTGGCCATTCAGCGGAACCTGAATTCCGATATTATGATGGTGCTGGACGAGTGCGTGCCGTATGGCGCGGACCGCGAGTACACTGCCCGTTCGTTGGAAATGACCACCCGCTGGGCGCGTCGGTGCCGTGATGCGTACCCGCAGGGGACAGGGCAGAATTTGATGTTCGCCATTACGCAGGGTGGTTTTTTCAAAGACCTGCGGGAGCGTTCCATCGCGCAGTTGACGGGCATGGACGACTTTGACGGCTTCGCGTTGGGCGGCCTTTCCGTGGGAGAAAGCAAAGCGGAAATGATGGAGATGCTCTACCATTGCGCCCCCCTGCTGCCGCGTGACAAGCCCCGGTATTTGATGGGCGTGGGCACGCCGCTGGATATCATTAACGGTATCAACGCGGGCATAGATATGTTCGACTGCGTGTTGCCTACCCGGAATGCGCGGAATGGCACTCTGTACACGTCTGTGGGCAAAATCAATATCAAGCGACAGGAATTTGCCGAGGATGACGGTCCGCTGGACCCCGCCTGCGATTGTTATACCTGCCGTACCTTCAGCCGGGCATATCTGCGCCACCTTTTCCAAGCGAAGGAAATACTCTCCTTCCGCCTGAATTCCATTCATAACCTGACCTATTTCCTCAATACGGTACGCGGTGCCCGGCAGGCCATACGGGAAGGCCGTTTTGCGGAATACAAGCGTCAATACGAGGAAATATATCCGCAGGAAGTGGTGTAGTGGCTGTTTTCCGTGGCGCGGCGCGCTTTTTCTGCGCATTGGTCTGCATGGGGACTGTGACGGCGGCGGTGGCCCTTGCCACAGCGGGCTACTGGTTGCGGCAAGAAGATGCTCCGGCCCCCGTGGACGCCATGGTTGTGCTGGGGGGCGACTACCGGCGCCCCATTTATGCGGCGGACCTGTTTCGCCGGGGCTACGCGCCGCAGGTTTATGTGGGGCGGGTGCGGGAAGGGGCGGATCAGATTGTGCCCCGTAGGTACGGCATGTCCGTTCCTTCGCAAGAATTGGTGTACTACCGTATTCTTATTGAGGAAGGGGTGCCGCTGGGGGATATTCGGCTGTACGGCGACGTTCTGGCGAGCACGCGGGATGAAGCACAGCAACTTGCCGTGCGGTTGGGCAGCGGTCCCGGACGCCTTCTTGTGGTGACTTCGCCCTCTCATACGCTACGCGCCGGTCTTATTTTTCGCGCGTTGCTACCCGGCTGGGAAGTGCTTGTCTGCGGTGCTCCGCAAGTCCCGTTCCCCGTGGCGTGGTGGACTTCGCGCGAAGCCGCGCGGGAAGTGCTGCTGGAATCCGCAAAACTGGTGTTTTTCCTGCTTGGAGGCAGTTTCCCGGATGCCGGGTTTACAGGAGCCGTGCCGTCCTCCGCGTTGAGCGGAGATGCGGAAAAAGAAGCGCCTTCCCCCGCGTCCACCATGCCCGCAGCGCCATAACCGGCTTTTTTGTTGCTATTTTCCGCAGTGGCGGGTAGACCTTGACCTGCCTCAACATATGGATCTCGAATGACGTTAGCAGGAGAGACCTTCGCCCGCCGGAACATGGCGGGGCGGAAGGCGCCGAAGATGTGACTCTTTCAGGCGAAAGGACTGCTGTACGGACGAGCCTCTGGAGAGTCTCCCGGCTACCGGAATATTCCGGGGAGCCTAGGGGGCACCGAAGGAGCAAGCCGCATCCCAGACGCGGTGAAACTCTCAGGTAAAAGGACAGAGTGGACCGATTAGGCCCTTCCGGCCTGTCGTGCGCCCGATTTCCTGCCCGCACTATGCGGTGCCTCCCTTATGATTCTTCAGGGTTTTGTCCCCCGCCGCGTTCGCGTTCCGCGCGTTTCGGTCAAGCTTCCATGCTTGCTGAATGCGCGTTGAGGCACTGCGTTTGCGTGCTTCCGCGCTGTGCGCGGTCTGCATACTAAGGGCACGCTACCGACTGTGGCGTCCCCTTTCCTGAGTGGTTTGTTGTTGTGGTTGCGATGGGCCGGAGGGTTTTCACCCTCCGGCCTATCCGTTTATGAGAGTGGACCTTCGGTTGTTATTCAAAAACTTTTTTTAAACCGGACCCTAGTTTATCCAGCGTGCCCGCTTCTTCCCGTTTCAGGGCGTCCGCCGTGTCCTGCACGGCACTGCCTATTTCCTGAGTTGCCGCATCCAGCCCCTGCTGCACCGTATTGCCCGTGGTGGCGCTTATGGCGGCGAGAACTGTCTGTATGGCTTCCGCAGGGCTGACTCCGCCACTTCGTTCTCCAATATCCGTAAGGTGGATTTCGGGCAGGGGCAGCGCGACGCCTTTCCCTCCTAAATCAGCCAACGCCATGGTTACCTTGCCGTTGGTAATGCGAAGGTCGCGGATGACAACCTTGGATTCCGAGGAGGAACCGTCTCCTTTAGACGCGGTATTGCCCTGTGCGCCTGTAGCGGCTTCCGCGGCTTTTTTCACATTGGCGAGCAAGGCGGTAAAGTTGTCACCGGAGGCGGATCGTTCGTAAATGAGGTCCGGGTTATCGATGACAATACTATCAATGACCACCACGTCTTTGGTAAGCGACCATATATCTATCGCCACATCGGCAGTGCCGAGCGTGATGGCGTGGGGAGAGGAAAAGCCCTGTGGATTGCCGATGAACAGCCCTTCCAGCGAGCCTGATCCTGACAGGAAGGAAACGTTGGCCTTGTCTAGATGGACGTTGGTTCGCAGTATCTTCGGTCCCACCGTGTTCACGGCTTTTTCAATGAGGGGATTGGCGGACAACATAGCGGCGATAGCGAGTCCGATTGCGATAAGGGCCAGCGCGCCTATAAACATGAGCAGTTTTTTCATGGTCGAGTCTCCTTTTCCTGACAGATTAGACACAGTGCGCCAGAATAGAAAACCATGAAGGAAGCGGCAAGGGGATTACACTTTTTTGCGCGGGGTGTGTTGAGAAAATAATACGGGAGAACGAAGCTCGTGGTTCAGCCGCGCAAACCCGCGTGGCATGCCAGAGGATTGCTACTCATGCGGCATAAGCCGGAAGAGCAATTCGTCTAAAATTTCCAGCAGTTCCACATATAGCCCCCCGCTGTCCATGGGTGGGCCGAAGAGGGCGGTGCGCTGGTTTTTTAGCAACTCACGGGTAACGGCTTCCGGGAAGGTTTTGGAGAGCGTCATGGCAAGGCGTTCCGCTAGCAGATAGCCGGTGACGCCTTCCTGAAAGAGGCGGAGTTGCGTGAGGAATCGTTCGCGGTGTTGGCACCAGTAGTGCTCCGCATCTGGGGTGGGGGCGGTGGAAAGGGCGGCTCCAATGGCGGTATGCAGGTTGTTCAGGTTCGCCCCCGGAATACCGGCGCGCCAGCCCACCAGCCACGCGTTACGCTGGAAGAACAGGCTGTGGTTTTTTCCGGTGGTAATGATGTCCGCGAATAGGTCGCGCGCTTCCACGAGGGCTGCATCGTTCCACACCACGGAGGTAGAATCCAGCTCCCACGGGGGCACCAGCGAAGTGCCCGCCCGTATTCCTTTCGGAGTCTGCGGCGTCTGGCTAAGTGTGTGGATAATGTGGGCCAGCCAGCGGTTTGCCTGCGGAGAATCTGGCGTTTCCAGATGCGTATAACTCAGCACGTAGCGCCCCTTTCCGTATTGACCGGAAATTACGCAGGGCTGCCCGGTGAGAAAGGTGGGGCGTAGGCGAATGCCGTAGAGGTCTTCCCATTCACTGAACGTGCCGGGGGGCAGGGTGTCCAGTGGAAGGTCCGCCACCCAAAAATCGTTGCCGGGCTCGGTGTAGCTGGCGAGTACCTGAACGTCGGTCCCCTCTTCCGGGGCGAACCGGGCGGGCCACCAGACGGGTACCAGAGGTTCTGGGCCGATGTCCGTAGGAATCAGGTCGGTTACGTCCGCCGTATTTTCTGCCAGCCTTGGGGTGTTCGCGCAGTTTGTTGTTTCCGTTACGTCCGCCAGTTCCGTGAGCGGCGCTACCGTGACCGGGGGGTGCGCGGAGGGGGTGGTGATGCGGGCGCGGATATGACCGCTCACAAAATGCTGCATACGGTCCGTAAACCGGGCGCGGCCCCACGGACATAAGTTCAGCCCGTCCGGGCTGGTAAGGCCAAGTCCTGCCCCGCCGCAGAATCCCAGATAGCTTCCTCCCGAAGCCACATAGTCGCGAATGGCCTGACGACCGGCCTCGCCCAGCGCTTCTGATTTGAGGCGCGCGTTGCCGCCCGGTACGAGAAGCAATGCGGGCCGCTTGCCAGAAAGCACTCCCTGCGATATTTCTTGCCCCCGCACTACGCGGTAGGGCAACTGCATGGCTTCCAGAGCCCGCCATACCAGCAGGCCCCAAATGTGGGATTCGTCCCATACCACGTAGATGCTTGACATTGTATTCCCGCCCAGTAGGGTGTCCGTCTGGTGTTTGGAGCGGGCCGCAGGGCGGTTCCGCTGCTCCCGGCGGGAGCCGGGAAGGCTTTCCGGGCCGCAAGGGCCGAGTGCTTCGGGCGCCATTTCGCGTAGCCCGATTACGGAGCAGGCAGTGCCTGTTCATCGGGGCGCGAACAAACCAGCATGCCGCAGATGTGTACCCTCTGCGGCGGCGTATAGCAATACCACGTTTTTGGAGAATGACATGTCGGAAAACGCACTCCCCAAAGGATACGAACCTCAGGATGTTGAAAGCCGTTGGCGCACACACTGGGAAGAAAACAGGGTGTTCACCCCGGACCCGCAGGCGGAGGGCGAACCGTTTTCCATCGTCATTCCGCCGCCAAACGTCACGGGCGCACTCCATATGGGGCACGCATTAAATATTACCTTACAGGACATCCTCTGCCGCTACCAGCGCCAGAAAGGCAAAAACGTGCTGTGGATTCCCGGCACGGACCATGCGGGCATTGCCACGCAAAATGTGGTGGAACGCCAGCTTGCCAAAGAGGGCAAAAGCCGCCACGACCTGGGACGCGAGAAGTTTGTCGAACGGGTGTGGCAGTGGCGCGAGGAATACGGCGGGCGTATTCTCAGTCAGGTGCGCAAGATGGGAGCCTCTGTGGACTGGACGCGTGAGCGTTTCACCATGGACGAGGGGCTTTCCCGTTCCGTGCGGAAAGTGTTCGTGGAACTGTACCGCAAGGGGCTTATCTACAAGGGGGACTACATCATCAACTGGTGTCCCCGCTGTCATACCGCGTTGGCGGATGATGAAGTGGAGCACAGCGCGGAACAGGGCGCGCTGCACTACATAAACTATCCGCTGGAAGACGGGTCCGGGCATCTGACCATCGCCACCACCCGGCCTGAAACCATGTTGGCGGACACCGCTGTGGCGGTAAACCCCGATGACGAGCGGTTTGCGCATCTTATCGGTACGTTTGTGATTCTGCCGCTGGTGAACCGCAAGCTCATCATTATCGGTGATCGCTATGTGGATATGGAATTCGGTACGGGGTGCCTGAAAGTGACCCCCGCCCATGACCATAACGACTGGGAACTGGGGCGCAAGCACGGGCTGGAAATTATTAACATCCTTAATGATAACGGCACGCTGAATGAATCAGCCGGATCGGATTACGCGGGCCTTACCTGCGCGGAAGCCCGCCGGAAGATTCTGGCTGCGCTGGAAGCCGGTGGTTTTCTTGACCACATTGATCCGCATGAGCACAACGTGGGGCATTGCTACCGGTGCAAGACCGTGGTGGAACCATATGTTTCCACACAATGGTTTGTGGCAATGACGCGCCTTGCCCCCCGCGCCCGCGCCGCCGTGCCGGAACTGACGCAAATTTTCCCGGAATCGTGGATAAAGACCTACTATCACTGGCTGGACAACATTCGTGACTGGTGCATTTCGCGTCAGATATGGTGGGGGCACCGCATTCCCGCGTGGACCTGTCCCGCGTGCGGTAAGCTTATGGTGGAAATGGAAGAGCCGGATGCCTGCTCCTGCGGTTGCAAGGAGCTTGTGCAGGACGAAGACGTACTGGATACATGGTTCTCGTCCGCGCTATGGCCCTTTTCTACTATGGGCTGGCCAGACCAGACCGCGGAGTTGGCAAAGTATTATCCCACGTCTGTGCTCGTGACCGGTTTTGACATCCTGTTCTTCTGGGTGGCCCGCATGATCATGATGGGTCAGCAATTCATGGATGAGGTGCCTTTTAAGCACGTGTACCTGCATGCGCTGGTCCGTGACGAGCAGGGTAAGAAAATGTCTAAATCCACGGGCAATGTCATTGATCCCGTGGAGATGGTGGACAAATACGGGTGCGACTCCCTGCGCTTCACTCTGGCATCTTTCGCTGCCATGGGACGCGACATCCGGCTTTCCGAAGCCCGTATTGAAGGCTACCGGCACTTCTGCAACAAAATATGGAATGCGGCCCGGTTCGCCCTTATGAATCTTCCAGATACCGCGCCGCAACCGGTGGACCTAACCTCGTTGCCCCTGCATCATCGGTGGATTCTTTCCCGTCTTGAGGGGCTGAAAAAATCCACGGAAGCCGCCTCGGAAGGCTATCAGTTCAACGAATTGGCGCAGAACCACTATCGTTTCATCTGGAATGAGTTCTGCGACTGGTATCTGGAACTGATCAAGCCCGACATGCGTGCCGGAGGACAGCGGGCCGAAGCCGCCCAGTATGTGCTGTGGACAGTGCTTAAGGAAATGATGTTGCTGTTGCATCCCGTCATGCCCTTCATCACCGCAGAGGTGTGGAATGTGCTGCCGGGTATGGAACAGCACGATATTGCCACCGAGCCATACCCTCCCCTCCGCCCGCAGTGCGAATGCAAGGCAACGGAGGAGGCCATGGAGCTGGTGCAGAACACCATTGTGGCAGTGCGTACCATCAAGGCGGAGTTGAATATCGCTCCGTCGGCGAAAATGGACGCGCTCATTCGTACAGCATCGGCGGAAATGCGGACGTTGTACGAGGAAAACATAGAAATTATGCAGTTCCTTGCCCGTCTGGAAACCATCGCGATTGGAGATGACCTGCACGCGCCCAAGGCATCAGCCTCCGCAGTCGTAGGCGGCAACGAGATTATCCTGCCGCTGGCGGGGCACGTGAACTTCGCCGACGAATTGGCCCGTCTGGATAAGGAACTGGGTAAAGTGGAAAAAGATCTCAAGCAGGTGACAGGCAAACTGCGAAATGAAAGTTTTGTCGCCAAGGCCCCGGCTGAGATAGTGCAGAAGGAAAAGGACCGCGCCAAGGAACTGGAAGAAACCTTGGAGAAGCTGGAGCGATTGCAGCAGCGTTTCCGCGACGCCATGGAATAAGTTTACCGTGCGGCGGGACCGGAGTGTCCCGCCGCGCGTTTTTTCCGTAAGACCGTCTCCCCACCGTGTGATCGGCAATGTGCTGCCGGGAATGGAAGGAATACTTCCTCTCTTTTGCAGATACCGCTATCAGAAAGGGATGCCCGGAGCGAGGCTCCGGTAATATCACATCTGATTCGTCACTCGGACGGTATGGGGGTGTTCCCCTGGGAGGTCACGGATGGAGCTTCGTATACAGCGGTGGGGGGTGCTGAGTCATTGCACGGTTCCCCTGCCGGGGCTTACTGTTATTGCGGGGGCCAACGCCACCGGCAAGAGCACGGTGGGCCGCTTGTTACTGGCGGCGGTGAAGGCGATATCCGTCGATCAGGGCGGTGTGGAACCTGCCGCGCGTGGACGGTCCTTTATTTCGCTGTGGAATGATATTTTTGGAAATTCCGCCTCAGGAGCGTTTGAACTGGTGGGCGACCGGCAATGTGCGGTGCGGTTTGAGCACACGGGCATGCGGGGCTGCCACGTGCAGGGCGGGATGCATTTCCCCGTGGCGGATGCCACGATGGTGGAAACGCCGCTGGTGGCACTGCTGATGCTGTTTTTGGCGGCGGGCCAGTACGGGGCGGATCTAATTCCCTCGTTGTATCCCTACGCCATGGTGGATATGTACAGCAAAATGCTGGACGGTAAATCCGGGGGGCCAGCCGGCGCACCCGAAGTGGCAAAGGGGCTGGCGGACGGTATCGCCCGGCAGATTCGCGGCAGACTGGACGGTCACGGCGCGGGGATTGTTTTTGTGGAGGAACGAAGCCCTTCCCGGCTGCGTCTGTCTCCCAAAGACGTGGCGGCGGGACAACTCGGTTTGGCTGTGTTTGCCAAACTGCTCGAAAATGGATGGATAGCGGGGGACACTCTCACGGTGTTTGATGAGCCGGAGAACCATATTCATCCTGATTGGCAGAGCGTATATGCGGAATTTTTGGTCCGTTGTGTGGAGGATATGGGGGCTACCATAGTGGTAAATACGCACACACCCCACATGCTGCATGCGCTGAAACGGTTTTCGGATCAGCGAATTGCGGGGCGCACGGCATTTTGCCTTGCGGAACGTTGCGGGGGTTCGGCGCGGATTGTAACAGATTCCTCGCCGGAACTTGCCTACATCACACCACGGATGGCGGGCATGACGTAGTGCCCTCACGTGCGAAGGGTATTTTGGGTTGCAATACGGAGGAGCCATGAAAGTCTATTTGATTGGAGCCGGACCGGGTGATCCCGGCCTGTTGACTATAAAGGGGCGCAATGTGCTGGGGGAAGCGGATGTCATTGTCTATGACTATCTGGCTAACAGCGAATTTTTGGACTACGCGAAGCCCGGCGCGGAAATTATTTATGTAGGGAAAAAAGGTGGCGACCATACCTTGTCACAGGACGGTATTAACCGTTTGATTGTGGAAAAAGCCAAGGAAGGCAAGGTGGTGGCCCGGTTGAAGGGCGGTGATCCCTATATGTTCGGACGCGGGGGTGAAGAAGCGGAAGAACTGCTGGCAGCCGGAGTGCGGTTTGAAGAAGTGCCCGGCATTACCTCTGCCATTGCCGGTCCCGCTTATGCGGGCATTCCTCTTACGCACCGCGACTACGCCTCGTCTGTTTCCTTTATCACCGGACATGAAAACCCGGATAAACCGGATTCCTCGCACAACTGGGAAGCTTTGGCTAAGGGCACGTCCACGCTGGTCTTTTTTATGGGCATGAAAAATTTGCCGCATATTTCCGAACAGCTCATTCAGCATGGCATGGACCCGGAGACTCCGGCGGCGCTGGTTCATTGGGGAACCACTTCGCGGCATCGGTCCATGACTTCCACCATCGCCAAATTGCCCGAAGACGGCCCGGCATGCGGGTTTACCTCTCCTTCACTCATCGTGGTGGGGGGCGTGGTTAATTTGCATGACAAACTGAATTGGTTTGAGCAGCTCCCCCTGCTGGGGAAAAACGTGGTGGTCACCCGTGCGCGTGAACAGGCAAGCGGTATGGCGGCCCAATTGCGTAAACTGGGGGCGAATGTCATTCAGTTCCCCACTATCCGCATTAATCCTTTGGCGGATTACAGCGCTGTGCACGCAGCCATTCGCGAATTGGGGAACTACGAATGGGTTATTTTTACTTCCGTGAATGGCGTGCGCCACTTCTGGGCGCAGTTGGCGGAACTGGGGCTGGATACCCGTGCCCTTGGAGCAGCCAAGGTGGCGGCTATTGGTCCGGCAACGGCGGATATTTTGCGGGAAAAGGGAATTGAACCAGATTTTATTCCCGAAAAATATGTGGCGGAAGGTGTCGTGAAGGGGCTTCTGGAGCGTGGTATGAAGGGGAGCCGCGTATTGCTGCCCCGCGCGCGCGAGGCACGCGAGGTTTTGCCTGACGAGCTGCGCCGGGCAGGAGCCACGGTTGATGTGCTGCCCGTGTACGAAACCGTTCCCGCAGGGGAGCAGCGGGATGAGGTGCTGGCGCTGCTGGAAAAAGACGCGCTGCACGGTATCACATTTGGTTCCTCCTCCACAGTGGATAATTTCTTCGCGTTGATAAAACCGGAGCAGCTTGCGCGGCATCGCGATTCGGTAAAGCTGGCCAGCATTGGTCCCGTTACCACGCGCACCTTAGAACGCCACGGGTTTTCCGCAGATATTCAGCCGGAGGAGTACACTATCCCCGCGCTGGTAGCGATGTTGGAAACCGATTTATAGCGTCGGACCGGAAGGCACGGCACGCATTGAATTTGAAATCCGTTGGGCCGTCCGCCGTGTGGCGGGCGGCTTTATGGGGTTTCGCCAACAGGATTTTGCCAACAGGCTAGCGGGGCAGACCACGCAGGGGTTGCCGGGAGAAAACATGACGCTGAACATCGCAGTGCTGGCCTCAGGTAACGGATCAAATCTTCAAGCTATTTTGGATGGATGCGCACAGGGTGTGCTGGATGTGGATGTGCGGTTGGTGCTGTGCAACCGCGCGGACGCATATGCCCTAAAGCGGGCGGAAACGGCGGGAGTAGCTGCCTGTTGTCTGCCGCATGCGGATTTCCCGGATAGGGAATCTTTCGACGCCGCTGTTGTGGAAGCTATTCGCAGTGCCGGCGCAGACACGGTGGTCTTAGCGGGCTACATGCGCTTGCTGTCTTCCGTGTTTCTGAGCGCCTTTCCGGGCCGGGTGATAAACGTGCACCCTGCCGTACTGCCTGCCTTTGCCGGGGCAAAAGGCGCTGCGGATGCCGTGGCCTACGGAGTGAAGCTTTCCGGTTGTACGGTCCACTTTGTGGATGAAGTAATGGACCACGGGCCGGTCATTATTCAAGCCGCCGTACCTGTGCGGGAAGATGATGATGTGGACGCGCTGCAACAACGCATTCACGCGTTAGAACACCGCATTTACCCACAGGCGCTGCAATGGCTCGCTGAGGGGAGACTCTCCCTGCGGGACAGAGTGGTTTCCCTTGCTCCGGGTTCCCGGCCCCGTGCGCCGCATGATGGGGACTGGCTGGTGTGGCCTCCCCTTGAACAGGGCTTTTAAGCCCGCACGGTGCAGCGGCTATACTCACCCCTCAGTGGGGTGGTATGGTAGAAATGCTCCCCACACTGCGTGCTGTGTGTTTTTTGCCCGCATGCGTCCGGGACCGGACATAATGTGCGGTATTCCCCGTCCATAACAAAATGTTGCGAAATACAGGCATTCATGGAAAAAGAAAGGTGAAGTGGCGGAAACGGCACGTCTCTTCCGCCCTTTTTCCGGTATTTCGCCAGCTGTCAACCCGCAGTGGTCGGCGTTCCGTGGGTGCGGAGCACGGCCCCGGATTCTGGAGACACCATGACGGCACCAACCCACTCTTCCTCTTCTTTCTCTTTAGCCCTTTCTGATGAGGACCGGCGGACTCTGCTGGTGTTGGCCCGTGAAAGCATTCTTCGCCATTTGGCTGATGAGCGTGCTGAATCGGCAGCCGGGGCGCATTGTTTTCATGCCGGGCCGGAGGAATCTCCAGTGCTGGAACAGCCGCTGGGGGCTTTTGTCACTCTGCGCAAAAATGGGCAACTTCGCGGCTGCATAGGGCATTTGGTGGGTGCTGGCCCCTTGCGGGAGACGGTAGCCCGTATGGCCTGTGCCGCTGCCTTTGAGGATACCCGCTTCCCGCCGCTCACAGTTGAAGAGTGGGAAGGGGTGTCAGTGGAGATTTCTGTGCTTGGACCCATAACGCTGTGTGAAGAGCCGGAAGCCATCCGTGTGGGGCGGCACGGGCTTCTCGTCCGGCAAGGCGGGCGGTCCGGGTTGCTGTTGCCACAGGTTCCGGTAGAATGGGGGTGGGATAGAGAAACGTTTTTGGCACAAACGTGCTGTAAGGCTGGTTTGTCCCCGGAGGCGTGGCGTAATCCCGGAACAGAACTTTTTTGGTTTGAGGCGGAGGTTTTTTAAGAGTATCCGCGCCGTGGTGCGTATGCGGATTGGGCCACGCTCTTTTGAATCTCTGAATATGCCCCATGCACGTGGGGCCACGCGAACTACGAGCCGTGCTCTTCGCCTGTGTGCGGGCGGACGGGGAAAGGAGGCTCCATGGCGGAAACAAAACAGAACGGTGTGAGGCGTTGGAAGAAATCGAAACGCCGTCCGTATTCCAGCACGCGTGTGGCGGCGCGGGGGGCGCTGATGTACGCGGTTTTGGGCGTGCTGTGGATACTTTTTTCAGACCGCCTGCTCGGCTTGCTTGTCTATGAAAAAAGCACGCTCATGCTGGCCCAAACCTACAAGGGCTGGTTCTTTGTTGCCATCACCGCGGTGCTGTTGTTTTTGCTGATGCGAAGCAACCGCGCGGCTCAGGATAAATTTGAGGAATCCTTGCGGGTGAGCCGCAGTAATCTGGACGGCGTGTTCCGCATGGCGGACAGCGTGGCGTTTATTTTAAGCCGCCGCCATGGTGAAACAATCATGCTGGAGGATGCCAGTCCCGGAGCCAGACGATTGCTGGGGCTGAATGGTGATATTTTAGGGCGCAAGCCGCAGGATGTGGGGTTGCCTGCCGCGCTGTTTGCACCGGGACAAGACAATGGCGGCATGGCTGAAATCGTCTTTGCGGACGGCTCTGGCGCGGTGCGCTATCTGTTAGCGGGCGTGCTTGAACTGGAAGTAGACGGCGAAGAGGGAAGACCTCTGCTTTCCATCGCGCTGGACGTGACGGAGAAGAAGCAGGCGGAGGCCGCGCTGAAAGCCGCTCACGGTGTTGTTCGGAGCGCTATTGACTCCATCCCGTCCATTTTGGTGGGGGTGGACGAGGCGCTGCGCGTAACGCATTGGAACGCCGCCGCCACAGAGCAGACGGGTATTCCCGCCGACGAGGCTCTGGGGCGCCCGTTGCCTTCGGTGTTACCTTTGTTGGAACGCTACAGCACAGACATCGGCGCGTGCGCCGCCGATAAGCGGTGCGGGTCGCTGTTTATTACGCGGTATGCCCCCGATACCTGCCCACCTCTCGCCATTTCCACCATGCGGGCTAAACAGGGGGGCGAGGCTGAAGGGCCGGGCCGTAGACCCGGTTCACTTCCTCAACGCCACTTCGAGGTGCAGGTGTTTCCCCTCACCGGTTTGGAAGGTGGCGCGGTGGTGCGGGTGGACGATGTGACAGAACGTGTGCGCTTGCAGGAATTGCTCGTGCAGACGGAAAAGATGATGTCCGTTGGCAGGCTGGCTGCGGGCATGGCACACGAGATTAACAATCCACTTGGGGGCGTATTACAGGGTATGCAGAACGTGGTGCGCCGACTTTCTCCCGATTTTCCCGCCAATCACGGGGTTGCGGAAGAGACGGGGTGTGACCTCGGCGCAGTGCAGCGCTATATGCAGCAGCGGGGGGTTATGCGCATTCTGGAAGGCGTTGTGGATTCCGGCAAGCGTGCGGCGGAAATAGTGGCGGGCATGTTGGAGTTTTCTTGTAGTAACGACCTTTCACATAGCAGTGTGGATTTGAATGATCTGCTGCATAAGACCTTGGATAAGGCTATGCGGGAGTATCATCTGGACATTGGCTATGATTTGCGCCGCGCGGATATCCGGCGAGAATTTGGAGATGGTTTGCCCATGGTGCGGTGCTCCCGCATAGGCATGGAACAAGTGGTGGGCAACTTGTTGCGCAATGCGGCGCAGGCTGTGTCTGAACACTGCGACAGGCCGGACTGGCACCCGCGTATTATCGTCCGCTCCTATATGGAGGGAGGCAACGTGGTCGTGGAGGTGGAGGACAATGGGCCGGGTATGAGCGGAGAGGAACAGCGGCGCGTTTTTGAGCCATTTTATACGACGCGGCCAGTAGGGGGCGGCACAGGGCTTGGTCTGGCGGTTGCGTACTACATTGTGACCAATAACCACAGGGGACGCCTTGAAGTGGATACCGATGTGGGAGACGGTGCGCTCTTCCGTATTTTCCTGTCCGTGGAATAGCGGGCCTGCGGCTTCCGTATCGGGAATCAGGGCTGGCAGATTTTTCGCGTAAGGCTGGTTCCCGCGCCGTATACCGGAGAATGTTTTATAATCGCTTGTAATGGTTAATATATCGTGTTGTGGCGTGCCTAGCGCAGGTGTGTTAGATATTCCCAGTGTCGGAATGACACGCCCTTGCGTGATAGGCGCGGCGTGGAGATATGTGGCCCTCCCCGTTCCATGGCGGACCGGAGAGAGGGCATTTTTTATGCATCGTACGGGTATGTGGCCCCGGCGTAACGGGAGAAGAGAATGGCTGGTCAGGATTCTGTGGCGCAATCTGGCATGAACCCGGCTGCGAAGACAGCTCCGGGTGTTCCTGTGGACAGCAGGCAGATGTATATTTTTTTGCTCGTCTTGGCCATTACCGTGGCTATGGGGTTTCAAGGATGGCGTACCCTCTACAATAACTTTGCGGTAGAGGTGATAGGGCTGACGGGAGCGCAGAACGGCTATGTGCAGTCGCTGCGCGAAGTTCCGGGCTTTCTGGCCCTGCTGGCGGTGTATTTGCTGCTCATTCTGAGCGAGCACCGATTAGCCGCGCTCTCTGTGCTGGTGATGGGCATAGGGATTTGTCTGACAGGGTTTCTCCCTTCGTTTTATGGCGTTATTTTCAGCGTCTTAGTGATGAGTTTCGGCTTTCATTATTATGAAACCGCCAATCAGTCGCTGGCGCTTCAGTATTTCGATAGAACGCAGGCTCCCGTGGTACTGGGGCGTTTGCGCGGGGTAACCGCTGGCGGTAATTTGCTCGTGGGAGCGGCTATTTTCATATTATCTTCCCGGTTGGACTACGCCACGTTGTTTTGTCTGTGCGGAAGTATCGCGTTGTTGGCGGGGCTATGGGCATTTACAAAGAACCCGGCGCAAAAAGGATTGCCGCCGCAGCGCAAGGGAATGGTGCTGCGTTCCCGGTATTGGCTTTTTTACGTACTCACCTTTCTGAGCGGTGCGCGCAGGCAGGTGTTTACCGCTTTTGCTGTTTTTTTGCTGGTAGAGCGCTTCGGGTTTTCCGTGCGGGAAATAACCATTCTGTTTATCATAAATAACGTGGTGAACTGGTTTTTGTCTCCCGCCATAGGCAGGGCTGTAAATCGGTTTGGTGAGCGCCGTGTTCTTTCGGTGGAATATTTGGGGTTGATGGTGGTCTTCACCGCCTATGGCCTTGTGGAAAGCAAATTGCTGGTGGCGGTGCTGTACGTGCTTGATCATATCTTTTACAATTTCGCCATTGCTATTAAAACCTATTTCCAGAAGATTGCCGACCCGGCCGATATTGCTCCCAGCATGGCAGTAAGTTTTTCCATCAACCATATTGCCGCAGTGCTTATTCCCGTCATGGGCGGATTACTTTGGATGGTGGACTATCGCATTCCTTTTTTCGCGGCAGCGGGGCTGGCGTTTTTGTCGTTCGTTTTTAGCCAGTTTGTGCGCACACCGGAGTCGGTTCGGAAGTAGCTGGACAGTGTTCGTGGGAGCAGGCGTGCGGTTGCCCGTTGCGGGGGCAGGCCGTATACTACAAAAAGTACATGCCGTGCCCCGCGAAGAATAGAAACGGTACCCGAAGGTTGGGAGGTGGTATGTGTAATCGCGTGTTCCGGGCCTATGTGAGAGGAATTTGTCTCGCGGTTTTGCTGGCAGGGTTGGTGTGTGGCTTGCTGGTACCGGACGCACGGGCTGCGGGGGAAGAACTCCCCAAAGCCGTTAAGGATGCGCCGCAACCAGTGCCTGATCGCTCCACGGCTGTTTCCGTGGAACACGATGGGGCGGATATGGCTGGAACCCGATTGGTGTTTCACCTCAAAGAATTGGTAAATACGTCCAGCCTGTTTTCACTTACCGAAGCGGACAACCCTAAAATCACGTTACTTATCTCCAGTGCGTCTGAGTTTCCTTCCCGCCCGGAAGTGGGGTCTGCATATGCCGTGGTGTGGGTGTATTCTGAAAACAAAGGGAACTTGCCATATTACCTTGGACGGGAAACTGGAGTGGTAAGCGAGGCCACTGCTTTGGAACTGGCCCGTCGGTTGGCGGAGCGTACAGACGGCATTGCTGTGAAGTATAGCTATTTATTCGGTCGATAGGGGCGGGGGGTAATGGGAAATATCGGGTATTCTTTCCCTTGCCAACGGGCAGGATAGTGAGTATATTATTGTAATCCGGGGCTGGTGCTGCCTTGGTAACCACGTCATATTTCCGGCATTTGCCGGTCCAAATTGAGCGATTCGTGCAAGTTTGAGGATTGCCCCCCAATTCCGCCTTGAATCACGCGAATCGCTCTATTTTTTTGTCTTGCACCCAGACGCGACATTCGGTGCGCATGGAAAATTTGTATGCCAAGCCTGTGCAAAAGGGGAGGCAACGAGATTTTTCCAAAAGTCGTTGACAAGGGCATGGAGTTTCTTTAGTTACTTGCCTCGCACACTGGGCTGTCGTTCAATTGGCAGGACGCCGGATTCTGACTCCGTCAATCAAGGTTCAAGTCCTTGCAGCCCAGCCATCCACGCGTCCCCATCGTCTAGCCTGGCCCAGGACACCTGCCTTTCACGCAGGCGACAGGGGTTCAAATCCCCTTGGGGACGCCAATTTTTGGTTTATAAAGAGCGGCAAGGTACAAAATACCTTGCCGCTCTTGCTTTTTAGCGATTCTTGCTTTTTGCCGAATCCAGCCAAATCCTGGGTCATCCAAGAATAATGCGGGTATTTTTCCGGGTATCGAAATGCGGTAGTAATTCGATACCCGTTTTTTGTCGTAATCTATTTAATTGAAAAGATATTTCGTCCATTCGGGTATCCTGAAATCCACCTTAAACCAAGGAGAATCGGATGGCACTCACGGATGTCCAGATCAAAAATTTGAAGAATTCTGGAAAGCCCATGAAATTGGCTGACGGTGGCGGCTTGTATATCTATCTCGCGGCTTCCGGCAAAAAGCTTTGGCGCTTGGGGTACTATTTTGAGCGCAAAGCAAAGGTACTCAGTTTCGGCGAATACCCCATTGTTACCCGACAAAGGGCGATGGAGAAGCGCATGGAAGTGACCTGCCCTGGAAAAACTGGTCCAGGCCCAATGTTAGGGGTACTGAGACCGCAGGAGGTTTTCCATGGGCAAGAAGAAGCACGCTCCTGAGCAGATCATCGGCAAGCTGAGAGAGGCCGAGGTAC
>JAEWQB010000005.1 GCA_023460395.1 Pseudomonadota bacterium | reverse complement strand
CTGTCTCTGAAATATACCATATAGGGTTATATTGCAGAGACAGACTTCTTGGTCAAGCGGAGAAATGGAAGAAATGTGCGGGACGCTCCCCCTCGTTGGCCTCCACGGCGTCCACGGTACCCGGCCCATACACGCGGTATCCCGCGTAGCCTGATCTGTGCTCGCGCACGAAAGAGAGCGCGTTACGGCATATCGGGGAAATCGTCTGGCGTGTCGGGCAAAGGCCTATTTTCAGGCGTGGGGGAACCGGGGACGAGATATTTTACTAAAATGGCATTGTACGGGGTTTCTTCCAGTGCTTCCCGCAGAGCTTGTTCGTAACGGAGGATAAGCTCCGCAGAGCTTTCTGCGTCAAAGGCCATATATAGTTCCGAGGTTGCGGAAGGAATAGCCACAACGCGGGTGCGGTCTGCAATGCCAAAGCGTGCGCACGCATTGCGCAGGGCGAACGTATCCGGGCTGAGTACCGCGTCCACGCGGCGTCCCATGAGCTTTTCCAGATTCCGGCGTGCGGAATCCGGTCCGGCCGTCAGGTCGAAGGTGGCACCTGATGTGGCAATGTTTCCGGGAATAAACGCGCCACGGGTGTACGCTATGCGTACTCCTTTCAATGCCTCCAGAGGGATGGTGCGAAAGACGCTTTCGTCAGGTAAGGCAAAGTCGTTGCGCACGGCTATTCCGGCGGTCATGTACCAAAAGGGAAGGGCGGGATATCGCAATTTCCCCACGCGTTCCGGTATCTTGGCAATAGCCAACACCGCATCCAAGCGGCGGTAGTGGAAGTCGTTCACGAGGCGTGCATGAGGCAGCGGTCCCACCAAATCCACCGGCATATTCATGCGCGGGGCCACATGCGCGACAAGTAGATCCACAGCCGCGCCATACACTTCCCCGGAGGCAGAAAGCATCACATGGGGGGGGAAAATGAAAAACCCCACCCGCAGTCTCTCAGCACTTGTGGGTATTGTCTTGTTGGGGGAAATGTGTGGTGACAGAGGCTCACGCGCGGGCATGTCACCATGCTGCCCAAGAGGGGGGAGCAACGCCTCTTGCGGGAGCGGGAGGTTGGATTCCGCAACGGTACTCGCAGAAAAGTTGACGGGGATGGGGGTGCTGTGAGCTGCCTGCGGCAGACAGAGCAGGAGCGCCAGCACAACAAGCCGGAATAGGCTGGTGAGGCGCATTAGTGGCTGCCACCATAGCGGAAGCGATTCCGATCTCTCCGTAGCGGGTGCTTGCGAAGGGCTTTTCGGCGGTGACGCACCTTCCTTCGGCGCAGTGGCGGGCAGCCAGATGTGGGGATAATTGCCCGGCCTCATGAAAGGGCGCGGACGCCGAAAAGGGTCGCGCGAAGATAAAAAGAAACGACTGGGCATAGGCTTCTCCTAATCCTCCCGGTCGTTCCCTACTGCGAAGCGTAAGCAGAGTCGATAAGCGGACCCTGCGGTGAAATCGGCGTTCCCACAATCTTGGGTAAATGGCGATTCCTGCGGGAATAGACCGGTATGTTATGAGCATCAGCAAATAGTGTCACACTGTCAAATGGAAAAGTGAGGCCGTTGCGGTAAGGAAAATACGTTTTCCGGGCAGACGGAAAAAGGTGATTCCGATCAGCAAGATGGGGCGGGAGGCAAGGTAGAGCAGGTGGCAAGGTAGAGCGGGTGGGGGATGTGCTTTTCTGTGGACAGTGCCGGAGGAGCGGAATCGGTAAACGGATTTGTCCGGCGGGGCGGAACGGGTCCCGTGTTTCCGCCTTGGTAATCGCGAGGAAAGACACCGGCAAGACGAAAAGATTAATTTTTCACCACAACAGTCTCCTCAATTCATAGATTTTGTGATAAGCCTCACCGTTACAGTCTGACCGCGTTTCTCAGGGAACGCAGCGTTGTTCACCGCATGGACATGGCGGCATACGGCGGCGCACTGGTGAGACGCGGCATACATCAAAAAAACGTTATCAACTCCACATCGCCGGGTTCAACTTGGTTTTTTTGTTGCGTGCATCGCCCGACCTCGGCGGCCCGTTGGCCCCGTCAGCCCGGTATTCCGAAAGGCCGGGAGATGTTCCGGCAATGTTTATTTTGATTTGTTTTGAAGGTCGGTCAGTCCTTCGCATCTGTTTTATCAGCCTGACGTTTCAGAACAGCCGGAATGGTGTGGTGTCACCACTACGTATTGGAACATGGTGAGCTTATTATCGGGAGGCCTTGCCGTAGTTGCCACTGGGCGCTGTGGACGAAGCCAGCGGCCTTAGCCAGCCGGGTATTCATTTACAAAGCCGCCAAAGCTAATTATGAACTCCCCCGAAAAAGCTGCCACTTTTTGCCTTACTGCGAGTGCTAACATGCTGGATACCCTTGTCCAAAAAATTACCAGACACTATCGGAAGAAAGCCTACGTCCGGGCAACGCAGGGACAAGCGCGTTTTTCCAGCAAGCGTTCGGTGCGCAATTTCCCTGCTGAGATGCCGCCCCCCTCTTACGCCGATATTTTGCCACAGTGGTACTACGCGGTTACAGGGAAAAGGCTCAATCTGGCCTCTCCCCAAACACTAAATGAGAAAATGCAATGGCTTAAGCTTTATGATTGCATTCCGCTCAAAACATTGCTTGCAGATAAATATTTAGTGAAGAGCTATATTTCCGAACGTATTGGCGAGCGGTACGTTGCGAGATTGTTCGGCGCGTGGGACTCGTTTTCCGAAATCGATTTCAGTGCGTTGCCGGACCAATTCGCGTTGAAAGTTAACCACGGATTTGCGAGCAATTTCCTGGTGACTGATAAAAAAACTATGGATCTTCAAGACGCACGCGCTAAATTTAAACGGTGGCTGGACAGGGATTACGCTTTTGTTGACGGCTTTGAGATGCAGTACAGCGCTATTCCCCCCAAGATAATAGCGGAAGAATATTTAGGAGAGGCAACCGATTTCATCTACTACCGCTTTTTCTGCTTTAATGGAAAGCCTGAGATGCTCCGTCTTGGGAAGTTTGTTACTAAAGAAAGAGCTGAGTATGCCTTCTATGATATGGAATATACCAGACTTCCTCAGATATGTTCGGATCGTTATCTGTCTAAACCTCATGAAAAATCTGCGAATTGGTCAGATCTAGTGAGACTGGCTAACATTCTCTGCCGCGACTTTTTGTTCGTGCGTGTGGATTTTTACGAAATTAAAGGAAAGATTTATTTTAGTGAAATGACTTTTACTCCAGGCAGCGGATGCCTGAAGTGGAGCAAGCCGGAGTATGATCTGCACTACGGAAAGCTTTTGCAGCTTCCCATAGACTAGTGCGGAATACAGTACAGGCTGTATGAATAAGAAAGAACGTCCTATTGGATCAGATAACTCTTCAGTTTTTATTTTTCCTGACTATGTGCTTCCCGGAGAACCTGTATCCATTGGGTACAGGCCGTTATGCATTGAACACATTGTTTTTCATTGCAACAGCCAGACACTTCGCATGGACTGCTCCGGCCCTTTCAATGCCTCAGATATACGGTACGCACTTTTCCCGGTACCGCGCGAAACAACGGATGCTTTTTTTTCTATAGATGGCAGCATCTTTTTTACCAACCAAAAAAGTGAGCGGTTTTCGCTGACCATTCCTGTGCAGGCGAAGACGTTTGAGCACGAGGAATTTTCCGTCGCACCTGCTTTCAGCGCTCCTCCGCAATGCGAGAAAAGACGCATGGCGGTGGAAGCGTCTGAACTGCACACGGTGCTGTCTGCATGTTCTGTCGGGCCACTTATGGAATTGCCTTGGCAACGTCCTGTTCCGGGGGGGATAAGCAGCGATTTTGGATTATCGCGCACCATCAATGGATGTATGGAATCGGTGCATTGGGGCGTAGACCTTTTGGCAGATGATGGCGACCCGGTGCTAGCTGCCGCCCCCGGCAAAATCGCGCTGTGCGCGTGCCATTATCTGGGGGGCAATACGCTGGTAATAGATCACGGCTACGGTGTTTTCACACTGTATATGCACTTTTTAAAAACGTATGCGGCACTTGGTCAAACCGTGTTGCGCGGTGAACCTATCGGCGAGGCGGGCTGCTCCGGGCGGGTTACCGGATCACACCTGCATTGGGGGCTATCTGTGTTAGGCTGCTATGTGGATGCACTTCCTCTGCTTGAAGGCTGAATGCGCATGTCAAGCAGGGTTGATCGCAAAAAAACGGAACTTATTGTCATCCATCACTCCGGCTCGTTTGCTTCGCGGGACATCGGGGCCTTTGAAATAGACCAGTTACACCGTGCCAGGGGGTTCGACTGCATCGGGTATCATCTGGTCATACGGCGTGACGGAAGAGTGGAGTCAGGGCGTGCGCTTTCCACCGTGGGTGCCCATGCCCGTGGATTCAACACCGTTTCCGTGGGGCTATGTCTTGTGGGGGGGCGGGCTGATGGAGAGGAATATAAGGCGGAGTTGAATTTTACGCCTAAGCAGTGGCTTTCTCTTGCTCAGACGCTTTCGGCCTTGCTTCAACGCTATCCCAACGCTGTTATCGTCGGGCATAATGATCTTTCAATGCAAAAAGATTGTCCGGGATTCAATGTCCGTCGTACTTTTGCGGTTATGCTGCGAGAGTATCCAGAGGTGCTCCTGCATTCGCAGTGCAACAGGACCTATGGTTTTGGGAAGCGGCGAAAATTTCAGATGCTTTCCTGAAAGCAGCCGCCATATATTCCTGCATCAGGCTTGTGCCGTCTGCGGGCCGCATGAGCATGGGAAAAATACGAATATAGCTCAGGAGCTCTTGAGTCCGCCGCTCGGTATGAACCGAAGCCGTGCGAATTTTTTCGTCCGGGCGCTCCAGATGAGGCGTGTGCGCTGTCATACGCGTTGGCGAGGCGTCGTCCCCACTTATCGGGCTTCCCAAAACTGGAGGAATTGCCTTCGCTCTTCCTGAATCCGTTGATGGGAAGAGGCGGTGCGGCGCTTGCGGCACTGGGGGGTGACTTGATGGCGCGGCGTGCTTATAGTGAGAATGGGAGGAAAGAGCCATGCGAGTAGAACAAAATCTGTCCGCACTGGATGCGTTTTCCATCAGCCAGCAAGTAACGGCCAATAACGTGGCCAATATAAATACCAACGGATTTAAGGCGTCTGAAGTCCGGCTGGAAACCGGGCCGGAAGGCGAAGGGGTTCGTGTTGCTCAGGTGCATCAGGATATGTCCCAAGGCCCCATGCTCCACTATACCGATGAGTACGGCGGAACTGTGGAAGGTTCCACCACCGAATATACCACGGAAATGGTGCACATGATCCGGGATGAAAATGCCTACGCCGCCAATGTGGCCTCTGCGCAGGCGCAATTGGATCTGCTTGGAACGGCTATTGATGAAATGGTCTAACTAACGAGAGCGTCTAAGTGATGAGAGTCTCTGATTGACGAGATGGCCTGAAGGGCAACGCGGGGAAGCGCTCCGGCCTACAGGGGCAGCCGGAGTGTGGTCCGCGAGACGCATTCTCATAAAAACGGACGTGCCCGATCTCCGGCGGAAAGGCGCCTGCCAAGCCTGCGCATGGGGACAGGAAGCTGATTTAAATTTTTCCTGACTCAGATTGCTGTCGCGCGTTTGCGGATTCCCCTGCGGGGAGGCACGTGCGATGTCGTGTGAAACTGTAGTCTGAAACGTGTCGTATGCGCGGATCGGAGGCTTCCCCCGTTTTTTGCGCAGGCACGTTTTTTTGTGTCTGTACTGGGCCTTACGTTGCCCCGGACTCTTTGTGGGAACGCATCCTCTTGCGGGTTGTCTGTCTTTCCGTTTTGCTCGGTCCTGTCGGTCCTGTCGGTCCTGTCGGTCCTGTCGGTCCGGCCTCCGGTCTGGCCCACTCCGCTCCCGTAGCGGCCTTATTGTACTGGTCTGTTCCCCCTCTCGGTCTGGCCCGGATGCCCGTCTGCTTTGATATCCTGCAGATTATGGTTGACTTCGCGTCATTATCTTGACACGAATATCGTTCATGGGGAGAATTGCTCGCTGGCTCGTGTCGTCTTCTACCCTGACCACCTTTTCGTGCGGAGGGGGATACTGCCGGACGGAAACGCAGTCTGGTGTTCGGGATGCGGGAATCCGGCGTTTTCTTTTGAAACGGAGGCATGATGGACCTCAAGCATAGCGGCATTATAGGGCAATCCTCTTCCCTTCAGGAAGTTTTCAGGGTGCTCGCCAAGGTCGCTCCTACAGATAGCACCGTGCTGGTTACGGGCGAATCAGGCACGGGCAAAGAACTGCTTGTCCGCGCGTTGCATGCGGGCAGCCTGCGCAAAGACGCCCCCTTTGTTCCCATAAATTGCGGGGCTATCCCCAAAGAGTTGCTGGAATCAGAGCTGTTCGGTCATGAGAAAGGCGCCTTTACGCACGCCATCCGTTCCCGGCCCGGTCGGTTTGAAATGGCGGACACAGGCACCATTTTCCTTGATGAAATCGGCGAGATGGACCTGACACTTCAGGTCAAGATTTTGCGTGTGCTTCAGGAAAAGGAGATAGAGCGGGTCGGCGGCACAGGGGTGCGCAAGGTAGACGTGCGCATTGTGGCGGCGACCAACCGCGATCTTGAGGAAGAGGTACGCGCCGGGCGGTTCCGCGAAGATCTTTATTACCGACTGAATGTGATTCCCATGCATCTGCCGCCGCTGCGGGAGCGCGGGGGCGATATCCTTATGCTGGCAGGGAGTTTTTTAGAAAAATTCTGCCAGAGGAAAGGACGGCCCGTGCTGGAGCTTGCTGAAGACTCGCGCAAGGTGCTGGCTGCGTATCGCTGGCCCGGCAACGTGCGGGAACTAGAAAATTTCATGGAACGCCTTAGCATTCTATGCGATGGGCAGATTGTGCAGCCTGCGGATCTTCCGCCCAAAATTTTGGATGACGTGGGCGATATTGTGAATCTGCCCGACCCGGAACCGGCGTATGTAATGACCGTACCGGGGGCGCAGGGGGCCATCGTTCAGCAGGGATTTGTGTGGCCCCGCGTGGACCATCTGCGGGAATTTGGCATGGGGCTTAAAGAATTTTTAGATCTCGCGGAAGAAAAATTGCTGTTGGAGGCGCTGGAAATGGCCGACGGCGTGAAGAATCAAGCTGCGGAAATTTTGGGCGTTAAGCGCACAACCCTTATTGAGAAGCTCAAAAAGAAGAAACTTGAGTAAGGCGTGCGGAGTTCGCGCATCGGAGAATCTTACATCGTCCGGCAGGCGGGGCGTAAGAGCGTGTCTGCCGGGCTGCGGCACACGCTGGCGGCAGATCTTCGCGGCAAAATTGTTCACTTCCTGCGTGCGGAAAGTACCCGGCGTGGTAGAGAGTGACTGCTGTGGCCTGTTTCGCGGAATTGTCCGGCTATTTCCGTTTTTGACGGTGTTTTGGCGCTGAACGAGGACGACACAGTGTCTGGGGTAGGGAGGGCGCATGCCCGGCATGCGTCTCTGTGGGAGGAATGCGTATATTGCATGGAAGTTGCAATGGCTTAGGCGTGAGTCGTACAGCAGTAGCCAGACTTGTCTGGATCCTTTGCGCGGCATGCGGCGTGTGGCTGGCAAGTGCCGGTCACGGCATGGCCCTTACGTGGGACTGGAGAACCTACCCGGACCGGGAACGGCTGGAGGTGGTGTTTGACGGCCCTGCGGCGGGCTATTCGCTGGAGCGAACCGGTAGACAGGCGCTGACGCTCACCTTACCTCCCGGTCAAACCGTGGGGGCTGACGGATTGCGTCGCGCTGGCGGCACGGCGGCCCCCGGTGCATCGGGCTTGCTGGACGCGCCCACGGGAGCCGGACGCAGCATTACTATTCCTACCCGGACTCCCGCATTTGGGTATATTGCCTCGCCTGAGGGGGGCAACAGACTCGCGATTGATCTCTTCTCCGACCCCATCGGGGAACGCTGGCGACCAGCGGAGGAGCGCTCCAATACCGGAGTCTCTCCCGCAGCCCCCGCAACTCCGGTATCCGGCGTTGCCGCCGCGACAAGTGCTACCGCGCAGACGGTGACGCCTCGTTCTCCAAATTCGGGAGCTAGCCCCACATCTTCTGTGGTTGCCGCGTCCCCGACACAACCGGCGTCTGGGACACGACCGGCATCCGTGGCGGAAAACGGTTCTGCACAGACTCCGGCCCGGCCCGCAGCATCCGGCGCAGTTCAGGCATCCCCATCTTCCCCGGCAAACCGGGGCACGCCGTTGCGGGAAGCGGCGTTGGAAAATGTTTCAGAACTATCTCCCTCCATTGTGCGCCGTGCGGGTGGGCAACTACCCCCTGCGCCATCGTCCGCAGCTCAGACCGGCCCGGTCCCCACGCAAACGGGCAGTTCTTCCGCAGTACAAGCCGGACCGCAGGCAGTTTCTTTGGCAGAGAGAACGGGCGGGGCTGACGGTGCCACCGCACGGTCTGTCGTGTCCTCCGCCGAAGGCGGCGCGGGCAACGGCACGGGTCGTGTGAGCGGCTCACCCGTACCCGCCGCTCCCGCCCCCAAGGTTACGGCGGCTCAGTCTTATTTCGCGGTGCCCTATACATTTCGCTCCCGGGTGAACCGGGGAGGCATGGATGACTGGCAGGAACCGGCAGCTCCCGCCGCTGCTCCGGTCGTGCGCGATGCCCCCGTGGCTGGGGACAGCTTGCGTGCCCGTGTTTCCATGCCGTCCGCACCGTCCACTGGGTCACGCAATGAAACCGTGCCCGGAGCGGCTCAAAACGCCGATTCCATCGTACAGCCGGTGCAGACCGCAGGGCGTACATCCGCAACCGCCTCACTTCCGTCGCAACGCGCTGCCGCATCCCGCCCGGTATCGTCCCCCGGCACCCCGGCGGGTGCGTCTGACGAGGACCGGGAAGATCTGCCGGAAGGGAGCCTTCCCGAACGGGAACCGGGGCAAGAATTTTCTGTCCGTGCGCGGGTGTCTCCCCCCGGTCAGGTAACTACTGTGCGTAGGGCACCGGACGGTGCGGGGGAAGAGCCATTCCCGGTGGCGTCAGGCGCCGATATCCTTCGCGTGCGTCCGCAAACAGGGGCGCAGGCCAACGGCTCGCTTCCGTTGCTGCCTCCCGCGCCCAACAACGCCACGGCTATGCCGCCCGCTCCCGCAGGCACGGGGAGCGCTGTTCCTGTCGCAGGATCTGGCGCGGATACCCCCGGTCAGGAAGAACGTTTTGTGGTGAGCAACAGCGAACCGGCTGTGGAACCATATCCCACGCTTAAGGAATCACTGGTGGGCGAAGAACCGGTGGTAGTGCGGCAGCCCATTACCGTGCCCCCCGCGCAGATGGAAGCCGTGGCGGGCAATGTGCCACAACCTGCTGCGCAATCTGACGGAACGCCGAAGCCGGAAGTCGTGTATGTGGACAGCGAAGGAAACCCCATTCCTCCGCCCCCCAGCCCCGCTACGCTGCTATTTCAGGCGCAGGCCGCTATGAATAATGGTGAGCCGGAAAACGCCATTCCGCTTTTTGAGACTGTCTGGCGCATGCCCAAGTCGTCGCAAAAAGAGCGGTCCGAAGCGTTGGACGGTATCGCTGACGCGACCTATGCCATGGGCAAGAATGACCTGACAGCCAACTTTGAAAAAATTGTATCCGCCAGCACGGAAGCCATGAACTACGATCTGGCTTCACCGTCCGTGCCGGGGCACCTGCTCCGGCTGGGGCTGGTGAACCTGAAGGCGGGGAACTTGGGCGAAGCGGCTGCGTATTTTTCCATCTTGCGCAAGAATCACCCGAACAGTGATCTCATTCCGTTAACCTACTATTATTGGGGCGATCACTTTTTTAAGGCGGAGGACTGGGAAAACGCGGCGGATAATTATCAGTTCGTAATCCAGAATTATCCAGATTCTCCTTTTGTGCGGGAGGCCGGTGTGGGATTGGCCCGCGCACTGTACCAGCTTGGATTTTACGAGCAGGCATTTCAAATTGTTGACTATGTGGAAAAACGCTGGCCGCGTTTTTATATGGAGTATCCACCTTTCCTGTACCAAATGGGCGACGTGGAATACCGCATGAAGAAGTTTGACAAGGCGCGCACCACGTACTGGACCTATTATAATATCGACCCGGACGGCGATGATGCCGATATGGTGCTGGCTCGGTTGGGCGACTTGTATTTAGAGGAAAATAAAAAGACTCCCGCACGGGAAGTCTATGAGGAGGCTGCCCGGAAGTTCCCGGATCGGGATGGCGGTCTTATCTCGCTCATGCGTCTTGCCGAAGAAGGGGTGTACGACTCGCCCACGCTCACGGAAATGTTTTCCGTGTTTGACCGCCCGTATAATCTGAGGCCGCTCCAGATATATTCGATGATCATAGAGGATCATCCGCAGAGTGGTCTGGTGCCGCTTGCCCGTCTTAAAAAGGCCATGTGGTATCTGTGGAATAAGCAATACCCGGAAGCGCTGGCCACGGCGTCGGCATTCATGAAGGCCAGCCCGGACCACACCCTTGCCCCCCGCGTAAAGGAAGTGGCGCTTAAAGCCTTCACCGTCATGGTGGCGGACAATATTAATGAAGGCAATTACGACCGCATTCTCCAGATGTGGGACCAGTTCCCCATAGTGCGCGGTCAGGACGAGGAACTTGCGCCGGAAAGCCGCATCGCCTTGGGTCTTGCTTTCTGGAAGCGGCAGCAGCCTACACGGGCGCTGGAAACCTTAGATCCCTTCTTCCGGGGGCTTAAGGTGCCGGAATATTCCGAAATGGCACTGAATGTGGCACTAAGTATCTATTTGGAAAATGAATTATGGGACGACATTGTCGCCCTGAACACCCGGCTTGAGCATTGGGAATTAGACCCTGAAAGCCAGCGGCAGTTTTCCTATGCGTTGGCGCTCGCCTACGAGAATCTGGGAGAATTCGCTAAGGCGGAGCCGCTCTGGACCGCGCTTGCCGCTAACGAAACCCTGCCGGATAACGAACGCGCCTATGCCTTATATTTTCTTAGCCGCGCGGCGGAGCGACGGGAAGATTGGGAAAGCGCCTACCGGGACGGCAAACAGGCGTTGACGCTGTTTATGGAGCTGGCTCAACGCGACCCGGCTAATGCCGACCCGCAAAAGGAAAAGGATTTGCTCGGCTCCCTTATGGACATTACGGAGCGGACCGGGCGCGGGCGGGAAGCGCTGGACTGGGCCAAACGGTATCTGGAGCAGATGTCGCCCACCGATCCGGGGTATCCGGGTCTTCAGTACCGGGTGGGAGAACTGTATAAGCGCAATGGCAATGTTGACCAGTGGCGGGAAATTATGACCACGCTCCGGGACGGTACCCCGGATTCTCTGTATGGAAAAATGGCGGCCTCCGCCCTGCGTATGTATGATCTCACCGAAGGGGCATCGCGGTTCTCGCCTTCAGGGCAGCTATAACCCCCTGTACTAGGAGGGTGCTCTCGTGACCCAGCCGACAGATCTCGCCGCGAAACCGTTGCGGAAAAATGTGCGTTACCCCGTGGTGGCGGGACGTTTTTATCCTGCCGATCCGAACCAGCTTCGGGAGCGGGTTTGGGCGTTTATGGGCGGGCAGGAGCAGGATTCCCTGACCACCTTGCTCGCCATGGTGCCGCACGCCGGGTACGAATATTCCGGCGCGGTGGCTGGCGGAACGCTGGGGCGCAGCAATTTGGCTGAAACCGTGGTGCTACTGGGGCCTAATCATACCGGACGGGGCAAGCCCGTGGCGGTATGGCCCGGCGGAGAATGGCATACGCCCCTCGGTCCGGTCCCTGTGGATGCCGAATTAGCCGAGTGTCTGGTAGGGACCGATGCCGTGTTCGCTCCAGATATGGCGGCCCACATGGCGGAGCATTCCCTTGAGGTGGTGCTGCCCTTTTTACAGGAACGGCGTCCGGGGCTGCGCATTGTGCCCATTGCGGTAGCGGTGCCGTCACCGGAAGAGCTCGCCCGCTGTGGCGCGGCGTTGGCGCGTTGTATGGCGCGATATTCCTTCATGGGGCGCTCCGTGTCACTCGTGGTCAGCAGTGATATGAGCCACTATGTGCCGCAGGACGAAGCCCGGCGTCTGGACCATATGGCTCTGGCTGCCATACGCGCGTTAGACCCGGAAGCGTTATATTCCGTGGTGCGCGAACAGGGCATTACCATGTGCGGCGTGTTTCCCATGACCGTGGCTATGGTGGCGTGCCGTCTGCTTGGTGCCCGCGCGGCTGAACTCACAGGCTACGCCACCTCCGGCGATGTGAGCGGTGAAACGGACCGGGTGGTGGGCTACGCCGGGGCGCTGGTCCGCGCTGTCCCGGATGATGCCGCCGGAGAGTAGCGGAAAATCTGAAATATTTTCATAGCATCTGCACAAATGGTGTGTTGTGGCGGCAAGCCAGCCCGGCATCCCGATGGGAACACGGGAAGATTACCACCGGGAAGGGGATAATGACCAGAGCAGCGGCAGACTGTCGGGTGAAAGGGTAGACGGGCATCATGACAATTGACGGTATGTCCCGGAAACTGTGTGTCATTCACGCCAATTGCCAAGGTGATCCCCTCCGGGCCTTGCTTATGAACCATCCGCAGTTTGGGCGGCAGTTTTCCGTGGTGAAATATACTAACTACCTGCGGGAAACCGTGTTGCCGGAGCATCTGGCGGAGTGCGATCTCTTTTTGTATCAGCCGCTGGGGGAACAGTGGGACGACCATGCCTCGGACGCCCTGCTTGCGCGTGTGAATCCACGCGCGGTGACGCTGGCGCTACCCAATATGTTTTTTAAAGGTTACTGGCCTTTTTGGACGAATAAAAGCCCCATGAACTATGGTGATTCCTTGCTGGATGAACTCATTGCCAAGGGGTTAGAGGTACGGGAAATCGTGTATCTCTACGTTCACTCCCGGTTGGTTTCGGGCCATGATCTTGCGGGCATGTTCGCGGATTCCGTGGCATACGAACGGCGTAAGGAAGAGGGCTGTGTGGTCGGGACGGTGGATATTGTGCTGGAGCACTTTCGCACGGAGCGGTTGTTTAATACCATCAATCACCCCAACCGTCGTCTCGTTCTGCACGTGGCAAACGGCCTGCTTAATGTTCTGGGATTTCCCCCCCTACCTTCAGAACAGATTGCCGCGTTTCCCGACCCATACCCGGAATGTGAGTTGCCCATCCATCCGCAGGTGGCGGCTTTCCACGACCTGCGGTTTGCAGGGCCAGACACTCGATACAACGTGTATGGTACACCGCGCACCTTTGCGGAATACGCGGCGTTATATGTGGATTGCCGTAAACGGGGCATTTCAGATTTCATCAGCTTTTTGCACCTCGTCTGAGCCGTCCGCATTCCCCGCGCCATTTACAGGCGGCCTGCTTCCCCGTACAAGCATAGTGCGACAGCAGAATACGCAACGTGCAACCTTAACCCCCCATGAAATGCCATGTCTCTGAAAGAACGCCTTGGCCTGACCACGGACCCTCTTTACTTGATGGACGGTTCCGCTTTTATTTTTCGGGCCTTTTACGCCATGCAGTCCATGCAGCGTTCGGATGGATTTCCCACCAACGCGCTGTTTATAGTTTCCCGTATTTTATTGAAGTTTCTTAAAGACGAAAATCCTACGTATTTCGGGTTCATCCTTGACGGCAAAGGCAAGAATTTTCGCCATGAAGTGTACCCGGAATATAAGGCCAACCGCTCCGCCACGCCGGAACCGCTGGTGCAGCAGTTGGACCCCATCAAACAGGTAGTGGATGTGCTGGGATTGCGGCTGGAAGTTTCCGACGGATGCGAAGCGGACGATTGTATCGCCTCGCTGGCTGCCCGGTTTGGAAAAGACCGGCCGGTGATAATTCTTGGCGCGGACAAAGATCTGAAGCAGTGCCTGCGCGAGAACGTCTTCATGTGGGATCCCGGCGCGAAGCAAGAAAAACTGACGACACTTGATGAATTTCAGACTGAAACGGGCTTGTCCCCGATGCAATGGCCTGATTTTCAGGCGATTATCGGAGACTCGTCGGATAACATTCCCGGTGTGCCCGGCATTGGTCCCAAAACGGCTGCCAAAATTTTTGCGGAATATGGTTCGCTGGAGGAAATACGGGATAACGTGGGGAATCTTGCCCCATCCTTGCAGACAAAGTTTGCCGACCATCTGGACGCCATGTTCACCTATCGGGAACTGACCACGCTGGTAACCGACCAGTGTTCGGCGCTTTCTTTGGAACACTTCCGCGTGCGCTCCCTGAATGGCAAAGCGGCTGCGGATTTTCTGCAGGAATATGAGTTGCGCACCTTACTGAAAGAGGTGCGGGAAGCCGCCGCTTCCGCGCCACAGCAGCAAATACCGGGGGAGAGCAATAACGCTAATCTTCAATTGGGGTTATTTGACATTAGCCAGCATGGGCCGGCAGCGCTCCCCCACGCGGACGTGCGCGATGTGGTTGCTCTGCCCGACTGCGCGGGCAAGCGGCTTGCCGTGGTACCGGAGGGGGAATTGTGCCCGCCCCGCGTTCCTGAAGCCGCCCCCACATTGCTGACGCTGGACGCCGTCCCCGCATCGTCTCCGCACGAGTGCGCGCTGCGCGTCATGCTGGAAGGCGATCAGAAAGAATACCGGTATGTTGGTCCTATGGCTGCCCTCGCAGGCTATGCCACGGCGGCGGATATGGTGGTAGCCCCGGATGTGAAAGCTCTGCTGGGAACCCGTTCTGGGTGGCGGGCCGTGCCACCTGCCCGGTGGTTTGACCTTGGCCTTGCCGCCTATTTGCTGAATCCTGAGGAGCGAGATTATTCATGGCGCAGGCTGTCGGCCCGCGCAGGTGAATTGAGCGTTTCACCTGACAATCCGGCTAAACTGGCGCTGGCCCTTGCTTCGGAAATGACGGACCGGGTGTCCGGTAGCGGTATGACGGAGCTTATGCGCGATTTGGAACTGCCGCTTACCCGCGTGCTGGCGGACATGGAAGAGGCGGGCATTCATATTGACCATAGCGCGTTCACCGTATTTCTTGCCGAGGTGCAGAAAGAGCTGGATCGTTTGACACAGGCCATTTACGCGGCGGCGGGGGGACCGTTTAATATCCGTTCTCCGCAGCAATTGGGTGAATTGTTATTTACCAAGTTGGGGCTTAACGCGCGGGGTAAAACCAAGGGTGGGCAGATATCCACCTCGCAAGCGGTGTTGGAAAAGCTGGCGGGTGAGCACGAAATTATCGATCTTATTTTGGAATACCGGAAGCTGGAAAAGCTGCGCTCCACCTATCTGGAACCGATGCCGCGCCTAGCGGACAGGGAAGGGCGTATTCACACGACGTTTAACCAACTGGCTACAGCTACTGGGCGGCTTTCTTCCAGTAATCCCAATTTGCAGAATATCCCCGTCCGGGGCCAGTTCGGGCCGCGCATGCGGGCGTGTTTTACCGCCGCACCGGGGAATAAGCTGGTTTCAGCGGACTATTCGCAGATTGAACTGCGCGTGCTGGCGCATTGTTCGCAAGACCCCACACTCTTGGGAGCGTTCCGGGACGATCAGGATATTCACAGCCGCACCGCGTCTGTTCTGTTTGACGTGGCGGCGGAAGAGGTGACGCCGGACCAGCGTCGCAATGCCAAAACTATCAATTTCGGATTGGTGTACGGTATGGGGCCACAAAAGCTGGCGCAGGTGCTGAAAATATCGCTGAATGATGCTAAAATGTTTATTGAGCGTTATTTTGAGCGGCTCCAGCGGCTCAAAGTGTTTTACGAACAGGTGGAGGCGGACGCCCGCGAGCACGGCTATGTGACCACCCTCATCGGGCGGAGACGGTACGTGCCGGAAATTCAGTCCGGGAACAGCCAATTGCAGTCGCAAGCGCGGCGGCAGGCGATTAATACCGTCATTCAGGGCAGCGCGGCGGACATTATCAAAATAGCCATGCTGCGCACCGCCCAAGATACGGAACTTGCCGCCATGCGGGCACGGCTTGTGCTTCAGGTGCATGACGAATTGTTGCTGGAAGTGCCGGAAGCGCAGGCCAAGGATGCGGCGCAACGCCTTGCGGACATTATGTCCGGTGTGCGCCCCGGCGGGCAAACGCTGGACGTGCCTCTGAAGGTGGACTACGGCGTTGGCAACGGCTGGCACGAAGCGCATTAAGTGGCTGTCGCTGCTGCATCCCGTGCCGCTGTGCGGGATACGCCACGGCTGAGATAACTACGTAACATTCCGTCGCCAGCGCGGGGCAAGGGGTACTTCCCCGCCCGTTGGAGACGAACAATAGGCCCAAAGGTTTTGCCAACTGGACGAAACGGATCGCTCTTGTTCGGTTGCGTTGCGCGGCATGCGTGCGGTATCCAGCGGGGCGGCTTTGCGCCGGAGATGAAGACCATGAAAAAATTGTATTTAAAACGGGGAGAGGACAAACGCCTGCGCGTGGGACACCTCTGGGTGTTCAGCAACGAGGTGGATACGGAAAAAAGTCCGTTGAAAGCGTTTTCCCCCGGTGAATGTGCCACTGTCGTCTCCGCTCAGGGGGCACCTGTGGGGTCGGCGTATGTGAACCCCGCTTCACTTATCAGTGCCCGGCTGTACACGTCCGCTCCAGATACACCGCTGGATGCGGACCTTTTGCGCCGCCGCCTCTCTCGCGCACTGGGACTGCGCAACATGCTGTACCCCACCCCGTTTTATCGTCTGGCTTTCGCGGAAGGGGACTATGTGCCGGGTCTGGTGGTGGACCGCTACGGAGAAACGCTGGTCGTCCAACTGAGCACGGCGGGTATGGATTCCGTCCGCGACGACGTGCTGCTTGTGCTAAACGAGCTGTGTTCTCCTGCGGGAATTCTGCTGCGTAACGACATGGCTAGCCGCGATTTGGAAGGATTGCCCCGCTATAGCGGAACCGCCATGGGTACAGTGCCCGCACAGGTGGAATTAGAGGAAAACGGCATTGTGTTTTCCGCGCCGCTTACCGAGGGGCAGAAAACAGGCTGGTTCTACGATCAGCGGGTGAACCGGCGGGATTTTGCCAGTTTCTGTCAGGGCAAAGACGTGCTGGATGCCTTTTGTTATGTGGGCGGCTTTGGCTGCAACGCGGCGCATGCCGGGGCTTCAGCCGTGACTTTTTTAGACGCGTCCGACACGGCTCTGGAATTTGCCGCACGAAATGCGGCCCGCAATGGCACTGCGGAAGTGCGTACTGTTTCTGGAGATGCTCTGGACACACTGCAACTTCTTAAAGATTCCGATCGCCGGTTTGACGTCATATGCGTGGACCCGCCCGCCTTCATTAAACGCAAAAAGGCGTACAACGAAGGACTTGCCGCCTATCAGCGCGTTAATCGTCTAGCTATGGAGCTTGTTGTGGACGGTGGTATTGTGATGAGCTGTTCATGCTCGCAACATTTTCCAGCCGAAGATCTGCACCGGGCCATCTTGCGCGGGGCCGCGCGTGCCGGAGCGCGTATTCAGCTCCTCATGCGCGGACAGCAGGGGCCGGACCATCCTGCCCACCCCGCCATGCCGGAAACACAGTACCTGAAGAGTTTCTGCATGCGGGTGTTTAAAGATCGCTAGTGTTTTCCGGGGAGTCCGTATATTGTTGCCTCCCTTTTCAGCGGCTAGGTCTGCCCGTAGGGGGGACAGCCGCTGGATTTTTGCTGTTTCACTTTTCAGAACGCTCCATGAGCGGAGTAGACCATGCTGAATAAACCCCGTCTGCTGACCCCCGGCCCCACCCCGCTTCCCGATCAGGTCCGCCTTGCCATGGCGCAGGACATGATCCACCACCGCAAGGCCGCCTTCAAACGTATCATGGCGGACGTGCAGGAGCAGCTTCAGGCGCTTTTCGGCACCCGGCAGATCGTCATGCCCCTTTCCTGTTCCGGTTCCGGCGCCATGACTGCCGCTGTGAGCAATTTGTTTTCGCCGGGAGAAACCGTTCTTGTGATCAATGGCGGGAAATTTGGCGAACGCTGGGCAAAAATATGCGAGACTCACAAAATACACGTGGTCCTGCTGGACGTGCCATGGGGCACAGCCGTGACCGCCGCGCAGGTGGAAGAAGCGCTTGCCTCCCGTTCTGACATACGCGGGGTGCTGGTGCAAAATTCCGAAACATCCACGGGCGTGCTCCACCCGGTGCAGGACATTGCCGCTGTAACGCGGAAACGCGATGTGCTGCTGGTGGTAGACGGCATTTCTTCCGTGGGTATTTCGCCCTGTCCCATGGACGAATGGGGCGTGGATTGCCTGCTCACCGGCTCGCAAAAAGGGCTTATGCTGCCCCCCGGTCTTGCGCTGCTGGCCCTGAGTGAACGGGCGTGGGAAAAGGCGGAAGCCGTACCTCCGGCATGTTTTTATTTCAATCTGCGGTCCGAGCGCGATAACGTGCGTAAAAATCAGACGCTTTTTACCACGCCGGTCAGTCTTATCGTGGGACTGCACGAAAGTCTGAAAATGTTCATGGATGCCGGGCTGGAGACTATGTACCGCAAGCAGTGGGCACTGACCATGCTTGCCCGCACCGCGGTGCAGGAGATGGGGTTGGAACTGTTCGCCCCGGACCACTTCACGTGGGGGCTTACCAGCATCCGCCTGCCGGAAGGCATTGATGGCACAAAGTTGCTGGAAATCGCCGCTGCCCGCTATGGCGTGTACATGGCGGGCGGGCAGGATCATCTGAAAGGTCATTGTGTGCGCCTTGGGCACATGGGCTGGGTGGACTGGGCCGATCTCGTGGCGGGCCTGCACGCCCTTGCGGAAAGTTTCCGCGCCTGCGGTGGGTATATCGGTTCGCACGATTATCTGGAAAAGGGCTTGCATGCCTATGAGGAAGCCTTAGCTTCCCCAGAGTACGGCAACTGACACGGCCCATTAGCTTTCGCGGCGGGGGACAGACTTGGATACTGGCTCCCTGCCGCGTTATCCATGAGCATATGATGCGAAATTATGGCCTGCGCGGCCCTGATTAAGGAGATACCCATGTCGGACGCACAAAATTCAGAGCAAGGCTGCGGCTGCGGGTGTGGCGGAGCGCAACACCAGATGCCCGCCGTGACGTTTTCCACCTTCATTCTTTCGCTTGGCTCTTCGGCGCTGGTGCACCTTGGCGAAGTGCCTGACCCGGAATCGGGCCAGACCGCATCCAATCTGCTTATGGCGAAACACACCATTGATGTGCTTGCCATGCTGGATCAAAAAACACGGAATTGTCTGGACGCGGATGAACGTAAACTGCTGGATGGCCTGCTCTATGAACTGCGTATGAAGTACGTTGTGAAGGGGGGCAGGTAGGACGTATGGACACTTCTGTGCAGAAAATCCCTGTGGGATTGGTCGGAGTTACCGGCTACACGGGTATGGAGTTGGCGCGGTTGTTGTGCGGGCATTCCCGGTTCACGCTGGCTCGTGTGACCTCACGGGCGGAAGCTGGCAAACCTCTCAGCGCCATTTATCCGTTTTTACAGGGATTACCGGCCGGAGACGTGCGAATTACCGAACCGGACCCGGATGACCTTGCCGCCGCGTGCGACGTGGTATTTTTGGCGGTGCCCCACAAAACCGCTATGGAAATAGCGGCTGCGCTTATCGCCAGAAGCGTGAAAGTGGTGGACCTGTCTGCGGATTTCCGCCTGCACGATCAGGTTACGTATGAGCACTGGTATCAGTGCGCGCATACAAGGCCGGAGTTGCTGGATTCCGCTGTGTATGGTCTTCTTGAACTGTATGAGCAAGATATTCGTCGCGCCCGGCTAATCGCCAACCCCGGCTGCTACCCCACCTCGGCGATCTTGGGGTTGTACCCCGCCCTGCGTGAAGGCGTAGTGGACACTAAGGGCATTATCATCGATGCCAAATCCGGGGCCACCGGAGCGGGCCGCAAGGCCGCTGTGGGTAATTTGTTTTGTGAGGTGTCGGATACTTTCCGCGCTTACGGTCTGCCCACTCACCGGCACACCCCGGAAATTGAGCAGGAACTGGGCGGTATTGCGCGGGAAGACATTACCGTTTCCTTCAGCACGCACCTTCTGCCCATTAACCGGGGAATCTTGTCCACCATTTACGCCACGCTCACTAAGGACATGACACTGGATGATGTGCATGCCCTGTACGCGCAAGCGTATTCCGCGCACCCATGGGTGCGGGTGTTGCCTGCGGGCAAATTGCCGGAAACCCGTTTTGTACGGGGAACCATGTTTTGTGACATTGGTCTGGCGGTAGACCCGCGTACCAACCGCCTGATTATTTTGAGCGCCATAGACAACCTGTGCCGTGGCGCGTCCGGGCAGGCACTTGCCAACGCCAATCTGATGTGCGGCGTGGATATGCAGGAGGGATTACGGCTTGCCCCGATGATGCCGTAGCATACCGTTTTCATATGCCCATACGCAGCGCGGCCCCTTTGTCATTTGGGGCCGCGCTGTTCGTATGGGGAGAGTTATTTTTTCTGCACGGCGTCCCAGAAGGCGGGCCATTGGGCGAGCAGGGCGCGGAGCGCTTTGCCTCGGTGTGAACGGCGGTTTTTTTCTTCCTTGGGAAGTTCCGCGGAATGGTTTCCGTCGGTGGGGTCAATAAACAGGGGGTCATAGCCGAAGCCGTTGTTCCCCCGGTATTCGCGGCCCATGCGGCCCTCCCACGCGCCGGAAGCCACTATGCGCATGCCGTTGGGAGCGTAGGCGGACATGACGCAGCGAAACCGGGCAGTCCGCTTCTCATCGGGTACGTTTTTCAGCGCTTCCAGTAACTTTTGGTTGTTGCGGTCGTCTGTGCTGGGACCGGGCAAGTCCGGGCGGTCCGCGCTGTAACGGGCGGAATAGACACCGGGGGCACCGTTCAGGGCGTCCACTTCCAGCCCGGAATCGTCTGCCACGGCGACATACCCGGAGGCCTCCGCCACCGCGCGGGCCTTGATGAGTGAGTTTTCCTCAAAGGTCGTGCCGTCTTCCACGATTTCCCCTATTTGCGGAAACGCGTCCAAACCGAGCACGGAGAGTCCGTACTCACTAAGGGTTCGTTCTAATTCGGCGATTTTTCCTTTATTGCGTGTCGCCAGTACGATTGTCGGAGTCATAGCTGTCCTTGCGAAAAAGTGGGATGTGTCGTTGATCCCGAAAGCTGGGCGTGGCTTGCTGCGCTACGCGCCCGTATTGCCAACGCCGTCGGGCGCTGCGGCCTCCCCGGAGGTGCCAAACGGGTCAGGCGTTTCCCGGGGTGCCAAATCAGGATTATGTAGCTCTTGGGTAATGCGGTACGAGCCGGGTTTAAATCCCTGCGTTTCGTCCCCTTCCACAGCCAGCACGGGCAAAAGGAAGAGCGAAGCGCTGGTGCCAGCTCCCTCTCGGCTATGCAGTTCCACATACCCGCCCATTTCTTCCACAATCTTTCGGGTCATGGCAAGCCCCAGACCGGCCCCCTTGTCTTTGGTGGAAAAGAATGGGGAGAATATTTTATCACGTACCGCGTCGGGAATACCTGTTCCAGTATCCTGCACGGTTACGTATACGTGACTGCGCGTCATACCCGTGCGAACGGAAAGCATTCCGCCGGGCTGCATGGCCTCCATCCCGTTTTTTACAAGGTTGATAACGCACTGTTTAAACATACCGGCTTCGCCCCGACCCATAGCAATACCGGGGGCGAGTTTTACAGAAAGGCGAAGCCCGTATTCCTCACACCCGGCATACATGAGTTGCAGGGTTTCCGCAGTGGCAAGGTTTATATCCACCTCGCCTGTGGCGGCGTCCGCCGGGCGGGTAAAGTTAAGCGCTGTTTTTAATATGGCATCTAATCTGCGGGATTCTTTTAAGATAATATCAACCTTGGCGCGGGAATCTTCATCCAGAGTCGTGGAACGCAGCAAGGAGTTTGCAAATCCGCCGATGGCGAAGAGCGGGTTGCGTATTTCGTGGGCAATGTAGGTGGACAGTTCCCCAATGGCTGCCATGCGCTCCGCCTGTTGCTCGTGCTGTTCTTTTTGCGTGCGCAGGGTGATGTCGCGGCGGATTTCGATGATGCGGTGTATTTTCCCGTCCGGGTCGGGAACAGGGTAGGTGTAAATGCGGAAGAACCGGACTTTGCCGTCTTCTGTGACAAGGGAATGAACGCGTTCCGCTTTGCGGCCTGTACGTAGGGTTTCCCGGAAGGTGCAGCCTCCTTCCTCCGGTGGGCAGCACACATTGCCCCCTTCCATATCATCGCAATGGCGGCCTACGTAGTCGTGCCACGTGCCACCACGGGAGTTGATGAATGCCTGATTCACTTCAAGGATGGTTCCGTTGGCGTCCAGCAGCATAATGTCTTCATCCATGTGGTCTGCCAGAGCGGAAAAAAGGTCTTGCGTGCGGCGCAGTTCGCGGCGGCAGGAATGGCACAAACGGTCGCCGAACAGCATGTCCCACAGCACGGAGGCGGCACTCCCGCACAGAATAGAGCATTGGGGAGGAGCGGTTGTCCGCAAGGCGTCCAGATGCTCGCCGGTATCGGAGAGGTCGATAACCATATTGACTTCCGGCAGGGCGTGGAATAGGGCCGGGAGTGTCGGAAACACGGGAACAGCATGCAGACAGGGTGTGCCGTCGGAGAGCGTGGGCAAAGGGTAGGGCACATGGGCCATGCCCGCCACTGTGATCCACGGTTGCGTTGTCATGGTGTTGTCGTGGCACAGCAGCCGGACCAAACTCGCAAAGGGGCTGCCCGCCCCCACCAGCGCGACGCGGAAAAGCGTATGCGCGGGAGGCGTGGCACCGGGGGAAACACAGGACGGGTCTTCCGGGAAACGGGAGGGACTGCTCATGCCGGACTCCAGCTTGCCGCCCGGAGGCGGGTCGTGTCCGCGCGGGGGAGCGTTTGCTCCTTGGCGCTTTTCGCAATCAGATGCAGACAGTCTAACCGGATTACCCGAATATGATAAGCATTTATTCCATAAGTCTTGGTTGCCCCAAAAACAGGGTGGATACAGAGTGGTTGCTGGGCGCGGTTCCCGGACCGGTTCGTCCTGTGAACACAGTTGCCGAGGCAGATCTTGTGGTCATCAATACCTGCGGGTTCATCCAGCCCGCGGTGGAAGAGTCGGTCCGCACGGTGGTGGAGGCCATAGACGACATCCAGTCGCTGGATAATGAAGACGGCGGAACCCGGCGTCCGCTCTTGGCGGTGACAGGCTGTCTGGTGGGCAGGTATGGGCGTGAAGAACTGGCGGCTGAACTGCCGGAGGTGGACCTGTGGTTGACGAATTTAGACATGGTCCGCTGGCCCGCCATGGTCGCCGCAGCGTTGGGGCGTGAAGAAAACACCACCCCCATGCGGTTGCTTTCCACCGGCCCCTCTTACGCCTACCTCAAAATAAGTGATGGCTGCGACCACCGTTGCGCCTTTTGCACTATTCCGTCCATTCGCGGCGGGTTGCGCAGCACACCGGCGGATCAGGTGGAACAGGACGCCCGGCACCTGCTGGCACAGGGCGTGCGCGAACTAATTTTTGTGGCACAGGATGTGACGGCCTATGGTCGCGATGCGGGGTTGCGCCACGGGTTGCGCCACGGATTGCGCTCGTTGCTTGACCGCATTTTGCCGCTAGCCGGACTAGACAGGCTGCGGCTCATGTACCTGTATCCTGCCGGATTAACCCCGGAATTATTACACTATTTACGCGATGCGGGTGCGCCGTTTGTGCCGTATTTTGACGTGCCGGTGCAACATGCGCATCCTGATGTTCTTTCGCGCATGGGGCGTCCCTTCGCGCGGAATCCGCGAGAGGTTGTGGACCGCATCCGTGACGTTTTCCCAGAGGCAGCGCTGCGCACGAGTCTTATTGTAGGCTACCCCGGAGAGACGGAAGAGCACTGGACGGCGCTTCGCGATTTTGTGCGCGAAACGCGGTTTCTGCATTTGGGAGTATTCGCCTACCGCGCGGAAGAGGGAACTCCGGCGGCGGAAATGCCGGATCAGGTGCCCGACGCTGAAAAAGAATGGCGGCGTGACGCGCTTATGGAAGAACAGGCGGACATCAGCGAAGAAATTTTGGCTACCTACGAAGGCGACCGTTTGGAGGTGCTGGTGGATACTGAGCACGAGGAATGGCCCGGCTTGCATGTGGGCCGCACGTGGTTTCAGGCACCGGAGGTGGACGGCGTGACCTATGTGAGCGGTCCCGGAGTGACGCCGGGCGCACTGGTGACAGCTGACATAGTGGAAACCCGCGAATACGATCTCGTGGCGCTGGCCTGACGGGGGGCAGCCGCTAGCGGGATGGCACGCCCGGTAGCGGAAGAAATTTCACGTTTCAGCCAATTCCTCCGCGCCGCGCTTCTGTCAGAGCCTTCGCACGCTCACGCACGCCTGTGCGCTGGCTGCCATGCGCGGGGCACCGGTTTTCCCCGGAGAAAGGGAGTGCCGCAGAATGGTTTTTCCAGCATTTGCAGTTGAGTTTCCCCCGGTGATCTGGTAGTAAACCCAATCCCGCCGTGGGACGGTGGGGAAATTATTTGTTGGTGGAGGATTTCGTATGGAAACCATGGAAAATAACAATTTCGATGCTGACATCAGTTTCGAAGCCGCTCTGGAAGACTATCTCAGCTCCGATTTCGGGGACCTTGACGAAGGTTCTATCGTTAAGGGTGAGATCGTTCGTGTGAGCGACGACTACGTCCTCGTAGACGTGAACTTCAAGTCCGAAGGGCAGATTCCTGCTTCGGAATTTGCCGGACCTGACGGCGCCGTGGCTGTGAAAGTCGGCGACAGAGTGGATGTCTTCGTTGTTCGCAAGAACGAAATGGAAGGCACCATCACCCTGTCCTTTGAAAAGGCGAAGCGCATGCAGCTCTTCGACCAGCTCGAAGAAGTGCAGGAAAAAGAAAGCACCATCAAGGGCCGCATCCTGCGCCGCATCAAGGGTGGTTACACCGTTGATCTGGGCGGCGTGGAAGCCTTCTTGCCCGGTTCGCACGTGGATCTGCGTCCCGTGCCGGACATGGACGCCCTTGTGAATGAAGAATTTGAATTCCGTGTTCTTAAGATCAACCGCCGCCGCAGCAACGTCATCGTTTCCCGCCGCGTGTTGCTTGAAGAAGAACGCGATTCCAAGCGCTCGGAACTGCTGGTCAGCCTTGATGAAGGCCAGATTGTTAAGGGCAAGGCCAAGAACATCACCGAATACGGCGTATTCGTGGATCTTGGCGGTCTTGACGGTCTGCTTCATATCACCGACATGTCCTGGAAGCGCATCCGTCACCCCAAGGAACTCGTTTCTTTGGGTCAGGAACTGGAACTGAAGATTTTGAGCTTCGACAAGGAAAACCAGAAGGTTTCCCTTGGCATGAAGCAGCTTATAGCTGATCCGTGGCAGGACATTACCGCGAAATTCCCCGAAGGCGCACGTCTGACCGGCAAGGTGACCAACCTTGTGGACTACGGCGCATTCGTAGAATTGGAACCCGGTGTGGAAGGTCTTGTGCACATTTCCGAAATGTCGTGGACCCGCAAGCTGCGTCACCCCTCCCAGATGGTTCGTGTGGGCGACGAAGTGGAAGTTATCATCCTCGGCGTTGACGAAGAAAAGAAGCGCATTTCCCTTGGCATGAAGCAGATTAAGCCCAATCCGTGGGAAGTGGTCGCCGAAAAGTATCCCGAAGGAACCATTCTTGAGGGCGTTATCAAGAACATCACCGAATTCGGCATGTTCATCGGCATTGAGGACGGCATTGACGGCCTCATCCACGTTTCCGACATTAGCTGGACCAAGAAAATCCGCCACCCCAACGAAATGTACGCCGTTGGCGATACGGTTCAGGCCAAGGTGCTCACCGTCGATCAGGAGAACGAAAAGTTCACCCTCGGCGTGAAGCAACTGACCGAAGATCCGTGGAGCAGCGTGCCCAGCAACTACCCCGTGGGCACCCTTATTGAAGGTCTGGTGACCAACATCACCGACTTCGGCCTGTTTGTGGAAGTGGAAGAAGGCATCGAAGGTCTGGTCCACGTTTCCGAAATCAGCCAGAAGAAAGTGAAGTCGCCCAACGAATTGTTTAAAGAAGGCGTTACCATTCAGGCCAAAGTCATCCACGTAAGCGCGGACGAACGCCGTTTGGGTCTTTCCATTAAGCAGCTCAAGGACGACGAAGACCGCAAGAAGCCCCGTGAATTCCGCTCCGGTTCCTCCGAAGCCGGACAGAACTTGGGCGATCTGCTGAAGCAGAAGTTTGAAGAGGATGCAGCCGAGTAAGCTGTCCTTTTCGCAGAGGCATCCGCTTCTGCTCTGCCTAGTGCTTATTATGGCGGCCATGGCCCTGTTCGCAGGTGCCGTGGCTGCCTTTCGTCTTACGGAAGGCACGGCGGTGGGGTCTTTGTTCCGGGAATCCCGGCTGGGAATATGCTACGTTCGCGGGACTATTATGGATGCTTCCCGCACCGTCGCGTGGTTGCGCGAGTTGCGTGACGATGCCTCTGTTAAAGGGGTGCTGGTGCGCATAAACAGTCCCGGTGGCGCAGTTGCTCCATCGCAAGAACTCTATAGTGCGGTTAAACGTCTTGCTGAGCACAAGCCCGTGGTTGTCTCCATGGGCACGGCAGCGGCGAGTGGCGGCTACTACATTGCTGTAGCCGCGGACTACATTGTGGCTAATCCTTCTTCGCTCACCGGTTCTATCGGCGTGAAGATGGAACTTGCCAATATGGAAGGGCTGATGGAAAAGCTGGGAGTAGGGCGCACCGCGCTTACCAGCGGTGCTCTTAAGGATGCCGGAACGCCGTTTCGGCCCATGACGGAAAAAGACCGGGCATATTTGCAGGGACTTGTTGCCGACATGTACGAACAGTTCATCGAGGCGGTGGTCAAAGGTCGCCGCATGTCTGACGCAGCGGTGCGTGCCGTGGCGGATGGACGGGCACTGACGGGCCGCCAAGCTTATTTACTCGGTCTGGTGGACGAACTGGGCGACATGGAGACGGCACAACGCAAGCTGGCGCAATTAGCCGATGTTCCCACGGATACCCCTTACGTGGAAGAACCACCGGAAAAAACGAGCCTGCTGCGCGAGTTGCTCACCGTCGCTCTGGGGCTGGCACCGGCCTCTCTGGCAGACATTTGGGGAACCACGGAAGGAATCCGGGAGGACGTCCGGTTTCTGTACCGGTAGCCCCTCTACGGGCCTCTTGTTGTCTCCCGCTGTGTCGCTCTTTTTTCCTCGTGCCTTCCCTCCTTTCCTGTGTTGATAACGCCAAACCACAGGTATCGCTCCCCGGTTCCCTCCAGTGGCTTTTTTCGCTCCCCGCACGTTTGCGGCATATGCATCCGGTCGGCATAGTCGCGTGTGGAGCGCTTGTCCGCAAATTCGGAATTTCCGGTTTTATCCCCTTCCCCGCAGGTATTTCAGCTTGGCATCGCGGACGGCGTAATGCCGCAGCGGAAGCCTTTCGCTGGCGAGCCGCCGGGGGCTATGGTAGTCTGACGTACCGCCGGATTGCTGCTCCGGTTATTTTTTGAAACGCCGGCTTCCATGCGGAAACGGCGTGGAGGGCTTGCCATGTTTACTCGCGCTAGCGGTCTGCTTTTACCTATCACCTCACTACCGTCGCGGTATGCCATTGGCGACCTCGGCCCGGCGGCCTATGCCTTTGCACAGCTGTTGCGCGATACGGGGCAGCTCTATTGGCAGTTTCTCCCGCTTGGCCCCACCTCGCCCGCTATTGGCAATTCCCCGTATTCCAGTTGCTCGGCTTTTGCGGGTAATCCACTGCTCATCAGTCCAGAAAAGTTGGTGGAAGACGGGCTTCTTACGTGGGCCGATGTGGGCGTTGACACAGGGGAATCTCCCTCAGGTGAGCCGCACCGTGCGGACTACGTGCTGGCGGAGCGTTTGCGCGACCGGATGTTAAGCGCCGCCTTTGCCCGGAACAGGCACTGGCTGGAAACGGATAGCGGGTTCACGGCGTTCCGGGCGGGGCAGCCGTGGTTGCGGGATTATGCGCGGTTTGTGACTATCAAGGCCGCCTTTGGCGGAGCGGAATGGTCACAGTGGTCGGAAGACCTGCGCAAACGCGATACATGGGCGCTGGAAGCGTGGGATTCCGCGCACGCGGAAGAAATGCTGTATGCCATGTTTGTTCAGTATGTCTTCTTCCGGCAATGGAACGATCTGCACACACATTGCGCGTCGCTCGGAGTGCGGCTGGTGGGCGACATGCCCATGTATGTTACCCACGATAGCGCGGATGTGTGGGCAAACCCACAATTTTTTCATCTGGACGAGGCGGGAAACCCCATAACCGTAGCCGGGGTGCCCCCGGATTATTTCAGCCGCACAGGACAACGCTGGGGAAACCCCGTCTATAGGTGGTCCGCCATGGCTGAAGACGGTTTTGGCTGGTGGATACGGCGCATGGCACACAATTTCGCATTGGCGGATGTGGTGCGCGTGGACCATTTTCGCGGGTTTGCGGGGTATTGGGAAATCCCCGCGCATGAAGCAACGGCGGTAAACGGGCGGTGGGTGGATGCGCCGGGTATGGATCTTTTCGCGGCACTTAGCCGCCGATTCACCGTACTGCCGCTGATCGCCGAAGATCTGGGGGTCATCACGGCAGACGTGCGGGAACTAAAGGCCGCCTTTGCCTTGCCGGGGATGAAGGTCTTACAGTTTGGGTTTGGCGGGGATCAGATTATCCGTAATCCCGATGCGCCCATGAATCACGAGCGTCACTGCGTGCTGTACACGGGAACGCATGACAATCCCCCCATGCGCGAATGGTTTGTGCGCGAAGCCGGGGAGCAGGGACGGGCGAATTTTGAAGCAGTGGCGGGGCACGCGGTAAGTGAGCACTCGGTGGCGGAAACCGCCATGCGCATAGCTATGGGCAGTGTGGCGAACACAGTTATTTTCCCCGTGCAGGACGTGCTGGGGCTGGACGGTTCCGCACGGATGAACACTCCCTCGGTGCCCACGGGAAACTGGGAATGGCGGCTTGGCGCGGAGGAAATGCACCTGCCATTTTTTGGTGAATTGGCCCGAATGACGGCCTTTTTTGGCAGACGGAGCTAGGCGGCCATGCGCAAAATATATATCGCCATGGTGGGACTTCCCGCCCGGGGAAAGACAACCATCGCCTCAAAATTAAAAGACGGGCTGGAGCAGGAAGACCTGAACGTAGCCATCTTCAACAATGGGAACCTGCGGCGCGAACTGCTGGGGGAAGCCTCGTCCCGTCCAGAATTTTACCACCCGGATAACGCTGAAGGGCGTGAAGCGCGGGACAGACTGGCCCGCATGAATGTGGAGAGAGCACGGGCGTTTCTGGGGGGTAACGGGCATGTTGCCATTTTGGACGCCACCAATGTGAGTCTCCAGCGGCGCGAATTCCTTTCCCGGTCGCTTTCGGACCATCCCTTGCTGTGGGTGGAGTGCATTAATGACGATCAGGAACTGGTGGACGCCAGCATTCTGCGTAAAACGCGGCTTTCGGAATTTGCCCGGTTGACGGAGCGTGAAGCGGTTGCGAGCTTCACGAAGCGCATTTCCTACTATGAAGATTTGTATGTTCCCGTGGGACGCGAGGCTTGCTGGATACGCGTGGATTCGGTGCGTAATCAGGTGCTGGCGGAGCAGGTTCCCTATGCGTTGCCATATTACGTGACCATCCGCGATGTCTTGGTGTCGGACTGGATACGCAATCTCTATCTCGTGCGGCATGGGCAGACCCGGTATAATCTGGAGGGGCGCATTGGGGGGGATTCCGAACTCACGTCGGCGGGCGTCAGACAGGCAGAGGCGCTAGGCGAGCATTTCCGGGGATACCGTATCCCGTACATATTCACCAGCACGCGGCGGCGCTCACACCAAACGGCGGAACCTATCCGCCGGGAGCAGGAGCGGTGTGAGCAGGATCACTGCACGGTTACGGCATTGCCGGAGTTTGATGAGATAGACGCCGGAACCTGCGAGCACCTGCGGTACGAAGATATCCGTTCCCGCTGGCCGGAAGAGTATCATAAACGGCAGATGGACAAATATCAGTACGTGTATCCGCAGGGGGAAGGGTATGTGACCCTGCGTGCCCGTGTGGACAGGGGGTTGCGCAAGGCACTGTTTCTTTCCGGCAATGCGGAGGCGCTTATGATTGTGGGACACCAAGCTATAAACCGTATGATTCTCGCCTGTTTTCTATACCGCCGCACAGCGGACGTGCCGTATATCTACATCCCGCAGGACCAATATTTCCACATCGTCTCCACGCAAAAAAAGAAGCTGTTCGAGCAGGTGCGCTTCATGGCACGCCTTGAAGAGTAGCTGGTGCGAAAGACCGGATGAGCCGGTGTCGCGGGGCACGTAGGCTGCGGGCATCTGGCGCGGTGTCGGAACGAGGGCAACCTGACCATTCTTGTCAGAATTGTTCGCGCGGGGCATACTGTTGCCAGCCGGAATTACCGGCGGGAGGGAACATATGCCGCAGAGTCAGACTCCGTGTATGCAGGCTAGCCTTGTGGCGGTCTGTACCAGTGAACGAACGGGAGAGAAAAAAATCCCAGTGCCCAGCGTGCGTCTTATCGCAGGGTACGGCATAGAAGGCGATGTGCATGGTGGCACAGGCAGGCAAGTAAGTCTGCTGGCGGTGGAGAGTGTGGAGCCGATGCGAGAAAAAATGCCCTCTATTGCCGATGGTTCGTTTGCCGAAAATTTGTTGGTGCGCGGGCTTGCGGTGGCAGCATTGCCGCTGGGAACCCGGCTTGCCGTCGGTGATGACGGTGTGGAGTTGGAGATCACGCAAATTGGCAAGACCTGCCACGCGAAATGTGCCATCCACACCACGGTGGGCTATTGCATTATGCCCAAAGAGGGAGTGTTCGCCCGTGTGCTGCATGGAGGCGTGCTGCGCCCCGGTGACACGGTGCGGGTGCTGGACTGAATAGGGACGCATGTGCCGTCCGCTGTCAGCCCTGCTGCCAGCAGTTACTGAATGATCATTTCCACCGGAAGCAGATCGCGTAGCACTGTTTTCCCATTCACATCAATGGTGAGCCGTAACGCGTAGATGTCCTTCAGAGTGAGGGGATCGGCAAGGGCGAAGGAGGTGACAACCTTCTTGAATCGGGAGATGGTAAACTTCAAATCTTTGGTGCTTGCGTTGGTGGGGAGCAACTGCCCGTCTTTGGTAAGCAGACTCACCGTGGCAAGGCCATCCACCGTCTTGCTGGTATCCAGATTATTCAGGTCAAAAGAAAGGCGCATGGACGTTTCATCCATAGCCTTAAGCATGACGTTATCCACACTCACCAGTTGCATATCCTCTGTCGCCAGCAGAGTGCCGAGGTCCATTACGGTTTTTTCCTTGGAAGAGTCCTCTATGCTCATGGTCCCGAAAAGGGCCTGCAATTCTTCCGGGTCGTTGGACTGGAGAATTTCTTCCATGTTTTCGAGGCGTTCTAGCTGAACCTGCGTTTCCCGCAATTCCCGCTGCAAGCTGATGCGTTCATCCTGCAAGGTATGGCTTTTTTGCCAGAACGTGTATCCAGCGTAAAATCCCAGCGAGGCGACCAAAATTAAAATGGCTTGCAGCCACATGAGTAGCTTGAGGCTCAGGGGGCTTATCCTGAACCGTCTTACTCTGGTGTCGTCGCGCATGAACAACACGCTGTATTTTTCACTCATCTACAAGGCTCTCCAGTCTTCGCGCGCGATACGCCATGTGTTGTCGTGAGGATGAAGGGTCAGGGTTTTTACCCCGGAGTCACTGTAGCCGCCGCTGCTGCTGTAGCGTTGCCGCATTGTCACGGACAGTCCTTCCGGGCCAACGGAAAAACGAAATGCGTCCAACTGTACTTTTTTCGGATGCGCAGAGGCCCATACACTTTGCTTGTGAAGACGGATGGCGTCAAGCCCGCCGCGTGCATCTTGCCGCGCGTCTTCCGTATAGTAGTTCATATAGTGCGGCAGGTCGCCCGACTCCCATGCGGCGCGCCATTTTTCAATAACAGCAAGCACATCGGGCTGGACGGCGGCGAGGTAGCGGTCTTCGAGGTTGTTTTGAAGGGGGCGCCATTCCATACCTGCAATGCGCATGCGCCCGGAAGCGTCCGCCAGCCAGTACAGGCGGCGTTGTCCCTGCACGGTGAGATTGGGGGCACGATAGTATTGTGAGAACCATGTCACCCAATAACCCGGTCCCTGAAGCGCTTGCACATCGTCTATCCAGTTGATAATCCACGGGAGATTGCGGAAAAGTCTTTTTTTGGTAGCCGCGAACTGGGCAAAAGAGCCGGACGAGGTACTGTAGGCGGCGGGGTTGTACATATCCAGCATGGCGCTATCGCGGTTAGCCCACGCGGTGGCCCATTGCGTACTCAGCTTGAGTAATTCATCCGCTTGTGCCGTTGTTCCTTCCACAGCCGTGCCCGCCTGTGGCGCATCGTGCAGAGCGCGTTGCGCCGGGGTGGCTGCGGACCGGGGGGAGGCGGAAATTGTTTGGGCAAGCATGACGGGGGTTCCGGGCTGCAACGAAGGGCCTAATGTCGTCAGGTCCGCGTTGTTCATAGCCACGCACCCTTGGGTGTCTCTGGGAACCAGCGTGCGCCCCCGCCCGTGAATCCAGATGCCGTACCCGGAGCGGGCACGCAACCTGTCTATCGGATTGGGGTAGTTAAGCGGGTACGCCTCGTTACCATACAGGCCAAAGTCCAGCCCGCCTGTAATGTGGCCTTCGACAAAGTACACACCTTCCGGCGTTTTCAGGTCGCCTTCGTCCTGTTTGGCCCCGACCGCCTGTCCTGTGGTGCACGTAAAGTCAGCCGTCAGTTCCAGCGGACTGTTGTGGTTGAACAGAAAAAGGCGTTGCTGCCCCTTATCCACAGCCACGAACCGGGCGGGCAGGCCGGAGTGTTCTGCAACGCGGGCGAGCCAGCCGGAAGAGGATGTGGCGGGAGTGTCCGTTGTATGGCCCGCGGAGGGAAGGGCCAGCAGCAGGAGCAGGAGCAGGGCGGAATGCACGGTAGAGCGCATAATGTCCTTGGGGTTGCACGTGCGCACGCCAGATGGCGCGGTGTCGGCGCCCTTACCCTCCCGCTTTATCCGGCGGTGGGGAAGGACGCCGCTATGGTTTCTATGCCTTGGCCAGTTCCACCAGTTCGGGACGGGTGAAGATGGCTTTGAGGTCGTATCCTTTAGCGAGCAGAGCTTCCCGCCCGCCCTCTTGTCGGTCCAGCACGCAGCACACGCCGGCTACATGCAGGCCTGAGGCTTCTATGCGTTCAATGGCGGTAAGCACGGACCCACCCGTGGTAACCACATCTTCCAGCATATAGACCGTCTGACCGGGGGTGAAGTTGGCAAGACCTTCCACGTATTGCCCCGTGCCATGCCCTTTGGCCTGCTTGCGCACGATAAGGGCGGGTAGCGGGTGTTGCTGTTCGTGAGAAATGACAGCCACAGCGCTGACAAGCGGGTCCGCGCCCAGCGTCATCCCGCCTACGCCCTGCGCGGAGGTGTCTTTGAGGATGTCAAAAAACAACTGACCGATGAGCCAGCATCCTTCAGGGTGCAGCGCTGTCTGGCGGCAGTCGAAATAGTAGTCGCTCTTTTTCCCGGAAGCGAGGGTGAAGTCGCCTTCCCGGTAGGATTTTTCCGCGAGGATGCGGGCCAATCGTTTCTTAAGTTCACGCATGAAGGGGTCCTTATTCCGGTTGGCCGAACACGCGGCGGAAAATATAGTCCTCGTGGCGCAGATAGTAGCTGGGGTCGAAGATTTCTTCAAGCCTCTCTGCGGTAATGCGTTCCGCAATGGCATTGTCAGCGCAGACGATATCCTTGAAGAGGCGTTTGGTATCCCAGCTTTCCATGGCGCAACGCTGTACCATGACATAGGCGTCCTGACGTCCCATGCCCGCGTCCACCAGCGCCAGCAATACGCGCTGGGAAAAGAAAAGGCCCATGGAACCCATGAGGTTGCGGTCCATGTTTTCAGGGATCACGCGCAAGGTATCAATCAAATTGGCAAGGCGGTGCAGGATGTAATCCATGAGGATAGTGGAGTCGGGCATGATGACGCGCTCCACGGAGGAGTGGCTGATGTCCCGCTCGTGCCACAGGGCCATATTTTCCATGGAGGCCATGGCGTTGGTGCGGATAAGACGGGCCAGCCCGGTCATGTTTTCTGCGGAAATAGGGTTCTTTTTGTGGGGCATGGCTGAGGAGCCTTTCTGCCCTTTGCGGAAGCCTTCTTCGGCTTCCAGAACCTCGGTGCGCTGAAGGTGGCGCAATTCCACACACAGACGCTCCACGCCACCGGCAGCCAGAGCCAGCGAGGTGAAGTAGTGCGCATGCCGGTCGCGCTGGATGACTTGCGTGGAAATGGGGTCCACATTCAGGCCAAGCTGCTCGCAGGCAATGCGCTCCAACTCAGTGGGAATCATCGCCATGGTTCCCACCGCACCGGAAATTTTACCTACGCGGATGCCGTCCAGAGCCTGACGGAAACGCTCATAGTGGCGTGAAAATTCGGCATAAAATCCAGCCATTTTCAAGCCGAAACTGGTGGGTTCGGCGTGAATGCCGTGAGTACGGCCCATACACAACCGGCCTTTGTGGGCATAGGCGAGGGTTTTGAGAGATTCCAGAAGACGTTCAAAACCCCGGCAGATGATTTCACCGGCACGGGTTAGCAGTACGCCGTTGGCGGTGTCCACAATGTCGGAAGAGGTGCAGCCTAAGTGGATGAAACGGGCGGCTGGTCCCACTTTTTCTTCCACCGCAGTCAAAAAGGCAATGACGTCGTGCCGGGTGGTTTCCTCTATTTCAAGGATGCGGTCCACGTCAAAATCCGCTTTGTCGCGGATTTGGCGCATGGATTCGGCGTCTATCTCGCCCAGTTGGTGCCATGCTTCGCAAACGGCGATTTCCACTTCCAGCCAGACGCGGAACTTATTTTCCAGCGTCCAGAGGTGGCCCATTTCCGGGCGGGTATAGCGATCGATCATGTGCAGACTCTCGGTTGGGTTGTGCCGGGCTGTGCCCGCTGGTTGCCGGTGCGGGCCGGTCATAAAAAAGGCAGCCAAAGGCCGCCTTGTGCAATGCGTTTATGCTGCGGAACTGGAGGAGGGGGCCGCGACCGAACCTGCCGCCTTAGCCGCACCTGCCGAAGCCGCCGCGCTGGTGGTATCCGCCGTTTTAGCCGCTGTAGCGGGAGCTTCCGCATTTGTGCCAGCGGAGTTTTTTTCCGTCGTGGCTGCGGCTTCTGCGGGCTTAGTGCCGTCTCCGTTGTCTCCGTGGGCGGTGTGCTCACAGGAAGAACCGCTCGCGCTATTGCGTCCGTATTCGGACACGTACCATCCGCCTCCCTTCAGCACGAAGGTTGTGTTGGACAGTATGCGCTCCGCACTGCCACCGCAGACAGGGCAGTCGGGGTGCTTGTCATCGAAAGAGTTTTGCCACTCTTCGAAGATTTGTTCACAGGCATTGCAACGATACTCGTAAATCGGCATCGTATCCTCCACTGTCACCGGCGTGGGGCCGGGAATATTCACCGCCACAACAGGCGGTCAGGGCTGTCGCACAAAGACTGACAGCGGTTTCATGAAAAGCGCATGAAACCGCTGCGGAGTGCGCGGAAAAACGATGCGTCCGTCAGAATCGTACCAACCACGCACCGGGCGGGTCACAGTACGCCAGAACGGGCGGAAAAATCTAGGCCTTGGCGGCTGCCTTGGCTTCCTTGATGCGCTGCTTGGCACGCTCTTCACGGCGTTTACGGCGACGGTCAAGTTCCTTTTTGCGTTCAATCTTCTTGTGAGCCATGCTCTCTCTCCTTCAGCGGTTGTTCAAAAGGACTCTTTACTCACGATAACGCGGCTTGTCCAGAGTGAGGGGCTTTCGCATCCCATTCCGGGACATGCTTTCCGAGAGCGGTCGCGGTTGTTAGCCTTGATCACTCCCTGTACGGCTTCCTGAGCCGTATGGCATTGGGGCAGCCGCGAGAGCAGGTCTGTTATCGTGTCGGGGGCTTCCGGGCAAGGGCTTTTTGCGCCGCTCCTTTATCCGATGGTATCTGTTACCACGCGGGAATCGGCTCCACAGGTTCGGAAAGGAGAAACGTTCCTTCCTGTATCCACCGCTTCAGAGTGTCGGCAACCTCCAACGAAAGTGTGTAGCTGGTCATGGGCACGCTTTCTACCCTCTTTCCTTGAATATTCACCTCGCCCTGCTTCAGCTCTTCATAGGTAACGTGCTGGATGATTCGGGGCAGGCCGTTCGGATAATCGTGTCCGTAGTCCTTCACAGGCATGCGTATGTCACTGTCGTCCACACCGGTGTACCACGCGATTTCCTCGTTGAGCACGGGAATGGGGATTCCCACGCCCACGCTGAGCGAGCATCCGTACCCAAGGATGCTTAGTCCTCGTAAATACCGGGCATTCATGGACTTGAGGTTGCCTTTCAGTTGCAGGGTACCCGCCGGGGAGAGGGGCAGGCCGCGTTCCGTGCGCTCAGGGTTGGGAACGTGCTGCGTGCCCGCTCCCACCACGTATCCGACGCCGCCGCCAAGAAAAATGCGCGTGCCAAAGCCGATGGTACGAAAGAGCGGGTCATTGAATAACGGGGAAAGGCGGCCCGCCGTGGCAAAGTTTATGTTCCGCATGGCAGGCTTGAGGGGTCCCATATAGGTGTAGATACTGCGGCTGGTCATATTCACTGCCGCATTGTAATTTTGATAGCAATTCCGGGGGTTATATAGCTCGGCAAAAGGCAGGTCTGCGAGAAGTACCTGCCTGTCCACAGAACGCCGGGGGTAACAGTCTGTGCCGTATGCCTCGGCTACAAGGTGGACGGCGCGGCCCCGGACTAGATCTTCAATAACGTGTCCGCCACCGTAGGAAAACGCGCCGGGATACACCTTGTTTACTGGATCGTCCTTGGCGGGCTCCGTGGCTCCCAGATAGCTGTCCACGGCGGCAAGCCCCGCATAGGCGGGGACGTTGTTCAGCCATACCCGCGAGGTTTTGACTGTGGGCGGTTCTGCCTGCCCGATATTGAACAACATGCCGGAAGAGCACATGGGGGAAAACGTGCCGGTGGTCACCACGTCAATTTCGCGGGCTGCTTGTACTTTCCCCATGCGCCGCACGGCGTTGGTCATTTCTTCGGCGTTAAGCACCACCGCGCATCCTTTGCGGATGCGTTCATTAATTTCGGCGATGGTTTTGTTCACGGAGTATCGGGCCACAGACACCTCCTGCGGTAGCCGCGCCGGGCACGCGCGGGGGGAATTTTTAGCGGTGAACACACCGCATGCCCGGCTGTCTGAAGCGGGGTGCGGGGTGCTCCACGTTCCGGCGGTTTGATACTCAAGCGGGGCGAACGCCTAGACGTCCGCCCCGCTTGGGTATCAAATTGGTTACGTCTTCAAAAAATTCAAAGAGATGCCCGCACGCGGACGTCACGTCAGGAACGTGCGGTGCGGGGTGCGCGAACCCTATCCGCCAATCTGCTCCAGCGCCTGTCGTGCTTTGACAAAATCCGGCGCTGCGGTCAGTGCGGCCTGCATCATTTCCTTTGCGCGGTCCTTATCACCTGTCCGCATGAAGACCAGCCCCATATTGTAGGCAATGGTTTTGTCCTTGGAGGGGAACTGACCGTTGATGCGCAGTGCTTTTTCCAGATAGTCGGACGCGGCGCGGAACTGTTTTCCCTCGGCGGATGCCATGGCGATATTGTAGTAGAGATGCTCGTCGTCTGGGGTGATTTGCAGGGCTTTTTGATATTCCTGAGTGGCTTCGTACCATTTACCCTGTTTACGCAGGGCAATGCCCAGACTGTTGAAGGTGGCGATGTCGGACTGTTCCAGCATGGAGCCTTTGGCGTCCAGCGCCCGGCGATAATAGCGTTCCGCTTTGGCAGGGTCGCGCTGGGCGTAGACGTTGCCGATGCGTTCTGAAATTTCACCAATGTACGAGAGGGCTTCGCGTGTGGCCTGATTCACCGCGCTTTCAAACAGTCGTTCCGCTTCTTCTTCGTTCCCCAATTCCACGTGGATGGTTCCTATGTCCACCTTGCGTTCCACGTTCAGAGGACTGAGCTGATCCAGCCGCTGGAGCACTTTCAGTTGCTGCTCCACATCGCCGGTTTCCTGATGCAGGTCGGCTAACTTCTTGAGCGGTTCCAGATAGAGTTGGGCATTGTCGCTGGCGCTTTCATAGGCTTCGCGGGCCTTGTCCACTTTGCCCAAGCCCTTAAAGGCGTCACCCATGACGAGAAAACCCGCTGCGGAGTTGGGCTTTATTTCCAAAATTTTACGGCTGGCCTTGAGGGCCTGATCATACGCGCCGCGCGTGACCATGCTTTTGGCCAGATCAATCAACTGACCCAGTTTGCCTTGTGGCTTGATGGTGAAGGCGATTTTTTCGATGAGTGTGTTGATGGAGATGGGCTTGGCGATAAAGTTGTCCGCGCCGATCTCATGGAGGAGCACCAGCTTCTGGCGGTCCGCCTCTCCTGTGAGGATGATGATTCTGACAAAATCAAAGGCGTTTTTGAGTTGGCGGACAAGGAAGCCCATGTCTTTCCCGTGCAGGGTGCGCTCAATGAAAATGAGGATACCCTTGCGACGCACGCTGGTGTCGCGGATTGTCTTAAGGATATGGTCGGGATTACTCACCACGGTGATAACATCTTCCGTGATGGCGAGGTGCTTTTGCAGCGTGGTGCGTAAAATTTGCTGGAAGTTGTGGTCGTCGCTGACCACTATGAAGTAGCCTTTCGCGGCGGTTATGTATTCCACCACGTGGCTTTCGTACTGTTTTTGTTTGAGCTTCATGTTTATGTTGCTGGCCATGTCTCGTTCTCCAAGAGTGTGTCTTCGGCCTTTATGTGGTTCGCGCGTGCTGCTGCATGGCGTTAGCGGTCCCCCGACCGATTCCACAAGCGGGCTATTATTGCGTTTTTCCTTGTCGGGCCACTGCAAGTATTCGACGTTCGGCCTCTTGCTGGTCGCCAAGGTATCGACGTTGCAACGGGGCAAGGGCTGTATCTAATTCATACACCAAAGGAATTCCCGTGGGAATATTCAGCGCTGCCACGGTTTCCTCATCCATGCCATCCAAGTGCATGACCAACGCCCGTAAACTGTTGCCATGCGCTGCGATGAGCAGACGTTTTCCCTGCCGTATCCGGGGGGCCAGCGTTTGCTCCCAGTAGGGGAGCACGCGTGCCGCCGTGTCCTTGAGGCTTTCTCCCGCGGGTAGTTGCTGTGCGGGAATGTCGGCATAGCGCCTGTCGTGACCGGGATGGCGCGGGTCATCCAACGGTAGTAACGGCGGAGGTGTGTCAAAGCTGCGCCGCCAGAGGAATACTTGTTCTTCGCCGTACTGGCTGGCGATTTCTGCCTTATTCAGCCCCTGTAGCGCACCATAGTGACGCTCATTTAAACGCCAGTGACGCTGCACTGGGAGCCAGAGTAAGTCAAGCTCTTCCTGCACGATGGTGAGCGTGCGGATGGCGCGTTTGAGCAGAGAGGTGTGGCATTCGTCAAAGGTTATGCCAGCTTGGGCAATACTTCGTGCAGCGTCGCGGGCTTCAGCTTCTCCCGCAGGGGAAAGGTCCACGTCTGTCCAGCCGGTAAAACGGTTTTCCTTGTTCCACAGGCTTTGCCCGTGCCGTAACAGAACCAGTGTGTACGATGGCATGCCTTCCTCCGTTTTGGGCCAGTGGCGTGTTGGGGGGTTACTCAGTTGTTTGCAGGTTATGCGACTTGAGTTTCCGATACAGGTAACTGCGCTCCATTCCTATGGCCTCGGCAAGGCGGGTTATGTTGCCGTCAAATTCTTTAAGCTTGGCTTCCAAGAAGCTCGCTTCAAACGTATTGCGTGCCGATTTGAAGTCCACCGCGCCCGACGGAATGGGCAGGGCCGCCGTATCGGGGGCACCAGAATCTTGGGAATTGGTTCCGCCCGCGTCACCGGCGTCATCTGGTCCGCCTGTTCCGGCTGTCCGCGTTTGTTCCGGCGCGGGGGCGGGATGGGGCTGCGCTGCCGCGAACTCCGGCGGGAGCTGGCGGACTTCCACTTCCTGCCCCGCATACATAATAAGCATGCGTTCAATAAAATTTTTCAGTTCCCGCACGTTGCCCGGCCATGGGTATGCGAGCAGAGCTTGCTGGGCGGTTTTGGAAAAGTGAATGGGGCGGAAGCCGTGAGCGCTGACCATGCGGTCGTGAAATTCCCGTATGAGGAGCAAAATATCCTGACTCCGCTCACGCAACGGCGGAACGATAAGAGGGAAGACCCGCAGGCGGTAGTAAAGATCTTCGCGGAAATTGCCGAGGCGGATTTCTTCCTCAAGATTTTTATTGGTCGCAGCGATAACGCGCACATTCACGCGCATGGTGCGGTTGCCCCCCACCCGTTCAAAGCTTTGTTCCTGAAGAATCCGCAGTATTTTAGCCTGCGTCTTCATGCTCATGTCACCAATTTCATCCAGAAATAGCGTGCCGTTGTCCGCCAGCTCAAATTTGCCGGTTTTCGCTTGGTCCGCCCCGGTGAAAGCGCCTTTTTCGTGACCGAACAGTTCGCTTTCTATTAACTCTTCAGGAATTGCCGCGCAGTTGACAGCTACCAGCGCCCTGTCACGTCTGCGTGACTGGGCGTGGATTGACCGGGCCGCGATTTCTTTTCCGGTACCGTTTTCCCCGGTGATGAGCACCCACGCATCGGTGGGGGCCACCCGTGCTATTTGTTCGCGCAGTTGCTTCACCGGCCCGGAATCGCCGGAAACTTCCACTACTTCATCGCGGGCGATACGGGATTTGAGTACGATATTTTCGCGGCGTAGATTGTGGAATTCTAAGGCATTGGCTGCGGCAATGACCACCTTTTCCAGCGACAGGGGTTTCTCTATGAAGTCGTGCGCTCCGCGTTTGATGGCGGTGACAGCCGTTTCTATATTGCCGTGCCCGGAAATCATAATGACCGGAAGGGAACGGTCGCGTTCTTTAATTGTGTCCAGCACGGCAAGCCCGTCTATGCCGGGCAACCAGATATCCAGGAAAATGAGGTCGGGAGTGAGCGTTTTCAGCATATCCAGTCCCTGTTCACCCGTTTCCGCCTCGCTGACGGTATGGCCTTCGTCTTCAAGAATGCCGCGCAGGGAAAAGCGGATGCCTTCCTCGTCATCAATGATCAATATGTGTGCCTTGCTGGTGGACATGGCGGGTACTCCGGTGCTCTTCATGTGTGTCTTTTCAGCTCACCTTGCGGCAAGGGACGGTGCGCCAGACGCTTTTTTCACAGAGGTCGGGGGAAATTCCTGAGACTATGCCACAGGAAGTTCAATGGTGACAATGGTGCCACCATGTTCCGCCCGGTTCGCGCGCACGTAGCCGCGATGGTCACTGATGATGGATTTGACGATAGTGAGGCCCAACCCGGTTCCCCCCTTCTTACGGGAGAAATAGGGTTCAAACAGATGGGAACGTTCTTCGCGTGTCAGGCCGGGACCGTTGTCTTCCACATCAATACGTACCAGTCCCAACTGTTTATCGTGCCGCAGCGTTACGACTACCTTGGGGTTGGGACGGTTGTGCAATACTTCCGCAGCGTTGCTGATAATGTTGAGCAGAGCGCGGTGCAGGGCTTCGCGGTCCATGGGGATAACCGGAATGGGACCAGACCGGACAAGGCTCCATGAAATGGCACTGTGGCTGTGCTGGAACAGGGAGACAAGTTCATCCACCAGCGGTTCCAGATGGTCCGGTTTGGGTGTGACCTCCGGCAGTTTGGCAAAGGCGGAGAATTCCTGCACCATTTCTTGCAAGTGCTCCACCTGCCGGACGATAAGATCCGTGCACTGATCAAATACGGGATCCTGCACTTCGGTGCCATATTTGCGTTGCAGGCGTTGCGCGGAAAGCTTGATGGGCGTAAGCGGGTTTTTAATTTCATGGGCAATGCGTTTTGCCACTTCCCGCCACGCGGCCATGCGCTGCATCTTTTCCAGCTCTGTAATATCTTCAAACACAAGGACAATGCCGTAGCCTTCCTCTTCTTTTGCGGGCAAGCCCACGGCATTGACTAACAGCTTCAGCTCTTTGCCCGCCATGGAAAGATCGACTTGGCGCTGCCACTGGCTTTCCGGCATGGAGGCAACATGCTGGTACATTTCATTAACCAGACCGGCGTACTCACCGTGGAGCAGGTTGCGCGCGCTGCGCCCCAGCAGGGTGCGGGCATCTACACCGAAGATCGCGGAGGCGGCTTTGTTTAGCGTGGAAATGCGCCCCTGTGCGTCTAGCGTGATAACGCCCGCCGCGATATTATCCAGCACCGCTTCTATGTAACGATTGCGCTGCTCTTTTTCAAAATTCTGGCGGCCCAGCTTGAGGTTTGCGTCTGTGAGACGCGCGCGACTTTGTTCCAGATCTTCCGCCATGCGGTTGAAGGACTGCACCAGCACGCCCAATTCGTCAGTGGAAGAGTCTTCCAGCCGCACTGCAAGGTCACCTTTGGAGATACGCTCGGTGCCCTCGGCAAGTGCGAGAATGGGGGCGGCTAATTCTTTTGCGAGGCGGAAGCCGAACCACATGGCCCCAAGGATAATGAGTAATGTGAGCACGCCCAGTACAAAGTAGAGTGTAACTTTGAGCGGGTGCTTGAGTGTTTTGAGTTTTTTATACTCTTCCACACCGCGAACAATGCGATCCAGACGGAACATCACTCCCTGCCCGACGCTTTCCACAAGCACCAGATAGCCGGTGCGGCCCTCGTCCACGGGCAGCACGCCCACGGCGTAGTCCGCTTCGGCTCCGGGCCAGATGAGCGACCAGAAAAGCGGTTGTTTTTCCAGACTTTCCCAACTGATGCGGGCTTTGGTTTCGTTCCAGATTCCGGCAAATTCCTGCGGGCCGTGCCAGTTTTGTTCCTGCCGGTCCGGTCGCATAACGCCGACCAGTGTGAGGCCGTATTCGCGGCGTTTGGCGGCTAAAAATTCATCCATGCTCTTTCCGCCCCATGCAAAGCGGCGTTCCACAATTTCCTTCAAGATGAAGTCACTTCGCAGACGCAGACGTTCGCGGGAGTCCGCATAGAGAGACTGGCCCACTTCTAGAGCCAGTTCCATGGAATGTTCCACCTGATTTTTGAACCAGTAGTCCACGGAGGTTTGTACAAAGCGGGCGCTAACCAAAAACATGAGCACTGTGGGAATAAGTGACAGGCACATGAAGGCAAGAACCAGCCGCGTGCGCAGGCGGGAACCAAGCACCCGGCGGCGGCGCTCCAGCATGAGCTTCACACCGTTGCGTACTACGATGAAGAGGACCAGAAGCAGGAGGATGAAGTTGAGGTTGAACAGGGCGAGGAAGAAATAGGAGTCCACGCCGAAATAGGTCAACTCAACCCATGTGAGGGCGACAACCAGCAAAAAGGCCACGGCGGCGAGAATCATTTCGCGCTGTCTACGTTTGCGTTCGCGGGTGTCGGCCACACTCACCCGGATGGTGTCAGCTTGTGGCGCATGCTCGTCCATGGTCCGGCTCCGTTCAGAAGGTAAAGTCCATGGAATAACGCATGGAAGGGGCAACGTTCCATGACCAGAAGAACAGCGTTTTTGTCATCCAGAGCGGAACGTTTTCATCTTTTATCTGGATGCTCAGATCCACGCGGTAGCTTCCCCCACGGGTCAGTTGAGAGAGCAGGCCCACGTTGAGGGACTGGGCCTCCCACGTGGTTTCCAGCAGTTTCCCCAGGTTTGGGGTGCGTCCGAGCGGAGTGCCCATGTCGTCGGTCAGTACATAGTCCTTGGTCAGCACATCGTAAAAGAGCGTACTGGTGGTTTGCTGCCGGGCAAGGGTAGTATCCAGCCACAGCGTACTGGGCCGGATAAGGCTGCCTTCGCAGAGCAAGGAAACCTTGCCGCCATCTTTAAGCAGTAACTGGAGTGTCTCGCGGTCGGTAACGCTGACGCCGAAACGCAAAATGAGCTGACCTTCTGTGTTGTCGAGCACAAAGTCGTTTAGCACAAGCCGTTGGTCTGTGGCGTGCGCCACGCGGGTGGGCAGGACAAACAGCAGCAGGGCGAGAGTGAAGGCCAGTAGCATGGCGCCATGCGTTGACTCCGGCGCGATACCGCGTCGGAATGAAGGAGGCGAGGCCGAGGGAAAGGCTGGGCAAAGGGCTATATTGACCATGGGCTACTGTGCGTAAGAGTGAAGAAAATAGGATAGTCGCATATCGGGGGCCGCTTTGGCAACCGGCACCTTAGCCGCGACCACCAGCGGGCATGAAAAGGCCCGGTCCTTGCGGGCCGGGCCAGATATTGCGGTATGAGCCTTTGGGGCTAGAAGCCGAAACCATCATTACCCGGACCGGAAGCGCCGAAGCCGAAATCGTCAGGCACATCGTTCCCGGAAGCGGCGGGTTCATCAAATCCGGCGGGAGCTGCTTCCGCAGCGTCGGCGGCGACAGCGGCACCTGCCACGGCTGCGCCCACAGGCAGGTTTGCCAAAGCGTCTTTAACGGCCTTGGAAACCATGTCTTTGACCGAGGATTCAATTTCCTTTTCGTTGATGGCGATTTTGCCGTCAAAACCTTTCAGTTCCTGCTGGGCTGCGGTGAGATCGGCCTTGGCTTTTTCCAACTTGCCTGTCAGGTCTGCCACCTGCTTTTCTAGCGCGGCGGTTTTGCCCTCAAAGGGAGCCAGAGCGTCTACTTTGGCTTTCAGGTCGCTGATCTCGCCTGCTTGGGCAGCCTGTGCGGCCTTGGCGTCAGCCATGCGGTCCAGCACCACGGCAATGCCAGCCATCTCTGCGGCGGCAATGGGTTCGAGAGACACGTTGTCGCCTAGCGTGGCGGCATGCTTACGCGCCCAGTCGTCGAACGGTTCACTTTCAGTATATGCGCATTGCATGAAGCGGGGTTCCAGACTGTATAACCAGCCTTTAGCAATGGGTGCCACCGCGCCCACTTCTTCGGGACACAGGTTGCGCTGTGCCAGATAGCCAAGCAGTTCGGTCACATCGGCACCGCTTTTTCCGGCAATGACACCAAGAATGGTTTCCATTTTGAAAACCCTGCGTGCTTCTTCAGACATTGGGGCCTCCTATACTCAGGGAAAGAATTGTTCTCTGTTCGTGTCGTTTCCCGGTGCGCTTTCGCCCGTGGCGGAAGCGCCGGTCGTCTTCCTAACGGCGTCCCATGTGCCGCACGTAGGTGAGCGCGGCGGTACGGTACACAATGTGCCCCAGCTTGGACCATGGCAGGTAGGCGAAAAGCATCCATACCGTTACCAGATGCAGGTAGTACACCGGATACGCCATCTGTGGTATGCCGGCCAGCCGGATCAACTGGGAGAGCACGCCCGTCAAGGCTACTGCCCAGATAACATTCAGCAGATACCAGTCGTAGTAGTTGGACGAGGTCTTTGATGTGTTCTGGGCGCGGCGGCGGTTGGTCAGGATGGCCAGGCCGACAATGAGCATAATGGCCCCCACGTTCGCCAGAATCTTCACAGGGTTGGTCAGATTCAGCGGTGTGTGGAGCAAATCAACAGCGGGAATAAGCTTACCACCCCAATGGGTCGCGGCGATGAGGCCGGTGACCACCATAAGGGCAAGGAATGCATAGAATATCAGCATATGTCCGACCTTGCGATCAGAGGCGTCATCGCCGCAGTCCTTGAACTTCTTATGGGTGAGTATTTCCTCAAGCACCACATCCATCAGGCACAGCAGTATGGGGCGCTGTTTGCCGAGGACCAGCGTGGTCCCCTCAGGCTTGAAGGTTTGGAGGAGATTTCTCGTTCCTTTGAAGAACAGGAAAACCATGCTGAAAAAGGTAATGATGAATATGGGGTCGATGGTGAAGTCGCCGGGGAAGAGCAGGCCGTACACTATGTCGCCGGTTTCGGTGACGGGGAAGGCCGTGCCCAGTTGCCCCGCGCGGATGAACCATACAATGGCCCACAGGATTGCCGGAATGGCAATGAGGTTAAGCAGATATTTGGGGCTGCTCATCCATTTGCCAATACTGGGGAAGGGGACAACTCGCTGATATACCATGTTGCGCAGTGCGCCGATGAGGTCGCCGGGTTTGGCTCCACGGGGGCACAGGTCGGAGCATGTGCCGCAGTTGTGGCAGAGCCAGATGTCCGGGTTGGCGAGCAACTTATCTTTCAGGCCCCATGACGCCCACACCATTTCCTTGCGGGGAAACGGGTGGCTTGCCGGGGAGATGGGGCAGGCCACGCTGCATGTAGCGCATTGGTAGCACTTTTTCAGCGAGTCCCCGCCCACAGCTTGCAACTCTTTGACAAACTGGAGATCAGGTTTGATTCTATCGGACTGAGCCATGTTCCATCTCCTCCTAGTAGCCCTTGAACGGGTTAGGGCCCTTTTCGAAGATCATTTGCATGAATTCTTCGATCATATCTGGAACCTTGTCATATTCGTCAATGGCAACTTCGTACTGTTCCACCCGGTCAGGTTCCACGCCAAGGCGATTCAGCGTCTCGGCGATGTTGTCCTTGCGGCGGTTGCAGATTTCAGAGCCTTTAACGAAGTGGCACTGGTAGTCATCGCCGAACTTGCAGCCCAGCATCATGACGCCGTCTATACCCTTGGACATGGCGTCAGCCACCCATATGGCGTTGACGGAGCCAAGGCAGCGCACAGGAATGATGCGCACATAGGGGCTCCATTTTTTGCCGCGAATAGCTGCCATATCCAGAGCCGGGTATGCGTCATTTTCGCAAGCGAGAATGATGACACGCGGTCCGTCGGTTTCCATGTTATCCGGGACATAAACTTCGCGGATCATGGTGCCGATTTGGTCAATGTTGTAGTTTTCGAAGGAGATGACGCGTTCAGGGCATGCGCCCATGCAGGTGCCGCAACGGCGGCAGCGGCTGTAGTTGGGCAGCGGGGTGCCTTTTTCGTCGTCATCCAGAGCGCCGAACGGGCATTCTTCTGTGCAGCGTTTGCACTGGGTGCAGCGCACAAAGTTGAATACCGGGTAGCTAAGGTCGCCTGAACGGGGGTGAACGGATACCCCGCGGTTAGCGGACTCCACGCACTGAATGGCCTTGAGGGTGGCACCAATGGCGTCTTCTTCAGCCGCGTCCAGCATCATGGGCTGGCGCACACAACCGGCGGCGTATACCCCGGTACGGCGAGTTTCGTAGGGGAAGCAGATGTAGTTGGAATCTGCGTAGCCGTCGAAAAGGTCAAGGTCCGGGAAGTTGGGGCCTTGCCGGTATACGAAGTTGACCACCGGGTCTTTGGCTGTGGCCGGCACAATGCCCGTGGGCAGCACCACCATGTCCACCGCGAGATCAATATCGCCACCCATCAGGGTGTTGGAGGCGGAGACGATAACATCGGACCCGTCCAGCGAAATGCCCGTGATGTCGGCCTTGGTCATCATGATGCCCAGACGGTCTTGCGCGGCCTTGTAGTAGCGCTCGTGAATGCCTTGCACCATCATGGAATCGTACAGGATGAACGCCTGCCCGTCCTCAAAGGTGTCACATACGTAATTGGCTTGCTTAAGGGCCACTACGGAACTGATGGCGTTGGAAATGGGCAGATGGCGCACGGATTCGAGATCTTTGTGTACGTACTTGTGTTCTGCGCCTTCTTCGGCTTTTGCGCCGGGAGTTGCGGTCGCTGCTTCGTCGGCCTCACAGTTCGCGGGGGCGTAAATGTCGCCGCCGTCCACGATCTTGGTGTTCAGCACGAAGGCCACCCGCTTGGCGGACAGGGTGCCTTCCTTGGCCATTTTTTCGAATTCAGCGGCGGTGACCACGTTGGGGATGCTGCCATACCCCATGGGGGCCAGCACTTTGCTGTTTTGCGGCATCCAGCCCGCGGCGAGGACCACAGCGCCTATGGAACAGGCTTCGCCGTTAATTGTCGCTGTATACTGACCGGGAGTGCCTTCCAGCCGTTCCAGCTTGGCTCCCATGATAACGCGGATTTTGGCGTTATCCGTTACAGCGGAGATTTTTTCCTCAATACCGGTGGCGTGGGCTTCTGTGTAGGGGTATTCCAGCGGAACCGTTTTGAGCAGACCTTTGGCCCGTCCGCCTAACTCCGCTTCTTTTTCCACCAACACAACGTCAAACCCATAGTCAGCAGCTTGCTTTGCGGCGGTGAGACCGGTCCAGCCACCACCCACGACCAGAATGGAACGCACGGCTTCAAAGGCTGGCGGTGTGGGGGCGTTTGTCTTTTGCAGTTTGAATACGCCCATGGTCACGTAGTCTTTGGCCATGAGCATGAGCAGTTCAGGCGCTTCGTCGCCGGGCTGCGGTACGGAGCCATCCGCATCGCGGAAAGAGAGCACACACTGCTCGCGCAGGTTTACGCGGTCCACCAGCACCCCTTCAAAGGAGTACAAGTCCCAGTCGACGCGGGGGGAAGAGCCGCACAGCAAAACGCCGTCCAGTTCGTTTTCCTCAATGTCGGCCCGGATTTCGGCGCGAGCGCTTTCTGCCGCCAGCACGGGAAAGACTTTGACGACCGGGCACGGGCCGCCGAATTTCTTGCTCACGTGCGCGGCAAGTTCTTCGCCGTCTATGATGCCAAGAGCCGACTGGTCAAAATATACGCCAATTTTTTCGGCCATTCTCAACTACCTCCCTCGCACCGTCTGGATAGCTTTGAGCGCGGCGCTGGTGCCGGACTGTGCCGTGCGCATGACATCCAGGGGCTTTGTGGCGCAGCCAGCAGCGACAATGCCTTTTTCCTCGCCGCCGATGACGAAGCCTTCTTCATCCAGCGGCACACCAAACGGATTTTTTTCTCCTGCGAGGCTCGGCTGCATGCCCGTGGCCAGCACGACCATGTCGTGGCGGATTTTCCGTTTGTCGCCTCGTATCGCGTCTTCCACTTCAACAATCACATCGCCCGTGGCGGCATCGGTTTCCACTCCGGCGACTTTGCCCTTAATCAGGTGAATCTTGTCGTCGGCGGTAACCTTGCGCATGAATTTGTCGTACCGACCGGGGGTGCGCAGATCGATATAGTAGATGGTAACTTCGGCGTCCGGGTACTGTTCCCGCACATACAGCGCCTGTTTGAGCGAGGCCATACAGCAGATGTAGGAACAGAAATTCAGATGGTTTTGATCCCGCGAACCCGCACATTGCACAAAGGCGACGCGTTTGGGTGCTTTGTTGTCAGAGGGACGCACAATGCTGCCGCTGGTTGGCCCGCTGGGAGAGGCGAGGCGTTCCAGCTGCATGTTGGAAATACAGTTCGTAATCTGGCCCGCACCTAAATTGGTGAGCCGGGTAACGTCGTAAGGTTTCCATCCCGTGGCGATGACAATGCTGCCCACAGTCAATTCCACGGTTTTTTCCGCGCCATTCATATCACAGGACGCACTGGCGCCAACCTTGAGGCTGTCGGCCTTGGTCAGGCTGTCCTTATCAAGAACGTAGCGGTTGGGGAACGCGAACGGGGTGTCCATGTAAAGCGGCTTGCGGGTGGAAAGACCAAGATTGAAGGGGTCGGTAGTCTCTCCTTCAAGGCTGTCCGCGAGCGAAGCGAGGTCCGCGCTACTGGGTGCCGTGCCGCGGGGAGCGATGGTCAGGGTAACTGTGAAGTTGCCTGCTTCGCCTGCCACGGAAGCCACCGTGGCTTGGGTAAAAAATTTCACATTGGGGTTTTTCTTGATGCGCTGGAACTGTATTTCCAGTCCGCAAGACGGAGGGCAAAGCTTGGGAAAATACTTATTAAGCTGTGCCACCCGTCCGCCAAGAAAAGGGTTTTTCTCGACGATGTACACTTCGTAGCCGAGCTCAGCAGCTTCAAGTGCGGCCGTAATGCCGCTGAAACCGCCGCCGACAACGAGTATGGAGTTGGACATTCGGCAATCCTCCCTACGGATGTTTCGGGCCAATTCGTCAAAACGGCCTAAGCCCAGACAATAAGGCACACTACTTACTGCCCCGGCTTAGACCGTCTGGGTCAGGGAAGAATAAGGGCGGTTGCGGTTCCCCGCAACCGCCCGGGAGTTCTCAGACCTACGTCAGATACTAAGCGGTGGGAATGATCTGGTAGTAGGGTTTCTTGTAGATGGTGGTTTCACCACTCTTCACGTCGTACTTGGAGTTCACGAAGCACTTCCACTTGGAGTCGTCGAGGCCCATGAAGTCTGCACGGTAGTAGAAGCCGGGGTAACGGGTTTCCGTACGGAACGCAATGTGCTGCATGTGCAGGCGCACGGTCCACAGACGGTGGTAGTTTTCCCAGCAGCGGAGCAGTTCGTGCAGGTCGCGGGCGGCCAGCTTCAGGGAGTCTTCTTCCAGCATGTCCAGCAGATGGAAGCCCGTGTTCAGAGCGGCTTCGGACGTGGTGTAGTAGGTGCCAACGCCCCCGCCGTATTCGTCGGTGCACTTCACGAGACGCATCATGAAGTTCTTGGGGGTGATGTATTCGGGGTTCACCACAGGGCAGGTGGAAGCGGACTTGCCTGCCATGTAGTTCTTGTAGGGACGGTAGATGAGGTCGGCCAGAGCCTGCGAGTCTTCAGCGATGGAAGGCTTGTAGTCTTTGTGGTCGAGGCACCAACGAACCATCTGCTTGCCAACCATGCGGCCTTCGGCGTGCGAGCCGGAGGAGAACTTGTGGCCGGAAGCGCCTACGCCGTCTGCGCAGGTGAAGAGGCCCATGACGGACGTCATGCGGTTGTAAACCTTACCGTTGGCAGCGCGTACTTTGTAGTCTTCAGGAATCCAGGTTTCGTCGGGACCGGAAACCCAAATGCCGCAGCAACCGGAGTGGGAACCGAGCAAGTAAGGCTCGGTGGGCATGATTTCCGAACCCACTTCTTCGGGCTGGACGTTCATGGCTGCCCACAGGTTGGCCTGACCGACGCACATGTCAAGGAAGTCTTCCCATGCTTCGGACTCAAGATGCTTCTGCTGGGCGGGAGTCATGCTAGCGAAGGTGTTCTGCAGGGCACTCTTGGTGTCCATGTAGATAGGTCCGCGACCTTCACGCATTTCGCGCAGCATCATGTGGTTACGCAAGCAGGTGGGGATAACGTGACCCTTTGCGTAGCCGCGTTCTTCGTAAGGCTTCAACATAGCGCGGTTGGTTTCGCAGTAGTCTTCGCCTCTGAAGTTGGTGGCTTTTGCCTTAAAGAGCAGGAACCATGCGCCAACCGGGCCGTAACCGTCTTTGAAGCGGGCGGGCACGAAGCGGTTTTCCATCATGGTCATTTCAGCGCCGACCTGAGCGCACATGGTGTAGGTGGAACCTGCGTTCCATACGGGGTACCATGCGCGACCCATGCCTTCACCGGTGGAACGGGGCTTGTACACGTTCACGGCACCGCCGCAGGCGACAACCATGGAGTTGGTGCGGAAGATGTGCACTTCGTTGGCGCGCAGGTTAAAGCCCACGGCGCCAGCAATGCGGTTTTCTTCCTTGGCGTCAAGGAGCAGCTTCACGATGAAGATACGTTCCATGATGCGTTCTTCGCCCAGAACGTTCTTGGCGGCTTCAGCAACGATGCACTTGTAGGATTCACCGTTGATCATCATCTGCCAGCGACCGGAACGAACGCAGTCGTCGCCGTTACGCAGGGACTTGCCAGCGGCCTTGGCGGCTGCGCCGTCGAGGTTGTGACCGTTTTCGTCCTTGATCCAGCAGGGCAGGCCCCATTCTTCAAACAGGTGAACGGAGTCGTCAACGTGGCGGCCAAGGTCGAAGATAAGGTCTTCGCGAACAAGGCCCATAAGGTCGGTGCGCACCATGCGAACGTAGTCGTCCGCGGTGTTTTTGCCGAGGTAGGTGTTGATGGCGGAAAGCCCCTGTGCCACAGCGCCGGAGCGTTCCAGCGAAGCTTTGTCCACCATCATGATCTTCAGTTCGGGAGCGTACTTGTCGGCCCAGCGCACTGCTTCGAAGGCAACGCCGCAGCTACCCATACCACCGCCAACAATAAGGAGATCCACATCGTGTTCCTTGATTGCCGGATCGGCAATCGCGACGCCACGGGGTTGTTCCTTAACGGGAATCATCGGCATGATCTATTCTCCTGTGGAAAATTTGTTTCGTTCGTTCGGCAAAGCCAACGCTAAACGGCGGAGGCCTTCTTCACCATGGTGATGTCGGCTTCAGCCACATCAAACTTCTGGCCCAGAGCTTCAATGGGAGTGACCAGTTGAGTTTCGGTGAAGAGCAGTTCATTTTCCAGATCGCCAGCTTCGGGCTTGCCGTCGAAAGGCTTGATGGAGCCTTCAGGCGTGGTGCGAATCGGGAATTTGAAGCGTTTAACGTTGCCGCTGCGGAACTTGACGGTCCACATGATGGAGTCAGCGGAGCGCATGGGGATACACGTACCGCCCAAGGGAGCGAAGTCAGCGTAGGGACGCGCGGTAATGGCACCCTGCGGACAGATTTTCACGCAGGAGTAGCATTCCCAGCAAGCGTCGGGTTCTTGGTTGAACGCACGCATTTCTTCGGGGTCCAGGATCATGAGGTCGTTGGGGCAGATGTACATGCAGGCGGTCTTTTCGCCACCCTTGCAGCCATCGCACTTAGACGGGTCTACATAAGTCGGCATACCTTTTCCTCCAACACAACGATTAAAGGTTTTACCCAAAAGCCTTCTTCCCTGTTCGGGATTCCATCCTTCGATGGAGGCAAAAAAGCAGAGGCAAAAGTTGCATCCGGCCTTTTTGATCTCCATCGAACGCTGCGCGTCGGGTGACTAAGCCGAAGCGCTTGTGAGAGAAATAACAAAGACTTGCTGTATCGGTCAAGGGGCTTGTTCATTTTTTTCACAAACCCATGTTGAACATTTGCAATTAGCTAAAATAAAACAATTTTTGTTATATCTCAGAAAAACCCGAATCCGTGGGTTGGCACCGCACGGTCACTCGTGATGTACATGGATTGGCACGATGTTGCAAGTAAGTCTGGCCTGCTTGATGCATTTTTTCACGAAAGCGCCATGCCAGCCCGTCGGAGAGGGGGAGTGCCTTTGGGTTACGGACCGCTCCGGTAGAGAATGGCAGGCGGAATCACATAACGAAATTAAGGCGATACCCTGTGTTTGCGAGCCCGTTGCTCCGCGGATACTTTGAGAGCGAGGGCCCCCGTGCAGACCACGGTATTCCGGGATTGTGACAGGCTTGTGAAGCCTGTCACAGTATTCCGTGATAGTATAGGGTAAGGAGCGCTTTGCGGGCCGGTCGTGAGGGACTTCCTATTATTCTCTTGCGGGCAGCCCCGATTCACGCTAGGGGAACGCCACACCAAACCAACGCAGGGCACACGTGATGATGAAGAAACCCATGACTCTTGTCGAAGAAATCAGCGAACTGGACATTGAACTTTTAAAGTTGCTGGCCAGACGCCACAAGCTGGTACAAAAAACCCGCAGGCCTAAAAAAGAAGGCTCCGGTACCGCCGGGATAGCGAATGAAAAGCAAATTCGCCTTCTGTGGGAAGCCAATGCCGTCAAGTTCAGTAAAGATCCGCGGCTTGCGCACCAGTTGTTCAGCCTGATTCAGGACATTGAGTTCTCCTCTAAGGCCGAGGCAGATGAGCGGACGGAGTTTACCCTTTCTCCCAACCGCAAGCCAGTGAATGTGGATTTGCCCGGTCCGGCATCGTTACGGTCATCCCGGCTGTGGCTGGCACTTATCGCCGCTGCGGGGGCACCTTGCCGTTTGCGCAACGTTCCCACCGCCGACCCCGTGCACGATTTTTTAAAAGCGCTTGAGCAGACAGGGGCTTCCCTGCATTGGCAGCGCGACGATATCGTTTCCAACGGAAGCGGGCCGCTTGCTTTTGGCGACAAGACACTGTTTGCCGGAGACGACGAACTGAACGTTTACCTGCTGGGGCTTATGGCGGCAGGGCGGCACGGCACCTTGAAAATGACCGGTGGCTCCGCGCTTAAAGACGCGGACCTTACCGCCTTCCGGCATTTCCTACCGCAGTTGGGCGCACGCATCGGACACGTTATGCCGCGTTCTAATGGACTGCCTGTCCGGCTGGAGTGTTCCGGCGTGCTGCCGGACACCATAACTATTCCCGCCGATTTGCCCGGCGACGCTGTGTGTGCCTGTCTCGTCAGTGCGGCAACGTGGGAACGGCCTACGACCTTTGTGCTATCCGGCACCCCCCATGCGGAAGAATGCCTTGCGGTGGTTCGGAATATTTTCACTCAGTGCGGAGTGACACACGATGGCGCGGCAGACGCGTTCTCCGTCACTCCCGGTACTTTCGCCATTCCCGCAGTTCCGGTCATGGCAATGGATCCGGCTATCAGCGCCACGTTGCTGGCTCTGCCTGTGTTCACGGGAGGGACTGTGCGCCTTGCGGGCACATGGCCCACGTATACTGCGGAAGGCTCCGCCACGTTGGAACTGCTGCGTTCCTCCGGGCTGGATGTGACCGTGGGAGCGGACGCCATTGTTTCCCGCGCGGGAAATGAGGCGGAACGGGCCGCTGCGGCGGGCACTCCGCCCTCCATGGAAGGACTATCTTCCCGGTATTTGCCGCTGGCTATCGCCATCTGCTGCGCGCGAGCCAAAAGCTCCGGTGTTGCCGTTCCGCTGCCTGTAGTGCTGGACCGCGCGGAAAACGATCTGCTGGACGGGTTTGTGGCACAGGCGGGCATGGCGTTGAACAAAGGGGCTGTGGCTGTTGTCGCGGACGCGCCTGCCGCGCGTATCTGGACCAGCCCGGATGCCTACTGGACCATGGCTTTCGCTTTGCTGGCCTTTTTGAAGCGCTCCATCCGGTTGGCGAATCCCAGCAGCGTGACGGATCTCATGCCCTTGTTTTGGACGGTATACAACGGTCTACCGGAACCGTCCCTGACCCGTAAGCCGAAGCAGGAGTCGACCGATGAGCAGCCCAAACGACGCAGAATCATTGCCGGATAACATTCCCGCGCTTGAAGAGCGCGTTGCGGCTTGCCAGCAGCGGTTGCAGGAGCTGGATGATGAGCAAAGGCGGCTCATGCGGGCTGAAAAGCCTGCCGAGGGTGTGTTTTTCGCTCAGGAAATCCATGCCAACAGACAGGCGAAGAATCAATTGCAGGTAGAGATGCAGTTCGCGCAAGTGAGGCTGAACCGCCTGAAGATCGAAGTGGAACCCTTTTAAGCCGTACTACCAATAAAAATAGCCCACGAATCTAAGGTTCGTGGGCTATTTTTTTGTGTATACCGTGCGCTTGTGGGGCGAACAGGGCACCTGCGGGAGTCGGGGAGATTCCCTGCCCCGTGTGGAGCGGTGGCGGAACGGTGTCTATTTCGATTTGTTCAAAGCGGATCAAAGTCCCAGCAGGGCAGAGGCGAAGTCAGTTCCGCTGAAGGGGCGTAAATCTTCCATTTTTTCGCCAAGGCCGATGTAGGAAATGGGAATGCCGAATTCCATGGCCACGGCAACCACAATGCCACCCTTGGCTGTGCCGTCCAGTTTGGTAAGGACAATTTCGTCCAGCTTGCAGGCTTCATTGAAGAGTTTGGTCTGGGAGAGAGCGTTTTGCCCCGTGGTGGCATCAATGGTGAGTATGGTGCGGTGCGGTGCGCCGGGGTGTTTTTTCCCCAGCACGTTTCGGATTTTTTGCAACTCAGCCATCAGGTCCACTTTGGTTTGAAGGCGGCCCGCTGTATCCACGAACAAGATATCATACCCCTCATTCACGGCGCGTTCCACGGCCTCATACGCCACGGCGGCAGGGTCGGAATTGGGGCCTTTGGCGTGAAAACCCGCCCCCACGCGGTCGGCCCATACCTGTAATTGCTCAATAGCCGCCGCGCGGAACGTATCCCCCGCTGCGATGAGCACTTTTTTTCCCTGCAACTGCGCACGGTAGGCGAGCTTGGCAATGGTGGTGGTTTTGCCCACGCCGTTCACCCCCACCATAAGCACAACCTCGGGCGGATTCACGGCGGTAATGCGGGGGGGCATGCGGAAAATTTCTTCCAGCTCTTCCCGCATAAGCGTTTTAAACATATCGGGGCTGTCGGAGCCGGAGGCGCGTACCCGTTCCCGCAGGCGATTCACCAGCTTGACTGTGGGTTCGAATCCCACATCCGCCATGATGAGAATTTCTTCCAGCTCTTCCCAAAATTGTTCGGAGAGACTGTCGTGGGAAGACAGCAGCCCGTCAATTTGCCGGGTAATCTGCTGGCGGGTTTTAGCCAACCCTTCAGATAATTTTACGAACAGGCGCGAGCGTTCGTCTTCTTCGTCTTCCAGATCCAGCGCCAGCGCCAGACGGTACTGGAGTTCTGAACGGAAATCGGAAAGGGAGACATAGCCCATATCGTCCAGCCAGCGGGAGAAGCCGGCAATGAAGGTTTCGGCTTCCTGCTGCGGCGCGTCCAATGCCGAGAAGAAAAAGCGCAGGCGTTCCCACAGGGGAGCACCAGCCCCTTCCACGCCCGCGAGCACATGCTCTAGCCAGACGGAGAGACGGGGTTCCGCCCCGCGCAGAGCGAGGAGCAGTTCTGTCCGCCACGGTTCTTCACCGGACAACGATTCCGTGGGCACGGAAGAGGGGGCGGCTGATTCTTCAGGCAGGGATGCGGTTACCGTCCGGGAGGAGGTGACGGCGCCTTCGTGCGTAACGCTGTCATCCGGCGTGCCGTCTCTACGGCCATCTTTTTCTGTGCCCGGTGCGGAGCCGTCTTCCGGGCCGGACCAAATGCGTCGTATTTTGGAAAAAAAGCCCATATATGCTCCTCGTCTAGTGTCGGCCTGTGTGGTCCCCGCGTGTTCCGTTATGCCTATATTTCGCGTTGTTCCGTGGTTGGGGGAGTGGGGGCGGCGTTGGGTCGTGCAACCTGTTTTTCTTGCCCATAACGGGTTCGGAGTCAAGCCGCGCACATGCCCCGCCGGTTCGTGGAGGGATAAGAATATTGCGCTTTTAGTCAGGCCGGATTTGTGCTAGTCGAAGAAGGACAGAGGTTTGGTTGGTAAGCGGTATATGATTGGGAACGGCTTGTGCCCAGTGTAGTTCCGATGCAACCCCGGCCCGGTGCGGGCCAGGCGCATCCTCACGGTTTTCACCAGTATGCATGTCCGGTCGTCTATGCAGAAAAAGGTTGCTCCCATACGCACGTATTTTCCCGTGCGCTTGCTTCGCGGCAAGTCCATCTCCCGCGATCTGACCATCAGCTTGATGGTCATGATTCTGATTGTGGTGGCCTCTACTCTGTCGTGGCAATACGTGCGGGCGTCGCGAGAGATGCTGCGTGAGGTGGATGCCAAGGCAGATGAGTATATTACGCGCCTTTCCGATATCCTTTCTGTTCCCATCTGGAATTTCGACACCCGTACTATTGACCAGATCGGCACTGTGTTCGCGCAGTATGACCTCGTGAGTGAGGTGCGGATTCTTGACCCTTTGGGCAAGGTGCTGTTTTCCAGAGTCAAGCAGGGAGAAGTCGGCAACCGTATTTCCCGTGAACGCGACGTCACTTACGAAGGCGAGATCATTGGGCATGCCACGGTTGTTTTGAATTTATCCGCGTACAAACAGGCGTTAAGCCGTCTTGTGACGGCGAATCTGCTGGCGTTGGGTGGGGTGCTGGTGGTTATTCTGGTAGCCACGGGTATTTTGCTGCGTATCTATCTGCGTAAGCCGCTAGAAGTGTTGCTTCAGGGAATGGACCAAGTGGCACGCGGCGACTTTAGTTTTGATTTCAGCGTGGTGCAGAATGCGGAACTGAGCATGATCGCGGAAAACTTCGCCGCCATGACCCGGCAGGTGGCTGCCCGCGAACGTGAACTCGTGGAAATGAACCGCCAGTTGGAAGGGCAGGTGCGGGAGCGCGAACGGGCGGAATATGCCCTGCGGCAAAGCGAGGAGCGCTACTCCCTTGCGGTTATCGCCACCAACGACGGGATATGGGATTGGGATCTCGCCACGGATGTGGTCTATTTTTCCCCGCGCTGGAAAGCCATTGTGGGCTATCAGGACGCGGAAATATCCAACAGCCTGAGTGAATGGCTGGAGCGGATGCATCCGGCGGATATTGACCGGGTGCTCAAGACTCACGAAGAATATTTGGGGGGAAGGACTCCACAGTTTGAGGTGGAGTATCGCATGCGGCATAAAGATGGCGAGTACCGGTGGATACTCGGACGCGGTATCTGCGTGCGCGATTCCGCCGGGCAGCCTTACCGCATGGCAGGCGCGCACACTGATATCACGCACCGCAAGGAAGCGGAACGCGAACTTTGGGAAACCAAAAACACGTTGGATAATATCCTCAACTCCATGCCGTCCATTATCGTGAGTGTGGATCGCGATGCGCACATTACCCAGTGGAATAAAACCGCTGAAGAGGCCACCGGCATCATCGCTTCCAACGCGCACAGCCGTCCCTTCGCTGAGGTGCTGCCCAGCTACGGATTCTTGCTGCGGCACATTACAGAATCCATTGCCACGGGCACCAGTTTTTCTCTTGAAAAGGAACCCATTGTCGAGGATGACCGCACCCGGTATTTTGATATCATTATTTATCCGGTGGTCACGCGGGGCGAATTTTCCGCTGTTATCCGGCTGGATGACGTGACGGATCGGTTCCGTATTGAAGAAATGATGGTGCAGACGGAAAAAATGCTTTCCGTAGGCGGACTGGCTGCGGGAATGGCGCACGAAATTAACAACCCTCTTGGTGGCATTCTGCAAGGAACGCAAAATATAAAGCGGCGTATTTCGCTCGATTTTCCCGCCAACCGGGTTGCGGCTGAAGAGGCGGGATGCTCGCTGGAAAGCATCCACACCTATCTGGATACGCGGGGAATTCTGCGGTTTCTGGACGGGATTGCGGAATCAGGTAAGCGTGCAGCCAACATTGTCAGCAATATGCTGGAGTTCAGCCGTCGCAGCGAGGCCCGCCGTTCGTCTGTGAACCTTGGTGAGCTTATCGATAAGACCATAGAACTTGCGGCAAATGACTATGACCTGAAGAAAAAGTACGACTTCCGGCATATTGAGGTGGTGCGGGATTACGAGCCGACCCTGCCGCAGGTATTTTGTTCGCCGCAGGAGATTGAGCAGGTGTTGCTGAATCTTTTCAAGAATGCTGCGCACGCCATGGCGGAACGGGGAGAACGCGACGATGCCCCGCGGATTTCTGTGACCACAAGCTATGACCGGGGGCGCGCCCGTATTGATATCGCGGACAACGGTCCCGGTATGGACGAGGAAACCCGCAAGCGGGTATTTGAGCCGTTCTTTACCACCAAAGCAGTAGGAGAAGGCACCGGACTGGGGCTTTCCGTTTCCTATTTCATTATCACTTCCAACCACGACGGGCAGTTCACCGTAGATTCCGAACCCGGACGCGGGACTGTTTTCACGATCCTTCTGCCACTTGAAGGCCGGTAGTCCCTTTTAGGCCGATCCGCCGCGCTCCTGTGGTCTTTCTGATACTATCCCTCCCATCTCTTTTTCCCTATCCACTCCGCGCGGACAGTTTTCCGCGCCTCATAGCTTTCCACGAAACGCCTGATGGTGTATGGTGCTGGCTGTCCTTTTTGCGGAACAGTATTTCGGGCCGGTTGTCTACCAAAATAGGCGGCAATTGATTTTGATGAAGGCGTAAAACACGCAGTGCGTTTGTAACTTGTGAGCATTGCTATGGAAGACGCTCATGATGTGCGAGTGTTATATTTTTTATGACATAAGCCTTGAAACACTATTCTCCAAGGTGTAAGGCAGTAATAGCCCCGTGTTGTTATACTTCATGTTCAACAACGGTATGATTTGACACACGCGGTGAATAGCCACATTCACTAGGCGCACAAAGGCGCCTTCCAAAGCGAAAGGAGTGAGCGTTATGGCAAAAGCGAAGTTGCAGGACCGGTATCAGCTGTTCATTGGCGGCAAGTGGAAAGACGCGACAGGCGGCGCGGTTTTTAAGGCTACTTGCCCGGCGGACGGCGCCGTGTTGTCCACATGCGCCGAAGCCGCCAATGCGGACGTGGACGAAGCCGTAGAAGCGGCATGGACCGCGTGGGATAGCTGGAAACGGACCACGCCATCTGAGCGGGCTGTGGTGCTTAACGCCATTGCGGATATCATCGATAAAAACTGCGAACACCTTGCTATGGTGGAAACGCTGGATAACGGTAAGCCGTATAGAGAAACGCTGGCGGTGGATATCCCTCTTGCCGCCGAGCATTTCCGGTATTTCGCCGCCGCCATTCAGGTGGAGGAGGGGGAAGCCTCCATTTTGGGCGGCAATACGCTGAATCTTATTCTGCGTGAACCCATTGGCGTGGTAGGGCAGATCGTGCCGTGGAACTTTCCGTTCCTGATGGCTGCGTGGAAGTTGGCGCCGGTACTTGCCAGCGGGTGCTGCTCCGTGCTTAAGCCGTCCAGCGCCACGTCGCTGAGTGTGCTGGAATTGATGCGCCTTATTCAGGATGTGTTGCCCAAGGGCGTGGTAAACGTGATTACGGGCGCGGGGTCCAAATCGGGCGCGTATATGCTGGAGCATCCTCGGTTTCGCAAGCTGGCCTTCACAGGTTCCACCGAAGTCGGGTGCAGTGTCGCCAAGGCCGCTGCCGAAAAACTCATTCCCGCCACGCTGGAACTAGGCGGGAAATCCGCCAATATTTTCTTCGATGATTGCAAGTGGGATATGGCTATGGAAGGCCTGCTGCTCGGTATCCTGTTCAATCAGGGGCAGGTATGCTGCGCGGGGTCACGCGTTTTCGTGCAGGAAGGCATTTACGACCGCTTCGTGGAAGAGGCGACCAAGCGCTTCAAGGCCGTGCGCGTGGGTATGCCGTGGGAAAAAGACACCCAGATGGGCGCGCTTATCAGCGAATCTCAGTTGAAGAAAGTGCTTGGGTACGTGGAAGTGGGCAAGCAGGAAGGGGCCACCCTTGCCGCAGGCGGCGTGCGCGCCACGGGCAATGGACTGGAAAAGGGTGCTTTCATGCAGCCTACGCTGCTGACCGGGGTGAGCAACTCCATGCGTGTGGCACGGGAAGAGATTTTCGGACCCGTGGCCTGCATCATCAAGTTTAAGACCGAGGAAGAAGTCGTCGCCATGGCGAACGATAGCATCTACGGCCTTGGCGGTGGGGTATGGACGCGCGATATCAACCGGGCGATCCGCGTGGCCCGCGCGGTGGAAACCGGGCGGATGTGGGTAAATACCTATAACAGCATTCCTGCGGGTGCTCCCTTTGGCGGATACAAGCAATCCGGTATCGGGCGGGAAACGCACAAGATGGTGTTGGAACATTACACCCAGATTAAGAATATCCTTATCAACCTGTCGGAACAGCCTCTCGGCCTGTATTAGCCTTAGACGGGAGCGGGGTGTCCGCTCCTCATCTGCTGAGTGATAAATAAGTACGGCCCCGGCGACAGATGTTGCCGGGGCCATTTGCTTGCGTGAAATAAGGCGCGTTACATGCTGTGCACACTGCGGCCTATGCGGTCCCACCGGATGGAACTAATGCCGTCCATGGACCAGTAGAAAATCCATGCTTTGCCTACGATGGCGGAACGGTCCACAAAGCCCCAAAACCGGGAATCATAGGACTCGTCGCGGTTGTCCCCCATGCAGAAGTATTTGCCTTCCGGCACAGTAACGGGACCAAAGTCGTCGCCGGGTCCGGGGTAGCCGCGTACAAGCTGCACATACGGCTCCGTCTGAGGCTGTCCATTCAGGTAAAGCACTTTGTTGCGCACTTCAACGGTGTCTCCGGGGACACCGATAACACGCTTGATGTAGTGGATGGACGGGTCTGCCGGGTATTCAAAAACGATTATATCACCCCGCTGGGGGTCTTGCACATGAATGAGTTCCGGTCCCAAAACCAGTGAATGGCGCGACCACCACGAGGTGCCCTGCGGGTTGGTTTCTTTGAACGCGAAAGGCAGCCGAATGCCGTAAATGAATTTATTTACCAGCAGATAGTCGCCTATTTGCAAGGTTTGCAGCATAGAGCCGGAAGGAATGGTGAACGCTTGCACAATGAACGAGCGAATGAACAGAGCCAAAATTATGGCAATGAATAGTGCCTCAAAGTATTCGGCGAATCCGCTTTTCTGTTTCAGTTCAGACATGGTATTTTCCAGTGGAAACCGCTCGGCGCGGGACGGGCGGCCTAGTCATGTGAGGGGGGAAATTCCCCATACGGGAGCGCGCCGTACCTAGTCTTCTCCAACCTTGAGCGCGGCGAGGAATGCCTCTTGCGGGAGTTCCACGTTGCCCATGCGCTTCATGCGCTTTTTACCTTCTTTTTGTTTTTCCAAGAGCTTGCGCTTACGGGTAATGTCACCGCCATAGCACTTGGCGGTAACGTTTTTCCGCAGCGGGGCGTTTCGTTCGCGGGCGATGATCTTGGTGCCGATGGCGGCCTGTATGACCACTTCAAACATCTGGCGGGGAATGGTGCTCTTCAGCTTCAGGGCCACAGCGCGTCCGTGGTACTGGGCTTTGTCGCGGTGAACGATGATGGACAGGGCGTCCACAGGTTCCCCGTTGATGAGCATGTCGAGTTTTACGAGATTGGAGCTTCGGTAATCGATAATCTCATAATCCATGGAGGCATAGCCCCGTGTGTACGACTTAAGCTTGTCGAAAAAGTCGTACACAATTTCTGCGAAGGGCAGTTCATACGTGACGATGACGCGATTGGTGGTGAGGTATTTCAGGTCTTTCTGAATACCGCGTTTTTCCTCGCACAGTTTCAGCACGTTCCCCACAAACTCGTCGGGCACGTGAATTTCTGTGCGCACGTAAGGTTCATACAGCGTGTCAATTTTGGTGGGGTCCGGCAGCTTGGCGGGGCTGTCTACATCTGTGAGCACCCCGTCCACGGTTTTCACGCGGTATATGACCGAAGGGGCCGTGGCGATGATGTCCACATCGAACTCGCGTTCCAGCCGCTCCTGAATAATTTCCATATGCAGCAGGCCAAGGAAGCCGCATCGGAACCCGAAGCCTAGCGCCTGAGACGTTTCTGGTTCGTAGGAAAAAGAGGCGTCGTTCAGTTGGAGCTTTTCCAGCGCGTATTTGAGGCCCTCATATTCATTGGCATCGGAGGGATACAGCCCGCAGAAAACCATGGGCTTGACCACTTTGAATCCGGGAACCGGCTCTGTGGCGGGATTTCCCACCAGCGTGACGGTGTCGCCCACTTTGGCATCGCCCAGTTCTTTAATGGTAGCGCACAGGTAACCCACCTCTCCGGCGGAGAGGCTTTTCATTTCTATCATGTCCGGGCTGAACGCGCCCAGCTTGGTTACTTCATATTCTTTACCGGTAGCCATAAGGCGGATGCGGTCGCCCTTTTTCACGGACCCGTCCACCACGCGGAACATAATGATAACACCCTGATAGGCGTCGTACCACGAGTCGAAAATGAGAGCTTTGAATGCTGCTTCCGGGTCGCCCGTGGGGGCGGGCAGGCGTTTGACAATGGCCTCCAGCACCTGCTCCACATTCAGCCCGGTTTTCGCACTCACTCCGATGGCCTCGGCTGTGTCCAGCCCGATAACCTCTTCAATTTCGCTTTTCACGCGGTCCGGGTCTGCGCTGGCAAGGTCTATCTTATTCAGCACGGGAATGATGTCCAGATCGTGATCCAGTGCGAGGTAGACGTTAGCCAGCGTTTGCGCTTCCACCCCCTGAGAGGCATCCACTACAAGCAAAGCCCCTTCGCAGGCCGCCAGCGACCGGGAGACTTCGTAGCCGAAGTCCACGTGTCCGGGGGTGTCTATAAGGTTGAGCACATACTTGGCACCATCTTGTGCGGTATAAGGAATGCGCACCGCTTGAGCTTTAATGGTGATGCCACGCTCGCGCTCAATATCCATGCGGTCCAGATACTGCTCCCGCTTATCACGGGCTTGCACCAGCCCGGTAACATCGAGAATACGGTCCGCCAGAGTGGACTTGCCGTGATCTATGTGCGCGATAATGCTAAAATTTCTGATGTGTTCCTGTTTCGCCATATGTCTCTCATATGGCTCCGGGGGAGCCATGTTGTGATTGCACGTATCATAAACCGCTTTGAGAAAAGGACATGCACCGGGACCGTCAGGGCAAGAATGCCTTTCGTCGGAGCACCCGAAAAGAACAGTCTCTCATAGACCATTTGCCGGCGGAAGTCTAACCCCGTCACAGGGGCCGCATGCAAACCCGCGCGGTGCCCGGCGCGGGGGAGCAGGAGATTTTAGGTGGTTTTCTTTTAGATGAATATGTGTTCCCCTCTGGACAAATCGTGAGAAAAAAAGCAGTCTGCGTGCTAGTGCAGGACGCTGCACTCTCTGGTGACGGGTATAGCCCCGGTCACGCCTTTGGTGGACCGGAGGGCAAACCGTACTTTTACAACCTCTGACAGGAAAGGATCATGGACTCTGCATCGGACGTTCCGGGCAGTCCCGTGGCATGGAACGGAGTATTCCTGACCGTGCCGTACGACTGGCTTCCGGCCACCATAGCCCCACGCCAACTTCTCTTTACCCATAATGACCGTGCGGTTTTTGATTGCCGCTGGTTCCCGGAATCCGCAGCTATATCGGCGCAACGCAAACGCCGGATGTTGGAAAAGCTGCTTGATCGCCCAGAAGGGTTTACGCTCTCTCCCGCCGCCATTCCGTCCTTCTGGCGCACCGCTCTCTCCTCACTTTCCTCTCGCCTAACGCTGTTGCCCTTTGTGCATAACGCCGGTTTCGGCGCGCTTTGCAGACATGAGAATGCGCGGGCTTCGCTTCTGCTGCATTGTCCCGTGTCGGAACTGGCGTCATCCGGGGCTGCCTCTGGTGCCCTTGAGGACACTGCGGGTCTGCCCGGCCTTGCAGGTCTGCCCATGGTGCTCAACTCGCTGGGCATGGTCCGGGCACAAGAGAAAACCGTGCCTTATGCCATGTGCGACATACAATTTTCCGCCCCGGCCGGGTATACGTTAAGCCGTGCTGAATTCCGGCCCGGTCATACCCGCATTGAGTTTGCCAGAGGCCGGTGTCTGCTTTCCGTTCAACGGTTTGCCCCCGCCAATGTGGTTTTGCAAGGGCAGCCCTTCCGAGCTTGGATTCAGGAAACTCAGGGGGTTACACTGGCAGAAATCACAAAGGATCGTGAGCAATTGCCTCTGGGCGCACGGAAACGCTATTATTGGCAAGAAGCACCCTGTAGCGGCCTGTTGCATCGTCTGGCAGCCTTCACCCGGCGGGGCAGGGGCGGAACGGGCGGTATAGGAACGGCATGGGTGGTGGAAAACGAGAATAAGTTGCTCATGGTCACATTGCACTGCGCCTCTTCCCCCGGCGACCGCGCTGCTTTCGCTTCGCTATGGCGCAGCCTTTGCCTGCGATAACGGTGAATATTTTTCCTTAGTGGCATGTAACGTGTTCAGGAAATTCTTTTTTCTTGTTCGCGATGCCGAATCATGTTTAGATATAGGCAAGGAACTGCCTCGACATTTCGGTCACCGCATATGCTGCCTGTTTTCCAAGGAGGAATCACATGCTTATCCGCGATTGGATGACCAAAAAGGTCTATTCTATAACTCCCAACACCTCTATGATGAAAGCCTCCAAGCTGTTGAAGGAACACGACATCAGCCGATTGCCCGTGGTGGATGATCAGAACAGGGTGGTGGGCATTGTTTCCGACCGGGATATCAAAGAGGCTTCGCCATCCAAGGCGACCACGCTGGATGTGCATGAGCTGTATTACCTGCTTTCTGAAATTAAAGTTAAAGATATCATGACCGTGGACCCCTATTGCGCCCGCCCGCTGGATACGGTGGAGAGCGCCGCAGTGACCATGATCGGGAAAAAAATAGGCGGCATGCCTGTGGTGGATGATGACGGCGTGCTGCAGGGCATCATCACCGATAGTGACATTTTTGAGGTGCTCATTACCATTACCGGGGTGCGGCATGGCGGGGTGCAGTTTGCGTTTGAACTGCCCAACACGCCGGGAACGCTTAAGCCTATCGTCGACGCACTGCGCGATTACGATGCGAGCATTGTTTCCATCCTCACCTCAATGGAGCATCTGGAAGGGTGCCCGGACTGCCGCTTGGTGAATATCCGCATCATGCCCATGGACCGGGCGGTGGAGAACAAGATTATTGATGACTTGAAGGAGCGGTTTGTCATGCGTTTCTGGGCACGTGACCATGTGCATACCGTGAATTAGCTGTTTGTAGTATTGGTGAAACGAATGGCGAAACGCGAAAACGTTTCGCCATTTTTTCGTTTCTCGGAGTGACGAATTCCTTCTCTGAACGCGCAAACATGAGCAACATACTGAAAAATAAGAGAAAACAAAGCACTCATGGGCCTTGAATTTTTGGTTTGGTTGTGGCATGTTAGCCCTCGCTTACGGAAGATGTCTCTTGCTCGGTGCCAATGCGAAAGGGTTCACTGGCATTGCCGCCACGAGAGGAAGAGAGGCTCCGTAAGACTATTTCGACGATTGCCACTCCCTGTGCAGCACACTGTGCGAACAGGCGATGTTTGCTGTGAGAAAGAATGATCTGCTTGAAAAAATTCATTTTTTTTTCACGCCCCATTGACAAAAAGCGTACTCAGGTCGTAATCAACAGGGGATTAAGGCAACAGGTCATTCCCGTTATGCCCGTATGGGTGGTGAATGATTTGGGGTGATCTATGTGGAAACAAGCAGCGGATCGCTGCTTACTTTGGCTACCGGATAGTCCCGGTATCCTGGCATATGTCTAGGCTCGAAACATCGCTGAAGAGCATGTCCAAGGAGGACACAAATGGCTGAAGTTTCTTACAAAGGCAAGAGTTTTGAAGTTGATGAAGACGGCTTCCTGCTTCGCTTTGAAGAATGGTCCCCCGAATGGGTGGAGTATGTGAAGGAATCCGAAGGCATCGCTGAAATCACCGAAGATCACCAGAAGATCCTTGACTTCCTTCAGGACTACTACAAGAAGAACGGCATCGCGCCCATGGTGCGTATCCTTTCCAAGAACACTGGCTTTAAGCTGAAGCAAGTGTACGAATTGTTCCCCTCCGGTCCCGGCAAAGGCGCCTGCAAAATGGCTGGCCTGCCCAAGCCCACCGGCTGCGTGTAGTCTTTTAGGCAACACTGCGAATATAAGGCGGAAGCGAAAGCTTCCGCCTTTTTTGTGGTCAATTTCTGTGGGGCGAAAAGGGGGCTTGCCGAAATGTGGCGCGTTCGGAAGAGCATGCCAGCGAAAAGAAACGCAGGCTGCATCTGCCCTGTTTTGCGTCCAGAGCGTTGCCGCGCGGGGAGGCGGGGGAGGGGGCTAAAGTGCCGGGTGCGCTTGGGCGCTGGGAGCCGCGTCTTGTCCGGCGAGCGGGGTGGTGGCTGCCACGTCTGCCAATTCTTCAGGAGTGAAGATGCGGTTTACGTCGAGGATGATGACAAAATGTTCACCCTGCCGCCCCATGCCCTTGATAAATTCTGATTTGATGGCGGTGCCCATGCGCGGGGCGGGTTCAATGGTTTCCTCCCCCATTTCAAACACCTCTCGCACGGAATCCACCAGCGTACCGATGATGGTAGGCTCGCCGTCCAGAGAGACTTCCACAATGATGATGCAGGTGTTGACCGTATCTTCGGTGCTAGGCATGCCGAATTTGCGGCGCAGCTCTAGCACTGGAACGGCGTGTCCGCGCAGATTGATAACACCGCGCATGTAGCTGGGGGTGCGGGGAATGCGGGTGATAGCGGTGAGTTCCAGCACTTCGCGCACGGAGCTGATGTCCAGTGCGAAGATTTCATCCGCCAAGGAAAACGTCAGGTACTGATTGTTATCCATCATGTCGCCTCCGGCTGGTTCCGCTTAGGCTCCGGCCCGCCCCCGTAGCGGAGGCATGGGAGTCCTTATATAAGGATGATCCCGGCACCGTCAGGTGTCCAGTATATTCCACGCATTTTGAGCTATGCCGCAAACCCTTTGGCCATACTGCGCATGCGCCCCCGGTCATCACAGCGAAGGAGGGCGTCTAATCTGTCAAACGGCAGCAGCGTGGTGTCATATTCCACGGTAAGCGTGCGGGTGAAAATGTTCATTCGTGTTTTGCGGATGGCGGGCCAGCGGGGTGCAGTTCCGCCAGAAAGGGCCGCAGCTTCGGGGCGGTGCCGCACGGCAAGGTCCACCTTGAGGACAAGCTTGCCGGGAGCATGCTTTTCTACGGAAAAAAAGTCCCAGAGGTCCGCGAGTAGAGTCAAATCCATTGTGCCATCCAAAGAAAAAAGAGGGAAACTGTCCAGAGCCGGTCCAGAGTGGGTCTGTGTGAGAGCGGACGCTGCTGGATATGCCTTTTCATAAGAAAATGAGCATGGTGCCGCACCATATTGCTGAAGTACAGTACTCGGAACAGCCTTAGGGCACAAGTCTAGAGGTGCCGTTTTTTCTTTGTGTAATGAGAAGATATGTTTTGAGCGCGTATATTGCGTATTTCTGCAAATATTTGCTCGTAAGCAAAGTTATACATAATTGAAATTCTAAAAATGTGCAGAATGGTGTTGGTTGCGTAAACAGTGTGAATTATATGTGGGCTTATTTTTCATTAATGTTTAAATTGTTATATTTTAGTATATTAAATGAAGCCAAAGGGCGTTGCGGAAACAAAAAAATATTGGGCAGCCCATTACAGTCTTTATCGTAATATGCTAAAATAATTGTATTATTTTTATAACGTTTTTGTTAAAAAATAACTATCTGAAATAATTGAATTTACACAATATTATCAATATTGAAAAAAGTGATTGCAAGGTGTCCAGCTTTGGGTAGTCTACACCCTACTGGGAAATACTTTTTTTGGTCATTTCATACGTTGAGGAGGCTATCCATGAAGAAATTTCTGTTCACGACCCTGTTCATGCTGCTTTTCACCGCTCAGGCACTGGCAGCCGACACCATCAAAATCGGTTTCAACCTTCCCCTCACCGGCGATATTCCCAAAGTTGGTGAAGCGTCCAAATTTGCCGCTGAAATGTTGAAGGCGGACATCAACGGCGCGGGTGGTTTGGAAGTGGGCGGCAAAAAGTATCCGCTGGAATTCGTTTATGAAGATAACGAATCCAAGGCGGAGTCCGCTGTTAACGTCGCCCTGAAGCTCATTGAGCGCGATCAGGTGGTGGCTATTGTCGGCCCTAACTCGTCTAAGCAGGCCGTGCCCGCAGGCGGCACCTGCGACGACAACCAGACCCTTATGATCTCCCCGTGGTCCACCAACCCCGATGCAACCTTTGATCGCCCGTGGGTGTTCCGCGCTGCTTTCCTTGATCCCTTCCAGGGACCGGTAGCCGCCAACTTTGCCGCCAAGACGTTTGGTGCCAAGACCGCTGCCGTGATTTACGACATTTCCAACGACTACTCCAAGGGTCTTGCCGAAATCTTCCAGAAGACGTGGGAAGACAAGATGGGAGCAGGTTCCGTGGTGGCGTTTGAATCGCACGGCACCAAGGACCAGGACTTCTCCGCACAGCTTTCTACTATTGTCAGTGCAAACCCTGACTTCATCTTTGTGCCGGACAACTACAATCAGGTGGCCCTGATTGTGAAGCAGGCACATCAGTTGGGCTATAAGAAGCCGTTTATGGGTTCCGACGCATGGGGTTCTGCCGAACTCATGGCTCTGTGCGGTGAAGATTGCGTAGGGCAGTATTTCTCCACTCACTACGCCGCTGCTGGCGCAACCGGCGCGACCAAGGAATTCATCGAACGCTACACCGCAAAATACGGCTATACGCCGGACGACGTAGCCGCTCTGACTTGGGACGCCACCCGTCTGGTGCTTCAGGCCATCCAGAACCATGGCAAGGTTGATTCCAACATCCGCGCCATGCGCGAAGGTGTGCGCGAAGGCATGTCCGCCATTGCCAAGTTTGAAGGCATCACCGGCTCCATGAGCTTTGACGAGCAGGGCGACCCCATCAAATGCGCCGTGGTTGTTCGGATTAGCCCCGAAGGCCAGTTTGAATTCACCGAATCCGTGTGCCCTGAATAACGTACCCGTATCTCTGAAGGCGGCGGGGAATCCCCGCCGCTTTTTTCTCCACAACCACGACACTAACCCTTTTACGAACAGTTTCTTTGTGCTGTTGAGGAGGATTCCTCCCTGTGGAAGCGCTGCTGCAAGATATCCTGCAATATGTCATCAACTCGTTGCAGTGGGGTAGTTTCTACGCCCTCATCGCCGTAGGGTACACTCTTGTGTACGGCGTGTTGCTGCTCATTAACTTTGCCCATGGTGACATTTTCATGGTGGGGGCCTACATCGCCTTTTTCCTCTCCACCATGTTTATTGCCCAGTTAGGTGGTCTTATTCCGGGTTGGGGGCTGGTGGCACTCTGTGTTCCCCTGACGATGATTTTGACTGCCTGCGTAGGGGTGACGCTGGAACGGGTGGCCTATAGGCCGCTCCGTAACAAAGGGGCGCATCGTTTGTACGTGGTCATTACCGCGTTGATGTGCGGCCTTATTTTGGAAAACGGCAACTTGGCCCTGCTTGGGGCGAGCCGTAAGAAATTTCCCGAAATGGTGGACACAGTGGTCCTCACCATTGGTGGCGCATCGGTTACCAACCTGAAGCTGGTGGTTATTTTTGCCGCAGTGGCGACCTTTTTGTTTTTGCACTGGATCGTAACCCGTACCAAAATAGGCATGGCCATGCGGGCGGTTTCGTTCGATAAGTTCGCCGTTCCGCTTATGGGAATTCCGCTGAACTCGGTCATCGTCTTCACCTTTGTGCTCGGTTCCGGCTTCGCGGGTCTTGCGGGCATGCTCTTTGCCATGTCGTACCCCATTCTTGAACCATACATGGGGGCACTTATCGGGTGGAAGGCGTTCATTGCCGCTGTTGTCGGCGGTATTGGCGACATACGCGGCGCATTTATTGGCGGGTTCCTGCTTGCGTTTATCGAGATTGGTGTGGCCTCGGTGCTGCCTTCCTCGTTCCGCGACCTGTTCGCTTTTTCCATTCTGTTAGCCATATTGTGGGTGAAGCCCACCGGGCTTTTCGGCGTGGCAAAGACGACCAAAATCTAGCATTCCGACCAACGGGAACTTCCGATGCAGAAACACACCTTTTCCATATTGCTGGCGCTGGGGAGCTTGGGGCTGGTTGCCTCCGCGCAGTTCGGCTTTTTTGACCAGTACATTCTCACGGTCATCATGTTCATGGGGATTAACATCATCCTCTCTTCCAGCCTGAACATTATTAACGGATACATGGGCGAATTTGCCTGCGGTCACGCTGGATTTATGTGCGTGGGTGCCTATGTTTCCTCCGTGCTTTCCGTGGTCCTCTTCGCCAAGGACAGAGTGTTCGGGGCGGCGTTACTGCCGCCGGACCTCGCTTGGCTGGGCTTTCCGCTCGTCTTACTGGTGGGTGCGTTTGCCGCAGCCCTTACCGGGCTTATTGTGGCGCTGCCCTCGTTTAAGACGCGTGGCGACTATTTGGCGATTATCACCATCGCGGCGAACTACATGATTATTTCCGCCATTGAAAATATGGACATAATCGGTGGTCCCCGTGGTTTTCAGGGAATGAAGCGCGTTATTAACGCCATGCATGACGTTGTGGATATTCCGTGGATGCTCATCTGGATTATCATTGGTACGGGGTTCGCCATCTGGATTATCCGCCGTTATGTTTCTTCCACCTACGGCAAGGGCATTATCGCCATTGCGCAGGACGAAGTGGCAGCGGAAATAATGAGTGTGAACACGAACAAGATGAAGATTTCCGCCTTCATGCTTTCCGCCGGTCTTGCCGGTCTTGCCGGGGGGCTGTTCGCCCACGTCTACGGTTACGTGAATCCGCAGTCCTTCAGCATCATGAAATCCACGGAATGTCTGGTTATGGTGTACTTGGGCGGTATGGGGTCGCTTAGCGGATCTGTGCTCAGCGCAATTCTTTTTACGCTGCTTATTGAATCCCTGCGGTTCATCATTCCCGGTGTGGACGGCCTTATGCACTCCATGGGTATTCTGCCGGACAGCTACGAAATATCGCAGGTCTGGAAGTGGGTAATCATTCCCCTGATTCTGTTCTTCCTCATGCAGTTCCGCCCGGAAGGCATCATGGGTAACAGAGAATTGCCAGACTTCTTCCCCAAACTGCGTAAATACTACAGCTTCAAGTAGGGGGAACACTCATGGCACTTCTTGAAATCAATAACATGACACAGCGGTTCGGCGGGCTTCAGGCCGTGTCCGACTTTAATATACACATTGAAGAAGGGCAGTTGCTGGCGCTCATTGGACCCAACGGCGCGGGCAAAACCACGGTTTTCAACCTCGTTTCGGGGTTCTATCAGCCCACGGAAGGCAATATCGTTCTGCAGGGGGAATCAACTGCGGGGCTGAAGCCCCATCAGGTAACCGCGCGGGGCATAGCCCGTACCTTCCAGAATATCCGCTTGTGGCACGATATGACCGTGCTGGACAATATTCGTATTTCCCAGCATTTCCGCTTGGGCTACAGCGTGTGGGACGCTTTTTTGCGCACCCGGCGGTATACGAGCCAAGAAAAGGGCATCGACACAACGGCATGGGCCATGCTCGAAGCCATGGATTTAACAGAGTATGCGCAGGAACGTCCGAAAAACTTGCCGTATGGATTGCAGCGCCGGGTGGAAATAGCCCGCGCCATGTCCACGCGTCCCAAGCTGCTGCTGCTGGACGAACCGGCGGCGGGGCTGAACTCCGCAGACGTGGAAGGGTTGATCAAACTCATCCGCTGGATCCACACGGAATTCGATATTACCATCTGGATGATCGAACACCAGATGAAGGTGGTCATGACCCTGTGCGAACACATCAAGGTCATTGATTTCGGTTCCACCATTGCCGACGGAACCCCGGAAGAGATTCAGTCTAATCCGGTGGTTATCAAGGCCTACCTTGGAGACGATACAATCTGATGCTATTATCCATAGAAAACCTTTACGTTCAGTATGGCAATATTGAAGCCCTGCACGGCATCTCCTTTCATGTTGACGAAGGGGAAATTGTCACCCTTATCGGGGCCAATGGCGCGGGAAAATCCACCACGCTCAACAGTATTATGCGGCTTCCTCCGCCGGAAGCACCGCGCGTGACGAAAGGGGATATCGTTTTCCGGGGTAAATCCATTCTGAGTGTGGAACCGCACGATGTGGTCGCCAAGCTGAATCTGGCACTGGCTCCAGAAGGAAGGCGAATTTTTGGCAACCTGACCGTCATGGAGAATTTGACGCTGGCTACCTACGCCCGCAAAGGGGACCCGGAGAGCGAGATTGCGCGTGATTTGGCGCGGATTTTTGACCTCTTCCCCCGTTTGGCGGAACGTAAGAATCAGCGGAGCGAATCGCTTTCTGGCGGGGAGCAGCAAATGCTGGCCGTGGGACGCGCCATCATGACCAAATGTGACGTCTTGTTGCTGGACGAACCGTCAATGGGGCTGGCACCGTTGCTGATGTATGAGATGTTCCGCACACTCAAGCGAATCAACCAAGAAGACGGGCTGACCATTGTGGTGGTGGAGCAGAACGCCAAGGTGGCACTTGATCTCGCGCACCGCGGGTATGTGCTGGACACGGGCGAGATCGTCGCCGCTGGTTCTGCTAAAGAACTGGCAAATGATCCTGAAGTGAAAAAAGCCTACTTGGGCGGCTAGTCCGTCTGGTTCCGCATCGCCTTTGCGCGTCCCGCTTTCCTGTCAGGAGAGCGGGGCGTTTTTTATATCTGTCGGGGGAGACGTGTTTTTTCAGCAGACGCGCCATAGGGTCCGTGGCGGCGGCCTGTATTGCGCTTCGCTTGTATGCCCGGACCTTTTCACAGGCCGTGCTGCGTATTATTGTAGAAGGAGGAGATTGTCTGTAAACACACTATTTTTATTTTTAACGTGATACTTTTTTTGAAGAAAGATAGAACAGTTTTGTGCCCCTAAAAATATAATGCTTTAATATCAGCATATTGTCTGTATGCTAAAAATGGTGCAAAACTGTGGGTAGGACACGCGACGTTGCGATTTTTCGTGATCTTGATAGGTTTTTCCTATCGGACGGAGCAGGAGAGATCGGAGGAGCATGTATGAACGGTCAACGGGGTGTGCGGCAGCCGGAATGCCTCGCGGGAGTGGTTCTTGCCGGAGGCCAGAGTCGGCGTCTGGGCCGCGATAAGACCCGGCTGTGTCTGCACGGCGAAAGCTCGCTAGACATGCTGAATCGCACGTGCTCTCTGCTGGATGCCGTGGTCGATGAGGTGTGGATTTCCTGCCGCACCCGCCCGGTTACGGCATCTGAGCGGCCTTGGTTTGCTGACGAACGACCGGGCATCGGGCCAATCGGGGGAATTGCCACCGCATTGCGCACCCTCCGGCGTGCTGTGCTTGCACTTTCCTGCGATCTGCCTTTCATGGACGAAACCGTGCTTGCGGCATTGGTTGACCAGTGGCGCTCCCGGTCTGCGGGAACGGTAATGACCACGTTTGTAGATGGGGAATCCGGTCGCATAGAGCCTCTTGTGGCTATTTATGATTGCGCCGCGTTACCGCTTTTTGATCAGGCTATTCACGAGGAACAGTTTCGCCTCGGCGCAGTGGTCCCGCTGTCCGCGCAGCTCAGAGTGCCTTACCCGGCTGCCGGAGCGCGTGCCTTTTTCAACGTCAACACCCCGGCGGAACTGGAGCAGGTCCGTCGCATGGGGGATCGCCCATGAGCACACACAGTGAGCCCCGCGATATTTTTGCCGACCCTCACGGGCGGACCGTGGACTATCTGCGTCTTTCCGTGACGGACCGGTGTAATCTACGCTGTATGTACTGCTGGAGCAGCGAGCACATGGACTTTTTGCGTCACGAAGACATTTTGACGTATGAAGAGATGCTCTGTTTGGTGGATTTGGCGGTGGACATGGGAATACACAAGGTACGGCTCACCGGCGGGGAGCCTTTTGCGCGGAAGGGGCTGTTGTCGTTTATTGAGCGTATGCTGCAACGCCATCCGCATCTAGATTTGCGGTTAACCACCAATGCCACATTGCTGACCGGGCGGATACGGGCGCTGCGCGACGCAGGGGTGCGGTGGCTGAATATTTCGTTAGATACCTTTGACCGTGCGCGGTTTCAGCACATCACCGGGCGCGATATGCTTCCCAACGTTATGAGCGCCCTTGAGGAATGCTTTGCGCAGGGCATGCGCATTAAGCTGAACGCGGTGGCACTGAAAGGCGTGAATGATGACGAACTGCCCGCATTCATAGCGTTCGCCCGACAGCATCCTGTGGATGTGCGGTTTATTGAATTTATGCCCATGGGAAGCTGCAACCGGTGGTCGCAAGACAACTTTTGGTCCGCTGCGGACATTATAGAGGCCGCACAGCGGGTCGCGCCGCTGATACCGGTGGATGCGGAAGAAGGGAGTTCTGGCCCGGCCCGTGTGTACCGTATTGAAGGAGGGCAGGGACGGCTGGGAGTTATCTCGCCCATGTCCAACCACTTCTGCGCGGCCTGTAACCGCCTGCGTATCACGTCGGACGGGCGTTTGCGGACCTGCCTGTTCTCGGACAAGGAGTATCCTCTGCGGCCTATCCTGCGGAATCCCAAGCTTTCCATGGAGCATGTGCGCCGCGTGCTGCTGGGGGCTAACCGGCATAAACCCTTGGGGTATCGAATTCTTCAGAATATGCGCGATCACACAGTGGCGGAGCGGCGAATGCATGCTATCGGCGGGTAGGCGGGCAGCCCCATGGCGCACCGACGGACAGCCCTGAGGGCCGCCGTCGGGAAAAAGGCCAGTGGCCTAGTGCGCGGTGCTTTCGTCTGAAGGGTCGTCCATTAGTACGTCCCACGCTTTTTCACGGGAAATATGATCACGCTCCAGCGCGTTTCGCACAGAAGTGTGCGTGCGGCGCATGGTGCCGAACAGTTCTGTCACGTGTCCCACCAGTAGGGACATCACGTCCACGGGCACAATAAAGCTGCCATCCGCAGTCCGCTCCACTGCGCGTAATGTTCCAGCGAAGGCAGCGAAATCTTGTCCCAATTTTTTCAACATATCGTCCATGGGGTATGGATGCATGGTTTTTTTTCTCCTGTCTTTCCACACTATGACGCCAGCGGAACTTCTCCTTGGTAGATGTGTAACATAGTGTTTTTTAATGATAAAAAAACTTTTCCCCCTGAATTATCTGTTTGAACGCTAGTCGTTGGGGGGCGCGTCCAACAAGTATATTGTTTTCCACAGGTGGTGTCTGAGTTAGGAACAATCCAAACAATTACACGGCGTGGGCATATGAAAAACGGGGGGTGTTGCTCAGAGTATTTATTCATGAGCAGGGGGCAGCGCGTCATTTTTTTTGCGAGGGATGTCCGCCTAGGCGGACATCCCTCGCATTGTTTTCTCCTGCTGCCGCGGGGCGGGGATGCGGACCGCGAAGGTGGCCTAGAAGAGGCTGATGAGCATGCGCGTGGCGACTATATATAGCAGAATGGCAAAAATGCGTTTCAGCTTGGGCACGGGCATGCTATGCGCCAGCCGGGCACCCCACGGAGCGGTCAGCACGCTGGCGCATACAATACCCAGCAGCGCCGGTACATACACATACCCTATGCTCCAGTCGGGCAGATCGGGAGCAGACCACCCGGTTATCACGTAGCCCAGCGTGCCTGCTGCCGCAATGGGCAGTCCTATGGCGGAAGCCGTGCCAATAGCCACGGGCATCTGCACATTACACCACGTCATAAAGGGGACGGTGAGTGTGCCGCCGCCGATTCCCACCAGACTTGAGACGCAGCCGATAATTCCGCCCGCGCCGAAAATTCCCAGTGTACCGGGAATTTCCCGTGTGGGTTTGGGCTTAATGCCCATGAGCATCTGCGTGGCGACATAATACAGGAAGCAGACGAACATGATTTTAAGGAAACCGGTGGAGAGGCTGGAGGCAATCCACGAGCCGAGCAATGTGCCTACGATAATGCCGGGGGTGATGCTGCGGAAGATGTCCCACCGCACGGCCCCGCGTTTGTCGTGCGCACGGTAGCTGGAAATAGCGGTGAAAATGATGGTGGCCAGCGAAGTGCCCAACGCAAGATGCATGTGATGCTCTTCCGGGAGGCCCTGCCATTGGAAGGCGAAGTTCAGCATGGGGACGATGACCAGCCCGCCGCCAATGCCCAACAGACCCGCGAGAACTCCGGCAAACGCCCCCAGAGCGAGATAGAGGATGAGAGTGGTAAACATATTCCCCCTGCGCCAGCGGTGCGTGGTACCTGAGAGAGCGGGCAGGCTGTGCGGGAAGTGACGCCGCTTCGCATGTCCGGTATGCCGCTGGCAGGTTTATGGTGTGCGCCCGCGCGGGCGATTGCGGGGCAACGCCGCGAACGTGCCAGTTATATGGCTACAGCCCCAGTTCCTTCAGCGCCAATTGTTCCACATAGGCAATGTGGTCGTGCATTTCTTTGAAGGCGGCATCTGGCTCCCGGTCATGGAGCGTTTTAAGGATGCGCTCGTGCGTCTCTATGGCCCAGTCCCGCCGATGGTCGTTTTGTAGAGTGAAATCGCGGCTTTCTGCCACAAGGTCGTGAATACGGGTTACCATTTCTAGTAGCACGCTGTTGCCCGTGGCGGCGGCGATAAGCTTATGGAATTCGCAGTCAGCTTCGGACCCGGTACGGCCCTGACTGATTTCGTATATTTGTTCATCCAGTTGGGTGCGCATGCCCGCCAATTGCGCATCCGTGACGTGGCGTGCGGCTAATGAGGCTATTTGCGGCTCAATAAGTTTGCGCAGTTCCAGCACTTCCGCCAGTTTACCCCGGCAACGCTCCAGTGCGGTGGCAAGGGGTTCAATGACCTGCTCTTCTTTTTTTTCCAGCACGTATGTGCCGTCCCCCAACCGACTGGTGACAATCTGCTGCTGTTCCAGCGCACGGATGGCTTCGCGCACGGAATGGCGCGAAACATGGAAAATTTCCGCCAGACGGCGTTCCGCGGGAAGCCTGTCCCCCGACTTCAATTCGCCTTTGGCGATAAGCTCGCGTATCTGCGCAACAATTTCTTCGTGGAGGCGTATCCGGCGGCCCGGTTTGGGCGTGTGTGCTTCGTGTTCCATGAATAATTCACCTTTTTGCTCACGTGGGGAAAGAGCATTGGTCGGACCAATATGCAGAGGGCAGCCTGTCCTGTCAACCGGGTAGCGCCGGAATCCACGGGGGCTACAGGAATATTCTGTGAAAAAACCGTGGGAGAGGCTTTTGCGCTCCTTCCTCACAAGGCTGCCAGCAAAGACGGGAAGCACGGCGGGTGTTCCCATCGGGGGGCGGCTGTGCGGTCATGCTTTTTTAATTCCTCGCCCGGTACTATGCGGGAGAACGGCGGGCTTCTCAAGCCAAACTGCTGCATTCCTATCTCATGATGCAATGCGTAATAAAATTGGATGAATAGAGGTTTCCTTAGGCAGTGTTGCGTGGGAAGGGAAAGGGGTTTCCGGGGCAGAAGTGCCTGCTCCGTATGAGTGGCAACTTGGGGTCATGTGGGCCTTCCATGAAACTTTATGCGGGCGCGCAGCGACTAACTCCTCAGAGAGAACACATAATGAAAGTATCTTTTTCCCGAAAATTCCTTTTTTTCCCTGTTGTAGCGGTAGGTCTTGTGGGCTTTTTTTTGTTGGCGGAAACCGCGAAAAAGCCAGAGCGCGGCAATGTGTCCGAGCGAGCCACTGTGGCACGTGTCATCCGTGTGCCGGAGCTTGCCGTGGTGCCCCGCGTGCTGGGCTACGGCTACATCCGCGCCGGGCAGGAATGGCAGGCTGTCACTGAAGTCGCTGGACAGATTGTGGAAATTCACCCTTCTCTCAAGCGGGGGGCTGTCTTAGCCAAAGGCGATTTACTGGTGCGCATAGATCCCGCCAAGCGGTATACAGCCCGGAAGCAGGCACAGGCGGAAGTCAACACTCTGCTCGCCCAATTGCAGGAACTGGAGCAAACCGAGCGGGATACCCGACTGTCACTGGAAACGGAAACTCGATCATTAGCGCTGTATCGCACTGATTACGAGCGCATGCGTAAGCTTATGGAGTCTGGAACCATTTCCCGGTCAGAATTAGACGAGACGGAGCGAAGCCTGCTGACGCAGGAAAACACGGTTCAAAGTTACCGGGCCACTTTGAACGGCATTCCCACCCAACGGCAAGCCTTGCAGGCCAGTCTGGCGTCAAGCCGCAGTAAACTGCAAGAGACAGAAATCGACCTTGACCGCACATACATTCGTGCGCCGTTCGACTGCCGCCTCACCGAGGTTTCCGTGGAGAAGGGGCAGGCCGTAGTCTCTGGAGAAACTATAGCTAAAGCGGATTCTCTGGGGCGGGTTGAGGCCATGGCCCAGATGCCGCTTGCCATGTTCCGGTATGTGCTGCCTCGCGAAGGAACCGCACTCACACAGGATGGCAGGCTTAGTCAGGAAGCTTTTCGCACGCTTATGGGCCTGAAGGCCAAGGTGCGTATAGAATTGGGGAATGACACTCTTTTGTGGGAGGGAAAGCCCAGCCGCGTTAACGACTCCGTAGACAGCAGCACCCGCACGTTGGGAGTGTATGTCGCAGTGGAAGAGGCGCCTTTGGCGGTAGACACGGGCGGGCTGCCACCCCTCTTACCCAATATGTTTTGCGAGGTGGAGTTACAGGGGCAACCGCTTGCCGCCGCCGTAGTCATTCCCAGATCAGCCCTGCACGGCAACGTGGTGTACGTGATGACGCCGGAGCGGCGTCTGGAGGTACGCACCGTGGAGGTGGATGTAGCTCAGGGGGGCCTTGTTGTCCTGCGGAGCGGCCTTGCGGCGGGGGAGAGGGTGGTACTGACAGATCTTGTTCCCGCCACACAGGGTATGCTGCTGGCTCCCGTGGAAGATACCGCGGCCTTTGCCGCGCTCTCGCGTGAGGCCGCAGGAGAAGGGAACGCGCGATGAGACGCATTGTAGAATATTTTACCTCGCACCCCACGGCAGCCAATCTGCTCATGGCGGCCTTCATGTTTTTGGGAGTAATTACCGCTCCCAGTTTGCTGCGGGAAACCTTTCCACGCTTCACCCCGGATCGGGTGCAAATTTCCATAGCGTATCCCGGCGCGTCTGCCGAAGACGTGGAAGAGGCCGTGTGCGAGCGGGTGGAAGAAGCATTGGAGTCGCTTTCCGATGTGGCGGAAATAACCAGCGTGGCCACGGAGGGCGCGGCATCCATCACCGTGGAAATGGACGAAGGCGGCGACATAAACCGTTTTCTGGAGGATGTGAAAACCGAGGTGGATGCCATAGACGACTTTCCCGCCGTGGTGGAAGACCCGGTGTATACAGAAATGAACCGTATGGATTTCGTCATGTCCGTAGCGGTCACGGGACCGATGTCCGCCCCCGCGCTTAAAGCCTATTGCGAAGATTTGAAGGATCGCATCATCGCTTCCACCGATGTCACTCAGGTGGATGTTTCCGGGTTTTCCGATCACCAGATACGGGTGGAAATATCCGCTAACACCTTAATGCAGTATGGCCTTTCCGTCTTGGACATCTCTTCGGCAATCGCCGCGCAAAGTGTGGACCTGCCGGGCGGTACGCTGGAAACGCCGGATGGTAATCTGCTTATCCGGTTTATGGATCAACGGCGCACCATTCCGCAATTTGAGGATTTGGTGGTGGTCGCCGGTAGTACGGGCGCGGAGCTTCGGCTGGGCGATATTGCCACTATCACCGACAGGTTTGAGGTGGACGAGGACAAGATTCTTTTTAATGGCGAGCGGGCCGGGATTTTAGAGATAAACAAGGCCCGGCATCAGGACGCCCTGCGGCTGGTGGAACAGGTGGAGGCGTTTTTGGAAAAGGAGCAAATACAGGCTCCCCCCACGGTGCATATGACCGTGACCCGCAATGTTTCGGAGATTGTGGGAGATCGATTACATATGCTGCTTATCAACGGTATGGAAGGGCTTGCTCTGGTTTTCCTGACCATGTGGTTGTTTTTCAGTTTCCGGTACGCCTTTTGGGTGTCTATGGGATTGCCCGTGTCTTTTCTGGCAACCCTGTACGGCATGCAGATTACCGGCATGACCGTGAATATGATGACCATGGTGGGGTTGTTGCTGGCTACCGGGCTGATTATGGACGATGCCATTGTCATTGCGGAAAACGTGGCTGCGCACGTGCGGCGCGGTAAGCGTCCGTATGACGCAGTGGTGGATGGCACGTGCGAAGTGGCGGCGGGAGTGGCCTCGTCTTTTTTCACCACGCTGCTGGTGTTCGGTTCACTGGCTGTATTCATGGAAGGCAATATCGGCAAAGTGCTTTGGGTTATGCCCTTTGTGCTCATTTTATCATTAGGCGTGAGCCTCATAGAGGCCTTCCTCATCCTTCCGCACCACCTTGCGCATTCTCTTGAAGGATTGCGCGAAGAGCGGCAGCCCCGTTTTCGTATTGCATTTGAAGAATACTTTGCGCGGTTTCGTGAACGAGGTATCGGGCGCGGGGTCGATTGGGTGGTGCGGTGGCGCTATGTCTTTGTGGGGTGTGTCGCCGCCGTGCTTGTTCTCAGCCTTGGCATGATAGCGGGCGGCAGACTGCGGTTTACGGTTTTTCCCACTGTGGAAGGGGACCAGATAGAGGCACGCGTTCTTATGCCGCAGGGCACGCCTCTTTTCAAAACAGAGGCGGTGGCGCAGCGGCTGGTCAGCGTGTTGCAGGACATAGACGCGGAACTTAGCCCCCTTCAGCCGGAGGGGGAACACCTTGTGCGGAATATTGCCGTTTACTTTAACCGTAATGAAGACGCCAATGAAAGCGGCCCTCACGTTGTGACTGTTTCAGCGGATTTGCTGAAGGCGGAGAAGCGGAATTCCCGGTTGGAGGAAGTCACGTCATTATGGCGGGAACGCACAGGAGTGTTACCGGATGTGATTTCTCTGGTCTGGAAGGAACCGGTCATGGGTCCGGGGGGCATGGCGTTGAGTTTTCGGCTGAAAGGGAAGGATCTCGCTTCGCTTAAAGCCGCTTCCCATGCTTTACAACAATGGCTGGCTCAGTATCAAGGCGTGGTGGACTTGCAGGACGATTTGCGCCCCGGCAAACAAGAGATACGGGCTACGATGAAGAGCGGGGCCAAGGCGCTGGGGCTGGACGCGCAGACCATCGGCAGCCAACTGCGTGCGGCATTGTATGGCAGCACGGCGACAGAATTGCAGTATCACGGGGAATCGTATGAAGTGGATGTGCGTCTTGCCGAAAAAGACAGGGATAGCTTGGCAGATTTGGAGTATTTTCACATCACGGACGCCAGCGGCAATCAGGTGCCGCTGAACGGTGTGGTGAATTTGGAATATGGCAGGGGGTGGGCGCGCATTTCCCGCGTGAACGGGTTGCGCACGATTACCGTGGAAGGCGATGTGGATACCCAGCTAGCCAACGCCAATCAAATACGTATGGACACCATGCGGCGGTTTATTCCTGAGTTGTTGAGCAAGTATCCCGGAGTTTCTCTGTCGCAGGAGGGGGAGGCCAAAGAAGGTGCCAAAACCGGCGGTTCCATGGGCATGGCGTTTCTGGTGGGCATTGTGGGGGTGTTTATGCTGCTGAGTTTTCAGTTTGGCAGCTATGCGGAGCCGCTTTGCGTGCTTACCGCCATACCTATGGCGCTCATAGGTGTCATATGGGGGCACCTGCTGATGGGGCTAGACCTGACCTCGCAGTCGCTTATGGGCTTTGTGGCACTTTCTGGTGTGGTGGTGAACGACTCCATTCTGCTGGTCGAATTTCTTAAAATACGTATGGACAAAGGCATGGTGGCCACAGAGGCCGCTCCCGAAGCCAGCCGGAATCGCCTTCGGGCTGTGCTGCTAACCTCGTTGACCACCATAGCGGGGCTTGGCCCTTTGTTACTGGAAACCAGCTTACAGGCGCAGATTCTTATTCCTCTGGCGTGCAGTCTCATTTTCGGGCTGGCTATGTCCACGGTGCTTGTTTTGTTTTTGGTTCCCGCGCTGTATTGCGTGCTGGACGATTTGGGATTAACCGCGCATTCCCGCGCGCGGGCGCGGCAACAAAGGCTTGCGCGGGGTGCGCAGGGCGGGGATTAGTCTTCCCCCTGCGGCAGGGACGGGCGCACGGACTGCCTGCGTTCACAATGTTCCGGCAGAGGCACCACGGCCTGTATTTGGGTGCCCTTTCCGGGTTCAGAGACGATGCGCAGTTCCCCGTCCACCAATTCCAGCCGTTCGCGCATGCTGTCCAATCCAATCCCGGAGGGGCCGGCGGTGTTTACATCAAAGCCAGCCCCGTTGTCCGTGATGGTCAGCAGGCAGGTGTTGTCTTGCCGCTCCAGCGAAAGACTCAGTGCGTCGGCGTTACTGTGCCGGGCTACGTTGGCGGTGGCTTCCTGCGCGACGCGGAATAAAACAGATTTTTGCATCTCATCAAGGCACTGCTCGTCCATGTCCAGCCATAACCGGAAGTTCATGCCGTGTTGGGTGGGGAATTCGCTCTGCAGCCAGCGGAGCGCGGCGAGCAGCCCTAGATCGTCCAAGACCGTGGGGCGCAGGTCCATAATTATTCTGCGCAGTTCCACAATAGCTTCTCGCAGAAGACTGATCGTTTTGTGAATGGTGCCGGTGTCATACGCAAGGTGGGCTTTATCCATGCGGGCAAGTTCGGCTTCCATCATGAATTTAATGCCGGAAAGAGTTTGGGCCGTGCTGTCGTGCAGTTCGCGGCCTATGCGTTTACGCTCCTCTTCCTGTGCGGAGAGTACGCGGGCGGAGAGCCAGCGCATGTGCTCCTCGGCCTGTTTACGGGAAGTGATATCCTTGCAGTATAGAGCCACGCCTGTACATCGTTGTCCGGCATCAAGTACGGGGTAACAGGTGATGTCCCACACGGAGTCGCTCACCCACAACTCTTCCCGCACGGGTTGTCCGGTTGTCAGCGCCTCTCCGAATATCCGTTGTTTAGGTCCGCTGTGTATCGGGGACATAAGGTCAAAGGCCACTTTCCCGGCCAGTTGATCTTCGCCGCCGCCCAGTGTTTCCGCTGCGGCGCGGTTTAGGGTGATAATGCGCCCATAACGGTCCAAAAGCAGTGCGGAATCACCCAGTGCGTTCATTAACGCGGTGAGGTGGTTGCTTTGCTCAACAACCAGCCGCTCCGCGTGTTTTCGTTCGGAAATGTCATGTATGGTGGCGAGAAGCGTGCGCCGGTTTTTGTCCATGATGATGCCGGCGTAGATTTCCATATCCACGGCGGAGCCGCCCTTTTTGCGATGACGGCTTTCAAATCGGGTAGAGCCGGACGCGCCAAGGCGGAGAATGCGGAGGTGAGTAAGGTCTGTTGAGGTTAGCGAAAAAAGTGATACGTGCTGCCCGACAAATTCGTTCCGCTCATATCCGTAAAAGTGCAGAGCCGCATCGTTGGCTTCCGCCACGGTCATGGTTTCCGTATCCACAAGAAGTTTGATGGCCTGATTGCTGAAGAAAAGTCCACGGAACCGCGCTTCGCTTTCTATTATCCGCTGCTGGGCCACGCGGCGTTCCACCGCCTCGCGGCGGAGTTCTTCATTCACCTCGGCCAGTGCCGCTGTGCGCTCTTTGACGCGTTTCTCCAGTTTGCTGTGCGCCTCTTCCAGTGTCAGTTGGGAAATTTTTCTGTCCGTCACGTTGGCGGCAATGCACAGAACGGCCCGTGAACCGTGCGGCAGCGGGATGGGGGTTCCCACCACGTCGAACCAACGGGGAATTCCCCGCCCGTCTGTAATGCTGCGCTCCATCTGGGCGGAGCTTCCGCTGTGGCGGACGGCTTCCACGCAGGGGGCGATGAAGTTCCATGCGGCACCGCCGGGAAGGAACAGGGCGGGAGTTACTTCCTCCACGGTCATGTCAAACAGTGTGGAAAACGCTCCGTTAACAAGGTGCGGGGTATTTTGTTCATCCAGCACGCAGATGGGGCTGGGGTCTATATCTACTACCTGCCGGACGACCTCCAGTTGATACCGTAGGGCGTGTTCCGCGCGGCGACGCTCGCGCATTTGCTGGCGCAGCGCGGCGTTGCGGGTGGCGATGCGCTTTTCTAAAACTCCTTGCACTTGAAGAAGAAGCCGCCGGGCATGGTCGCGTTCTGTAATATCGAACAGAGCTAGCACCACATGGGGAACGCCTTCAAGATCCACAGGGAAGGCCCGGCATTCCATCTGCCTGCCCTCGTGCTTGGTGAACAGGGGAGTGCTTTCCCCGGTACGCATAAAGAGGGCGAATGCCCGGCGTAGCGTGCTGTTCCGCGCGTCATGGATGGTATTCCCTGCGGGAGAGAGTGACAAAGAGTCAAGAGGCGCGGTGGAGGTTGCCCCCCCGGTGGATGCGCGAGGTGGCGCGGAGGGGGAAAACAGCGAAACCGAGGCCGCATTGGCAAACCGTATGCTGCCGTCCGGCGCGATACCCACCAGCATGTCACGGGAAAGTGCTTTTTTCCGGCGCAGTTCGGGAAGTGATTCTTCTTCATGGGAGGCGGGGGAAGCGGGAGGAGCGACGGAACTGGGCGTGGCTTCCGGCTTTTCTTCGCAGCGCTCGGCGGAGACTTGCCGTAACCGGAACAGCTCTTCTTCGGCATCTCTGAGCTGTGCTTCCAGTTCATGATTGCGCTCTTGCAGCCGCGCCAATTCCTGTCGCATACCGTCGGTTGGCGAATCATCCCCGGTAGGGAAAAGTGCTCGTATCAGGCGGTTTTCCATAACATATCCGGCCTTCTGACCATGGGTGGCGAAATAAACCGGTCTGGGCCGGTTATGGGGACAGAGGAAAGATAAAACAGGATTACCGATACATGTTTCCGCGATTGTGGACAAGGCTGGTGCGCACACTGAGTACGCTTTCGGAGGAAACCGTAACAGCGCGCCGGGACAAGGAATGTCCGGGCGCGCTGACGTGCGGTCCATTGGGAACTGAAAGAAAAAGGTTACAGGCCGAGGTACGCCTTGCGCACGCCGTCGTCGGAAAGCAGGTTTTCCGCTGAATCCTCCAGCGTTATTTTCCCTGTTTCCATGACATAGCCGCGATGGGCTATTTTAAGCGCTTGGTTGGCATTTTGTTCCACCAGAAACACGGTGGTTCCGCCTTCATTGACCTTTTTAATGATGGTGAAGATTTGCTGAATGACAATGGGGGCGAGGCCCAGCGAAGGCTCATCCAGCAGGAGAAGCCGGGGGCGGCTCATGAGCGCGCGCGAGATAGCCAGCATCTGCTGCTCTCCCCCGGAAAGCGTGCCCCCTTGCTGCTTGCGCCGTTGCGCGAGGATGGGGAACAGCCCGAAAACATAGTCCAGATCACGGCGGATACCATCTTTGTCGTTACGCAGAAAGGCACCGAGATCAAGGTTTTCCATGACAGTGAGTTCTGGAAAAATGAGGCGACCTTCTGGAACCTGACTAATGCCCAGCTTGACAATTTGGTTGGCACGCATGCTGTGCAGCGGTTTTCCCTCAAAGAGAATTTCGCCGGAGCGCGGTGGCGTGCCGCCGCAGATGGACATGAGCGTGGTGGATTTTCCCGCACCGTTAGCCCCGATAAGGGTGACAATTTCCCCTTTATTAATGGTCAAATTCACATCCCGCAGGGCGTGAATATTGCCATAATAGGTGTTAACGTTGGTAAGTTTAAGCATGGTCCTCTCCCAGATAGGCCTTGATGACCCGCGGGTCGCTGCTAATTTCGGCGGGGGTGCCATGCGCGATCATGCAGCCGTATTCCATAACGTAAATACGTTCGGAAAGGCTCATGACCATGCTCATGTCGTGTTCAATCAGCAGAATAGCCATATTCAATTCGTCGCGGATGCGCAGGACCAATTGCTTAAGCGCCGCAGTTTCCTGCGGGTTCATGCCCGCGGCTGGCTCGTCCAGCAGCAGCAGCGATGGTTCCGTGGCGAGTGCGCGGGCAATTTCCAGCCGCCGCTGTTCCCCATAGGGGAGATTGCAGGCCAGATCATTATAGTGGTGATGCAGCCCTATATATTTGAGCAGGGCGTAGCTTGTATCAACAATATTCTGCTCTTCCCGCCGGATTTTGGGAGGGCGCAGCAAGGCTCCTAAAATACCGCCGAAGGTCCGGCAATGCCGGGCGATCATAACATTTTCCAGCACAGTCATGTTTTTGAACAGGCGGATATTCTGGAAAGTGCGGGCCATGCCCAGTTCGGTGACGAGGTTGGGCTTCAGCCCGCGGATGACGGTGGATTGCTTGTCACGCGGCGTAAAGTGCACTTCGCCCTCGGTGGGGGTGTATATGCTGGTAATGCAGTTGAAAAATGTGGTTTTTCCCGCCCCGTTGGGACCGATAAGCGCCACAATTTCTCCGGCATGAATCTTCATGTCTACTTCGTTCAGGGCACGCAACCCACCGAAGTTTTTAGAGAGGGACCGAACGTCCAGTACTGGCGTTGCCATTACGCGTTCCCTCCTTGCGATGTCGCCTCTTGGGCAAGATCAGGATCATGGATGATGTATTTCCTGCGTTTGGGGGCGATCAGCCCTTGGGGGCGGAAGATCATCATCAGAACCATGGCGGAGGCGAACAGGATAAGCCGGTATTCAGAGAAAGCGCGCAGATATTCGGGCATGAGCACGAGAAAGGCCGCGCCCAGAATAACGCCGAGGTTGGACCCCATGCCTCCCAGTACCACGATGGATAAAATGATGGCTGATTCAAAAAAAGTGAAGCTAGCCGGGTTAATGAAGGTCGTTTTCGCAGCGAAAATGACTCCCGCGAATCCCGCCCATGCCGTTCCCAGCCCGAAAGCCATAAGCTTTACGTTCACACGGTCTATGCCCATGGCCTGACACGCGATTTCGTCTTCCCGCAGGGCCTGCAGGGCGCGGCCTATGCGGGAGTCCTTCAATCGCTGTACGGCGATAACAGTGACAATAACCACGGCAAGTACGATGTAGTAGATGTATATATTCGCCTCGCCCACGGAAAGCTCGTGCCCGAAAAGACCGGGCCGCGCAATTCCAGATACGCCGGAAGAGCCGCCGGTAAAGTCGCTCCAGTTTTCCAGCACAAGGCGGACAATTTCACCAAAGCCAAGTGTGACAATGGCAAGGTAGTCCCCGCGCAGACGGAGGACCGGAAAGGCCAGTGCCAACCCCGCCAGTGCGGCTAAAATGCCGCCAACAGGCAACGCCACCCAAAATCCGACGCCGTAGTATTGGTTGAGCAGCGCGTAAGCATAGGCCCCGATTGCGTAAAAGGCCGCATGCCCAAGGAACAGCATACCCGCCACGCCTACAATGATGTTTAGGCCAAGACCCAAAATCACGTAGAGCAGAAACGAGATAAAGATATTGGTCTGATACGTGCTCACCAGCCATGGCATGACGAGAAACACCGCCAGCGCCACACCGTAGACTGTCGCGGTAAACCGGGTGTCATCTCCCAGCCGGGCCATGGCAGTGGCAAGCGGACCTGTGCCGGAGGCGTTGTCCGTTTTGGCGTCTTTTCGCCGCAAGGCCCACCGCCAGACAAACGATAACACGAAGCTGCCCACGGCTACGTACACCATGTTCATCCATCGCCAATCCACCGTGTGCTCTATGGTGTTCACCCGGATCACCATGATGGGAAAGGTGAGGAACATGAACCAGACGCTGACCATGAGCGATTTTTTCAGTTCTTGCATTGGTAAATATCCCACGTTGCGCGATTCCGAAGACCGCGCAGCTGATAGCTGGACGGTTTTCGGTTATACCTTTTCCACAGGCGCTTTGCCCATGATGCCGGAGGGTCTGAAGATCAGGAACACCACCAACAGGGTGAACGCGAAAACGTCTTCATAGTCACTGGAAATATAGCCGGTGGCGAAGCTTTCCGCCAATCCGAGGAACAACCCGCCAAGCATGGCTCCGGGAATGGAGCCAATGCCGCCGAGCACTGCGGCGGTGAACGCCTTAACCCCGGCAATGAAGCCGATCATAAAATTCACCTGTCCCACGTGCGAAGCGATAAGCACACCGCCCAGCGCGGCGAGCGAGGAACCGATGATAAAGGTAATGGAAATAATCCTGTCGGCGTCAATGCCCAGCAACATAGCCATTTTGCGATTCTGTGCCGTGGCGCGCATAGCCTTGCCCATCTTGGTGAACTTGATGAACAGCGTCAGGCAGGCCATGGAAATGGCGCTGGCCACCACGATGACGAAGTCCGTGGAGCCAAACATGTAGGCAATAGGCTCCAGAAACGCAAAATCGGGAATAAGGCTCGGAAACGGCAAAAATTCCGGCGTCTGCGCGAGGGCGACATAGTTCTGAAGGAACAGTGACATGCCTATGGCGGAGATAAGCGGCGACAGCCTGCCCGCGTTGCGCAGGGGCTTGTAGGCGATTTTCTCCATGGTGTAGCCATAGGCAGAACAGTAAATAACCGCCACCAAGGCGGCGATGACCAAAATAGAGAGCGCGGGGAAACCTAGCGCGCTAAGAACACCTGCAACCAGCAGTCCGGTGAAGGCACCGATCATGTAAATTTCGCCGTGAGCGAAGTTGATCAGCTCTATGATGCCATAGACCATCGTATAGCCTATGGCGATCATGGCATAAATGCTGCCTCTGGTCAGCCCGCCGAGCGCGAGTTCAAAAAAGTAGTCCCAATCCATAATACCGTGCCCTGTCCATCCCGCACCAAGCGCCGCATGCGCTTACGCGGAACGGGGTATGTGTAAAGAAGCGGGGGGCGGGCAGGGCCCACCCCCCGGTTATGCATGCGAGAATACGGCTTACTTGATTTCTACAAATTCGCCGTTGCGGACTTCATACAACGAGAAGCCAACGCCTTCAGCGTCACCGCGATCATCGAACTTGATGGTACCCACGGCAGTGTCCACCGGAACGGTGTGCAGTACCTTGGCAACGGAGGCGAAATCGGTGCTGCCAGCTTTTTCTATAGCGTTCAGAAGAGCCTGCGTGGCGGCATATGCGCCGTAGTAAAAGTCGCCGGGGTCAGTGCCGAATTTGGCGCGGTGTGCTTCATATGCTTCCTTGTAAAGAGGCAGCGAAGTCACGTCGCTGGGGCCGGTGGCGAGCACGCCTTCGCCGTCTGCTGCGGCAACCTTGATGAAGGTTTCGTTTTTCACGCCGTCATCGGAGATGAACACAGCGTTCACACGCTTTTTGCGCATCTGGGTGATCAGCTTGGAAGCTTCGGGATGGTATCCGCCAAAAATAATAACGTCGGGGTTGGAACGACGAATTTTCTGGATAACGGCGGAATAGTCCACTGCACCGGGGGTGATGCCTTCAAACAGCACAACCTGTGCGCTGCCGTTTTCTTCGATAAACTGCTTGGCAAACTCGGCGTAGCCTTTGCCATAGTCGCCTTTATCGTGCAAAATGGCGATAGTCTTGGCTTTCAGCGTGCCCAGTGCGTAGTCCACACCTACTTTAGCCTGCGCATCGTCAGAGGCGATGGTGCGGAAAAAGGTGGGGTAGTCGCCGGAGCGGGTGAGTTCCGGGCTGGTGGCGCTGGGAGAAATAGCCGGGATGTGGGCTTCTGCGTAAATGGGCAGCGCCGCTTTGGTCGCACCGGAGCAGATGTGACCGATAACTGCCACAACACCTTCGGAAACGAGTTTGGTTGCCACGTTGGTGGCTTTTTCAGGCTTGCATTCTTCGTCTTCGATAAGCAGTTCTATCTGCTTACCGTTAATGCCGCCTTTGGCATTGACCTGTTCGGTCACGAGCTGCGCTGCGCGCATGCTGGGAATGCCGTAGGAGGCGAGGTCGCCGGAGTGGGCGCCCGCCACGCCAATCTTGATGGTTTCGGCAAATGCGGGGCCGCAGAGCATGGTAAGGGCCAAGCTGGCAACAATAGCCTTTGTAAGTCTCTTGAATTGCATTGTATCCTCCAGAATTAACAGTGGCGGGGCAAAAATGTGAAACTCCGGCAGAGGTCGCGCGAACTCTGTTTTTTCGGGAATTTCCGGCGATAAGAGTGGACGGGCTGTCCAATCTGCCCGACAGAGTCTTTTGCGTTGTTGTTGCCGAAAAGTTGAAAATTGTCAAAAGCGGAAGTGTGAAAAGCGAAGAAATTGTTAATTTGCACATCAAGCCCGGAAGAAATGTGGTAATATGTCTAAAAAAAGTCTTTCTTTTTCGTCAAATGCAAGAGGCAGCCGCGTAAAATACATTATTCTCCAATCGGTCGAATGAGTGGGGCAGCCTCTCCCGAACCGTCCACTTTGCTCCGGCATGTGCTCCGGCATGCGCAATGGATTAGAATAAACGGGCGTGGAATGCGCATGCCTTCCGGCAAACCGTCTCTTCCTATCACCAAGAATACAATCAATAAATGAATATTTACCACCTCCCATGGCGAAAGCCTTTCCGGACGGAGCGAAAGGCACAGCCGGAGGCGTTTCAGTCGCCCCCACGCGGAAATGGTCGTGTCAGCGGGAAAACGTTTTGCCTATCTCCCGCTGGAATTCGTAAGGAATAGTGTGTATTGTCCCCTTCAGAAAAATTATTGTCCGTAGTGCCACCACCGGGTTCGTGGCTGCGGTTGGGCAAGGAGTATGTATGCAACGAGGCAGCAGAGTTGGTGGTTGGGGAAAGGCTATCCGGCGCGGTATGGGCCGGCTTGCCGTAACCGGAGCGGGGCGTCATGGGGTTGTCATGCTTGTCTGCGTGTGTCTGTTGCTCACCGCATGTTCCGACGACGAAAAAAAGGCCGCGCCCCCGGTGGTAAAACCGGTGAAGGCTATGGTGGTGGGTGAGCATGAAGCCGGAGCTCATCGCGCGTTTCCCGGCACGGTGGTGGCTGGTGATTCCGTGGATCTGGCCTTTCGTCTGAGCGGGCAGCTTCAGGATCTGCCGGTCCGGGAAGGGCAGCATGTGCGGGCTGGCGATGTGGTGGCCCGGCTGGACCCCACAGATTATCAGACAGCGTTGCGCAATGTGGAATCGCAATTGTTGGGTGCCCGTGCCACATTGGCTGAGGCGAAACTGAACTTTGAACGGAACAGTAAGTTGCTGGAGTCCGATACCATATCCCACGCGGCGTATGATTCAGCTAAGGCAACCTACGGCAATGCCGTCGCTGCGGTGGAAGCGCTGGAGCAGCAGCAGAAGCAGGCCAGACTGAATTTGCAGTACACGGAACTTGTGGCCCCCTACGCCGGGAGCATAGCGGCCAAGTATGTGAAAAATTTTGAAACTGTACAGGCGCAGGAACCCGTTGTCCGGTTGGAGAATCCCGCTACACTGGATGTGGAGGTGGAGATCCCGGAGTTTGTTTATGTGCTGTATACCAACCTGAAGAACGGCTCTGCGGTTTTGCCCATGGTGAGTTTTGATGCGTTTCCTGGCAGAGAATTTCCCGCACGCCTCAAAGAATACCGCACCGTACCCAACGCGCAGACCAGAACCTACACGGTAACTATGACCATAGAAAAGCCGCAGGATATCGCCCTCCAGCCGGGAATGACCGCGGAGGTGCACGGGAAATTGCCCGCCACGGCGGAAACGCGCGGATTTCTTCTGCCTGCTTCCGCCGTGCATGGAGACTCGGACAGCTCCTTCGCAGTGTGGACGTTGGACGGTAATGGCACGGTGCACCGCCGCGCTGTGACCGTGGGCGAGATGCAGGGGAACGAGATATTTGTCACCAGCGGTCTGGAAGGGGGCGAGCAGGTTATTACCGCTGGCGTGCATTTTCTGCATGAGGGGCAGGCGGTACGTGTTCTCGAAGGACCCATCGGGGGGCGCTAGCCATGAATATCGCTGAATTTTCCATTCGCCGCCGGGTAGCCACGCTGGCGCTGACCTTCGCGCTGACCATGGGCGGTGTGCTTGCGTATACCTCTATGGGTAGGCTGGAAGACCCGGAGTTCACCATTAAGGACGCGCAGGTTATTACCGCGTACCCCGGTGCCACAGCCATGGAAGTGGCCTATGAAGTGACGGATGCGCTGGAAAGTGCCATTCAGCAATTGGGGCAACTGAAACGGGTAACCTCCGTGTCCAGACCGGGCATGTCCATAATTACCGTAACAATTAAAGATAAGTACGGGAAAAACGACCTGCCTCAGGTGTGGGATGAACTGCGGCGCAAGGTGGGCGACGCTGCGGCCTCTCTACCGCCCGGTGCCTCGACCCCCGTGGTGTATGACGACTTCGGGGATGTGTACGGTATCTTTTTCGCGGTAACGGCGGATGGGTATTCCTACAGCGAACTCAAAAATTATGTGGATTTTTTACGCCGGGAACTGTTGCTGGTGCCCGATGTCGCCAAGGTAACTATCTGGGGTGCGCAACCAGAGGTCGTGTATGTGGAGGTATCCCGTTCGCGGGTGCGTGCGCTGGGTGTGTCTGTAACCAAGGTAATGAGCGCGTTGGCGCAGCGGAATCTGGTGGCGGATTCCGGCAATGTTACGGTGGGGTCGGAATATATCCGCATTTCGCCCAGTGGTGGCATTGCTTCCGTTGAGGACTTGGGCAACTTATTTATTACAGATACCGCTTCAGGAAAGCTGGTCTACCTGCGGGATATTGCCACGGTATACCGGGGGTATCCCGATCCTCCGAAAAAGATGATGCGCCAGAACGGCAACCCCGCGTTGGGGGTAGGCGTTTCATTGGCCTCCGGTGGCAATATCGTGGACCTTGGCGAAAAAATTTCCGCGCGTTTGGCGAAATTAGAGTCCGAAACGCCAGTCGGCATTTCCATTGAACCAGTCTACTACCAACCTGACTATGTGACTCGCGCCGTGGATGGTTTCGCCTTGAATCTGGTGGAAGCCATCGTCATTGTCATCGCTGTACTCATGATCACCATGGGGCTGCGCAGCGGCATGATTATTGGCGTGGTGCTGCTCATCACTGTGTGTGGTTCCTTCCTCTTCATTAAGATGATGGATATTCCTCTCCAGCGGGTGTCGCTTGGGGCGCTCATCATAGCGCTCGGCATGCTGGTGGATAACGCCATTGTGGTGACGGAAGGCATGCTTGTGCGCATTCAGAAAGGGGAGCAGCGCATTAAAGCGGCTACAGAGGTGGTGCGGCAGAATATGTGGCCTTTGCTGGGAGCCACGGTCATAGCCATTATGGCTTTTGCCGCTATCGGTCTTTCGGAGGATAATACAGGAGAATATTGCGGTTCTCTGTTTTGGGTGTTGCTGATTTCGTTGCTGCTCAGTTGGGTAACAGCCATTACCGTGACACCGCTGCTGTGCGACATGCTCCTTAAAGCCGGTTCCAACCGCGACAGAGATCCTTATGGCGGACCTGTTTTTATGGCATATCGCGGACTTCTGACTCTCTGCCTGCGCCACAGGGTGGCCACCGTGCTGGTCATGGTTGTTTTGCTGGGTGCGTCCCTGTGGGGATTTCAGTTTGTGAACCAGAGCTTTTTCCCCGCTTCAACACAGCCGCAATTTTTTATTGATTATTGGAAGCCGGAAGGCTCCGGTATTCAGGAAACCAGCGAGGATATGCGGAAGCTGGAAGCATTGCTTGATGCTGACCCGCGTGTGGAATTTACCTCGTCTTTCGTGGGAGGCGGCGCACCGCGGTTCATGTTGGTGTACAGCCCGGAAAAAGACTACGCCAATTATGGGCAGATTATCGTAACCGTGAAGGACTACCGCGAAATCCCGGCTATGATGGAAGAATATCGGGCCATCGCTATGGAGACCGCGCCGGAAGTCTTTTTTAAATTCAAAAAGGTTCGTCTGGGACCGGGGCGTGATGATCCTATAGAGGTGCGGTTCAGCGGGCCGGACCCGGCGGAGTTGCGTAAGCTTTCCGCCCACGCTCAGGAAATCATGCGGGAAAACCCCGATGCGCAAGGGGTGCGCGATAACTGGCGGCAGGCAGCCAAGGTGCTGCGCCCTGTCATATCGCAGGCCGCCGCGCAACGGGCCGGGCTGGACCGCACGGATATCGCCGCCGCGCTGGATATGGCGTTTTCCGGCTCTACCGTGGGCGTATACCGGGAAGGAGATACCCTGCTGCCCATTATTATGCGCTCCCCGGCGGAAGAACGCGGCGAGGTTTCCCGCATTGCCGATGTGCAGGTGTGGAGCCCCGTTTTGCAGCGCATGATTCCGCTCAGTCAGGTGGTTTCCGGTTTTCATACGGAAACGGAGGCCAACGTACTGCAAGCGCGTAACCGCGCGTTTACCATTACAACGTCGTGCGAACCGGCACGTGGTCTGGCTAGTGCCTTGCGCACGCAACTGCGGGCAAAGCTTGAAGCCATTCCGCTGCCTCCCGGCTACCTGATGGAGTGGGGGGGAGAGTATGAAGATTCTCACGACGCGCAAGCCGGGCTGGCTGCCTCCATTCCCGGTACGCTGGCAATTATGGTGTTGATAACCGTGGTGCTGTTCAACGCATTGCGCCAGCCGCTTATTATCTGGCTCACTGTGCCGTTAGCCGCCATAGGCGTGACGGCTGGTCTGCTTTCCACCGGGCAACCCTTCGGTTTTATGGCCCTGCTGGGCTTTCTCAGTTTGTCTGGAATGCTTATCAAAAACGCCATTGTGCTGCTGGATGAGATCAGGGTGCAGACAGAGGAGGGCCGTCCCGCCTTCCTCGCCGTGCTGGAAGCGTCTGTCAGCCGTATGCGGCCTGTGATGATGGCGGCGGGAACTACCGTGTTGGGCATGCTGCCGCTGCTGAGTGATGCGTTTTTTGTAGCCATGGCTGTGACCATTATGGCGGGGCTGACCTTTGCCACCATACTTACGTTGGTGGTGGTTCCGGTGCTCTACGCCATACTGTTCCGGGTGCGGGAGCACCATGAGCCGGTGCGTGGTAATTGACCGGGGCACGGCTTTCCCGTATGTCCTGCCGGATATGCGCGGCAGGCCGCGTGGAATTTTTTGGTGCGTCAATACGTTTGGTTATGTTTCAAGAGGATGGAAGACTGCATGACGATTTCTCCCCAGACCGGTTCCGCTGAAAATGCGGCGACGGAAGCAGGAAAAAAGGAAGGCGCGGGTATCGATTTCGTCCGCGCAATAGTGGCTGCGGATAACGCCAGCGGGAAGTACGATGGCAGGGTGCACACCCGGTTTCCACCGGAACCTAACGGGTATCTGCATTTGGGCCACGCCAAATCCATCTGTTTGAACTTTGGCATTGCTCAGGAAAACTCCGGCGGACAATGCAACCTGCGGTTTGACGACACCAATCCGGTAAAAGAAGACACGGAATACGTGGATTCCATTCAGGAAGATGTGCGCTGGATGGGGTTCGGCTGGGAAGACCGGTGTTTTTACGCATCGGATTATTTCGACCGGCTCTACGCCTTTGCCGAACAGCTCATTCAAGATGGCAAAGCCTACGTGGATTCCCTGTCTGCGGAAGAAATTCGCACATTCCGGGGAACGCTTACGGAACCCGGTAAGGAAAGCCCCTACCGCACCCGATCGGTAGAGGAAAATATGGACCTGTTCCGGCGTATGCGGGCTGGTGAGTTCCCTGACGGCGCTCATGTCCTGCGTGCCAAAATAGACATGGCCTCGCCGAATATGGTTATGCGCGACCCCACATTGTATCGTATCCGCAGGGCGCACCATCACCGCACGGGAGACGCGTGGTGCATCTATCCGATGTACGATTTCACCCATTGCATTTCCGATTCCATTGAGAGAGTAACACACTCCATTTGTACGCTGGAGTTTGAGAATAACCGCGAACTATACGACTGGACGCTCCAGACTTTGGGGCTGTATCGTCCACAGCAAATAGAATTCGCCCGGTTGAACCTGACGTACACCGTGCTTTCCAAACGCAAGCTCATTCAGTTGGTGACGGAAGGGCACGTGCGCGGTTGGGATGACCCCCGTATGCCCACTCTGTGCGGTGTGCGCCGCAGAGGATTTCCGGCGGAAGCCCTGCGCGACTTCTGCGCGCGTATCGGGGTGGCTAAAGCGGATTCCATGGTGGACTACGCGTTGCTGGAATTTTGCGTGCGGGAGCGCCTGAACGCGACCACACCGCGCCTTATGGGCGTGGTGGACCCCGTGAAGTTGGTTATTACCAACTACCCTGAAGGCGCTGGCGGCGAAGACGATGTTTTTGAAATGCCCCTGCACCCGGAAAATGACAGCCTTGGCACCCGCACCATGCGGTTCGGGCGCGAGCTGTGGATAGAGCGGGACGACTTCCGCGAAGAGGCACCGAAAAAATTCTTCCGCCTCACTCCCGGACAGGAAGTGCGGCTGCGCTACGCCTACTACGTCACTTGCACCGGCGTGGTGAAGGACGCGCAAGGTAATGTGCTGGAAGTGCATTGTACCTATGATCCCGCCAGCCGGGGAGGCTCTACGGAAGATGGTCGCAAAGTGAAGGGGACTCTGCATTGGGTTTCAGTCACTGATGCCGTGGAGGCCGAAGTGCGCTTGTACGAACCGCTGTTCACCAAGGAAAATCCCAATCAGGTGGCGGAGGGTGAAACCTTCCTGACATATCTGAATCCCGACTCAGAACGGGTAGTGACCGCCTATGTGGAACCCCGCCTCGCACGGTGTGCCGATGGCGAGCAGGTACAGTTTGAACGGTTAGGCTACTTTTGCAAAGATACTGACTCCACCCCCGAACGGCCCGTATTTAACCGCACCGTTACCTTGCGTGATAGCTGGGCGCGCGTGGAACGGAACCAAAAGTAACCGCGAAACATAGGCCAGAAAATGAACAGGCGTTGGAGTTACTCCAACGCCTGTTTTGTTTTTGCGTAGCAATATCTCGTCGCAGCCACGTGAGGGCGATGCGTGCACGTTACGAGGATTCCAAAGGGCGATTCGCCCTTTGGTCGCCGAAGGCGCGGCTTTGCGCCGTATACTTTTTGACTGAACCGGACAGACCGTACTGCGGCGTGTTACCGCACTCCGCGTTCCTGTAGGAAGTGGGAGTACAGGCGGTCAGTGCCGTTAATGTGCTTCATGAGCCAGTCTTTGAGGAAGCGCATAACGTCCATGGTTACAGTAACCTTGCCGGAACGCAGCCCTTCCTCGAAGTCGAGCACGGTTTCCACGAATTTTTCATGTTGCACCACATGCCCCTTGGTTTCGGGGTAGTGGTGCTTGTCGAACAGGTCTTCTTCGTATTTGAAGTGGGTGACGGTATACTTTTTAAGTTCTTCCACCACCCGCACCAGAGCGTCTTTGCCGGAGCGCTGCTTCATGGCGGTGTGCAACATATTGATGAGTTCCACCAGACGTTTATGTTGCGCATCGATGGAGGGAATACCCAGTGCGAGGTCATCCGTCCATGTGAACAGCTCCTCGCCTGCGGCAGCGTTTACGCCTGTGGCCTTTCCAGAGGCCAGCGACTGAATAACGGTGTCCAGCTCCTCAACCAGACTGGATATTTCCACCAATGCCCGCGCGGAAACGGTCATACCCTCGGCGGTGTCCGAGGCGACTTTTGTCACTTCCAGCACGGCGCGGTTAATTTGTTCCGATGCGGCGGACTGCTGGTCCGACGCAGCGGCGATGGAGGAAACCTGCATGGCGGTTTCTTCCACAATCTGGACGATATTATCCATAAATTCACCGGAATGCGCGGCGGATTGGGTGGAGGATTCTATGTCTTGCGCGGCCTGTTCCACGGCCTGCACGTTTTCGTGAGCGTGGGTTTGGATGCGCTGCACGGCTTCGCCTACATCGCGGGTGGCGTGCATGGTTTTTTCCGCCAGTTTGCGTACTTCATCCGCCACCACGGCAAAACCGCGTCCCGCGTCGCCCGCACGGGCGGCTTCGATTGCCGCGTTCAGGGCCAGCAGATTGGTCTGGTCGGCAATGTCAGAGATGGTGGTCATGATCTGGCTGATGGAATCTGCCTGCCGCCCCAACTGCCCCATGCTTTCCTTGAGTGCCAGAATTCGGCCCCGGATATTCTCGATGGAGGTAACGGCATCCCGCACGCCGGCGGCACCGGTAACGGCGTTTTCGCGGGAGCTGGATGCGGACTGCGCGGCGCTGGTGGCGTTGCGGGCCACTTCCAGCACGGTGCTGTTCATTTCTTCCATAGCGGTGGCGGTTTCCGTCATGCGATCCCGCTGCACGTCCACGCCGTGGTTTACGATTTCTATCTGGTGGGAAAGTTCTTCCACAGAAGCAAATACCCGCTGGGAGACTCCCTGTGCCCTATTTGCCACGGCGGACATGGTTTCGTAGAGCTTTTGGATGGCGGCGTGTTCTTTTTCGGCATTTTTCAGAGCGCTGGCGGTTTCTTCAGCCCGTGCGTGCGCTTCGCTTTCGCTTGTATCCGCAGCAAGAATTTTTTCCCGCAGTGTGCGCACCAGCGTGGTCATATCATCCCGGAGCATTTGCAGTTCCGGGCTATAGGTGACGTTGGTCCCGATATCTTGTTCGTCGCACACCATGTCTTTTTGTTCTTCGCAGGCGATATGGTGCAGATAATTACGCAGCGTGGTCAGCGGGCGTAGCAGGGTGCTGCGCAGCCAAAAGTAGGAGAGCACCATAAGCAGGGCGCTTACAAGAAGACAGATGCCACCCGCAACGGGAAGCATGGCAGCGTCGGACATCGCTTGCGATTGCAGCAGTGCCGAGGTGGCGGCTAATTCTTTATCCAGCCTTGCCGCAGCCCCGCGTAGTGGTTCTTCATCCGGCTGCTGCCCGCTTTGCGCAGCGGTCAGCGTCCCGACTGCCGTTTTGTATGGGCGCACGGCATCGCGCACGGTGTTTAACCGGGCCGCAAGCTCGGCGCTTGCGGCGGGAAGGAAGAGGTCGGCGTTGGTTTCGCCGGAAATGTTTGCTCCTCTGGTGGAAACGGACCCGCCGTCACGCAGCAGGGAGAGCACTGTGTCGAGCCGTGCCGTGGAAGCGGCAAGTTGCTGCGCTGCGGGGCTGCCCGATGCGGGAAGTGGCAAGGTGGAAACGGCATGTGGTTGCGCGCGCAGGTGTTCCACAAGCAGTGCCGTCTGCATGGCGTTCTGTTGCCCGGAGGAAATATGCCATAGACTGCCAAACGTGATGGCTGACATGGTGAAAAGTCCCAATAGGGACCACAGAATACGAATTGTTATGGACATGGTTCCCCCATGAGAGTGTGTACGGACATCCGTGACCAGCGTGCTGGTCCCCAAGAAGTAGCATAAATATGCTGCATTACTATGGCAACAGAATTTTGTAGATGCTTTTCGCTATCTCTATTGATTGTAAGAGGATGGATAGTGAACGTCTCTTGCGAATCCCTGCGTTCATCTATATGCTTTCGCAGGTGGAATGATGCTTTTTATACCTAATCTGAGCGATTCTCCTGCCTGACACAACATCAAAGCTGGCCTATCGCCTTGTTTTTGTTTACAATCACATCCAACAACAAATCATGATTATTTCACCCATCAGGTGGAGGGCTGGATGTC
>JAEWQB010000004.1 GCA_023460395.1 Pseudomonadota bacterium | reverse complement strand
CGAAACGAGCAGCATTATCACGCTTCAGCGATCAAGCTGTCCCCATCGCACCATTTTTGGAGTCAATCTTCTCCCGGTTTCTGCCGAGGAAGGCTTCAATGGGCCCCCTCCGCTCGATTTAGGTATAATATACATACAGTCATCTAGTGTTTCCTTCGTATTGCATATTCTAATATTATCTAGAGGAATTCGATTTCTCCAGTAAAATGGAATATGTCTTTTTATTTTTTCAATATAGTAATATTTATTTCTCATATTTTCCTGCTAATATTTTATAGTTACCAGTGTAAAGTGTTTATACATTCCTATGTATAATATAATTATTTTGTATTTAAATCAAGCTTGACATACTGAATTATTTTATGCACAAAATGTTGGTGTGTATGGATATTAAAATTAGGGGTGGATTTTGCCTGAAGTTGTTTCGCCTATCGTATCCATTTGTATTCCCGCGTACAAGCCGGACTATTTTGAAGAATGCCTGCAAAGCTGTCTGATGCAACGTTATCCATTTCAGGAGCTTGTCATCTCTGATGATTGTCCCACAGATGCCATTGAGCAGATTGCCAAAAAATATGCGGCTGAACCGCGCATCCGGTACTATCGAAACATTCCTTCACTCGGCCTCGCCCGTAACTATGTTCGGCTCGCAGAACTGGCATCCTGTGAGTGGCTGAAGTTCATGGACGACGATGATATTCTTCAGCCCAACGGGTTGGCTTTATTGATGGAAAAGGCTGCAGGAGATGTAGCTGTTGTCTGTGGCGGGCAACGTGAATTTTATGAGGATGGCAAGATTGTTGAAAAACTATCGGATATCCCAGATTCTACAGGGGGAGTGGAGTATCTGCTCGCACATTTTCGCAAGCGTCCCATCGTGGGATTTTCGAAGATACTGATACGAAAAGCCGCTTTTGCCGAAGTTGACTTCGACCACGATCCGTTTATTTCTGAAAAAATGATGAATTTGGATAGGCTGATTGGTGGATATGCATGCCTTTTAGGAAAAGTTGTTCGGCAGCCAGCGGTTGTATGTGCTTATAGAAGGCACTCATCGTCATATTCTAAAAAGACAGATGCAGATATTTGGAAGTACAGTGTTGAGTATGTGTATTCAATTGGGGGTAAGCTGTGTGATAAAAATATAATTTCTAAATCTTCATTGCAAAGATGGCAACGTCAAATGGTATCTTGGGAGCTACGTTGCGCAATGGATACGTTGTTGCGAAGAGGAGATGGCGCTGCAGTGAAAGAATTCATATCCTATATATGGATGAGGTTCTCTTTTGGGGGTATTTGGCATGCGATCAAAATGAATAACTTTACAAAAATTATTAATAAAATTTTTTGGCAGAATAGTTAATAGATAAATTTATATTCCGCTTGCTGATTTAAGGGGAAATGATGATTGGGGCTTACTTTGATGGGCGCACGGCTAAATTATTGACATTATGTATTCCACATCCTGCCCTCCGAAGATTCGCGCGTAATTGGTTACAAAAATGGAGAACGCCTCTGGGGGAGATCTCAGCGGCATGGCGAGCATATGGTACCACCAAAGAAAGAGAACGCGTAAAGCGCGGGTGGTTATGTATACGGCGGTCTCAGGAGGATACGATGCCATTTTCCCACACATTTTTTTAGTTGAAGATTGGGACTATGTTTGTTTTACAGATCAACCGGACATGGTTAAAGGAGTATGGGAATGCAGAAAACTGGAGCATCGATTTGGAATCGATCATAATAGAAATGCAAAATATTATAAAATGTTTCCGCAAAAATTATTTCCTGAATATGATTACAGTATTTGGATAGATGCTAACTGCGATGTGCTGGGAGAGGATCTCTCCATAGCTGCATATGCTGCTATGGATGAGAGAATGGCTCTGTCTGCTCCATTACATGAACACAGAAAATGCGTATATAAAGAAATAACAAAGCTGATTGCACTCAAAAAAGATTCTTACGCAAAAATCAAAGAATGGGAGAGTATTTTAGAATCTTCTCATTATCCCCATGACAACGGCCTATATGCGCTGGGAATAATTTTTAGGCGGCATAACGACCCAACAGTAGCTGCTTTGATGGAAGAATGGTGGCAAATTATCCAGAGGTATTCCAAGCGCGATCAGATAAGTTTTGTATACTTACTCCGGAAGTACGGTATCGCGTGTCCGCCACTGCTTGGAGACAAGGGGATAGGTAATCATCCAGGATTGTTACTTAGGGGGCATCGATCTTGTTCGAAATCCCTGCCTGATGTGTAGATCCAAAGCTCGTTGTAGGAACTCGTGTGGGGAAAGGTTTCCTTAGTTCTGTCGAGCGATTTTCTCCAACTACCTTCGCGGGTATCCCTGCGACAATGGCGTTATCGGGAATGGTTTTGTTAACAAACGAGTTTGCTCCGATAATGACGTTATTTCCAATACGGATTTTCCCCGCGACAACCGCGCCGGCAAAAACGATAACGTTATCTCCAAGCACAGGGTAGCAGTCTTGATCGGGGTGCGATGGAATATTTTTTCCAGCACCGAGCGTGACGTTTTGGAATATAATGCAATTATTTCCCATTGTTACAAGCTTGGAGATAACTATGCCCACAGGGTGGGGAAATAGTGTGCCCAGCTTTTCATATTCTTCAATTTTGGGGATGTCACAGGAGTATTTCAGTTTAAATTTTTTTCTGTAATTTTTCCCAAAGCTTACTTTGAGAAGGAGCTTGAATAATCGCATGCTGTGTTTCCTGTTCTTGAGTGGGCAGGTTTTTTCCTCACTCCCAGTTGCGTAGTGGTTCTCCGCGCTGCCAGCCACTTGGGCGGCGGACGCCGTACTGAGATATCTCCCCTAGTATCTCGTCCGGGGGGCCGAAAAGAACTTGTGTGCCCTTGTGGAGCACTAAGAGGCTGTCTGCCAAGTCAATTAGCGGGTCTAAATCGTGGACCGAGATGATTTGTGTGAGTCCCATCTCTCTGTTTTTTTTAAGAAGAGCGCGCATTTCCCGGATGGCTGGATAATCCAAGCCGGAGAGCGGTTCATCTAATAAAAGTAGGCTGGGCGACCCAAGCAGAGCGACGGCAAGGCAGAGTTTGCGTTTTTGCCCGTAGGAAAGCGTGTGAACCGGTGAGTTCCACTGTGCGGCGAGGTCAAATTTAGCCGCCATGCCACGCGCGGTTTCCTCCGCGCCGGATAGACCGGGGGGAAAGGCCAGCAGCATGTCTTCTTCTACTGTGGAGCCAATGATTTGCAGATCGGCATCTTGGAGTACCAGCGCAGAGCAGTCACGCAAGCCCTGCTCATTGCCCGGTGTGCGAACGTCCCCCACACTGATGCGGCCTGCGGTTGGCGTGTATAAGCCAGCCAGCAGCGAGAGAAGTGTGGATTTACCGCTGCCATTGGTGCCGCACAGGAACAGCGCAGTCCCTTCCGGTATCTGGCAGGTAATTTCGCGCAGCGAAAATTCCGTCGCTCCGGGGTAGCGAAAGGAAAGCCCTTCTGCCGTAATCATACTGGTAGGAGCCTCCTGCCCCGTAAGTAGCGATAGGCAAGCACTGCCGCCACTACCTTGATGACGTCTCCCACGATAAAGGGCACCACGCCCACCGCGAACGCCTTGGCATAGGAAACATCCAGCACAAATGTGAGGCGCAACATGCCCACGGCAAAGACGGGGATAAGGCCCAGCAAACTCCAGCCCAGTGTCTGTAAAAGCAGACGTCGATCTTGTCGCGGCGTGCCCGGTGTTATGGCCGCGGGCGGGATGGTCTGCTCCGTATGCGCCTGCATGTCGGGAGAGGGGGAAATTTTTCGCGTGATGGTCCCCATGCCGGCGAGCATGGCTGTTCCCACATAGCCGATAAGATAGCCCCCTGTGGGACCAAGTAGATGTGCCAGACCGGCCCGTCCACCCGAAAAGACCGGTAGGCCGATGCAACCAGCAACAAGGTAGAGCAACATGGCGATGGCACCGTGCACCGGCCCTAATATCAGCCCCGCGAGGACGATGGAAAAGGTCTGCAATGTGACGGGAACAGGGCCAATGGGCAGTTGCAGTAGTGCCCCCACGGCGATAAGCGCCGCCAACATGGCTGTCCAGACTTGTCTGTGGAGTGCGGAAAGGGGGCTGGGCATAGGTGCGGTGTCTCGTGTATGCGGCGGGTTGGCAGTCCTGTCGATAGAGGTGTCGCGGCGTTCATTTTGTCTGGGCTGCTCCGGGCTTTCTCGCATGTGGATGTGCACAGCCATCCGCATGAAAGAAAGGGCAGGGAGTAAGGAACGCCGTGGGGGAGGGGCACATGCCGCCATGTCGTTCCCCGTTTCGTTCCGGGACTGATAACAGGCGCAGGCCGGTGAGGCAACCCTCCGGGGTGTTCCGTCCTTGGTGTGGTGCTTGGAGAGGGTTCCCGGCATTCCCGGTCTTTTCTGTGCATGGCCTATTTCCCGCATCCGGTATGTCCCGTGTGCTTCTCAGAGGGAGACGTTCTCCACTGGACGCCTCCCCCTGCCTTGCGGTATGCCAGCGCACCGGATTTTATGATGTGTCTATTGCGTCTCTTGATGTGCAAGCGCATGCGGCTGCAACTGACGGGCGGTCTGCCCTGACATGGAATACGTATGGCCCTGACGGAATACACTCCCCAACTCGTTGTGCGGGTAGGGGGCAAAGACTGGCATCTTGAGCGCGCGGCGGATCTGGAAGCGTTGTGGAACGCTATGGGGGAAACCGATTGGGGGGACGACGAGCGCCTTCCCTATTGGACGGAGTTATGGCCTTCCAGCGTGGCTTTGGGGGAATGGTTGGTCGCGCATAAGGATGTCATAACGGGGCGGTGTTGCCTTGACATGGGGTGCGGTCTGGGATTGACCGCAATGATCGGCGCATGGCTGGGCGCGCGAGTGGTGGCGATGGATTACGAGCCGCAAGCCCTTCATTTCGCAGCCCGCAACGCTGTGAGGAATGGTGTACCCTCTCCGCTGTGGACAGTAATGGACTGGCGCATGCCCGGTGTGCGTGCCAGCGCATTTGACTGTGTGTGGGGGGGCGATATTATGTACGAACGACGGTTTGTGGAACCGGTACTAGATTTCCTCGCCCATGTGCTTTCCCCGCAGGGGGTGGCATGGGTGGCGGAGCCGAATAGAAGTGTATATGCTCATTTTCGGTCTTTACTGGACAGGCGGGGGTGGCGTTCCCGGCCGCTTTCCACAGAGAACGTTTCCGCTCTGTATGAGCAACCTTCCGGTATAACCGTAACTATTTGGGAATTGCGTCGCCCGGCGGGGGAAATCCCTCCAGTCGGCGGCACCTTTTGATGCCCTGCGTTGCCGTGGTTTAAAGATTTGGCGTATCAGCCGCGCGCAAGCGTACAAGAGCTTGACGCGCAGCGCCGGGCATTGTGGTGATGTTTGGAAACTCCCGCCCCCGGTACTGCGGCCCTCCCCGGCAAGTGGCACCGCAGAGGTTCGGGTAAGGGTATCTGTGGACACTGGCTGGCAACAGGCCGCATCGTCGCTTGCCAGCCCATCCTGACAGGAGATTGTATGGGTCAGACCATCCGTTTTGGCGTTTCGCTGGATTCCGACCTTCTGGAAAAATTCGACGCCTTGTGCGACGAGCGTTGTTACCAAACCCGCTCCGAAGCCATCCGCGATCTCATCCGCAACATGCTGGTGGAAGAGGAATGGAAGGACGAAGACCGGGAATTGGCGGGCACGCTTACCTTGGTCTACGACCACCACAAAAGCGATCTTTCCCAAAAGTTAGTAGATATTCAGCACGATCATCACACAATCATCATCACTACCATGCATGTGCATCTGGATCACGATAACTGCCTTGAAGTGCTCGTGCTGAAGGGCCGGGGAGAAGAGGTGCGTTTGTTGTCGCAGAAGCTTGTCTCCACCAAAGGAGTGAAGCACGGCAAGTTGAGTCTGGCCACCACGGGAGAAGATCTTGTCTAAACAGAGTATGGAAGATGTGCAGATGAGCCCCTCGCAGGTGGCTATGGCTATAGACCGCGTGGGCGTGCGTGACCTGCGGTTGCCCATAGTGGTGCGCGACAGACAAAAAGGGGCGCAGCATTCGGTGGCGCAAGTGGATATTGGCGTGGACTTGCCTGCGGAGTTCAAAGGCACGCATATGAGCCGGTTTGTGGAAGCGCTGGAAGGCTGGAGCGAAGACCTGCACTACGACAGCATGCGCAATCTGCTGCACGACATCAAGGAACGGCTGCATGCGCGTAAGGCATATGCTCTATTCCGTTTTCCCTATTTTTTGGTCAAACAAGCCCCGGCGAGCGGGCGTGGTGGGCTGATGGACTATCAGTGCAAGATCACTGGGGAGCTTGAAGGCGACAAACCGCGATTTTTGCTGGAAATAGATGTGCCGGTGATGACCGTGTGCCCTTGTTCCAAAGCCATTTCGGATGAAGGCGCGCACAGCCAGCGGGCTATTGTGCGCATGCGTATTCGCCAGCGGGGATTCGCATGGATTGAGGAATTTATTGAAATCGCGGAAGCCTCCGCATCATCCCCCGTGTATTCCTTGCTGAAGCGGGAAGACGAAAAATTTGTGACGGAAACAGCCTTTGCCAACCCCACCTTTGTAGAGGATGTGGTCCGCGCTGTTGCGCAAAAGTTGGAATCGCATCCGCAGGTGAGCTGGTTTCACGTGGAAGTGGAAAGCCATGAATCTATCCACAACCACAGCGCGTTTGCCAGTATCGAAAAACACCTCTAGCCGTGCTGTCTGCGCGTGGAGGGCGTTGAAATAACCGGCGTTGCGGCGGGCTTTGGCGGTTTTTCCGGGGGAACAGGTGCGCGCCTCGCCTCCGCCGCATAGCGGGTAAATACGTGTTTGTTCCCCGCTGTCCGGCGTATTCCTATGTGGCGGCATCGAAAATCAGACGTACTACTGTAAACAGGCGCTGGCAGCATGCCAGCGCCTGTTTTGTTAAGAACGGGAAGGATATTTCTGCCTGATTCCTGTGCGGGAGATGGCGGGAGTCCGCCACGAGATGTCCCAATCGGGCGTTTAGACCACAGGCACGGCGTCTGTGATTTTCCGTGATTAGGCGGCGCCGCGTTCCAATTGCAGCAAGTATTCTTTGAGCGGGATGCCGCTGGGGTTGGCGAACCCAACCATGGCACCTGTGCTGCCCAGTACCCGGTGGCAGGGGACAATGAGCGGCCAGCGGTTGCGCCGCATAATCTGTCCCACCCCGCGCGCGGCGTTGGGGCGTCCCGCCATGGCGGCGAGTTGCTTGTACGTGACAGTGCTCCCGGCGGGTACGGTGCAGAGTTGTGTCAGCACCTCGCGGGTAAAGGGGGTGCATAGGTGCAGGGCAAGGGGCATATCCGGCCAGCGGGTAGGCTTTCCGGCTGCATATTGTTCCAGCGCGGCTTGTGTGGCCCGACCGCACGCGGAAAGGTCGCTCTGCGGGGTTGTGGCGTGCGTCACTGTGCCGTCATCCCAGCCAAGACCGATTTCAACTATTGAGTCCGCGTGCCAGTTAAGTGTTAGGCGCAGCTTACCCGCGAAAAGATGTTCTGTATGTAAGGTTTCTAATCTCATGGCTGATGCTCCGTAATATGGTTGGGGGTGAAGATATGGGGGGGATACCCCAAAGCTTCCGCCACCGCCGTATATTCTGTGTCCCATCGGGGTCGTAAGGCTCCCGGCAGACTTGGGCGCGGGGAAAACCAGAGCGGGGGAAGACTGTCAACAGGTTGCGCCGCAGACAGTTCCCGGCCCTGCCATGTTTGCGCCATTTCAAGTCCGTTGGCAATACCCACCATGACGGACCGTTTTCCCGTGCTCCAGCGGGGGGCCAACAACTCTTCTTCCGTAGGGTCACCGGTGATACGATGAATAATAATTTCAGAACGCAGGCGGGGCAAGGCGTGAACCATGGCAGACACGTATTCGCTTTCCGTTAGAGGAACGTATTCGCCGCGTCGCCACATCGCGGCTAACGCGGTGTGCTCTAGTACATACATGCTGTGAAACTTGATGCCGTGAATTGGCAGACGGTTGACAGAATCCACAGTGTAGAGGAAATCGTCCAGCGTTTCACCGGGCAGTCCGGCGATAATATGGGCGCAAACTTTAATTCCGCGTTCTGCCGCCATGTGGGTGGCCCGCGCGAAGGAGGCGAAGTCGTGCCCCCGGTTGATGCGAAGCAGGGTTTCGTCCCGCGCGGATTGCAGGCCGAACTCCACCCACACTTCGCTTTGTCCCGCCGGGCTGGACGGAGCCAGCCTCTGGGCGAAATCGGCTATGCGGTCGAGCTTTTCCTGATCCACGCAGTCGGGCCGGGTGCCCACGGATAAACCGGATACCCCCGGTAACCTTTCGATAGTATTCAACGTTTCTGTAAGTTTCTCAACAGGGCCATATGTGTTGGAAAACGATTGCAAATAGGCTATGAAAATCCCGGCGTCGCGGGTATGCTGATATCTGGAGCGCCAGATAGCCCATTGCTCCGAAAGTGCCGTGCTGTTTTTTCCCATACCGGAACCGGACCCCAGCGGGTTGCAAAAGACGCAGCCTCCGAAGGAAAGCGTTCCGTCGCGATTGGGGCAGGAAAAGCCCGCATCGAGAGGGATTTTTTGAACCCGACACCCGAAGCGATGGCGAAAATATGTGGCTAATTGATAGTATCTGTTCATTGCCGATCCAGAACAATTTTTTGTAAGATGCGCCGTGCGTTTTGGCGCCTCCCTTTGATATCTATTCCTCTTGAACGAAGCAAGTGAGATAACATGGCAAAAGTATTAGATTTTTTTCTAGGCATGTTCTCCAATGACCTTGCCATTGACTTGGGTACCGCCAATACCTGCGTGTATGTAAAGGGCCAGGGCATTGTTTTGCGGGAACCGTCTGTCGTGGCCGTGAAAAAAGACGCCAGGGGCAACACCGTGGTGCTTGCCGTGGGGCATGACGCCAAGCGCATGCTTGGGCGCACACCCGGCAATATTCAAGCCATCCGCCCTATGAAGGATGGCGTTATCGCCGATTTTGAAATCACCGAAGCCATGCTGCGCCACTTTATCCGAAAGGTGCACAATAATCGCATCGTTCACCCGCGTATTATTATTTGTGTGCCTACCGGCATTACGCAAGTGGAAAAGCGCGCGGTGAAGGAATCCGCCCAGAGCGCTGGCGCGCGCGAGGTGTATCTGATTGAGGAACCCATGGCGGCGGCTATCGGCGCCAACCTGCCCATTCAGGAACCTACCTCCAACATGGTGGTGGACATCGGCGGCGGCACCACCGAAGTGGCGGTCATTTCCCTTTCCGGGGTCGTGTACTCCAAGTCGGTGCGCGTGGGCGGTGACAAAATGGACGAAGCCATCATGACGCATGTGAAGCGTAAGTACAATATGCTCATCGGCGAATCCACCGCTGAGGAAATTAAGATAAAAATCGCCTCCGCGTATCCCATGGACCCGGAAGAAACGCTGGAGGTCAAGGGCCGCGATCTTGTCACTGGCATTCCGCAGAATATTGTCATTACCTCCGAAGAAGTGCGCAAGGCTATTTCCGAACAGGTGGACTCCATCGTGCAGGCGGTGCGTATTGCGCTGGAGCAGACGCCGCCGGAACTGGCTGCGGACATTGTGGACCGGGGCATTGTGCTCACCGGCGGGGGCGGTCTGCTTAAGGGGCTGGACCAACTGCTGCGTGAGGAAACTTCGCTGCCTATCACCGTGGTGGATGATCCGCTCTCCACTGTGGTTATTGGAACTGGCAAGGCGCTGGACAATCTCGATATTCTGAAGGAGGTAGCGGTCGATTAACGCCTCGCATACCAGACGCCTGCTCCTTCTTTTGGTTCTGGTGCTGTTTCTGTACCTGAGCCTGTTCACGTGGAACCTGCGAACTGGCTACGTGGACTCGCTTGCCGCTCATGTGGGACTCGAATTTGTCGGGACCATTCTCAAACCGGGCAAGTGGGTGCGCCAGCAAGTGGTGGAGTTCTGGGATCATTATATTGATCTTGTGGATGTGCGCCGCCGTAATGACGAACTGGAGGCCAGCCTGCGGGAGGCCATGTTCGCCGTGGCTGCGGTACGGGAGGACGAAGCCGAATTGCAACGGCTGCGTGCCCTGCTGACACTTGCCCCTCCAGAGGGGTGGGCGCGGCTGGGGGCGCGGGTTATTGCCCATCGGCTGGGTCTTCAGGCCGAACTTGAGTCCATTTTACTGGATAAGGGCTACCTTCAGGGTGGTGATGTGCGCACCCCCGTGGTCACGCATCGTGGCGTGGTGGGACGGGTGTTCCGCGCCGGTCCCTACTCTTCTTCCGTGCTGTTAGTGACCGACCCCAACAGCCGTATTGCCGTGCTTAGTCAAAATACGCGTACTCCCGGAGTCGTCATGGGCACGGGGGCGCGGCGCTTGTTGGAAATGCGATATGTGTCCATCAACGCCCCGTTGGCCGTGGGGGAACTGCTTGTCACCTCCGGGCAGGCGGGAGCATTTCCCAAAGGGCTTCCTGTGGCGCGCGTGGTTTCCATAGAGTATTCCGACCTCTCCCTGTTCCAAAAGATCATGGTCGAACCGTTGGCGGACCTAGAGAATTTGGAAGAAGTGCTGCTGCTTGATGGCCCGCCCGGATTGGAAGAGCGGTCTGTGACGGAACTGAGTGTAACTCCGCATGAGGTGATAACCGACATGAGTGCCGGTACCATGCCGGAAGCTTCTGAGGCGCCGAATTCTGGAGAAGCGGGGGCCGCCGGTGCCCAGTAGCATGTATCCCGGCACCGGGCACTGGGGACTGTCGGCCTGTGCCGCGCTATGCTGCGCGGCATGGAAAAACTGCGGGTGCCGCGCTCAGAGGCGCGGGCAACAGCGTGATATGGCGGCAAGGCCCCGTATCCGAGGCGGAGTGTGACGGGACGTATGCAGAACGGACAAATTCCAACCCTGCGAAGCCTTGTGTGGTGGGGCGCATATGCGGTGTGCGCCGTGTGGGCCATGCACCTGCTGCCGGGGGTAGATTTTTTTCTTCCCGGCATCATTTGTTCGTTGCAGGAAAACAACCGCCCGCAGACCTTATGGGTCATCACACTGTCTGTGCTTATGCAAGAAGGGGCTGGGCTTTTGGCCTTTGGGCCTGTGCTTATGTGGTACGCCATGGCCTGTGTGCTTTTCTCCCTCGGACGTTGGCTATTTGAAGCGGAAAATGTGGTGTTCATTTTTCTGCTTTCCCTTGCGTTAGGCGCTTGGCAGGTGGTTATTGGCGTGGTGATGCACCATTTGCAGGACGTCATTATTCCGCCGTCCCGCCTTGTCACGTCCGCCGCGCTTAACGCGCTGGTTGTTCCGCTGGTCTGGTTTGTTGTGCATTTTTTGCGGGAAAAGGAATTGCGCCATGTCCATGCATCTTGACCCGGAGGGGTACCAGCCTCCCAAGGCCGGGCTGGTTTTGTTGCAGGGATTAGTGGTGGCGCTGTTTTTCTGCTTCTTCCTGCGGTTTTGGTTTTTGCAGATTCATAAGGGCGAAGAGTTCGCGCAAAAGGCGCGGGAAAACCGGCTTCGTCAGGAACTTATTTATGCGCCCCGGGGGTTGCTGCGGGCCAGCGGCGGAGAGTTGCTGGCGGAAAATCGCCCCGCCTACGCACTGGGGCTGGTGCGGGAAGATTGCGAAGACATCGGCTCCACTATCGCGCAGGTCAGCCACTGGACCGGGATTCCCGAAGAACGCCTGTGGACCAAATATTTTAAGGACAAACCACGCGTCAAAGCGTTCGAGCCGCTGGTGCTGGCACCGGATGTGCCTTTCGCTCTGCTGGCGCAAATAGAGGCGGACCGTACCCTGTGGCCCGGTCTGGAAATTGTGGTGCGTCCGCGCCGTTATTACCCGCAAGGCCCGTTGTTCGCGCATATTCTTGGGTATGTGGCGGAAGCCAATGAAAAAGAGTTGGAAAACAATCCTGATTTGGCTCTGGGCGATGCCGTGGGCAAGCAGGGGCTTGAATTGGTGCTGGAGAATCGGCTGCGGGGCAAAAAAGGATTGCGGCAGTTGGAAGTAGACGTGATGGGACGCGATTTAAACCGGTCCATCGTGCGCGAGCCTTCGGCTGGTGAATCTGTCACTCTTTCCATTGATTCAGAACTGCAACGGGTGGCTACGGAAGCCTTCGGCGATCAGGCGGGCGGCATGGTGGTTATGGACCCGGACACGGGCAAGCTGCTGGCGCTGATTACCCGTCCCAGTTTTGATAATAACGCCTTCGCGGCAGGGTTGAGCACGCAGGAGTGGGAAAAGTTACGCACTGATCCGTACTTCCCGCTGCAAAATCGGGTCATCCAGTCCATATATCCCCCCGGGTCCATCTGGAAAATTCTTATGGCGGGTCTTCTTCTTCAGGAAGGGGTGGACCCGAAGGAAACCGTGTTTTGTAACGGCGAATATCATCTGGGCAAAAGTCTGTTCCGCTGTTGGAAAAAGCACGGGCACGGGCACGTGGACATGGCTCGGTCACTCATTGAGTCGTGTGATGTTTACTATTATGAAATGATTAACCGCCTTGGCATAGACAAGGTGGAAGCGTTCGCCCGCGCTAACGGATTTGGCGAACTCACAGGGCTGCCCCTGCCGCACGAACGGTCGGGGCTGGTTCCCTCGCGCGAATGGAAACGTAAGCGCTTCAACGAGCCGTGGCAGGGGGGCGAGACAGTCATTACCGCCATAGGACAGGGGTTTACTTTGGTTACGCCTGTGCAGATGGCTTGTTTTATCGCTTCGTTGATGAACGGAGGTAAGCTTCTGCAACCCAGCCTGCTGGCGGACGGCGAGCCTGTGGTGCGCAAAACCTCTCCCATAACTGCGGCGCAGCGTGAATATTTGCTGGATGTGATGCGCCGGACCGTGGAAGACGCGCGGGGCACGGCGAAGCGGCTGCGTACCAAGGGAGCGGTGATCGGTGGAAAAACCGGTACCGCGCAGGTGGTCAAGCTGCGGTTCAAGGCCAACGAAGAGCGTGTGCGCACCGAAGAAATGGATTACTGGGAACGCGACCATGCGTGGATGGCCTCGTGGGGAACCAAAGGTGACAGGCGGTATGTGATTATCTGCATGCTGGAGCATGGCGGTTCCGGCAGTGGGGCAGCCGGGCCTATCGTGAAGAAGGTCTATGACTACTTATTCGGCGAGGATGTGTGATGGCTTTTGATAGACGCCTTCTCACCCACATGAACTGGGGGCTTATCCTCATCACCATGCTGTTGTTTTCCGTGGGGGTGCTGAACCTTTATTCCGCCAGTGCCACCTTGTCGGAAGAAGGAATAGCCATGGGAACCTTCTACCAGAAACAGCTACTGTGGGGGGGGATTGGCCTTGCGGGCATGCTCGCGGTGATGCTGGTGGATTATCGGCATCTGCGTGGCCTTGCCGTGCCGCTTTTTATTCTGACAATACTTCTTTTGGCCATGGTTCCCTTGGCGGGTAAAACCATTTATGGTGCCAAGCGGTGGCTATCGTTAGGGTTTATGAATTTACAACCTAGCGAAATTGCCAAGATTGCCACTATTCTTCTCGCAGCCAAGTTGTTGTCCAGCAACTCCAAGCCCATGGGGTGGAAGGAATTTCTTCAGGTGTTGGGCATCTGTTGCATTCCCGCGGTGTTTATCCTCAGGCAGCCGGACCTTGGCACTACGTTGAATATGTTGCTCAACGTAGGGGGGATCATTCTGTTCCGGGGGTTGAGCCGGGGAGTGTTCCGTACCTGCCTTGTGGCTATTCCCGCAGCCCTGCCCGTGGGCTGGATGTTTATGAAGGAGTACCAGCGACAGCGGGTGCTAACTTTTTTGAATCCGGGGGACGATCCGCTGGGTTCGGGCTATCATATTATCCAGTCACAAATTGCCATCGGCTCCGGTGAAGTGTGGGGCAAAGGGTTTATGGCGGGTACGCAGTCGCAGTTGCGATTTTTGCCGGAAAAGCACACAGACTTCGCCATTGCCGTCTTTGGTGAGGAGTGGGGGTTTGTGGGATGTGTCGTGCTACTGGCGCTTTTTTGTTTGTTTTTATTAGCTATTTTTAACACTGCGCGAGACGCCAAAGACCGTTTTGGTTCATTTTTGGCAGCGGGAGTGTTCTTTTATTTTTTCTGGCAGTTTCTTATAAATATGGGCATGGTCATGGGACTCATGCCCGTGGTGGGCATTCCCTTGCCTTTCATAAGTTACGGCGGTAGCGCTACGTTGGTGAACTTTTGCCTTATAGGGCTGGTTCTCAATGTGTCCATGCGGCGATTTGTCTTTAAGACAAGCTGATGGGGTATGTGCTCATGCGATATAGTTTGTACTCTCTCTCACAAAGAAGGAGCGATTAATGGCCAGAGATGAGATAAATGCATTTCTTGGTTCCGGTACCGTGTATCAGGGAAAACTGAATTTTCAGGGGTCTGTGCGTATAGACGGTGTTTTTACCGGAGAAGTGCAGTCTGAAGGCACACTGATCATCGGCAAGGATGCGCGCGTGGAAGGACAGGTCCGCGTGGGTCAGCTCATCCTTTCGGGGAATGTGCAGGGTGAAGTGGTGGCGGTGAAAAAGGCCGTGCTCCACAAAACAGCCAATCTGGTGGGCAGTCTTGTCGCCCCGGTGCTTATGGTGGAAGAAGGTGCGCGTATGGAAGGACAAATTTCCATGAAAGCCAGTGCCCCCCAAAAAGGCGGACAGGAAGCGCCCGTTTCTCGATAATGTATTGTGCCGAACTGGCTGCCGAAAAGCCGTCTGCTTAGACGGCTTTTTCATATTCAATGAGAAATCAGGACGATAGTTCTTCTTGTTTGAGTAATCAGTAACCGGCTTTTTTTAAAAAAGGTTTTGACACAATACGGTGAATCGGCTAATTCGGAAACCACTTTGAGCTTAAATTCACAACCTCACCAAGGGAGCAGGCATGATCAATCTGGATATCACCTTACTTATCCAATTGGTGAACTTCCTTATCGTGCTGGTCGGCCTGAACGCTCTCCTGATTCGTCCGATTCGGGAGATCATCAGGCAACGGCAGGACAAAATGTCGGGTCTGCTGGGCGAAACCGAGCAGTTCATTGGCTCTGCGGAAGCAAAGCTGGCGAACTACGAGGTCGCGCTTGCCGACGCACGCAAAAACGCCACCGCTGAGCGTGAATCGGTGAAAGAAGCAGCTCTTGCCCATGAGGCGGACATTCTTGCCAAGGCCAACCGGGAGGCACAGGGCGTCATCTCCGCTTCCCGCGACAAGGTGGCCGCCGACGTCGCCATGGCTATGGAAGCGCTGAAGGGCCAAGTGGGCGCCCTTGCAGGCAAGGCCACGGCCAAGGTGCTCGGATAACCACGCGCAAGCGTTGCAAGGAGGGTTCACTTTGAAAGGGCTTCGAATCACAACCGTCGCACTAGCGCTGACAATGCTCTGTACTGTCTGCGCGTGGGCGACAGAACCGGGTGGCGGGCATGATCTGCCTTGGGGCAACTTTGCCGCAAGGTTGATCACCTTTGTCGTGGTGCTCGGTATTATTTGGTATGCGGCCGGCAAGAAGATAGTGGGCTTCTTCTCCGGGCGGCGTGCCGGCATCGCGGGAGAGCTGGAGGAGCTTGAGTCCCGCAAGACGCAAGCGCGTCGGGATTTGGCTGATGTGGAGCAGCGCATTGCTAATATTGAGGCAGAGCGTCAGTCCATTATCGCTGAATACCGTGCTCAGGGCGAGCGCATGAGGGAAGCCATCATCGCCAAGGCTGAAGAAAGCGCGTCCCAGATCGCCGCTCAGGCGGTAAGGACCGCAGAGAACGAGGTCAAACAGGCTGTCGAGCAGATGCGTGCCGAGATGGCCGACCTTGTTGTCAGTGCCGCGGAATCGATGCTGGCCGAAAAGCTCACCAAGGATGAGCATGAAAAGCTCATCGACAAATACTTAACGAAGGTGGTGCTCAATTGACCGGCAATATCGTAGCACGCAGATACGCCAGAGCACTCTTCTCCATCGGCGAGAAGGCCGGCGCGAAGGAACTGGCTTCCTTCGGGGCGGAACTTTCCGCTCTGGCCAAGGCCATTAAGGATGTGCCTGAACTTGGCAAGGTGTTCCGCAACCCCTTGTTCTCTGTGGAAGAAAAACGCGCGGTCATCTCCAAGGTTTTGGACGACGTTAAGGCAAACGCAATTCTCCGCAACTTCTGCTTTCTTCTCGCGGACAAGAATCGGCTTGCCTTGATTCCCGACATTCAGGCGTATTACAACGTTCTGCTCGACGCCGAGCAGGGAGTTATCCGCGGAGAGGTTGTCACCGCTGTTGAGCTCCCCGCCGCCAAGCGCGACGAGGTTAAGACCCAGCTGGAAAAACAAGCCAACCAGAAGCTCATCCTGGACTTCAGCGTCAACAAGGGCATCCTTGGCGGCGTTCTTCTGAAGATCGGCGACAGGGTTCTAGACGCGAGCCTCCGCGCTCAGCTGGGCATCTTGAAAGAAAACATCAAGAGGGGTGAGTAGGGCTATGCAGATTAAAGCAGAAGAAATCTCCAAAATCATTGAAAGCCAAATCGAAAATTACGAACAGCGCGTCGAAATGAGCGAAACCGGCACCGTGCTATATGTTGGTGACGGTATTGCCCGCGTGTACGGCGTTCGTAATGCCATGGCCATGGAACTGCTGGAATTCCCCGGCGGTCTTATGGGCATGGTGCTGAACCTTGAAGAAGACAATGTGGGCGTCGCTCTTCTTGGTCCCGACACCGGCATCAAGGAAGGCGACCCGGTTAAACGTACCGGACAGATCTTCTCGGTTCCCGTGGGCGACTCCGTTGTGGGCCGCGTGCTGGACCCGTTGGGACAGCCCATCGACGGGCTTGGTCCCGTGGATACCTCGGACATGCGTCCTGTGGAATTGAAGGCTCCCGGCATTATCGCCCGTAAGTCCGTGCACCAGCCCATGCCTACCGGGATCAAGGCTATTGACGCCATGACCCCCATCGGGCGTGGTCAGCGCGAACTGATCATTGGCGACCGTCAGGTGGGCAAAACCGCAGTGTGCATTGACGCCATTCTTGCTCAGAAAGAAACGGGCATCAAATGCTTCTACGTTGCTATCGGCCAGAAGCGCTCCACCGTGGCGCTGGTGGCCGACACCCTTAAGAAGCACGGCGCGATGGAATACACCACCATCATTTCCGCTACCGCTTCTGAACCGGCTCCGCTTCAGTTCATCGCCGCCTACGCAGGCTGCACCATGGCGGAACACTACCGCGACAGCGGGCAGCATGCACTCATCGTATACGATGACCTTTCCAAGCAGGCCACCGCGTACCGTCAGATGTCCCTGTTGCTGCGTCGTCCTCCCGGACGCGAAGCTTTCCCCGGTGACGTGTTCTACCTGCACTCCCGCTTGCTGGAACGCGCGGCAAAAGTGAATGACAGCCTTGGCGCTGGCTCGCTTACTGCGCTGCCCATCATCGAAACGCAGGCAGGCGACGTTTCCGCGTACATTCCGACCAACGTTATCTCCATTACCGATGGTCAGGTGTATCTGGAACCCAACCTCTTCAACGCCGGTGTGCGTCCAGCTATTAACGTGGGTCTTTCCGTGTCCCGCGTGGGTGGTGCCGCGCAGATTAAGGCTATGAAGCAGGTGGCGGGCACCATGCGTCTGGATCTCGCTCAGTACCGCGAACTGGCTGCCTTCGCGCAGTTCGGTTCCGATCTGGACAAGGCCACGCAGGCAAAGCTGAACCGTGGCGCACGGCTGGTGGAACTGCTTAAGCAGCCCCAGTATCAGCCTATGCCGTTCTGCGAGCAGGTTGCCTCCATGTATGCCGCTACCCGCGGGTTCATGGACGATGTGCCGGTTGACCAGATTCTCACTTTCGAAAGTGCGTATCTGGAATTCCTGCGCAACGCCAAGGGCGACATTCTTGCCGACCTGAAGGAACGCGAAGCGATTGATGCCGACATTGAAGGTCGTCTGAAGGCCGCCATCGAAGAGTTCAAAAAGTCGTTCTCGGCGTAAGGACGGGAGGATCATATGGCCTCTTTGAAGGATGTCCAACTGCAAATTGCCGGGGTCAAGAAGACCAAGCAGATAACCAAGGCCATGAACATGGTGGCCTCGGCCAAGCTGCGCGGCGCTCAGAACCGCATAGAACGCTTCCGCCCCTACGCGGCTAAGTTCTATGACATGCTGGGTGAGCTGGCAGGCAAGGCGGACGAGAATGCGCACCCACTGCTTGAGGTCCGTGAGGAGATCAAGACGTGCGGTATTATTCTCGCCACCTCGGACCGTGGCCTTTGTGGCAGCTATAATGTGAGCCTTATTCAGGAGGCTCTCAAAATGGCCAAAGCAAAGACTGCCGAAGGCAAGACCGTGAAGTTCTTCTGTGTGGGGAAAAAAGGGCGAGACGCCGTTCGCAAGACCAGCTACGAGATGGTCAAGGGACTGGGCGACGCCATGAGCAGCTTTGACTTCTCTCTGGCCAATGAATTGGGCATGGAAGTCATTCACGCCTACCTCACCGGAGCGCTTGACGAGGTTGTCCTCGTGTACGGCGAGTTTCTCTCGCTGGCAAAGCAGGTTCCCATGAGCCTCGCTCTGCTGCCCATTGCTCCCGCTGCCAAGGAAGAGCAGATCCCTGCGCCTTCCGGCGTGCAGAAGGAGTATATGTACGAACCTGCTGTGGAGGGCTTGTTGGCAGAGCTTCTGCCCCGCTTCATTAAGGTTCAGGTATACCGGGGCTTGCTTGACACCGCTGCCAGTGAGCACGCGGCGCGCATGGCTGCCATGGATAACGCGACCAAGAACTGCGACGACATGGTGCAGAGTTTGACGCTCATCTTCAATAAGACGCGTCAGGCTGCCATCACCAATGACCTCATGGATATCGTCGGCGGCGCGGAAGCGCTGAAAGGATAAGTAAGGGAGCGAAAACGTTATGGCTAACGTAGGTAAAATCGTTCAGGTTATCGGCGCCGTCGTGGACGTTGAGTTCGCCGATGGCAACCTGCCGAACATTCTCAATGCGGTGAAAATCGCGAACCCCAACAACTCGGACGCACCTGAGCTGATCTGCGAAGTGGCGCAGCACCTCGGTGACAACGTGGTGCGAACCATCGCCATGGACGCAACCGAAGGTCTGGTCCGCGGCATGGACGCGCTCGACCTTGAATCGCCCATCACTGCCCCTGTGGGTAGCGCTTCGCTGGGCCGCATCATGAACGTTGTGGGGAACCCCGTGGATGAAATGGGTCCTATCGACGCTAAAAAGCGTCTGCCCATTCACCGTCCCGCCCCCTCCTTCATCGAGCAGGATACCTCGGTGCAGTTGCTTGAAACCGGCATTAAAGTCGTGGACCTGCTCATCCCCTTCCCCAAGGGTGGAAAGATGGGCCTCTTCGGCGGCGCTGGTGTGGGCAAGACGGTTATTCTCATGGAAATGATCAACAATATTGCCAAGCAGCACGGCGGTATCTCCGTGTTCGCGGGCGTGGGCGAACGTACCCGTGAAGGGAACGACCTCTACCACGAAATGAAGGAAGCTGGCGTTCTGGAGAAAGCCGCCCTTGTGTACGGGCAGATGAACGAACCGCCCGGAGCACGCGCTCGTGTGGCTCTGACCGCCCTCGCCTGCGCGGAATACTTCCGCGATGAAGAAAATCAGGACGTGTTGCTCTTCGTTGACAACATCTTCCGTTTTACTCAGGCAGGTTCGGAAGTGTCCGCACTGCTTGGTCGTATGCCTTCCGCAGTGGGCTACCAGCCTACTCTGGGTACCGACCTTGGCGGTTTGCAGGAACGCATCACGTCCACGAAAAAGGGTTCCATCACGTCCGTGCAGGCCGTGTACGTTCCCGCGGACGACCTGACCGACCCCGCACCGGCAACCACCTTCTCGCACCTTGACGGAACACTCGTGCTTTCCCGTCAGATCGCAGAACTGGGTATTTACCCTGCGGTGGACCCGCTGGACTCCACCTCGCGCATTCTGGACCCCAACGTGGTGGGCGAAGAACACTACGCTGTGGCTCGTGAAGTGCAGATGGTGCTGCAAAAGTATAAAGACCTTCAGGACATCATCGCCATTCTGGGTATGGATGAACTGTCCGATGAGGATAAGCTGACCGTGGCACGCGCCCGGCGTATTCAGCGCTTCCTCTCCCAGCCCTTCCACGTGGCGGAAGTGTTTACCGGTACTCCCGGTCAGTATGTGAAGTTGGAAGACACCATTAAGGCATTCCGTGGAATCCTTGAGGGCGAATACGACCACATGGGTGAAAACGACTTCTACATGGTGGGCGGCATTGACATGGCTGTGGAGAAGTACAACAAGAGCAAGGCCTAGCGTAGGAGGGATGACCGCATGGAAGCTCTCCAGCTTGAAATCGTGACGCCGGACAAAATAGTCCTCAGCGAAGCGGTGGACTACGTGGGCGCTCCGGGATTTGAAGGTGAATTTGGCGTGCTGCCAAACCACATCCCCTTCCTGGCGGCCCTGCAGATTGGACTCTTGCACTATAAGGTGGCAGGCCAGATCCGAAACGTGTTTGTTTCCGGTGGGTTTGCCGAGGTTTCCGACAACAAGGTGTCTATTTTGGCCGAATCTGCCGAACGCGCTGAGGATATTGATATAGACCGTGCGCAAAAGGCAAAAGAGCGGGCAGAAGCGCGCCTCGCCCAAGGGCGGGAAGCCATTGACTACTCCCGTGCGCAAGCGGCGCTGCAACGTGCCGTCCAGCGCATCCACGCGCGGCAACTGTAACAGCTTGCCCTGTGATGCATGACAACGGGCCATCCGCCAGCGGATGGCCCGTTTTTGTTGTTCCGGTGTTTTGTTTTTGCTTTGGGCTGGACAACAACGGGGAAGACCACGTATTTTTCTTCTGTTTACACACCCGGCGGAGCAGAGAGTTCCGGGGGGTGGTGCTTTTTCCCGTATCATTGGAGACAATATGTCCTCACAGCATACAATTGGCGCACTTGTCCTTGCCGCTGGCAAGGGAACGCGCATGCATTCCGACAAGCCCAAGGTTCTGCAAGAACTGTTAGGCGAACCCATGCTCCGATACGTGTTTACCGCGCTGGACTCCGTGTTTGGTGAGGCGGTATGGACTGTTATCGGTCATGGCGCGGATATGATCCGCGAGGCATTTGAAGGCGAGGGGCGAAAATTTGTGGTGCAAGAACAGCAGTTGGGTACAGGGCACGCTTTGCAAGTGGCGTGGCCTGAACTCCTTGCGGCGGGCGTGCACCGCGTGCTGGTGGTGAATGGAGACACTCCGCTGCTGCCGCAGGCCCGTATCGTTTCTTTTATGAAAGAAGTGGTAGATACCGACGCGGACATAGGGTTCATGACCCTGACGCTGGCGGACCCCGCTTCGTTCGGCAGGGTGGTGCGGCATAACGGCGAGGTGGCTGCCATTGTGGAAGCCAAAGACTTCGATGAAGACCTGCACGGGGCGGAGCCTCACGAGATTAATGCCGGTATCTATCTGCTGAAGGTTCCCGCCGTGGCCCAGTTGCTCGACAAGTTGCAAAACACCAACAAAAGCGGCGAATATTATATTACCGATCTGGTGGGGCTGGCAGTGGCCCGCCGCATGCGCGTTTGTGGTGTGGACTGCGGGCAGGATCCGCATCTTCTGGGGGTAAACACTCCGGCGGAATTGGTACGTTCAGAGTCTCTGCTGCGGGCGAATTTGGTTTTGGAATGGTTGGAACAGGGGGTTATGATTCACGCGCCGGAAACAGTGCGCCTTGGCCCTCTGATCTATCTGGAACCGGGAGCCGTGTTACACGGACCGTGCGAGCTGTATGGGCACACCGAGGTTCTGCGAGGAGCGGTGATAGAGTCCCATACGTGGTTGCGCAACGCCATTGTCGCGCAAGGTGCGCGGATACGCCCCTTTTGCCACGTGGAAGACGCTGCCGTGGGCCAACAGTGCGTTCTTGGTCCCTATGCCCGCCTGCGTCCCGGCGCAGTGATGGAAGACCGGTCCCATGTGGGCAATTTTGTGGAGTTGAAGAAAACGGTGCTGGGCCGTGGTTCAAAGGCCAACCACTTTACCTACCTTGGCGATACAGAGGTGGGGGAAGGGGTGAATATTGGCGCGGGAACCATCACGTGCAACTATGACGGACGCAACAAGCACCGCACCGTTATTGAAGATGGCGCGTTTATTGGCTCCAATTCCGCGCTGGTGGCTCCGGTGCGGGTGGGGCGCAATAGCCTTGTGGGCGCGGGATCGGTTATCACCAAAGACGTACCGGAAGACACCCTTGCGGTGGCTCGCGGAGCGCAGAAGCATATCCCGCGCAAACGGGAGTCTTGATTTCACCTGACAAAAAGGATAGTTCTTCGGCATGGAGCTTATAGACCAGTTGGAACAGCGTGTAGAGTCGCTTCTTGGCACACTGGATGTGTTGCGGGAAGAAAACAGACGCCTCAAAGACGAGGTGGACTTGGGGCTTGCCGCATTAGAGGATGAAAACCGCGCGCTTAAGGAGCAGCTTGAGCAGGAACGTGCCACGCAGAGCGCGGTGCGCGAGCGGATAGACGTTCTCGTGTCCAGACTCAAAGATCAGACCGACGGATCATAAGTGCGCAATGCGCAGATACAACCTGAACGTGCTGGACCTTGAGGTCTCGTTTAAGGCGGAAGCCGACCCTATGCGGGTGGAAAGCGCCAAAAAACTGGTTGAAGAACGGTTTGAAAAGCTCAATTTTCCAGGAAGGCAGATAAGCAAGGAGAAGCTCCTGACCTTTCTGGTTATCGGACTGGCTGACGATCTTTTGCAATCCGACCGCAGGCTTGAAATGTTGCAACGGCGCATGGAGCGGCTTGTGGAAAAGATAGATGGCGGAACCCCGTAGCCCACGTGCCGTTAGGCACGGGAGCATCTTTCCGAGGTGTGAAAATGACACCAAACTTGCCTTGCAACCGTCCCACTGGGGAATTCGGCGGACATTCGGGCGCGTACCCGGCCTGAAAGCCTGAAAAGGGTGGTTTTCCGCCCGAAATCGAAGGGGTTGCAGAGGTGTTGTTTCAGCACTTCGGAAGAACCGTTTCGCAGCCTCGTCCGTCCCGCGTTTAGAGTATAGCGCGCGGGGCGTCCCGCTAGTCCGGTACCAGAATCTCCCTGCCCACTGCTTCCTTTTGCAGCAGGCGCATTTTTGCGTCATAACACCGCACCATTCGGAAAGCCCGGCTTTTCGAGTGCTTTAGGGAGTAACAGCATGAGTCTGATGGCTATCGGGCTCGTCCTGCTGGGCGCCATTATCGGCGCGGCTACCGGATACGCGTTGCACAAAGTCATCTCCAGCAAGCGTCTGAACGACGCGCAGGAATTGGCGAATCGGATTATCGAGGAAGCGCGTAAGGAAGCACAGGCCCAAAAGAAGGAAATAATCCTTCAGGGTCAGGACGAGATATACAACGAAAAGCGGCACTTGGAGCAGGAATTCAAAGAACGGGAAACCGAGATTAAAAATCGGGACCATAAGCTTCAGGAACAGACGGAACGGCTGGAACGTAAACGGGAACAGGCGACCCAGAAAGAACAGGAATTGCTGGGGCAGGAAAAAGAATTTACCCGGCGTGAACGCAAGCTGGAAGAACAAGCTGAATTCTTGGAAGCAAAACTGAATGAGCAGGAATTGCGGCTTCAGGAAGTTTCCGGCCTGACGGCAGAAGAGGCAAAAGAGCGTCTGTTCGAAGAAATCGGCGCGCGCACCCGGCACGAAGCCGCTAAAATGATGCGGCAGATAGAAGCTGAAGCAAAGGAAACCGCCAGCCGCAAGGCCAAAGAAATTTTGGCTACCGCCATTCAGCGCTATGCGGGCGATTATGTGGGAGAGCAGACCGTTACGGCTGTCACCCTGCCCAGCGAAGACATGAAGGGCCGCATTATCGGTCGGGAAGGGCGTAATATCCGGGCGCTGGAAGCCGCTACCGGTGTGGATCTGATTATTGATGACACCCCGGAAACCGTTATCCTTTCCGCGTACAGCCCCCTGCGACGTCAGATTGCCAAGATGGCGCTGGAGCGGCTTATCGGTGATGGGCGTATTCATCCTGCCCGCATTGAAGACGTGGTGCGCAAGGTGCAGCAGGAATTGGAAGTGCAACTCCGCGAAGTGGGCGAACAAGCGACATTTGACGCCGGGGTGCACGGCATTCACGCCGACCTTATTAAATTACTGGGCCAGTTGAAGTACCGCACAAGCTTTTCGCAAAATGTATTGCAGCACTCGCTGGAAGTCTCCTCCCTGTGCGGCATGATGGCTGCCGAATTGGGCTTGGACGTAAAGCGTGCTAAACGTGCCGGTCTGCTGCACGACATTGGCAAAGCGGTTGACCACGAAGTGGAAGGCCCCCATGCGGTTATCGGCGCGGACTTGGCTAAAAAATACGGCGAGAACAAAGACATTATTCACGCCATTGCCGCGCACCATGAAGACCAGCCCCCCAAAACGGCACTCGCCGTGTTGGTGCAGGCCGCAGACTCACTTTCCGGTGCCCGCCCCGGTGCGCGTAAAGAATTGCTGGAAAATTACGTGAAGCGTCTTGAAGATCTGGAAGGTATCGCCACCGCCTTTGAAGGCGTTTCCAAGGCCTACGCCATTCAGGCTGGGCGTGAAATTCGCGTAATGGTGAACTCCGATGACGTGGACGACGATTCAACATATCTGCTGTGTAAGGACATTGCCGAGCAGATTGAGAAAAATTTGACCTATCCCGGTCAGATTCGGGTTACCGTCATTCGCGAGCGCCGCGCGGTAGGCTACGCGAAATAATTCCGCCTAGCCCGGTTTTCCGGCGCGGAGACTCTCTTGGAAGTAAGCAAGGCCCCGGCAGGTATGTGTCTGCCGGGGTCTTTATTTATGGAAATGTCGTGATGGTGGGAGAAAAGAGTCTTTGTGCGCGCCTCAATGTCCAGAATACTCCATCACCTGATTGAGGCTGGCTGTATTGCTGGTAAGAAGGCCGTTATCTATCCAGTGCCGGGTCAGAGTCCATTCGTCCATGTCTATGTAGTCAATCCGCCCGCTGCTGGCAGGACCGAGATGGGGGCGCAGGGCGGTTAAGAAGTCATCCAGCATAAAAAAAATCCCCTCGTGACTGAGCAGCAGCGTGTCGCCGCTCAGGGAAACGGCATCGGGAGCCACGGCGGATACCGCCTGCAACATGGCATCGTCAGCGGGGGTGACGCTGCCATATACTTTTACCATAATCTGATCCATCGCCATGGGTTTCCTCGTGGTCGGCTACAGCAGGAAGCGACCGTCTTCATAGATAGTCTGCCGCGCCCCACCGGGAAGTGTCGCGGTGACGCGTTTGCGTTCCGTGTTGACCAAATCCCAGTGCAGCAGCGAGCCATTAAAGCCAAGGCCGCGCCGGAGTTCTTCGGTGAATGCGGCGGCGTCTCCCGTGTAGGTGTTGGCATAGGCATTCCCCAGCGCGATATGCAGGGAACCCCATTCGCCCCCGTGATTTTCGTCATACAGGGTGTTGGCCATAAAATGATTGATGGGGGAAAAAGTTTTGTCCACCAGCGCAAATTCACCCACGCGGGAAGCGCCGGGGTCCAGAGACAGTTGGGAGAGCAAAAATTCCGAGGCGACGTTTTCCGCTCCAGAGGAGGCGGCAGTGACACATCCTGCTTGAAATTCCAGCCGCACACCGGAAACAACGGCACCAGAGCGGAACGAGGGTAAGTCGGCGTAATACACGCCCTCCACCGTACGATAATCTGGCGACACATACAGCTCATAACTGGGGAGATTGCGGCCCGTCAGCCCTGCCCAGCGTCGTTCTTTTCCTACACGCAGGAGCAGGTCCACAGAGTCCGATTCCACCCGCAGAGTGCAATCTCCCAAACTGTCCAGCCATTCCCGCAGGATGTCGATGCGTTTAGCGAGCAGCCGCCACGCGTGAACGGGAACCCCTGTTTCCAGATAGCAGGCCAGTTCCACCTGCCGGGCGTAGTCATCAATCGACATGCCCGCCTGTGCCGCCAGCGCTTGTGAGGGATAGAGGCATATGGTCCAGCCGAAAGCGCCCATGTCTTCCCGTGTGTGCATGATGGAGCGTAGGGGCTGGCGGGACTTTTGCGACAGAGAGAGAAGCTCTGGAGCCACTCCGGCTAGATGGGAAAGCGAGGCCGGGGCGAGAATGGTGATGGAGCCATGCAGGTGGTTATATAAATCTTTTTCACCGGGAGCGAGTACCGTGAGGCGCTTGTTGTTGGCGCGATCGTACCGGTCCCGTTCCATGCGCGGCGTGGGGAGAGCGCGGGGCACGGGCACAAGGCCCCGGTCGTGCAGATGGGCGCAGACCTCTTCCGCCAAAGGCAGCGCACCGTGATCGTAATTCACCAAAACAAAATCACTTTTGGCGAACCGGTTTCCGCGTCCGCGCTCCAGCCCCCAGAGAATGACCTCAGCATACTTTTCCAGCGTCAGGCTGTCATATCCCTCATACATTGTGGTGTCCTCGGTTAGCCGCGCACGGGGCAGAAAAGGCTGTGCGGGTAGCCCGCCTGTGTGGCGGTTACGTCCGCGAGGGTGCGCTCGCCCAGCATGGCCAGATAATAGGTGTACAGGGCTGTGGCATAGTTTTGCATGGTATGTGGCGCGGCTACACGCCGGGCGGTTTCAGATAACGAGGCGCGCCGTTGCGGGTCGGTAAGAAGCGTATGCAATTTGGCGGCTATGTCCTCAGCATTGGTTTCGCAGACAAGACTTGCGGATGAGGCGATCTCCAGCAACGGGACATGACGGGAAACCACACAGGGCAAACCGCAATACATGGCCTCCAATTGGGAGATTAAAAATCCTTCAAAAGCGGACGGGGCGGCGAACACATCCGCCGCCGCGTAAAAACGTGCCACGTCTTCACGAAATCCAGCAAGGACAACGTGTTTTTCTAATCCCAGTTCGGCGCGAAGCGCCTCAAGGCGGGGGCGTTCTGGCCCTTCCCCTACCAGCACAAGCGAGGAAGTCACGCCCGCATCACGCAGCAAGCCCATGGCCCTGATGAGAAGATCATAGTTCTTTTGCGGCACATACCGGCCCGTGGAGAGCACAACGGGACCGTCGCTGCCGAATCTCCCGCCGAATTCCGCCGCCAAATCCACGGGTGCGGCGGTAAAGCGGGAAGGTTCAATGGCATTGTACAACACATCCACCGGTCTGCCCGCTATATTGTGATCCTGCGCCACAGTTTGCGCCACGGCCTTGGACACCGCGAGGTACCGGCTGGTGGCGTAGGATAGCACTTTGTCGGAAAGTCGTCGTTCCAGCCGCTTTTCCCGCTTGGTATTGTGCAGGTGGAGGAGCAGCGGAATTCCCGTCCCAAGGTTGGCTAACCGGCCCAGATGGTTGGCGCTGAAATGGCAGGTATGAACTATGTCCGGGGCAAAGGCTCGCAATTGGCGGCGTAGCGCGAGCGCGGTATCCAGCCGGTATACGGTTATGGCCCGTAAACCCTGCGCCACGTTGCAGACATCTACGCCGTTTTCCGTATAGTCAGCGGCAAGTGCCCCCGTGCCGGAGAGGTTAAACACCCGTGGCACGATGCGGGTGCCGTCGTGGTATTCGCGGCACAGGTCGAGCAGCCAGCGTTCTATGCCTCCGAAGGGAAGGCCGCCCAGTACATAGGCGACACGTAAGGGGCGGGTGCGGGGAGCGGAAGAAGGGGTGGTATGCATGCTGGTGGCTCCATGGTATCGGATGGCGCGTTGCGTGGAGACGGGATATCCGGGAAATATGCGGCCCGATGCGGCTTCGCGGTGCGCAGAGCAATACCTGATATGATTCGGGGAAACAAGGTTTCGATAGTCCGGGCGGACCGTAAAAAAGAACTAGGGCTTTTCTAAAAATATAATAGTCGATATGTGTTTGTGGTGTATCCTGACTCCGTGGATGTGTGTTGTCGAACCCTTCGACGACAGCAGTGCGTGAGTGGGGCGGGTTTGCAGCGCTCGCCCCAATACGGCTTGGCAGCGAGGCCGTATCATGCATCCTCCTCCCTTGCAGCGTCGGCCGCGCCTAACCCCCGGGCGCGGCCGATCTCTTTATATGCGGCCCGGTGCGTTGGGATGTTACGGCAGGCAGTGCCCCCGGCTGACAGCCCAATGGAAGGTGTCGCATTCTCCCAGTTCGCAAGCTGTGCGATATTCTGAGCACATCTGCGGCATATCTTCCCGCAATAAAAAGACAGTCCCCTGAGCGCGATGCAGTTCGGCAGTGCGGGGCCATACCCGCATGGCGGCGGTGTAGTCTTCCAGTGCGAGGTCGGTCAAATGGAGTCGCACATAGGCCGTGCCCCGATCGTACAGGGCAAGGGCGAAATCGGGCATAAGCCGTATGCTTTGGGAAAGGGCGTTTATCGCATCTCTGGTGTTGCCCGCTTGAAGCGCCGCAGAGCCTTTAGCCTGCCAGAGCAGCGCATTTGCCGGGTCCAGTTCCAGCGCGTTCTCCATGGCTTGTACTACTAACTGCGGGGTGCGCCATGAGCCAGAAAGAGAGCGGGAAAAAGGCGCTCCCCCTGCGGCAAAAGGGACAGGCCGCTGCGAATTCGGAGGCAGGGCTGTCGGGGGGCGGGAAGCGTTTTCGGAATCGGGCAGAGACGGCGTGGTGCCCGTTGCCATGCTCTTAGGGGCAGTGTTCTCTTGGCTTGGGGCGCCAGCAGAGCGCTGAGAGGAACTGAGCAGAGCTGTTGCTTCATTTCCTGCTGTGCGGGATTGCGGAGCCAGCTCGTAGGAAGTGGTCAGATACTGCGTGCTCAGTGTCTCGCGATACCGGGTGAGGGCGTGCAGGGCGTTAGCAATTTCCAGAAAGCGCGGGGAGAGTGTCCGCGACAGTTCTGTGGGGGGAGGGGGAGTGGTGGGCATGGTGCCCACCAGCGCCATAAAGCGCGTAAGCAACTGCTGTTCATAATCCAGAACCAGCCTGTGCAACCAAAGAAGGCGCACATCGCGGAGCGCGGAAATTGTGCCCGCCGGAGTTTCGTGTAGTTCTCCGGCAGGTGCAGCGGGCGGAGACGCGCCGGTAGCCGCTTGGACCGGTCTGCCCGGTCCGGGGCGCAGTAATGCGCGGGCTGTTGTACGCATGGCTAAGTCGGGAACGGTGCCGATACTTTCCTGAGCCGTATGCTCTGGGGTAAACAGCACCCACGCCAAGGGACGCGCATCGGCAAGCAGGCCGGGGGCCGTGGCGTTGTACTGCGTCTGAGCGAGTTGTACCGCTGGTAGTGAGGAAAGCCACAGCGCCGCTTCATCCATGGCACCTTCCCGCGCCATGGCTTCGGAAACGCGGGCAGCCACGCTCATAGTTAGTTCCCCCCCAAAGGCGATGGCTACGGAACGTGAAAAAGACGACGGGGTACGGGCCGCCGCAGCATGGGGGAAACATAGAACAGTGAGGCAGAAGAAGAGCAGCCCCCGTGCAATATAGCTGTGGACGGAGGCAGATGGCGCGGGAAGTTTCCGGGGACAATCGGTCATGACACGGCATGCGGAATGCTATGGCGCAAGGCCGCACCCGCCGGTGTGAACGCTTTTTCCCCGTGTGAGTGATAGGAATGCGCGGGGGAGAGGGGGGTGTGCGGGGAAACCATGCCGAGCGTTATGGCACGCGTAATGTCGCGGACCATGCTGCTGATGAGGGAGCGGAGAGTCTCTTCAAGGTGACGGTCCGCCACGTTTTCTGAAGGAACACTCTGGCGCTGTTCTTCCGCACGGTAGGTGGTGGGGGGCGCATCGCCCTCAGCAAGTGTGGCTTCCATGCGTATGGTGTAGTCAACTATGTTTTGCTGTGTGAGCCATACTTGGCGTACCTCGCCGGAAAGTACGCGTTCATCGGGCGTGGCATCTTCCCGCGCGGAAAGAATCCGTACCTGAAGCCCCTGTCGTGAAAGTTCGTCCGCCAACGCCTGTGTCATCCAGTCGGCAACGCTGGTAAGCGGCACAAAGTCCGTCCCGTCAGCGCGTGTGCCAATGGTCTGTGTCGACCGCGCGTCTGTGAACGGGATTATGGCAACAGGGGCGGCGTTGCTCCAGAGAGGCTGGGCGGGTTGTGCCGAGGTGTACCGTAGCCGAACGTGATTGCTGGGACCGCAACCCACCATAAGCAGAGCGACAAGGCAGAGCGTTCCAGACAGAAAAAGGTGAAGGGCGCGTCGGAAAAGAGAAGGCGGAATCATGGAGCCTCCGTGGCTAGAGCGGAATAAGGGGAAGGTAGAGCCGGGTCGTCATATCCTCGTCGGAGGGGAGATGCGGTCCGCTGAGATATTGTTCCATGCGGGGAGCGCTTGCCGGGCTGCGACCGCTGGCGGGCAGCCAGTCCCAGTACAACTTGGCCCATCCGCCGGGCAGCGTGGCATACGCGCCTGTATGCAGAACCACGGCATATTCCTGCGCGGGGTTTGTGCGGTGGCATACAAAATCATCGGGTACAAACCCATCCGGCAGGGTAATGGCGGCGTCGTACCGGATGCGTGGAGCGTCCGTGGTCTGCGGATCGTCATGACAAAAACCGAGAAACATGGTTTCGCGCGAGAGAAGGCCATGCCGGGCAATCCACGGCGTGAGCACCTGCCATGCCTGCGGGCCGGATTGCTCATACGGACCGTAGGCGCGCACGCACGCAACGCGTAGCGGAGGCAGAAGGTGAATGGTCACATTCATGCGAGGCGATCCCTTGGGATGTTCATGTATGTCACTGTACACGGGGGCGGGGGGCTTTGTCCATGAAGTGGATTTCTTTTGGGAATATTCAGGTGCGAGCGGGAAATTCCCAAGGTTTTTCTGTAGCGGAGGACGGCGGCGGCGTAACGGGAGCGAAAGATGGGAATTGGGTTGTTTTACGAAGGGTTGGCAATGGAATCCGTTACCAATAGCAGCGCGGGGATGTGGCAAAAAGAGAGAAACACGTCCGGGAAGCCCCGGTTGTAGCCAGTTCCCGTGGGTATTTACGTCCAACATGGTTGACAAAGCGGGCAAGCTTTGCCATTTCTCGTGCCTTCACTGCATGAAGACAAAGGGAGCCTTCGGGCATCCCGTTACCATCCAAGAGCATCACGGAGACAAGTGAATGACTAAAGCAGAATTTGTTGAAAAGATTTTTTCCAAGGCCAATCTCGCTTCCAAGGCGCAGGCAGAAGCTGCACTGGACGCTACCATCGCCACCATCACCGAAACGCTGAAGGGCGGAGACTCTGTGGTGTTCACCGGATTCGGCAGCTTCAAGGTTGCAGAGCGCGCAGCTCGCAAGGGCCGCAACCCCCGCTCCGGTGATGAGATTGTCATTCCTGCTACCAAGGTGGTGAAGTTCACCCCCGGCAAGATGCTGAAGGATGCCGTGAAGTAGCATTCATATTGCCATTGTGAAAAAAGTCTCCGCGCCCGGTAGGTGTGGAGACTTTTTTATGTTTTGCCTGAAGACGCTAAACGGTTTGCAAGGCCGTATCTGCGGAGGTGATCTTCGTTGTGGACCGCGACTGCGAGGTAGCCAGCACAGGGTGCCTTGCCCGCTACGCTTGCCGTGGCGTGTCTGGGCAGTCTACCAGAAGCAGTGCCAGATCCATAACATTGGTGCGTGTGGGACCGGTTTTCAGCAGATCGCCCGTGCGTTCCAGAAAGGGGTAGGCATTGTTATCATTCAGATACGCCTGCGCATCCAACTTGCAATCAAAGCCGCGCTGCACCGTATACGCACAGGCGTAACCGCCCGCTGCGTCCGTGGGACCGTCTGACCCGTCCGTACCCGCGCACAGCATGGTGATATGCTCGCACCCTTGCAAGTGAAGTGCCGCAGCTAGAGCCATTTCCTGATTCCTCCCCCCCAGCCCAGCTCCGGTGACAGTTACCGTAGTCTCACCTCCGGCTAGCAGGCAGAAAGGGCCTTCCGCAGCCTCATTTTGGCATACTTCTCTTGCTGTTTTTACCAAATGGTGCGCGGTATTGCGAGCTTCGCCATGCATATTCGCCATGAGAATCCGGGGGGTATACCCTAGTTCGCCCGCAGCACGGGCCGCCGCGTCCAGTGCCTGCGTGTTTGTGGCTACCAGCACGTTTTGCACGGACTGAAAGGCGACATCGCCGGGTTTTGGCGTTTCTGGAATATCGCCGCGCACTCCGGCTTCGAGGCGGGCGAGTACAGAGGCAGGCAAACGAGGGGCGATGTCATACCGGGCAATGACTTCCATGCACTGTTCAAATGTGGAAGAATCGGGAGAGGTAGGCCCGGAGGCGATAACGTCGAGATTATCTCCCACCACGTCGGAAATGATGAGGGCCGCTAAGGGGGCGGGATGAGCCACACGGGCGAGATTGCCCCCGCCGAACGCGGAAAGATGTTTCCGAACGGCATTGATTTCATGAATGGTCGCGCCGCATTCCAGCAGAAGCGATGTGACGGCCTGCCCGTCTGCCAGCGTAATGCCGTCCACCAGTGCCGGAGTCAGCGCGCTGGCCCCGCCGGTAATGACGCACAGGAGTAAATCGCGTTCCGTAGCGCGGGACGCCACGTCCAGTATTGCCCGTGCGGCAGTTTCGCCGCGCGCATCCGGGACAGGGTGGGCGGCTTCATAAAGACGCACGGTGCGGGTGGGGACGCAATGGTCGTCCTTCACGCAGACCACGCCGCCGCTGATACGGTCCCCCAGCAGGGTTTCCAGCGTTGCAGCCATGGGAGCCGCTCCCTTGCCCGCTCCGATGACGTAGATATGCTCAAACCGGTCGAGATCATAGGTCGTGTCGTCAATCACAAGTTGATTTCCGGTACGTGTCACATGGCGGAGAACGGCCTTGTCCGGGGCAACGGCATCAAGGGCGGCATCCAGTATGGCACGCAAGGTTTCCCGTGCTGTCATGCATGGCTCCTTACAGAGGTGGTAGGGTATGTCATGGTAGTGCCATGCGGGCAGCAAGGCAATATGGGAGTGCGCGGAAGCTTGGACGTAGAACGCACGAACGGCCCGGATCCGTCATTCCGGGCCGTCCAAGTACCTGCAGACTGTCTGAGAGATCACGTGCGAACCAGACTGTCATTGCACGGGTACTATACCCAGCTCTGGTACATGTGACTAGTAGGGTTTTCCCCCATTTGACATTATATTGTCATTTTTCACAGCACAAGACACTGCGAAACTGTTTCTCGTGTCAGCGAGAACCGGAGCGCCGGGCAGAGGAGCCCATAGGAGTGCCCCCTGTATTTCTCTTCTTTTGGTCTTTTGCTCCAGGAATTACTTGGCGTTGCTGTGTAGGAGATGCCGCAGGTGCGGCTGGAGCATGCGGCTGCTCGGCGGGCAGCGCTATGCGGGCGCGGGATTTAGCGTCCGTCACAGACGGGTCGGGCCATGCAACACGAACTAACGAACCGTTGTGAAAGCGGCGTGCCTTGTGCAACAGGGCCAGCCCGTGCGCGGAACAGGCGTAGCGCGCGGCTTCCGGGGTATCCGGCAATTTGATGGGATCGGAGAGGACGCGGACCGCATCTTCCATGACAGGGGGCATATCTTGCGTCGCGTGCAAAAAACTTAGGCTTACATTGCGTCTGTCCATACGGGCGCGGTTGGTCAGGCTCATGAGCCACGCGGGAGCTTGTTCCGCGGGAGCGTTGAAATGGCACCACCCGTTGGCGTGTTGTGCCAGCATGGGGCAGTCTCCCGTGTGCGGACAGGGAGTGTGGGGGAAAAGCCCGTGTGTCATAAGCCCCTGCCGCAAAAGCGACACCATCTTACCGCCCAGACGAGTGCCCGGTTCCACGAACAGAGCCGTTCCTCCGGGGGCGCAGGCTTCGCGGATAAACAGGGCCAGATCAGTCATGCGTTCTTCAAGGGATTGCCCTTTCCCCGCGTGCAGTTCGTTCAGCACGTTGGCTCCGCAGACTAGCGCGGCTTTGCCGAAATGGGTGCGAAGTGCCTTTTCCAAAGGAGCGCGTTCCAGAAAAACTCGCCACGGCGTAGTCGGTCCCATAAGGGTTTCCAGCAGACGGCGGCCCGTTTCCATTGGCTTGGGAGCGATGTCGGCGCACAGGAATGTGAGCTGGCGTGTGCGCAATTCCGGGCGGAACATCCAGAGCGCCTGCGCCAGCGTGAGCGGGCCGCAGCCCAGATCCAACACCGTATCACCGTCTTTTAAGTCCAGCGAAAGGGTAGGCAGTAGCCATGCCAGCCGGTACAGGTTCCACGGCAGATAAAAGTGAAGGTAGGCCGAAGTCGTGCGGGGCGTGGTCCAGTAAGGCACCTTCAGGCCGCCGCGTTCGGTGGTGAGCGCACGGGAAAGATCCGCCACGGCAAAGTGCAGTTCTTTGCGATGCGCCGCCTTCAGCGGCAGCACGGTGCGCAAAACCGCTTCATATTCGGTCAGAGATGCGCGTGCGGCATCGTCGGGGAGAGAGAGACAGGTGTTCATAGATGGGCAAAGTGCATGTGGCGCACGAAGGTTTGTGTGAATGCCGCGTCGGTGGTCAGGTCCACGGGTGTTGCGGCGGCGGTGCGGCGTTCTGCCACAGCGCGTTGGGTTGGGTCAATGAGGAATAGTTCTGCTCCCCGCAGCGAGGTGTTCCCGGCGGCCTGAATGCGCGGCTCCATGCTGTCGGGGAAAAATCCCAATGCCGCGAGATCGTCCGGCTGAACGTGTGTGCCTAGCGCTCCGGCTAGGTGGACGGCACGCAGGTCTGCGGGAGAAAGATCCGCTTCGCGCAGCAATCGTTCACACGCTAGGGCAAACGCGGCTTTCACTTTGAGAATTTCTTCAACATCTGCGGCGGAGAGATAGGGCGTGCCTTCCGGGAATTGAAGAGAGGAGAAAGAAGACGACAAGGCCGCCTGACCGTGCACGGAAGGGGGCGTCAGGGGCAGCATGAACCGCTGCTCGCCACCAAACTCCACAAGAAACGCGTTCAGCCGCGCACCGAGGGGGGAAGAAGGGGTGCTGGTAAAGTGCCCGTCGGCATCGAGTATCCCGCACCGGAGGAGTGCGTGGATGAGGGAAAGATATCCCGTTCCGGTAATACCATACCGGGGCGAGCCGCTTTCCGGTTCATTGCCGGATATCCGATGCGGAATAAGCCCTGCTGGCGAAAGGGTAAATCTGGAGACGGCTCCCGGTGAAGCCACTGTGCCAAAATGCAGCCCGATGCCTTCCAGCGCGGGGCCGAGGGCCACACTCGTAACCAGAGCATGGTCGGCGTCCGGCGCAAGAACAAATTCTCCGTTAGTTCCCATGTCAGCCAGCAGATACGGAAACGCGGGTCTGTCATTTTCCACCGCCAGAATACCCGCGCTCAGGTCGGCCCCCACAAAGGGGGCGGGCAGCGGGGGTATATAACAGGGGGGCAGTCCGGGAAGTGTTTCCACGGTGCCGCCCCGGTACGAGAGCGAATATGGGGCGGCAGCCAGCCCGGCGGTGTTTTTGCCCAGCAGGAGACAGGTCATAACCGTGTTGCCAGCGATGCAGAGTTCTTGTACCGGTGCCTCCGCGCGGGCTGAGACTTCTGCTACGATGTCGCGCAGTCCATTTTGCATGAGCCGTTGTAGCGTGAGCGCTCCGTCCCGTTCGCGGGCGAAGGCCAGCCGGGACATTACCTCACTTCCCGCACCCATTTGAGGATTGCCCATCTGACCGGAAAAAAGGCGCGTACCGTCCATCAGGGCAGACCAGTGCAGGCTTGTGGTTCCCATGTCAACAGCCACGGTAAGCCTTCCCGGAGCGTGTAGTCCGGTGCCGGAAGGGGGAAAAGGAGCGGGGGAAATGTGCTCTGCGGACATTGCGGCATCTTGTGCGCCGGGAAGTTCCACTATCATGCCGTTCCGGGGCGCATGGCGGCAGGCCAGCCGCCACCCGCGTTCCAATTCCGTCTGGGAAAAATACAGGGCGTCGTCGCCTTTAGGCAGGGGAACTTCACTAAGGAAGCGCATGCGGCACGCGCCACAGCGGCCTAACCCGGAACAGAGCGCTGGCGCTGGAACAAGGCCGGACGTATAAACACAGCGGGCCACAGTCTGCCCGGCGGCAGATGAGGGAATGGAAACCGCGTGGCGTTGTCCTGCCGCGTCTATAATGTGAAGAGTGCTCATGCTAAGGCTTGTATACGCTAGAACCGGATCAAGGGCCAGCGGCATCATGATCAAGGGCCAGCGGCATCGTGATCGAAAGCCTACGGCCTTATGTGGAGCCTTATGGCAATGTCCCTGAGTCTCAGTGTATTGCCCGGCAGTGAGGACGTGGTTTTGAAAATATATAAGGCCGGACGTGGACGTCCGGCCTGTGTTTGCGAATACGGTATCTTATATAGAGGCCGTTCGGAATGCGAAATTACGACTGTAGTTTTTACAGGATTATGCGAGCACTCTAAGTTGGGGAACGGCGAACCGTTCCGCTCTCCAGTGCGCGGGGAAGCGTTTTCTCCCGCTGGAGGCCGCATTTGCCTGTGCTTTTGCCATGGGCGGGGTTAGCCCAGCAACAGTCTGTCGGACCCCATGGCTTCGCCCCGGAGGGAGTAGAAACGTTGCAGCAGGTCTTCCACGGTGAGATTGCGCTTTTCTTCGCCGTTCACGTCAAGAATGATTTCCCCCCGGTCCAGCATGATCAGGCGATTCCCAAAATCAAGAGCCTGATGCATGTTGTGCGTGACCATGAGCGTGGTCAATTTTTGCGATTCCACAATGTTGCGGGTAAGGGTCAGAATTTGCTGGGCCGTTTTGGGGTCCAGCGCGGCAGTGTGTTCGTCTAGCAGGAGCAGACGGGGGCGCACCATGGTAGCCATGAGCATGGTCAACGCCTGCCGCTGACCGCCGGAAAGCAGACCTGCGGTATCCCGGAGACGGTTTTCTAACCCCAACCCTAACGTGGCAAGTTGTTCGCGAAACCACGGGCGGTCTTTGTCCTTAACCGCGCGCGAAAGGTTGCGGCGCTGCCCGCGCTTCATTGCCAGCGCAAGGTTTTGTTCAATGGAGGCATTGGCGCTGGTGCCCATAAGCGGGTCTTGAAAAACGCGCCCAATCAGTGCTGCACGCCGATATTCAGGCCATGCGGTAATGTCTGTGCCTTCCAGTTGTATGCTGCCGCTGTCCGGCCTAAATCCCCCGGCAATACAGGTGAGCGTGGTGGACTTGCCCGCGCCGTTGGAGCCGATGACGGTGATGAAGTCGCCGTCCTGTACCGTGAGAGTGAGGCCGTTCAGGGCCAGCACTTCGTTAACGGTGCCTTTGTTGAAATATTTGGTGACGTTTTCCAGTGCGAGCATGGCTTACATCCCGAACTTTTTTTTCAGCTTGGGCGCGGTAAGGGCCACAATGACCAGCAGCGCCGTGATAAGGTTCAGGTCGCTTGGCGTAAAGCTGAAGCTGCCAAACTTAAGCCCCAGCGCCAGCGCGATAGCCAGCCGGTAAATGACGGAACCGAGGATGGCGGCAACCATGGCCCGTGTGACCGTGCGGCATCCGAACAGGGTTTCGCCCACAATAACCGAGGCAAGACCTGCCACGATGGTGCCCACCCCCATATTTACGTCCGCAGCGCCTTGGTTCTGCGCGATAAGGGCACCGGAAGCGGCTGCCAGAGCATTGGACAGCCCCACGCCAAAGATGATGATGGTGTGCGTGTTCAGCCCCTGCGCCGTGATCATTTGCGGGTTATCGCCCGTGGCGAGGAGGCTCAGTCCTATTTCCGAATACAGGAACCAGTTGAGCGCTAGCACTGCCACCACACAGAATGCCGTGAACAGCAGCGGGCTGGCGATATATCCGGGCAGTCCCAGCCATGCGATGGAGTCGAGCACCGTGTCCGCGCCCAGCAGGGTCAGATTGGGTCTGCCCATGATGCGGATATTTACGGAATATAAGGCAATCATGGTGAGAATAGAGGCCAGCAGGTTCATAATGCCAAACTTGGTATTCAGAACTCCCGTGACCATACCGGCGAGAAACCCCGCGCCCATGGCGAAGAGCACAGAGAGGTAGGGATCGTATCCAGCTGTGATGGCTACGGAAGAAACCGCCGCACCGAGGGGCAGGGAGCCGTCCACGGTGAGGTCGGGGAAATCGAGAACTCGAAATGTGATATAGACGCCAAGGACAAGCAGGCCGTAGACAAACCCCTGTTCCAGCGCGCCATAGAAAGCGTACCAGGTCATGATGCCTCTGGGAAGGAAGGGCGGAGCACTTGCTCCGCCCCATAAAGGTGTTCAGTTATTTGAAGACGCGTTCGGCGCGGTTCATCACGCTGTCCGGCAGGGTCACGCCCATGGCTTTGGCGGCCTTCAGGTTCACGTTTACTGCGAGGTTCTTGAGGTTTTCCACGGGCATGGTGGAAATATCTGCCCCGTCGAAGAGAATGCGCTTGGCCATGGCACCAGTCTGGCGTCCCAATTGGTAGTAGTCAAGTGCCAGCGCGGCCACCGCGCCGCGCTCCACGGAGTTGTTGTCCGCAGCGTACAGGGGCAGGCGGTTTTGTTCGCAAACTTTGACCACGCCTTCCATGGCAGCCACAACCGTGTTGTCTGTGGGCAGATATACCGCGTCAGCCCGGCCCACCAGACTTTTGGCAGCCTGATACACGCCCGCCGTGTTGAGCACAGTGGCTTCTTCAAGGGTGATGCCCGCAGCTTTGCACGCTTCGCGCATCATGTTGGCTTGCACCACGGAGTTTGCTTCCCCGGCGTTGTATATGATGCCAAGGGTTGTTAACTCAGGATGAATTTCACGGACCAGCGCCAGTTGATTTTCCACAGGCACCATGTCAGTTGCGCCGGAAACGTTGCCACCGGGGTGCTCTATGCTATCCACCAGACCCGCGCTGACAAAATCTGTGACTGCCGTGGCAAGCACGGGGATGGTTCGTATTTTTTGCGCGCATGCCTGCGCCGAGGGCGTGGCGATAGCGAGGACCAGATCGGGCTGTTCACCCAAAATTTGCGCGGCTATCTGCACTGTGGTGGCCATATTGGCCTGTGCGTTATGCACTTTGAACTCCACAGCCAGACCGTTTTCCGCAAAGTAGTCCTTCGCGCCCTGTAGCGCGGCATCCAGAGAGGGGTGTTCCACAAACTGGCTGACGGAAATAACCTTTTCTTCCGCGAGAACGGGCTGGACCGTTATGCAAAACAGCGCCAGCAGACAGGCGATGAGGGCAAGGCTCCGTTTCATATGTCGCATCCTCATGTGCTAAGGGTTTGCCCGGCAAGCCTATAACCAGCCAGCGGTAAACCGGTGATCAACCGGCGGCAGGCGGCAACAGGTGCGGGGCAGGAAACCGAAGCCGACGCGTGAACTGGCTGTTCCGGTGGACTCGGTGGCCCAAAGGTTCTACCGCATTTGATTGACGCGTCAAGTCTTCGTTTGCGTCCGTCACTCCGGCGGAAAGACGAAGGACTCTCCGTGTCGCGAGGGTGTGTGCGGTCCCGTGTTACGCGCTTGTAACAGTTGAAGAAGTACTATAATATTTTCGTATCCGGTGCAAAAAGGAAATGCCTGTGGCTGGCGGGGGGAGCTATATGCGCGCTGCCACGTGACGCAGGGGTTTGCATATGACGATTTTATTCGGCGTGTTCATTGTGTTCGTGGCTCTTGCGGGTGCTTTGGCAGTGGGGCACGCCTCTTCAACCGGGTATTTGGAAAGAATCCGGGTGCAGCGGGCGCGTAGAAATCAGCTACAGGCCCGATATCGCGCTTTGCGGGAAGAGGTGGCGGAATTACGCAAACGGGAAACCTTTCTGGCCCGAAAAGTGGAAGGACTGCGGGAAGGGAATACCGTACCGGAGGAGCAGAAAACCTCGCGCCGTGCCGCCTGCTGCCCGACAGAGACGGTGGTGGATGTGCTTTTGCGGGAAAAATTGTTGGCTCCAGAGAATCTCGCCAAGGCGGAACGGTATCGCCAGCAGACAAATTCGCCCCACACGATAGACGAAATTTTGTCATTGCTCGGCTATGTGAGCGGGGATGTTATTCAGCGCATCAAACGGCGCTACCCCCATTTGTGTTGATATATGCATGGGGTGTCTGGTCCGGTTGTGGCAAGGTGGCACTAATCGTGCATGATTCGGAGTACCCTGCTCCGTCCGGCAAAAAGTGCCGCGCGGAGTGGGGGCGGCTGGCGCGGAGGCCTTGACCACGGAACGCCATGGAGCGTAAGAATTTGATTTTCAAGGAGACGGAGCGCCGCAGCATATGAACAAAATTCTCGCACAGGACGAAGTGGATGCCCTTCTGCGGGGGCTTTCCGGCGGAGAGATCGAAAGTGAGTCGGACATCCCGGAGGATGATTCCGGTATTGTTCCTTTTGACCTCGCCAATCAGGACCGCATAATTCGCGGGCGTATGCCCGTGCTGGAAATCGTCAACGACAGGTTTGCCAGACTGTGCACCAATGCGCTCTCCAATGCCATACGCAAGCGTGTGGAATTGAACCCTATCTCTATAGACATGACCAAGTTTGGCGACTTTATGCGGTCGCTGCCCGTACCCACCAGCATCAATATTTTCAAGATGGAACCATTGCGCGGTAATGCCATTATCGTGGTGGATTCCCGGCTGGTGTTTGCTCTGGTGGAAAATTTCTTCGGTGGCGCGGGGTCACAGCCCAAGATTGAAGGGCGTGAATTCACCCGTATTGAACAGGCCATTGTAGACCGTGTTATTAAAATTACGTTGGACAACATGGAAGAGTCGTGGCGGCCTGTCCATGAAGTGAATCTGGAACTGGTCCGTTCGGAAATCAATCCCCAGTTCGCCGCCATTGTGCCCCCCAGCGATGTGGTGGTGGTTATTACGTTCGAGGTGGAACTGGAAACGGCCATCGGGTCGCTTATCATCTGCCTGCCATACGCGACCATTGAACCCATCCGGTCCAAGCTGCACGCCAGTTTTCAGACGGAACGTCTGGAGGTGGACCACGCGTGGGTCGGGCGATTGAAAGAGCGCCTTATGGAAACGCCGGTGGAAATGAAAGTCCGTTTCGGAGAAACTAAAATTACGGGCAATCAACTTCTGCGGTTGCAGGTGGGGGACGTGCTTCTGCTTGATACGGATACCGATGACCTGCTGGAATGCACCGTGGCGGGGGTTTCCAAGTTTTGGGGGATAAGCGGCACGGTGAAGTCCAACAAAGCATTTCAGATCATCAAGGAAGATGAACCGGACTATACCTGATGCACGGATGCTGATTGTAAAAGGGCATACCGCCGCTCCGTTGTGGGCGGCTTTTTTATTGTGGAAGGTGCGGCGGATATATGACTTCAGCAAGGGTTAGTCCCTGCGCGGGGGCCGTGCTGGGAGCCTGAGTGCGGTCACATGCGGCAAGCAGGGTGGGAATTGCGTTGGGAGAAAGTTTCCCCATGCCGCAGGCAACCAGTGCGCCCATAAGATTGCGTACCATCTGTTTCAGGAATCCGTCCGCTACAAAGTCCCATGTAAGCAGGGCGGGCTGTCCGGCGCGAAGGGCGGCATCTGCGGGCATTCCTTCCGATATGGTGGTCGTCGTCTGGTTCACGACGCCCGCAGGGTCGCGATGAATGGCGTGCAGCGTGCGCACGGTGCTGTCCACGTCCGTTCCCATATTACGAAAGCTGGCGAAGTCGTGTGTGCCTTCTAAGCACCGAGCAGCCGCGTCCATGGCGCCAATGTTCAGCGGGCCGGTAGCCCAGACGAAGGGAACAAGCCGGGGCGGCACATAGCGGCGTGTCAGCCACAGGCTGTAGCGGTAGCGTTTGCCCGTGGCACTGATACGGGCGTGAAAGTCGTCTGGCACGCGGGTTACGTCCAATACAGCAATATCGTCGGGAAGTAACGCGTTGAACGAGCGCTGCCAGTCCGTCCGCATTTTGGTTTCAGGCACATCGAAGTGGGCTACCTGCCCGTCGGCATGTACACCGGAATCGGTGCGCCCGCTGCCGTGAACCCGCACAGGCGTTCCCACAATACGCTGCGCGACAGCCTCAAGGGTTTCCTGCACGGTGGGCTGCGGAGTTCGCGCCCCAGCCTGTGTTTGCCAGCCGCAATAGGCGGTGCCCACATAGGCAATGCGAAGTTTAAGGCGTGGCATGGCGAGGGCTATTGGAAGGGCAACTGCATGCGGGTAAGCGCCTCGGAGAGCCGTGCCGCCTTATCCGCCTTGACGAATGTGAGAATTTCGCCTGCCTGTCTGCCACGCATGCCCGCTAAGATCTGCACGGCAATGGTTTCATCCAATGTGCTCAGGACATCGGCAGCCTGCCGGGCTTTCATGTTGGAATATACATCCACAAGATGGCGCATTTTTTTGTCCTGCACGCCGTCCGCTTCTTTCAACATGGCTTGCACACGTTTTTCTAATTCTTCAAGATGCTGTATTTTTTGGTCTATTTCTTGATTCAACCGGGACATATCTTGCTCGCGACGGTTTAATTCTTCCTGCTTCTGCTGCAAGGAGTCGCGGGTGAGGGTGTCTTGCGGTGTGGTGGCGTTGGCGGTTTCATCTGCGGCACGCGCGGTAGAAAGGGGCAGTAAGGGCGTATGCTGCGCTGTTTCAGGAGACGAACCGGGGAGAATGGGCATCGCCGGTGTGGGCAGATCAAGCTGGCGTTCCGGGACCGCTGCAACATGGGCGGACTGCTCAGAACCGGAGAAGAAAACGGGAACCGTCCAGCCGCCGAGGTCCACTGCCAGCGTGGCCAGCACCACGAGCTTAAAGAAGACCGCCAGCGCCAGCAGCCTGCACAGCTTAAAGAGTTTGAGGCCGGTAACGAAGCGTGGCTGTTTCATCGAATTGTCGCTGTTCTGCGGAGTGTTCTTTCTGGGCATGTTTTTGAGCCTGATTTTCTTTCAGTTTGTCCAGAAGCTTGCGCTCTTGGGAGCGTTTGACAAGATTCTGACGTTCCCGGTTCAGGGCTTGCGCTAGTTGCAGAAGCACTGTTTCAGCTTCTGCCAGATCAGTGGTTAACCCCAGCACAAAGTTTCGCAGCAACCATATCGTGCCCATTTCTTTAGCTTGATACAGCTTGGTTTCCTGCTCCGCAAGTGTTTGGCGCAGAGCTTCCACCCGTCCAACCTGCCGCTGATAGCGCTGTTGCGCCTGAGCATATGTCAGCTTGGCTTGCTCTTCAACCTGTGTGCGGTATTCCAGCACTTGTTGCAGGGGGAACCGATATGGGGCCATGGGGCTTCCTTTTGTGTTCGCTCGTGCTATCCGTAGTTTCGCTGTCACGAACCTGACGCGTCACGGCATAGGAATCTCATAGCAGATATCGTGCCGAAAAAGTGACGTCTGTATCGGGGATGCTGGCTCAGGTGGTGAGCAGGCATCCGGCAAGAGCGGCAAGCTCTCCCCAGATTATCATCGCCCCCAGGAAGTCGCCATTCATACCCCCTTGCTGACGCGAGAGGCGGACCAGAGCGACAAGACCGGGGAGCAGGATGCAAGCGCTTGTTCCAAGGGCGGGAAGGCCAACCAGCAACCAACCTGCTGCGCCCGCGACAGCAAGTTGCGTTGCCACTACCACAGGTGTGGCTCCCGGCAGGAACAGGCGTCCCAAGGAAGAAGAAGGAGGCGCGGTGCCCAGTGCCGCCAGCAGTGCGGAGGCGGCCCGGCCCCACACAGGCGCCCACAAAAGCCCTGTCCATGCGGAGGACGCAGCCAATTCACTGGCGAACAGAAGCTGCCCGCCCAATCCCATGACCAACCCCATGGCGCCAAATGCGCCAATGTGGCTGTCCTTCATGATGAGCCAGAACCGTTCGCCCCGCGTGGCACTGCCCCATGCGTCCCACAAATCGGCCCAGCCGTCCCAGTGAAGACCACGGGTGAGCCAGAGAGACAGTCCAACCCATAACCATCCCTGCACGGTGGCGTGGCGTGTGCCCAGTAGCCCGTGCAGAGGAAGAGTGCAAAGCGCTCCGATAATCAGTCCCGCAACGGAAAAATGGCGCAGGGACTGCGCCATTTCTTTCGAAGAAAAGACCCTAGCCGGACCAAGCCGCGTCAGGAAGCTCATGGCGGCGGCGAACCCGGACAGAGGGTGCCGTGCGCTACCCAATGGGATATCCTTGCAGCGTGATAATGTCGTCCATGGAAACTTTGAGCATCTGCGCCGCAGACGCTCCGTTCAGAACAAGCTCCAGAAAGCCTTGGCTGCCTTCGATACAGCCCAGCGTGTTAGGGGGCAGCGTGCCGAAACTGTTGGCACGCATAACCCGGATGGGCGGAGTCTGCTTGAGGTAAAGATCTTCCCATGCGGCGAGGCGCTCGCGCCACGGCACCACATTAAGGTTCAGCACTACGTTCCCAAACGTGTCTATGTGCAGGACAGAGCAGTCCACATATTCGCCGTTTGCCACAGGAACCGCACAACGCGGCATAGCCACGTGGGCGTGGGAGATGACTGTGCCAAGAATGTCCGCATCCGCGCCTAGCGCGATCCGGGCGGCGAGCGGGCAAAAAATGTCCCGTCCGTGGAAGGTCTGGGAGGCGTCGTCAAATTCGGAAATGTCTACCCGGTAGCAGACGGAGGAAGGGTATTCACTCAGCAGCGGAGAAATGAGGCCGTTATCCGGGGCGAGCACGTAGCGTCCTGCGGCGTGTAAGCAGAGAATGTCCCGGTCGGTTCCCACGCCGGGGTCCACAACGCAGACGAATACGCTGCCTTCAGGAAAGTAAGTAAAGCTGGCGGAGAGGAACATGGCAGCTTGAGCAACTGCCTGCGGGCGTACCCCGTGGCAGAGGTCAATGACTGGAACATCAGGGGCGTGGGTGGCGAGCACCCCTTTCATCTGTCCTACATACGGGTCCGTGTGGCCGAAATCGGTCAGCAGGACAATGGGGGATTTCATGTGTCATCCTTGGGAGTTATCCCGGTAAGACCACAAGGGCCGTGGCGTGAAAACACAAACGGACCCTGCCGTGTGCATACGGGAGGGCGTATGCACCGTGGAGTCCGTACCGTCAAAAAACGTGGCGGAAAATGGCTTACGGCTATTCGGAACCACCAAACGTAATGTTGAACGATAAGGCGTACAGGTGGTGGAAAATGTCCACGTACTCCACGTTTACCTCAGCCGGTACGGTAATGCGCGCCGGGGCAAAGTTGAGTATGCCGCGGATGCCAGCTTCCACCAGATGGTTTGCCGCCCGCTGCGCCCGTTCCGGCGGTGTGGTGATAATGCCGATTTCTGCGCCGTTTTCGCCAATTTTTTCTTTAAGGCGTTTGGTGCAAACAACCTCCAGTCCTGATATCTCCTCACCTATTTTGAAAGGGTCGCAGTCGAAGGCACCTACGATGTTGAATCCACGCAAGCGAAACTCTTTGTGGTTCAGCAGCGCACGGCCAAGATTGCCCACGCCTACGAGCACGGTGCGCCATTCCCGGTCCACGCCAAGCGCACTCGTTATCGAGTCGATGAGGTTTTTCACGTAATAGCCCACGCCCCGCACGCCGAATTCACCGAAGTAGGCAAGGTCTTTGCGGATTTGTGAGGCATTGACGTTGCAAGCCCGGGCAAGTGGCTCGGAGGAAATGACTTCCGTGCCTTCCCGCAGAAGATTTTCTAGAACCTGCACATATACAGCAAGGCGCTGGATGGTGGCTCTTGGGATGTGGTCGCTTTTTTGTGTCATGATATCAGTTACCTGATTGTGAAATCATTCCCAAATATAAATTGGAAAAAGGAGGCCGCAACGCGGCCTCCTCAGAGGACGCTATGGACGGCTGTTTACTTGGTCAACAGCATCAGGTTAACCACCAGAGCGTAAATGGCAAGGGATTCTACGAAAGCCAAGCCAAGAATAAGTGCCACGGTGATTTTGTTGGAAGCTTCGGGGTTGCGGGCGGTGCCTTCGCAAGCGGCCTTCAGGCCAAGGCCCTGACCGATGCCGCAACCGGCAGCGGCAATAGCCATGCCCACAGCAGCGCCGAAGTATACCAGATCGCCGTATGCGTTTGCGCCTTCAGCGGCAAAGGCCAGAGCGGCAACAGAAAGAATGGCAACAGTGTTCAGAGCAATCATCAGAAACTTACGCATTGTCGTACACTCCTAAGTAGTATGTTAATTGGTCTAAGACCATTTCCCCCGGACTAATGGGCGTGTTCCAGCGAGCCTTTCAGGTAGATCATGCCCAGCATGAACCAGATGAATGCCTGCAGGCACTTGGCAAGCAGGAACAGGAAGTAGATCGGAATGGTGCCGAAAATAGGCGCCAGCAGGAAGAACAGCACCAGCACGATTTCTTCGCCACGGATGTTCCCGAAAAGACGGAGCGTGAGCGAGAGAGGACGCGCTGCGTGGGATATGAGTTCCAGCGGCAGCATAAGCGGGCTGAGCCACCAAAAGGGGCCGCAGAAATGCTTAATGTAGCCAAATCCCCAGCGTTTGATACCGATCCAGTTATAATAGAGGAAGGTGAACAGCGCCAGTGCGGCGTTTGTGTTCACGTTTGCCGTGGGCGCGTCGCACCCCGGCACAAGACCCAGAAGGTTGTTCACCAATATGAAGAGGAACAATGTGATGAGCACATGGTAGACCTTGCGGCCGTCCTCACCGATATTGCTGACCACGAATTCTTCGAGGCCCCCTATGATGACTTCAAATACGTTTTGGACCTTGCCGGGCACCATTTTGATCTGGCCCCGTACAATGAAGGCCAGCCCAAACAGGATAGCCATGGCGATCCAAGAGTAGAACACATGCTTGAATTCTACCTGAGTCCCATTGATGGTGATATAGTCCATGCCCGCAAGCGAGGACCAGAGCACCGGATGCGGCAAACCACCTGCCATATCCTCATGCCTCCTTGATTTTCCGCTCTGCTCGTCTGAAAAGTATTCCGACAAGCATGGTTGCCATACAAGTGGCTAAACCTGCCACGAGCGCCGAACTTGGAACGTCGGACATCGTCATAAGTCCGTACAAGATGATTCCGACAACGAAGAGTCGGCCATAAAACCGAAGTAGCAGTTCAGTCAACATCTGCCGGGAGAAACCTTGCAGGATGGCCCGCTGAAGGAATCGCGCCAGCGAGAAGACGCTGTAGGTAGCCAGATTCACGCCCACCGCGAACCCGATTGGCCACAAGCTTGCCTGAATCGCCAAAACCCCCGCAAGGGTGGAAGCTCCGCAGAGCAGAATTTGCATTCTGAGAATGGCCCGAATTTCCGGCTGCCTGAAGCCCTTGGCATAGAGGCGGCGTTCAATTCTTTCGCCCAGCTTCCTCAGCATCCTGCACTTCCTGACTCTTGATGATCTTCCGGGTGTCCACATACACGGCCCTGAACCCGGCCACAATGCCGAGCAGCAGGAATATGATGAACATCCAAGGTTTTGTCTCCAGCCACCGGTCCAGAAAATATCCTATTCCCGCCCCCACAGCAGGGTGTGTAACCATGTGTAGGCCCATTGTTCCAACGGTGCCCATGAGGTCCACATAGGGTCTGGTGCCGGTTTTTTTGTCGGTTTTAATGATCATCCTCCGCGTGCTGGCCGTCGCCAAAAGGTCGGTGCGGGCCAGCGACACTTCGTGCAATCGTTCACAAGTCGGTTCGGTCTATCACGCACCTGTTTCTCCGTCAACGCTTTGCTCAACTCGTGTTGGATTTTTTCAGAAGATTTCCATATGATTCCGGTCTGATCGTTCAAACAGCTTGTGACGGGCACGAGACGTGTCGGGAGGGGTGCGCGGATGTTGCCTCTGCCCGCTTACGATGAAGAAGCCGCCGCGCAGTATTTTTTCCGGGCGGGCGCGCTTCACTGAGGTGGCGCGAGCTGAAAGCGTGAAAAACCGTAGACCTGTGGTCGCTCCCCCTGCTATGGGGGAACAGGGGGGATGCATGGGTGAGTCAGTAGTGGCATCGAACTGATACGCGTGGGCAGTACGCGAGACGGGGTGCAATATGTGCGCGTCACGAGTGTTTTCCATCCTAATTCTTGATAGCCGGGACGAGGGCTTGCACCCCCTTGCGGAGGGGGTGCGCGATGGCTCTTTTGCCGTGCGGACAGTGGCATCCCTGCGGGACGGCCTTTCCCTGCTTAAAGAAGCTCCGGTGGATGTGCTGATTCTGCATGGTGCGGCGGCCGCAGTGCGGGATCATGCCGTAGTGCGTCTTGTCCGGCAGGAAACCGCCCCGGACGTTCCCGCTATCGTGGTGTTGGGTGAGGGCTATACCGGAGAGATGGCTGAGGCGGCTCTGGCTGCCGGAGTCACCCGGTGTTTGTTCGGTGCTCCGTCGGCGCAGGCCGTGCGCACCGCGGTGCTGGACGCCCTACGCGCCACAAACAGGCTGAACGCCGAAGACATGGACCGTCTGCGCTGGGTTGGCAGTTCTCCCGTGCCACACGCGGCGGATACCGCTGACACACCAAAACACGCTGGCGCACCGTTTGCCGGCCCCGGTGCGTCTGGGAACGATCTTTCCGGGCACCAAGTCCAACCCTCCGCTTCCGGTGTGCAGACCCGCCACGTCTCTTCCCCCGGCACGCAGCCGAGGCATCTTTCTCAGGGGGCGCAGGCGTATGCTTCCGATCTTTTCCCCCCGTCTGCCGGTTCGCCCGACGCTCTTGCGGAGCGTGATGCGCAAGACCTGTTGCGGGAAGGTCGGTCCCTTGTGCGGCAGGGGGCGCTTTCCCGCGCGGCGCACCTGCTGGCGGCACTTATTCGATTTCATGGAAAGGCACCGGAACTGCCGGAGGCCTTAGGCGCACTGGCTGATTGCTTTGATGGCTTGGGGCAAGCCGCAAAAGGATTCCGTTTTCGTCATCGGGCCGCGACCGCCTACGCAGAGGCCGGACGAATGCGGGAAGCGACCGCAGAGGTCGCGCTCTTGGCACATGCGCCCGCGTCGCTGCGGCAGGAACTGGGAGATCCTCTCGTTTTGGCTGCACGGCATCTCGCGGAAAAAGGACAACCGGGCAAGGCCGCGCAGGTGCTTGCGGTGGCAACCGGTGCGGCATCATCTGCTCCGGCAGCGGGGCAGGACCGTCATTCATCCGCCGATACAGCCTTTCCCTCCCCTGACGTTGCGGCAACCACACGTCCGGTACGCGGAGGAATGGTCCTTCAGGAGTCACCGCCTGAGAATTGGGAGGAAAAACGGCAGCATCCTCGGATTCCCCTTGCAGATTATTTTGTTTCTCTGCCGCACCACGATGAGGTGTTTAGCGTCATGGACATCAGTTCCGGGGGAATCGGTTTCAAAGCGCCATCCGATATGGTGAAGGTGGGAGACTCTCTGCGGTTCGCAGTCCTTGATTCAGAGGGGGTGCGGGTAAAGCGGGTGCACGCTGTCGTCCGATTCGCCGAGGGCGATCGCATCGGATGCGAATTTACTGACGTGAGCGCGAGACAACGGGCCGCACTGGACGAACTTATCTGTCATGAATGCAGTCGTCAGGGGCTGACCGAAGCGGAGGAGGGAGGCGTTGATGCGGATGCGCCGGGCATTCGCCGCGACGCATCCGGTAAGATCATCATTGAGGTGGACTGGTAATCCGCAGTCCTGCAAGCGTGCTCACAGTAACTGCCTCGGCGGAATTAGCTCCGCCGCTCCAGCAGTACAACGGATTCCACATGCGGCGTGTGCGGAAACATATCCACAGGCTGAATGCGCCGAACCGTATAAGCAGGCAGCATCAGGGCAATGTCGCGGGCTTGCGTGGCGGGATCGCAGGAAACATGCACAATGCGTTGTGGCGCGTGCTGGATAATAGCCGCCACCACATCGGGGTGCATGCCGCCACGCGGTGGGTCTGTGATGAGAATGTGCGGTGTTTCGCGTTCTTTAGCCATGGTTTGTCGCACATCCCCGGCGTGGAACACCGCGTTAGACGCGGAAAGGCGCTCTGCGTTGGCTGTGGCGGTGGCTACAGCGGGTTCGCTCAATTCAAATCCCACCACCCGCCGGGAGCGTGGGGCCGCGCCCAGCGCAATGGCTCCCACTCCACAGTAAAGATCCCAGACAATCTCTGTCCCCGTGGGGGCGGCCATGCCCAGCACTGTGGCGTATAACCGTTCCGCGGCTTCTGTGTTCACCTGAAAAAACACGTCTGGGCCGCCTATGGACAGTTCCGCTTCCCTGTTTCCCAGTGTCAGGCGCTCCGTCAGTTCGGCTGTTCCCAGCACAAGTATGTCGTGCTCGCCATATGCCACCTGCGAGGAGGCTGTACGGGTGGAGTGAATGATGCCGTGCAGACCGGGGAACTGGCGCAGCAGGTCTTCTCCCAGTGCGGCTACAGCGGCGTTGCCGCCTCCGCCCGCGTGCGGGTCTGGCGAGGTGATAATTTGTACTGTGCGCTGCCCGGTGCGGCGGGTTTCCCGGATGACGAGGAACCGCAAAAATCCTTTGCCGCTACGGGGATCATAGGCCCGCAGGGTAGGGTGAGCGTTTGCCCATTGGCGAACATATTGCACAATGGCGGTGGCTGTTTCGGATTGTAAATGACATTCTGTGATGTTGACCACAGAGTGCGAGGCCAGCCTGCGTAGTCCCAGATGCATTTCCCCGCGGCCTTGCAGGAACGCGAATTCCATTTTGTTGCGGTAGGCGGCTTGTGCGGGCGAGGCTATGGTGGGGGCAGTTTCCACATCGCAAACTCCGGCAATGCGCCGCAGGCTGTCTTCAACAAAACGGCGCTTCCATGCGAGTTGTTCGGGGTAGGGCAGTGTTTGCCACAGGCATCCCCCGCAAACGCCGAAGTGGCGGCAAAATGGGGGTACTTCGCCGGGGGCAGGTGTAAGGACGGCGTCCAGTGTGGCTTCGGCAAACCGTTTTTTCACCTTAGTAAGGGTGACGCGCACAGTTTGACCGGGCAGTCCCCTGTCGACGAAAACAACCATACCGCCTGCTCCCGCCATGGCCTCCGTATCGTCATCAGCGGTGGGAGAAGGGGAGGAAGTGGGAACACATTCGGGAAGGCGAGCCACCGCTTTGCCGCCTGTGGCGAGCGCGTCGATGGTTAATTCTATGGTCATACCGGCGGAAAGGGGAGAAGCCATACGGTGCTCCATCGGGTGTTTGTTGACACCCGCATGTTGTTTTTAGTTGATACCCGTCTGATGATGCAGGGAACCGGGTGTGATTATTGAGAAAGAATAAATATTTGTGCGTAAAATCACAAATTGAATCTTGACTTTTGCGGCAATCGAAGGAAGACTGTACCCGGTCGTGGACTGATGTCAAAGGGGTGTTTTTACTCCGCATTGACAGGGCCGGGCCGCAGACAGACACAAAGGAGTTGTGCCATGGTAACTGAACTCTTTGAGAATATGATGCATTCCACCCCGCAGGGGTTTGTCGGGGTTGGACTGATTTTCTTCTACTTCGTGGTCATTGTTTCTGCCGCTTTTTATCGCATTAAGAAGGGCGAGCATCTCGATCATCATTAATTCGCGCTGGCCCGGCGGTCCGCGTTAATTCGGGCGGACCGCTGATTGGCACAGTAGTGCCAATTCCGTCAACCGCGTTCCGGGGGAGCCGCGGCTCACCAGCATGTTGCTGGATGTCCGTTTTCCCCTGCATGGACTCGCTCTGAGAGTGGTATGGCTGTGGTGTTACCCACTGCGAACCTCTGACTCTTGGGGCGTTTTGTCATGCGCGGCCCTGTTTGACTCCTTATCCGCAAGCACTGGCATCCCATATGAGGGTGCTGGTGTTTTTTTATGAGCCGCTCGTTATTGGCGGATGGCGTCCATGAGATACTGCCCGTATTCGTTTTTCAGCATGGGGCGGGCGAGTTCGGCGAGTTCGGCGGCGGTAATATATCCTTTAGTATAGGCAATTTCTTCAATACAGGCGATTTTTAGTCCCTGCCTGTCCTGTACGGCCCGCACAAACGCGGCGGCCTGATGGAGCGATTCCACTGTTCCCGTGTCCAGCCACGCCACACCGCGTCCGAGGATCTGAACCTCCAGCGAGCCTTCCTGTAGATAGACGTTGTTCACGTCGGTAATTTCCAGTTCTCCGCGCGGAGAGGGGCGCAGTGATGCGGCGATATCCGCAACCCGGTTGTCGTAAAAGTAGAGTCCTGTCACCGCGTAGCCCGATTTGGGGTGCTTGGGTTTTTCCTCTATGCTCAATGCGCGGAAGGAGTTGTCAAATTCCACTACGCCATAGCGTTCTGGATCGCGTACTTTATAGCCGAAGACAGTGCCCCCGCTGGTAAGCTGCGCACTTTGTTCCAGCAGGCCGGAAAGCCCGTGTCCGTAAAAAAGGTTGTCACCCAGAACAAGACAGACCGGAGACGTGCCGATAAAATCGCGTGCCAGCAAAAATGCCTGTGCCAGACCTTCGGGCTTTGGCTGTTCACAGTAGGTGATGCTGATCCCCAGTTGTTCGCCGGAGCCGAGAATGTCGCGAAAGCGGGGAAGATCTTTGGGGGTGGAAATGAGGCATATTTCGCGAATACCCGCCAGCATGAGGATGGAAAGCGGGTAGTAAATCATAGGCTTATCAAAAATGGGGAGAAGCTGCTTGCACACGCCGTGCGTGAGGGGGTACAGGCGGGTGCCGGAGCCTCCGGCCAAAATAATGCCTTTCATGGCGTTGTCCTTGCTTCGCGTGAATGATCCCGGTTGAGGGAATAAAAAAAATGCGCTGTCGCGCATTATATAGAAATATCTTCTGTAAAAAGAAAAGAATTTTTAAGGGGTCCGGGGAGAATAAGCCTTGGGGGAGGGCTTTGGTGCGGTACTTCTCCCCGGACACGAGATGAGACACACTCAACGCCCTTATGGCACAATCAACAGAGCTTGTCATGTAGAAATTGATAATTTTAGGAGGAAAAAGCGAATTAGTGACTTTTTGGGATAAATAGGTTAATAACTATAGTCAGTTGGCTATTAGTGGGTGAAGGGTGTTTTTTGTGGAGTGCTGGAAAAGCATAAAAAGAATGCTTGCGTGCCACAACGTCGCGTGGTAAAGGCGACGGTTCTGTTTTTACGGAAAGCACATTGCAATAACCGAGATTTTGGGTTGACTTTTCCTGCGGAAAGAGGGTAAGTCTCCCTCTCTCTTTCTTTGGAGGAATATATTATGTACGCGATCGTCGAAACGGGCGGCAAGCAGTTCCGTGTGGAAGAAGGCGGCAAGATCTTTGTGGAAAAGCTTGTTGCAGAAGCCGGCAGCGAAGTCGTTCTTGATAAGGTTCTTATGGTTGGCGGCGAGCAGTTTGCCGTGGGCGCTCCCTATGTGGAATCCGCCAAGGTAACTGCTGAAGTGGTCGAACACGGGCGTGGTGACAAAGTGGTGGTGTTCAAAAAACGCCGCCGTCAGGATTCCCGTCGCAAGCAGGGACACCGTCAGGCGTTCACTGCATTGAAGATCAAGGGCATTCAGGCCTAATACGCCGACCTTCGGTCCGGTGATGCCGGACTAGAATACAATTTCGTCAGGAGAAATACGTCATGGCACATAAGAAAGCTGGCGGTAGTTCCAGAAACGGACGCGACTCCCAGGGACAACGACGCGGCATTAAGCGGTTTGGTGGTCAGGTAGTTCTGGCTGGTAACATTCTCGTCCGTCAGGTTGGCACCAAGGTGCACCCCGGTGACAACGTTGGCATGGGCAGAGATTTCACCCTGTTCGCCAAGGTGGACGGCATGGTGAAGTACGAAAAATACACTCGCAAAAAGAAAATTAAGACGCGCGTAAGCATCGTGCCCGCTGTGGCTGAATAAGTCATCGGGACGTGAAGACAATTCAGGGCGAAAGTCGCGTAGCGTCTTTCGCCCTTTTTTTGTGGGGTGCCCGTGAGGGGTGGTTCTTCTGTGAATCCTCCGAGGCATAGGCGGCCCCGCGTTTCTCTTTGGCATATGGCATTGCCGTATGCCGGAAAAACCTGTTATTCAGAAAAAAACGGACAACGATCATGCGTTTTGTGGATGAAGCCACCATCACCGTGCGCGCTGGAAAGGGCGGCAACGGTTGTCTCTCCTTCCGCAGGGAAAAATTTATTCCGCGCGGCGGTCCCGACGGCGGGGACGGCGGGGCGGGGGGGAGCGTGTATTTGCGTGGCTCCTCCAAACTGTTGTCCCTGTACGACTTCCGCCTTAAGCGAAACTACGCGGCGGAAAACGGACGTCCCGGACAAGGCAGCCAGATGTTTGGTCGCAAGGGCGAGGATCTTATTATTGACCTCCCCGTGGGCACGTTGGTGTTTGATATTGACGAAGAAGGCCATGAAACTCTTGTTGCGGACCTTTCCGAACCGGGCGAAGCCATTTGTATCGTTAATGGCGGACGCGGCGGACATGGCAACGAGTTTTTCAAATCGTCCACCATGCGTGTGCCCCGTTTCGCGCAACCCGGTGAAGAGGGTGAATACAAGCGCCTGCGTCTTGAGTTGAAGATGCTGGCTGACGCGGGACTTTTAGGGCTGCCCAACGCAGGCAAGTCCACGTTCATTTCCCAAGTCTCCGCCGCGCGTCCCAAAATCGCCAACTATCCGTTCACCACCATCGCTCCCAATCTGGGAGTAATGATTCATGAAACAGACCAGGACCGGCGAATGGTCATTGCCGACATTCCCGGCCTCATCGAAGGCGCACACGCTGGACAGGGACTGGGTATCCGGTTCCTCAAGCATGTGGAACGCACCCGGTTTCTTGTGCATATTCTCAGCGCGGAGGACGTGTCGCTGGAACAGCCATGGGCCGGATTTGATCTTATCAACGAAGAACTCGTGCAATTTGATCCCGTGCTGGGCGAGCGTCTTCAGTTGCAGGTCATCAATAAGATAGACTTGGTTGAGCCGGAATTCCTTGATGCCCTGAAGGCGTGCGCCGAGGCGGAAGGCCGTATCATTTTTTTCATCTCCGCGCTGCATGGCGATGGAATTGAAGAATTGGTGGAAGAAATGTGGCGGGTTCTTGCTGTTTCTGAACCTCATGCTCCCATAAACTCCGCCCGGGACTGGGTGGAGGAGGAAGAGGATGGGGACGACGTGGAAGTTATCTGGACGCGCGAATAGTGCGCGGTTTGGATTGTGGGGGACCGCATGGACTGGAAGCAGGAGCGCGCACAGGTTCTGAATAGCGCGAAACGTGTGGTGGTAAAAGTTGGCAGTGCCGTGCTGACCACAGGGCTGGGCGTGGACTTGAATGTCGTGCGCGGCCTGGTGGACCAATTGGCGCAACTACACGACAAGGGAACCGGTGTGGTGCTGGTGTCGTCCGGTGCCGTAGCCGCCGGCCGCAATGTGCTGCGCTCGTGTTGCGAAATAGAAGGCCTGCCCGATAAGCAGGCCGCTGCGGCTGTGGGCCAGAGTCGCCTGATGCATTTTTACAACGAGGCGTTTGAAGACCACGGCAAACTTTCCGCCCAGATTCTGCTGACGCGGGATGATCTGAAAAGTCGTCGTCGGTTTTTGAACGCCCGTAACACCTTCGCATCCTTGCTCCGCTGGCGGGCCATTCCCATTGTGAATGAAAACGACACGGTGGCTGTGCAGGAATTGGAATTTGGCGACAATGACAGTCTGGCCTCGTTGCTGCTCAATGTGGTGGAGGCGGACTTGTACATTAACCTCACCTCCGCGTCCGGCGTGTATGCCGATAACCCCGACACCACCGCCAATGCCCGCACGTTAGACGTTATTGAGGACGTGCACGCTCTGGATTTAGACAGCATGTGCGGCGGAAAAACGTCTGTAGGGTCCGGCGGCATGTATTCCAAATTGCTGGCCGCGCGTCGGGCGGCCCAGCTTGGGGTGCCCACCCTTATCCTCGCCGGACGGGAACCGGACGCCATTGTGCGTGCGTTTGCGGGAGAGATGTTGGGCACATGGGTGCGCCCCGAAGCCAAAACTGTCTCCCGCCGTAAATTTTGGATGGCCTATAATGGCGATCCTTCTGGAGTGTTGGTGGTGGATGACGGAGCCGTGCGCGCATTGACGGCGGGACACAAGAGCCTGTTGCCTGCCGGTATTGTGCGTGTGGAAGGCAGCTTTCAGCGCGGTGCCCTTGTACGGGTGACATCCGTAGCGGGCGAAGTTGTGGGACTTGGCCTGTGCAACTACACCGCAGCCGATTTACGGCGTGTGGTGGGCATGAAGAGTACGGAACTGCGCAGGATACTGGGAGACAATCAGTACCCGGAAGCTATCCACTGCGACAACTTGCTCGTGGATGCCGTAGTTTAGGTAAGAGCGGGTATTGCTCGGCTGCGCTATACTTGGGGAGAATCAAGCCTATGCCCAAACGGGGAAACCTGTTTGACGGGAGAGCGACATGCAGAAAACCATTCCTCCGTGTGTGCTGACCATTGCCGGGTCTGATTCCGGTGGTGGCGCCGGAATTCAGGCCGACCTGAAGACCATGACCGTGCTTGGTGGTTTCGGTATGAGTGTTATTACCGCGCTGACCGCACAAAACGGGCAAGGCGTGACCGGAATCCATGCGCCGGACCCAGAATTTGTGGCACTTCAGCTCACCACCGTGCTGGAAGGGTTTCCGGTAGCAGCCGCCAAAACGGGCATGCTTTTTTCCGCTCCTATCATCGCTGCGGTAGCGGCTGTGCTGCGGGACCGCACCTTTCCCTTGGTGGTGGACCCGGTTTCCGTAAGCCAAAGCGGGCACACCCTCTTGCAGCCTGACGCTGTTGCGGCGCTGAAGCGAGACATTCTGCCGCTTGCCGACCTTCTTACCCCCAACCGGCCTGAGGCCGAAATGCTGGCGGACATGCCCATTACGTCGGAAGCAGATGTGCGCGAAGCTCTTGGACGCATTTTGGATATGGGACCGCGTGCCGTGCTGCTGAAGGGCGGGCATTTTGAAACCAGCGGTCGGATGGTGGACTGGCTGTGCGAAGCGGGGAAAGCCCCTATGGCGTTGGCGCAGCCGAAAGTGGAAACGGGAAATAACCACGGTACCGGATGCACGCTTTCTGCCGCCATAGCCACCTACCTCGCGTTGGGGCACGATCTGGTGGGCGCGGTAATGCAGGCGCAACAATATCTCAACCTGTGCCTGCGGACTAGTTACGCTCCGGGAAAGGGCGCGGGGCCGGTAAATCATACCGCGCCGTGGACGGACTGTTCGTCCTGCCCTTCCAGTTAGTCGCTCCGTTCATGATCGCATACAGGAAATGGCGCGCCGGGGGCGGACAGCCCCGGCTGTTACTTCACACATGGCGTATGCATCGTGGGTGCTGCCTGTTTTTGATAACCGATCAGAAACAGAATATGGCGGAAGGCGGCTCCGTTTCATGTTTTTTTGCGTAAGGTACCCTGCCGCTGCTTGGATTTGCTTCCATAGTACGGTAGTGCTGGGGCCGTATATCCATGCCGCGTCCGCGCGGTTTTAGCAGAATGGAGACATCCATGTCCGAGCCCCTGCCCACCTTATTCGCCCCTGCGGAGCGCACGTCAGCGGAAATACTGCTGCGGCAGGCCGCGTTGTTTCGAGATAATCCTCTGGTAACCTTGCTCGATTCCGTCACAGACCTCGTGCTTATTCTCAACGAAACCCGGCAGATTGTGTATGCTAACCGGAATTTGTTGGATTTGCTGGAAATGCAGGATGCGCGGGAAATTATTGGGCTGCGTCCCGGCGAGCTTTTCCGATGTGAATACTCCTGTACGGAACCGGGAGGCTGCGGCACGTCCCGGCACTGCCGCAATTGCGGCGCGGTGAAGGTTATCATGTGCGCGTTAAGTAATGAACGGGCGGTGGATGAGTGCCGTATCACACAGCGGCGTCCAGACGGTATTTTTGCTTATGACCTGAAAGTTGTGGGCAGTCCCATCATATTTGCGAAGGAGCGGTATGTTACCTTTGCCATTACGGATATCAGCCATGAAAAGCGCCGCCGGGCGTTAGAGCGCATTTTCTTTCACGACATTCTCAACACCGCAGGCGGGTTGCGCAACCTCGCCCGCATGGTACTGGATGAAGTGCCGCTGAATCTGAAGGACGAAACGCTGCTTTTACATAAATTCTCCAGCGAATTGGTGGAGGAAATTATGGCCCAGCGCGTGTTGCTGGCGGCTGAATCCGACGAACTTTCCGTAGACTGGCAGACCGTGCGGGCTGTGGAGGTGCTACACACCGTGCGCGATTTGTACGCCTCGCAGGAAGTGGCGGAAAATAAACAGATTGCCATTCATGCCGAGGAAGACCCGAAACTGGTGACAGACCCCACGCTGCTCAAGCGGGTACTGGCGAATCTTGTGAAAAACGCCTTGGAAGCCACGCCGGAACGCGGACAGATACGCATTGGCTGCCAGACACATGCCTCCCGGCTGGAATTTTGGGTGGCGAATCCGGGTATTATTCCGTCCGAGGCGCGAGGTTCCATCTTCCAGCGTTCGTTTTCCACGAAGGGAGCCGGGCGTGGCCTTGGCACGTATAGCATTAAGTTGCTGACGACCAACTATCTCAAGGGCGAGGTGTCGTTCTCGTCGGATGATGTGCGGGGCACCTGTTTCCGTGTGTTCCTCCCCATGGTGGGTGGGCAGGTGACCGCAGTGTAATTTCCCTTGGAGGAAGCCCCGTCCTCGGCTGGGACGTCTGAGTGGCGGGTTGTGTCCTTCGCGAAATTTTAGGAAATGCGCGGACTGTACAGCAACGGCATTGCCAGAGTGGCCGCGCCAGCCTATACTTTTTTCATGTGCTCCCATTTTGCCATATCTCCCTCCCTCAGTGATGCCAGCGCGTTTCGTGAAGAGCGCTACTGGCGTTCTTTCCTGTAGTCCTTTCTTTCATTCGTTCCTTACGAGGTCGCTTCGCCCTTCATCTGAAGGCACCGCGCCATGCATGGCGTGGGTATTCTTATTTTTTTCGATAGGTTGTGTGTTATGGTTGCTAATACGTCGCGGTACCATTGGTATTGTCTTTTGGGTGCTATTTTGTTTGAGGTGGGGGGGACCACAGTCATGAAGCTGGCGCAGGGTTGGGGCTTCCCCCATGCGAATATGGTGGGGCTCGGCTGCATGTGGGCGGCTATAGGAATTTCATATTATCTGCTGGCGCGGGCAACCACCGGTCTGCCGGTGGGCGTGGCCTACGCCCTGTGGGAAGGCTTGGGATTAACCTGCGTTACCGTTGTGAGTGTGGTGTTACTGGAAGAGGCGCTGACGGTGCCACGCATATCGGGCCTTTTTTGTGTGCTTGCGGGCGCGGCACTGGTGCACCACGGAACGGGGAGCAGTCACGCGGAACACCGCACTGGTCACGAGGGCGTGGGGCAGGCCGCTCCGACCGAGGGAGAGTGTGCAACTATGCGTTCTTCCGTGGGTGTGTCAGGCGGTTCGTCGGTCTTCCAGTCTCCCCGTTCGTCGGTACGCCGGTCATTCAGTCCCCCGGTTCGGGCGGCATTACTTGGCAGGAAGGAGGAAGAATAATGACTGAAGGTACTTCGTTCATTTCCGCCGCGTTGCTGTTAGTCTTGCTTGCTGCCGTGCTGGACGTGCTGGCAAACTTGGTCCTCGCCAAGTCGGACGGGTTTCGCCGTCGCGGTTTGGGTGTCGGCGCACTGGTTCTGGTGGGCTTGGCGTTTTTCTGTCTGTCATTGGCGGTTCGCGATATGGATTTGGCTGTGGCCTATGCCCTGTGGGGGTGTTTCGGCATCCTTGGCACATCGTTGGGTGGATGGGTATGGCTGCGTCAGCCCTTACGGCCCAGTGCGTTTGCGGGCATAGCCCTGTTGGTGACGGGCATGGCGTTGCTTCATATGAGCTAGCAATGCCGGTGGGTTCCGGTAGACAGTGGGGAAGGGGCGGAGTACGGTGGGGGCGTAGCGTGTTCCGTGCTTAGTGAATTGCGGTGTTGCCGGGCCTGCTCTTTGTCGGGCGCGTTTGAGTGAAAGCCCCCGTGCGAGGGAACAGGGAGGCCCGCCTGCTTGGCAAGCCCGGTCCGCCCGGTCCGCCCGGTCCGCCCGGTCCCCGCGTCTGGCAAAACTGGCCCGTGTGGTCCGTTTGGTCTATCTGGCACTCCCGGTCCGCTTGGCACCCCCGGCACTCTGGCGTGCGGTTCAGTCGCTGTTTTTCTGTGCGCAGCCTTTGTCAGCTCCTATTGAGGAAGTTCCCATGCAGGGATATCAACTGATTTTTTATACACAGCAAGACCGCATGCATGGCGATGCGTTGCTTGGTGAATGGATTGTGGAAGAAGCAAAGCGGTTGGGTATCCGAGGGGCTACTCTGCTCACCGCCACTCAGGGGTTTGGGCATGACGGACGGTTTCATGCCGCGGGCTTCTTTGACCTCTCATACCATCCTGTGTTGGTGCTTATGGCTGTGACGGCGGAAGAGGCCGATGCTTTACTGCAGAGTCTAGATGAACGGGACGTACGCGTTTTTTACACCAAGGTGCCCGCCGAGTTCGGCATGGTGGGCCGTGGAAGCGTGGAATAACAGCGGTAGCCGGAAGACGGGATGCGCGGCGGGCCATGGGGTAGCCGCGCTTTTGTTGTTCATTTGGCCCGCGATGTGATTCTGCGATGGGACGCTCCCATGGGATGGGGTATCCCGTATCGATGCTATAAAAAACGGACACGGCGCTGTCTTCACGCTACGAGCGCGGTGCACAGTTTTCGCGGAGTGCCCAAAGGAGACGGTATGCTGGGGCCATATATAAACGGTGTGGCGTTGTTGGTCGGGAGTGTCGCGGGAGCCATGCTCGGTCCCCGGTTGGGGCGCTCGATACGGAGCACCATGCCCATGGTTTTTGGGTGTGCCGCCATGGGGCTGGGGGTGGTCATGACCGTGAAGGTGCGGTTTCTCGCCCCCGTTGTGCTGGCGCTTATTCTTGGCGCGCTGTTTGGTGAGCTTGTGCAACTGGAAAATGCCATACGTACCTTGGCGGGGAAAACCCGTGTGGTGCTGGAACGCTTGGTCCGCCCCAGAGAAGGGGTGGGGCAGGAGGAGTTTCTTGAAAAGATCGTAGCTCTTCTTGTGCTCTTCTGTGTCAGTGGTACCGGGGTGTACGGAGCCATGAGCGAAGGGATGACGGGCGATCCAACGTTGCTTATCGTAAAATCTATTTTAGACCTGTTCACCGCCGTCATCTTTGCCGCGTCGCTGGGCATTTCTGTGGCGGTGCTGGTTATTCCCCAGTTTCTAGTGCAGGCCACGCTTTATTCAGCCTCTTCGCTGGTTATGCCGCTTATGACGCCGGAAATGACAGCAGATTTTTCCGCGTGTGGTGGCATTATCATGTTGGCTACGGGATTCCGTATTTGCGATATCAAGCCTTTCCCGGTCGGTAATATGATCCCCGCCCTGTTCATTGTCATGCCGCTTTCGTGGCTTTGGGCGCAATACATGGGCTAACCGCCGCCGGGAGCCGCTTCCGGGCTTGTCATGATTACCCCGTTGCTATCGGCCGTTCTCGACGTGAGAACGGCCTTTTTGCGTTGAGGCCGGGCGGGGTATCCGCTGCCACGGCTCAGACTTTACCGTGAGGCGCTGAGTCTTTTGTGCCGTATGGGGGCCGTATGGGAGCCATGTGGGTGTCTTTGTGTGAGAGCGGGCTTGAGTGTGCTCATCCGGGGTTAACCGGCGATATGCGGTATGTGGTGGAGTTGATGTGCTGAAACGGTGTGTAATCAGCCGGTTCAGGGAAAGAGTAACTTTCTGTGGCTGGAAATAGTGACCCACGAACGTATGTGGCGCAATATGATAGTACTGTGGCGGTGTGTGGCGTATGTTGACAATAGTTGATTTACGGTGCTAGTCTGCGCCAGAAATATCAGTGAACCGTTTCTTGATGCGTTCGGGTGGAGGCTGTGTCCGGTGTGCTCCTCGTACTGGCGCAGGCACCAAGACGGACAGCCGACGAGAAAGGTTCAGGGCAGCAATGACGAAACAGACCTACACATTGGGCGAAGCGGCGGACCTGCTGAGCTGCCACAAAGAAACCATCCGCAGGGCTATTAAAGATGGTTCGTTGCGTGCGGCTAAACTAGGGCGCGGTTACCGGGTGTCCCGTGCGGATCTGGAAGCATTCTGGAGCGCCATGGGTGGCGGCGCACTTTTTGAAAAGGCGGAGCTGGTGGCTGACCCTGAGCCGGAGTTGGAACCGGTCCCGGAAAAGCCCAAGAAGCCTCGCGGGCCAGAACAGTTAACGCTACCAACCTAGGAGCAGGAGGTTCTGCTATGAGCAATGAACAATCCGCTGGGGTGATGGAAGAGCTTACGTTGTTGAACGATGTCGGGGCCGACATTACGTTCAGAGGTCGGCTCTACTCCGAAAGCTCGTATTTTGACGAGGAATCGGGAGTGATGACGCGGCAGCGTCTGTACGTAACCGACCAAAACGAACAGATTTATTCTGTTGTCACCAGCGATGGCATCAATAAAGACCGCCGCGTTTATCGTTTGCAGGTAGACGGGGAGATGTGTCGCATCAACAACGGGCTGTTTGATGTTACTGTGCAACTGGGACTGCTGATGACTGCGGTGAAAGGGCTTTGCGGACTGGATGATTCCGGGCGCAGCGAAGAGTTTTTGCAAACGCTTGAGCAAACGCTTAACGCCGCCAATCAGTAGTTCTTCCGGTTTTGGCCTCGTCCGATAAGAGTCCATGGAGCGCGCTGGCTTCGTAGTTTGCGGGCGTGCTGTTGGCTGGTCCGTCTGGATTCTTCAGATGGCCTCTGTTTTCTGTGGGCAGATATGCCCGCCCTTTGCTCTCCTCCTTGCTTTGCCGGTTCTGCTCACCTACGCTGTTTGCTCCGCCCCTCCTTAACTGACCGGATCGGAAACGTTGCGGTGCCGTTCCCCTCGCGCGGGCCGGGTTCGCCCGTTCATACCCGTTCATATCCATTCAGGCCCCGCTTGCTCCTCCCCTCGCAGTTTTTTCTTATCCCCGATGCCACCTTTTCCTCTCTTGCGCTGAGGTGTCCCCGTTGTCTTGCCTGCGCTGTATGCGTGGCCTTGCCGCGATTCCTTAGAAATTTTCCCGTATTATCTGTTACGTATAGCCCCGTATGGAAAATGATCGTGCCCCGCACGCCGGAGTGTCCCTGTGTGCGGGGGGCGGTTTCGGGTGTCATGCTCCGGGCATCTGTATCCGCGTTTGTGTCATCATTGGTTGCCCCGTGAATTTTTTCCTGCGTGCTTTTTGTGCGGAGGCTTTGCGGTATTATAAAACACACTGTTTTTATTGTCTCTTGTGCGATGGCTTGAGATTTTTCGCATTGTCATGCGCGCATGGTGGCATCGCGCCGTGTTTTGGTGTACGCAGGAGGACAGGATTCTCTCCCAACGCGGGACATGCATTGCCGCAATCCGGTGGGGGATGCGGCGGAGTGCCAGCAAGGAGCCGGACACCGTAAGGTAAGGAGGTGCCAAGATGTCGCTGACCAAACAATTTCTCAAGAGCAAGCCAGTGTGCAAGGTGCGCTTTCATCTCTCGTCGGAAGAAGCGCAGGGATGGGACGAGGCGTTTGTCGCGGGCGAGTTTAATGGTTGGGATACGCAGGCCTGCCCCATGAAACGGAATAAGGATGGGTCGTTTTCTGTTTTGCTGGAGTTAGAAACAGGGCGAGAATACCAGTTCCGGTACGTCGGCAACGGGCAGTGGCGGAACGACGGACAGGCAGATAAGTACGCATTTTGCCCGTATTCGTCGGAAGAAAATTCCGTCGTCTGCCTGTAAGGCTCCCTGCGGCTTGCCTTTGCTCGCATCCTCTTGTATTTTTTGTACAATAGATGTGAGACTGGTTGCTGCGCGGGGAAGTGAGGCGTATGTCAGAAAGTACGAAAGATTTCGATATATTGGAAATTCCCCTAGAAGGGGTGGCTGCGTATTGGCTTTCGCTCAAAAAGCTGTTGGGCAATAAGCGCAACACCAAAGCGGTTGAGGAAGAGGCACGGTATACGTCGGAGCCGTATGTGCGCCACTTGCTGGATATTGGCTTCCGGGGGTTTTCTGACGAAAAGGTGCGTCTGTGGGCCGCGGCGAAGGAACAAACGCTGCTGGACGAAGTAGAGCGCCGGTTTAGTCTAATGCGCATTGCCATTCTGGACGTGGCCACGGGAGAGAACCCCCATCGCACGCTGGCGAGAATGGCAGCGCGGTACCCTGTGCCACCCATAGGCGAGGAACGGGCCATGGCTCTGGCGCAGGAGCTGCTTAAGCTGGTCCCGGAGCGCAAGGCGGGGCAGGAGCGTTTTTTTGACGTGGGCCGTGTCGCACAGGACGACAGGCTCATTGTGACGTTATTATTTTACACCATGCTTTCCCGGCATGAGGGCAAAGCCGCTTGCGCCCCACTGCTGGAGCATGTCTCTTCCCGGTTCTTCCGGGAAGGCCTTGCCTTGGTCATTGACGGATTTGACGCGCCATTCGTGCGCAAATGGCTTAAAGAGCACGCTGCTGTGGTTATAAACGATGCCCGGCGAAAAATGCGAATGTCTGCGGAACTTTGCATCGCTATAGCGGCCCGTATGGACTACGAAGACGTGTTCAGGGTGGCGCGTTCTTACATGCGCTAGAGCCAAGGATATTCCTTCATGCATACTTCTCCGTTCCCGTTACGGCTCACGTTGCTTGTGGTGGATAATGACGCGCTGTATTGCCGCATAGTTTCCGCCATGCTGGCGCGGCGTGGGCATGTCATCCGCACGGCATATAGCGGAAGCGACGCCGTGGCGGAACTGGTGCGTGGCGGAGTGGATGTGGTTGTGGCGCGGGTGAGCATGCCCGGAATGGGAGGGGCCGCTATCGCGGCAGCGATTCGGGGTTCAGAAACCGCCGCTGTGGACGCAACTATTCCTCTCATAGGGTTGGCAGGTGTTGTTGAGGACTCAGGCGTGGTCGCCGCGTGCCTGAACGCGGGTATGGACGCCGTGGTGGACCGCCCTGTGCGTATTGCGCAGTTGCTGGACGCTGTCCGGGAGGCCATGCTGCGGAGAGGACGTCCCGTGTGGGCAGAACGCCTTGAAGACGCGGCACATCCGATGGAAAGCACACTGCGCAGTGCGGCGGAAGTGCAGGCGGAGTTCGGATTGGAAGCGGCGGATCTGGAGACTCTCTATGCCATGCTGCGCAACTCGCTTCCAGATGAGGTAACGCGGTTGTCTCTGGCGGTGGAACAGGGGCGGCTGGATGACGCGGCAGGGCTTGCCCATTCGTTGGCTGGTTCCGCGCTGGGCATTGTTACAGAAGGGCTTGCGTTGCTGGCACGTGAGGTGGAGCATGCCGCCCGGTATGGCGATGCGGAAGAGGCGGTCCGGCTTTGTACTGAACTGGTGCCGCAGGTGAGGCAGCTATGTGACAGATTACAGATGCCGCCACGGTAAGGTCCGAAAGAAACAAGGCCGCATTGCTCTTGTGTCTGGCGCGGGGCTGTACTAGAAGATGTGTCATGGGTGCCTTTGCACAGAAAGGCGCGGTTGCGCTATTGCTTTCTGCCGTAGAGGGAGAAGCAGTTACTACTGCGACACCGCGCACAGGCGAGAGCCACGTGTATCACGTGGTGGCGGCATGCCCACCTGCATTGGTTGGCTGATGAGCAACAATTCGACGGTTTCCGAGCCGTTTTCAGTAATCAGGTTTTTTCTGGAGGAAATGCATGACCCAATTGCACGGATTCGAGCTTGTGGATGAACAGCCGGTAACGGAGCTTTCTTCGGTAGCCCGCCTGTGGCGGCACGAAAAAACCGGCGCACAGCTCCTGTCCATGGTCAACGACGACGAAAATAAGGTGTTTGGCGTATCCTTTCGCACTCCCCCTGCGGATTCTACCGGGGTGGCACACATTCTGGAGCATTCGGTGCTTTGCGGGTCGGAAAAATACCCGGTTAAAGAACCCTTTGTGGAGTTGCTCAAAGGCTCGCTGCAAACATTTCTGAACGCCTTCACCTATCCAGACAAGACCTGCTATCCGGTGGCGTCTACCAACCTTCACGATTTTTATAATCTGATAGATGTCTATCTGGACGCCTGCTTTTTCCCCCGCATCACGGAGTCCATTTTCCGGCAGGAAGGCTGGCACTATGAAGTGGAAGGAGAAGAAAAACGTCTGAGCTATAAGGGCGTTGTTTTTAACGAAATGAAGGGTGTATATAGTTCGCCCGACAGCGTATTGAACGAGCAGTCGCAGCAGTCTCTGTTTCCCGATATCACTTACGGGCTGGACTCCGGTGGTAACCCGGAGGTCATACCGGACCTGACGTATGAGCAGTTTCATCGCTTTCATGAAACATACTACCATCCCACTAACGGACGGTTCTACTTTTGGGGCAACGATCCTGAAGAGGAGCGTCTTGCCCGGTTGAACGCGGTGCTGGAGCGATTCGACTTTCTGGAAGTGGACTCCGCCGTGCCGTTGCAGGTTGCCTTTTCGGAACCGCGCGCCATTGTAACCGGCTACGCTTCCGGTCCAGCCAGTCAGGTTGGTTCCGGCGATCCCGATGCCGAGTTTGACGATGAGGAAGGACGCGATGCCGGGCCGGGCCGGGCCATGTTTACCGTGAACTGGCTGCTCCCCGAAACAGTGGAAGTGGAACTGAATTTCGCCTTCCAGATGCTGGAACAGATACTCATTGGCATGCCCGCCTCGCCGTTGCGTAAAGCCCTCATTGAGTCCGGTCTGGGCGAGGATATCGCTGGCGTGGGATTGGAAGCTGAGTTGCGGCAGATGTATTTTTCCACCGGGCTTAAGGGAATCACGTCGGAATCGGCTGAGGCAGTGGAGACGCTTATTTTCGACACGTTGCGGGACTTGGCAACCAACGGCATAGACCCCGCGTGTGTGGAAGCTGCCGTGAACAGCGTGGAATTTGCTCTGCGTGAAAATAATACGGGGCGGTTCCCCGTGGGACTGGCGGTGATGGTGCGTTCGCTCACCACGTGGTTGTACGGCGGCGACCCGCTGGCTCTGCTTGCTTTTGAGAAACCGCTGGAAGCCCTTAAGGCGCGTCTTGCCGCTGGTGAGCGAGTTTTTGAAGAGCTTATCACCTGCGCATTTTTGACAAACATGCACCGGTCCACGGTGCTGCTGGTGCCCGATTCTTCACTGCAGGAAATGCGGCGTGCCCGCGAAGACGCGCGGCTGGAGGCTGTGCGGAATTCGTTAGATGCTGCCGCTCTGGAGCAGGTGGCCCGTGGAGCGGAAGCCCTGCGTGCCGCGCAGGAAGCCCCGGACGACCCGGCTGCTGTGGCGGCGATTCCCCGCGTGACGGTGGACGACCTGCCCCGCGAAAACCGGCCCATCCCCGCAGCGCTGGATGCGCTGGAAGGGGTGCAGGTTATGACGCACGATCTGCCTACTGGGGGGATTGTATACGCGGATTTGGGATTCAATCTCGCCGCATTACCCGCTGGAGATTTGCCCTATCTGCCGTTACTTGCCCGTTGCTTCACAGAAATGGGAACCGAACGGCGCGATTTTGTGGAACTGGGCATGCGCATTGCCGCCAAGACCGGGGGCATAGAAGGGGATACTCTGGTTTCCTCGCATCTGGAAACCCGGCGTCCCGTGGCGCAGTTGTTCATGAATGCCAAGGCCACAGTGGACAATGCCGACGCTTTGTTTGATTTGCTGCGTGAAGTATTGCTGGAGGTCCGCCTGAGTGACCGGGAGCGTTTCCGCGCGATTTTGCTGGAAGAAAAGGCCCGTGCGGAAGAACAGCTTGTGCCCTCCGGGCATGCGGTCGTCATGGCACGTTTGCGCGCGTGTTTCAGTCAGGCAGGCTGGGTGAACGAGCAGACAGACGGCATTGCATATTTGCAATTTTTGCGGGAGCTTACAACGCGGGTGGAAAATGACTGGCCCGGTGTGCTCGCTGCCTTGGAATCCGTGCGCGCGCACGTGGTGCGCAGATCGGAAGCCATGCTGAATATCACTGTGGACGAGGCCGGGTGGCGCGCGGTAATGCCCGCCGCGCAGGCTTTGCTGGCAGCATTGCCCGCCACGCCTGCGCACGAAACGTCATATGCCGGTTGGGGGCCGCACGCGGCTCCGAGCGATGAAGCTTTCCTTATCCCCGCGCAGGTGAACTATGTGGGCAAGGGTGTTTCACTGTATGATCTCGGTTATGCCTACCATGGCTCGGCTAACGTGATTTTTAAGCATCTCCGCATGGGATGGCTGTGGGACAAGGTGCGGGTGCAGGGCGGCGCGTATGGCGCGTTCGCGGCGTTTGACAGAGCCAGCGGCACCTTGGCTCAGGTCTCCTATCGTGATCCCAATTTATTGAAGACGCTGGATGTGTATGATGCCTCTGCTGATTACCTGCGCACGCTTTCGCTAGGCAAGGATGAGCTGGAAAAGGCTATTGTGGGGGCTATTGGCGAATTGGATGCCCACTTGCTGCCCGATGCGAAAGGGGCTGCTTCTCTGGCACGGCATCTTACCGGTGACACAGAAGAGCGTCGTCAGCGCATGCGCGAGGAAATTCTCTCCACCACGGAGGCGCATTTCCGAGCGTTTGGAGACGTGCTGGCTGAGGCCGCCGGACGCGGAGTGGTCTGCGTGCTGGGTGGCGCTGGCGTTCGCGAAGCCGCGCAGGATAAAGGCTGGAAGCTAGAGGAGCTTTTGTAGCGAATACCGTGTGTTGCGATTTTGCCGAAGGCAGGATAGCATGCCCGTAAACACTCCAGACGGGAAAAGAACCATGAAAGAACCCATACAGGTTTTTATTGAGTACATTGGCAAGAGCAGCCTCAAGGTTACTCCCCAGCGGATGCGTATAGTGGAAGTCTTTCTGCGTGAAGCAGGCCACCTAACCACCGAAGAATTGTATGAAAAGGTGAAGGTGGTGGACAACTCTGTGGGGCAGGCTACCGTATACCGCACCATGAAGCTGTTGTGTGATTCCGGCCTTGCTAAGGAAGTCCACTTTGGTGACGGGGTGACCCGTTACGAAAAAAAATATGGCAGTGAGCACCACGACCATCTCATTTGCGAAGCCTGCGGTAGAAATCTGGAAGTCATGGACGAGCAGATAGAGTTGCTGCAAGAGCAGTTGGCGACGCGGCACGGGTTTAAGCTCACCAGCCACCGCATGTATTTATACGGCGTTTGTAGTGAGTGTCGGAAAGGAAAATAAGCGGATTACGCACGGGCGGCTTCCAACAGGAGCCGCCCTTTTTCTTTGGAGGTGCCATGGCGTTTCATACGCCGGTCTGTGTGTGGACGGGCGAAGAAACCCGTAGCGGAACCGCGTTACTGGACGTGTGGTGCCGGGCAGCGTGCCGCGCTCTGGATGTTGTCTGGCGGAGAGAGGTGCTCGCGCTGTCTGCCTGCGCAACGGAGGAAGCGGGCGCGCCCGTGTCCGTTCCGCCCGGTATTGCCCGTTCTTCCCGCTCTGGCAATTCTGGTAGTTTTTCCAGTGCGATCAATCCCGCCGATTCTGTCGCCTCCGTTTCAACAGAGGCGTCCCTGCCGTCCGCAACGGAAGAGGCCTGTCTCGTGCTGCTCCCCGCCACCTCTCCCCTGTTGTCTTCCGTATCCTTCTTCGCGGCTTCCGCTTCTGTCTGCCTTCCGGCCCGGGCTGTCTGCTGCCTGTATGGCAAGAAAAAAATAGCGGAGGGCAAGTTGGAAGAGCTTTCCCATAATCTGCCGGGCTGGGTGGTTCGGGCTGGGGCGTGGCCCCTAACCGAGGCGGAACTGCGTCCGCTCATAGCGGAGTCCGTGGTGGTGGGAGGGTCTGGCGGCGCTGCGTTGGGGCACCCTTTGGCGCGGGGGCTGGCGGGCATGGAGACGCGGCTGTGTGATAATTTGCGGGAAATGTACGCGGGGTGTGTGACCTGTGCGGCACAGGCGCTCGCGGGATCACCGGGCGATACGGTGCCGGAGAAAACGCGGTACGGCAAAAATGGCGCGAGTGCCGAAGTATGGGAAGATGGGGTACGACGGGCGCATTCTCTGAAAGGCGTGGCGCTCAGTTTTGGGCAGTTGGTTTTGGGGGAGGCGGCGCAGAGATTGCTCAATGCCTTTGAATGCGCGGACGCGTCTGAACTGCGCCGATGGCTAACCGTGGTGGCGGCGCTGGCCTGCCCGAACGGCGTGGACGAGACGTTGCTGCTCCGGTAGGGAACGCGCTTAGTTCTGGTCGGCTAATCCGTTTTCCAGCGCGAATGAAACGAGCGCGGCGGTTGTCCGGGCATTGGTTTTGTGTTTCAGGCTGGCCTTGTGCTTTTCCACTGTCCGGGGGCTGATGCAGAGACGTTCCGCAATTTCTTTATTGCCGAATCCCCGTGCCACAAGGTTGAGCACCTGTTCTTCCCGGTCTGTTAAAACATCGGGCATGTGCGCGGAAGTAAGGCTGCGGGTGCGCCGGTATTGTTCTACCAGTTGGCTCGAAATATCAGGGCTAAGATAGGTTAGGCCGTTAAGCACGGCGTCTATGGCGCGGATAAGATCGTCAGAATTGGCCTTTTTTAAAATATAGCCGTCCACTCCCGCATTCAGGGACTTGAAGAGCATTCTGTCTTTTTCGTCAGCGGTCAGGGCAATAACTTTGGTGGCGGGGATGTTTTTCTTAATCTGCCGAATCGCTTCCGGGCCGTCCATGGTGGGAAGATGAAGGTCCATAAGAACAACCTGTGGGCGCTTTTCCGTCACAAGCCGAATGGCCTCTGGACCGTCGGCGGCTTCGCCCACGATAACATAGCCATCCTGCGCTGAAAGAAGTGCGCGTAGTCCCTGCCGGACGATTTCCAAATCCTCCACGAGAAGTAACGTTACTGCCATGCCCATGCCCTATATAGTCTCTAAGTCTGTAGTTTCATAATGAGTATGGGGAAGCTCCTATGAAAAGTAAAGAAATTTGAGCGGAAATATGGGGTATTGCCCTACCATGGATGGTAGGGCAATACCGTATGGTCATGACCGTGGTATGTTCATAGAATACGCACCACAACTACGGCGTATCAAAATGAGCGCATACTTCCCGGCTTTTTAAGACCGGGATGGGGGCAATCCGCGCGTCTTCAGGGGGTTCCTGCAAGACGGAAAAAGGAGCGAATACTTCGCTCCTTTATTTTTTGGGTAATCGTGGTGAGGTACGGTTAGGCGTGAAGCCAGCAACGCACGCCGTGTTTTGTAACAGATTGGGATGGGGGAAAAAGCAAGGGGGGCGTCTCCGTGCGGCACCGTGCGAAGACGTGTTCGCAGCGGTCGGAAAACGTGCAGCCGGAGGGCAGGGCGTAAAGCGGCGGAACCATGCCGGGAATGGTGGGAAGCGGCTGACCGCGCTTTGCCGCGCGGAGTGGTGCCGCGTTTGCCGCCCCAGACCAGCCTGACACATTGGTGTGGTCTGGCGGCGCGGCGTGCTGACCGTCTTTCGGGCGGAACGGAGAAATGGAGTCGGCCCCGGCGCGTGCGCTGCGTTCCGCCGCAGGGAGGCGGGGGATTGAGCGCAGCAGACCTTGGGTGTAGGGGTGCAGCGGCGTCGCGAAAATATCCGCCACGGCGGCTTGTTCCACAATGCGTCCGGCGTACATAACGGCCACATCGTCCGCTGTCTGGGCTACCACGCCCAGATCGTGCGTAATAAGCAGTAGAGCGGCACCGTGCTGGCGGGACAGGTCGCTCATGAGGTCGAGTATCTGGCCCTGAATGGTCACATCCAGCGCGGTGGTTGGTTCATCGGCAATGATGAGCCGGGGAGAACAAGCCAGCGCCATGGCGATCATCACACGCTGGCGCATGCCGCCGCTCATCTGGTGAGGGAAATCCCGCGCGCGTTGTTCCGGCGAGGGAATGCCCACCTTGCGCAACAGAGAAACGGCCTCTGTCCATGCGGTCCGGCGAGAAAGAGAGCGGTGCAGGCGGATAGCCTCCGCGATCTGATCTCCCACGCGGAAGACGGGGTTCAGCGAGGTCATGGGTTCTTGAAAGATCATGGAAATATCGTTGCCGCGCACCCGGCGCATGGCGGACTCCGGTAACGCTAGCAGGTCGTTGCCGTCTAGCAATACCCGCCCCTCCACGGTTTCTCCTACTGGCGGGGTAAGCAGACGCATGAGGGAAAGCGCGGTGACGCTTTTTCCGCAGCCGGATTCTCCTACCAGACACAGGGTGCGCCCGTGCCTGAGTGAGAAACTGACATCATCCACAGCGGTAATAGTGCCCCGCGAGGTATGGAAAACTGTCGTCAGGTTGCGCACGTCCAGCAAAGGGCGGTCAGCAGACGGGGAAGAAACGGTCGTCGGGCTGCCCTGATTGGTGGTATTGGGGGAGGTGTGTTCCATGGTGTCCCAAAAAACGGGTTAGGGGTACGCGGCGGAGATGTGTCCCTGCCTCGTTAAGAGGTACACGCAGGGGCACTGCGGTGCAACTGTCTTGCAAGCGGGGAAAAGCCGATATTTGCCATCTCCCCGTTGACAACCCTTGTGCTTGCTGGAAAGGTGCTGCGTTAATCGCTTGGCCCCGGCGGCTATGCCGCCTTGACACCCCCGTATATCCTTTGACCTGTTGGTTGGTGCCATGGATGCGTCCAGCGCTTTGCAATACCTCTTTTCCGGTTTGACGGTAGGTGCGACCTATGGCCTGACCGGGCTGGGATTTACCATTATCTTCAACACCACGGGCGTGATTAATTTTGCCCAAGGTGAATTTGTCATGCTTGGCGGCATGCTGGCCGTTATCTTTCAGGCGCTGACCGGGCTGCCTGTGCCCGTCTGTGTGATTTTGGCGGTGTTGGGAGCCACCATATCGGGAGCGCTGGTGGAACGGTTTGCCGTGCGTCCGGTGCGCAATGCCCCACATATCAACCTCGTTATCATTACCATAGGGGTATCCATTCTTCTCCGCAGCACGGTTATGCTGCTGTGGGACAGGGATACGCATGCGCTGCCGCATTTTTCCGGGAATACACCTCTCAGCGTGGGGGGGGCGTCCCTCATGCCACAGAGTTTGTGGATTCTCGCTATTACGGCGGTGGTGCTGGGCGCACTGCGCCTGTTTTTCAGCCGGTCCATTTTCGGCAAAGCCATGCTGGCATGTGCTTATCAGCGCAAGGCCGCGTGGCTGGTGGGGATAGGTGTGGAGCGTATGGTTTTGCTCTCTTTCATGTTGTCCGCCTTTGTGGGCGCGGTGGGAGGCGCTATTTTAGCCCCCATGACCATGACCTCTTTTGATGTGGGCATTATGTTGGGCCTTAAGGGCTTTGCCGCGTGTATTTTAGGCGGGTTGGGCAATCCGTTTGGCGCGGCTGCTGGCGGGTTGGCTTTGGGGGTGCTGGAATCTTTCGGTGCCGGGCTTATCTCTTCTGCCTATAAGGACGCCTTCGCGTTTATCATTCTGTTGCTTCTGCTGTTCGTGCGGCCCTCTGGACTGTTTGGCAAGGCGGAGGTCAAGCGGGTATGATGTGGTCATCGGGACGATTCTCCCCCCTGCGGACCCTGCTGCCTGTGACCCTGTTTTATGCGGTCATGCTGACCATGCCGTATGTGCTCCCCAACGAGTATTATGTGAGCACACTCACCTTTGGGTGTATTAACGCAATCATCGTGGTGGGGCTTAACCTGCTCATGGGGTTTGCCGGGCAGATTTCGTTGGGACACGCGGCCTTCTACGGCATTGCCGCATATGCCACGGGAATTGCCACCGCCACTTACGGGCTTTCCATGGGGGCGGGGTTCTGTATCGCCATGCTGCTGGTAGCGGTGGTGGCTTTTGCCATAGGCATTCCCACGCTGAAGCTCACAGGCCATTATCTTGCCATGGGAACATTGGGCTTTGGCATTATCGTATACATCTTTTTTAATGAATCCATAGAGTTGACAGGAGGCCCTTCCGGCATGGTGGGCATTCCTCGCCTTGCGCTGTTCGGGCATGAGCTGTGGTCGGATACGGAATACTTTTTTTTGGTTTCCGGCGTGCTTTCTCTTGTGGTGCTGCTTTCGCTGCATCTTATTCAGTCCCGTTTTGGCAGGGCGCTCAAGGCCATTCACACAAGCGAAAAGGCCGCCATGTGCATGGGAGTGGATATCGCACGGTACAAGCTGGCGGTGTTTGTGCTTTCCGCGTTGTACGCCGGGGTAGCTGGTTTTTTGTACGCGCATTATCTGGGCTTTGTGGCGCCTTCCTCGTTTGGGTTTCATATTTCTGTCCAGCTTGTGGTTATGGTTGTTCTGGGAGGCATGGCCTCTGTGTGGGGAGCGGTAGCGGGCGCGTTTTTTTTGACAGCGTTGCCGGAATTTTTGCGCGTGTTTGAAGATATTGAAACACTCGTCTACGGGGCCATTTTGGTTTTGTGCATCATCTTTATGCCGAAGGGGCTGGCTGGTGGTGCCACAGCGCTAGGACAGTGGCTCCGCCGGATTGTTCGCAGGATATGCGGCGCACGTGACCACGCCGGGGAGCGGTCATGAGCACCGCCCCAAACGCACTCCACGGGACCATGGCGTCGCCAGAAGACGTTTTGTTGGCCTGCCACGGGATTGGCGTCCGCTTCGGCGGTGTGATGGCTCTGTCGGACGTGTCGTGCGATGTGACCGCCGGTCGCATCACGTCCGTTATCGGGCCGAATGGCGCGGGCAAAACCACGTTGCTGAATGTCATTACGGGCATGGTTTCTCCGCAGACGGGCAGCCTGTTGCTGCGGGGCGGGGAAATTGGCCCGCTTCCCCCGCATGTGCGTGCCGGACACGGGGTGCTGCGCACGTTTCAGAATCTGGAAATTTTTACTAACATGAGCGTAGCGGAAAATGTGATGGCGGGAGCGCACCGTATGGGGCGTTATTCCGTGCTGGACGCGTTTTTCCGTACCCGGCGCTACCGGCGCGAGGAACGGGCAACATGGGATGCCGCCTTGCGGGCGCTGGATTTTGTAGGGCTTGCGGACATGGCGGATCTGCCTGCGGGAGAGCTTGCCTACGGCAGCCAGCGGATGCTGGAAATTGCCCGTGTCATCGCCGCGGAGCCGGAATTGTTGTTGCTGGATGAACCCGCTGCGGGCCTGAATATGGCTGAAACCCGTGCCTTGGGCGATCTGGTGCGCCGAATCCGGGATGAATTGGGCATTACGGTGGTTCTGGTGGAGCATGACATGGAATTGGTTATGGACATCAGCGACCACATTCTCGTGCTCTGTTTTGGCAAGGTGCTGGCGGATGGCACCCCGTTGGAAATCCAGCGTGATCCGGCGGTGATTGCCGCATATTTAGGGGATGACACGCGCGATGGCGGGGAAGAAGCGGATGCGCCTGTCCGGGAAGGGGAGAGCTGACATGCTGCGGCTGCGCAATGTTGACATCGCTTACGGACGCATACAGGCGGTGCGCCGCGTCTCCTTGCACGTGGAACAGGGAGAAATTGTAGCCCTTATAGGGGCCAACGGCGCGGGGAAAACCACGCTGCTGACAGCGCTTTCCGGTTTGCTCCGCCCGTTGGGCGGCGAAATGCTGTTCGACGGGGCCGATCTTACACGGATGCGCCCCGATGCCATTGTCCGCGCGGGCCTCTCGCATGTGCCGGAAGGGCGGTTGGTGTTCGCGCCTATGAACGTGGAAGATAATTTGCTGCTCGGTTCGTTTCCCCGGCACAGACTGGGACGCAGGCTGGATGTGCGGGACGATTTGGAACGCATGTATGCCATATTTCCCCGGCTGGAGGAGCGGCGTTGGCAGGCTGCGGGCACACTTTCCGGCGGAGAACAGCAAATGGTCGCCATTGCCCGCGCACTTATGGCCCGCCCGCGTCTTTTATTGCTGGACGAGCCGGGGATGGGGCTGGCCCCCACTGTGACGGCTGAGATTTTTCGGCACATTGTGGAATTGCGGGATGCCATGGGCCTGACCGTGTTGCTGGTGGAACAAAATGCCCGCGCCGCGCTACGGGTTGCCGACCGGGGCTACGTACTGGAAACCGGGCGGGTGCTGCTGCAAGGTCCGGCGGCGGAGCTTTTGGCGAACAAAGACGTGCAGCGCGCGTATCTGGGACGTGATTTGGACCGTGACGCCTAAGCCCGCGCGGGCAACGGCGCGAACGGGGAGCAGGGCGACGTGGACAACGCAGGAAGCAGGCAGGAGCAAAAGGATGATAACGGGAAGCGAGCGACGGGAACAAGACGGGCAAGACATCGCCTTTCACGACCGGGAAACGCTGGAGCAAGCGCAGCTTGAGCGGCTGCAAGCCACGTTGAACCGGGTGGCGCGGAACGTGCCGTTGTACCGGCAACGGTTTGCAGAACTGGGCGTGAACCCCGACGATTTTCGTTCTCTGGACGACCTGCGCGCCCTTCCGTTTACCACCAAGCAGGATATTCGGGATAACTATCCTTACGGGCTGTTCGCTGTGCCCCTGCGCGAGGTGGTCCGTCTTCAATCCTCGTCGGGCACCACGGGCAAGCCCATGGTCGTGGGGTATACCCGCAACGATTTGAACCGCTGGTCTATGCTGGCAGGGCGAGTGCTCACCATGGGCGGGCTTACAGCGGACGACGTGGTGCAAATCGCCTTCAGCTATGGATTGTTTACCGGCGGGTTTGGCCTGCATTACGGCGCGGAACAATTGGGAGCGTCCGTTATTCCCAGTTCAGGCGGCAATGCCCGCAAGCAGATTGCCATTATGCAGGACTACCGCACCACAGCGCTGTGCTGCACGCCAAGCTATGCGTTGCATCTGGCTGACACCATGGAAGAAATGGGGGTAAACCCCAATTCGTTGCACCTCAAATGGGGACTGTTTGGTGCGGAGGCATGGTCCGAAGCCATGCGCCGGGAAATCGAGGAGCGGCTTAAAATTACCGCTACGGACAACTATGGCATTTCTGAGGTTATGGGACCGGGTATCGCGGGGGAATGTCTGGCGCGGCAAGGGCTGCACGTGCAGGAAGACCATTTTCTCATGGAAATTGTGGACCCGCAGACCGGTGCTTCCGTTCCTGATGGAGAACTGGGAGAACTTGTTCTTACCACGCTGACCAAAGAAGCCTTTCCCATGATTCGGTTTCGCACCGGCGACTTGACCCGGCGTATCACGAACACCTGTAGCTGCGGACGAATTTTTCATCGACTGGAGCGCATCATGGGGCGCACGGATGATATGCTTACCATCCGGGGAGTAAACGTCTTTCCCGTACAGGTGGAATCTGTGCTGTTTGCCATGGAAGGCGCGGAACCGCATTATCAGATTGTTCTGGAAAGAAAAGATCGTCTGGACACGGCTACCGTCTATCTTGAAGTTTCGGAAAATCTTTTGTTCGACCGCATGCGCGTGGCCCGTGAAGCGTTGGAATCCATTCGGAAGCGCTTGGCTTCCGAGTTGGGAGTGTCCATGGACGTGGTATTTGTGGGACGGCGCACGCTGGAGCGCTCAGATGGGAAAATCCGCCGTGTCGTGGATCGCCGTACCTTATAAATCCCTATAACTCCCTATAAATCCCTGTCACCCGCTTTCCGCAAGCTTTTCCTGCTTTGTGCCGTTTGTTGCGGCAGTAGTCTTGTAAGTAAATACATACTTCCTTTACAGGGTTCGAGTCTGCGAATATGGTCCGTGAAGTTGAATGTTAATTTCATTTGTTCCTCAAAGGAACTTGACATTCAATTTCAGCTTACGTAGTCAGAACTACGTTTTTCGGAGGATGTCATGCATTGCTGCACGCTGGACAAGGTACCAACAGGCTGCCGGGCGACCATTCGCGGCTTCTGTGGCTGTAGAAAGTTGCAGGGGCGTCTTTTTGCTATGGGGCTTACCCCCGGAACCGTGGTAGAGGTGTGCGCGCCCAATAGCGTGAAGGTGCGTGAATCGTGCCTTATGCTCGGAAGTGCCATGGCCGAGCTTGTCACCTGTGAACCTTTGGAAAACGATGGCGCTTCCCGAACGGTGACGACCGGGGCGGGCGCGGCCTGAAAACGCCCCTTTGGGCAAAGGAGCAGGCATCATGTGGGATGCGTTAACAGTAGCACTTATTGTCGCCATAGCGGTGCTATATCTGTATCGGCGATATGTGAAAAACAGATCCTCGTCAGGCTGCGGTTGTGGTTGCGGCAGTAGCTGCGGCGGCACGAAACAGTTTCAGTCCTCCCCGGCGGAAAAGGGAACCGACAGCACGTCGGAAACCGGCGGGAAGTCTACTGGCTGCGGGTGCAGTTGCGGAGGCTCTGACGACATCAAATAGGTGTCATGGCTTCCTGTTCAGTGGGGCTTAGTCCATCTTTCATTTGGCCACTGTTGCCGAAATGATGCACGCTTGTGCATTTTTTTAAGGCATCTCGCTGAAAAAGACTTTCAACGTCAACAGTGGCCTCAACATCTGGGTTTCCGCACCATATCCAGCCGTCTTTCGCATCAGACGCAGGGTTGGCGCGGGGACAACATGAGGAGTCCGCATGTCAACCATTACCCCCTTAAGGCAAATTGCTGTCGGGCAAAAAGCCCGTATCCACGCTGTAACCGCCCATGGAGAGCTTGGGCGCAGGATTCGTGACATGGGGCTTGTTCCCGGCGCGGAAATTGAAGTGACCGGCAGAGCGCCGTTGCAAGATCCTGTGGCTCTGCGGCTCACAGGATTTACGCTTTCGTTGCGGAATAATGAGGCGGACTACATAACGGTGGAACTTCAGTAGCGGACGCCGTCCGAATAGCAAGGGAACAAACTATGTCCAAAAAATTGACCATTGCATTGGCCGGCAACCCCAACTCCGGCAAGACCACGGCATTTAATGCCATTACCGGCGCGCGCCAGCACGTGGGTAACTATCCCGGTATTACCGTAGAAAAAAAGCACGGCACCGCGCTTGTGGACGGTCAGGAAGTGCAGGTTATCGACCTGCCCGGCACCTATTCGCTGACCGCGTACACCATGGAAGAAGTGGTTGCGCGTAACGTGGTTGCCGACGAACGCCCGAATATGGTGGTGGACGTTATCAACTCCGGCGCGTTGGAGCGCAACCTGTACTTGGCTGTGCAACTTCTTGAAATGGGTGCTCCGCTTACGCTGGCCCTGAACATGATGGACGAAGCCCAGAAGCAGGGCATGTCCATCGACCCGGCCCGTCTTTCCTCTCTGTTGGGAGTGCCCGTGGTGGAAACCGTGGCGCGTACCGGCAAGGGCATGGAAGAGCTTATGCTCACTGCCGTAAAGGCCGCGAACGAACGCGAAGGCAAGGCATGGAATCCGCTGGTGATTTCCTATGGTCCCGATCTGGACCCCGTGCTGGATGAAATGGAAGCGCTCATCACCAAGGAACAGTTCCTCACAGACAGATATCCCGCGCGTTGGGTGGCCTTGAAATATTTGGAAAATGATGAAGAAGTTCAGAAAGCCGGGCGTGCTTTTGGCGCGGTATCCACTGAACTTGAAAGTCGTTCGCGGGAAGTTTCCGAACATTTGGAAGCAACCTTGAAAACGTACCCCGAAGCTATTATTGCCGATTACCGCTACGGATATATTTCGTCCGTGCTCCGGCAGGGCGTGGTCACCCGCGCGGATGAGCTGCACGCGCGTCTGGCTTTTTCGGATAAGCTGGACAAGGTGCTCACCAACCGGCTGTTCGGTCCCCTTATCATGCTGGGGCTGCTGTACGTCATTTATCTGATCACCTTCACCTTGGGTGAAATTCCCATGGGCTGGCTTGAAGGCTTCTTCGGCTGGCTTAATGAAACCGCCTCTGAAGCACTGCCTGAAGGTCTGCTGAAGTCGCTGATCGTATCCGGTATCATTGACGGTGTGGGCGGCGTTATGGGCTTTGTGCCGCTTATCATTTTCATGTTCTTACAGATCGCATTTTTGGAAGACTCCGGCTACATGGCCCGCATCGCCTATATGCTGGACCGGGTGTTCCGGTTCTTTGGCCTGCACGGCTGCTCCGTTATGCCCTTTATCGTCTCTGGCGGTATCGCGGGCGGTTGCGCCGTTCCCGGCGTAATGGCAGCGCGTACCTTGCGCAGCCCTAAAGAAAAACTTGCCACGCTTCTCACCGCCCCGCTTATGACCTGTGGTGCCAAGCTTCCGGTGTTCCTGCTTTTTGTGGGCGTGTTTTTTGCGGAAAATCAAGCCACCGTCATGTTCTCTCTGACTTTGGTGGGTTGGGCCACTGCGCTGCTTGTTGCCAAGCTGCTGCGCTCCACCGTCATTAAGGGCGAACCGACTCCTTTTGTTATGGAACTGCCGCCTTACCGCCTGCCCACTCTGCGCGGTCTGCTCATTCACACGTGGGAACGCACGTGGCAGTACATTAAAAAGGCCGGTACCGTCATTTTGGCAATTTCCATTCTGCTCTGGCTGGCTATGACCTTCCCGCAGATGTCGGAAGAGCAGTTGGCTCCCTATGAACAGCGCATCGCCGCCATTACCGAACAGATGGAAGCTGCTGAAGCCAATGGCGAAGATGTGGCTCCGTTTGAAGAACAGATTGCTGAAGTGGAAAACGTGGTGAGCGAAGAAACGCTGCGTAACTCCGCAGCCGGGCGTCTGGGTATAGCCCTTGAGCCTGTCAGCCGCTTTGCCGGATTTGAATGGCGGACCAACATCGCCCTCGTGGGTGGTTTTGCTGCCAAGGAAGTTATCGTTTCTACCTTGGGCACCGCGTATTCCTTGGGTGAAGTGGATGCTGAAGAAGCGCAGCCTCTTGCTGACCGTATCGCGAACGACCCGCATTGGACTCCTGCTGCGGCACTGTCCCTGATGCTCTTCGTTCTGCTGTATGCCCCCTGCTTTGTGACCGTGGTCGCTATTAAGCAGGAAGCAGGCTCGTGGAAGTGGGCCATATTCTCAACCGTCTTTAACACGGTGATGGCTTTTGCCCTGTGCGTGGCCGTATACCAGATAGGTTCCGCGCTCTAACACGGCGTGCCTCATGTATTATAAAACAGGCGCCGGATTTCTCCGGCGCCTGTTTTTTTGCCGCTATGGGAAAGGCGGGCTAGCCGATTTCCACAATTTCAATATCAAAGGTAAGCTCCTGCCCAGCCAAGGGATGGTTGGCATCCAGCACAATGCCGTCATCTGACACGGAGGTGATAACCACTTCCATGGCTCCGCCATCCTCGGTCTGCAACTGAAGCATCATGCCCGCTTCTGGCGTAATATGCGAGGGAACCTGTTCCATGGGCACGGTGAGGACCAGCTCTTCGTTCACGTCACCATACGCGTTTTCCGGGGCGATAGTTACCTTGGTGGAATCACCCACAGTCATACCAACCACGGCAGCCTCAAAGCCGGGGATGAGCATGCCGGAGCCTAGAGTAAACTCCAGCGGTTCGCGGTCCCGTGAGGAATCGAACACCGTGCCGTCTTTCAGCGTCCCGGTGTAGTGAACTTTTACGGAATCGCCATCCTTTATTTTGGTCATGCACATCTCCTCATGTGTTACAAAGTGTGAAAGTAGCAGCTTGGCGGTGCCATAGGCCTTTGTCAATGAGCAATCAGCCACTGACGCGCACACGGTAGGTGCGGCGCTTCTGTGGAAAAACGTCGCGAGGACTTGACGTTTACCTTTTCGAGGAATAGTAGTACCAAATAGTACCACTGAGGAAACGATGGAACTTTTGCAAGCACTCAAAAAATTTGGATTCACGCAACAAGAATCCCTTATGTACGTCACACTCAGCCGCCACGGCTGCATGACGGGCTATGAGGCCGCGAAGGTCGCGGGTATTTCCCGTTCCAACGCCTATGCCGCCTTATCAAGTTTGGTGGAAAAGGGCGGCGCGGTAATTTCGTGCGAAGATACCAGCAAGTATGTGGCTACGCCTAAACAAGAGTTGCTGCTGACCTTGCGTCGTTCTTGCGCGCGGACCATTGATTTTCTTGCGGAACATCTGCCTGAACAGGAAGAAGGAGCCGCACCGTATCTTACTGTTTCCGGCTATGAAAATACGCTGGATAAGATGCGGAACATGCTCGTGCTTGCCCAGTTGCGGATATATATGTCCATGCACTCCGGCAACGTGGCGTTGCTACGCGAGGAAGTGGAAGACTGTGTGGCGCGCGGACTGAAGGTGGTCATTCTTTCCGATGAAGACCCCGCCATTTCCGGCGCGCAATATATGAAGAACAGTGCAGGCTCAGGCAACGTCAAGCTTATTGCGGATACCAGCGAGGTTATAGTCGGACTGGTGGAAGCGGGTAGGGGACAGTGCCTGTATTCACGGAATGAGCATCTCGTATACCTTATGCGCGAAGCGTTGTTGAATGAAATAGCGCTCATTAAGGTACGCGAGGGAACAGCATCAGGAGACAGCTAATGGCCAACGTGCGTTCTACCTATACAGACAGCGTGGACTTTTACGGGCAAAACACTCCTATGGAACTCGTGGAGCGGTTCGGCAGCACCTTGTACGTGTATAACGAAGCCATGCTGCGGCTTCGCTGCCGCGAAGTGCGGGGGCTTTCCTCGCACCCCGGTTTTACCCCCAACTATTCCGCCAAGGCCAACACCAACGTGCACCTGCTGCGCATAGTGCGCGAAGAGGGGCTGGTGGTGGACGCCATGTCCCCCGGTGAAATTTTGATGGATCTGGCTGCGGGATTCACGCCGGAACAAATTTTGTTCATTTCCAACAACGTCTCCGCAGAAGAATTGCGCTTTGCCGTGGACCGCGGCGTGTACGTGAGTGTGGACTCGCTTTCGCAACTGAACTTGTACGGGGAAATCAACCCCGGCGGTAAGGTGGTGGTGCGTTTTAACCCCGGTATTGGCGCGGGACACCACAAAAAGGTTGTTACAGGCGGCAAGGAGACGAAGTTCGGGGTGGACCCCGCGTCTCCCGAAGCCATGGAAGAATTACGCACGATTCTCGCCCGGCATAGTCTGACGCTCTGCGGGGTGAACATGCATATCGGCTCGCTGTTTATGCAGCCAGACGGTTATCTGGAAGCCATGCATGTGCTGTTGTCCATTGCAGAGCAGTGGGGGGCAGCGGAAAACACGTTGGAAATTATCGATTTTGGTGGTGGGTTCGGCATTCCGTACCACAAATACGATGGCGAAGAGCGCTTGGATTTTGCCCGTCTTGGCAGTGCTTTTCACGAAATCATCAGCGAATTCGCGGAACGCACGGGGTACAAGGGGCGGTTCATGTGTGAGCCGGGTCGGTATATTATGGCGGAATGCGGTGCCTTGCTGGGCACCTGCTACAGCGTGAAGAATAACGGGCCTAAGCGCTTTGTGGGAACGGATATCGGCTTTAACACGCTGGTGCGTCCCGCCATGTACGATTCTTTCCACGATGTGGAAATCTACCGGGAAGACGGTGAAGGTGTGGAGTCCGGTGAGCCTATGGTGCAGTCCATTGTGGGCAATATTTGCGAGTCCGGTGATATTATCGCCAAGGACAGGTCGCTACCGGAAATACTTGAGGGGGATATTGTGGGCATGCTCGACGCCGGTGCCTACGGCTACGTGATGAGCTCTCCCTATAACCAGCGCCCCCGCCCGGCGGAGGTGCTTGTGCGTCTGGATGGCAAGGCGGAGCTGATCCGTCGCCGGGAGACGCTGAAGGATCTTTTCCGCCAGTATGCGGATGGAGATGCCATGCTCGTCCAATTGGGCGATGCCGTGCCCGCCGGGCACTTGTAGTTCGTATCGTGGCGACGCGGGCATCCTGATGCGGGGTGCCCGGAAACAAATTTCCCCGAAGGGGGATTCCCGCGCGGAGCAATCGCCTGCTGCGCGCGGGCGGGCCGAAGGTGTGGAGTGTTCCCATAACATGAACGCAATCCCTGCCGGTTTGCACACCTGAGGCCCCGCCAAGCAGTACGCACCATGTATCCGCATATATGCGGGTGCTTCCCGTTCCCTTCCGGTCCGCCACCGGAACGGACGGGGGCTGATTGACAGAGTGACAGATCTGAAAATCAGCGGGGGGTGCTGCGCGGCACCCGTCGGTATGCCAGCCGACGCCCTTGTGGTTTCCCCCGCATGTCGTTTCGCTCTGGGCTGTGCCCGCAGCAGACGGCATGCGGGGAAAGGCGGGGCACGATATTTTCCGTCCGTAAACCTGAGCCTGCTCAGTGCGGACGGTCCGGGAAAACAGCCGGGCGTTCCGTGCGACAGAGAGTGTGCCCCTTTGTGTCGCACGCTGCCGGGGAAGCACTGTTTTCAGGGCGGATGCCGTAATCACGCGGTGTCCGCCCGCTCCGGTTCCCTCTTCCTTCACCGGGAAACGCAACCACCTTTCTTCCGCTTTTATGCGCACGGCAACGGCCTTCGTTCCATGATGCGTTTCCTTCTCAATTGACTTCCGGGGGAATGAGCCTACCCTTTCTCCGGTTCATTTCTGCGCGGCGCGTTCTTCTATGATAGCGCGTCAGAGCCAGCCGCCTTGGCTGCGGCCTGCTGGCAGAAGTGGTACCCCTTTCCATACCATGTACCTTTTCAGTCGGTTGACCGAAATTCACAAGTTGAGGCAATATGGTCCCTTGTGGCGGCGGAACCTTTTGACCCAGTGGATGCGCATTGCATGACCCAACAGGCGATATCTGAAACGGATCAGGCTTCATATAGAAATATCTGGCGGCTTTCATGGCCGCAGGTCGTAATGATGTTTTTTCAGTTCGCCATCGGCATGACCGACGTGTGGGTGGCGGGCCAGATTGATCCCACTGTGCAGGCCGCGGTGGGGCTTATTACGCAGAGCCTGTTCTTCTTCCTTGTTATCGGCATGGCAGTTGCCAACGCGAGTGTTTCCGCCATCAGCCAGTCTTTTGGGGCGGGGCTGCGCCGGCGTGCGTTGCGCTATGTGGGGATGGTTTTAGAACTGGGGCTGCTGTGCGGTGTGATTATCTGGGTGCTGGGCGGACTGGGCAAGTGGCAGATACTTTCTTTGTTGCAGGTGCCGGAAACGGTCATGCCCGTAGCCGGGTATTTCCTTGACGTGTTTTTGTTTCTGTTGCCGTGCAACTATCTGATGATCGTGGCGAATGCGGTTTTCCGGGCGCAGCAGAGGGTGCTGGTGCCACTTGTTTCTACCATTATTGCCGCTGTGGTGAATATGGTGGGCGATCTGGGCTTTGGGCTTGGATGGTTCGGGTTCCCGGAGTTTGGCTACCACGGCGTGGCGTGGGCGACCTTTGGCTCGGTCTGCGCGGCTACCGCGTATACCGTGGTCATGTTGCTGCGCCACGGCTTGCTGCGGCGGGCCTCGTTCCCCCCCCTGCGCTGGATACGCAAGGCTCTGCCATATCTGGTCAAAGTGGGATTGCCCACGGGTGGGATGCAGTTGATGTGGCATCTTGGCTATATGGTACTTTTTGCCATCGTAGGCGCGTTACCCAATGGCAGTGTGGACGCACTGGCGGGTATGGCGGCTGGCATGCGTGTGGAGTCTCTTATGTTTCTGCCCGCCTTCGCGTTTAACCTCACTGGAAGCATTTTGGTGGGAAACAGCCTCGGTGCGGGGCGTAAGGACGAGGCGTTGCGCATTGCGCTCCGCTTGCTGGCCTTAGCCTGTGGTTCCATGACCGTGGTGGCTCTATGCATGTGGCCTGTGCTTGATGACATGGCCCGGTTTCTTGCTCCAGAGCCAGCAGTGGCGGAGCAGGCTATGCACTACCTCGTGTATAATGTCTTTTCCGTGCCCTTTACCGTGGCGAGTATGACGCTGGGGGGCATTATGGCTGGAGCGGGTGCGACTCTCTACACCTTCATTGTATATAGTTCAGCCACATGGCTGGTGCGCTTGCCCATAGCCTACGCCATGGGGCACTGGGTATGGAAAGATGCGGAGGGCGTTTTTCTGGGCATGCTGATTTCTCAGGTGTTCCAGTCCTCCACAATGTTGTACATCCTGCTTCGTCGGGATTGGTATAAATTTAGCATGATTACGCGCAACCACAAAGAACGTGTAGAGCAAAAAGCCTCTCCCGTTTCTTTGGAAGGAGCCAAATAGTATGCCGTCGCTTGAATTCAGTCCTATCTCACTGGAACGCATGACCGAGTATATGGAACGTGTTGCCCGATGCCCCGTGGCTACGTCCGACTACAGCTTCACCAACCTGTGGGGCTGGGCGGAGGAATACGGACTGGAGTGGGCATGGACTCCCACGCAGGTGTGGGTACGCCAAACACGCCCGGAGGTGATCTACTGGGCACCGCTGGGCGCGTGGCAGGAAGAGGACTGGAGCAACTGCCCCATCCTCGCGCAGGGGGGAGTGTTCCATCGGGTACCGCAGATGCTCGCGGAACTGTGGGAACAGCAGATGGGCGCACGCGTGACGCTGGAGGAGGCGCGTGGTCAGTGGGATTATCTCTACAGCGCCGAAGACCTCGCTTCATTGGGCGGAAACCGGTTTCACAAAAAAAAGAACCACGTTAATCAATTTAAAAAACAGTACGCGTATGAATACCATCCGCTGACACCGGACTGCGTGGAGCAGGTGATGACCATGCAGGAAGAATGGTGCCAGTGGCGCGAATGCGAAGAGTCCGAGGCACTGCTAGCGGAAAACGAGGCAATCATCCGCGTGCTTGAAGAGTGGGACGTGATTCCCGGCCTTGTGGGCGGCGCGTTGTATGTGGATGGAGAAATGGTAGCCTATACCGTGGGCGAGCGCCTTTCCACCGATACGCTGGTGGTGCATTTTGAAAAGGGCCGCAATGGCTACCGTGGGGTGTATCAGGCTATTAACAATCTGTTCGCCAGCGCGGAAGGTGGAGACTACACCTACATTAATCGGGAACAGGACTTGGACGATGAAGGTTTGCGCAAAGCTAAAATGAGTTATAATCCTGTAGATTTTATGAAAAAATATACTGTTGCGGTAAAGGCTCGCTAGGGAGCGGTTTGACACCCCATGCCAAGGGCGCTAGAAAGGCTGCGCCCCACAGGGCATACCCTTCCGCAAGGAGCAGGCAATGAAGGAAAAAGTGGAAGCCGCGCTAGCTAAGGTGCGTCCCTATCTGCAACAAGACGGCGGTGATGTGGAACTGGTGGACATTACCGACAAAGGCATTGTGCGTGTTCGGCTTACCGGACGCTGCAAGGGGTGCCCCATGTCCCGCACGACGCTGCGCAACACGGTGGAACGCTTCGTGCTCAAAGAGGTGCGCGAGGTCAAAGCTGTGGAATCGGTGGACGAATAGCCGCCTTCCCGCCTACGCACAAAGTCCCCCGCTCTCATCTGTATCGTCCGTATGCGGACTAGAGACGAGCGCGACATCCATATCCCGCAAGCACGCCGTATTGCCGGAGCCGTAGTCTCCGCGCTGGTGCGGCTCATTGGAGAATCATCATGAGCACGTCCGCCTCGACCGCCGCGCAGGTCGTTACCCGTTTTGCGCCTTCGCCCACCGGGCATCTGCATATTGGCGGCGCACGCACCGCGCTGTTTAGCTGGTTGCTGGCCCGTCATAACAAGGGCCGCTTCGTGCTGCGCATAGAAGATACGGACCGGGAACGCTCCCGGCAGGAATATACCGACGCTATTTTGGAATCCATGCGCTGGTTGGGGCTGGACTGGGATGCCGACCCCATCTACCAGAGCGGGCGCGATGACGTGTACAATGCGTACATAGACAGGCTGATAGCCGAAGGCAAAGCCTACTACTGCCAATGCTCCGCCGACGAAGTGGAAGCCATGCGCGAGGCAGCCCGTGCCGCAGGGGAAAAACCCAAATATAACGGACGGTGCCGCGCCATGGGGCTTGGTCCCGGTGAAGGACACGTGGTGCGTTTCAAAGCGCCGGTGGAAGGCCGCACGGGCTGGGTAGATTTGGTTAAAGGCCCGCTGTCTTTTGACAATGCCGAACTGGACGACATGATTATCCGGCGTAGCGACGGTTCGCCTACCTACAACCTCGCCGTGGTAGTGGACGACCACGAGCAAGGCATTACCCACGTACTGCGTGGTGACGACCATGTGAGTAATACTCCCAAGCAGATCATGCTTTACGAGGCTCTGGGCTTTCCTGTGCCGCGTTTCGGGCATGTCCCCATGATTTTAGGATCTGACCGCAAAAAGCTTTCCAAGCGGCACGGTGCGCTTTCCGTCATGGAGTATGAAAAAATGGGCCTGTTGCCGCAGGCGCTGGTGAATTATCTTGTCCGGCTGGGATGGTCGCACGGGGATCAGGAAATTTTTTCTCTTCAGGAACTTATCGATTCTTTTTCGACTGACGCCTTGACCAGTTCCCCTGCGGGATTCGACCCGGACAAACTCCAGTGGTTGAACGCGCATTATATGAAGGAAACTCCAGATGCGGAATTGGCAGAACTGGTATTGCCCTTTGTCCGGCAGGCTGGTTTTGACGAGGTAACGCGGGAAGACGTGAGTGCGTTAGTGCCGCTTTTCAAGGAACGCGCGAAAGATCTGCCCGAACTGGTGCAGGCTATGCGGTTCATGCTGGTGGATGACGCCCTGTTGGACTATGAGCCAGCAGCGGTGGCCAAGGCTCTGACGGAAGAAGGCCGGGGACACGTTGCCGGATTGCGCGGTATGCTGGCTGCCTTGTCGGAGTTTACCGCCGAGACGACTCATGAGGTCATGGCCCGGTATGTGGAAGAAAACGGTCTGAAGTTCAAGGCCGTGGGGCCGCCATTGCGAGTGGCTCTGGTGGGCGCCATGGGCGGGCCTAATCTGCCCGACGTCATGGACAGGCTGGGCCGTGAGCGCACTCTTGCCCGGCTGGACAGGGCTTTGAGCCTGTAGCATACCGAGTCGTGCTCCGCTGATAGCCGCCGTGTCCGTTTCCGGCGGACGGGGGCGTTTTTGCCGGGCCGCCTATGGAAACGCGTGCCAGCCCCGGCTGCGCCTGACCAAACTTTGCCAGACGCGGACGTGTATGGATACAACAAGGCCCCTTTGGTACCAAAGGGGCCTTTTCGTGTTTTTCTGAAAAAGGATGAGAAGGCTACTGTACAGTTTCGGTCATGTCATTGCGGGTGAACATGCGCCAGCGCAAGACCTCTCCCGCGTCATTTTTTTCAGGTACCACACGCAGCAGATACTCTCCCTTCCACATATATACCATGCTTTCGTCGGGATACACTTCGCAGCGCATGTGAGCGGCAATCTCATGAGGCTGCAATTCGGTGAGAGTAACGCCAAGCTCGCGTAGCTCTTCACGGAGCAATTCTTCTACACGTGCGGCAACGGGCTGCGAAATCGTACTCATAGTCAGTCCCTTTGGGTGAACTCCATGGCGGAGATTATGTGTTAGGATGCTGCGCAAGCGCGGATTGTTCGTATCTACCGCCAGCGCCGGAGGCCGGAGCGGCGAAATCTTTGCGCGAAAGACGAGCATACCCCACGCCGGGATCACAGGCAATCCACCATTCCGGGGGTATGGACGGCATGCACACACGTATCACTATTTTTTACTAATGCAGCTTGTCTCCGTAGACAATGGCGTCTATAGTTACAGCGTTGATGAATGTTCTTTTACCAGTACAGGAGACTCATATGACTAACGTGCTATATATTCAGGCGTCCCCCAGAGGTGACAGATCGCATGCCGTGGCCACTGCCGATGCATTTGTGGCGGCGTATCGCAGAAAAGACCCGGATGCCAAGGTAACAGTGCTTAATGTGTTTGAGGCCGACCTGCCGGAATTTAACGGGCCTGCCGTGAGCGGGCGGTATAAGATAGGGCATCATGAAGACGCCACGCCGCAGGAAAAGGCTGCATGGGAAAAGGTGCTTAAGCTGATTGAGCAGTTTAAGGCGGCGGATAAGTATGTTTTTGCCGTGCCCATGTGGAATTTTGGGCTGCCGTATCGCCTCAAGCAATACGTGGATCTTATCGCGCATCCGTCTTACACCTTCGGGCATGACGGCAAGCAATATTTCGGCATGGTCACCGGCAAGCCTGCATTTGTGGCCTACGCGCGGGGAGGCCAGTATCCCTCCGGAACACCAGCGGAAGCGTATGACTTCCAAAAACGGTATTTCGATTTCATCCTCGGCTTCCTTGGGTTCACCGATGTGACTACCGTGGAAGTGGAGCCTACCATGGCTGCCGGGCCTGAAGTGGCGAAGGAAAAACGTCAGGCCGCCATCCAGCAGGCTGAGGAATTGGCGGCTACGTTCTAGCGTGGCAGGCTGCGGGTTTTTGCCGGTGCGCAGCGCGGAAGGAGGGCGTCCCGCAGGGGAGGCGCCTTCCGTGTGCCCGGCGTGCGGTTTTCCCGTTGTTCTGTCCTTTACTGCTGGTTCCGGCACGCTTCGCGTGTAAAATGTTCATACTCCATAGCCTCAGGGAGACTGTCGCCTGAAACGGAAAAACCCCGTTTCGGGGCGTCTCCAACGGGATACGCATGCATTTGGTACGCCTTATCGCCGCGCAGCCGCTCTTTGCCGGTTTGACGCATACCCAGTTGGAAGGGCTTGCTCAGGCCATAGTGGATCGCCCTTACGAAAAGGGGGAGATGGTTTTTTTTGAAAGCTCGCCCGCGAAAGGATTTTATATTGTCGCGCAGGGCAAGGTGAAAATCTATCGGAGCGCCCCGGATGGACGGGAGGCGGTCCTGCACGTGTTCGGTCCCGGTGAACCGTTTGGCGAGGTGGCGGTGTTTCAAGGGGGAACCTTTCCCGCACATGCCATGACGGTGGAAAAATCACACCTGCTTTTTGTACCCCGCGAGGCGTTGGTTTCGCGCATTGCGTCGGACCCCACGCTGGCCCTGAACATGCTTGCCGCGCTTTCCGGCAGGCTGCGCCAGTTCGCCTCCAAGGTGGAAGCGCTGACGCTTCGAGAAACCCCGCAGCGGTTGGCTGCCTATCTGCTCACAGCCAGTGAACTGAAAGAAGGGGCGGACACCTTTTTGCTGGATCTCAGCAAGGGGTTGCTGGCTGGCATGCTGGGCACAGCGCGGGAGACATTGTCCCGCGCGTTGACCAGACTCGCGGATGAGGGAATGGTGGCGGTGGACGGCAGACAAATTACCCTCCGGGATCGCGCCGGACTGGAAGCGCTCGCAGCCGGGCTGGAGACGGTATAGACCACGGAGCGGAGGCACTCCGGGCGCAGTTCGGGATGTTTTTCCTGCATTACGTGAGACAAAAAGGATTCCTTATGAAACAACGCTACAAACTGTTTACCGGCCCTGATGATTCCGCCTTTTGCCAGCGTGTTTCCGACGCGTTGGAAGAAGGTTACGTGCTGCACGGTTCTCCCGCCATAACGTTTCATCCTGAAAAGGGTGTGGCCTATGTGGCGCAGGCGCTTGTCTGGCCTGAGGAACGCGGTGTGCAGGTGCGCCCCGTGGGACCGCTGGAACCCTCAGGGTGCTGTGGTAGATAGATGCGCGAGAGCTGGTTATCAGCTCCCTCCCCACACAGGTGTCGGAAAATCAAGCGGCCCGGTGCGCATAAGCGTACCGGGCCGTGTTTGTGTGTTCCACCTCGGCGTAGCGCTGGCTACACCGCCGATATTTTCATCAGCACCAGCCCGCTGACAATGAGGGCGGCTGCCGCAACCCGCATGGCACTGGCTGGTTCTCCCAACAGAATGAGTCCCACCAAAAAAGCTCCCACGGACCCGATGCCCGTCCACACCACATAGGCTGTACCCAGCGGCATGGTGCGCATGGCCCCCGCAAGCAGGGCAAAGCTGGCAATCATGGTTACGATGGTGATAAGGCTGGGAACAAGCACCGTGAAACCGTCGGACAGCTTCATGTAGTACGCCCAGACAATCTCAAGCAAGCCAGCGAGTATCAGCATGATCCATGCTGTCATGGAAATATCCTCCATTTTTCGGGCCGTCCCGAAGTAGATAAGGCCAGACCGGAGCCGTCCCCGTTGGCGTGTGCGTAATGCTCCAGACTACGCCTTGCTATATTTTTTGTCCAAGGTGTTTTTCTTTATAGGAAGCAACCTGTCAGGGCGGGGTCTGCGGTCAGCAGGCGGTCTACCTCTGGCAGGCAGTCGCGCAAGGAAAGCACAGTGAAAAAGTCGTCTTTTATGGTGGGGGCCAGTTGAAAGGCCTCCAGCCATTCGGCGCGGGAAAAGGGATCGGACCGTATGGCATCCCAAAATCCGGTGGTGCGGAACAGGGCGTCTACAGTTTCCGCCTGCTGCCCTTGCAACCGGCATGTAAGGTATGTGGCTGTGCCCACCTGAAGGCCATGTAACCGCGGGCGGGAGCTTATGGCATCCAGCGCGTGCGAAACCAAATGTTCGCTGCCGCTGGCAGGCCGGGAAGAGCCGCATATTTCCATGGCTATGCCGTTTAGCATAAGCGCCGTGGCGAGGAGAGACATGCCTTGCGCGTCAAAGAGAGGCCGGGCGAGAAATTGGTGAACTGTGGCGTCTGAGAGCAGAGCCGCAAGGTCTTCTACCGGCTCGCCGCGATGGTGAAAGGCCAGCTTCCAGTCGTACACGGCTGAAAGTTTGGAAACCAGATCTCCCACACCGGACAGCCACAGAAGGCGCGGTGCGGAAAGACACACGCCCACATCCACCACCACTCCGCGCGGCAGGGCCGAGGCCAAAGAGCGGCGTTTGCCCCCCACGGTAAGGCTGGATTGGGGGCTGCAAAATCCGTCATTGGTTAAGGATGTGGGAACCGCGAAATAGGGTTTTCTGGCAAGAAAAGACAGATACTTCGCCATATCCAGAGCTTTTCCGCCTCCCAGTCCCACAATGGCGGAAGCAGAGGAGGGCAGATTGGCGAACAGGGCGGAAACCGCTTCAAAACTGTTGTCCGTTATTTCCAGCCACTCCATGGCGGAGACACCTTCTGCCGCCAGAGCATTGCGGGCGACGGTGGAAACGGTGGGGGGCAGACCATGGCTTGCGAGCAGAAGGATTTTGGTGTGATTCCCCCTGCGCAGGTAGACCCCCAGTCGTGCCAGTGCGCCGGGTTTTATGCGGACAAGGCCGGGAACGGAAATTTGGGTGATGTGGGGCATGAGCCTCCTCGTGGCTAAACTTCCAGAAGGGCGGAAGCCACATCGCACCAGCGGGAGAACGGGCGAAACGGCTCGTGCATGCCGGAAAGCGCGGTAGCCAGATCGGCGCGGGCAAACCGGAGCGTGGCGGGTACTTCCAGCGCGGCGGGCAGGTCGGCGAAGCCGTCACCGGCAAAGGCTGTGGTACGCCCCCGGTCTTGATGAAAACGGACGATAGCCGCCTTGTCCACCCCGGTTTCCGGGCTAAAGAATTCGGATTCCATGGGGCTGTCCATGCGCAAGCCCGTTTCGGGGGAGTAACTGCCGGGGTTGGCGTGCACCTCCACGCCGCCGGGACAGTCTTGCGGAACGCCTGCAATATCCAGCACCCTGCGAATATACCAGTCGCACCCGGCGGAGGCCACTACCACGTGCCAGCGCTCGCGGGAGAGGGCGTTCACACATTCCGCCAGATTGGGGTCAGGGTCCATGCTGCGCACCAAGGCCAGCATGTCGGATTCCGGGGCGCGGATACGGGAAAATATGATACGCAGCGCCTCAAAATGCGTGAGTTTGCCCGCCCGGTAATCTTCCCATGGCGTCAGAGCCTTCGGGGAGAGCAAGTGCTCCACCGCGAGTTTATAAAAGTCGTTAGCGGCCATGGTGCCGTCGAAATCGCTAACCAGCGTGGCGTAGGGCATAGGAAGTCCGTGCGGTTACGTGCTGTTCGGGGGAAAGAGCATTCCGTTTTCAAAATCTAGCACGTTTCGTCTGACGCGTCATCCCCGGCCCGCCCGCCTTTTCACGGTGGGCGAGTTTTTTTGTGGTGAGCTGTGCTGGTTTGCCCTTCTCCGGCAATATGCCGCTTCTCAATTGCTGGCGGCATCGCGTTGGGCAGTCACAGCGCGTCGCATTGTAGGAATCTGAGGTCGTGACGTTTATTGTCCAAATAGCGTCTTCTGAGCGCGGGTTCCGCCGCAGGTCATGATAATTTCTTCCGGCTCCAAGGGCGATTCCGAGCGGCGCACCGCCTCAACGACGGCTTGCGAAAGTCCTCGGCAGCAGGGCACTTCCATCCGCAATACGCTGATGGACCGAACGCCGCTTGTCGTGAGGATATCGGCAAGTTTTTGAGCATACGCCTCAGTATCGTCAAACTTGGGGCAGCCGATGAGCACCACCTTGCCCCGCGCAAATTCGCTGTGGAACAAGGGAGACGCGGCTGCGGCGCAGTCCGCCGCCACCAACACATCCGCATCGCGCAGGTACTCAGCCGTGGGGGGCACAAGGCGTATTTTCAAAGGCCAGTGACCCGGCCCGCTGACAGGGCCGTCCGGTGTTGCCACGGCAAATGGCAAGGATGCCGGGGGAGTGAGGCGGCGGGCCATGGAACCGGGGCATCCTCCACCATGCGGACGGGCCTGATGTGTGGCAGAACCGGACGCATGCACGGGAACCCCTGTGCCTGCTGCGGATTTCGCGGTAACAGGCTTTTCTTCCGTTTTGCTCTGCCCGGAATCGCGGGTGGCTACCCAGTCCATAGCGGCGGCTTCGTTAAAAGCGTCCGCGTCACGTTCAATAATGCGCAGGGCGTTTTCTGGACATGCGCCTATGCACGCTCCCAGCCCGTCACAGAAGGAATCCTTCACAATGCGGGCCTTGCCGTCCACGATGGCAAGCGCACCCTCCGCGCAATCGACAATACACTGACCGCAGCCGGTGCACCGTTCTTCATCTATTTCAATAATTTTTCTGTACTGCTTGGACATTACGTTCTCTCCGTTCGGCGTTGCGGGAGCAACAACAGCAAAAAAAAGTGCTTGGGGCAAGGGGGAGAATTCCGCGCAGGGCTGCCGCGCGGAATTCTCCGGGGAGATGAGTTAGCCGAGAATGGCCTTCAGATCTTCATCAGGTGAGGTGATGGGCTTGATGTTGTAGTGCTCCACAAGGAAACTCAGTACGTTGGGGCTGACGAACGCGGGCAAGGAAGGTCCAAGGCGGATGTCCTTTATGCCCAGCGCCAGCAGGGTGAGCAGGATGACCACGGCCTTCTGCTCATACCAACTGAGCACCAGCGACAGCGGCAGGTCGTTTACGCCGCAGTTAAACGCTTTTGCCAAGGCCAGCGCTATTTGCACCGCAGAGTAGGCATCGTTGCACTGCCCCACGTCGAGCAGGCGGGGCAGGCCGCCTATGGTCCCCAGCTCTTTATCGAAGAAGCGGAACTTACCGCAGGCGAGCGTGAGCACCACGGTGTCGGCAGGTGTCTTTTCCACAAACTCCGTATAGTAGTTGCGACCGGGTTTTGCTCCGTCGCAGCCGCCTACGAGGAAGAAGTGGCGGATGGCTCCGCTTTTCACGGCTCCGACAACCGTATCGGCTACGCCAAGCACGGCGTTATGACCAAAGCCGGTCATGACCGTTTTTCCGGGGGCATCTTCCGTGAATCCGGGCAGTTCCAGCGCACGGTTGATGACGGGGCTGAAGTCTTGGTTGCTGCAATGTACCAGACCGGGCCAGCCCACCAGACCTGTGGTGAATACGTTGTCCGCGTAAGAAGGCTGCGGTTTCTGGATGCAGTTGGTGGTGAAGAGTATCGCGCCGGGGAAGGCGGGGAATTCCTTATGCTGGTTTTGCCATGCGGTGCCATAGTGCCCATAGAAATGGGGGAATTTCTTCAGTTCTGGATATCCGTGGCACGGGAGCATTTCTCCGTGGGTGTATATATCTATGCCCTTGCCCTCCGTTTGCTTGAGCAGGGCGTATAAGTCATGCAGGTCATGCCCGGAAACGAGAATGGCCTTGCCTTTGCGGTGTCCGAGCGGAACCTTGGTGGGAACGGGGTGTCCGTATGTTCCGGTATTGGCGGTGTCCAGCAGTTCCATGGCGCGCAGGTTTACAGTGCCGCACTCCATCAACAGGCCGACCCATGCGCCTAGATCGCGTTGTTCGCCGTCATATCCGGCAGCCAGAGCGCGTTCGAGGAAATGGTATACGGCCTGATCCTGCTGACCGAGAATGGCGGCGTGATCGGCGTAAGCAGCCAGTCCTTTCAGACCATACAGTAGCATTTGGCGGGTGGAGCGTATGTCCTCATCCGCATCAAAGCTGGCGGGACCGTGCCCGGCGGCTTGTGCCAGCAACCCTTCGCGGTCTGCGGCAGGGCGGAATGACGCCGGTCCATCAGGAAAGGTGATGCCGGAGCCGTTCAGCAGGGCGTCCCGGCGAGCCACGATTTGGCGAATGAAGTCTTCAAAGCGTTCCGGGTCAAAGTTTACGTTGGTCAATGTGGTGAAAAGCATCTTGGCCACAAAATGCCCAAGCGCGGGGTCCGTGTTACCTGTTTTCAGCGCGGCGAGGGAAAGGCCGCGCAATGCGTAAACCACAAGATCCTGAATGTCGGAAACGGTGGCGGGCTTGCCACATACGCCTACCTTGGTGCAGCCGGTTCCCTGTGCCGTTTGTTCACACTGATTGCAAAACATCGCGTCCTCCTTGTGATGAGTGTTAGGGGCCTCAATACTTCGATTTTTCGGGACCGCCGAATCCCCTGCGCGGGGGGCGTCCCCGTCTTGGCTATGAAACGGTGTGCCCCGCTGTTGCCGTAGAGATAGCCAAGAGAAAGGATGCGGTATGTGACACATATCAAAAACAGGAAATGTTTTCACTTTTTTTATCGCCGGGGACTTCTGGCTGTCCCATGCGGGGAAATAGAAGGACGGTTTTCGCGCGTGAGTCGTGTAAAATTTAGGAAAAAATGGAATAAGCGCTTGACGAAGGGGATTCATGTGCGTAGATACCTTCTCCGCCGTAACGGTGTAGGCGCGTAGCTCAGGGGTAGAGCACTACCTTGACACGGTAGGGGTCAGCAGTTCAAAGCTGCTCGTGCCTACCACACTGAATCGGAACAGAGGGAGGCGGAAGCCTCCCTCTTTTGTTATAAAGCCATTTTCAGGAGAAGCCATCGTGAACGTGTCTATTGAAGGACAGGTTGTTGAGGTCGCGGAAGGCGCAAGCTGCCGTGATGCCCTGAAGGAAGCGTTGAGCGGGAAAAAGCTCAAGCAAACGCTGGCGGCCAAGTGCGGGACCACCATGCTGGACCTTGCCGCGCCTATTCCTGCGGGATGCACCACCCTCACCCCCGTCTACATGGACACTCTTGAGGGCTTGGGTCTGCTGCGGCATTCCACGGCCCACATTATGGCGGATGCGGTAAAGCGCCTTTTCCCGGACGTGAAGGTGACCATTGGTCCTTCCATCGAAAACGGGTTTTACTACGACTTCGATTACAGCCGTTCATTTACGCCCGAAGACCTTGAGTCCATCGAGGCGGAAATGGCAAAAATTATCGAAGCCGCACAGCCGTTTGTGCGCAGTGAATGCAGCAAGGAAGAAGCCAAGCGTCTCTTCGCGGAAATGGGCGAAACGTACAAGCTGGAGCTTATTGACGCTGTACCGGACGACACGGTGTCGCTGTATCGCCATGGCGATTTTGTGGACCTGTGCCGTGGCCCACATATTCCGTCCACGGACTGCGTGAAAGCATTCAAGCTTATGAGCGTAGCCGGGGCCTACTGGCGCGGTGATGAAAAAAATCCCATGCTGTCTCGCATTTATGGGACAGCATTCAGCGATCCTAAGGACTTGAAGAAGTATCTGACGATGCTGGAAGAGGCCAAGAAGCGCGACCACCGCAAGCTGGGCGCGCAACTGGACCTGTTCAGTTTTCAGGAAGATGGTGGCATGGGTATGGCCTACTGGCATCCCAGAGGGGCACTCATCCGCACGATTCTTGAAGACTTTGAGCGCAAGGAACACCTTAAGCGTGGGTATGATATCGTGCAGGGGCCGCAGTTGCTTAAGCGGGAACTGTGGGAACGCTCCGGGCACTATGCCAATTATCGCGAAAATATGTACTTTACTGAAATCGACTCGGTTCCGTACGGCATAAAGCCTATGAACTGCCTGTCGCATATGCTTATCTACAAGTCGCAGTTGCGCAGCTACCGCGACTTGCCCAAACGGTTCTTTGAACTGGGCGTGGTGCACCGGCACGAGAAGTCCGGCGTGCTGCACGGGCTTATGCGGGTGCGTCAGTTTACGCAGGATGACGCGCATATCATCTGCCGACCCGACCAGTTGCAGCATGAAATTATCGGTGTTCTGGATTTTGTGCGCGACGTGATGGGTGTGTTCGGCTTCGAATACAGCTTGGAACTGTCCACACGGCCTGAGAAGTCTATCGGATCTGACGCGGATTGGGATCTGGCAACCAGCTCCCTGCTTGAAGCGTTGAAAACGGTGGGCCTGCCATACGAAATTAACGAGGGCGACGGCGCGTTTTACGGTCCGAAAATTGATATCAAGTTGCGGGATTGCCTTGGTCGAGAGTGGCAGTGCGCCACGGTACAGTGCGATTTTACCTTGCCTGATCGATTCGACTTGGTGTACATCGGCGAAGATGGCGAACGGCACAGGCCAGTTATGGTCCATCGCGTCATACTCGGTTCCGTGGAGCGCTTCATAGGCATCCTGACCGAACACTTCGCAGGGGCGTTTCCTACGTGGATCGCGCCTGTACAGGCGTGTCTGCTCCCCATTACCGACGCACATGCGGAGTTTGCGGAACGCGCTCGTGAAGTGCTGGCGCGACAGGGCATTCGTGTCGAAGCTGATACCCGGAACGAAAAGCTGGGCTTCAAGGTCCGTGAAGCTCAGGTCGCCAAAATCCCCTACATGCTTGTCATTGGGGACAAGGAAGTGGAGTCTGAAGGCGTGAGTGTGCGTCCGCGTCAGGGCGCAGATCTCGGGTTTAAGACTCTGGAGGAAGTGGTTGAGCTAATTAGGGCTGATTGTGAGGAACCGTTCAACAACGGAGGGATGAGCTATCGCTTTTCCTAAGAACCGGCGTCCAGAGCCGCAGGACATGACCCGCCGCAACGAGCAAATTCGTGCGCGCGAGGTGCGCGTCATCGATGATCAGGGTGAGCAGCTTGGTATTCTGAGCCGCAACGCCGCCATAGACCTTGCTAAAGAGCGGGGAATGGATCTGGTCGAAGTTGCCGCCAACGCAGAACCGCCGGTCTGCAAGATCATGGACTACGGCAAGTTTAAGTTTGAACAGAGTAAGAAGAAGCAGGAAGCAAAGCGCAACGCCACGGTGGTGCAGATTAAGGAAATCAAGGTTCGCCCGAAAACGGACGAGCACGATTACCAGACCAAGCTCAAGCACGTGCGCCGTTTTCTTGAAGACGGTGATCGCTGTAAGGTGACTGTATTCTTCCGTGGGCGCGAAATTGTGCATAAAGATCGCGGACAAACCATGCTGGAACGCGTGGTGGAAGATACGCGCGATATTGCCAAGGTGGAACAGCCACCAAGCGCGGAAGGCCGCACCCTGCACATGCTGCTGGTGCCGCTGCCTAAAAAATAGGCGCACACGGGGCTTGCCTTGTGCGGGAATTTATCGCAATATCCCCGCTCTGCACGGAACTCCGCGCGCCTTGGCGTAACGGGGTGCCCCTAACTGTAGGAATTTTAAAACTTTCTGCCCGTGCGGGAAGTTTTCTGTCGCGCTCCGGTGTTTTTGCTGTAAGCAGCGGAGCAGTTAACGGTAAGGAGAATACCAATGCCTAAGATGAAAACCAGACGTAGCGCCGCCAAGCGCTTTTCTGTGACCGGCAGCGGCAAGTTTCGCCGCCGTAAGCAGAACCTTCGTCACATCCTGACGAAGAAGAGTGCAAAGCGGAAGATGAATCTCGGTCAGTCCGCCATTGTGGACACCACCAACGAGAAGGCCGTGCGCCGCATGATGCCCTACGCCTAGGCGTGGCAGCGGCAACTTGCTGACCTTATAAAATTTCACGCACTCCGCTGGCCTAATCTCTCGCCTCGCGGAGTGACAACGACCCTGGAGGGTTTCCATGCGCGTCAAGAGAGGCACTGTGGCACACCGTCGCCACAAGAAGTATTTGAAGATGGCCAAAGGCTATCGTGGTGCTCGTTCCAAACTGTACCGCACCGCACGCGAAGCGGTAGAAAACGCTTTGGTGTATTCCTACCGTGACCGCAAGGTCAAAAAGCGCGAATTCCGCAAGCTTTGGATTCTTCGCATCAACGCGGGCGCACGTCTGCACGGTATCTCCTACAGCAAGTTCATCCACGGCCTGAATTTGGCCGGGGTGGAACTGAACCGTAAGGTTCTGGCCGATTTGGCCGTCCGGGAGAAGGAAGATTTCGCCAAATTGGCGGAACTTGCCAAATCCAAACTCAATTAGAAGGGATTTCAGGTATGAGCCTGACCCATGAACTTGAAGGCTTGGTCCCGGAGCTTGAAAACGGCCTGGACCAGGCCTTTTCGTTGGAAGCGCTGGAAGAATTGCGCGTGGCCTTTCTGGGCCGCAAGGGGCGACTTGCGCAGATAATGCAGCGCCTTCCAGAACTGTCGGCTGAGGAACGTCCTGCCGTGGGCAAGGCTGCCAATATGGTAAAGCAGCGTCTTACCGACTTGTTCGAGGGCCGTAGACTGGCACTGGAGCAAGCCGCGGAAGACGCGCGGCTTGCCACCTTCGACCCCACAGTGCCGGGGCGCGCTCCGTGGCAGGGATCATTGCATCCCATCACCCGCGCCATGACGGAAATCTGCGATATATTCCGGGGCTTGGGCTACGACATAGTGACCGGTCCTGAAGTGGAAAACGATTTCCACAACTTTGAAGCGCTGAACATGCCGGCGGATCACCCTGCCCGCGATATGCAGGATACCCTGTATATCACGGACAAGATTCTGCTGCGCACGCATACCTCGCCCTTGCAGGTGCGCACCATGCTCAGCCGTAAGCCCCCGCTGGCTATTATCGCTCCCGGCAAGGTGTATCGGCGGGACTCGGACCTGACGCACACCCCCATGTTCCACCAGATAGAAGGGCTGATGGTTGATACCAAGGTCAGCATGGCTGACCTGCGCGGTACACTCACCACCTTTTTGCAGGGTGTGTTTGGCGGAGGTACCAAAGTGCGGTTTCGCCCAAGCTTTTTCCCTTTTACGGAGCCGAGTGCCGAAGTGGACATTTCCTGCTGTATTTGCGGCGGAAAAGGCTCGGTGAATGGTGCTCCTTGCCGTGTTTGCAAGCAGACCGGCTGGGTGGAAATCTTGGGGTGCGGCATGGTGGACCCCGCAGTGTTCACGTCTGTGGGCTATGACCCGGAAGTCTATTCCGGGTTCGCTTTCGGCCTTGGCGTGGAACGTGTAGCCATGCTCAAGTATGGCATAGGCGATTTGCGTATGCTCTTCGAAAACGACGTGCGGTTTTTGAACCAGTTCGTATAATTCCGGCAACGGGGCTTCGTTTCGTGGTCCGTGTGCCCGGAAAGATCAGATACTCCCCATTTCGCAGGGGACAGGCATGCTGTGCGGACGTTTCGCGGCTGGGCTGCGGATGCTCCGGCGGGCATGGGAGTCAGACATGCTGTTAAGTCTCAAATGGCTGCGCGAATTTGTTCCGTTCACCGGCACCCCGGAAGAGCTTGGCGACAAGCTCACCATGCTGGGGCTGGAACTGGAAGAGATCATTCACCCCTTTGCCGCCATCAGCGGCATTGTTGTGGGTCATGTGCTGGAACGCGTGCCGCATCCTGAAGCGGAAAAGCTTTCCCTGTGCACTGTGGACGTGGGCGAAGCGGAACCGCTGAGCATTGTCTGCGGTGCTCCCAATGTGGACAAGGGGCAGAAGGTGCCCGTGGCCAAGGTGGGGGTGACAATGCCCGACGGCATGGTCATCAAAAAAGCTAAACTGCGCGGACAGCCATCGCTCGGTATGATCTGTTCTGAGCGCGAATTGGGACTTTCCGACGAGCACGAAGGCATTCTGGTGCTGCCCGCCAGCTTTGTGCCGGGAACTCCTCTGGTGGAAGCGCTGGACCTGGATAACGTGGTGCTGGACATTTCCATCACCCCCAACCGGGCAGACGCGCTTTCCGTTTTGGGCCTTGCCCGCGAAGTGGCTCTGGCCTTTGACCTGCCCCTCTCTATGCCGCAGTGCGCCCCGCAAGAATCTGGCGCGGACTGCTCCGACGCTGTGCATATTACGATTGCCGATCCTGAACAGTGCCCCCTCTTTCAGGGACGTGTGCTAGAAGCGGTGTACGTGGGTAAAAGCCCCGCATGGTTGCGCTACCGGCTGGTTGCCGTGGGTCTGCGTCCCATTTCCAATATCGTGGACATTACCAACTACGTGATGCTGGAATTAGGCCAGCCCATGCATGCCTATGATCTGGATTTGCTGGAAGACCGTAGTATCGTGGTGGATACGGCTGCGGAAGGCGAAACCTTTGTCACGCTGGACGGTCAGCAGCGCAGCATGAAGGCGACCGACCTGATGATTAAGGACGGCGTGAAGAGTGTGGGCATCGCAGGCGTCATGGGCGGGTTGAATTCTGAAATGAATGACGCCGCCTCCCGCGTGTTCCTTGAAGCCGCTATTTTCCGTCCCGGCTCCGTGCGGAAGACGGCCCGCCGTCTTGGGTTATCGTCTGATGCCTCGTATAGGTTTGAGCGCGGTGTGGATCAAGGAAATTGCCGGTTTGCCATGAACCGGGCCGCCGCGCTTATGGCGGATATTACAGGTGCGCAATTGCGCCCCGGTATCTGTCTTGCGGAGCCGCGTCCGTGGAAGGCCCCTGTTGTGCGGTTCCGGCCCCAGCGCGCCCGCGATTTACTGGGTGTGGATTTGGACGATGCCTTTTGCCGCAACGTGCTCGAAAAGCTGGGCTGCGTGGTGGATGCCGCTGATAGCGCCGCATGGCAGGTCACGGCCCCTAGTCACCGACTGGATTATGAGCGCGAAGCGGACCTCATTGAGGAAGTGGGCCGTGTGTTTGGCATGGACAACATTGAACCGGTGTTGCCCAAGGTCAGCCGTCCGCTGGAAGCGCGGGATACCGCGCGTAATGAATATTTCTTTTGGGCCATGCTTAAGCGGTGGGCGTCCGGGTTGGGTTTGAACGAGGTTATTAACTACTCGTTTGTGGGCCAGAAAGATCTTGATCATCTCGGTCTGCCCAAAGAGCCGCGTATCGCCATCATGAATCCGCTGACCGCGGAACAGGATGTGCTGCGCACAGAACTGGCCCCCGGCCTGCTGCATACGTTGCGCAACAACCTCGCGCAGGGCAATACGGGCCTCCGCATTTTTGAACTGGCGCACATTTTTGAAGCCGATGCGTCATCCGACACCTCCGCGCGGGAGTCGGGGCGTCTCAATATCCTATTCTACGGTGATCGGTTTGACGGCGAATGGCCGCAGGTTCAGGCTGATGCCGACTATCAGGATATTAAAGGCTGCGTGGATCATCTCTTTACGCACTTGCATCTGGGGCCGGCGCGGTTCGCACTGGAAAAAGGGCACGGCTGGCTTTCTCCATGTGTCGCTGTCTCCTTGGGGGGACAGTGCGTGGGAAGAATGGGCCGTGTGAAACCGGATATCGCGGACGAATATCACGCCCGTAAGGATGTCTGGTTGGCAGACCTTGATACTGACGCGTTGCGGGAACTGCATGCCCGTAACTCTATACATTTTACGCCGCTGCCAGTTTTTCCGCCCGCGCGGCGCGATATGACGGTGGTGGCTCCGGTCACACTGTCTGTGCAAAGTGTGCTTGACCACGTGGCAGGAATGCGATTGCCGCTACTGGAACAGATGGTACTTATTGACGTATTTGTGCCGGAGCAGAAAGATGGTGGGGAAGACGTTCGTAATCTGACGTTCCGCCTGACGTTCCGCCACGCATCCAAGACGCTGAAAGACAAGGAAGTGGACAAGGAACGCGCAAAGGTGGCAGACTCTCTGCAAAGCGCGTTGGCTGTTCGCATCTAGTAATGGCGGAAAGCGGCACGTCGGGTAGCGGCTGTCCGGTGTTTTCGGCGGGATGCCGGAGAGGCTGGGGAAGGAAGGCTGCCTGAAGGTTCGCCCGGCATACAGCCAGCATGGAGTCAGTACACCACTGGCGGCTGAAGGGCGGTACGACGTTTCGGAGGCCAGATGGAGGAGAAAACATACCGGATAGGCGAGGCCGCCAAGCTGTTGAACCTGAAGACCTATGTGCTCAGGTTTTGGGAAACTGAGTTTTCCCAATTGGCACCGCACCGCACCGGCAAGGGGCAGCGCCTGTATACAGAGCGCGACATTGCCCTGTTGCGTACCATCCGGCATCTGCTCCATGAACGCGGGCTGACCATTGAAGGGGCACGCCGTTTTCTCTCCGAACAAGGCGTCGAACAGGGCGGCGACTGGGAATCGGACGACCTGCCCGATATCGCGGAAGGTCAGATTGCGGGAGAGGCACACGGAACGATGCCGTCCGTGGCTACCTGCCTGAATACCGATGCCATTGCCGAAGCCGTGCTGACCGCTTTACGGCGTACAGGGCAAGACGGCTGCGCGGGGAATGACGAAGAAGACATTCCCTGCGATATGCATAGTCTGGAAGCGCTGGTTGCCCGGGTGCTGGCAACGGGGGAAGGAATTCCTCCTGCCGACGATGCGGACATGCAGCGGCCCATCCCCGCGCCGGGGCCAACGGGATTTCGTTTTGCGGAATCAGCTTCCTCTTTCGCGCCGTCTTCCGATTGTCTGGCGGACGACATTGCCACCGCCCCCTCTGATGCTTCTGGCCCTGACGGGCACGCCGCTCCATTGGCGGCGGATCAGATGACCTTACCGCTTGCCGGAGTGGACCTTGCCCGGCTGGCTGCGCTTGCGGCATCCGCTATAGCAGCGGAAGATTCCCTCGTGCATGAGGTTTCCCGACCTTCAGACTCTACGTTCATGGTTGAGCGCTCTTCCGGGGCGGGGCAACCGACTCCACCCGTCAGCTTTGAGCAACCCCGCCAGCCAATCCCGCAGCGTCCGCCGGGCGGAGTTACGTCGGAACGCGTTTGCTCTGTCGCGGACCGGGCAAACCAGCCTGCGCACGGCACATTGCCAGAGTCGCTCCCGCCTTCAATTTTTCCCAATTCTGCGGAGCGCGCGGAATCCATAGCCGCTGTGGACGAGATTATCACAGAATTGGAACAGTTGCGGGATATGCTATTGCCCAGACGGTTTCGATAAGAAAACACCCTATCTCTCACGGTCGGACATCGGTTCGTGAGGTGGACAGCCAATATCCTGTGATTGCCTTCGCAGGAATCGCAGGCCGAGAGGATACCCGATGATTCTTTCCCCTTCCTTGCTTTCATCTGATTTTGGAAGATTAGCCGATGAACTGGCTGCGTTGGAGGCAGCCGGGTGCCGTTGGGTGCACTGGGATGTGATGGACGGTGCCTTTGTACCCAACATCACCATGGGTGCGCCAGTTATCAAACGGCTGCGTAAAGAAAGTTCTCTTTTTTTTGACGTCCACCTCATGGTGGAGCGCCCGGAACGCTACATCAGCGACTTTGCCGATGCTGGCGCGGACATGCTGGTAGTACATGCGGAAGCGACCGCGCATCTGGAGCGGGCTTTGGCGGAAATCCGTCGTCACGGCAAGCAGTGTGGTGTGGCGCTGAATCCGCATACCCCGCTTTCTGTGTTGGAGTATGTGCTGGATCAACTGGATATGGTACTCATTATGAGTGTGAACCCCGGCTTTGGGGGGCAGAGCTTTTTGCCGTTCAGCATGCGCAAGGTGGAAGAGCTGTCCGCCATGATTCGTGCTCGCGGCCTTACCACGCATATTCAGGTGGACGGCGGAGTGGACCCGGAGAATACGGCGGAACTGGTACGTCGCGGGGCTACGGTGCTGGTTTCCGGTTCTGCATTTTTCGGGTTTCCGCCTTATGCGGAACGCCTGAAGACCTTTGAGCGCGCCGCTGAAACTGCGTTTGCCTGAGATATGCCACGCGTCCGCGCGTTTCCCGGTAGCGGGATGTGTAAATCGAGACTTGTCATGCCAGACGTAAAGGTCTAGAAGCCGACTCAAAACAGTGGCGCAACAGTACCACGCGTTGTGCCGCGCATCTGTCTTATAGTATCGCATACGCAGGAGGAAACCATGCCGTCCCGTAAACACCTTGCCAACGCCATTCGCGCCCTGAGCATGGACGCCGTGCAGAAAGCCAACTCCGGTCATCCCGGCGCGCCTATGGGCATGGCGGACATGGCGGAAGTGCTCTGGAACGATTTTCTTAAGCACAATCCCGCCAATCCCAAGTGGGCGGACAGGGATCGTTTTGTGCTTTCCAACGGGCATGGCTCCATGCTCATCTATTCTCTGCTGCACCTTTCCGGCTATGACGTGAGCATGGATGACCTGCGCGATTTCCGGCAGTTGCACGCCAAAACCGCAGGCCATCCCGAATATGGCGTGTGTCCCGGAGTGGAAACCACTACCGGCCCCTTGGGGCAAGGGGTTGCCACGGCTGTAGGCATGGCTATGGCGGAAAAACTGCTGTCGGCGGAATTTAACCGTGCCGACTTCTCCGTAGTGGATCACCACACCTACGTGTTTTTGGGCGACGGCTGCATGATGGAAGGTGTTTCCCACGAAGCATGTTCTCTTGCCGGGACGCTGAAGCTGGGGAAGCTTATCGCGTTCTGGGACGATAATGGCATTTCCATTGATGGCAAGGTGGACAACTGGTTTGGCGAAGACACGGCTGCCCGTTTCGAGGCTTATGGCTGGCATGTGCTGCGCGACGTGGACGGACACGATGCCGAGGCTGTTCGTGCCGCGGTGGAAGCCGCACAGGCGGAAACGGATCGTCCCAGTCTGCTGTGCTGCCGCACGGTTATCGGCTGCGGTTCGCCCAATAAAGGCGGTTCGTCCTCCACGCACGGCTCCCCGCTGGGTGACGAGGAAATAGCGCTTACCCGTAAAAATTTAGACTGGAACTACGCGCCGTTTGAAATTCCGGCTGACGTATATGCGGGCTGGGACGCGCGGAAGTCGGGTGCCACGCGCGAGGCCGCGTGGAACGAGTTGTTCGCCGCCTATTCTGCGCAATACCCCGACCTTGCCGCCGAGTTTCTTCGCCGCACGCAAAATCTGTTACCGGAAGGCTGGACAGGTAAGGCGCAGGATATCGTCTCGCACTTCGCCGCTGCGGCGGAAACCCTTGCCACCCGCAAAGCCTCGCAAAAAACGCTGGCTGCCTTTGCGGCGATGCTTCCCGAAATGGTAGGTGGTTCGGCAGACCTCACGGGATCTGTGGGCACGAAGTGGGAACAGTCTGTTCCTCTCACACCGGACCAATGGCGGGCTAATTACATCTCGTATGGCGTGCGTGAATTCGCCATGGGAGCCATTATGAACGGCATGGCCCTGCATAGCGGTATTTTGCCGTATGCGGGCACATTCCTTATTTTCTCGGACTACGCTAAAAACGCTATCCGCCTGTCAGCTCTGATGGGACTGCGGGTCGTCTGGGTGCTGACGCACGATTCCATAGGGGTGGGCGAAGACGGGCCAACGCATCAGCCTGTGGAACAACTCGCCGGGCTGCGCCTTATTCCCAAATGTCATGTGTGGCGTCCCTGCGACACCGTGGAGTGCGCGGAAGCATGGAAAAGTGCCATCGCGCGTGTGAACGGTCCGTCGTGCTTCTCACTGACTCGCCAGACCATTCCCTTTATGGAACGTTCCGCCGAAGCGCTGTCCAACGTACGGCGCGGTGGATATGTGCTGCGCGACTGCGCGGGCGCACCGGACGCCATCCTCATAGCAACTGGCTCTGAAGTGGGTCTGGCTGTGGCGGCATATGACCGCCTGACCGCCGAGGGGCGCAACGTCCGTGTGGTATCCATGCCGTGCACCAATATCTTTGACGAGCAGGACGCGGCATACCGTGAAAGCGTGCTGCCCGCCGCTGTGACCGCACGTGTGGCTGTTGAGGCCGCTTCTGCGGATTTCTGGTGGAAATATGTGGGACTGGGAGGCGCGGTGGTAGGCATGACCACCTTTGGCGAATCCGCTCCCGGTGCGGAATTGTTCACTTACTTCGGATTCACTGTGGATAATGTGGTAAACACGGTGAACAACCTGCTTTAAGTCCCGGACTCGTCGCGGGCTTGCTTGCACGCTCCGATTTTCGGGGCGGTCCTGACAATCTGGACACCCGGCCCGGACATGCTATGATTGCATGACCGGGCCTTTTCTATGAACGGCTTTTCGTTGCCTCTGCTAACGCGCGTTTGCCGCCAGCGCGGTACGTCCCCGTAGAGTAGAGGGCAATTACGCAAACTATCAGGAGAATCCCATGACAATGCTCAAAATGGCCGACCTCGACCTTGCGGGTAAGCGTGTGCTCATCCGGGAAGATCTGAATGTGCCCATTAAAGATGGGTCCATTACCTCCACAAAGCGGCTGGATGCGGCAATCCCCACTATTCGCATGGCATTGGACAAGGGCGCGGCAGTTATTGTGATGTCGCACCTTGGTCGTCCCACGGAAGGAGAGTTTTCCGAGGAAGCCTCTCTTGCGCCCGTTGCTGCCGCGCTTTCTGCCGCGTTAGGTCTGCCTGTGCCGTGTTTGCGGGACTGGCTGAACGGGGTGAATGTGGCACCGGGGCAGGTGGTGCTGTGCGAAAACGTGCGGTTTAGCAAGGGTGAGAAAAAAGACGACCCCGAACTGGGGAAAAAGATGGCTGCCCTCTGCGATATTTTTGTGATGGATGCCTTTGGCACGGCGCACCGGGCACAGGCTTCCACGAGCGCTGTGGCCCGTTTTGCACCGGTAGCCTGCGCCGGGCCACTCCTATGGCGCGAACTGGAAGCGTTGGGTAAGGCCATGAACGCCCCGGCGCATCCCGTGGTGGGGATTATTGGCGGTTCCAAGGTGTCCGGCAAGCTGACCTTGCTGGATACCCTTTCCGGGAAGGTGGATAAGCTTATCGTTGGCGGTGGTATTGCCAATACGTTTATCCGTGCGGCGGGATACGGCGTGGGTAAGTCGCTTTACGAGGAAGACCTCGTGACGGAAGCAAAACGCTTGATGGATGCGGCAAAAGCTGCTGGCGGGGAAATTCCTGTCCCTGTGGATGTGGTGGTGGGACGGGAACTTGCCGCAGACGCAAAAGCTACGGTTAAATCCGTTGACGCCGTGGGCGAAGACGAGATGATTTTGGATATCGGCCCGAAAACTGCCGCTCTGTATGATAGCATTCTCGCCAAGGCGGGCACTATTGTTTGGAATGGTCCCGTGGGAGTGTTTGAGATTGACCAATTCGCGCAGGGGACTAAGGCGTTGTGCGAGTCTGTGGCGAACAGCCCGGCTTTTTCCATCGCTGGCGGGGGTGACACGCTGTCCGCGTTGGGCAAGTTTGGCGTAACAAATCGTATCTCCTACGTATCCACGGGTGGTGGCGCATTTTTGGAGTTTTTGGAAGGTAAGGTGCTGCCCGCCGTGGCTGTTCTTGAAGAGCGCGGATAGAATCCGACGAGGGGAGCATGCCGCCGGTATGCCCCTCCGCAGTTCGCCGTGGAGAAAGGGAACAGGCGTTTGCGCTGTGCTATGCCGTGGTTGAAAGCGTGCGCTGCGGGAGTAGCGCGGGTGTTGCGGGGAAGAGAGGCTCCGCCCCCCGGAAGCTGAGACGTCAAAGCGTTGTCAGCGGGTGTGAGCGTGATGCTGGCGGCAATAAGAAAATTCCCAAGGTTGGATATACAAAAGACGCCGGTTTGCTTCCGGCGTCTTTTTTTTCGTCATCGGGGGGGGATTAAAATGCGGCGCTTCCCTCAGCTTCTGCCGCGGCGCCTTCTTCTTCCCGCAATTCAGATGTCCATGCGAGCAGCGGTTTTGCCATATCCTGCGATAGCGCCTGCATGATTCCCCATGTGGGGTCAGAGGGGAGTCGTGTGCGGGAGGAAAACAAAATGTAGTCGCGGGTGAATTCACTCTGCATCATTCCGGCATGGTCCATGGACCAGATAAGCTCTCCAGACAGCGTATCGTAGATATCTAAATGCAGGGCCACGTAAGTATCCCCCACAGACCCTCCCGCCATGTAGTTGGTCACGTACCCGCCTATGGCAAGGTCCGCTCCTCGCTGGCGCGCTAGCGCGATGGCGCGTTCCGGGGTGTAAAGGGTGGCGTAGTCCGCGAATTCCAGCACGGAAAATACCCGTTCGGAAAGCCACGTTTGCCAAATCATGCGGGAAAGTTCCCGGCTCACATGACGCCCCTGCGGCAGGTCTATCTTGGGCATGAAGGGGTAAAAGAGAGCGGTGGGCAGAGTAACCGGGGCTTCTGCGGGCTGCAGATATATCTGCACCGTGGCCTTGCGGACCCACTGCTCCCAAACGATCTCCGACTGGGAAGAGAGCCGTGGCGACATGGCTCCCGGTTCCCCCCGTTTCAGCGAGGTCTTTGTCCCCTCGGAAACAGTGCACCCCGCAACGCAGAGGAAAAGCCCCAGTAGCAGGGCGTACTGTAGATACAGTTTGGCGTGTTGCATGAAAATCCCTTTTCCTTACCGTGGTCAGGCGTCATATTTCCGGCAATGTACGAAACACTGCGGTTTATGCAAAAAAAACGCCATGTTTTTTCTGATACGTGGAAGAGCAAAAAAACACCAGAGAGGGAACACGAAGAGCCGGGCAGGACACTCTTTCCCTTTCCCGGACGCCAGCGGCTTTTGTGGGGAACGGAGAGGCGGACCCGGTGAAGCGGCCGTGGGAGCCTATTGCACGCGATCTGTGGGGGGCGGGGCGCTACGCATGACATCAAGCAACTGTGCGCGGGATTGTTCCAGCGACTGGTGCAGTTCCAGCCTGCGTTGGGCGGAGAGGCGGTGGAAGTCTCTGCGCCCGCTAAGGTCAATGAGCTGTCCCGCTTCGGTCTGGATGCGGCGCAACCGTGCGTTACGGCTGAGGGGATCTGGCGTTACGCGTTCCGCGATGCAGGCCAGTTCCCGTAGTTCGGCGGCAAGGCGGCGGATATTTTCTGGGGAAATTTTTCCAGAATGCCGCATCCTGTCGCGCACTTCAGCGTATAGTTGCCGGAACCAGCGTGTTATACGTTGCCTACCCATATCCGTGCACCCTTCCCGCGAGGAGCGGGCTGACGGGGAATCAGAACGGAGTTATGTCCAGCGCGAAAAACGCGCCCGCTACGAGCAAATAGATGGGAAGAACCACCAGCAGTGTCTGTTTCCAGCTCAGTCCGTGCGCGTGGCGCACTCCCGGCAGCAACAAAAGAAGCAGCCAGATGCCCCCGGCTGTTACGCCCGCTACAGGAAGGATACCCGCCAGAGCGGTGGCTCCGCCATATGCCACAATACGGAATGTGGTGGCAAAAGGGCGACAGCGGGAATGTACCATGCGAACAAGCGCGTGGCACAGGACCGTTGCCCCGGCAAGTCCGGCAAGCGCTACCCCTAATGAAAATCCCACAGACCGCAGCAAGGTGCGGGGAGTGGCTATTATCGCCTGATACGGGGCTAACTCCGCGCTCAAGGGCACGGAATCTCCCAGCGCGAGCAGGCCGTACAGTAGCGCGGTCTGCAAAAGCAGAGCGAGTATAACTGTGATGCAGTAAAAAGAAAGTCCGGCGGCGATGCCACCCGCTCCCAGCAGCCCGCCGTAGAAACGAGAGGGGGAAAACAGCACCGCCCCGACGGTCTTCCGCCACGCGGCGCTAAGGCTTAAGTTGCCCCGGTTTTCCCATGGAATAGCTTGTTCATACCCGGAAGATCGGGCTACCGGAGGAATATCCGTATCGCCGCCCATAGCGGCGATGGCGTCCCAAATATCTCCTTTTCCGCCATCGTCAATGTCGCTGATGGAACCAAGGTGCCGGTGCGGTTTTTCCATTGCCGGTTCCGGCGCGGGAATGCAGTCCGCTTCTTGCTCATTTAGGGGCTGCCAGACAGTCTCTTCTGCCAGTCGGTTGAGCGAGGCGTAAGCGGCGTTGTCAAAAAGCTCTCCGGCAGGGGCTTCGGATGCTCCTGCCGGCGGATCAGAAGGTTCCGGCAGGATTTCGGCGCATGGTTGGGCTATCGAGTGGTCCGTCACGGCATTGGGAATGGTCGCGTCCCACGCGGTGTCATATGCCGCGTGGGTGTGTGGTGCGGTTGAAGGGGCGTGCCCCGTGGGAGATTTTTCCGCTTCAGCAGGGGAACGGGGGGGCGTCTCGCGAGGAGTCGCAGGCGTTGCGCGTTTATCAGAGTGCTCTGCGAATGGCTCTAAGGCGGCTTCGCTGGTGGTGCTGTTCTTTAGCGCGGTGTCCCTCGCCGGAGTGTCCGGCATGGGTGCGGACCGGGGAGCTTCGGGAACGGGAATGTCTTCCGGCAGGTTCTGCGGTGCCGGTGTCTGGGGGGCATGGAGCGTGCGTGAAGATTCCGCAACTGATTCCCTAACCTCGTCGCCGTCCAGAACGTGTTCTCTGAACCGGAAGCGGCAGCGGCATTTGGGGCAGGTGGCAAGTTGTGCCGTGGGCGGTATTTGGGCCACGTTCACATTGCGTTCAAACAGGCATTCCGGGCATCGTATGAGCATGGACAGTCCTTTGCATATCGCCCATTGTACGACCAGCTATGGAGCAAATCAAGGCGGCGCGCAAAAAATTACCGTCCGGCGCGGTTGCCCTGTTGCGAAAAGGGTATGGCTGTGGGCGTTGAAACGCCATGGCGCTTATGCCATAGCGCCCAGATTCGTCAATATGTAGACAAGTGCGATCATGAGCAGCAACACCAATATGGCTACGGCGGGGGCTATGCGGCGTATGGGCACTCTGTGTGCCGTGCTTAACCCCACGAGTAGCAGCCATAGCCGCAGGAAGCCGCCTATCAGCGAACCGAATACGGGGATGATGCCCAGCAGGTCTGTGGCGCTGGAGTAGCATACCACTCTCAGCGTGGTGCGCAAGCTGTCCCATCGCGCCGCTCCGGTAAGCGCCAGCAGCAAATGCAGCGCCATGCTCATGACGTAGAGTGAAAGGATGACCGCTACAGGACTGAAGAGCAGAATAAGCGCCATATTATGCGCGGAACCGTCTGCGGAGGGCAGCATGTCTGGCATGGTACTGCCATCCAGCGAGCTGAGGGTTAGTTCGAAAAGAACCCCCAGCACAGAGCAGATTAGCGCATAGACGATAGGTACCGTCAGAGGCACAGTCAGCGGGGTGGGTGAGGAGGGGGGAACCTCTCCGTCTTGTGGTGTCACGCCGCGGTCGGTGTACATGGTGTCGAAAAACCGGCGCGGTGCAAGAAAGAGCTGGCGCGTGTTTTCCACAAAGGCGGAAAGAATGCCCGCTTCGCGCCAGAATGCCCATGGTTCGGCAGGTTGTTTCCGCGACGGACTGCCAGAAAAACGGTCCTTGGATCTATCCGTGTCTGCTCCGGGAACAGGGGACAGGCCGGTGCGGGGACGCTCTTCCGGCGAACCGGGCGTAGACCGGTTTTCGGTATTCACCGGGGGCGTTGTGTCTGCTGCGGAAGACTCGGCCGGTTTTTCCGGCCTGCGGAATGAAAATCGGTGTCCACACCGGGGGCAGACCGCCATAGACAGGTTGGGATCGAGCGCGGAATCATCCACGCGTCGCGTATATTCACACTGGGGGCAACGGATTTCCATGTCCTATCCTTGAGTCAAAACAACGGGGAAACACCCGCCTTGTACGGAAAAACCGGCTGAACCGCAAATGCGGCGCGGTTACACCCAAGGCGCGCGGACCCACCCTTCAAATATGGCAAGAAGCCATGCCGCAGTGGAAACGTGAAGAGCGACCACAGGCAGTATCCGGTGCCATGGAGAACCATGGGCCAGCCGTAAGCCTAGCGCGAGCATGAGCAGCCAGCAAACGATCGCCGCGTAATTTCCCGTGTGCGGGATAAGGCGTAGCACCAGACAGCCGCAGCAGAGACAAAGCGTTTGCAATGTCACTGCATATCCGCGCTCTCCTGATTGGGCGAGCCACAACAGAATATGCAGCACGGCGGCATGTACCACGAGCAACACGGAAACCAGCACGGGGAGCAGCAGTGCGTTGACAATAATTTCCCGCCCTTCCAGTCGGGCAGGAAGTATAAGCGCCAACCGGGAGGTGGAGACGATGTTGTCCAGCAGCGAGGGTAACACGCGCACCAGCGCTTGCTGGGCAATGAGCACCAATATGCTCACGCCAATGGCGAACAAAAGCGCATTGGCATCCGCCCGCCCCGTATATTGTCTGCCAAAGACCCGTCCCGGAGTAAGCAGAACGCCGCGGAGCGTAGAGAAAAACCCTGCCGGATGCTTCATACCAGCGAGGCCAGCAGAAGGGTTATGAGAAGGAGCAGGGCGGGAGGTGCGAGTAACGCTGCCAGAGAGCGCCATACGGAAATGGCAAAAACGCGCCGTAATCCGACGATAAGCAGATAGAGCCCCCAGAAGGCGGCGAGATACTGACCAATGAACGGGACAAGGGAAAACACGTTGGCACTCAGGGCGAACGCGTAAACATTGGCACACGCGCCAAAGGAGCGGGAGGGAACGCGGGATATCCACAGCCCGCTATACAAGATCGCGGCGGAAAGCAGGAGGAAAAGCGGTCCCAGCGGGATAAGCGCGATGGTGGAGACTGCGAAAGCTCCCCAGCCTATAAATTCTCCCCCTGCAACCTGCACAGCCGTTTCGGAAAGGGCGTCGCCCAAAAAAGTTTCAATGCCCCATGCCCAAAATTCCGTACTTATGAAGCCGACGACCAGACAGACGACGCAGAAGGACATGGCGCCAGTGGTTTTCCGGTCAGCAGTCAGACGGGAAAAAAAGTCTCCGCTGGTAAAAAGCGCCTGCCGCACTGTTTCCACGAACGCGGCGGGGTAGCCCAGCGTGGCGCGGTAGGCCCAAGGAATGGGCGGAGTGCCGGGAATGCCGGGGGATTCAGGCTCACGGGCTTCCCACGCGAAATCATTCGCGTTTGGCTGCTGGTCCATGGATGCCGTCTCGGCGGGGGTGGGAAGGGTGAGCAGAAAATCCGGTTCGGGTGCGTTGTCAGGCGCGTCTTCCCGAAAGCGAAATTTATTGCCGCACTGCGGGCAGGTGGCAAAAACGGTTTCTGCGGGCAGGGACGTATCGTCCATGTCTTTGGTGTACTGGCATGTGGGGCAGCTGATCCGCATTATTCATCCTCAGGCACTGCATTTGGGGAAAAAAGGACGCGGAAAAACATTCTTTCCGCTGCCCGTCGCGGTGGGGAGGGGCAAGGCGGGTGCCTCGTGAAAAGGTTCCCCATTTTCTGCCTAACGGCTCCCCGCGTTTTGAGAAAAGCATAGCGGTAACGGAGGGAAAAGAAAAGGCCGCTCATCGGTTTTCCATCACGCTTTTGAGCGAATGCTCAGGTTTGGGAGGCGGGAAAAGGCTTTGCCCTGCCGCGTGGAGTCTGCTACAGGTGAAAGCCCGTCTGCGGAAGAGGAAACGTGCCTTGCCAAGCGGGTTGAGGGCGTTATATTCCGACAGACGAAACCGCACATCCGTGTTGATTGGATGGGAATACCGGCAACGGCGGAACACCTGCTTTCGTGGAGTTTTTTTCCGCAATCGGCTTGCCTGTCCAGCATGTATAAGGAGCTATGATGATCGGCATTTCAAAACTCTACTGTGGTCAGGTCGAACCCTCTGACGCGTTGCGCTATGGTCGCCATTCTGGAAAACTTCCGTCCCACCTGCTCCAGTTTTCTGCGGATAAGAAGCCTGTGGTGGTGTGGAACATGACCCAACGGTGCAATCTCAAGTGCGTGCACTGTTATGCGCACGCCGTGGAACCGGAGGGCAAGGACGCCATCAGCACGGAAAAGGGCAAAGAAATTATTCGCGATCTGGCCCAGTATGGTGCTCCGGTGATGCTGTTTTCCGGCGGAGAACCGTTGGTGCGGCAAGATCTTGTGGAATTGGCAAAATATGCCACCGAGCAGGGCATGCGCGCGGTTATCTCCACCAACGGCACCCTTATTACCAAGACCAAGGCCCGTGAGCTGAAAGAAGTGGGCCTTTCCTATGTGGGCATTTCGCTGGACGGTATGGAAGAAGTGCATAACCGGTTCCGCGGGGTTCCCAATGCATTCCGCAAGGCGCTGGAAGGCATTGAAAACTGTAAGGCCGAAGGGCTGAAGGTGGGGTTGCGGTTTACCATCAACAAACGCAATGCCCCGGAAGTGCCGAAAATTTTTGATCTGGTCCGCGATCTGGACGTACCCCGCATCTGTTTTTACCATCTCGTCTACTCCGGGCGTGGTTCCGAGTTGATCAAAGAAGATTTGGATCATCAGGAAACCCGCGCTATGCTGGATTTGATTATGGACCGCACCCGCGCGCTGCACGACGCGGGGCTGCCCAAAGAAGTGCTCACTGTGGACAACCACGCCGACGGTCCCTACGTCTGGATGCGTATGCTCAAGGAAGACCCCAAGCGTGCGGAAGAAGTGTTTGAACTGCTCCAGTTCAATGAAGGCAATAGTTCCGGGCGCGGTATTGGCTGCATAAGCTGGGACGGTGCGGTGCACCCCGACCAGTTCTGGCGGGAGAAGGTATTTGGTAACGTGCTGGAACGTCCGTTCTCTGAAATTTGGGACGATCCTGCTATCGAACTGCTCGCCAAAATGAAAGATAAGAAGCAATACGTGGGCGGACGCTGCGCCGATTGTCGCTTCCTGAACATCTGCGGCGGTAACTTCCGTGCCCGTGCAGAGGCCTACTACGGCAACGAATGGGCGGAAGACCCCGCCTGTTACCTGACGGACGACGAAATCCGTAAGCCTTAGTCCTTCTGTTTGTACATGCCAGCGCCGGGCGGGCAAACCGTCCGGCGCGTTTCCAACCTGCTTCTCCCGGCGCACCCATTTGCGTCCGTTCTTTCCGCCAAGCGCTCCCGCCTTTGTGCGGTCAGCTCCGCTGGTGGTTCATGGACGCCATATCACAGGCCACGCCGGGACGCCTTGCAAGGAGCGACCAGTGGCAGATTTCTTCCGGGGACGGCGGCTGCGCCGTACTCCCGCCCTTCGTGAAATGGTCCGGGAACATGAAGTGCGCGCACGCGACCTCATTATGCCCTATTTCGTGGTGGATACCGAAGACGCCTCGTTCCGTAAGCCCATAGCCTCCATGCCGGGGCAGTTTCAGCTCTCCCTGCCGGAATTTGAGACGCAGGTGGAAGCGGCAGTGCGTACCGGCCTGCGTGCCGTTATCCTGTTCGGCATTCCCAAATCCAAGGACGCCGTGGGGTCGGAAGGATATGCCGATGACGGCATTGTGCAACGGGCTGTGCGCCTTTGTAAAAACCGGTGGCCTGAACTGGTTGTGGTTACCGATGTCTGCCTGTGTGAATACACGGACCACGGGCACTGTGGCATCGTGACCCGGCGCAATGGCGAAGTGGTTGTGGAAAACGATGCCACGCTGAACTTGCTGGCGAAAACCGCTCTCTCCCACGCACGCGCCGGGGCGGACATTGTGGCTCCCTCCGATATGATGGATGGTCGGGTCATGGCTATTCGCGAAGCGTTGGACGAAGAGGGCTTTTACGATATCCCTGTCATGTCGTATGCGGTGAAATACGCATCGGCTTTTTACGGACCATTTCGTGATGCCGCGGAGTCCGCTCCGCAGTTTGGCGACCGCAAAACCTATCAGATGGACCCGGCGAATAGCCGCGAAGCCCTGCGCGAGGCCGCGGCAGATGTGCTGGAAGATGCGGACTTCCTTATTGTGAAGCCCGCCGGGCCGTATCTGGATATCATCCACACCGTGCGGGAAGAATTTGATTTGCCGGTGGTGGCCTATCAGGTGAGTGGAGAATATTCGCTTATTATGGCTGCGGCCCAAAACGGGTGGGTGGATCGTGATGCCGTTGCCTTGGAATCGTTGCTGGGTATCCGGCGTGCCGGAGCGGATTTGATTATTAGCTACTTTACAGAAGACCTGCTGGCGCGGGGGCTGGTGAAATAATATGCACGATCATTCCGCACACAGCGGCAAGCCCGGCAACGGACACGGCGGAGCAGCCGGTGGAGCGCCCGGCGAGGAAAAGCCCGGTCATCACCCTCACGGAGCGGGAGCACAGAACGGCCTTTCCGGCATGCGTGCCCGCACGCTGGAAGACGGCACCCCGGCCTGTAAGCTTATCGCGTGGGAAGTAACCCGTTCCTGTAACCTCGCGTGCAAGCACTGCCGGGCAGAGGCGCACTGTGAGCCGTATCCCGGCGAATTGTCCACGGAGGAAGCCAAGGCGCTTATCGATACCTTCCCGAATGTGGGTAACCCCATTATCATTTTTACCGGTGGGGATCCTATGATGCGGTCAGATGTATACGAACTGATCGCTTACGCCACGGACAAGGGAATGCGCTGCGTCATGTCGCCTAACGGCACACTCATCACACCGGAGAGCGCCCGGCAGATGAAAGAGTCCGGGGTGCAACGCTGCTCCATTTCCATTGACGGTCCCAGTGCGGAATTCCATGACGATTTCCGTGGGGTTCCGGGTGCGTTTGCCGCTTCCATGCGCGGCATTCAATATTTGAAGGACGCAGGCATTGAATTTCAGATAAACACCACGGTCACTCGTCAAAATCTGCCGTATTTTAAAGATATTTTTTCTCTTTGCGAGCACCTTGGCGCGGTGGCGTGGCATATCTTCCTTCTTGTTCCCACCGGACGCGCGGCCCAGATGGGGGCAGAGGTCATCACTGCCAATGAGTACGAAGAAGTGCTCAATTGGTTTTATGATTTCCGCAAAACAACCAACATGCACCTAAAGGCAACCTGCGCCCCGCATTATTACCGCATTATGCGGCAGCGGGCCAAAGAGGAAGGCCTTGCCGTCACGCCGGAGAACTTCGGCATGGACGCCTTCACCCGCGGGTGTTTGGGGGGCACGGGGTTTTGCTTTATTTCCCATGTGGGACAAGTGCAGCCCTGTGGGTATTTGGAACTGGACTGTGGTAATGTTCGCACCACGCCGTTCCCCGAAATTTGGCGGTCCTCGGAGCCGTTCCGGCAGTTCCGTACCAAAGAGGAATATGAGGGTAAGTGTGGTGTCTGCGAATACCACAATGTCTGTGGGGGATGCCGTGCCCGTGGGTATTCCATGAAAGGCTCGCACATGGCGGAAGAACCGCTGTGCAGCTACATTCCGCGTAAACACGGGAATACAGGGAGCGGTTCATGACGCAGCAACTGGTGGAAACGCCTCTTCCCACTGACCTTGCGGGTGAAATGCTGGACGCGGCAGACCGCCGGATTCTCAGCATCATCCAGTCTGGATTTCCCGTGGAGCCACGTCCATACCAGATTATTGGTGAGGCTGTGGACCTGACTGAAGCCGAGGTGCTGGCACGCGTGCGGGCTATGAAAGCTCGCAAGCTTATCCGCCGCATGGGAGCGAATTTTAATTCCAAAGGACTTGGCTGGCGGTCCACACTGTGCGCCGCTAAAGTTCCCGCCGATAAAATGGATGCGTTTGTGGCGGAAGTGAACAGCTACCCCGGAGTAACGCACAATTACTTGCGCGACCATGCGTTCAACATCTGGTTTACGTACATCGGCCCCAACTGGGACGCCGTGTGCGAGGCCCTGAGCGACATAACCGCCAAGACAGGGGTGAAAATCCTAAATTTGCCCGCGACCCGTGTGTACAAGATCAAGGTTGATTTTAATCTGGAAGACTGAGCGGGAACAGGTTTCTCCGCCACGGTAGCCGAAGTTTTGCAGGAGAATAAACTAAACGGGCATCGGAATATGATTCCGATGCCCGTTTTTATTGCGGGAATGATGAGGTGGCTAGGGCATGCTGTGCGTTGCCATTTTGCGGTACATGGCTGCTCCGGCGAGGCGTTTGCCTGAGAAGTCCAGCGGGGTGTCATCCGCCTGCGGGGCGGCTGCGGTCGGCGCGGGCTGGGGCGCAGTGGGCGTCAGAGGCTGCTGGGTGTGCGCCGTATGGGCTGCTTCTCCCTGCGGTACGGGCGTGGCCTTGGCTGCGCCAGCGGTTGTGTCAGTCGCAGTGTGAGTCGCGTATACCGGGCTATTGCCGGTTCCCGCGTGTGCGTCATCTGCCCCGCTGCCCTGAGCGGGGCCAGCGGTACCGGGGGCCGCCACCTTGCCACCGAACGCGGTCGGCTTGGGGATGCCCCCACCGAACGAAGACGGTTTGGGAATGCCCGTGGGTTGCTGCGGAGCGTGGGTTTGTCCGGCTTGTACCGGGGCCGTCATAGCTGCCGCAGCCATTGCTTCCGGCGTGTCGATAATTTGCGCGTAGGCACTGCGCAGGCCGGAGAGTATTTTGATTACTTCATCAATCAGCGCGGTATCCATTTTCAGGTTGGCGCTGAGTAATCGCGTGGAGCAATAGAAGTAGAGTTTATGCAGATTTGCGGCAAGATCACCACCTTTGTCTGCATTAAGGCTGCTATCTAGTTCATTAATCACGTCAAGAGCTCTGGAGATAAGAATACCCTTTTGGGCGTAGTCGCGTTCCGCGATCTTCTCTTTGGCCTGATTGAGGAACTTGATGCAGCCGTCATACAGCATGAGGAGAAGTTTCCCCTGCGAGGTGGTGGCCACCTGTGTTTGGAAGTATGCTTTGGCTGCTTTATGCATTCCGCGCTCCTCTTAACTATTATTCAGTTGGCTCAATTGCTGGCTGAGTGATTCCATTTGCCCGTTATACTGCGTCAACGTGGCTTCAAGCCGCGCAAAGCGCAGGCGCGTGGTTCGTTCCCAGCGGATAAGTCGGTCAGACTCACGGTCGATTTTTTGGTCAATCTGATCCATGATGTCTTCGTAGTTTTTTTCGATAATTTTCAAGGTGCCGTTGCTGTCGAGCATGCCTTTCAGCACGCCACTCATCTCCGCGGCTTTACCTTGTTTTATCCGCACAGCATCGGAATAAGAGCCTGCGGAGAGATTATTCACCTGCACGGCAAGACCGCGCGCGTTACCCGCTGTGGAGATGATTTGATGTGTTTCCTGATCAACCTTGGCGGCATAACCGCCAATTTTGGCATTAATGATGTTCCCCGCTCCGTCCACGTCATAGGTGACGTCGTAATTGCCGGGTTGGGTGATCCCTTTAATCTGGGAATGGAACGAAAAGTCGGCTGAGTCGGTGACACCAATGCTGTCTGCGGCGAAAAGTTCCGCCACGGCGGAAGGGTTTTCCGCAAGGGCTTTGTCCAGCGCTTCCATGTCAATGCTCAACATCCCGTTTTGCGGGTCGCTCTGGTCCGCTACGGTGAGAATACCCACGTGCGCGAGGGATGAATATATGTCGCCTGTGCCACCATTGGCTGAGTGAAAATAGTCAAACCCGGCGGCCTGCCCGGACACGGCTGTTTTAAGGCGCGAGGAAAGCAGCTGAACGCCGTAGTTACCGGTGAGGATGGAGCCTTTTTCCGCGTCAAACTGCGAGGCTGAATCGCCGGGGTCTGAAGCGGAGGCATTGTCATCCACTTTGGTCAGGTCGAGAATTTTCTGGCGAACGGCGTTTATGCCGTCCACAAAAGCGACGATGTTCTGCCGGATTTTGTCTGTGTCGGTCCCCACGCTTATCTGCGTAGTCCCCACGTCCTTCAGGGTTATGCTCAGTCCGTCCACCACTTCGGTGAGCGTGTTGGTTTCCGATTCCAGAAAGGACGAAGACGGCCAGTCGTTAATGCGGATAAGCGCGTTCTGCGCCGCTTGCACGTCCCAGTTGGTGGGCAGCACGGGGGGATTTGCTTCCGGGTCGTAGGTCGCGTCTGGTGCGGCGAGAGCGGAAAGATTGGTCCCGGAATCTATGGTCAGGCTGTTGGCCTTGCCCAGATCCATGCCGCGAATTTGCAAGTTGTACTGGTCGCCGTTTTTAATAAGCGATGCTTTGATGCCGGGATTGTTGGGGTCGGAATTGATGACGTTGACCAGCCCTTCAATGGTGGTTCCGTCTGCCACGGTAAGGGTGCGTTGTTTCCCTTTGTAGGTATACTGGAAGGTCTGGTCGGCCCCGGAGGTATTCACCTTTGTGGTCTTGGCGGCGAATCCGGCGTTGTACGTCCACATGGAATTGCGGGCCAACTGGCCCACCGTAACTTTATACACGCCTTCGGACGCACCTGTGGTGGTCGTGGCGGAGGCTACCGATTCAAATGAGCTGTTGGCTGTTTTTGCCATGAACTCATTCATCGTATCCATGCTCTGCATGGTGGAAAGCAGGCTCTGGATTTCCGTATTGATTTCGCCGAATCCGTCCACGCGCGTCTGCCAGTCGGCCTTCCAGAGGACCATACGATTCATCTGGATGGACTCGACCTTCTTGAGCTGGTCGATCATCGTGTCGAAGTCGGTCCCGGAAGCCAGACCGGAAAAGTGGATTCCACCAGAAAGATAATCGGACATGCTACACCTCAGGCAGTTTTTTCCCAGACAGAAATTGCCGATGGTTCTTTTGCAAGGTCAATGCCATGTCAAAGGCGTACCCTTGCGGGGCATTGCCATCTGGAAGGCCGCTGCTATGTGCTGTATCGGCGGGAAGGCGGATTTTCTTTAGTGGGAGCGGGAGGTAAAACGCGCCAACGCCGCGCGGGCGGTCGCGGGGTCCATACCTTGCCGGACGACGATGGAGTCCAGATTTTCTTCGGCATCACAGGGGCGGATATAGAGCGGGTCCACCGGGGCCACGCCATATTCGGTCAACGAAGAAAGGCGCAGTAATGTTTCCGGGGCGACGTGGAGGAAGCGTTCCGGCAGCAACCACGCCTGTGACAGACTTTCGTGGAAAAATTCATGGTTTTTTATGACACCGGAGCCTGCCAGAATCGGACAGGGCGAGGTGCTCTGCGGAGCGGATGCGGCTATCCGGGCGGCTGCGGTTTCAAGCGATGCAGCGTCCGGCGGGCAAAAAGGAACTACCGTGCGGACACCTGCGGCATTCGCTCCCGCGTGAAAGCCTTGCAGGTGGACAATGCCGCGCCGGGCGTGAGTGAGCACCCACAATGGCGTGGGAGAATTTGCCGACAGGGGGGGAGGGCATGCGCCTGCGGCATCGGTGGCGAGCGCGTCTAAATAGCCAATGCCGCCCATGGGAATATTCAGCGCGCGGGCCAGACCGAGTGCGGTAGCCAGTACCAGCCGCAACCCTGTAAAAGAGCCGGGACCGCGAACCACGGCAATGCGCTCCAGCGCGGAAAGCGGAAGGTCGGCACGCGCCAGAGCATCCGTCAGCGCGGGGAGCAGCACACGCATGCCGTGACGCGGGGTGAACCACTCTTCACTGAAAAGCAGTTCCGTTCCGCGTCCGCATACGATTTGCAGCCGGGCCTCGGCCCCATTTAAAACGAGAGTCAGTGGCATAATACTTTCTTAGAATAAGCGGCGGGCATCGTTAAATGTCGCCCATACCATGAGGCTCACCAATAGCACCACGCCCACGCGGGTGGCATATTCCACTGCCTTCGGGGGAACCGGTCTGCGGAATATGGTTTCAATGAGCAGCAGCACCAAATGCCCACCGTCAAGCACGGGAATGGGCAGCAGGTTGAGCAAGCCCAAATTTACGCTGATAAGCGCAGCGAGTGCCAGCACGGCGGCAATACCGTATTCCGTTTGCTGGCTGACCATTTGGGCGATCATAATGGGACCGCCAACGGAATCCATGGGAATGGCCCGCTGCACGATTTTGGCGAATCCCTGCGCGGTAATAACGATCATTTCCCACGTCTGGTCAAGTCCGGCTTTGGCAGCGGAACCGCCATCAAGCGGCACGCTCACCGTCCTGCCGGATGCGGCGACACCGATGAGGTAGCTTTCCTCTTCTTCACCAAACAGATTCTTGCGTGGCTGGCGTTCGGGAGTGACGTGCAGTACCTGAGTTTCATCATTGCGGCGAATAGTGATGCTGATTTCTCGTCCGCCGCTCTGACCGATGGTATCCGCCACGTCATTCCAGTAGCGGATGGGCGTTCCCGCGATATCCAGCACCGTATCTCCGGGGGCAAACCCGGCTACGGCGGCGGGGGAATCTGGGCGAATGTTACCTATTTCCGGGGCAACGTGCATTTGTCCGCTGGACCAGAACAGTCCCCAGTAAATAAGAAAGGCCAGCAGCAGATTCGCCACGGGACCGGCGGCGATAACGCACATGCGGTGCCATGTGGGGCGGTTGACGAAAATCTCGTCATCGCTGAAGTCGCTGTTGTCATCCACGTCATCGGCGCTGGTTTCCCCGGCTAGGGAAACATAGCCGCCAAGAGGGATGGCGGAGAGACGGTACTCTGTTTTGCCACGCTGAAATTTATAGATAACGGGACCAAAGCCCAGCGAAAAGGCACGCACGCCCATGCGAAACAGGCGGGCCACGGCGAAATGACCAAGTTCATGGAAGAAAATGAGTCCGCCGAGGACAAGAATGATGGCGATGACGCTTGTCATATATGGGAGTGCTCCTCGCGGGTCAGCGGACCCGCTCGCGCGTGATGGCGCGGGTTTTGGCATCCAACGCCTCTATGGCATCCAGAGAGGTGGGGGAGGAACCATCGTGGGTGCGCATGGCCTGCTCAATAAGAGAGGGAATGGCGGTAAAGGCGATACGCTGTTGTAAAAAGGCTTCCACCGCCACTTCATTGGCGGCGTTGAGTACAACGGGGAGTCCGCCGCCTTCCTGAAGAGAAACGCGCGCGAGCTCAAGACATGGAAAAGAGGATAGGTCCGGTGTTTCAAACGTCAAGGGACCGCAGGCGGTGAGGTCAAGCGGAGTGACTCCTGTGGCGAGCAGACGCGGCCAGCCAAGGCAATAGCCAATGGCAATGCGCATGTCAGGTGGTCCCATGTGGGCCATCTGCGTGGCATCGGTATACTCTACCAGCGAGTGGATTATGGACTGAGGGTGTACCACCACCTCTATGCGGTCCAGCGGCAGACCATAGAGATGGTACGCCTCAATAACCTCCAATCCCTTGTTCATAAGTGTGGCGGAATCAATGGTGATTTTCGGCCCCATATTCCAATTGGGGTGGGCGAGTGCCTGATCGGGGGTGACACCGCGAAGGAATGCGGCATCTCGTCCCCGGAAAGGACCACCGGACGCGGTGAGGATGATGCGCCGCACCTCGGCGTTGTCGTGTCCGCACAGGGCTTGGAAAATGGCGTTGTGCTCTGAGTCCACAGGAAGGATGCTTGCACCGGTGCGGGCGCAGACGGATCGGATAAGATCGCCCGCCAGAACCAGCGATTCTTTATTCGCCAGCGCGATTACTTTGCCCGCTTCGGCGGCGGCATGGGTGGCGCGCAGGCCCGCCGCGCCGACCTGCGCGGAAAGCACAGTGTCCGCCTCGTCGAGCGAGGCAATATGCGCATACCCTTCCGGCCCGTGTAGGATGGTAGGGGCGTACCCGGAGGCACGCAGGGGAGCCAGCAGGGCCGTTACTTCAGCAGCGGCGGCGTCATCCAGCACGGCTAGATACGCAGGTCGCCATGTGGCGGCTTGCTGCGCCAGCAGGGCGGTGTTTCGCGCTCCCGCCAGCCCGGCAATTCGGAACAGATGCGGCTGCTCCGCGATTACCCTGAGTGCGCTGGTGCCTATGGAGCCGGTGGAGCCGAGCAATGTCACCACGCGGGGAAAGCGCTGGGCGTAGCCGTCCGTGGGCAGCGGCGAAATATAGCGCACGGTGGTAGGGGGGGTCATGCCTGCCGTCCGAAGGGGGCTTGCGTGGTATCCGCCTGCGGGGTGCGGTAGCCGGAACCGGGGACGCGCTGCTCCGACAGACGAATGCCAATATCGGTCATGGTGTCGAACAGCAGGTGGATATCGTCCGGCGTGGTCCGGTGGTTGGCTATGCACAAACGCACCGCCGCGCGTTCTCCCACACGTGCGGGGGTAAGGAAACCCACGCCGCTGCGTTCCAGCTCCGCCAGAATATCTATATGCAGACGGTCCAGTTCCGGTTGGGTCCAGATCCCGTGATCCGGCGGCAAAAAATGCGCGCAGGCGATGGAGAGGTCCGCCGGGGCTGCGGGTTCCCAGTATTGAGAATCTTCCGCAAGCCGGAGAAACAACTGGGCCATGGCGCAGTTGCGATCCACAATGGTGGCAAGGCGGTCTGTCCCGTAAGTGCGTAGGGCAAACCAGAGTTTGAGTGCGCGTCCCTGACGGGAAAGCTGAAAACTGGTGTTTTTAAGATCCCACGGGGACTCTTTTCCCAAATACGCGGCCTGTGCGCGGAAGGTATGCTTCTGCATTGCTCCATCCCGGAAGAGCGTTATGCCGCATTCCAAGGGAACAAAAAACCATTTGTGCGGGTCCACGCAGACAGAGTCGGCCCGTTCGATTCCGCGCAGTGTCTCGCGGTGCGTATCTGAAAGCAGCGCGGCTCCGCCATAGGCGGCGTCCACATGCAGCCAGAGGCCCTGTTCCTCGCAGAAGTCTGCCATGTCGTTCAGCGGGTCCACCGCTCCGGTGGAAACAGAGCCAGCTTGCCCTACCACGCAGAAGGGGGTGAAGCCCGCGGCACGGTCCGCTTTCACCGCATGACGGAGAGCCTGCATATCCATACGGAACGCGGAATCTGAGGGCACACTGCGCACATGCTCGGTACCTATGCCAAGCAGCATGGCGGAGCGGCTGATGGACATATGCCCCTGATCGGAAACATACAGGGTAATGGGGCTGGTACGGCCTTGCAGGCCTTTTTCCGCGACATCGGGCACGTGTGCCTGCCGGGCCACGCTCAGGCCCATCAGGTTCGCCACCGTGCCGCCGGAAACAAGCGTGCCTCCCCAACCTTCGCCGTAGCCGAGCCATTGGGCGAACCAGCCGAGGACAATGCTCTCTAGCACAGTGGCGGCGGGGCCGCCCTTGAACGAGAGAGGAGCCTGATTGAATCCCACGCTGAGTAACTCACCCAGCGTGCCCGCCGGAGAGGGGCTGGTTGTTATCCACGCGAGGAAACGGGGATGGCCTATGCGGGTATTCACCGGCATGAAGGCACGCACTGCCTCGTCCAGAACCTGATCCGGGTCGTGCCCGTCTCTGGGCAATTCCGAGGGGAAGGAGGCATACACCTCGTCAAACGTGGTGGGGGCCACCACGGGGTCCGCGGTTACCTGTCGAATATGGGTGGCGATGATGTCCATCACCCTGCTCAGGTGATCGTCCAGCCGTTCAAGGTCTAAAGAATATCCCTGTGAAGAAGCGTGCATACCAGTTGTTTTTTGCCTCATCAGAAAACGATCAGAAGAAAGGATACAGGGCATTTGCCAGCACATACGCGGGCAATGCCAGAAGTATGGAGTCTATTCGGTCCAGCAGGCCGCCGTGCCCCGGTAGAATGGTGCCGGAATCCTTGATGCCCAGTGTGCGCTTGAGAGCGGATTCAAAAAAATCTCCCAATTGGGCCGCGCAGTTCAGGAACACGCCTAGAATCAGCCATGCCCACCACGGAGCCGTGCCAAACAAAAGGCCTACGCACAGGCACACCAGCATGCAGAGGGCCATGCCGCCAAGGGAGCCTTCCCACGATTTTTTAGGGCTGACGCTGGGCCATATTTTGTGTTTTCCAAAACGGCATCCCACGTAGAATCCGCCAATATCCGTGGCGAATGCCGCCAGTAGCACAAGAGCGATTTCCACATTGGAAAGGTAGAGGACAGTGTGGATAACCGCCGGCAAATAGAGCATGCCCGCCGTGACGACCTGAGCATTTTGAAAGCGGGCCTGTGTGTTCCCGGTGCCATATGCCGTGAGAAACCCCAAGCTGCCCATCCAAAACGAGGCGGCAAGGCATCCCAGCATCAGCGCCGGGTTTTCAATGAAGGCACCATATAAGAAGCCCGCGCCCAGCAGACAACCGCCCAGCTTGTAGATGAGCTTTGTCCGACCGGGCCAGAACATGGAATACAATTCATATTGGGCAAGAGCGGAAACCGCTATCATGGCTGCAAGCAGCACCCAGCCGCCCATGAGAACGGCGACGATAAGAAATGGCAGAATAACGGCGGCTGTGATCCAGCGCTGTCTGTGGGAGTTGGTCATTGGGTAATCTGGTCTCCGGTCTTGCCGAAGCGGCGCTCGCGGCTCGCATAGGCGGTGAGTGCGTCGCGGAATTCTTCCACGCTGAAGTCTGGCCAGTAGGTGGAGGTGAAGTGGAATTCACTGTACGCGTGCTGGTACAGCAAAAAGTTGGAGAGACGTAACTCTCCGCTGGTGCGAATCATGAGGTCCGGGTCCGGCTGCCCTGCGGAATAGAGGTGCTGGGCGAGGCGTTCTTCCGTGATGTCGTTTGGCGTAATCCCCTCAGACACCAGTGCCCGCACCGCCCGCACAATTTCTCCGCGCCCGGAATAGTTCAGCGCGAGGTTCAGCGTCATGGAAGTGTTGGCGGCAGTTTTGTTGATGGCATGTTGCAGGGCCGTGCGCGACGCTATGGGAAGTCCGGCAAGATCGCCCAGTACGCGCAAGCGGATGTTTTGTTCCATCAGGGTGGGCAATTCGTCTTTGAGAAACGTAACGAGCAACTCAAAGAGGAAGCTGACTTCCTGCTTGGGGCGGCTCCAGTTTTCGCTGGAAAAGGTATACAGGGTGAGGTGCCGTATGCCTATCCGGCGGGCTTCGCGAACGATTTTGCGTGCCGCTTCGGTTCCGGCGCGGTGCCCTTGTGTGCGTTCAAGTCCACGAGCCGTGGCCCACCGCCCATTGCCGTCCATAATAATGGACACGTGTACCGGCAGAACACTAGGAACGACCCATGAGGACTGATTGTCCGTACTCAACGGTAACCTCTTGAAAATGCAATAGTCTTTTGTATAAGAGAACTGCTATGTTTAGTATGTTTCCGATAGGCAGTCAAGGCGGCAGGGTACCGGATGTGTGCAGGCAGGGCAAAGATTTTTGTTCTTTTTTTACTATGTTTGCGGGAAAGGCAATTCTAGTATAAGATACAAGACCTCTTTATTCGTCCATGTCGGCGCCAGCGCGACCAATGTCCCCCATCTGCGGGAACTATTTCCGGGTAGGGACGGTGCGTGGTATTCCTGATTGTATGACAACCCGCATACATTAGGGGATATTGTGCAAAAATTGGTTGCCACAGCGCACGCGGGACGATAAGTGCAGCGACAGCCCTGACGACACTCCGAACAGGGCAGAAACAGTTGCCAGAACGGCCCTGAGGGGGCCGTGCGCGCGCGACATGCCTGCTGCGGCTTTCCGCCGCTTCGGATGTGGCGGCCCGACATCCTTACGCTGCCGGACCGCAACCGTGCCGGTCAGAGCCTTGTTCGCAAGGATTCTTTTCGGAGGTTGCTTTATGAGTGAACAGCGTTCTGGCCTGATCTCTTTTTCGATCAGGCCCGCCTTGCTTTCCGCGTTGAAAGCCGGGTATTCCAAAGCATTTCTTACCCGTGACATCTGTGCGGGCCTCACCGTGGGTGTGGTGGCTTTGCCCCTTGCCATGGCCTTTGCCATTGCATCCGGCGCACCGCCGGAGCGGGGGCTTTTTACCGCCGTGGTAGCTGGTGCTATCATTTCCCTGCTTGGGGGGTCACGCTTTCAGATTGGCGGACCTACCGGCGCTTTCGTGGTCATCGTGGCGGGCGTTATCGCGCGGCATGGCTATGAGGGCTTGGTGGTGGCCACCATCATGGCTGGAATATTTCTCATGCTCATGGGATTTTTCCGGCTGGGCAAGGTGTTGCAGTTTATTCCCTATCCCGTGACCACCGGGTTTACGGCGGGTATCGGGCTGTACATTTTCTCTTCGCAAATTAAAGATATTCTGGGGTTGCAGGTTGGTCCGCAGCCGCCGGAATTTTTGGGAAAACTGGCAAGCTGCTGGACCGGCATCGGCACTATCCATTCGGGGGCCGTCATCGCCGGAGGTGTAACGGTGGGGATTATGATCCTCATCCGGCGGTTTTGTCCGCGTGTGCCCGCGCATATTATGGGCATTTTGGCGTCCATGCTGGTGGTATGGGCAGGCGGTCTTGATGTGGAAACCATCGGCTCGCGCTTTGGTGGTATTCCCGCAGCATTGCCCACGTTTTCCATGCCTTCGAACTTTTGGGCGTTGGCTGCCACCGTGCTGCCGGACGCCGTAGCCATTGCGCTGCTGGCGGGTATAGAGTCTCTGCTGAGTGCTGTTGTGGCAGACGGCATGACCGGCGATCGGCATGAACCATCAACAGAACTTGTGGCACAGGGGCTTGCCAACATCGGGTCCGCCTTCTTCGGCGGCATTCCCGCCACAGGGGCCATCGCCCGCACCGCCACCAATATCCGCGCGGGAGCGGCTACTCCGGTAGCCGGGATAATCCACGCGGTGACCTTGGCGCTGTTCATGCTGTGCCTTGCCCCGTTGGCCTCGCTCATTCCGTTGGCGAGTCTCGCGGGGGTTCTCTGCATTGTGGCATGGGACATGAGCGAGGTGCATAAGTTCGCCCGGCTGCTGCGCGCTCCCCGTTCGGACGTATTTGTGCTGGTAACCACGTTCCTGCTCACGGTGCTTGTGGACCTGACCGTGGCTGTGCAGGTGGGCGTGGTGCTAGCCGCACTGCTCTTCATGCGCCGCATGAGCGAGGTAAGTGACCTGAGGCTTGGCTTCGCGGAAGGGGAAGAACCACTGCGTGCGGAAACGCGGGACGCGTGTGCGCGGAGCGAGTTTTGTCCGTCCGAAGTGATGATTTATGAAATTGACGGTCCGTTTTTCTTTGGTGTGGCAGAGCGTTTTCTTAGTGTTTTGCACGCCCTACGCAAACCACCTAAAGTTATTGTCATCCGTATGGACCTTGTGCCCACGGTAGACGCAACGGGTATTCACGCGCTGGAAACCTTTATGCGGCATGCGGATAAAATGCATACGCAGTTGGTGGTGTGCGGATTGCAGCCCAGAGTGCGGCGCGTGCTCGACAAGCTGGGCACGCTGGATAAGTTTGGCGCGGACAACGTGTTGCCTGATCTGAAATCGGCCATAGGCCGGGCAGATAAATTGGCGCTGAGCGCCCTGAGCAGCTAACGCGCGATTCGGGAACCATATCAGGCCGGGGGGGAAGTATCTCTCCCGGCCTGTTGCATTGGGGGAGTATGTTTTTTTTGCGATGGTGAGGGTAAGTATTGAAGAGGCCCGCGTTGGGGGCTATGATGAGGCAAAGTCGGAAAAGGTCCACGCGGGAGATACGCCATGATTCGCTACCTCAGAGAGCCTATGAACGGGCTTACCCACTGCATCGGGGCCGTGCTGGCCATATTGGGAACGATTCTGCTCATCCTGCGGGTGACAAACCCCGCCATGCCTTGGCACATAACCACGTTTGCCGTCTTCGGCGTGGGCATGGTGCTGCTTTACACCGCCAGCACGCTGTACCATTGGTTGCCCCTTTCCGAGAAGGGTATCCGCCTGCTGCGGCGTATCGATCACTCCATGATCTTCGTGTATATTGCGGCAACGTATACGCCTATCTGCCTTATCCCGCTGCGTGGCGCGTGGGGGTGGTCGCTGTTTGGCTGCGCATGGGGCGTGGCAACCATCGGGATAGGAGTTAAAATTTTCTGGATGGGCGCTCCCCGTTGGTTTTCCACCGGGCTATACTTAGCCATGGGCTGGATGGTTCTTGTGGGCATTTACCCGCTGGTGCGGGCACTGGAACCGGGAGCGCTGGCATGGCTGGCGGCGGGGGGAGTGCTGTACAGCGTGGGCGCGGTCATCTACGCGCTGAAACGGCCTAATCCGCTGCCGCGACATTTCGGATTCCACGAGCTTTTCCATGTGTTCGTCATGGCGGGCAGCTTTTGCCACTACATGGTCATGTATGGATATGTAAGCCAGACGTGAAGCGTTCCGGTCCTTTCGGCGGTTAATCTGGCACTGGACCGGGACCGGGCGTGGCATCGGGCACACCGCCACATAGACTGATTGTTTCCTCCCTTTTCTTTCGTTGGCACACCGTTCCGTATTTTCGGAGAACACACATGGGCATTGCGGCAGACATTGTTATTCTTGTGGTCGCTGGGTTGCTGGGTGGTATCGTGGCCCAGTTTTTTCGCCAGCCGCTTATTCTGGGCTATATTCTCGCCGGGGTGCTTGTAGGCCCGTTTACCGGCGGCATTTCCGTTACGGAATACCATGAAATAGAGTTACTGGCGGAAATAGGAGTGGCCTTGCTGCTCTTTGCGCTGGGTCTGGAATTTTCCCTTAAGGATTTGCGTCCGGTGCGTGCCATTGCTCTGCTTGGGACTCCCATACAGATCGTGCTCTGCATGGGATTGGGCTACGGCGTGGGCCGTCTGGTCGGATGGAACAGCGTGGTTTCCCTGTGGTTCGGCGCGTTTATTTCTTTGTCGAGCACCATGGTCATCCTCAAGACACTGGAAAGCCAAGGGTGGCTGGGGACGCTCTCCAGCCGTGTCATGATCGGCATGCTGGTCATGCAGGATTTGGCGGCAGTACCGCTGCTGATCATATTGCCTCAGATAGGCCACCCGGACTCGGAACTGGGCATGCTTGGCTGGGCCGGGATTAAAGCCATCGCATTTTTGGGGGGGATGATGCTGCTTGGCACCCGTCTTATTCCGCGCTTGCTCCGGTATGTGGCGGGGTGGAATTCCCGTGAGCTGTTTATGCTGGCGTGCAGCGGGATAGGACTGGGCATAGGCTACGGCACGTATCTGTTAGGGCTTTCTTTTGCGTTCGGCGCGTTTGTGGCGGGTATGGTGCTTAGTGAATCGGACTACGGACATCAGGCCCTTTCCGATATCATTCCTCTCCGGGACTTGTCCGGGCTTTTGTTTTTCGCATCGATGGGCATGCTGGTGGACCCGGTATTCGTTTATCATAACCTTGGTACAGTGCTCGGCATCGCCGTGGCGGCTTTTCTGGGCAAGGGGGTACTGTTCTGGTTGTTGAGCCGCTGGTTTGGGTATGGCAATGTGATTCCCATGGCCATGGGGCTAACCATGTTTCAGGCGGGCGAGCTGTCCTTTTTGCTGGCACGTATGGGGGTAGAGGCCGGGCAGTTGCCGAGGGACCAGTACGCTATCTTTTTAGCCGTGGGCATTTTGGGTATGGTGGCTACCCCGCCGCTCTCTTCGCTCACGGCTCCGCTGTATGCCCTGCGCCAGCGGCTGGTACCGGCACCGCCGCTGGAAAGCGTGAACCTGCCGAAAGAGGGGTTGCACGGGCATGTGGTTATTGCTGGCGGGGGGCGCGTGGGGCGGTATGTGGCGGATATTCTCGCCCGTCTTTCCCAACCGTTTGTTGTTATTGAATTCAATTCGCGCCGGTTTGAGCAGTGCCGTCTTGCCGGATTCCCGGTTATTTACGGTGACGCTTCCCAACCTGCCGTGCAGGAGGCCGCCTGCCTGTCGCACGCTCGGCTCTTGATGGTGACCATCCCCTATCTGGCGGATGCGGAAAGCGTGGTGGTGCAGGCACGCAAGCGGCAACCCGCGCTCTCCATTGTGGCGCGGGTGGCGGGAGTGGAGCAAATGGAAGCCATGGCGGCGTTAGGAGTGCGGCAGACCATCCAGCCGGAATTTGAGGCGGGCTTGGAGCTTACCCGTCAGGCGCTACTCCATTTAGGGTTGCCGGTGGGAGAAATTCAGCATTTTTCAGACGCCGTGCGGCAGGAACGCTACGCCGCCGTGTTTGAAGCGCACCCCGAATATCGCACCCTTACCCAGATAGGGGACGCGGCGGCGGACATGCAACTTTCGTGGATTCCCGTGCGAGAGGAAAACAGCCTTGAGGGAAAAAGTCTGGCTGCGCTGCAACTACGCAGACTGGTAGGTGTTTCCGTTGTGGGGGTGTTGCGTGCGGGCGTGCTTATGCCGAATCCCGGTGCGGATTTCGTTCTGTCAAAGGGCGATATCGCGGGAGTGCTGGGGGCGGGAGACGCGATCCGAACCTTCTCCGTGCTGGCTGGCGAAGCTGGCCCGCGCACCACGGATGCCCCGGCTTCCGCCGTCGAGGCACCTGTGTCCGCTCCTGAGGTAGCCGTGTCGGCATCCGAAGAACCGACGGGTGAGTTTGTCGTGTCTGCGCTTACCAAATAGCTGCCTCCGCAGCCCGTGATTCGTTCCGGGCAGTGGTGGTCAGGCATACCACATGGCTCCCGCCATGCCGCGAGGAGAACTTCCGCCCTTTCATGAGATGCGCTGGACAGCGCTTCCTTTGCTGTGCTAGACAGGATGATACCCTAGTCGCGAGGTGCCATGAGTAATTCGAATTCCCACCTTTCTGAACTGTTCCGCGAAGTCTCTCTTGCCGTGCTTCCCATATGTGGCATTGTATGCATTTTGCAAATTAGTCTGCTTCACATGCCGGGTGATGTGTTTGCCCGGTTTTTGTTAGGCAGTCTGTTTGTGGGAGGCGGGCTGTTTCTTTTTCTGCTAGGCGTTCAGGCAGGGCTGTTGCCCATGGGCGAGACTATTGGTGGTGAATTGCCCAAAAGCGGCTCAGTAAAGTACCTGCTGGGCATGTCTTTTTTGTTAGGCACGGTAATCACACTGGCGGAACCGGATGTGCGGGTGCTGGCGCACCAAGTGGATTTTGTTTCATCCGGCCTTGTTTCACGCAATCTGCTTGTGGGGGTCGTGGCGATAAGCGTGGGAGTGTGGCTGGCAGGTGCCATTTTGCGCATACTTCTCGGTTTTCCCATTGTCCGCTTGCTGACCGTTGGCTACTTGGCGGTGCTGGTGCTGTCTTTCTTCACTCCCGCGAGTTTTTTGCCCATTGCGTTTGACGCCGGAGGAGTGACGACCGGCCCGGTCACTGTTCCATTTATTATCGCCTTGGGGATGGGTACCGTGGGCGTGTTGCAGGGCAAAAATGCTTTTAGTGAAGGGTTCGGCCTTGTGGGGCTTGCCTCACTTGGTCCTGTGCTGGGCGTTATGCTGATAGGGATACTTTACGGATGAATGTACTCATAGAGTTTTTGGATATGCGGCATGTAGCCGCGGAACTGCTCATTGCGTTTGCCCCGCTTGTGCTCTTTTTTCTGTATATGCAGTACCGTTCGTTACGACTGCCCCGTTCTTACGTAATACGCCTTTCTAAAGGGGTGGCGCTTTCCTATCTGGGGCTGGTGCTATTTCTGCAGGGCGTAACTCAGGGCTTTTTGCCTGCCGGTACGGAGATAGGACGCGTTATCGGCGGGGCTTCATGGCGCTGGGCTTTGGTGCCGCTGGGCTTTCTGTTTGGGTTTGCTGCCACGGCGGCGGAACCGGCGGTTCGGGTGCTGGCGACTGAAATGGAAAAATCATCAGGCGGTGCGATAACCCAACGTCCTGTGCTGCTCACCCTTTCGCTAGGGGTGGGCGTTTTTGTCTCCATCGGTATGATAAAACTTCTGATGGGGCTTCCTATCCTTTGGTTTGTGGTGCCGGGCTACTTACTCGTGCTGATTATGGCACGCTTCTCCACGCCGGAGTATGTGGCGGCGGCGTTTGACGCGGGGGGTGTGGCGACCGGTCCCATGACTGTGACGTTTGTCATGGCAGTGGTGCTAGGAGCGGCGGAAGCCCTTGACGGGCGCGACCCCGTGGCGGACGGATTCGGGCTGGTAGCCATGGTGGCGTTGGCACCGATACTTTCCGTAATGATCCTCGGTATGATGTATTCACGGAAGAGGAGTGAATAATGAAAATTCACGACGATTTTGATTGTATCGTCACGATTGTGAACAAAGGGCACTGCGACCCTGTGGTTACTGCGTCACGCGCAGCCGGGGCCGAAGGCGGCACTATTCTTATGGCCCGCGGAACTGGTATCCGGGAAGTAAAGAGTATTATGGGAATAGCCATTCAGCCGGAGAAGGAAATTATTCTCACTCTGGTGAAAAGCGATATTAGCGCTACTGTGCTGCAAGCTATCGTGGAAGCAGGAAATTTAGAAAAACCGGGCACTGGTATAGCCTTTATCCTTCCTGTGAAGGGATTGGCGGGAATTTGCCATTTGGATACGTGTCTGGGGGCGTCTTAACGCCAGAACCCCGGTACGAGGACGGATAACGGAAAAAGGCATGCGCCACGGCGCATGCCTTTATTTGTTCTGAATTCCTGCGGGGAGTTACGCCGACGGAGAGTCCACAACCTTGTTCAAGGAGACTTCCACAACCAGATTTCCATCGGCTGTGGTGAAGGGAATAGCTAAAATGGGCTGTTTGTTGATGTGTGCCAGCGTATGGTTTTTCCCGACAATCACGGATGGGGTGGATGCCTGAAATTTCATGCCCTCATTGGCTAAATGCGCACGGGCCTGACCCGCGATCATGTTTGTCAGCTCTCCCACGGCATCGGCGATATCGTCGGTTATTTTAGAAAACTCTTCTCCCAGCATATTGGACACGATGCGGAGGATGCATTTTTCATCCAGCGTGAGGGATATAACCCCTTCAGCGTGTCCACTGACACCAATGATGCCTGTAACGTCTCCCGCAGCAGTACGCCGTGTGTTGATATACGGCTTGCCGGGACTGACTTCCACCATAGCCATGGTGCCTAGTACGTCCACAACGGCGGAGAGGAAGGGATTAATAAAGCTAACGCTGTACTGTGGTGTCATGCATGGTCTTCTTTCAGGCGGAGTGTTCCTTGTCAAGGCCCCATGGTATCAACATCATTAGCAGGTTGCAAACTGCCTTACGGTACCAATTCCATCTTCGGGCGTACTCTTTCGCTTTCGGAGGACGGGGGAATGCTTTCTCTGCCCGTGTATGCGGAGGCAATTCACGTTTAGCATGGCACGGTTCTGTCGGAAAACGGGGCAGAGCACTCGCGCATCCGGGGGTATAACGCGTCTGTGGGCATGCATGCGGGCCACGCAGACGCGTTTTGTCGTTAAAAAAACGCCGTGAATAGCTCGTCAATGTGTTTATCAAACAGGCCCACCACAGCGACGATGTCTGAAGGCTTCAGGTGCAGCCGTTCCCATGCCCCGCGTTCCAGACCGGGAAGTACGTAGAGTCCGCCATTTGAAATTTCCATGGCGTTGGTAAGATTATCTGCCAGCTGAATGACGGACGCCGCGAGCGGATCCTGTGCGGAGGCGGGAGAGTGGTGCCATGCCACGGCATCGGCAAGCCCCTGCGGGAACTGCCATTCCGTGAGCAGCAGATGCCCGACCTGTGTGTGGTCGAAGCCAAGCACGTCGCGTTCTGCCTCAACAAGGGGCAGCAGGTTTTCGTGCGCGTAGAGCAGGGTTTGTACCGAGGCGTAGGGAAGTTTTTTGAGGATAATCAGCCGGCCTATGTCGTGTAGAAGGCCGGCGGTAAAAAAGCGGTCGCCCTTCAGGCCGTTGAGCCGGGAGGCGATGAGCCGGGCGAAAATGCCGCAACTCACGGAGTGCTTCCAGAAGGTTTTCACATCCATGAGTTCCGGGGGAATGTCTTTGAAGACTTTGATGGCTGAAATTCCGAGAGCCAGATTGGCAACCTCTGCCACGCCCACCAGCGCGATGGCGTGCCGCACGTCTTCCACGGTGTCCATTAGTCCGTAGAAAGGGCTGTTGACCAGTTTGAGCAGCTTGGCAGTCAGCTCCATGTCGTTGCTGACAATGCGGGCCACGTCTTCGGCGGAACTGGTGGGAGTCTCCAGCACTTCCCGGATGCGGAAGTACACTTCAGGGAAAGAAACGAGCTGTGTTTCGCTGTCCACCAGTGTTTTGGGATCAACCTGTCCCGCGATGAACGAATCACGCAGGTATTCCGTGTTGTTATGAAGGCGTTCGTCCTGCTCTGGGAGATGCCAGCCCAAGCGCAGGGCGGCTGTGGTGCGGAACACGCTGAGGCGGAAGATCTCTTCAATAGCCTCGTTATCGTGGTCCGTGTACATGAAGAAGTTGCGGACGTATCCTTCGCTGATGGCCATGTTGGCAACGGGTGAGTCCGGGGTCATGCCATATCTCCGTTAGGGCGCGGTGCGCCGGGGGAAACGATTACGGTTTCGGCGAGCATGTTAGCTTTCCTTCTTATAGCAGATGCCACCCGGCTTCAGGATGGGCTTAAACGCGGTGGAAAGCTTGTGAATACTCTCCGAATGCCCAAGAAACAGGTGACCATCGGGAAGAAGGTTGTCATAGAACGCGCTAATGACGTGCTGCTTCATTGTGTCGTCGAAGTAGATAATAACATTGCGGCAAAAAACGATGTGGGACTTTGGAACACGTTTTAGTGCCATTTTGTCGCTGAGGTTGATGGAACCGAATGTCACCAGCTTTTTCACGCGGGGCTTCACACGGTATGTGTCGCCTTCTTGATCAAAATATTTAGTTATGATCCCCTTAGGTGTGGTGCGCAGCGCGTAGTCTGTGTAGAGGCCTTCTTTGGCTTTTGCCAGCACTGCGGGGGACAGGTCATTCGCGGTAATGCGGATATTCCACCCGATGATCGACATGCCCAGCACTTCATGGATCATGATCGCCAGCGTGTAAGGCTCTTCGCCGGAGGAGCACCCGGCAGACCAGATGAACAGTTCCTTTTTTCCGGCGGCTTCCTGGGCCTTGAGGTGTTCTTTCAGAATATCGTTCTGGAAGATGCTTAGTTGCCGGATGTCGCGGTAAAAGCTGGTTTCATTGGTTGTTATGCGTTCGCATAACCTGTCCATTTCCAGCGATTTGTTTTTGTCCAGCCTGAGGTAGTCATAATATTCTTTGAAAGAATTGAGTCCCAGTTCCTTCAGGCGGGTGCCAAGCCGGTTTTCCAGCAAATATTTGCGCTTGTCCGGGATGCTTATTCCCGTGGTGTCGTAAATAAAGCGACTGAGCTGCGCGAATTCCTCATCGGATATTTTAGCTGTTTTGCGCAGAGAGAGGCTGGAAAGCAGGCCCTTGTCCTCCGATTGGGCAAAGCGGTCCATGAGTCCGCCGGAGTGACCAGCAAGGCTGGAAGCTCCTGCGGGACGTTGTCCCGAAGTGGAGGGGGAGGTGAATTTTCCAGAGGTGAGTAGTGCCATTGTCTCCTCGTCGGCAAGCAATGAAAGATAGGGCTGATGCAACTACTATACGGCGGCTGGGCACAAAGGCAAAGAAAAAAGTGCCCTACGGAATTTGGAGAAAGCGTGCCGGGAGCAGCTCATATGTGGTTCGGGCTATGGAGATGGCGCGGAGCTTGTGCGACCGTTTTGTAGAGAAAGAAAACGCAGGATCAGGTCGTTCACCGCGTCACGCGCATCTTGGCTGTCTGGGTGGGGGGGGCGGCAGATTGCAGGAGCGCTTTCAATCATCAGCTCATTGTTGCATGGGGTGGTCAGCATAAAGCTGGTGGCCTTTTCCAGTGTAAAGTAGAGGGGGCGTTTTTGCTGTACTGTGGCAAGTATGTCCGCCAGATGCCGGGCATGCAGAGGAGGCGGAGCCATGGTGTCCTCCGCAGCTTCCAAAATAATGATGGGCAACCGTATATCCAGCACGGATTCCACGGAAAAAAGCATGCCATACGCAGGGGCGACAAGCACAAGCGAGCGGACGCGCGGCTCGGCCCACTGCACGCCCGTGGGCGGTTGCAGGGTGTGGTTTGGTGTGTCCAGCAGCGGCGCAAGTCGGCGGGTAGCCCACGGCGAGCAAATCGGGTCGTCTGCCGGGGCGTGGGCGCAGTAGTTGCGCATGGAGGATGTGTCCGGCACTGCCCCAGCGAGAAGCAACGCGGCGGCGGCTCCGGGACCGTAGCCCACTACCGTTACATCATTTTCATCCGTTATGGGACCAAGTTCTGTGTGTTTCAGCACCATTTCCAGCGCCGCACGCAGGTGTTCCGGCCTGCTGGTAAGTTGCTCGGCGGTAAAAATGCGCTCTGTATTGTGCGCGGTATCTCCGGGGTGCGAGGGGGCGATAACCACATACCCCCGGCGGGCGAGAAACGCCGCGGTGTCGTTATGCGCCAAGCCCGATTCCGCCATGCCGTGGGAAAGGAGCACCACGGGGTGGAGGCCTTCTTCCGGCAAGCCTTCCCGGGCGACGGAAAGGGTGTAGGAGTCGAGCGTTACCGTCCGTTCCGGGCGAACGGTGGGATACCATACGAAAATAGGAATACGCACGCCGGACTCTTTTTCCCATGCGGTGAGAGTATAGAGTCCCGCATGCCCGGTTCCAGACGCTTGGCGTCCCAAAGCCAGCGCCGTGCTGCACGTGCTCCCCATGATAACGAGCAGGGCCGTGAGAGCGAAAAGCCGCAGGACGGAACGGGGAGGGGCGGCACGGTGCGAAATGTGTGAAACGGAACGGCAAAGGCGCATGCGAACTCCGGGATGGAACAACATAGGACGGCAGGATGCCGCGTGGACAATTTGCCAAACTTACCTATCAGACAACGGCAAGTAAAGAGCTTCCGAACTAAGCGGAAGGCGGACGTTTGCCCGATGTTGTGTGAACTCAATGGTACTGGGCCGTTTCCGGCTGGCCCGGTAAGAAGGAAAGGCTCTGCCGGAAGCGCCGCGCACAGAAAGAACTCCTGTAGTAGGAAATGCGGAAAATGGCATAAAGCGAAGCATTTTTTGCAATGCGGCGTGGAACAAGGGGCGGGAGCTTCTTCGCGCGAAGCACCGCGTGACGGGACAGTATAAATGTCGACAATCGACTTATATTCTGGATGCTTGTCAGCATCATAATTTTCTGTATATGATATCAACTTCCACTAACTTTTATGGAGTGCTGAATTTGATATAAAATAACCAAAAAAATGATGGAATAAGCAAAAAATGGGTATTTAACGCTATTGTAGAGCTATGAGCCTTAGATAGCCAGTCATTTGGGTTATTTTGACAATTCTGTGTTATCACGGTAGGGTTTCCTACAGTAGTCCCCGGAGAACCGTTGCTGGCAGTATTTGTGGAGCGAGGCGGAACAGAACGGAAATAGGGGGGGACAATACCGCGGTAGAGGTGCACTGTTGTATATTTTTATTACGTACTGAGCCTTGTTGCAGGAGAGATGTCTATGCGTAAAGTAGTTCGATCATTGGCGATGAGCCTTGCTTTGGCGACGTTGCTGACCGGCGTGTGCCAAGCTGCGGAAACCATCAAGATTGGCGTTCAGGCCCCGCTCACAGGCAAATATGCCTCCGAAGGGCAGGATATGAAGAACATTGTGGACATCCTTGCAGAAAAGGTGAACGCCGCAGGCGGGATTAACGGCAAGCAGGTGGAAATTGTCGCCGAAGATGACGCGTTTGATCCCAAAACCGCCGCATTGGCTGCGCAACGCCTGACCACCAGCGGCGTGGTGGCTGTTATCGGCACCTACGGCTCCTCCATTACCGAAGCCTCTCAGGGTATTTATGACGAGGCGGAATTGGTGCAGGTGGCTACCGGCTCCACCATGGTACGTCTGACGGAAAAGGGCATGCCCTACTTCTTTCGCACATGCCCGCGTGACGATGCGCAAGGTTTGGCTGCCGCCAAGATTATTAAAGATTTTGGGGCAAAGCGTATAGCCATTTTGCACGACAACAGCTCCTATTCCAAGGGGTTGGCTGAAGAAACCAAAGCGCTACTCGATCCTTCCTCCATTGTTTTTTATGACGCGCTGACTCCCGGCGAGCAGGATTACACCGCTATTCTGACCAAGGTGAAAGGCTCCAACCCCGACCTGCTGTTCTTCCCCGGCTATTACAACGAGGCTGGCCTGCTACTGCGCCAAAAGATGGAAATGAAGTGGGATGTGCCTATGCTGGGGGGCGATGCCACGAACAACTCCGACCTTATCAAGATTGCCGGGCCTGAAGCCGCCAGCGGCTTTATGTTTGTCGGCCCTCCCGGCGTGAACGATTTGGATTCCGCCGTGGCTAAGGATTTCCTCGCCACCTACATGGCCCGGTACGACGCTATGCCCGCTTCCATCTGGACCGTGTTTGCGGGAGATGCGTTTAACGTGATTGTAGAAGCGCTTAAGCGGACCGGTTCCACCGATTCTGAAACCGTTGCAGCCTATCTGCATAACGAACTTAAGGACTTCCCCAGCCTCACGGGCACCATCTCCTTTGATAAAAAAGGGGACCGCGCGGGCAAATTCTATCGCCTGAGTAAGGTGAACGAAAAGGGTGAGTTCATTCTGCAATAGCCATGGCCCCATGGAGTGCGGACGGTACTGGGCGTCTGCACTCCATTTCTCCGCTCGTTCCAGCCGCCAGATCGGGATTCCCCATGGAAGAGTTTTTTCAGCAATTGACCAATGGCCTCGCGGTGGGAGGAATCTATGCCCTCATCGCCCTAGGATACACCATGGTATATGGTGTGCTCAAACTCATCAATTTTGCGCATGGTGATCTTTTTACCATAGGCGCGTTTCTCGGCCTTACCGTGCTTTCCTCTTTGGGGCTTACGGACCACCTAGGCGCAGTGGGGGGCGTTATTGTTCTGGCCCTCATGATTATGCTGCTGGTGGGGCTGGTCGGCGTATTGCTGGAGCGTGTGGCCTACCGGCCCTTACGCAATTCCCAGCGTCTTTCCGCCGTAGTCAGCGCCCTTGGGGCGTCCATTTTTTTCCAAAACGCAGTCATGCTCATATGGGGCGCGCGTCCTTTAGTGTATCCGCACGATATTTTACCGCGTACAGTTGTTTCCGTGTTCGGTATGGATGTGCCTTTGGTGCGCATCATTATGTTCTGTACGTCGGTGCTGCTTATGTGCGGGCTTTATTTCCTTACGTACAAGACGAAAATCGGCACAGCCATTCGCGCCGCGGCTATTGACCAAGGCGCGGCTAAACTCATGGGGATTGACGTAAACCGGGTTATCGCGCTGGTCTTTTGCATCGGCCCGGCTCTGGGCGGCGCGGCGGGGGTTATGGTGGGACTGTATTATGGACAAATCAGTTTCACCATGGGCTGGCTGTATGGCCTGAAAGCCTTTACCGCCGCTATCTTGGGCGGCATAGGCAATATTCCGGGAGCCATGGTCGGCGGATTGCTGCTGGGGGTTATCGAGGCGCTGGGCGCGGCCTACATCTCCATCGCATGGAAAGACGCCATTTCGTTTCTGGTGCTTATTCTTATTCTGATTGTCAGACCCACCGGATTGCTCGGTGAAAGGGTGGCAGACAAGCTATGACCTCTCTGCGCACGCTGCTCACCTTCGCTGTCTGTATCGCGTTCGCCTTGTTGCCTCAGTTCATTAGTCCGTATTGGACCGATGTGTTGAATAACGTGGGACTATACGCTGTGCTGGGGCTAAGTCTGAATCTTATTCTCGGTCATGCGGGGCTGTTCCACATGGGCCATGCGGCATTTTACGCCGTGGGTGCGTATACCACGGCTATTCTGAACACACAGTACGGTGTTCCCTTGCTGTATACTATGCCGCTGGCGGGCCTGCTGGCGGGCCTGTTCGCCCTGATTGTGGCCCGACCGATCATTCATCTGCGGGGTGACTATCTGCTCATCGTCACCATAGGCATTGTGGAAATTGTGCGCATTGCGCTGGTGAACGACGTATTTGGCCTAACCGGGGGAGCTAACGGTATTTTTGGTATCTCACGGCCCACGCTGTTTGGATTTCGTTTTCGCAAGCCTGAGCACTTCTTTTATCTGATCTGGGCCTACACGCTGATAACTATTTTTTTCATGTACCGGCTGGAAAACTCCCGGTTTGGTCGCGCGCTGAATTACATCAAGGAAGATGATGTGGCCGCTGAAGGTTCCGGCATTAACATTGCCTCGTTCAAGCTGGTGGCCTTTGTACTGGGTGCGTTTTGGGCGGGGATGACCGGCACGCTGTTTGCGGGGAAAATGACCATCATCTCCCCGGAATCTTTTTCCTTCTGGGAATCCGTGGTCATGTTCGCCATTGTGATTCTGGGGGGAATGGGGTCCATACGCGGTGTTCTGGTGGGGGCGTTTCTCATAGTGGGCTTGCCGGAAGTCTTTCGCGATCTGGCTATGTGGCGCATGTTGGTGTTTGGCGCGGCTATGGTCCTGATGATGATTTTCCGCACACAGGGCCTTATCCCGCCATTACCGCGCCGATATGACGTTTCCCGGTGGCTCACATCCTCGACTTCCCCGGTTGAGGGAGGTGCCCGATGAGCCTTATTGAACTGCGGGACTTGACTAAAACCTTCGGGGGACTGGTCGCGGTGAACGATGTGTCGTTCACCGTGAAGCAGGGGAGCATTGTGGGGCTTATCGGTCCTAACGGAGCGGGAAAGACCACGGTGTTCAACCTGATTACCGGAAACTACGTTCCTAATTCCGGCGAAATTGTTTTTGACGGGCAAAGCATTGTGGGCATGCGTACCCACCGTATTGTGAATATGGGCATTGCCCGCACCTTTCAGACTATCCGGCTGTTTCAAAATATGACAGCGCTGGAAAACGTATTGTCCGGCTGTCATTGCCGTATGCGATCCGGCGCGCTTTCCGCCATGTTCCGTCCCCCGTGGCAGAAACGGGAAGAACGCGATGCCGTGGAACGGGCCATGACGGAACTCCAGTTTGTGGGACTGGAGGCGCAGTGGGATAACGCAGCCAAGAACCTTTCCTACGGGAATCAGCGGTTGCTGGAAATTGCCCGTGCGCTTGCCACTCAGCCTCGGCTCCTTATCTTGGACGAGCCTGCGGGCGGCATGAATGATCAGGAAACGCAGGAACTTATTTCGCTCATTCGTGCCGTCAGGGACCGGGGAGTAACGGTGCTGCTCATTGAACACGATATGAGTTTGGTGATGAAAATATGCGAACACCTTGTCGTGTTGGAGTATGGAGCGGTTATTGCCGAGGGCGATCCCGATACTATTAAGAACGACCCGCGCGTTATTGAAGCCTATTTGGGCGCGGACGACGATCTGCTCTAGGAGAATGCCGGAATGCTCGAAATTCGAAATCTGCACGTACAATACGGTAATGTCGAGGCGTTGCACGGCATCAGTCTGGTTGTAGAAGAGGGTGAAATCGTTACTATTTTAGGTGCTAACGGGGCCGGAAAGTCCACTACGCTTAACGCCGTATGCGGGCTGGTGAAGGTGACGCAGGGCGAGGTGTTGCTGGAAGGAAAACCTCTGCACACGTTACCGGCGCATCAGGTGGTTCGCACCGGCATTGCCCAGTCTCCCGAAGGACGGCGGGTGTTTTCCACTCTGACGGTTCGGGAAAATATGATGCTGGGGGCGTTCACCCTGACGGACAAAGGTGTGATTCGGCGGAACGAAGAATGGATTTATGAGCTTTTTCCCCGGCTGGAAGAACGCCGGGAACAATTGGCGGGCACGCTTTCCGGTGGGGAACAGCAGATGCTAGCCATCGGCAGGGCGCTCATGGCAAATCCCCGTGTGCTGTTGCTGGACGAGCCGTCTCTTGGCCTTGCGCCCATTCTGGTCAAGTCCATTTTTAATACGGTACGGACCATCAACAAGGCGGGCGTGACCGTTGTACTAGTGGAACAGAATGCCCGCGCCGCGCTGAAATTGGCTAACCGGGGCTACGTAATGGAAGTAGGCAACGTGGTTTTGGCGGATTCTGCCGATGCGCTATTGCGTAATCCTGATATTCAGAATGCCTATTTGGGAGGCAAGGGCCACTAACGCCCGTATGCCGAGTCTCTTCCCCCTTTCCGCTCCTGAAGAGCGGTGCCGGGGTTTTCTCCGGCAAAGGCGGGGTGGCAACTGTTTTATACAGAGTCCGGGTATTGGAAACTCAGGCGTTGGAGATATCTCCAACGCCTTTTTCGTATGCGGCGGGCAGTGCGGGAAACGCAGCGTCAGCCGCGTGGAGCGCGAGAGAGATGAAAAGAAGCTGAGGCCGTGGCTACAAGGGTTGTTTTCGCGCGTGCTTCCGCCTGCACAAAGGCGATACTGCTGCCGTTTTTCACAACCTGTGCCTCGGCGGTAATGGTGTCGCCGGGGCGTGCGCCGGAGAGGAACTGAACGTGCAGGTCCACGGTGGCGGTACGCTGTCCGTCATGCAGGCAGGAAAGCACCGCGTGGGCCATGGCCTCGTCCAGCAACGTGCTCAGTACACCGCCGGAAAGCATACCCGCTCCTTGCGCAGTGCTGGTGTCGGCATGCAGAGTGAGCCGCGCCGTGCCGCTGTCGGCGTGGTCAACGGTGATATGCAGAAGACGGAGAACGGGATTGACGGTCTGGTTCTCGCGTCTGACGTGGGCTAGGTAGCTGTTCATGGGTATTCCTGTGCGGGCGGGGCCTATGGCGCGAAAGAGCGGCCTTGCGGTTATACTGAGCCGTAATGGGGGGGCGGGGTGTTTTCGCCGCCGGTATCCAGCACGGGTGCCAGACTGCGCAATTTAGTTTGCAGGGCCTGCATTAATTTATGCATCTCATCCAACTGGAATTGTTGAGCGGTAAGTGCCTCGTTCAGTTCCTGAATGGTGCGATCTTGAAAATACAAAGTCTCTTCCAATCTGGTGAGACGCTCTTCCAAGGTATCCACAAAAATTCTCCTTTGGTGGGAATACGGCTGATAAATTAGCCGTTCGCCATGGCGCAGATGGTTTCGTACTCCTGCTGGCTCACGGGCATGACGGAAAGGCGGGAGCCTTTTTTTATTAGCTCCATGCCAGCCAGCTCAGGAATGCCCTTCAGTTGCGCCAGCGGAATTGGCTGATCGAATTTACGCACAAAACGGACATCCACCATGAACCAGCGGGGAGATTCCGGTGTGGATTTAGGGTCAAAATGGTTGTTTTCTGGATCCCACGCGGTGTCGTCGGGGTAGCTTTCGCGAGCCACCTCGGCAACACCCACCACGGAGGGATTCGTAACACTGTGGTAGAAAAGCACTTTGTCCCCCTTGCGCATATCATCACGCATGAAGTTGCGTGCTTGATAGTTGCGCACCCCATCCCACGGAGAGGTGGAGTTGGGAGCGTTGCGCAGGTCATCAATGGAAAAACAGCCGGGTTCCGATTTCATGAGCCAGTAGCGTGACATGGGTGTCTCCTGTCGCTGACCGGATATCCGTCAACGGATACCGGGGCGATATTCTGCGTTGCCTCTTTGCACAGAGTGCGTGAGTGCGCTATGGTAGTCCGTGGCCTTTTTATTCGGAAGGCAAAAAAGCCGGGGCGCGGCAGCTGCGCAATTCCGCAGCGGAAGCGGCTCCACACAGACTCGGCACCGTTTGGTTCTCCTGTACTACAGGAGCGCATGGCAGACCAGATGCAAATTCTGCGGGTTGCCCGTAACACGGCGGGAAAACCACGTGGACAAGCGTAGTTAAGAGGCGATGGGATGAAGCAGCGAACGCCACGATACCGCAAGGTGCTCTCTCTGTTCGGTGACAACAGAAAGAGTGCGCATGATTTAGGCGGGACGAACCGGGAAATACCGCCTGCTGAACTGCCTGCGCTGGCGGACTTACAGGCAGATACTGGCACCTCCGGCGAATTTCGGCATGGGCATGCCCCCGCTGCTTCCCCGAAGCAAACGCTGAACCGCGAGGGGAGAGGGGACGACTCCAGAGAAGTACCGTGCATTGATTGGGACGGCGGGCTGCTGTTCCACCCCGATGGACCGCTTGTACTGTGCTGCCCGGAATCCCTCTCAGGTCGGCATTCGCCGGGGCGCGAGGTGGAAGGGGATGAAGCGTCCCTTCCTGTGGAATGCCGGGGGGGCGGACAGAAGGAGGAAAGGCTTCGCGGTTCGGCGGAGACGGGTCTGTTGGGTGATCCGGCGGGTCCGGGCGCAGGGGATATGGGGGCTGTGGATACTTCTGATGGTGTGAGTTGGGACACGGCGGGAGATTGTGCTGCGTCCGGTACATCCGTTTCTTCCGGTGTATCTGACGCTTCCGTTTCTGCGGGGCAAGTTGCTGTTCCGACATATCTCCCGTCGGATACCGTTCTTCCCTTTTCTCCCCTGATTACAAAGCGCGGCGAAAAACTTTGCCGCCGCAAAGGTGACACCACGGGCGGAGCAAACCGTCTTCCAGAATCCAACCCGTTCTCCGACGCCCCACTAGGATTGACGCCGGAGGAAGAAGCCCAACTGGCGGAATGGCTCGCAGGGTTCCCGCTGGGGGGAACGGACAGGGCAAATGAAGAGAGAGGGGCGGGCGGGGAACCACGCGCGGGGCGGGGAGAAGCGGTTTCCGATATCGCGCTGCTGGCGGACCCGGCTCAGGAGCGGATCATGAGCCGGTTCACTATGGCGGTGGAACGGCGGCTCAGAACGCTCTCCTCCCGACCATGGACAATTCGCGGCGGAACGTTCCGGCGGGTAGAAGCTTCGGCATGGACGCGCCTTTCCCGGCCTGCGGGGGTAAGTTTTCAGCTTATGCCGTTGGGGGGCACCGCGCTATTGGGAGTGGACGAGCAGCTAGCCCATTTGCTGGCATCCCGTCTGCTGGATAGGGGACCGGAACGGCGTTTTTCTGTTTCCGGGAAGTCTCGCCAGCACACAATGCTTTCTACTGTGGAACAGGCCGTTGCCGTGCACTGTCTGGGCATGTTTCAATTGGATTTGGAATGGGCGCTGGCCCCCTTGATGGACGTGGAAAGCAGGCGCTGCCGCACGCTGTCCCCCGGTGAACCGGTGTTTGAATTTCAGCAGGGCGAGGTGTGTCTCATGTTGCGCACCGTAGTTTCGGATGGAGAGTCCTCCGGTGTGCTGGCGCTCCTCTGTCCGGCTTCACTGTCGCACTTGCTGGAAGTTGGTATTGACAGCAGGCTGCCGCGCATAGCGCTTTGGGCGGGAGACGAGCGGGTACGCGCGGTTTGTGCGCTTTCAGACGAGGAGTTGGTGTATACCTTGTCCGGTGCGCCGTTGTCGTTTGCCGCCGTGGTGCTGGAACAGCTTTCAGAAGAACGGCGGAAGTGGTTGTTTGCGGCTATGGACGAGTCGGTCCGCGATGAATTGATGCGAAGCATAGGGCGCAGGATACCCGTGTTGCGTCGCTTGAACAGAGAACAGCGCATGGTGGCGCGGACTCTGTTGATGGGCGAATGGCATGCGGCGCGTGTGGTGGGAATGTGCACGCCGCAGGCGGCAGCCCGGTTTCTTGCCACGGTGGCGAGTCTGCCCTCGCTATTTCCTTCACAGGCGGCGGATGTTCTGGCGGAGGAAGCGCCGGGAATTTCCTGCTCTTCCGGGCTGATGATAGACCGGGGGCTGGTGGATAGGCTGCTCATGCGCGGCGTGGCGCCCGCCATGGCGTATGAGGTGCGGCGGCTCTTGGACGGGGTGGGACACGCCATGCCGTTTGATCGGCTGTTTGACTGTGACGCCGCCACCGTGGCCCATCTGTTACTGCCAGAGCCTGTGGGTGTTATGGCGCTGGTACTGCGGCATCTGCTTTACCGGTCCCCCGCATTCGCTGCTGAGGTGTTCGGTCTGCTGGAGGCGTGGAGTCGCCCTGCCGTGTTTGAGCGTCTTCTGCTTCCCCGGCTGGTGGATGCAGAAGTGGTCCATGTGGTGGAGCAGGCGCTTTGCGACGGGGTTCCCCTTGCCAGTGGTACGGAAAATACCGCATTTTCGGACAGTATACTCATGGAGTGGGAGAACGCGGGCGGGCACGCGCAGGGGCGCTGCCGTGGGATAAAGACGTTGTTGGCTTCGCTTTCGGCACCGGAGCGGACAATTCTTGTCCGGCGGTTAGGAGAGCGGGGTATTTGTGTGCCTGACGGGGCGTGAAAAGCCTGTAAGGCGGTGTCAGCGGCTGTACCGCGCCGAAGGCCGCGATGTTTGCCGTTGTTTTTGGGGGGAGTCGGGGGACTGCGTGCCTGCCCGTCCGCGCCGGTTTGGTGCGTGCTCTGTTTGCCCCGTGTGGTTTTTACGCATGGAGTTTTTTGTGCTTTTTTCGCCTTTCTTTGCGCCTTTGGCTCTGGAACCACCTGTCTCCGGCATGAGAACGTGGTGCTGGCGCAGGCGCTGGGCGTCGGTCCGCGCTACATATATGGGCGTGCCATCCGGTGCGATACCCGCATGAAACATGGCGGTGGCGACTGTGCCCGGCGTGGGAATGAAACACTGCACCTGCTGTGGCTTCCAGCCCCGGCGGGCCAGCCAGTCACCTAATGTCAGCATGTCGGTATCCGTGCAGCCGGGGAATCCGCTCATGAGATAGGGTATGACATACTGTTCCTTACCAGCTTCCTGCGAATAACGCTCGAAATTGCGTAGAAAGGCTTCAAATACGGCAAGTCCGGGTTTGCGCATTAGGTTTAGCACCGTGTCACAAATGTGTTCCGGTGCCACTTTAAGCTGCCCGCCGGTGAATTCCATGGTGTAGGCGCGCAGGGCGTTGTCATCCCGCTGGGCAAGATCATAGCGAACGCCGCTGGCTACACGCACGTGGCGTACGCCACGCTCCTCGCGTATGTCGCGAAGCATATCCACGGCGGCGGACTGGTTCACGCGAAACTGGGGGCAGACCGAAGGATGCATGCAACTCGCCCGCTTGCAACGGCTGGGGTCTGCCGCGCAAATGGCTTGCCACATGTTAGCCGAAGGGCCACCCACGTCGGAAATGGAGCCGTTAAAATGCCGCATAGTGGCGAGTTCGCGCACTTCGTTCATAATTGATTGTCGGCTGCGCGAGGCAATGCGTCGGCCCTGATGCAGCGCCAGCGAGCAAAAGGAGCAGCCGCCTCCGCATCCCCGATGTGTGGTAATGCTGGCGTGTATCATACCATCCGCAGGAATGGGCTGTGCGTAAGAAGGATGCGCTTTGCGGGAAAAGGGCAAGGCATAGAGTCTGTCCATTTCCTCTTCATTCAGCGGATCAGCGGGGGGAGCAAGGAGGACTGCCCGGTTCCCCACGGGTTGCACGGCCCACTGTGTCGCTTCGTGAACATGGCGTTCCAGCGCAAGCGTCGCAGTCATCAGCAGGGCCGGGGATTGTTCCATGGCCTCATGCGAAGGCAGGACGACGGCGGGTGTGTCCGATCCGGTTTCAGGAACGGGGAGAAAGCCGGGTGCGGGCAGGACTTGTCCGGGAGCAGAAGAGGACGCGGGCGGTTGCTGGTCCTGCGGAGGCAGGCCACCCATAACTGCGGTTCCGGGAATGCCCAGTGCCAGTTCGCGCAGCGGTATGCCGGAATCCGGTCCGTGCGCGTCTACCGCTACGGCAATATCCACAATGGCCCGCTCGCCCATGCCGTAAACCAGACAGTCCGCCTTGCTGTCTGCCAAAATGGGGCGGCGCAGCGAATCCGTCCAGAAATCGTAGTGGGAAATACGGCGCAGTGATGCTTCTATACCGCCAATAACAACGCCAATGCCGGGGAACGCGCGGCGGACCAGCCCGGTGTACGTGATAACCGCCCGGTTGGGACGCGCACCGGCTTTTCCGCCGGGGGTGTACGCATCGTCGTGGCGTTTTTTACGAAAGGCCGTGTAGTGCGCCAGCATGGAATCCAGCGCTCCCGCCCCCACGGCGGCGAAAAGGGTGGGACGCCCCATGCGCGAGACATCTTCTATGGTATCCCACCGGGGTTGGGCCACAATACCCGCGCGATACCCGTGCGCCACCAGCCAGCGGCCCAACAGGGCTGCGGCGAAGCTGGGGTGGTCTATGTAGGCGTCTCCCGATATGAGCAGCACGTCCAGCGCGTCCCAGCCAAGCGCGTCCATGTCGGCGCGGGTCATAGGGAGAACATCGGGCTGTGCGAGGGGAGTGCGGCCTTTGGGGGCGGTATTGCGAGTATATGACATGGGCGGACTATAGGTATGGTGATGCGCTCTGGCAAGCGGAAGCTGGGCACTGCCGCCCGCCAGAGAGAAGTTTGGCAGAAGGCTGGCGCGCTGCTTGTGAAAAAACGGATTTTCTGTTCGCTAAGCCCTTGTATGGGTTTTGGTTATTGGTTTACTGTAGAGGAAACGCGATGTCGTTGCGCGTGTCTGCCAAGACGCGGTGCAACTGCCCGGCCCCGTGGTGTGGACGAAGGCCGTAAGCAGTAGATATTGCTTTCCATTGGGAGGAGACAGCCATGACAATGGAAAAAAAACACGGAACCCCCCGTGCAGAGGGAGACGTGGTGGGGCGTGGGGGGGAGCCTTCCGGTGCGCCGGGTGGCAAAGACCGGGACGCGCAACTACGGTTTTCCGGTACGCGTGATCGGATGAAGGTGGGCGTGGCGAAGTACGACCAGCCACGGGGCGCGGGGCGGCCTCTTTCCCTCGAAAGTATCCGCGAGCAATTGCGGGAAGCGGGGGTTACGGTGCCCATGTGCTCCAAAGGGGCCGAGGAATTGTTGCGCCGTATTGCCGCTGGGGAATCTTTTGAGCGGGTGGTGATCGCGCGGGGTATTCTGCCTCGCGGGGGTACCGACGCCTATGTGCTGCCTTGCGGAAATCTTTCGTATCCCGTTTTTCCCGGAGATGTTTTTGGTAAATTGATTCCCGCTGTCCAGCCTGCGGCGGGTATGCGTGTGGACGGGCAGGAACTCCCCCCGCCTTCCGGGCAACGCCCCCGGAGCATCGCGGTGGAAGAGCACGGGGGCTGTATGCAGCACGCCGCCTCCGGCGAATTGGTTTCCCGCATCTACGGGCTTGTGCAAATAACGGATACCTCCGTGTTGGTGGAGCCGTTGCTGCATGTTTCGGCGGATCATCTGGAGATTGAGGGAACCGTATACGCTCAGGATGCCGCAGGCGTTCCCATCACGGTTGAGCGCATGCTGGCATTGCTGCGGAATATGGGCATTGCGCCGGACTGTGTGGAGCGGTCGGCAATCGCGGAACGGCTGGCGCACCGTGGCGAAGGAGAGGAAGCCGGGGCATTCACGCTGGCCAGAGGGCGTGCCCCTGTGCCCGGACGGGACGGCTATGTGGAATTGGTCATTCCGCACGATATTGCCAGCAACGTGGGCAAGGCCACGGTGAGCGGCGGGGTGGATTTTCGCGATCGGGGAGTCATTCCCGCAGTTAGGGCGGGGCAAACTGTGGCGATAGTGCATCCTCCAGCCGAGGGCGAATCCGGGTGCGACGTATACGGACAGGATATCGCAGCTCAAGCTGGTGCTCCCGCGCATGTGGTATTGGATGGCAGCGTTGCGATGGCGGAGGACGGCGTTCATGTGGTCGCCGGGATGGATGGCCTGTGCCAGTATGTCACAGGGGTACTTTCCGTGCAGGAAGTGATGCGTGTCGCGGGCAATGTGGATTACGCCACGGGAAATATTTTAGCCGCCAGCGGTTCAGTGCATGTGGCGGGGACCGTTCTTTCTGGGTTTTCGGTGAAAGCGCCGGGCAGTGTTTTGGTGGCTGAGGTGGTGGAATCCGCCACAATTGTCGCCGGGGGCAATATAGACGTGCGCGGAGGACTGGTTATGAAAGGCCAGTGTTCTGTGCGTAGCGGGGGCAGTGTGTTTCTGGGCTATGCCAATGAGGCCTGTGTGGAGGCACGCGAAAACGTGGTGGTACGGGATTATCTTTTACACAGCACCGTGCTGTGCGGCGGCAGGGTGCTGGTTGGCGGCGGGCGGGGCAAGATACAGGGCGGCGCTATTACCTGCCGGGGCGGTGTGGAGGCCGTGGAAGTGGGGAATGAGCTGGGGGTGGTCACAGCCGTTACCGTGACTGCCGAGTCCAAGCAGTTGCGGGAACTCGAAAAAGACAGGGACTCCATGCGCGATGCGCTCCATAAGATTGCCACGCGGTTTGGCGAGGCAAGCGATGAAGACATTCTCATAAACGCGCGACCGGATCAGTACAAAGCCGTGGAAACCGCGCTTATGCTGCGCACCACGCTTACGGAACGGATGGAAGGTGTACGCATGCAAATTGCGGAGGAGCGCGATAGGGTGATGGCACAGCTTGCCGATGCCCGCGTGCGTGTGTCCGGTGTGGTGTATCCCGGAGTCGTTGTTACCATGGGCGAAGCCATATTCTCCGTTTCACAGGCTCTGCGGGGGACGACATTCCGGTATGATCCGGCCCGGAAGACCATAGATCTGACTACGCTGTAACGGAGACGCCTGTTCCGGGCCGTGTGGAAGGGCGCGGTATCCGCAGTGCGGCACTGTCTGCGGATTTATGCCCGCACGTTGCCGGTGTGATTTGCATGACGATGTTTCAGACCCGCGTATATGAGCGAGGGGATCAGAAACGCGTGACTCCGGGCCAGTGGGGAGTTACGTGTCCGTATTCTTTTACTTTCTGTATGCCGCGCTGGGTTTATCAGAAACGCATGACTACTGGGAAAGTCCGCTGTGGGGGTAGCCCCGGAAAATGCGGGCTGTTGATTAGACCAGTGCCAGACGCGGGATTCTGGATTTATAGGGAGCCAGCGTTACTACTGGTGCGTCGGCAGAGAGAGGAAAAGGCAGCGCATCGGCAAGAAAACGCCGGGGGGCAGCGCTGAACTGAGCGTGCTCCACTGCCATGGGGGTGCAGAACAATTCGCCCCAATTGGTCAGATAAACCACGGTAACCTGCGCGAAAAACGCGGTGTCGCGGGGGAGCGCAAAGTTGAGCACGCAATATGCGCGAACCACCATTTCTGGGTGTAGGGTTTCTTCTTCGTCCGTCGCAAGCACGGCGGGCGGAAAAAACGTGTGCAGCCCCCGCAGCAGGGAAACAACGTCCTGTGCGGCAATGGGGGCCATGGTTACATCCACTTCCACATGCATATCCGGGTGATATATGCCGTTGACCACCAGCCATGCCATGAGGCGGGTCGGGTCGCCGTCTGTTTTTATTTCCACAAAGGCGTCGCGCCGGGCGGCATTGCCTCTGGGAAGTCCCATGGCGACCCAGCCTTTCTGGACGTTGCGAGCGGGGTCTTTGCGAAAGAGCACGTCTTTGATGGTCCGCCCCATGCTGTTCACAAAGGGCATGCGCTCTACTTTGTCCTTGCGCGGGGCAAAGGCGGCAAAGATGGTCCGGCCCAGTTTGGTCATATCTTCCGGGGAGATGCGGGCATTGACGCGCTTGCCCTCCAATTGTTCACGCAATGTTGTGTAGGAGTGCAGAAAAAAGCTTCTTAGTTTGTCCCCCAGCAGTTTGGCGCTGGCGAAATCCTGCCGTTCCTGCAAGGCCGCCTGTCCGTAAAGCTCCTGCACTGCCCGTGCCCGCAGCGCGGCTACAAGCGGGTCGGCCTGTCCGGCGTGGGTGGCGTGCAGCTTGGCTAAAAACGCTGTTTGCAGCAGGGCTGCGGCGTCTTCATTGCCACAGGCGCGGTAGTGTTCCCGCAGCGTGCGCATGAGGGTGATATACGGGTCTGTCCGCAGCAGGGAGCGCTTGCCGGCGGTAACACTTTGTTTAATGGTTTCGCAGAGCAAAAGCGGCTTTTCCGCTGTGAGGTACGCTTCCAGCAGTCCTAGCTTCATAACGGATTTGAACGGCATCTTGAGGGCCTTGACCATCTGCCAGAGGGCCGCCCCGAAATATTCGTCGGGTGGAATGGCTAACACGGGACCGAAATCCACAAACTCCGCGCCCAGATGGAAGGGGAGCCGCCGTAGTGCCGCCATGTGTGCGGCGTGCGTTGTTTCTTCGGATTGCGAAGAGCACTGTTGCGCTGGCAGGCATGGGGTTTCGGGCAGCACCCACCATGCGAGATCCCGTCCGCATACTTTTAGTGCCGTGCGGTAGAATTCTTCTTTGAGTAGAAGAGCTTGCGCAGTGCCGGAGCTTTCTCCGCCTGCGGAACCGAAGTCGTTTTTGATAATGGAATCGCGGTTCATGACAAAGAACGTGGTTTCCAGACCGAAGTGTTCCTCAGCCCAGCGAGAAATGTGGGTTAGCTTTTCAGAGAGTGCCGCGATTCTTTCCGGTGTGGCGGTTTCCGGCGTCAGGCTGAGCCAGTAGTCGATATCTGAATCCGCCGTCATGGCGATAGAGCCTACACTTCCCATGGTGTAGAGGGCGTCCGCCGTAATTTGCGCAGGGGGGAACATATCTGGAGAGGGCACGGCAAGGGTGTCCCCAAAGTATTCACGGGCAAGGCGCATCGCTGCCAGTGTGGGGGTGTAGCCCGTAATGGCGCAGACGGGCCACTGCGCATCCCGTGCATCGGGCAGATAGCGGTCCTCAAATAACCGGGTATGGATGAGAAGCGGCAGCAGGGTGAAAAAATCTTTTCCGCCTTTTTCCAGAGTCCGGTTCGCAAGCCCGATCCGTTTTGCGTTTAGCCGCAAAAAACGGGCGCGCAGGCGGATGGCGGAACGGAAGGCCAGTACGCGGAGAACCACGTGTTCAGCCAATGACTGCGCGGAATGGCACCACGCGGGGACCGCTGCCGGAGAAAGCCCAACGGCGTGGTCTGCCAGTTCCCGAAAGCGCTGCTCTTCCGCAGCGGCGAGCAGATGCGCCTCGTCGCTGATTGTTTGGCGGAATACGCACTGGTAGTAGTTTCCGGCTTCGGAAAAAGAGTGTTCTGTTCTGCTGCGTTCAAACCGGGTGTGGATGAACGAGCTTTCCTGAAAAGTGCATCCGCGCAGCGTGCTGCTGAAAAAATCCGCGTCGGTTACGTCCACAATCTGGCAGTGCGTAGCCAACAACTGCGTACCGGAAAACGCCGTCTCCCGCAGTGAGCATTCTTCAAAAAGACACTCGTTGAATGTGCAGGCGGTAATAACGGCGCGGCAAAAGAGGCTTTGCGAGGCGGAAAGTTCGGAAAAGCCCGTGTTCGCTATGTCGGCCCCGGAAATATCGCATTGGCGCAGGACACATTCTTCCAGACTGGATGCGGTCATGATGCAGCCTGAAAGGTCGCAGTCTTCAAACGTGCAGCGCACGAAACGCGTTTCATTCAGCGTTGTTTTCGAGAAGGCGGTGCGGCGGAACAGGCAGTCTTCAAAAGCGGAGCGGGAAAGCACGGAATGGGCGAATGTACTGTCGGTGAATTCGCGCGAGATCACTTCCATATTTTCCAACTGGGCATGCTGCGCGTCCAGCCGGATGGTGCGTTCGGTGCGCGTCAGAGCTTGCGCGGTGCGCTCCTCCGGTGTGGATTTTTTGCGGGAAAACAGTCCGGTACCATGGGCGCTCTGTGTCTGGAACTGATCCCCGGTCTGCGGGATGCCCTGTCCGGTGAACGCCGCGGGAGGCGAAAGCCACCGGGTGTCGCGGTGCTGCCGCATGAAATCGCGCACAGCGGCCTGCCCGGCATCGGGCAATGCCTGAATAAGAGAGCCTGCATCGGCAAGTGTGTGCAGTGTCAGATCTGGGGCAGCGGTCATGAGCAAGTGCAGCAGGTAGGCGGCGGCGTCCTGTCGCAACCGGGGTGGCAATGAGGTGAAAAACGCCGCGCAGCGATCTGGGGTAAGATGGAACAGGGCGGGATAAAACCAATTACGCTCTTCCGGGAATCGCCGCAGGACCAGCAAACAAATTTTGGGGAGATTGGGAATGGCAAGCGCAGCCATGGTATGCACGGAGTTTCGCCGTACCTCCTGACTGGCATGCAAAGCCAGTTGAGCGAGAACGCGGACCAGACCTGTGGACGGCGATGAGGGCGGATCGGCACGCAGAGCCTGCAACAGCAGAGCGATAAAGGCCGGGGACGCCGTGACACTTTGTTCCAGCAACGGAGTTGAAGGCGCCCGCTCCAGTACGCACAATCCCATGGCAGCTTGTTCCGCACGGTTGCCGGAGGCCGATGCGGCTATGGCAAGGCAGCGGGCAGGCACGTCCTGTGCGGCAAACTGCTCCGCCATGGGCATATTCAATACCCGTTTGGCGTTGTAGAGGCGCTCCATGAGGTCCAATAAATCGTCAATGGCGTATTTGCCGTGCTGCTGTATTTGGCTGCGGCACCATTTGCTGAAGGCGGTTTCCGAAAGACCTGCGCGGAGCGCTTCGTGTACAAGCAGTAGCCGGTCGGAGGTGGGTAAGGCGGCAAGCACGGCCTCGCACACGCTGAAAGGGAGCTGGCTGGTGGCAATCTGCCGTACGGCAAAGCTCCAGCAGCAGGCAGGCATGGAAAGCCAGAAGTGCAGACACAGCCCCAGCAGTGTTCCGTTGGTATCCTGCCGGGCAATGGCGCGAACAGCGAGTGCCATGGGCACAGCTTCCGCCGGGGAACGACCGTGCTCCGCCTCGTGGGAACGGGCCATGGATGCGGCTTTTTCCAGAAGGGGAGCCACATATGCCGGTCCGGCGGCGAGAACGTCCTGTGTGCGCCGCAATTGCGAGAGCAAAGATTCGTAGGAAGCGTCGTTATGCTGCATGCCGGTCATTTGAAGGTATGGCTGCCCGTGGGCGGAATGAAATACTGCCGCGCACGGCGCGGTATGGCGTAATGCTTGCCGTTTTCCCCTCTGGCGGGAATGGTTACAGGACAGAATCTACCATAGGCATACGCGGAAAGGAAGCTTGGTTTGATATGGGCTTACGCGGAAGGAGCAGAAGCTCGGCGTGGCCTTACCGGACGGAACGGGAAGAGGCGCGGAACCCGCAGGGGTGCTCTGCTCGTCTTGTTGCGTCTGGTCAGTCGTCTCCTTTTGGTATACGGGATGGGGCTGGTCCCGTGCTGCCACGGGTGTGTACAGAGGCGCAGAGAGGTTTGAGAGGAGGCGAGCATGGTATTGGCTAGTCTGGAGACGGAGCGGACTCGGAATATTAAACCGTTTTATGTGATGGATGTATTGGAACGCGCAGTAGCCATGGAGCGGACGGGCACGCACGTTATCCATTTGGAAGTGGGAGAACCGGACTTTGATGTTCCCCTGCCCGTGCGCGACGCGGTGTGCAAGGCCATGTATGATGGCTGCACGCATTACACACATTCCATGGGAACTCCCGCATTGCGGGAGGCTATCGCGGAGGATTACCACACGCGGTATGGGGTGGATATTTCCCCGGAACGTATTGTGGTAACCAATGGCACCTCGCCCGCCATGTCGCTTTTATTCGGCGCGTTACTGGAGTCCGGTGATGAAGTCATCCTGCCGGACCCATACTATGCCTGCTATCCCAGCTTTATTACCTTCAGCGGAGGCGTGCCTGTCACCGTGCCCGTGCGCGAGGAGGATGGCTTCCAGTACCGGACTGAGGCTATCCGTGAAAAAATGACGGACCGCACCCGCGCGGTGTTTATCAACTCGCCCTCCAACCCCACGGGGAATTTGCTTTCGGCGGACCGTATGCGCGATATCGCGGAACTTGGCGTTCCCGTCATTTCTGATGAAATATACCACGGGCTGGTCTACGAGGGGGAAGAGCATTCCATTCTTGAATTTACCGACAACGCCTTTGTGTTCAACGGTTTTTCCAAGTTGTACGCCATGACGGGGCTGCGCCTAGGCTATCTCATTGCGCCGGAATCGTGCATGCGCACCCTGAACAAGCTGTGCCAGAATTTTTTCATTTCCCCGAACGCGGTTTCTCAGTGCGCGGGCATTGCAGCCTTGCGGGACTGCGAACGCGAAGTGGCGAAGATGAAGCTCATTTATAATGAACGGCGCTTGTTTATGATTCGTCGGTTGCGGGAGATTGGGTTTGGCATCACTGTGGAGCCTACAGGAGCATTTTACGTTCTGGGCAACGCGCGTCATTGGAGCATGGATTCCTATGCGTTTGCCTTTGATATTTTGGAAAACGCTCATGTAGGTGTCACCCCCGGTATCGATTTTGGTCCGGGTGCGGAAGGGTACATCCGCTTTTCCTACGCCAACTCGCTGGAAAACATCAATGAAGGCATGAATCGTCTTGAGCGGTTTGTGCGGGAACGCTTCGGCGCGTGAACGCCATGGTTAGACTGCGCTTGCGGGGAGTTTGCCCCGGCAGGGCCACTCTCCCCGTTTTCCCGCCGTATGCCGGTAGTGCTGTGAAGGTCGAGTCAGAAGGGCAGGGGACTTGGGCCTTTGCCCACGCGGATGATCCGCCGGAAGCTGTGCGGGGAATTGTTCACGGTGCCGCAGAAGACGAATATCGTCGCATTGCCCCGTACTATGACCGGGTGCTCAACCCGCTGCTAGACGGGCTGCGCCGGACCATTGCCGCTACATGTTGCGCCGCCGGGGCGCATCGGGTGGTGGACGTGTGCTGCGGCACCGCACGCCAGCGGCATTTTTGCACAGAATCATTCCGTATGGCCTATGTGGGAGTGGACCGCTCCTCCACCATGCTGGCGCAGTGGAGCAGAGCGGGGCAGGTGGCAACGCCCGCCGGGCCAGCAGTGGGGAGTTCGGCGGACGCGATATTGGTGCAGGCAGACGGGGCACGTCTTCCTTTTGCGGAACATACGTTTGATATTGGGCTGCTGTGCTTTGCCCTGCATGAAAAACCGGAGCCTGTGGCGCAGGCAATGTTAGCGGAAACCCTGCGGGTGGCTCCCCTTTGTTGCGCGGTGGACTACACCATGGCGGAGCGGAATATGGAATTGCCGGGGCAATGGTGCATGATGATACCGGAGCGGTTGGCAGGGCGGGTCCATTGGCGGTATTACCGCGCTTTCATGCGCAGGGGCGGTATGCAGGGGTTTCTGGAGCGGGCAGGGGTTTCTGTAAGGGAGCATCACCACATCTTTGGGGGGGGAGCGGGACTATTTTTACTTTCTTCCTGACTTTTCGGCAGCAGGGGGAATTTTTAGGGGGAGTTCTTACGGGAATATTGACGAAGATGGTGCGATTTTTTGATGCGGCAGCTTGCATTTGACGTCCTATTGACGTATCGCATCGTAAATATTCAGTAAGAGTAGGTGGTGCTGGCTGCGGACTGCCGGAAATGCGTCCGCATGGGAGGCGGCTCTGCGGAGAGCCGGGCCGGGACCGCACTGCGGAAAGCAGGGGGGACGCCATGCCACCGTCTTTCTTTCTGCCTGCCGAAAATGCTTCAGAAATCGTAGGGGATGGACCTCTTGCTTCCGGGAAGTCCGCCCTGTCGCTCCCGTCTGCGGTTGCATCCGCTCCCGCCACCCGCGTAAAGGGCTTCGCGCCCGCATTGTCTGCCGCTTCTGCCGATCCCGGAGAAGGGGAACCGCTTCTGGAACAATACGATGTGCTTGTTGTGGGGGGCGGCCCGGCTGGGTCCACTGCGGCATGGGCCGCCGCGCGAAAAGGCGCACGCGTCGCATTATTGGAAGCCTGTTCCGTTCCACGGGGCAAGCTTTGCGGCGGGTTACTCTCCCGGAAGACCATAGGCATGTTGCACCGTTTGCACGGTATGGACGAGCGCGCCTTGCGTGACTGCGGCATTATTGGGTTTTCCTCTTCACGGTACGACGTTTTTTTTGGTGACCGGCTGTTGTGCAGCGACCGCTATGAGTATCCTTTCCATTTCACAGAGCGGGCTGTGTTTGATGCGTGGCTGCTGGAACAGGCGCGGCAGGCGGGTGTGGCAATATTCTCCAAGGCTTCGGTTGTGTGGGCTGATACACGCGAAGGCTCGGTGCATCTGGCGGACGGGCGTCGGACACGAGGACGGTTTCTTATCGGCGCGGACGGCGTAAATAGCGCCGTGCGACGGGCTTTCCCTATAGATAGAAGGCGCTGGGCGCGCTCTCTGGCTGCTACGGTGGAGGTGCGCCTGCCCCGTGCGGATCTGCCGCACGCACCGGACAAGCCGCAGATATTTTTAGGATGGTTGGCAGAGGGATACGGCTGGGTTTTCCCCCAACGCGATTTTGTTGTTGTGGGACTGGGGGGCAAGCTTGATCGCGCCAGAGAGCGCAGCTTTGCCAAGCTGTTTCGTCGGTTTTTAGAGCAGGTCGGCGTGCGGGACTCGCCGCTTCAGCCACTCCACGGGCATCCTTTGCCGTATGGCGGCTACCTTCCTCCTCTGGTCTGTGGACGCGGTCTTCTTGCCGGTGATGCTGGCGGGCTGGTGGAGTCTGTGTTTGGCGAAGGGATTTTTTTCGCCATGCGGTCCGGTGAGTTGGCGGGGGAAATAGCGGCCCGTAGTTGTACGGAAGGAAAGGCGGGAACGGGAATAGCGCAGTACCCCGCTCTGTTACGGGAAGACGTGCTGGCGGAAATTGCCGCATCGCGCCGGGTACAGCGGTGCATTGCCCTGTGCGGACGATACGAGCTGCTGCATCCGGTGTTGCGCTGGGGGGTGCTGCGCGGCAGGCGCGCGTTGCTGGACGTCATCCATGGCAGGCGCAGTTACAGACATTTCCGCCGGTTGCCGGATACTGACTCACGAGTGGCGGAGCGGCAGACATTCCCCTCATAACAACGGGTGGAGAACGTGTCGTAGTGAGGGATGTTAATGGCCCACCAGAAATGTGTCGGGAAAAAACGCAATCCAACTGAACCACATGGCATCCACGGCGAGTACCGGAGTCAGTACCGTTTCGCGGAGCGAGCCGAAACGTGCCCGTCCGTCAGCGGACCATTCCGATGAGGTGGCGGTGTCCACCACCTTGCCGTCCCGCATGTTGAATTCCAGTGTTTTTCCGGCTAACAGGCGCTCGTAGACGCGTATCGTCTGAAGTTGACGGTCCCATATCGCCACCATGGGAACCACGCCCATGGCAAAATTCACCACCCCTGCCCGTTCCACATCGCCATAGGCCAGCGCGTAGCGCAACTCGTCCCGCTCAATGCCGACAATGCGTTCTTTGGGCGGTAGCCGGTTGTCCACATTGCGCACGGGATGCGAAATGGTCTGCGCGTGGTAGTAAGACTCCGGGTTGGAATACCCGCCGTAAGGATCGCGACCGTACTGACGGCGAAATCCGGTGGTGCGCGAGAGCACCTGAGCCGAGGGGAAGGCTTCCGAAGCGCGGTTCCATGTACTCCACAGCAACGGAAAACGCTCCAGCGTGGCACCGGTGAGCGGGCCTTTTATGGCAACCCCCAACAACTGGGGCCAGAGGCTGCCCGTAGCGTAGTCGAAAAGCAGTGAGTTGGCGTTCAGAAGACCCCCCGCGACACCGAAGTTGGTGTCATAACGCCCGACATGCCCTTTATACCCCACCAGAGAACCGGAAAGGGGGCTGTACGTGACGCTCACCGGAGTGCCATCCACCTCTTCGTTGATCACCTCGTGATATACGAGGATTCTCTGAGGATAGATATGGATATTGTTTGGGAAGCGGGCGATGAAAACTTGTTCGTCCGCCTCCATACTTAAGGCGGCATCATATACGGAAAGGTAGTCTGGTTTGGAGATGGAGGGAATTTGCCCCATGGTTACGCCGGTGTCGGTGATGGCGTTTTCCAGTATGCGCAGTTGCTGCGGGGTGAAGGATTGCGCCCGGCAAACGGAGAAAATGCCCAGTGGGGCCAGAGCGAGCAGTGCGAGCAGCGCCAGCGTTACGGTTGGCAGAATGCCCCCGCGTTTACAGGCGGAATGCCGGACTGGATTCGGGGATGCTGTTTGCAAGCTGGGTATCATCTGCTAGTATGCCTCCTGAGGGTAAAGGTACTGTAAGAGGAAGAACGCCGCAAGCCTTCGGGAACGGCATTCTTATAACCATGCAGGCCCGGCTAGATGATCCGGGTGAGGACGAGGGGGACGGACATGGGCACTCCCATGCATGTGTTGGTCTGTGGCGGAGCCGGATATATCGGTTCGCACATGGTGAAAACCCTGCTGGAGCACGGGCATGCTCCGCTGGTTTTTGATAATCTTTCCACAGGCCATGCCGAAGCTGTGCCGGAAGATCTGCTGGTACGGGGCGATCTGCGCGATAAGTCAGCGCTGCGCCGGGTCTTGGCTGAACATACTTTTGACGCAGTAATGCATTTTGCCGCGAAAAGCATTGTGGCGGAGTCGGTGACTCATCCGGCGGACTATTATGAAAATAATGTCACCGGCACATTGAATTTGCTGGAAGCCATGCACGAGCAGGGCGTGGGCCGGTTTGTTTTTTCCTCCACCGCCGCTGTGTACGGCAACCCGGTTCCAGACGCCGCGCGCTCCACGTGCGGCACCGGGACAGATGGCCATATTGACGAATCTTGTTCTCTCTCGCCGCTTAATCCGTATGGTCGCACCAAACTTCAGGTGGAGCAGGCGCTGGGCGACTTTGCCTCCGCCTACGGTTTCCGGTCCGTTTCGTTCCGGTATTTCAACGCAGCGGGTGCCGACCCCTCCGGGGAAATTGGCGAGTCGCACGATCCGGAAAGTCATCTCATCCCCAATATTTTTAAAGCAATTTTGGGAACAGGACCGGAACTACGCTTGTTTGGTGACGACTATGACACACCGGACGGCACGTGCGTGCGCGATTATATTCATGTGAACGATCTGGCGGACGCGCATTTGCGGGCGTTGTCTTTCATGAATGATCACGAAGGTGCCCACGTCTTTAATCTGGGAAACGGAAACGGTTTTTCCGTACGCCAGATGGTGGAGACGGCGGAGCGTATTGCCGGGCAGCCAGTGCCGCACTCCATGGCTCCGCGCAGACCGGGAGACGCCGCCACGCTGGTGGCCGACAGCACGAAGGCAAAAGCCGTATTAGGCTGGCAACCCCGCCATACGGATGTCCATGAACTTATGGAAACCGCATGGCGTTGGCACAACGAACAAAAATTCTGATACCGCGCTGACGCGCAGATCTGTTCTGTTTTTACCGGCACGACTCCGTACAGGATCTCGTGCCGGTTTTGTTTGTATCCGGCAGGTTGGATATCCGCGTACCAGATTCGCATAGCCGCCTTAAGTTTTCTCGCGGCAGGCCGATATGTCCAGCACGAGGGTTCCGCCACGCGGAATCCCCATATGGATTCGCCGGTCGATGTGGCTCGCAGGGACGCAAGCCACGCTGGCGGAGGAGGACAAGGATGTCACATACATTTGCACGCGTATTCGCGGGGCTGCTTATGGCAGCCGCCGTTTCATTTCCGGGACAAAGCAGCGCACAGGAAGCTGTGCTGCCTACGGTTGCTCCCGCAACATCACCCGTTGTTCCGGCTCCCGAAACGTCTGCTCCCTCAGCGTCAGCGTTTGACGCGGCGGGGACTTCCGCTCCCGTGGCGGAAGCCGTGGACCACACCACTCCCGAATGGGGATACACCGCGCTCGCCGAGCAACTTGACCCCGGCAGTGCCCTGCGGGTGACGGAAAAGCCGTCTCCCGTAAGTCTGGACGGCGAGACTATTCCCCTGCGCACCATGCGGGAGATGGGGGGCGGTGTGCTGGTTCCCGATGGACAGGGGGGCCTTATCTGGATGGAAGGTGTGCGCCCCAAGCCGGAGGCTGCGCACTCCGCCGCGCGGGAACTGAAGCTGAAGGTTCGTGAAATGGCGGACCAACTGCTCGCCAAGCTAGATAGGCGTGCTCTGCAAGGCGTGGTAGCCTTGCCCGTTTCTCTGGTGAACCAAGACGATTTTTCCGAAAGTTCTTCGTTCGGTCGTTATGTGGCTGAAGCGCTCTTTTATGAGTTCAATCAGCGCGGGTTCCCTGTGCGGGAATATCGTTCCTCTGGAGAGCTGATTCTGCGTGCCGGGGAAGGGGAATTCCTATTTTCCCGCAACCAGCAGCGCATATACAACGAAAGTCCGCTTTCGCTGTATGTGGCGGGAACCTATTACTATGACCGCGAAAATATCTTTGTGAACCTGCGCATGCTGCGTGCTGCGGACGGCATGGTTTTGCGTACCGCACAGGTGGTTTTTCCGCAAACCGGTGTCTCACGCCGTATGATCGCCAATACCGGGAGACGGTTGGAAGAGACATATGTGAGCATGCAGGACTATCAAACCTTCACCCGCGCTACAGACCTGACCGCATTGGATCTGGGCGAGGATTTTCACTAGGAGGGCGGCATGACCATGCTTCGCACATGCCTGTTGCTGCTCTGCGTTTCCGTATGGCTTGGGGGGTGTTCGTTGTTCACCCGGTTCAGCGGAGACACCGCGCCGGAAGAACCGGCGGAGGCTTCCGTGACCACGGCCGCCCCGGAACCTCAGATTGTTATGGCGCCAGCTTACGATGGCAATGCGCTGTTCAACCTGTATTTGGGCAGGCAGTTTGTCGCCGAGGGCCGGTTTGAACTGGCACGGGAACGCTTCCTGCTGGGGTTGGCCTCGGCCCGTGAGGAAGGCATGCGCGATTCCCTTGTGGCGGAGTTGCGCTCCGTGGACCGCATGATACAGAGTTTGCGCTGAGGAGGATTCGGCAATGACAACACGTAATCCATTCCTTCTGCGAATAGTAACCGTGGGCACGTTGCTGGTATGCTTGCTGCTGCCCATGGTTGCCTCGGCAGGAATATTTGATTTTTGGAAGGACGATCCGGTTCCGGCTCCCAAGCCGAAATCCGCTCCGGTCACCCTACCCATGGTGGCGTTCAAAATGGCGGAAATGCTCGACGCGCAGCTTGTGGAGCGTTTGAATCTGATAGAAGGGCCAGCCAAGGGATATACCCTTATTGTGACCACGCCGGTGGACCTGAATAATCTTGAGGACTCCAGCCCGCTTGCCCGCCAGATGGGCGAGGAACTGGCCCTCTGGTTTGTGCAGTCCGGCTATAAGGTGCAGGAAATCCGCAAGGGGCGTACTGTGCTTTTTGAACCGGGAACCGGAGAATTGCTGCTGACCCGTCGCTCTCAATTGCTTGCCAACGAGAATGTGCGGAGTGCCATCATCATGGCGAGTACGTTTTCGCAAACCCCCCGTGCCGTGCGCTTTAACGTGCGCCTTATCCACGCGGCGTCCAACGAAGTGTTGGCGATGTCCAGCCAGACTCTTCGCCTGAATGCCGAACTGCGCACGCTTGTGGCGGAAAATGGATATGGCGGGCGCACCCGCATCGCGCCTTCTGTGGGCACGCGGTTGCCCTAGACCGGAAAAGGGAAGAAAGGCCCGCAGGGCGGCGTTTCAAATTTCGTAACGCTTTGGTCAGAAGAAACGGAAATCGCATGGGGATGGGAGAGCCGTTTCGCATAAAGAAAACAGGCGTCGGAGCATGCTCCGGCGCCTGTTGTGTTTCTGTGTGGCGGGCAACCGTTTCTCCGCCTTGTTCAGACCGTGGCGGAGAGGAGGATGCCCTGCGGCTTTTTATTGCGCTTCCTTCTTTTTCTTACCCTGCATGCGGTAGCGGTCCGTGGCGGGAAGAATGGTCTTCCGTAGCCGGATGGACGAGGGCGTGACTTCCACTACTTCGTCTTCGCGCACGAAGTGGATGGCGCGTTCCAGCGTCATGGGGCGCACCGGAGTCAGGGTGACGGCATCGTCTTTACCGGAGGCACGCATGTTCGTGAGTTTTTTGCCCTTTGTGGGGTTCACGTCAATGTCGTTATCCCGGTTATGCTCACCGACAATCATTCCCTCGTACACGGGTTCACCGGGCTTGAGGAACAGTTCACCACGCGGTTCGAGGTTAAACAGAGCATAGGCCACGGCTACGCCGGAGCGGTCTGCCACAATGGAACCGGTGAAGCGTGTGGGGAAGTCGCCGCGGTGCGGTTCGTATCCGGCGAACAAAGAGTTCATGATGCCGGTGCCCTTGGTGTCTGTAAGGAATTCGTCCCGGTAGCCGATAATGCCACGCGAAGGTACGGAAAATTCCATGCGGACGCGTCCTGTGCCGTTGTTGACCAGATTGGTCATGCGGCCCTTACGCACGGAAAGTTTTTCGGTAATGATGCCGAGGAACGCTTCGTCGCAGTCGATGAAAAGTTCTTCAATAGGCTCGTGCAGCTTACCGTCCACGGTTTTGAAGATAACTTCGGGGCGGCCTACGCTCAGTTCAAACCCTTCCCGGCGCATCTGTTCCACGATGATGGCCATCTGGAATTCACCGCGGCCTTTCACGATAAAACTGTCGCGTTCGTCGCTGTCTTCCACTTTGATAGCCACGTTACGCAGCATTTCTTTTTGCAGGCGCTCACGAATTTTGCTGGACTGTACCAGCTTGCCTTCCTGACCCACCAGCGGCGAGGTGTTAATGGCGAAGCGCATGGAAACCGTCGGTTCGTCCACGTCAATGCGCTTGAGCGCACGCGGATTATCGCGGGTGCAAATAGTGTCGCCGATTTTCACGTCCTCAATGCCGGAAATGACAACAATGTCACCGGCAGTGGCTTCGTTGGTTTCACGCAGGGAGGCCCCTTCGTAAGTCTGGAGCTTGGTCACTTTCAGCGACTTGGCTTTGCCGTCCATGCCGATGCAGGCAAGGGCGTCGTTGTTATGCGCTCTGCCGTGGAACACGCGGCCCACCGCCAACCGGCCCAGATATTCAGAATAGGAAAGGTCGGCTACCAGCATCTGGAACGGCTGGTCAGCATCGTAAGCCGGGCCGGGAATTTTGCTGATGATGGTTTCAAACAGCGGCGTGAGGTCTTTACGCTCGTCTTCCAGCTCGCACATAGCCACGCCTTCGCGACCGATAGCGTACAGCACGGGGAATTCGAGTTGCTCGTCGTTGGCGTCCAGATCAATAAACAGGTCGTAAATTTCGTTCAGCACTTCGGCGGGACGGGCGTCTTTGCGGTCAATTTTGTTGACCACAACGATAACCTTAAGACCGGCTTCCAGTGTCTTTTTAAGAACAAACCGTGTCTGGGGCAGGGGGCCTTCGGAGGAGTCCACCAGCAAAATGGCCCCGTTGGCCATGGTGAGGGAGCGCTCCACTTCACCGCCGAAGTCGGCGTGGCCGGGGGTGTCGATGATGTTGATTTTACGACCCTGCCACGTTGCGGCGCAGTTTTTAGCCGCAATGGTGATGCCGCGTTCGCGTTCAAGGTCCATGCTGTCCATGACGCGGTCGTTAACTTCCTGATTGTCGCGGAACACGCCGCCCTGACGGAACATGGCGTCCACCAGTGTCGTTTTGCCGTGGTCAACGTGTGCAATGATGGCGACATTGCGCACGGAGTCGTTCGTAATGAAATTGCTCAAAGATGTTTCCTCGTAACGAGAGGGTTGCCGTGGCGCAGCAGAGTGCGCGGGAATGGGTGTGGCGGGCGCGGCGGAAAGAAAAATTCTCTGCCGCATATAATCGCTGCCGGAAATATACCGAACGCCGGGAAAGCGCAAGTATTCGTTTTATGACGATTTTGCGTCTGTCGATATGGACGCATGTATTGCTTTTTTACGCATGCTACTATCTGATACGAACATGCCGGAACCTATGAAAAAATAGAAGCCCTGTCGCCGCCGGGGATCATCAGAGCGATGTGGAGATAATTTTTCGTTCATCCGGGCAGTAAAAAATGCGGGAGTGCTCCATGGCGGTGGTAATACGCATGACTACCCCCATGCTTTGGATAACAACGCCGGGATGGATGGTCCGGTACACAAGCAACTCAGAGCGCGGTCCCTGTCGTAGTGCTTCCTTCTCCTGCTCCATGGCCTTCGCCAGATTTTCCAATTCCACCTCTGCGGCAAGGCGTGTCCGCAAAAGGCGAGCCACTGCGGATTTTCTTGTCGGAGGAGTCGCGGCGAGAATGGCCCTTGGGTTGCCCGCTCCCAGCGTGGCGCGGATTTTATTCAGCATGGATTCGAGTTCCCGTTTACGCGGCAAATGGACCGAGGCGGGTGGTTCCAGCCCCAGAAGGATTGTGGTAGCCACGCCTAATTCCGAGCCGACTTCGTTGGCTGATACGGAGCCTGCGCAACGCACCGTGGAGCCGGTAATTCTGCCACGGCCCGCAGTGGCAAGGACGTCTCGCCCGGCAAAAACCGTGCAGTTGTCCAGCGCGTGGGAGATAACGACGTCCTCTCCCGCCTCAATAGTCGCTCCTTTGGCATATATGGCGCTGACGCTGCCACCTGCGGAGATGGTACCTTCGCGGTCCATCACAATGCCGCCGCGCACTTCCACATGCCCCCCGGCGCTGATAGTGGCGCTTTCCACAGTGTCTTCCACCAGTATATTCCGGGGACAGCTAACGCCAAATCCAGAAAGTACGGCTCCGCGCACATGCACAGAACCCCGTTCCAGTTTCAGGTTGCCGGTGCTCATATCCACGTTGCCCTGCGTGGTGAAAACCTCCGTGACGGAAAGCGTGTTTTTGGCGAAAAAGATCATGCCCGCGCTTTGCGAGAGAAATTCCGATCCGGTTTCCGTGGCAACAACATTTTCACCAGTGGTGATATGCAGGACAGTCCCTTCTCTGGGAGGCACCAGAGCGCCTAGCACGGTTTTTCCGGCATTGCCCCGTGTGGGCGCATGCAACTTGCCAATGCGCACGTCCGCCGGAACGGAGCGGATAATGCCGCGTTCCCGGTAGTTCATAGTGCCGTCAGCACCCAGTTGGCCCACTGCGGAGCGGTCGTCCTGCACGTACTGCTCAAACCAGCCGTTTTTTCCGTGCACGGGGCGTTTCCCGAAGGCAACGGGAGCGGTGCAATTGTCTTCTCCCGACTCGATGAGGCGCTGCATTGCGGCAGCAAAGGCGCTGCGGTGCAGAGGCGCGACAATTCCCTGCGTGCGCAAGGCTTCGGCAAGTCTGTCGGCGGACACGGGTTTTCCCCGGTGGTCATGCCGATAGAGGGTGGCCTCAGCCCGCATACCGTCTTCGGAAACGGCGATAAGCGGACGCAGGAAAAGGCGGCACGCTTCGCGCACCATAAGCCCGTATCGTTCCGCGCGAATTTCTCCCGTTACGCGGTCATAGTGGCAATAGGAGTTATCCGGCAGAATAATCGGCGTGCCTGTCGCAGGGCCGGGAGGAGAGAGGGGATCGCCCGTGACCGAAATGCCGGGCAGCGCAGACGTGCCCGGAGTCAGATGCCCGACACGGCTGCCGGGGAAGACCGGGTAGCGGAGGTCGCCTTCAGGCGTAAAGACCGCATCACGCGCCGGTTGAGGAGGTGTGCCCCGGACAAGCACATAGCCACCGGCAGCTTGACCGTTGACCACACTGGTGCACAAACGGTCCAGAGCGCCCGGTTCCGGCTCCACCTGAACGCCTGCTTGAGCGAGGGCGTACCGCACCGTTGCCGGTGAAAACCGCGCGGGAGGAAACGTTATTGGATCAGCGAGGCTGGCTGTCAGACCGTCCTCGGAAATGGCAATGGTCAAGGTTGCGCTGGACGCATTCATGGATACCGCACCGTTCTTGCGAGTCTGCCCAAGGAGTGCCACATTGCGGATGCACGCGGGAAAATTTTTCACGGCAATCCGGCGGCGTGACACCCCGATGATGACCGGCACGCAGGTGAGTGTGTCCGTGCGCCGGGCATCTGTCTTTTCCAGACCCCCCGGAGGAAGGGTAGGCCAAACCGGCAGGGAAGGCAAGCTTGGCGGAATCGGGCCGCCGGGGCAACTCCTTACTTGCCCTTGGGGCGTATGGGAAGGTACCATGCGAAACGCGGGCGGGCCGTCCGCATGAATACAGGCTTGGAGGATGCTATGCCCTATATTCCCAAAGAGCGTCGCGCGGTATTTGACGAGGCGCTCGCGGAGTGCGCCGAGCAGATACAGAACGAAGGTGAACTGAATTACTGCATGTACCAGCTTGCCACCATGCTGATTGAGCGGACGGGAAAGAGCTATGCCAAGCTTGCCATGTGTTCCAGCGCTATGGAACATGCCAAGCTTGAGTGGTATCGCAAACAGCTTGCCCCGTATGAAGACGAGAAAATAGCCCAGCATGGGGACATTGCTCCACGAGGCACCACGTCATAAGCACGTGCCGCAGCGGCTCACCATGGAGAGCGCAGACTGGACGGGGCCGGGAAGGGCGAGTAGGCAAGGGCGGTTACGCCATCTGCGCCACCACATTTTCAATAAGTCGGGCGAGGTTCGTGCCGGAACGGGTAGCCATGGCGATAACCTGCTCCAGCGGTGCCTCTTCCATGCAGTCCGGTAAATTTTTGTTGGTCAGACAGGAGAAACCAAGCACCCGCAAGCCCATATGACGGGCTGCAATGACCTCCATAACGGTGGACATGCCCACGGCATCGGCTCCCAACATTCGAAGCATGCGGGTTTCCGCCGGGGTTTCCATCTGTGGTCCGCAAACGCCCGCATATATGCCACTTTCCAGCCGAATGCCTATATTAAGGGCGGAGCGCATGGCAAGTTCCCGCAGGGCGGGATCGTAAGCGCGGCTCATGTCGGGAAAACGGAGGCCCCACGCATCGTGGTTTTCTCCGGTTAGCGGAGAGCGTCCTGTCGTGTTAATGTGGTCGGCAATGACCATAAGGTCGCCAGCCTGCCACTGAGGATTCAGGCAGCCCGCGGCGTTGGTGACAATAAGCGTGCGCGCGCCCAGTGCCGCCATACAGCGGACGCCCATGCAAACATCGTCGGGCTGGTAGCCTTCGTACAGGTGGTTACGCCCTTGTTGCAGCACCACGGGCAGACCGCCCAGAGTGCCAAAAAGAAATTGCCCCGCGTGGGACTGCACAGTGGACCGGGGAAAGTCTGGAATGTCCGCGTAGGGAACGGTGGCATGCACGCGTACCGCGTCGGCTAAACCGCCAAGACCGGTGCCGAGGATGATGCCAAGAGTGGGGGTTGCGTCTCCGGTGCAGTGATCGCCAATGCGTTTGCGTATGCCGCTTACCGCATTCTGGACTTTTCTGGCGTTTTGCATACAATTCCTGAGATATGATGCTGGTAGTGTGGGCGGGGCGTGACGGCGGTAAAGGACTGCAACCGTCACGGAGCCAAAAGTGCCTAGTCCGTGTACCGTAGATATATAGGCCGAACATATGGATATAGCAACACTTTTTGGCATTATTTTCGGTTTTGCCCTTGTTATTGGCGCAATTTTTATGGGCGGTTCCATTGGTGACTTTATCAATCTGCCCAGTATTATGATTGTGTTTGGTGGCACTGCCGCAGCCATTAGCGTGACCTTTCCGTTGGAAGAAGTTGTGCAGGCTTTTGCGGGAGGCATTCAGGTGTTCGCGGCGCGGCGGGTGAAACCGCAGGAAGTTGTGAACACCATGGTGCGCATAGCTGAAATCAGCCGCCGCGAGGGACTCACCGCTCTGGAAAATATTCAGACGGAAAATGCCCTGCTGAAAAAGGCTTGTCAGCTCATTGCGGACAATGCCGACCCCACACTCATTCGCGATACGGTGATGATTGAAATTGCCACCATGAAACGGCGGCACGCCATTTCCATAGCGGTATTCAACAGACTAGGCTCCTTTGCCCCGGCATTCGGGATGATCGGCACGCTTATCGGCCTTGTGCAGATGTTGTCCAAACTGGACGACCCCAGCACCATCGGCCCGGCCATGGCGGTGGCACTGCTTACCACCTTCTACGGCGCTATTTTGGCGAACCTGCTGTTTTTGCCCATCGCGGGTAAGCTTAAAGCGCGCACGCTTCAGGAAGAGGTCCATTTATACATTATTTTTGAAGGCGCTAAGTCCATTCTGGAGAACAACAACCCTCGGCTGGTGTATGAAAAGCTGAGTTCGTTTATTCCTCCTCAGGAGCGGAAAAGTGCACGATGACAAAAGCTTTGATAGCGAACTGGAAAGTGATGACACGACAAGTGAATGGATCTTGACCTTCGCGGATATGACCACCCTGCTGCTGGTCTTTTTCATCTTATTGTTTTCTATGTCGATTATTGACGAAAAACGGTTTACAGACTCGTTTCTTACCGTGCGGCAGGTGTTTGGCGGTAAGGATAAGGAACTGCTCACCACCACCATCCGTCACGACGACGCAGCCATTGTGGACGCCGTGCGATTGCAAAAACAGCTTATCGAATCGCAGCGCAAAGTTTTTTCAGACGTGCGCACTTTCATGAACCAAAAAGGCATGGAAGGAGTGGTGGGCGCTATTTTTGATGAGGGCATTATTACCTTGCGGGTGCCGTCCAATGTGCTGTTTGCCAAGGGCGAGGTGGAAATTTCGGCGCAAGGAGAAGTTTTGCTGCAAGCCCTGCGTGACTATTTTTTGAAAAATAAGACCCAGACTATCAATATTAAAGGCTATACTGACGACACCCAGCCAAAGGCGGGGAGTCGATTCAAGGATAATTGGGAAATTTCGGCCTTGCGTGCGGTGAATACCCTGCGCTATTTCGTGCGTTCCGGCATTGAGCCAAACAGGTTGACAGCCACCGGACTCGGTGATTTAGACCCGTTATTGCCCAATTCAAGCGAAGAAAACCGCGCCAAGAACCGGCGGGTGGAATTTGTGCTGGAGCGTAAAGTTGGCAACTAAATGGAATACGCACGTGGATGATTTTGCTTTTCATCTGACAGGAGGAGAGGGCACGCGTCGCGCCTTCCGGGCGCATGTGAATGGGCTTGCCGTCCTTTTGAGGGAGTGTGACTGCAAGTATTCCGTGAAGGACATCAGCGCCACAGGGTTCGCCCTGATCGCCGATACCGTGCCATTTCAATTAGGGCAGGAGCTGCGTGCGGACGTGCTTGTGGGTCCGCATGCCTACCTGGCAGATGTCGCTTGCCGGATAGTTCGGCAAGGGGAAGGGCTTGTGGCCTTTGACTTCCTGTCATTGGACAGGGAGCAGGAAGCTCGGCTGGACAAGCTTGTGCTGGAAATTCAGAAGCATGCCATTTCCAAACGGCAGACTGAAGCTGAAGAAGACTGATTCGAAACCATATCGAGGGAATAGGTGCACACAAAAGACCATAAGGTGCTGGTGGCGAACAGAGGGGAAATCGCCATCCGTATCGTAGAGGCCTGCATTTCGCTGGGGCTGGATTTCGTTTGCGTATACACGGCGGAAGATGCCGCGTCCGGTCATGTGCGCATGGCACGGGAAAAGGGCGGAGAAAAAAGCCTGTATCGCATCGCATCCTATCAGGACGCCAACGAATTGCTTTCCGTGGCTGACGCATCGGGTGCCACGGCTATCCATCCCGGTTACGGCTTTTTTGCCGAAGATTATCGGTTTGCCCGCCGTGTGACGCAGCGGGAAAATAAGCTTATCTTCATTGGCCCCTCGTGGCGTGTTATCCGCGAGTTGGGCGACAAGATTAATACTAAACGGCTTGCGCGCAGTCTGGGTGTCCCCACGGTGCCCGGTTCTGACAAGCCTATCTATGATGAACTGGAAGCCGAAAAAGTGGCACGCCAGCTCTTTGAGTTTCAGGAAGAGCAGGGCATACGAAAGCCGCTGGTGCTGGTAAAGGCATCGGCGGGCGGCGGTGGCATGGGGATAGAAGAGGTCTACGATATCGATCTGTTCCGCTCTGTGTACCGGCGTATTCGCAATTATGCCCAGCGCCAATTCAGCGACGAGGGTGTGCTCATTGAGCAACGCGTGCTGGACTTCAACCATCTGGAAGTACAGGTTGTTTCCGACAGAAGTGGTAAAAACCCAGTGCATTTTGGCACCCGCAACTGCTCCATTCAGTCCACGGGCTTGCAGAAACGGTTGGAAATAGCCCCCGGATTTGATCCTTCGTCGCTGCAATACTCCTTTGACGCCGCCAAGGTGCTGGCTGACATTACCGAACATTCCCTGACCATGGCCCGCAAGGTGGGCTATGACAACGTGGGGACGTGGGAATGGATTGTCACCCGCGACGGTCGCCCGTTCCTGATGGAAGTGAACACGCGCATTCAGGTGGAGAATGGAGTTTCCGCCATTATCTCCCGTGTGCGTGGAAAGAACGGAGTAGACCTTATCCGTGAGCAGATCCGCGTGGGACTTGGCGAGCCGTTGGGCTACACCCAAAAGGACATCACCTTTGAAGGGGTGGGCATAGAATATCGGCTTATCGCTGAAGACCCTGCCAACCGTTTTACCCCATGGGTGGGACGGATAGAAGAATTTGGCTGGGACGCTCAAGACTGGCTAAAAATGCATACGCATGTTCCCACGGACGAGCCGTATGACATTCCTACCGAATTCGACCCCAACCTCGCCCTTGCCATTGTATGGGGGAAAAACCTCACCCATGTTCAGGAGCGCGGACTCGCCTTTTTGGATGCGTTGCGACTCGCAGGGCATGATCAGGCGGGAGAGGCACTGAAGTCCAATGTGAATTTCCTGCGGGAGAAGACTCCCCTTATCCTGAAATTCTAGGGCGGTGTCACCGCGGGCCAACCTGCGGTTTCGGACAGACTCTTTCATCCCCGCCCGTAGGGCGCAGGGGAGTGTACTATGGATATTGACAAGAAAATACAGCATCTTGCCGATAGACTGACCTACATAAAGGACATCTTCGGCGACAAGCAGACGGAAAATGTCCGTTTGTTGGAAACCCGGCTGGAGGAATACCGCCAGCGGGAGCAAGCGTTGCCGAGCAGAGAAAAGCTCGCGGCGTTGGATACCATTGAAGACCTTTTTATCTTTGTGGAAAAAAAGCTCGAAACCGAGCTTGCCCCTATGGATAAGGTGCGCATAGTGCGGCACCCCCAGCGTATTTGCCTGCGGGATATTCTGGAAAACGTCTATGACAATTACACGGAAATCGGTGGCAAGGACGAAAACAGCATAGACCCCAGCATGCTTATCGCCCGTGCTTACATTACCCGGCGCAGCGGAAAGCGCACGCACCACCAGCCCGTGATGGTTATCGGGCAGGAAAAGGGGCATGGCGAAGAATTCCGCAACGGCGGATCGGTAAAGCCGTGGGGCAACGCCAAAGCTTTGCACTACATGAAAGTGGCTGAAACCGAGAATATTCCCGTACATACCTATGTGTTCACTCCCGGTTCCTATCCTGTGGAAGACGCTCCGGGCGCGGCCCAGCAAATTGCAAAAAATCTCTACGAAATGGCGGGATTGCGAGTGCCGTTTGTGGCGGTGTTTTCCGAGGGAGGTTCCGGCGGAGCCGAGGCCATAGGGCTTGCCGATATCCGCCTGATGCTCTCGCACGGGTATTATTCCGTTATTTCCCCGGAGGGGGCGGCGGCTATTGAAGGCCGCGTGCGAGCAGGCGAACGGGCAGGAAGCGAGCGTATTGAAAAATGCGCCATGCAGTTGAAGATGACCGCGCAGGACAATCTACGGATGGGGTATATAGACCACGTGATATCCGAGCCGCCGCTGGGTGCCCGCCCGTATCATTACGAGTTTTTCCGTACCTTGCGGCAGGAAGTCATCCGCGCCACGGACGAGGCCGTCCTCAGCGTCAAGGGGTTTACTCCCTTCCGCGCCATGGCGCTTCGCAGACGCCGGGGTAAGACAATAGAAGATTTGGACCTTGAAAATATCTATGTGCGGTGGAGTCTTTCCGGTTCCGCCCGTGATCGGCTGGTACAAAAACGGCACCGCAAGTTCCTGCGGCTTTCGCGGCAGGCCTACTTGGACCGGCGTCCTTTTCTGCGCCGGTTTTCAGCATGGTGGTTTGATAAAGGCTGGGATATCTATTCGTATTTTAAGTATGATCTGTGGCGTAAGCACCAGAAACAACTTATTTACGCCGTGGAAGAAGTGGATGCCGAAGCCAGAGTGCTGGTGGACAAGGTGCTGCGCCCATGGCGTAAGCTGACCAATGTGCTGCCCGCAGGACAAAACCGCGACGATTCCCGCGAGCGCGAATTAACCATGCTCTCGCAGTGGGACAAGGAAGACGAGGCCCGCGCCGGGAAATGGAGTTACATTTCCCCCAGAGCGCGTGAAGACCGCGCTGTTACTTGTCCCAATGCGGCAACGCACGGCTGTCTTGATTCTTGGGCACCAGACCTTTTTGGCGAATTTGCCGGGGTGTGCAGCCACTGCGGGCACCATTTTCCGATGGAATACCAGTGGTACATGCATAATATTTTTGATGCAGGCTCTATTTTTGAGTTCAATAGCGAGGTGGAAGCCGCCAACCCGCTGGGCTTTGAAGGGCTGGACGTGAAACTGGAGCAGGCCAAAAAGCAGACGGGCCTAAAGTCCGGGTGCACCACTTTTGAGGCCCGCATCGATAATATTAAGGTTGTTGTTGCCATGCTGGTCGCCTCCTTCCGGGGCGGTACCGTGGGCGCGGCAGAGGGTGAAAAATTCATTCAGGCCGCGGAACGCGCAAAGAAAAAGCGATTCCCCTTCCTTGCCTACGTGCACGGAACTGCGGGTATCCGTATTCAGGAAGGCGTAAACGGCGTTATCCAGATGCCGCGTTGCACCATGGCGGTTCGCCGGTACATTGATGCCGGAGGGCTGTATCTGGTGCTGTACGACACTAATTCGTATGCCGGTCCTCTGGCCAGCTTCCTTGGTTGTTCCCCCTATCAGTTTGCCATCCGCTCGGCCAATATCGGCTTTGCCGGACCGGGCGTGATTAAGGAAACCACGGGCATGGATATTCCCCCGGACTACCACCGAGCCTATCGGGCGCTTTCACGTGGGCATATTCAGGGTATCTGGGACAGACGCGATGCGCGTAATAACCTGAGGCAGGCGTTGCTCACTATGGGCGGACGCAACCTCTATTACCGGTAAGGGGGACGCAAGCATGCTGGATGTGACCAAACTGCTGGATGAAATCAAGGCGTCGCCCTACGAGGAACAGGTTATCCGTGCGCCGCACACTGGTGTTGTGCACTTTGCTGAGGTTGGAGAAGGCTCCCGCGTATGCGGTCCTTCTGGAATGTGGATGGAAGTTCCGGGAACACGCCTTGCCGTACTGGAGCGGGAACGGAATAAAAAACCCATTCTTGCCAACGACAAGGGCGTTGTCGCTTCTGTGCATACGGAATTGGAAGGGCAATTTGTGCAGGCGGGTACTCCTTTGGTCCATCTGCGGCATTTTCTTTCCAAAGCTGAAGTGCTGAACAGCATTTTGAAAAAAGCGTTGTTTTTGTTTTCCGCACCGGAGCGTGCCAAGTACTACTTTGCGCCGGATGTGGATAAGAAAATCAAAGCATCCGGGCCGCAAGCCGTTACCGTGCACGAAGGACAGGAATTGTTTATTATGTCACGGATGAAGCGTGAGGCGCTGCTCAATTACACCGGGCCTACCGGGGTTATCTACGCCGTCTACTTTCAACATAATGAAAATATGGACGCCGGAGCACCGCTTATCGGCGTGTGCCCTCCCGATCAGGTGGCACTCATAGAAGACGTGGTGTTGCGCGTGCAGACAGAGTGGGTAGAGCAGGAGTAAGCCACACCGTATCTGAAAACGGGCCGTCCTGCGTTTGACGGGGCGGCCTTTCCGCCATAACCACCAGCCCGGAACTTGCGGCTGAGGGTGCCACACCACCGTGACGATGCAGCGCATCGAAGGAGGACACCATGGGCAAAGTTCTGCAAATTCGCGTATGGGCTACCACCTACAACGAGGCGGATGTGGCACGGGAATGGCCGCGTCTGCACCAACTCGCGTGGGCAGACGCCAACGCGGATTTTGTGGCGAAACAAGGGGTTCTGGAAATGGTGGACACGCTTGTGGATGCGCACCGCTTCGCGGATTGGCCCCCGGATGTGAAAAGTGCCACCACGGCGGGAATTCAACGCTTGGCAGATCTGCGCCGTCAGCTTGATACCGCGCTGGAAGAATGGGATCCCGCCACCGCTAATCGGCTGAGTGATGCGATTGAGGACCAGCTTTCCGTACTTGAAAAAAACGTGCCCAAAGCGTAGGCTACGGCAGATTTTTAGATGCTCGCCGTGCCAGTTTTGGAAAAGCGCCAGCCCGGTTCAGGGTGGAAAGGCATGGGCGAATGGGGAATAGATATGCCCCCGTCACGACATATATAATGAGCAAGGAGCCAATCGCATGCTGAATAAAGTAATGATCATCGGGCGTCTCGGCGCTGACCCCGAATTACGCTACGCGGGTAACGGCACGCCTATCGCCAACTTCAATGTGGCAACGGACGAATCCTACATGGACCGCGAGGGGAACCGCGTGGACAAGACGGAATGGCACCGGGTGGCAGTGTTTCAGCGGCAGGCGGAAAACTGCGCAAACTATCTGGGTAAGGGCAGTCTTGTCTATGTGGAAGGCAGCCTACAAACCCGGCAGTGGCAGGATCAGCAAGGGCAAACCCGCTACACCACGGAAATTAAAGCCCAGCGAGTGCAGTTCCTTGACCGCCGGGGCGAAGGCGCACCCGCTGGTGCTCCGCAGCAGAATGGTGAGCGCCGGTCGTATGCGAACCAAGGTGCGAATCAGGGTGGTCAACGCGGGGGAGGCGGGCCGCGGGGGCAGCAGGCTGGCTACAACGACGCGCCTAACTACGAAGAAGACCTCGGTCCCGCGTTTCCTTCGGAAGCCAGCGGTATGGATGACGTGCCGTTTTAATACGGAGGGAGTCCTAAACGAGTTAGCAATGGACAGAGAGGGTGGCCCGGCCACCCTCTTTTTTTGGTAACAAGGGGGAACCACGCAATGGGGAACAGAAAATGACACCGGCAATTCAGGCGGCGAAACGTGCGGGGATTCACTATTCCGTGCATGAATACGCGCACGATGCCACGGAAACCGCGTATGGGAAGGAAGCCGTGTCCCGGATGGGGGTGGCAGCGGAACGAGTTTTCAAAACGCTTGTTGTCACGGATGACGGCGGTGCCTGTTATGTGGCTGTGGTGCCCGCTCTGGGGCATCTGGACGTAAAGGGAATGGCAAAGGCCGTGGGAGCCAAAAAAATAGCCATGGCGGAAGGCAAGGCCGTGGAACGCATGACCGGCTATGTTCTGGGGGGCGTTAGCCCGCTGGGGCAGAAAAAACGGTTGCGCACAGTCATCGACGCGTCTGCGCGTGATGGGCAGACGGTGTTTGTCAGCGCCGGGCGGCGAGGCCTGGAGATAGAATTGTCACCGGACGATCTCGCTGCGTTAACAGGGGCAACCTTTGCACCTCTTGCCCGCTGATGCAGCCGTTCCGGGGCTGGAGGAGTTTTTTCTCTTTTTCGGGAAAGTGTGCGGCGCGGGGGCGAGGGAAGCGCTGTCTCCATGCGCTGCGGAGGGTGACGTTAGAGCAGAAAATCCAGCGCGTACTTGCCTGCGGTGAACAGAACCACTCCCGCTAATATCCATGTGATGATGTGGGCGGGAACATGGCGCTGGCACCGGGCGCCCAAATAGGTACCGGCAAGGCCACCCATGCCCAGCAACAAACCCAGCGTCCAGTCTGGGGTAACGACAAGGTGCGGATACAGCGGAGCCATGAGCTGATAGGTGACCACGCCCACTACCGAGGTTATCAGTGTGCCGAACAGGCTGGCTCCGGCAACCGCGTGCACGGGTAATCCGCACATGCTAACAAGGAAGGGGGCGATTATCGCGCCACCGCCAATGCCGTAGATGCCTCCCGCCATTCCCACCACCACACTCAGTGCTATAATGCCCGGTCGGCTACAGGTGTAGTGCTGCGTGCCAAGGCGGAAGCGGATGTGCCCGTCGGCGGTATGCATTTCTTCTATGGGAAAGGTGTGCTGCGCCGTGCCGCCAGCGCGTCCGCGCAGCTTCCATACCATGCGCACTCCCAGCAGTGCGAGTATCCCCGCCGCGAACAGCTTGAATCGTGTGGGATCGGGAAGGTACTCCAGACGGATGAAGGCTCCCAGTACCACACCCGGAAGTGTGCCCAGCGCCAGGCACAGGGCAAGAGGCCATACCATGCGGGATTCTTTCCAGTAACGATATACGCCGCCGGGGGTGGCAAGCACATTAAACAACTGGTTGGTGGCGCTCACTGACGGGCTGGTGATGCCCAGCACCGAGATTTGATACGGCAGGAGCAAAAACGCGCCGGACACGCCGCCCATGGACGTGGCAAAGGAAACGGCAAAGGCCACGAGGGGGGAAAGCCAGTACAGCAGGTCTGGTCCGCTGAGTCCCGACACCATGGCCTCCTCCTTAGTTGTATTTTTATGACACGAAAAAAATAATTTTCGTGCTATTAAAATAAGAAGAGAGGTGCCGTCTGTCAATTAATATCACGAAAAAATATAAAATCGTGCTAATCAAAATGGCTTGCGGCAGTGGGGCTGTCCAACGTATGGTGCCACATCTGGAAGAGTCTGCGGACTGCATGGGCATGGTTCGTACCGATATTCCGCAAGGACGGAGGCGAGGTCTGACCCGTATTGTGGAGAGGAGCGGGACTTTCCGGCGGAAGGTTTCCGGCATCGATTCCAGACGCCCGCACCGTTTTATGTGAGGAGAATTCGCGGAACCATGGCTTCTTCAGCGCACGCGCATCACGGTCGTATTATTTCGGCAACGCAGGAAACGCGTTGTCTTGATTCCAACCAGTTGGCCTGTCTTGAAGGTTCGTTTCAGGAATGGGCGGATAGCTCTCCCCGCGCGGAGGTGCGGCTTTCGCGCAAGCGCATCCTCGTCATTTTTTTGCTTATCCGATACACGGGCGCGAAATTGAACGAAGTGCTCGCGCTGAACCCCGCTGCGGATATTGATCTGGAACGGCAGCGCGTGATGTACCGGAACGCCGATGCGGGTAACGCAGTTGATGAAGACGGTACGGAAGCGCGAGAGGTTCAGCTCTCTGAAGTTTTGTGCCGCAGCTTGCGTGAATTACTCGCGTTCGTGGCACCGGAAAGGCGAATTGAACCGGGGCGGGAAGGCGTGAATCTGGCAGAGCCGGGCACCGAGCGGGGACCGCTTTCCGTGGACCCTGCGTTTGTGCGCCGGAAATTTTACGAGCGGGCACAGTCCTGCGGGTTCCCCAAAGAGCTGGGCGGCCCGGAAATGATTCGCCGGGCACGGGCTGTAGAACTCATGAATGCCAACGTGCCGTTAACGGCCGTGCAGAAAATGCTGGGCCATTCCTCACCTAATTTAACGTCCGCTTATGTATCCTTTTCCGAAGAGGAAATACGGTACGTCACCAGAAACTATCTGGAAAAAGAGTCGGGCCGGAAAACCAGCGCACGGAACGCCTTTTACGGCAAGGTCAGTGCCGTGGTACGGGGAAGCATTCAGTCGCAGGTTTCGCTCACCACGCCGGAGGGCCACGCCATTATCGCGCTGGTCACCAATGATAGTGCCGAGCGAATGGGATTGAAGCCCGGTCGGCTCATCAGTGCAGAGGTCAAGGCTCCGCATGTGGAGTTGCATAAGTGTGCGGAACCACCCCTTTCCAGCGCGGAAAATCGGTTGCACGGCACGGTGAGTCGGCTTGCCACCGGTACTGTGGCGGCTGAGGTGGTTATTCGCGTGTCGGATGCTACGGAATTATGCGCTCTTATCTCGGAAAGCGCCCGCATGCGTATGAACCTGCATGTTGGCGACGAGGTGTGGACCATGTTCAGCAGTTACGCTGTGGTCCTGCATCTGGACTAGCGGCCCGGCCTGAATGGTGGGGAGACGGGGAGACGGCGGCGCACCTGTTCCATGATAGCGGCAAAAACTTTGTCGATATCCAATCCCGTAGTATCAATAATCACAGCATCTTCTGCCGGTTTTAACGGGGCGATGGGCCGGTTTCTGTCCTGCTCGTCACGGAGACGAATTTGCTCCGTGAGGCACGCTAAGTCCGGTGTGTCCCCCATCGCCGAAAGCTGTTCGTGGCGGCGTTTTGCCCGTTCTGCGGGGGTGGCGTCCAAAAAGAGCTTGCAAGCGGCGTGCGGAAATATCACCGTGCCCATGTCACGGCCTTCGGCTACCAGCGGCGTTTCCGCCCCCATGGCCTGTTGCGCGGTTTTCAGCGCCGCGCGTACCAACGGCAACTGCCCCACCTGCGAGGCCAGCATCCCCACCTCTTCCGTGCGAATTTCTTGCCCCACAGGGTGCCCATTCATGGAAAGAACAGTCCCGGCACCGCTCCCAGAAAGGGAAAAGCGGAATTGAGCCAGGCGGGATGCAAGTTCCGTATCGTCCATGGTGGTGGCCTGTATACCCAGCTTCCAGCCCAAGGTACGGAACATCGCTCCTGTATCCAGATACGCCATGCCCAGTGCTTCTGCCACACGGCGCGCAAGCGTGGTTTTTCCCACCCCCGCCGGGCCGTCCAGCGTGACGATACGGCGATTAACGGGCATGCAGAATTTCCCTGAAGGCAGTAATAAATTGTGCGTTTTCCTGCATATTGCCCACAGAAACCCGCATGTGGTGCGGCAGATTGTAGCCTTTGACCAGCGGGCGCAGAATGATACCGCGCCGGAGCAATTGCTCGTGAAGTTCCGTCCCGTCTATGGCATCCATGGGTACTTTAAACAGGATGAAGTTCGCTCTGGAGGGGTAAACCTCGCAGCCCAGCGCGCGTAACTCGCGGGAAAGAAATTCCCGGCCCTCTGCGGTAACTCGCAGCGTTTCTTCATAAAAAATAGAATCGTCCAGCGCAGCCATGCCTGCGTGCTCCGCGAGAATGTTCACACTGAAAGGCGGACGAATGCGTTTAAGGTAGTCTGCCAACTGGGGGTGCATGGCACCGAAGCCTAAACGCAATCCGGCGAGTCCTCGGCTTTTGGAAAAGGTGCGCAAGACGCACACGTTGGGAAAATCGGCAAGGCGGGGCAGCATGGAATAGGCGTCTATGTTACCGGAAAAATCCGCATAGGCTTCGTCCACCACAAGCAGACATTGGGCGGGTAAGGCACGGGCCAGTGCCATAATGCTTTCCACGGGGGGGGTGTACCCGGAAGGATTGTCCGGCGTGGTGACAAACACGATGGCGGTATTTTCGTCCGTAAGGGAGATCAACGCCTTGAAATCGAATGAAAAGTCGTCGTTAAGTGGTGTTTGGCGAATTTCCACCCCGCATAAGCGGGCCAGCACGGTATACATGGAAAAACAGGGAGAAAAGGCCACAATATTATCTTTGCCGGGACGTGCCTTGGCGCGGATAAGCAGGTCTATCACCTCATCAGAACCATTGCCGGTGACCACGCACTCTTCGGGCAGGCCGTGCGCGTGGGCGATTTTGCGTCCCAACCGGGGAGTTCCCGCCTGTGCGTAGCGGAAAACATCGCCAGCATGCTCTTTCAGGGCTTTTTGCACCAGCGGGGAAGCGCCTAAGGGATTTTCGTTGCTCGCCAGTTTGATAACGGTATCCAGACCGTAGCGCTCCCGGATTTCGTCAATGGAAAGACCGGCGGAGTAAGGCGAGAAATCCAGAACTTCTGGACGCACCTGCGCGGTGGCAGGGCCACCAGAAGGAAATGAAATAGGCATGGCGGCTCCTTGTGCGGCGGATGAGGCCGGACGGAAAAAGGGCGATTCCTGCGAACCGCCCTTGCATAGACCACGACAGGGGAATGCGCAAGCGCCCAGCGGGCCTGTGGCGCAATCCTGAAAGACTAGTTTTCGTCCGGGGGGCGAACCGTGAGAACGGGCATATCCGCGCCCTTGACCACCTTTTCGGCAACGGAGCCGAAGAGGATGCGGTCAATGCCTTTGCGCCCGTGCGTACCCATGATAATCATGTCTGCATTTTCCGCGTCGGCCAGTGAGAGAATTTCTTCCGCCGCATAGCCGGTGACAACTTTGCCTGCGGCCTGAAGCCCCGCAAAGTTTTCAGCGATATATGCGTCCATGGATTTTTCCGCTCCAGAAACGATTTCGCCCACGAAGCTTTCAATAGAGTTGGGGGGAACGTGGAAGCCGACGTACTGGCTCAGCGAAGGCGCGGCGTACACGACAACCAATGATGCACCCAGCTTGGTTGCCATGAGTCGTGCGTATTCGGCGATGTACTTGCTGTGGTCGGAAAAGTCCACGGCGACAAGAATTTTGGTGATGGCAGTCATAAGAGCCTCCTGTGGCTTGTAACATGCACTGTCCGCAGCGATGTGTGATTACGAATCCAGAATTGCGCGGCGTGGCCCACGGTTTTCGCCCGTGTGCCGGAAGTATTCACCGGACACCCGTCCGGTGCGAATCGCCTGCCGCTTCCCGCGTGGGATGGATTCTAATCTGAAAGAATATATATACATTTCAGGCAACATAGACAAGGAAAAGGTTGTGAGATACGTTGGCACAATATGCCACACTCTGCAACGATGTCCGCTTGGTGGCTGAAGCGGCAATATGGTCAGCCCCGCACGGGCTTGGCGGCAAAAACTGCCCGCTTGAAAAACGTATTGTTTTGTAATGATGGCCTATTATCAGCTTTGCTAATGTTGGCAAGTTTTTTGCTTAATATCGGCAAAACCCTAACGCAGGGGTGAGCCAATGAAGATTCGGTCAGAACAATTTGAGGCCCTGCAACAGCAGGAAGAGACTCGTAAGCGGTCCTCTGGATCGTCGGACGCTTTCGGTGAGCTGTTCGCACGGGAATTGGAGCAGCAGGAGTCCGCTGGGAAAGCGCAGACGACTTCGCCCATGCCGGGTGTACGGGGGCTGGTGCTTGATCCTATGCTGATGATGGCGCAGGTCGAACAGACCGGTGCCGTGGAAGCCGTGGAACAAGTAGCCGGTGACAGTGCGGCGGCTGTGGTGGAACGTGTGGACGGCATGCTCGACAAGTGGGAACAATATTCCCGCCAGATCGGTGCGGAAGAAGAGGCTGACCTGAAGGGTGCGTCCGCGACGCTGGAGGATATTTCCGGCGACCTTACGCAACTTCGGGAACAGAATCCTGATCTTGCCGAGCAGCATCCCGGATTGGGTTCCGTGGTGAATGAACTCGAAGTGATGTCATTTACCGAACGCTTCAAGATGAACAGGGGCGACTACGTCTAGCCGTGTTCATGTGGTTATGAACGCGGAGGCCGGGCCGCACGATTTTTTCACGCAGCAGACTCACTGTTGACGATCTGCGGGGCAAGCTGCCCATCGTTATACAGAGTTGGGTCTTTGTGTGTGAGCCATTGTCCGGCGTAGGCCGCGCCTAAAACCGTCATCCTTTAGGATGGCGGTTTTTTGTTGTCGAGTTTTTCCTGTAAGCGCCAACTTTGCTTTGCCCATCGGCGAATACTGGGTATACTGGTTAGTACCCTAACGGGGGGGAGAGGAAAAAATCTTCTGAATATACAAAAATAACAAGCCAATAGATTGCCTATTCCCTGCAAGGAGGACAAATGACGCACGCTATTCGCATTCATACACACGGCGGGCCGGAAGTGCTGCACTGGGAAGAGTATGATCCGGGGCACCCGGCTCCCGGCGAGGTAAGAATACGCCACGAGGCCGTGGGGGTGAATTTTATTGATGTGTACCACCGCACGGGCTTGTACCCGCTGCCACATCTTCCCGCCAGCATTGGCATGGAAGGGGCCGGGGTAGTGGAAGAGGTAGGCGAGGGAGTCACGGACTTTCACGCTGGAGACAGGGTGGCATATGCGGGAAACCCGCCCGGCGCCTACGCCGAGGCGCGTATTATTCCCGCGCGGCGGTTGGTTCCGCTGCCGGACGATATCTCTGCGGAACAGGCCGCGGGGATGATGCTGCGCGGCATGACCGCGCGGTATCTGCTTTTTGGCTGCTATCCGGTGAAGAAGGGCGACACCATTCTTATTCATGCGGCGGCTGGCGGAGTCGGTACTCTGGTCTGCCAGTGGGCGCGGCATTTGGGGGCTACCGTTATCGGTACTGTGGGTTCTCAGGAAAAGGCGGTCGTTGCGCAGAAAAACGGGTGCCATCACACCATTTTGTACCGCGAAGAAGATTTTGTGGCGCGGGTGCAGCAGATCACCGGGGGGCGCGGTGTGGATGTGGTGTACGATTCTGTGGGCAAAGCAACGTTCATGAAATCCATGAATTGTGTGCGGCCCATGGGTATGCTGGTGTCCTTCGGACAATCCTCCGGTTCTGTGGCCCCCTTTGATCCCGGTATTCTGGCGGCTAAGGGTTCTCTTTTCCTCACCCGGCCCAGCCTTATGCACTATACTGACGCCCGTGAAGACCTGCTCGCCCACGCCCGCGACCTCTTTGATGTGGTCCGCAGCGGGGTGGTCCGGGTGACGATAGGCCAGCGTTTCCCGCTGCGGGATGCCGCAGAGGCGCATCGCGCCATGGAATCCCGGCAGACGACAGGCTCTACCGTGCTGCTGGTCTAACAGGCACGCGCATTGTTTGCAGGCGTCCGGTTCCGGGTGGTAACCGGACGCCTTTATGCTGGGTATTTGGAGCGGATGGCCAGAATAACATCATGAATTTGGAAAAACGCCTCTGTGATTTCAGGATCGAAGTGCGTTCCCGTATCCTGACGGATAATAGACAGAGCCACGTCTTCCGGGAAAGCCTCTTTATAAGACCGGCGGGAAACGAGCGCGTCATACACATCGGCCAGTGCGCAGATGCGTGCGGGCAGGGGAATGGCCTCGCCGCTGAGTGGAGGCCCCGCCAGAGGAGCGTCCATGCCACCGGGATAACCGCCCCCCACCCATTTTTCATGGTGGTGTAGGGCTATTTCCCGGCACATGATGTCCAACTCGGAAGTGGCGTGCTCGAACAATTGCGCACCATATATCGAGTGCAATTTCATGGTGGAGAATTCTTCTTCCGTCAGCGGGCCGGGTTTTTTTAAAATGGCGTCCGCTATGCCCACCTTCCCCACATCATGCAGCATGGCTGCCAGACGCAGCCGGTCTTTCGTGCGTTTGAGTTCTTTTACCGGCACGTTTTTGTTCAACGCGTACCGGTGATAGATTTCTGCGGAGTACGCGCCGACCCGCTGAACATGCGCGCCGGTTTCTGCGGGGTCGCGCAGTTCGGCCATGCGCATCATCCGCAGAATAAGCTCGCGGGTCATGACACCGCGCTCTATGGCAAAGGCGGTGTTGTTGGCAAAGAGAGGAATGTAGGTGCGCGCCGTGTGGTCAAATGGAATGACGTTGCCCTGCTCGTCGCGGGCATTAATAATTTGCATCACCCCCACCAGCTTGCCCTGTGCGATGAGCAGCGGAATGGCTAAAATAGACGTGGTGCGGTAGCCCGTGGCTTTGTCGAACGAATTGTTGAAGCTGTAGGGCGTGCCTGCGGGAAGGGCATAGGCGTCGTCTATAACCAGCGTCTGGCGGTGTTGGGCGCAGTATCCGACGATAGATTCGTCTGATATGGGCACAATAAAGTTGGAGTAAATGGCGGTATTGGTGACGTCGTCCGAGAACAGCGTGTCGTTGTGCACGAAGCTGAAACGCAGGTTCTCTCCTTCCACAAGAAAGATAGAGCCCGCGTCCGCGTTGGCGAGCGCTCGCACTTCTATAAGCGTGCGGTCAAGGATGGTATCCACATCGCGCAGTTGGTTTAGCTCATCGCTGACGCGAAGAAAGCTGCGGATAATGGCATCGGGATCGGGGGTGGAATGCGGCATGATACAACTGCCCCGGTGGCGTGAGGACTTAGCTCACGAAGACAGGTTTGTTCGGCATGGGACGGCCCGCAAGCTCAAAAGCTTTTTTCAGTAAAATGAGAATGGCGTCCTGCCCGGATTCCCCTAACTCCATACTGAAATTGTTCACAAAGGCATTGATATGCTGGTCAATGACCGCGTTTTCCATTTCTTGTGCGTGGGCCGCGATATAGGTGCGGGCCTCCTCCATATGATCATATCCATACACTAAACTTCGCTGAATGGCATCTTCTAGCAATAACGCCGTTTCCATGCCCAGATCGCGTCTTACGGCAATGGCCCCCAACGGAATGGGCAGGCCCGTGGTTTCTTCCCACCATTTGCCAAGGTCGAACAATTTTTCCAGCCCGTAGCGAGCGTAGGTGAAGCGTCCTTCATGAATGACCACTCCCGCGTCCACCTCGCCATGGGACACGGCGGGCATGATTTCGTCAAAAACCATTTCCACCCGTTCGCCTTTGTGCGCTCCGTGCAGGGCCAATAGCATGCTGGCGGTAGTCAGCTTGCCGGGAATGGCAACCCGCGCGTTGGCAAGAGAAGGCATGGACATCTGCTGTTGGGCCACGACAATGGGACCGCAGCCATATCCCAGCGCTCCGCCAGCCCGCAGCAGAATGTAGTCGTCCAGCGCGTCCACCATGGCGGCTACGGAGAGCTTGGTTACGGCAATGTCCGCCTTGCGGGCGCGGAGATTAAGTTGTTCCACATCTGCCATGAACATATCGGGCACAAAGGGCAGCGGAATGCGACCATTGGCGAGAGCATGGAAAATAAATGTATCGTTGGGGCAGGGGGAAATGCCCAATTCGTAATGCTGCATTATAAACTTCCTTGTTTTTCAGACGTTCCGGAGCGTGCCGGAAGGTTGACAGGAGCGGGCGCTGGGTTGATACTCACCAGCCGGGCGGAGCAACTTCTCCCGGAATTCCCGAATGTTTCCGGGCAGTCCCGGACATTTTGGGGAATTCCCCGGAAGCTCCCCGGATGTTCCCGTTACGCTTGCGTCCCCGCCATATGTTGCGGTGCTTTTGCGCCACACCCGGCGGGGCGTTGGTTCCTTCGGCAGATACACATGGTGTGCGGGTTTTTCCGCAGACCACGTGTGCCACCGCCTCACAACTGCCCATGCGATGGGGAGGTAACGAATGCTCACTGCCAATCACTATGCCCGGTTAGGGCTGGCAGATATTTACGACAAAGTTCTCGCAGGGGAGCGAATCAGCGTGGATGACGGAGCACGGCTGTTCGCCTGTCCCGACATCAACGCGCTGGGAGCGCTGGCACATCACGTGCGCACCCGTCTGAACGGGGACAAAGCCTATTACGTTCTCAACAGGCACGTCAATTACACAAATATTTGTGTGAATGGTTGTCTGTTTTGCGCGTTCCAGAAAGAAAAGGCGGAACAGCAGGGTGCGTTTGCCCTCAGCGCGGACGAAATCGTCCACAAGATTTCCACACACGACGGTATGCCCTTCAATGAAATGCACATTGTGGGCGGGTGCCACCCCACGCTGCCGCTGGCCTTTTTTGAAGGCGTTATCCGCAGAGTCAAAGCTGCGTTGCCGGATATCGCGGTTAAGGCGTTTACCGCAGTGGAAATTGCCCACTTCGCCACGCTTGAAGGGTGCAGCACGCTGGAAGTGCTCACCCGTCTGCACGATGCGGGGCTACGCATGATGCCCGGTGGCGGAGCGGAAATTTTCGCCTCGCCGGTGCGGGAGACTATCTGTCCGCGCAAGAGCAGCGCGGAGGAGTGGTTGCGTATTCACGGCGAAGCGCATTCTCTGGGATTGCAAACAAACTGTTCTATCCTGTTCGGGCATATTGAGTCCGTGGAGGACCGGCTGGACCACCTTGACCGGCTGCGTAAACAGCAGGACATTTCCGGTGGTTTTTCCTGCTGTATTCCGCTGCTCTTCCTTACAGAAAACAGCCTGCTCACCCTGCCTTCGGAACGGCTTGGCGAGCACAACGGGCTGGACACGTTGCGCACCATAGCCCTGTGCCGGCTGATGCTGGATAATATTCCGCACATCAAATCTTATTGGGTCATGCTGGGTGTGAAAATGGCTCAGGCCGCCCTGTATTTTGGCGCGGACGATATGGACGGCACCATCGTAGAAGAGCACATTGGCCATGATGCTGGCGCACAGTCCGATCAGGCCATGACTACGGGGCAACTGCGTGAAATGATTACCCGCTGCGGGTTTACTCCCGTGCGCCGCGATTCCTTTTACCAGCCCGTGCCCGACGAAGGGGGTGTCGCATGATTTCCGGCAGCGCATTTCAGGAAAATTCGGCAGTGACGGCCGTTGTGGAAAAGGTGATGCGTGGCGGAAGGCTGGACTATAAGGAAGCCCAGATCCTTTATGAAGGAGCCAGCCTGTTCACCTTAGGCGCACTGGCTCATCACGTGCGCCTGCGGAAGCACCCTGAGCCGGTGGTTACCTATGTCGCGGACAGAAATATCAATTATTCCAATATTTGCGTTTGTGCCTGCCGGTTTTGCGCGTTCTTCTGTCCGCCGGAAAAAGCGGAGCAGCAGGGGGGATATGTTATCACCCGCGAAGAGCTGGCCCGCAAAATAGAAGAAACTCTCGCACTGGGCGGTACGCAAATTCTGATGCAGGGCGGGCACCACCCCGATCTTACGCTGGACTGGTACGAGGACATGATCCGCTGGATTAAGGATACCTATCCGAGCATCCACGTGCATGCCTTTTCTCCACCGGAGATTGTGTTTTTTGCTGAAAAAAACGGGCTGGCCATTAAAGATGTCATCGCGCGGCTGCGGGCTGCGGGGCTTGACTCCATCCCCGGTGGCGGAGCGGAGATTTTGGTGGATGAGGTGCGGCGTCGCGTGTCCCCCAATAAGTGCAGTGCTGCCCGCTGGCTGGCGGTTATGGAAGAAGCGCATTACCAAGACATGCGCACCACCGCCACGATGATGTTCGGGCATGAAGAAACTCCCCCGCAACGGCTGGAACATCTGTTTGCCGTGCGTGAGGTGCAAGACCGCACAGGTGGTTTTACCGCCTTCATTCCCTGGACGTTCCAGCCCGGCAATACCAATATTCATGTGCGCCCGGAACCCAGCCCCGGCTACCTGCGCCTGCTGGCGTTGTCGCGCCTTGTTTTGGACAATGTGGATAATATTCAGGCCTCATGGGTAACCATGGGACCGCAGATAGCCCAACTCGCGTTGTTTTATGGAGCTAACGATTTCGGATCGTTGATGATAGAGGAAAATGTGGTGGCTGCGGCAGGCGTTTCTTTTTCGCTGTCCAGAGAAGAAATCCACAAGATTATCCGTGCTGCGGGGTTTGAACCCCGGCAGCGCACTATGACTTACGAGTATGTGGATGGTGCGCCACAGGTGTAATCCGCATACGGTTCTGGAGAACTGCATGACCGAGCAACGACTGCGCATAGGGCGCATTAAGTATTTGAATGTTCTGCCTATTTATCATCCGATGGAAGCGGGAATTTTGGGAGATGATTTCGATCTGGTCTATGGCACACCCGCGGAACTGAATGGATGCATGTCGCGGGGCGAGTTGCACGCTTCCTCCTGCTCTTCCATGGAATACGCCCGCCATGCCAACCGGTATTTCCTGTTGCCTGACATGGCAATAGGAAGCTGCGGTCCCGTAATGAGCGTGTTGCTCATCAGCCGGAAGCCGATAGCGGAACTGGGGGGAGAAACCATTCTTTCCACCGCCCAGTCACACACCTCCGCCGCGTTGCTGCGTCTACTGTTTCGCGAATATCTTAAACTGGACGTCCGTTACGAAACCGGCTCGGTAACAGAGGCCCTTGAGCAGGGAAATCTGCCGGAAGCCGCCCTGTGCATAGGCGATGAAGCCCTTTCTCTACGGACAGACCCGCGGTATCCCTACCGTATGGATTTGGGAGAGGCGTGGCGCGAATGGACCGGACTTCCGTTCATTTTCGGAGTTTGGGTGGTGGCGCGTGATGCCGTGGCTAAAGGCTGCTTCTCCCGCGATCCCGGAGAGCTTTTCTTGCAAGCAAAACAGTGGGGTGCGGACAACAGCGAACAGATAGTGGCCTTAGCCGCGCGTTCCGGTTTTCTTAGCGTGCCCGAAATGCGGACCTATTTTACCGGATTGGTTTTCGATTTGCGTGAAAACGAACAACGTGGTCTGCGATTGTTCCTCCAGCGGCTTGCCGAGGCGGGAGAAATTCCCGCTGCGCCGGACTTGGTCTTCTACGACCACGCTATCGCCTGTCAGGAATAATGGTCTGACACAGGAAGTTCTCCGGCAAAAAGGTATCGCTTCCGTCCGCATGGGACCATACCCCAGTCCTGCCGGTAAAAAACGAGCGCTGGTACGCACCGGCGCTTGTTTTTTGTATTTGTGCCGGGTGGCGGCACTCGCGGAGGGGGCGCGGCAGATGCGTACAGAGAGGATTTTCCGTCCGGCGGAGATATTTCGCTCTGGGCGGTGGTTAGTCCAGAGCGGGATCTTCTTCCAACGTGCTCACATCACCCACGTCTTGCCCCAGCTCTTCGGCGCGGAGAATACGCCGCATGATTTTTCCGCTCCGGTTGCGGGGGAGTTCGGTTCGGAAGGAGACGCCGCGTAGCACCGCCACGGGGCCGAGTTCGCGGCGCACATGTTCGATGAGTTCGGCTTCCATATCGGCTTCGGGAATAAAGCCGCCTATGGGCGGGGCATCATCGTGCAGCACGACAAAGGCTTTTGCCACTTCCCCGCGAATGTCGTCCGGCACGCCGATGACGCCGCATTCGGCAACGGACGGGTGAGAGGCGAGTGCGGCTTCCAGTTCCGCCGTGCCCACTCTATGCCCGGCGATCATGATAACATCATCGGCGCGGCCTTGAATCCATAAATAGCCGTCGGCGTCTTTACGGGCCATGTCGCCGGGAAAATACCAGCCGGGGACGCGCGACCAGTATTGGTCGCGGTAGGTGCCGTCATCATTCAGCACCGCGCTCATCATGGCGGGCCACGGAGCCTTGATAACCAGATATCCGCCCGTGCCCGGAGGCAGGGAATTGCCCTGTGCGTCCACCACGTCGGCCTGTATGCCGGGCAGAGGGCGGGTGACGGAGCCGGGCTTAAGGAGCGAGACGGGAAGCGGCGCGATCATAATCATGCCGGTTTCCGTTTGCCACCACGTATCCAGTAGCGGGCAGCGGCCCCGCCCTATGGTTTTGTGAAACCAAACCCACGCTTCAGGGGATATGGGTTCGCCCACGCTGCCGAGCACGCGCAGGGTGCTGAGGTCGTGGCGCGAGGGATAGTGCGGTCCGAAGCGCATGAGCATGCGGATAAGCGTGGGAACTGTGTAAAGAATGCTCACTCCCCAGCGTTCCACCATGGACCACAGGCGGCCCGCTTCAGGGTACAGAGGGTGTCCTTCGTACAGCAGGGTAGTGGTTCCCGCCATGAGCGGACCATAAATGGCATAGGAATGACCGGTTATCCAACCGGGGTCTGCCGTGCACCAAAAAACATCGGTGGGTTTCAGGTCAAAGACCCATGTGAGGGTGCGATGCACGCCCACCATGTAGCCGCCGTGGGAGTGCACAATCCCTTTCGGTTTTCCTGTGGTGCCGGAGGTATAGAGCACAAAGAGCGGGTCAGCCGCATCCATGGACTCCGTCCGCGCTTCCGGGGATTGGTGGAGCATGACATCGTGCCACCAATGGTCGCGTGGGGCATTCATCGTTACATCCAGATGTGCCCGCTGCACCACGATGACCGGAGGTGCCTCCGGGCTGGCGTGCGTGGTGCTGTCGTTACCATGGGGGACCGGAGCCGGGTTCCGGCTGGCGTTACGCTGGCACAGGCGCAGGGCCTCGTCCAGCAGGGGTTTCAGCGGAACCACACGCCCATTACGGAAAAAACCGTCCACAGTGATAATGGCGCGGGGCCGGGCGTCTTCCAGCCTGTCCGCCAGAGAGCGGGAGGAGAACCCGGCAAAGACGGTGCTGTGCACGGCACCGATTTTCGCGCTGGCGAGCATGGCGATAACGGTTTCGGGCAGAGCGGGCATATAGAGCAATACCCGGTCGCCTTTGGTCACCCCCATGCCGCGCAGCACGTTGGCGAATTTGTTTACCTCGCGGCAGAGTTCAAAATAGGTCAGCTTGCGGGTATCACCCGGTTCCCCTTCCCATATGAGCGCTAGTCTGTGACGATTTGCCGTTTCCATGTGCCGGTCCAGCGCGTTGTGGATGATATTGCAGCGTGCGCCGGGGAACCAGCGGTAGAAAGGCGCGTTTGTTTCGTCTACAACAGAATCCCATTTGCGGAACCACTGCACTTCCTCGGCGGCTTCTTCCCAAAAGGTTCGCCAGTCTTCCGTCGCAAGGCGGTGTGCCAAGGCGGCGTCTTGCGGGTTTATCGTGGCGTTGGCGATGGTTTGCGGCAGCGGGCGGAATACCCGTTCCTCATGGAGCAGGGTATCCATAACTCCGGGGGGGCTGTCCGCGTTATCAAGTATCGGGCCTTCACCGGTATGGGGCGCGGTGTTTTTACGCGCGGAGGCAGACGTGCTGGAGCCTTCGGGATGGCTGCTTTGGTTGGATGCGGTCATGTCACAGCCCCAATATTTGTTTAAGCTCCGCCAGCCTCCGGCGGCTGATGGGCAGTTCTATCCGGGTGCGCCCGGCTGTGCGCAGCATGAAGTTGGAACCGGGCAGCGAGGCTATTTCCGTCACCATATCGAGGTTGACGAGATATTTCCGGTGCACGCGGAAAAAGCGGTGTGCGCGCAGACGGTCTTCCAGCACCTTGACCCGATAGCTGGTAAGATACTTCCGGGCGGCGGTATGCACGTAGGAGTAGTCCTCGTAGGCTTCCACAAAGATAATTTCAGTGTAAGGCAGCAGCATGGTTCTGCCGTCCAGAGTGATAGCCAGTCGTTCTATTTCCACGGGACGGTAACGGCTGGTGTGGTCCCATGCCTGCCGGAGCGCAGCTAAAAAGGAATCTTGCTCATCGTCCCCCAGCGGGAGTTGCAGCGTTTCTTCAGCCGGGGAGTGCGGCGTACCGGGGTCCGCATCGTCGTGGGCGGAGCGCCCGTCCATCGGCAGAGGCGCGGCAGGAGAATACGGCTCCGGTTCCCGCCACAGGCTGGCAGGGTCGGGCGCGATGTTGTGGTGTGTTTTGAACTGGCGCAAGCGGGCCACGGTGCGGGCAAAGCGGTCGTCTTGGCAGGGGAAGATAAGATAGTCAGTGGCTTCCAGTTCAAACGCGGCGAAAGCGTGCTGCTCGTCGTCCGCTAAAAATATCAGCGCAGGGCGGTGGCTGCGGCCCAGCAGGTGGCGGGCCAGCACAAGGCCATCATCGCAGGCTTCGCCCGTTTCTCCCGTGGTAGGCAGGGATATTCCCACAAAAAAGACGGAATAGGGTATGGCGTCCAGCAGCAGGAGGGCTTCCTGCGCGGTTTCCGCCTCGCCCAGAACCCGGATGAAATCCACCGGACGCAGCATGGCCCGCAGACGCGCGCGTATGGCTGGGTCTGGATGAACAAGCAGGGTGGTGAGCTGGGCCATGATCCCTCGCAGTGCCAGTTTCAGGAGGGCGTACTCTACTATGATGACGGTGTGAAGAAAAGAACTTCTCCGCAATTTTGGTTGTATGCCCAATCGGTTATAGCCTTGATGAAAAAATGGGCGGCCCCGCGTGCGGGGAAACGACGGGGCTCATTGCGGTATCATGGATGTTCCGGTGTTCTGGCAGCCACGGCAACATGTATTGTAGCCGCACCGGCAGCCTTCAGGCACAGCGCGGCAGCGGTAAGCGTAGAGCCTGTGGTCATGATGTCATCCACGAGCAGAAGGGACGCGCCTGCGATGTCCGGGTGGGCCGCGTGGAGGTGGGAAACGTCGTCACTGGGGCGTGGGGCGAAGGCGCTTACGAGGTTCTGCTGCCGCTGGGCGCGGGTCAGCCCTATCTGATGAGGGGTGGAAACGGCACGGCGCAGCAGGTCGGGGCGCAGAGGAAGGGCCAGAGCGTGCGCGAGGGAACGGGATATTTCCAGCGTTTGGTTGTAGCCCCGTTCCCGCAGCCGTTTGGAGTGGAGGGGAATGGGAACGACCAGCGTGGAGTCGTTCGGTCCTTCGGTGGGAGATATGCGGGTTTTTGCCATAATGCGCCGGGCAAGCAGCGTTCCGAAAAGCGGCCCCAACTCCAAGGCTCCGTGGAATTTGAATCGGAGTATGCAGTGCCGCATGAGTGCGTCGTATGGCGTAAGAAAGGTCAGAGTGTCCCACGGAGGGGGAGCGCTGAGACAGGCTGAACAAGGAGCGGGCGGCAGGTGTGCCGCCGCATACAGCATTCCGCAACGTGGGCAGTAGCCTTTTGTGCGCGGGGATAGGGCGTGGGCGCAGTCTGGGCAAAGCGGAGGCGTGGATGAGTGGGCGCGTTGCTCAAGGCACTCGCTGTCCGATTGTGAGGAAACCGTGTCGCTGGTTGAGGCCAGCGGGGTAAGATGGGGTGCGCACGCGCAGCCACAGGCAGTGCACCGGGCACCAAGGCCCCGGCGGACGGCCTTTTTCCATTGGCGGAAGAGATGGCAGACGCGCAGGGGAATCACGCCGGGCTTACGTTTGCGGAAGAGGGTGCGCCGGGAGAGAGAAGCGCGGTATTGGCGGCGGCGTGCCCCATTGCCCGTAGCCGTTCCACCGCGTCTTGGGTCTGCCTCAGGTCTTGCGGTCCATCCATGCCATAGAGGAGCAGCGGGTCTTCAAGCGTAATATTAAAGGGCTGAAGGAAAATTTTCAGAGAAAGCAGACTTCCTTCAAAGAGTTTATCCCCTTTCAGGCGTGCACCCATCATGGCTAAATATGCTTTTCGGGGGGGCAGGGCGAGCATTGTGGGATCTCCCGCCTGACGCCGCATCCAGAACGCCTGTCCCCGGTCTATCCAAGCCTTGAACAGGGACGGAACGTGATAGAAATAGATGGGGCAGGCGAAGAATAAGACCGGGGCCTGAAGGAGAAGGCGGAAAAGCGGACCGCTTTGGTCTGTCCCTTCAAGAAAGCAGTTTCTGGCGGGGGTATGCTCGCAGCGTTGGCAGGAAATACAGTGGCGGACGGTATAGTGCCGCAGGGGAATGAATTGCGATTCCCCGCCCGCCGCGCGCACTCCTTCTATGAAAAGGCGGCAGGCGTGGTCGCTGTTGCCCCCGGCCCGCGGGCTGCACGACAGGGCGACTATGCCGGGGGAAGTACCGGGAGTGTCTGCCAATACGTCCGGCACGGTATTCTCGTCGAGAATTTCTTCAGGCGCTTGGCGGGAGGTGGAAGATGTGCAGCGAGTGGAATTCATAGGGGTTCCTCTCTGGTGGGTGTTTTGCGGATATACCGTGCGCGCAGCCCATCCCCCTCCGGTGAGAGGGTTAACGTCCATCGCGGCTCAATATACAGAGCATGCTCCGCTTGCCCGGCCGCATCGGACGGAAGCAGGAAGGCAATGTCATTCCCTTCGTGAAGGCGGAGGTACCACTGTATCTCCAGACCAATGCCTCAACATTTTTGGCGTAAATCAATCACAGTGCGCACGCTTCGTCTCCTCCGGGCGGGGCTGTGCAACTGTCCCGCCGTCCATATCTGCCCAGCTCCGCTCAGGTATACCCAGATATACCCAGATATGGCCTGATTTGCGGGCGGCCTTTTCGCAGAGCGTTTATCGTGTGAAATCAGAGAAAAACGGGTTGTTCAGCCGTTCGTCTCCCACCGTGGTCTGCATGCCGTGCCCTGCGTAGACAACAGTTTCTCCGGGCAGAGGAAAGACCTTTCTCGTTATGGAATCGCGCAGGTCGCTTTCGCTGCCGCCCGGAAAGTCTGTTCTGCCCACGAAACGGTAGAATAGCAGGTCTCCCGCAAAAAGCACATTGTCATCCGGGAAATAAAATGACAACCCGCCCGGAGTGTGCCCCGGAGTGTGCAGGACGGTACAGGGGCGCTCCAGAAAGGTTCGCGGACCTTCGTCAATAGCTTCGTATACAAAGGGTGTGACCTTGGGGAAGCCCCACATGCCGCCGCGTCCCAATTCGGTATCCAGCATGTAGCCGTCACGCGAACAGGCTAATATGGGCGCTCCTGTGGCTTGTTGCAGGGCCTGATTGCCATATACGTGGTCAAAATGCAGGTGGGTGTTGAGAATATGGGTAAGGCGCAGATTGTTGGCATTGAGAAAGGCGATAATTTCCGCAGGTTCGCCGCCGGGATCTACGGCTATGGCAAGGCCGTTGTGCCATGCCACGTGGCAGTTAGTATCGAGCGGGCCAAGGGGAAACGTGCGTACCTGCATTAAAATGCCTCCAGCATATAATCCGCTAGCGGTTTGCGCGAGGGCGTGCCCGGCTCGGCGGGAACACCCAGCGGCAGCGCGGTGATAAATTCGTAAGCTTCCGGCGAAAGACCCAGCGCCTCCAGAACCTGCGGGGCGTTGTTCATCATCTGGCCCAGCCATACGGTGCCCAGCCCGTGGGCGTGCGCGGCGAGCATTATGTTCTGAACACAGGCGCCGGCGGATTGGTGGTCTTTGTTCTGGTGGTAGGTGGCAGACCTATCTAAAAACACGGTAATCATGACCGGGGCGGAACGGACAATGCGGGTATACTTTGTCAATTCCGACAACGCGGCAAAGCGGGGGTCCGCCCGCCGCAGAACGAGGAAGCGGAACGGCTGGTTGTTCATGCCGCTGGGGGCCCAGCGCCCGGCGTCTAAAAGAGCGCGTATCGTCTCATCGGAAACATGTGCGTCGGTGTACGAGCGGATGCTGCGCCGTTCACGTATGGCGCGCATGACCGGTTCCTGAAGAGGGCATTGCGATATCTCTGTCATGGTGGCTCCTTGCAGTCACGAAAAGCGCGGACTCAGCTTGTCTAATGGGTGCTACCGCATCGCGGAAAGGGATGCAAGGCTGCGGGTGCGGCGGCGGGGGTGGGACTTTCTTTTCCCACAGGGAGGATGTATATGCTCCCGATGAAGGCGCAACAGGATATCTTTTCCCACACCCGGACTCGGCTGACGCGGCACGACCTTATTACCTATGAGCACCTGCTGGCAGACGCTGTGGGGCGCTTTCTTAGCTTCCGCTCCTATAGCCTGTATTTTCCCAGAAATCGGCAGAGTCCCCATCCCGTGTGGGACAGCGCGGACAAAAAATTGTTGCTGCCGCTGGTGCTGCATGGCGAGGTGCTTGGTGTTTTTGTGGCGCGGGGCGTGAGCATGCGCGCGCGGAAGACGCTGTTGGACCTGTGCCCTGCCGTGGGGGCAATGGTGCTGGAAACCCTGTTGTTGTACAAAATGAGCATCACGGACCCGACTACGGGTCTTTTTTCCCGCCCTCATTTGGAGCAGGCCGTCTGCCGCGAGGTGGAGCTTATACGCGAGTGCTTCCGTCCCGCAGGCGACGGGCATTGCGATATGAATGGTTCGCCTTCTCCCACGGGGAAACACCACGCATGTATGGGAGTCATAACATTTACTCTGGATTCCCTGCGGCATGTGGAACGCGATTACGGGTTCGTTTTTGCGGGCGCGCTTATGACCGCACTGGCGGACGCCCTACGGGATTGCGCGCCGGAACAGGCATTGGTTGCCCGCACCGGCGATCATGAGTTCGGCATGTTTGTCCCCGGCGGTACGGTTGGTTCGTGTCGGCGTATTGCCAAAGAGTGTGTGCGCTGTTTGCGTTCTGTGCGCCGTACCCACACGCTGACGGAAGATATTGTCCGTGTGGCGGTTTGCGCGGGGTATGCCGCGTATCCACAAGATTTTGAAGGGCATTTATTTGAGCGGGCTGTGGAGGAGCAGGCTAAACTGCTGCTGCGGAAATCGCGTATTGCCGCCACAATAGCGGGAGAAAAGGGGCTGGGCGACGCAACGGATCACGTAATGGGCTATCACCGCATTCTGGCGGAAGGGGGCAAGGTGGTGGAAACCATGCCCATGAGCCGGATTATGGTGAGTCTTGGGCGGGCCGTGGGGGCGCGGGAAGGCAGCCGATACGCCGTGTGGTCCACGCAGTATGATTCGCACCGGGCACACGATGGTGCGGACGGCGCAGATGGCGCAATGGGCGGCTCACCGGGGGAAGGCGGCGACGGAAAAGGCAAGTCTCCTCTCTACAAGGGCGAGATAGTGCTTATGGAAGTTCGTGAAGCGCAGTCGCTTGCCGAAGTTATGCATCTTGGGGACCCCACATGGCCCATTGAACCGGGCGACCGCATCGCGTTGGTCCCGGAAGAAAAGGGGGTGCCGGGGAACGGCCGCTCGACCGCCCCTACGGGGGGTGCCGTGGGCGGCGAGGCGCAACTGGATACGCTTACCGGGCTGTACCGGCACCGGGATTTCCTCACCCGGTTCAGCCGCGAGCGGGAATTGTGTGACCGGTTTGCCGTGGCGCTGGTCCGTTTGACCGGACCGGAAGGGATACGGTCCGGGCACTCCCATCCAGAGCAGATTATGGCCGAAGCGGCGGAATTGTGCCGGGATATGCTGTGTGCGGATACGGCGGGTGAGGACCAACGGAACGGGCGGGAAACAGAAACTGCGGCGAAGGGATGTTCTGATGGAACGCGCCGGAACACAGGCCGTTCCCCACGGGCTACTGTTCCCGCACAGGCTATCGGGGGCAGGTACGGCCTTAATTCGCTAATTTTTTTCCATCCCGGCGCTTCCCCGGATGTCATGCGAGAGCGCTACACAGCGTTGTGCGAAACGCTGGAATCCCGGTTGGGCATAGAGGCGGCAGTGGGAGTGGCGTGCCACCCCTTTCTGCGCTACCGCAAGGCCGAGAGTGTGGAAAATTGTCTGAAAGCGCTGGAATATGCCATGCTGTGCCCGGCACCGCACGTGGGCGTGATGGATTCGCTCGCGCTTAACATCAGCGCGGACAAGTTGTACTCCCAGAGTGACACCTTTGGGGCCATTGAGGAGTATAAGCGCGCTTTGCTGGCTGACGCGGACAACACCATGGCGAGGAATTCGTTAGGAGTCTGCTACGCCGGACTCGGCAGGCAGGAAGAGGCGCGGCACCAGTTTACGGAGGCGCTTGCGCGGAATCCGCATGACGTGATGGCACTCTACAACCTTGGCAATGTATGCCATGCGCTTGGCGAATATAAGGAAGCCCGCGCCTACTATCGCAAATGCCTGAAACATAACCCCGGTCATTTTTTTGCCCTGCTGCGGCTTGGGCAGCTTTCCGAGACTGAGCGGCAATATGGCGTTTCCCGGCAGTACTACACCCGCGCCGCGAAGCTGGGAGAGAATCAGGGCTTGGTGCAGCGGCATCTCGCCCGGTTATGCATGCGCCAAAATCGTATGGAAGAAGCCCGCGAGTGTTTGCATCAGGCGCTTATTCACAACCCGCAGGACGCTCAGGCGCTCCAACTGATGGCGAAACTCTATCTGGATGCCGGGGAAGACCCGGAAATTGCCGAAGTGCTGGCCCGGCAGGCAGCAGCGCTGCGACCAGACATGCGTTCCGCGTGGCTTGAGTTGGCTCGTGCATTTGAAGCGCGTGGCAGGCATGACGATGCCCGCGAGGCGCTGGTCAAGGCGGGGGCGCTGTAATCCGTCGCAGACAGGCCGGTTACCAGCCGTGGAGCATCCGTTCGCGGCAACCCTGCAACAATAACTAGCTATACATTATGAAATATCATGCACATAGGGCGTCAGGCAGCGCAATGGGGCTGCCTCTTGCTCCGCTGCTCCGCGTTTTGCTGGGCGGGGTCATCATCAGTTTCGCGCCGGTGTTTGTCCGGTTGACGGAAGTGGGGCCGAGTGCCTCCGCGTTCTATCGCGTCCTTTTTGGCGGAATAGGCCTTTTGCTCGTCGCGCTGGTCCATGGCGAGCGTCTGCATCTACGGCGTGGCGTGTGGGGTATTGTTTTCGGGGCGGCCTTTTTTTTCGCGCTGGACCTCGAAGTCTGGCACCGTTCCATTCTGTACATTGGACCGGGGCTGTCTACCATTCTTGGCAATTTTCAGGTGTTCATTTTGGCGCTGGTAGGTGTTGTCTTTTTTGGAGAACGGCTTTCCCTGCGGCTGGTTATGGCGGTTCCCCTTGCTCTTGGCGGCTTGTGGTTGCTGGTGGGGGTGGACGTGAATAACCTCGTGGAGGGCACCATTCCCGGCGTGGTCATGGGGCTGCTTACCGCAGTATTTTATTCGGGGTATATTTTGGCACTGCGGCGCTCGCAAGGGATGGATGGTCGTTTGCCTCTGGTCATGAACATGGCCATGGTATCGCTGGTAACGGCATTGTTTTGCGGTGTGGCAGGAACAATAAGCGGTGCGTCGTTTGCCATTCCCACCCTGCGGGACGGCGGCTATCTGGTCGCCTACGGGCTGCTGTGTCAGGGCCTCGGCTGGGTGTTGCTGTCCTCCGCTTTGCCACAGCTTCCCGCCGCTGTAGCTGGACTGGTTATGCTCATACAACCCACGCTGGCCTTTGTGTGGGATATGTTGTTTTTTGACCGGCCCACCGGGCCACTGGGCATTATGGGGGCATGCATGGCTATCGTTGCCATCGGCATGGGTATAGCCGGGCAGCAGGCTGTGCAGCGTCGGAAAAGCGCACAGGTGGCGGTGGCACGATGACGGATGGACATCTTTCCGGCTCCGAGGAACCTTGCTCTCTGCGCGAGGGGTTCACTACCGGAACGGCAGCCACTGCGGCTACCGTTGCTGCATTGTGGGTATTGCTGCGCGACGAGAACCGGACCGAAGTGAATGTGCCGCTTCCCCTCTGCGAGTTGGAACGGGATTCGCGGCGAGCAGAGCGATTGGATGTTCCCATATCTTTTGTCCGAACCGAGGAAGACGGATTACTCGCCGTGGGCGGAGTGATCAAAGACGGCGGAGACGACCCGGACGCCACACACGGAGCGGTTATTGAGGCGCATGTGCGTCTGGTGCGTGAGCCGGGGCTGGATTTGGACGGCGGTGCCGGTGTGGGCCGTGTGACCCTGCCGGGGTTGCCCGTCGCGGTGGGAGAAGCGGCAATTAACCCCGGCCCGCGTGCGCAGATTCAAGCTGCTGTAAGTGAAGTCTGCACACAATGCGGCTACGCGGGGGGCGTGCGTGTGCGTATTGTGGTGCCGGAAGGCGAACGCCGGGCCGCGCACACCATGAACGCCCGTTTGGGCATTGTGGGCGGTATTTCTATTTTAGGCACGCGAGGCACCGTGCGGCCTTACAGCAACAGTTCGTGGCGGGCCGCTGTGGTGCAGGGCATGGACGTGGCCCGTGCCATGGGCTGCGGAGGGGTGGGTATTTCTACAGGGCGGCGTAGTGAAAAACTGCTCATGGCCCTGTACCCGGAATGGCCGGAACAAGCCTTTGTTCAGGCCGCTGACTTTGTTGCCTTTTCATTAGGCGAGGCGGCGGAGAAGGGGTTTTCCCATATCGCATGGGGATGTTTTTTCGGTAAGCTGGTAAAATTGGCACAGGGGCACGCCTACACTCACGCCAAAACGGCACCTGTCGATTTTGCGGAGTTGTCCGCATGGTGCCGGCAGGGAGGAGCGTCCCAACGCGTCATGCGGGCTGTTGCCGGAGCGAACACCGCGCGGCAGGTGCTGGATATATTAGGCACCGAGGGCTTGGTGAGCCGGGTGGTGACGCAGATCGCCGGACGCGCTCACGAGCGGATGGAGCACTGGACACGGCATCGGGCACACGCGGGTACGCGTATTTCCATCCATGTTTTTGATTTTGACGGCACGCTGCTGGCTTCGGCCTGAGGGGAACGAGCGGTCCACCCACTTAGTCGCTTGTCCACGTTGGTTGACAGGATACGGAAAGGAGAGGGAAAAGAGCCTATGACCATCCGGGTTATCGGTCTGGGAATAGACCCGGTGGCACTGCCCACGCCCTACGCGGACATAATCGCAGGGGCGGACGTGCTGGTGGGGGGGAAACGTCAGTTGGCCCAGTCGGCGCATCTTGTAAAGCGCCCTGTGCGCACCATTCCCATCGCCGCCCCCTTACATACGGTATTCGCCGCGGTGGCGGACGAGGTGGATACGGGGCATGGCGTGGTTGTACTGGCTGATGGTGATCCTCTTTTTTTTGGCATCGGCGCCCGTCTGGTGGCTGAGTTCGGCCCGGAGGCTGTGCGGGTGTATCCCAATGTCACCGCGATGCAAACCGCCGCCGCGCGGATTGGCGTGCCGTGGCAGGGTATTCCCGTAGTCTCGCTGCACGGACGGGACGACTACGCCCCGTTACGCCACGCTTTGTACGAACACAACCTCGTGGCTGTGCTGACGGATGACCGCAATACGCCGGGGACCATCTCCCGCTTCTTACTGGAACGCGGTGCGGACTGGTTTGCCATGCACGTATTCGAATCTCTGGGCGCACCAGAGGAACGCGTAACCCGCCATTCGCTTTCAGAAGCCGCTTCGCGAGAGTTTTCTTCCCTCAATCTGATATTGCTGGAACGCACAGGCGTCCCGGAGCGGCAACTCGCGTTGGGTACGGAGGAGACGGCTTATGAGACGGACAACGGCCTCATTACCAAGTGGCCCGTCCGCGCGGCTGGCATAGCCGCCTTACAGCTCACGCCGGACTCCGTGTTATGGGATTTGGGCGCGGGGTGCGGGTCGGTGGGGCTGGAAGCCTGCGCCATTGTCCGGCGGGGAACGGTCTACGCTGTGGAGCGTGATGCCGCACGAGTGGAAATGATCCGTAAAAACAGGCGACGCTTCGGGGCATTGTCTCTGGAAGTAGTCCACGGCACACTACCGGATTGTCTCGCGGGGCTGCCGGACCCTGACCGCGTGTTCATCGGCGGAGGACTGGGTAAAAACGCCGACCTGCTTGATGTGGTGCTTCCCCGGTTGGAGGCGGTTTCCGCGCGGGATGAACAGCAGGCGGCAACCGGGAGGGCAGGGCGGCTTGTGGTGCATTGTGTGCTACTGGGCACCTTGGAGCGCGTGCGTTCCCGGCTTGAGAAGGCGGGCTGGCGGTACGATATCACCATGCTGCAAGCCTCTGTTTCCGGTCCTCTGGGCGGAGACGTGCGGCTTGAAGCGCGTAATCCGGTATTCATTGTGGCGGCTTCGCCTTGTATGACTACCACAACCGGGACGGGCAGGAGATGACGGAGACGCGTATTCAGGTCTGGTTTGTCGGCGCGGGACCGGGCGACCCGGAACTTATCACGGTTAAGGGGCAGCGTCTTGTACGCGAGGCGGATCTTGTGCTCTACGCCGGTTCTCTTGTGCCGGAAGCTGTGGTGACCGGGGTGAAACCCAGTGCGGACGTGGTGGATTCCGCCCCCATGACGCTTGCGGAAACACACGCCTGTATTTTGCGGACAGTACGCGCAGGGGGTATGGTTGTCCGGCTGCATACGGGAGATCCTTCATTGTACGGTGCCATACGTGAGCAAATGGCGTTGCTGCATGCCGAGGGTGTGACTTGCGCGGTGGTACCCGGTGTCTCCGCCGGTTTTGCCGCAGCGGCTGCCGCCGCAGCGTCATTAACGGTACCGGAGCGTTCGCAATCCGTCATCATCACACGTCTGGAAGGGCGCACCCCCGTTCCCGCAACGGAAAAATTGCGCGATTTGGCGCGGCATCGTTGCGCACTGGCTATTTACCTTTCCGCAGCCGACCCGGAGGGCATGGTGGAAGAACTCAGGGCGGGGGGATTGGAGGAGGAAACCTCCATTATCGCCGCATACCGGGTCGGGTGGCCTGAACAGCGCGTTATTCCAACATCATTGGGAAGATTGTGTGCTACGGTCCGCGAGCATGGGCTGACTCGCCAAACGGTCTTCCTCGTTCTTCCGGGGGAGGATGGCGCAGCGCATTGTTCCCGTCTGTATGACGCCGCGTTTGCGCACGGCTACCGGCAGGGGTAGCGCATTTCTTTTGAGGTGTATTGCCACTGTTTCGTATTTTTTGCTAAATTGAAGAGGCATTCCTTTCGTCCGCGGTAAGGGACCACACATACCGGAAGGAGATGTCATATCATGCCAAAGGCCAACCACGGCCATACGCACGGCGTCGCTTCGCCGTGCACGGGAAAAGCGGAGCGGTCGGGGGATTGCAGCCAGCCGCAGCAGCAGAAGAATTTCCATGGAGTTCAGCCGCCCCGCCGGCGACTGGGCACCGCCTTGGAAGCACTGGCGCGTCGGTGGGGGAAACCGTCCACGTATGCTCTGGTGTGCGCTTTTCGCGCACGTGGCGGTTCATGGTGGGAGCTGCTGCACGGGTATGTGTATCTGCGCTTTCCGTATTTTTATATTGGCATGGGCAAGGGAACACACCCGCTCGCCCGCTGGCTGGGGGGACCGCTTAGTTGGCTGGGCGGCAAAATGGGGCTGTGGAACGAGGAAAATTTTCGTGCAAAGGGCGGCGGAGGATTTGCGGATTCGTATCACGGCAAGGTGCTGCGCGCCGAGTCCGCCCGCACTCTTATCAATGTGCGGCGAGATATCAGCCTACCCAAGCTGGAACGCGTGCTGCCGTATTCCGAAGCAACCGATATTTTGTTGCAGCATCCCGACCACATCGCGCTGCTGAATTGCCCCTGCCGTCAGACAAGCCCCCATCCGTGCACACCTGTGGATGTGTGCATTATCGTGGGAGAACCGTTCGTTTCTTTTGTGCTGGAGCATCACCCAGACAAGAGCCGCAAGGTAACGCGTGAAGAGGCCGTCCGGGTCGTGGAAGCGGAAAACAAACGCGGGCACGTGACACACGCTTTTTTTAAAGAGGCGATGCTGGGGCGCTATTATGCCATTTGCAATTGCTGTTCCTGCTGTTGCGGGGCTATGCAGGCCCAGCGGAACGGCATTCCCATGCTGGAACCGTCCGGGTATCTCGCCGTGGTGGACGCGGCTGCTTGCGTGGGGTGCGGAGCCTGCGGGAAGAAATGCCAGTTTTCCGCCATTGCCGTGCAAGAAGGCGTGGCAGTGGTAGATGCGAGCGCGTGCATGGGGTGCGGAGCCTGCCGGTTTCAGTGTGCCAAACACGCCATACGGCTTGAGCGGGATGAACACGCCAGCGAACCGTTGGAAGTGGATCTGCTGTTGCAGAATTTCGCCGGGCGGGGGGCTTGACCCCCGGCATTGAAATGCCTACAAGAGGTGACCGCGCGAGGCGCGGTTCTTGGATGATCAGGGGAGTAGCCGTTTCCGGCAGGGGCCGGAAAGCGTATGCCAACAATCTCGAACTCGGCGTGAAGCTGTGTTCTGGCATACGCAGGGAGACTGTGGCCAGACCTGCGGAACACCGGGCGTTCGGACCGCCCAAGGGTTTCGTAATGGTTGGTCGTCTCGTCCGCACGCAAGGTGCGCAATATGCTCGCTTGGCTTCTCGATCCACATGCTTGGGTAGGGTTTCTCACCCTCACAGTTCTTGAACTGGTTCTTGGCATAGACAACATTATCTTCCTGACATTGGTAACGGCGGGGTTGCCTTCCTCTTTGCGTGAAAAAGTGCGGCGCATCGGCCTGTTGCTGGCTATGGGCATGCGGCTTATTCTTCTCGCATCCATTTCATGGGTCATGTCACTGACCACGCCTCTGGCTGTTGTGTCGGGGGTTCCGCTTTCCGGGCGCAGCATCATTTTGGTGCTGGGCGGGCTTTTTCTGTTGGCAAAATCTACCAAGGAAATCCACCACGAGATGGAAAATGGTGTGGAAGATTACGTGCCCAGTCCCATAGGTGTGACATCGGCACTGGTGCAGGTTGTGCTTCTGGATATCATTTTTTCATTAGATTCGGTCATTACCGCAGTGGGGCTGGTGGATCAGCTACCGGTAATGATGCTGGCTGTGGTGGCCTCGGTCATGCTGATGCTGTTTGCCGCACGTCCCATAGGTGAATTTGTGACCGCGCACCCTACGTTTAAAATGTTGGCGTTGGCGTTTTTGCTTTTGGTAGGCTTCACCTTGCTGGGAGAGGGCGTGGGGCTGCATGTGCCCAAAGGGTACATATATTTCGCCATGGCGTTTAGTCTTGGGGTGGAGGCGCTGAATCTGCGCAGGACGCGGCGTGTCCGGGAAGTGGACGGGGAAAAAAGCGCAAAGTAACCGTTGGCGGGGTATACCGTAACAAAAACGCCCCTTCCGTGAGGAAGGGGCGTTTTACATTCTGGCTCCCCGGGACGGACTTGAACCGCCAACCTAGTGATTAACAGTCACCCGCTCTGCCGATTGAGCCACCGGGGATCATGTGAACGCGCCTATGCGGCGAATGCGTCCAACGAGGAGAGACGTATACGGACTTCATGCTTTCCCGTCAAGGGGAAAGGGTAAAAATTGAAAAGAGAGGCACGCCGCGCGGGTGGTCTGACTACGCCATATGGACAAGGCAGGGGCTGCTTGTGTCGCGGGGAGGGCATTCTGTTCTGCAGTGCACATATGTCGAAGCTACGCATATGTGTGCTAATCATACATAGCAAGGAAGCACACCAATAGAAGAGGCATGCTGAAAAATATGTTCTTTTCAGATAAAGACGGAATGAAGATATGAATAATTTCTTGATTATGGTTTTATTTGGTGAAAAGAATTGAATGAAGAATGTGAATACTTACGTATTGTGTGGAACGCAAATTTTTAAAAAGTACATAAATATACACCAATATGTCTTCTAGATGATATGATAAAATTTTGATTTTGCGGTGGTATTTTATTTTTATACGTAGTGCTGTTTACAAAAATGAGAGTGGCATGTGCCTATGCGTGATAAACATATTTTCATCGCCATACCGCGTACGTGTGGCTGATTCAAAACGGAATACTGAACAGGGAAAGACGTATGAATATGATCTCTTCATGGTCCAATAGGCGCTGACTTTGGTGATGAAGCCGCCACACACGGTGCGCTCCGTTTAACGGTCCGGCACCAGACCGAGGGGAAACGGTACTACGTGCCGCTGTGCGGACTGAAGGCCGCCGTGCGTGCGACATGCATACGGATTGGAAAGAAGGTGTCAGGGAGGTTTCATGAAACATGGTCTGTTGAGCAAAATGCTGTTGTCCGTGCTCACTCCGGCGATTGTCGGTCTGCTGCTTATCGCAGGGGTTGGGTACAAAATGTCTGAGGAAGCCCTGCGGGACCAGTTGCGGCACGATATTCCGACGTTACTGGAAAGTCAGTCCGTGGGGGTGGACGGGGTGTTCACGAACGTGGAAGAGGCGCTGTCTATGCTTGCCGAGGTGCAGCGAATATCGCGATATCTTGATGCATATAACGATGGGTTGAGCGAGCTTACTTTGGAGAGATTGGCGCGGGAAGCGGACGGTACCTTAAATTATTTCACGCGGATCAATTCCAACATCTCGTTTGCAGGCCTTGCCGGTGCCGACGGCAAAGTCATCGCCCACCATGTGGCGGGGGCGGACGGTCCCAGTAAATCAGTGGGAACAAATTTTTCCGGCAGAGAATACTTTCGTCGCGCCATGGCGGGGGAACGATGCATTGTGGGGCTGGTGAGCGCCACCACGGGAAAGGTAACGTCTGTTGTGGCTATGCCCCTCATCCGTAACGGAAAAACGCAGGGAGTGCTTTTTACCGGTGTGGACAATGAGCACATAGCCTCATCTGTTACCAACAAAGTTTCGCTGGGGACCAAGGGCGGCTCGTATGCGTATGACGGTCAGGGGCGTGTTGTTTTGCACTATGATGCCGCTGCTATGGGGCGGGAAGACGGTGACGTTCCTGTGGTGAAGGACTTCCTCGCAAAGCGGGAGGGACGGTTCGCATACCGTACCTCGCAGGGCGATGCGAGGATTGTTTACGTGCGCGACATGCCAAAGCAGGGCTGGCTGCTGTGTCTGGAATTTGATGAGGCCGAAATTTTTTCCCCCATTCACAGCATGCTCCAGAACACGGTGTTGCTGACGGTGGTTTGTGTCGTGGTGGTGGGGCTTATTATTTTCTTTGCCGCAAGGGGCATCGTGCGCACCTTGGCGGGGCTCTCCGGCATGGCGGAAGCTGTGGCAGGGGGCAGGCTGGAATTGGAGGAGCGGGAGCGGGCACTACTGGACGGGGCACGGAATCGCAAGGATGAATTCTCTGTGCTGGCGGTGGGTATGGAACACATGGTGGGCAGCATCAAACGCTTGCTCGGTGAAAGTGAACAGAAGACCGCAGATGCGGTGCAGGCCACCGATGAGGCGAAGGCTGCCATGGCAAAAGCTGAAGAAGCGGCCTTGCGTGCGGAAAGTGCCAAGCGCGAAGGCATGCTGGCGGCGGCGGGACAACTTGAAGACGTGGTTGCCATCATATCCTCTGCCTCTAGTGAGCTTTCCGCGCAGATTGAGCAGTCGGATCAAATAGCTTCCGAGTCCGCCCGGCATCTGGCGGAGGCCGCCACCGCCATGAACGAAATGAACGTGACGGTGCAGGAGGTCGCGCGCAACGCTGCGGAGGCTTCCACCGTATCGGATGAAACGCGGCAGAATGCGGAGGGCGGCGCGCATATTGTGCAAAGCGCGTTGCAGAGTATAGGGCGGGTTCAGGACGTCTCTGTGGAATTGAAAGAAGATATGACACAGCTTAATGAACACGCGCAGGCAATCACACGGATTATGAACGTTATTTCGGACATTGCGGACCAGACCAACTTGCTGGCGCTGAACGCCGCGATCGAAGCCGCCCGTGCGGGCGATGCCGGGCGCGGGTTTGCTGTGGTGGCTGACGAGGTGCGCAAGCTGGCTGAAAAAACTATGGAGTCCACCAAAGATGTAGGTAGCGCTATTACCGCCATTCAGAGCAGCACGGCACAGAGTGTGGCTGCCATGGATACCGCCTTGGCGGAAGTGGAAACCGCTTCGCGTTTCGCTAATGAATCCGGCGAGGCGTTGCAGCAAATTGTGAGCAATGTGGAGGCCTCTGCGGATCAGGTCCGCACCATCGCCGCCGCCAGTGAAGAACAATCCGCCGCCAGTGAGCAGATAAACCAGTCTATCGTTCAGGTGAGTGATATGTCTGAACAAACCGCGCAGGCAATGAGCGAATCTGCCCGCGCTGTAAGCGACCTCGCTTTGCAGGCGCAGCGGTTGAGTAAGCTTATTGAAGAGATGAAGAAAGGCTAACGGCTAGACAACAGAACGCGCCCTCATGGGAGTAACCATGGGGGCGTTTTTTATGGGAAGGCAGGGAACGAAAGCGAAGTACGGCGGGTGTAATCGAACATAGCCGTATGGTGCCGGGATTGCGGGCAGACTTTTTTGCTGTGGACCGGATGGGGGAAGACTCTCCCGGTTATTTATGGACGGTTGATATTGGGATTGATAGGCAAAGGCCGCCTTGGCCGTTTGCCGCTTACCAATTTGTTTTTTTGACTTCCCGCTTGCTTGGTCTTTGGGAATATATGGCAAACTAAACAAGGGCTTGTGGTATTTCCACAAGCCCTTGCTGTTTTTTGGCTCCCCGGGACGGACTTGAACCGCCAACCTAGTGATTAACAGTCACCCGCTCTGCCGATTGAGCCACCGGGGATCGTGCTGCCGCGTGGTCACGCGGTGCGGAGACAGTCTCTAAGCGAAAGGAAATTCCCCGTCAAGCTTGTTTTTGTGTTTTTCCATTTCGCGCGGAGGACGGGAGACGGGGGACACGCCGAAAGGGCGGGTTTCTTGACGGCACGGCGCAATTGGCATAACCCTTCCCAATTCAGCGCGTATTGAATTTTATTTACACGGAGTGAGTCCCTTGAGCGATCAGGAAAAGTCAAAGCGGCCCAAGATCAAACTGCCTACAAAATCCAGCCATGTAGACTATTTTATGCCCATGCTGGAAAGTTTTGCCAGCCGCGACGAACTGAACGAGGTGGTGAAAAGCAGGGTGGCAAAATCCTGCGATCTGCTGGATGCGGGACATTTGCTCTATCCCAACGGATTTCGGAAAGAAGACGATTTTTCTGCCATCCGGGCCGAATTTGAAGGGCTGGAAGCCGAAGAGTTGGAAGGCGTGGAGCGGGAATTTACCTGCGCCGGGCGCATTGTGGGCAGCCGTTCTTTCGGCAAGGTGACATTTTTTCATCTGCTAGACCGCAGTGGACGCATGCAATGCTACGCCGCCCGTGAAATTTTAGGCGACGAGGCCTATGCCGCTTTTCGTAAGCTTGATATCGGCGATATTGTGGGGGTTCGCGGAACGCTTTTCCGCACGAAGACCGGCGAATTGACGCTGTCCTGTACTCTGGTGACGCTGCTCACCAAATCCATTCGCCCCCTGCCGGAAAAGTATCATGGCCTGAAAGATGTGGAAACACGCTATCGGCAGCGCTATGTGGACCTTATTGTCACCTCGCGGACACGCGAAATTTTTCGAAAACGTACGCAAATTGTGCGCGAATTCCGTCAATTTATGGAGCAGCATGGGTTCATGGAAGTAGAAACCCCCATGATGCAGCCTATTCCCGGCGGTGCAACGGCACGCCCCTTTGTGACGCACCATAACGCGCTGGATATTCAGCTCTACATGCGCATAGCACCGGAATTGTATCTAAAACGGTTGCTGGTGGGCGGGTTTGAAAAGGTTTTTGAAATTAACCGCAATTTCCGTAACGAAGGCACTTCCACGCAGCACAACCCGGAATTCACCATGTGTGAATTTTATTGGGCCTATGCTACGTTTGAAGACCTTATGGACCTTACGGAACAGCTATTCGCTCATATCGCGCAGGCTGTGTGCGGCTCCACCGTGGTCACGTATCAGGGGGAAGAAATCGACCTTACCCCCGGCAAGTGGACGCGCATGGGCTTTATTGAGTCCTTGGAGAAAGTGGGCGGGCACACTGCGGAATTGTACGAAAATTACGACCGTCTGGCGGCATACATCCGTGAGCGCGGTGAAAAGGTTATTGCTGGCGAAAAATTAGCCAAGCTTCAGGCCAAATTATTTGATTTGGATGTGGAACCGAGGCTCGTCCAGCCGCACTTCATCTATCATTATCCTACGGACATTTCCCCGCTGTCGCGAAAGAACGAGAAAAATCCTAATATTACCGATAGGTTTGAGCTGTTCATGACCGGGCGTGAGTTGGCCAACGCGTTCTCTGAATTGAATGACCCGGTAGACCAGCGCCTGCGGTTTTATGATCAGGTGGCGGAAAAAGAAGCGGGCGATGATGAAGCGCATTTCATGGACGAAGACTACCTGCGTGCGCTAGAGTTCGGCATGCCCCCGGCGGCCGGACAGGGCGTGGGCATAGACAGGCTGGTTATGCTGCTGACGGATTCGGCGTCCATCCGCGAAGTTATTCTCTTCCCGTTACTTAAACCGGAGAGTTAGGTCCTGCCCCGCATGCGTTTTGAATCTTTCATCGCCCTGCGTTACCTGACGGCACGCAGCAAGCAGACGTTCATTTCCGTCATCTCCGTCACATCCGTGCTGGGGGTGGCGTTGGGTGTCGCTTCGCTCATCGTGGTGCTGGGTGTGATGAACGGATTCACTAAGGATTTGCGCGACAAAATCTTGGGCGTGAATGCGCACGTTATCACTATGAGCACCAGCGGTGGCATGCGTGATTATGCGGAGGCGCTGACCGTGGCAAAAACAGTGCCCGGTGTTGTGGGGGCTACGCCATTTGTTTATTCCGAGGTCATGGTTTCCACGCCGAGCGGAGTGAAAGGGCTTATTCTGCGGGGGGTGGACCCGGCTACCGCCGGTCAGGTGCTTTCCATTAGCGAACATATGAGCGCTGGCGGCTTTGCGGACTTAACCCGCGAGGGCATGCCCGGCGTAATCATCGGGCAGGAGCTTGCCAAGCGGCTTGCCGTGGGCGTGGGCGGCAGAGTGAATCTGCTTTCCCCGGCGGGGAATCGCTCTGCGGCGGGCTTTACGCCCAAAGTGCGCGCCTGCAAAGTGGTGGGCCTGTTCAAGACTGGCATGTGGGAATACGATTCGTCTCTGGGGTTTGTTTCGCTGGAAACAGCGCGGGAGCTGCTTGGCTGGGAGGAAGACCTTGTTACCGGTATTGAAGTGACGGTGCGCGATGTGTACCGGGCTGATGCGGTGGCAGAGTCCGTGACCGCCGCGCTGGGGGGCTATCCGTTTTATTCCCGGAATTGGATGGAGATGAATGCCAACCTCTTTGCCGCACTGAAGCTGGAAAAGACGGCTATGGGCATTATCCTCACGCTCATCGTGCTTGTCGGGTCTTTTTCCATCGTGACCACGCTGGTTATGCTGGTAATGGAAAAGACTCGCGATATCGCCATTCTCATGTCTATGGGGGCAACGCAACGTCAGGTGCGCCGTATCTTTATGCTGCAAGGCACCATCATTGGCGCGTTGGGCACTGTGCTGGGCTTCGCGCTGGGGCTGGGGGTGGCATGGCTGCTCAAGCGTTATCAATTCATTTCGCTCCCCAAGGGTGTCTATTCTCTGGATACGCTGCCTGTTCTTATTGAATGGACGGACCTCGCGGTTATCGGCGTGAGCGCCATGCTTCTTTGTTTTGTCGCCACCATCTATCCGGCGCGGCAGGCTGCTGCTTTGCGGCCCGCCGAGGCTTTGAGGTACGAATGAGCGGCGAAGCCCCCCTTTTTACGCTGACAGGCGTGGGCCGCGAGTATGAAGGCCCTGCGGAAAAAGTAACAGTAATCCAGAATCTGGACCTGACCATCCAGCAGGGGGAATCCATTGCTGTGGTGGGCGCTTCCGGCTCAGGGAAAAGTACGCTCTTGCATCTGCTGGGAACGCTTGATACTCCTTCGTGGGGTGAAATCCGGTTTCGTGATGCGGATCTGGCCTCTCTGCCGGCGGAGCGCAAGGCGCTGTTACGCAACAGGGAAATTGGTTTCGTCTTTCAGTTCCACCATTTATTGCCGGAATTCACTACGGTGGAAAACGTGGCTATGCAGGCCATTATCAGTGGCATGCCGCGTCGTAAGGCACTCGCCCTTGCCCGCGAGACTCTGGCTCTGGTAGGGCTGGAAACGCGCATGGAACATCGGGTGACCACTCTGTCTGGCGGGGAACGCCAGCGGGCCGCCATTGCCCGCGCGATTCTCATGCGCCCTTCTGTTTTACTGGCTGACGAGCCTACCGGCAATCTGGATGAACGGACCGGCAGTTCCGTGGCCCGTCAACTCCTCGCTCTGAATGAGCAACTGGGTATGACGCTGGTGGTAGTAACCCACAATGCGGACCTCGCGAATCTCATGCAACGCCGTCTCGAATTGCGATCTGGAGAACTCTATGTCCATACTGATTAGAATATATCTTGCGTTGGGACTTTTTGCGTGCCTGCTGTTGCCCGTTTCGGGGTATGCCGCCATGCCGCAGGACATGCGCATAATCGTTCTTCCTTTTGAGGTGAACGCGGGAGAAGACCTTGCGTATCTGCACGAAAGCCTGCCCGATCTGCTGACCGAGCGACTCGCCTCCAAAGGCTTCGCTGTGGTGCCCAGAGCGCAGGTGATGGAGCTTATTCAGCAGCAGGGCGTGACGGAACTTTCCATCGCCACCGTGCGCGACCTTTCCGTGCTGGCAGGTGCCAGTTACGCGATATATGGCAGCTTCAATCAGGTGGGGAACAATATTTCCATTGATGCGCGTATTGTGGAAGCCTATGGCCTACAGCCTGCAAAGCCTGTGTATATTGCCAAACAGGGACTTATCAATATCCTGCCCGCTGTTAACGAACTGGCGGACGCCGCGTCCAACGAGATGTTGAGCAAGAATACTCTCTCCAAAGTTTCCGTGCGCGGCACCAAGGTGCTGGACCCCGACGTGGTGCTCATGCGGTTACGCCTGCGCAAGGGTGATCTGCTGGACGGCAAGTCGGTAAACGAGGAAATCAAACGCATTTACGAGCTGGGATATTTTAGCGATGTGGTCGCTTCTGTGGAGCAGGGGCGAGACGGCATGGAACTGGTCTTCACCGTGACGGAAAAACCGCGCGTGGAAAAGATTGTGGTGGAAGGCTCCGACGCTGTGGACGAGGATGACATCCTCGCCGCCATGAGCATCAAAACGGGCGCCGTCATGAACGAAAAATTGCTGTCGCAGGACTTGGAAAAGGTGAAGGAGCTGTACCGCAAGGACGGCTACTATCTGGCGCAGGTCGAACACAGAGTGGAAGAGCATGAAGGGCATTCCTCCACACTGGTGCTCACCATTACGGAGGGCAACAAGCTGTATATCCGCGAGGTGCGCCTGCTTGGAGTGGAAAGCCTTGATCCCGACGATGTGAAAGACGAGTTGGCGCTTTCTCCCCGGAACATGCTCTCGTGGTACACTGGCTCCGGGGTATTGCGCGAAGACTATCTGGAACGCGATGCCGCCGCCATTGGCGCGTATTACCTGAACCGCGGATTTATGGATGTTCGCGTGGCGAACCCGCAGGTGGATTACGAGGAAGATGGCATTATTATCACCTTCCGCGTTAAAGAAGGTACGCGGTACAAAGTTGGCAACATCACCTTTAGGGGTGACCTTATCGAACCGGATGAACGGTTGCGTGACCTTATCTCGCTTGACGAATGGAAAAAGGATGAGAAGTTCCTCAACTATTCGATTATCAAAGACGATACCAATAGCCTGACTGAGTTTTATGCCAAGCATGGGTATGCCTTCGCCGAAGTGGATTTTGAAACCAACAAGGCAGGGGATGACGTGATCGATTTGGTCTACTCCGTTGCCAAGCGTAACAAAGTGTACGTGCGGAACGTGACCATAGAAGGCAACTCCCATACTCGCGATAACGTCATCCGTCGCGAGATTAAGCTCACGGATGGTGAGCAGTTTGACGGCGAGAAGTTGCGTAAGAGCAACGCGGCTCTGAACTCCCTTGGATTCTTTTCGTCTTCCGAAGTGGAGATGGTGCCCACGGATACCGCCAACGAAGTGGACCTGAAGGTCAAGGTGAAGGAGCAGAACACCGGCTCGCTGATGGCGGGCGTGGGCTGGAATACGTGGGGCGGGATGGGCGTTTCCGGCTCTATCCGCGAGTCCAACCTGTGGGGTAAGGGCTACATGGCCTCTTTGGGAGGCACCTTTGCCAGCGACTATAACCGGTATGATTTCGTCTTCCAGAACCCTCGTTTGTTTGACAGCATTTATTCCCTCTCCCTTAACTCGTATTTGAGCGATTATGAATATGACGACTACAGCGTGGATACGTTGGGAACGTCTGTCACCATAGGTCGGCCCATCTCGGAGCGCACTACTATTTATGGCGGATACCGGCTGGATTCTTACCGGATTTTCGATGTGGAAGACAGCGCGTCCAGCCTGATTCGTAAGCAGGAAGGTAGGCACCTTGCCAGCGTGGTTTCCACGTCTATTGCCCGGTCGACCATTGATGACCGGCAGCGGCCCACTGCGGGAACGTATATTCGCCTGTGGGGTGAATATGGTGGGGGCATGCTGCAAGGCGACGACGAGTTCGTCAAATTCATGGCTGAAATGCGCGGCTACTACGCGTTGAATAAGAATAACGTGCTCATGGGGCGTGTGCGCGGCGCAACCTTGCTGGAAAACGGTTCCGGCGACGAAGTGCCACTGGTGGAACGGTTCTGGATCGGCGGTATAACCACCGTGCGCGGGTATGAACGCGAGGACTTTGCCATTCGTGACTATGACGATGAAAAAATCGGCGGTACGCGCATGGCTTTTGCCAACCTGGAATACCAGTGGTATTTCAATAACGAAATGGGCATGGCTCTTGTGCCCTTCATCGACACGGGGATAAACCGTGACAATTCACGCGATTCGAGTGGGCAAAACGGTTTGCTCACCAGCGCGGGGCTTGAATGGCGCTGGAAATCACCCATGGGAGATCTGCGGTTTGCCTACGGTGTTCCGTTGACCGATGTGGATGGCTCCCGCCCTGATCCGCGGTTTGAATTTTCCATGGGGCAGAGTTTCTAGAAGATTTCGGCTGTCCATGGTAAGAGTATCCATAGTACGAAGCGCGGCTCTGCCGCGTTTCGTTTTTTTCAAGAGCGGGGAGAGAAGCGCGGAGCAATCCTCCTTCATTTCGTGAGGGGGTTGCAACTCCGGTCCTGTTTCAGTAGGTTAGAAACAATATGTTTTTTTCATGTATCGCCTACCCCCGCGCCCCTGAGAGGGACGTTTTCAGTATGACACGAGCATTGTTTCCCTTTTTTCTGGACATGCCGGGGGCCTGTGGTCGTGCGGTTGCGTCCGTGCGGTATGCGCGCCTTTGGGCTGCGGGATGTGCGCTGTGCCTTATGGCGGCGGTTCTCATGCTGGTGCCGTCCACGGCATCCGCGTCTCCCTCTTCTGAATACCGTAAAGCGTATCAGGCATTTGAGTCTCTTTCGCGCGATGCCAAACGCGGGCAGTATCGTTCCCACTGGAAGCAGTTGGAAGAAGCCTTCATGGATACCTATAAGGCAGACCCTGATGGTCCCGTGGCGGTCAAAGCGCTTTTTTACGCCGCGCGGGTGAACGAGGAGTTGGGAAGACGTTCCTTCCTGCCGTCCGACTTCCGCACCGCAGCGGACTACTACAAGCGTGTCGCCACCCGTTTTTCCCGGCATTCATGGGCGGACGACGCCCTGTACCGCCGAGCGGTTGTGCTGCACGAGCGGTTGAACGACTCCGCAGCCGCAATTGACGACGTAAACACCATTCTCACAAAATATACCAAAGGGGATATGTACTGGAAGGCGAAGGAATTGCACCGGGTGCTCAAGTCGGGTGCCTCTCCGCAGCAGGAGGATTCCGGTGCCGCTGGCAGAAAGCAGGTGTCTCCACCGCCTTCCGCCGCGCCGTCCCCCAAGGCCGTTGCCCCTAAAACCTCCGCATCCACCATGGTATCCGGTTCTGCTCCGGGGGGAAACGCGTTGCTGCGCGACATCCGTTTCCAGAGCAGCAACGAATACACGCGTATTGTGCTGGACGTGGATCGAGAAGTGCCGTTTCAGTACCAGATATTGCCGGAAGACAAGAGCAAAGGATTGCCGCCGCGCCTGTATGTGGATTTGAAATCGACCAGTCTGGCCTCCGGTCTTTCACAGGAAATTTCCGTGGCGGATGGCATTTTGCGCAGGGTGCGCGCGGGATCGCCGGAATCCGGCGTTAGCCGGGTGGTGCTGGACTTCCTTTCCGTGCAGAAATACAACGTGTTTTCGCTGGATAACCCCTATCGCGTGGTTATTGATGTCACGTCACCTAAGGACGGTTCCGCCGGTCCCTCCGGGGTAACCGCCACAGGTTCTGCGCAGACACGGCAGGAAAAGCCGTTGAGCGAGGCGGAAAAGGCAAAACTGGCGGCTAAGTACAAGGCCTCGCCGAGCAGCCGGCAGCAGTTGGGCGATTTGATGAAGCAACTGGGTCTTACCGTGAAGACGATTATGATTGACGCGGGACATGGCGGAAAAGATCCGGGAGCTTCTGCCAACGGAATTCTTGAAAAAAATTATGTATTGCGGGTAGCTAAGATGGTTGGGGAGCGGTTGCAGAAAAAAGGATATACCGTTCTCTATACAAGAACTGACGATACGTTTATTCCATTGGAAGAACGCACCGCCATGGCGAATGTGCGTAAGGCGGACATGTTTGTTTCCATCCACATCAACGCTCACCGCAGCGCGGGTGTTTCCGGGGTGGAAACCTATTATCTGGACCTCGCCAATTCCAAAAGCGCCGTGCGGGTGGCCGCGCGGGAAAACGCCGTGAGTGAAAAACGTATCAGCGACCTGCAATTCATCCTGACAGATTTGATGCTGAATTCCAAAATGAAGGAATCCAAGAGCCTTGCCGAACTGGTGCAGAAAAATATGGTTTCGCTCACCAGAAACGCCGGCTACCAAGTGCGGGATAACGGTGTGCGCAGTGCTCCTTTCTATGTGCTCATGGGGGCAAAAATGCCCGCGGTGCTTGTAGAATTGGGGTATTGCACCAACACGACTGAAGCGCGTCGCATCAAGTCGGAGAAGTATCTGCAACGGGTAGCTGACGGCGTGGTCAAAGGCATAGAAACCTACACGCAGGAACTGGCTAAATACGCCGCTATGTAACTTTCTTGACGGCTAACCGAATTGAGGGCTATCTCTCTGCTGCATGTCCCGGCGCAGGCGCGCCGGACACACCCTGATGGCACCGCGGCGGTTCGCCGCGCTTACCGAGACGAACACAAGGAGTCATATTCGATGCGCAAGACTTTCTTCCTTACCCTGATTCTTCTGGCGGCTATGGTCGTTCCCGTCCATGCTGGCAAAATCGGCTATATTGATTCGCTGACGTTGGCTTCGGAATCGGACGCCGCGCAGGCAGCGGGCGCTAAGATGAAGGCCGAGTTCGGTCCAGAGAATCAGGAACTGGAAGCTCTGGCCGCAGACTACCAAAAGAAACTTCAGGAACTGGAAGTGCAGGCCGCCGCTCTTTCCCAGACCGCCCGTGAAGACCGCAAGCTTGAGCTGGTTCGTATGCGCCGTGACGTGGAAGACCGCCAGCGTGCGTTGTCCCGCAAGGTACAGGCCGCTAATGAAAGCGTGCGTCGTTCCATCTCCGCGCTTATTTTGAAAGCAGTGGACACTTTTGCCAAGAAAAATCAGTACGATATCGTTTTCGATAAATCCTATCCTTCCATGGTGTACGCCGTTCCCGGCCTTGATGTGACCAAAGAGGTCATGGTGGAAGTGAACCGGCTGTACCGCGAATCCAAGAAGTAGGCACATGACGCGTAGACTTTCTGATATCGCGGAAGAACTGGGGCTGGATCTGCGCGGCGACGACATGGTCGTGGATGGGGTCAACACGCTGGAGGCGGCTGGCCCGTCTGATATCAGCTTTTTGGCTAATCCCAAGTATGTGGCGCAACTGGGGAATACGGCGGCGGGAGCCGTCATTTGCTCAGAGGAATTCGCGGGTCAGGTTGAGCGGGCGCTCATAAGCGCCAGCCCCTATCTGGACTTCGGACGGTGCGTGGCGCTTTTTGCGAAAACTCAGGGTTCGCAGTCGGGCGTACACCCGCTGGCCTTTGTGGACCCCGCTGCGCAACTGGGTGAAAACTGCACCGTGTACCCGTTTGCCTTCATCGGCCCCCGCGCTGTGGTGGGGGATGATACGGTGGTATTTCCCGGTTGCTATATCGGGGAAGACTGCCGCGTAGGCACCGGAGGCATTCTTTACCCCAACGTAGTTCTCATGGCAGGCACCGTGCTGGGGGATGACTGCATTGTCCACGCGGGCGCGGTGCTCGGCGCGGACGGCTTTGGTTTTGCCCCCACGCCTATGGGGATTCAGAAAATTCCGCAAATCGGTACCGTCAGTATCGGCGATGATGTGGAAATCGGGGCCAACAGTGCCATAGACAGAGCCGTGCTGGGCGTGACCTCGGTGGGTGATTCCACCAAAATTGATAATCTTGTGCAAATCGGCCACAATGTGCAGGTGGGCGATCAGTGCATGATAGTCTCGCAGGTGGGCATATCCGGTTCCACCAAGGTGGGAAACCGGGTGACCATGGCGGGGCAGGTTGGCGTCGCTGGTCATCTGTCTATAGGTGACGGCGCAACGCTTGGTCCCAAGACTGGTGTGGCCAAGGATATTCCCGGCGGAGAAACCGTGGGCGGCATGCCCGCGGTGGACCGGGGAACTTACCTGCGCACCCTTACGGTTATGCCTAAGCTGCCGGATATGTATAAGCGCCTTGGGCAACTGGAAAAAGAACTGGCCGCGTTGAAACGCGAAGTGGAGAAATAGCCTCATGACGGTTTCCCCCAACTCCTTTGACATACGCAAGATTCTTGACCTGCTGCCACACAGGTATCCGTTTCTTCTGGTAGACAGGGTGGTGGATTTTACACCCTACGAAACCATTGTCGCTTACAAGAACGTCACCATAAACGAGCCGTTTTTTCAGGGACACTTTCCCGGAATTCCGGTTATGCCCGGCGTGCTTATTCTGGAAGCGCTGGCGCAGACGGGCGGTTTGCTGGTGATAAAGAGCACGGACACGACCATTGAGGACAAGCTGTTCCTCTTTACCGGCATGGAAAAGGTTCGCTTTCGTAAACCGGTGTACCCCGGCGACAAGCTGGAACTGCACAGCCGTCTTATCCGCCACAAGATGAAGCTGTGGAAGATGGAAGGCAAGGCTTACGTGAACGGAGCGCTTGCCGCTGAAGCGGAAATGACCGCCGCCATCACGAATAGAGAGGATATGTAACGTGGCAAGCCAGATTCATCCTTCCGCGTTTGTGGACCCCGGCGCACAGCTTGGGGAAGACGTGGTGGTGGGACCGTGCGCGGTTATTGAAAATAATGTGGTCCTAGGCGACCGCTGCCGTATTGATGCGTTTGCTTCCGTTAAGGCATTTACCCGCATGGGAGCGGACAATCGCATCCATTCCTACGCGCTGGTCGGCGGAGAGCCGCAAGATCTGAAATTTGCCGGGGAAGAAAGCTGGCTGGTCATGGGAAACGGTAACTCAGTTCGTGAGTTCGCCACCTTGCACCGGGGAACATCTGGCGGCGGAGGCGTGACCACCGTCGGGAACGGCAACCTGTTCATGGCGTATACCCACGTGGCGCACGACTGCTTTGTGGGGAATGAAATTGTCATGTCCAATGGCGCGACTCTTGCGGGTCACGTGGTTGTGCAGGACCGGGCCATCCTTGCCGGACTTTCTGCCGTTCATCAATTTGTGCGCATTGGCGCGTATGCGTTTGTGGGCGGTATGAGCGGTATCAGTCAGGATCTGCCCCCCTACATGCTCGCCGTGGGCAACCGCGCCGGAGTGCATGGACCCAATCTTGTGGGTTTGCGCCGGCTTCAGGCTTCTAGGGAACTCATCGCCGCCCTCAAAAGCGCTTTTCGGTTGGTGTGGCATTCGGACACACCTCGGAAGGAAGCTCTTGAGCAACTGGAATACGAATATGGCATTTTCCCGGAAATGCGCGTGTTTGTGGATTTCATTCGCGCCAGCGAGCGGGGTATCCTGCCTGCGGACTAGGCCGGGACCGGGGATTTGGAAAAACACCTTTCCCCTGCTAACCCGCCGCGTGGATATGTGCGCATCGGGTTGGCATCTTGAGCCGGAAGGCACAGGCTGCGAGGTTGCGGATACTGGCCCGAAGACGGCCCCGCGTTTTCGGAAGAGTCGAAGAAAAACGTTCGGACTGGGGAGGAAGGCGCGACCTTCTTCCCCGTTTTTTCTCTGCATGGGAAGCCAGTCAGCGTGTTGGCAGAAGCGGAGAAGTTGAACCAAGGATGTTGGGACGAGGTGTAAATGACCAAGGAATCCATAGGTATCATAGCAGGTGAAGGACAATTTCCGGCTCTGGTTGCACGCGGAGTGCGTCAGGGCGGCGATCGTGCCGTTCTCTGCGGTTTTCATGGCCACACGGACCCCGCCTTGGAAGGGGAAGCCGACCAATTCACTTTGCTTCACATCGGAGCGCTTGGCAAATTGATTGAATATTTTCAGAGTCAGGGCGTGCAACGCGTGTGTTTTGCCGGTGCCATAAGCAAACCCAAAGCGCTCGATTTACGCCCCGACTGGCGAGCTGCCCGGCTGCTGCTGCGCTTGCGCAGCAAAGGCGACGACGTGTTGCTGCGCGCTGTCATGGATGAGCTGGAAAGTGCGGGGCTGCGTGTTCTTCAGGCCGCAGAGCTGGTTCCGGGGCTGCGTGGACCGGAAGGGGTGCTTACCCGGAGACAACCGTCCGCTGACGAGTGGGAAGAATTACGCTACGGCTGGCCCGTGGCCCAGACCGTGGGGCGCTTGGACATAGGCCAGTGCATTGTGGTCAAAAAGGGCATGGTGGTGGCTGTGGAAGGGCTGGAAGGCACCGATGCGCTGCTGCGGCGTGGCGGAGAGCTGGGCGGCGAAGGCTGCGTGGCTGTTAAGATGGCTAAACCCGGTCAGGACGAGCGCATAGACCTGCCAGCCCTTGGCGCGGGCACGGTGCGCACGTTGGTGGATGGCGGCTATAGCTGCCTGGCCTACCAAGCCGGGAAAACGCTTTTTTTTGACAGGGAAGAAGCCGTCGCCTTGGCGGACGCCCATTCCTTGTGTCTCATCGGGCTGCGGGATGGCTGGATGGAAACGGAGTTTGGTACTGCTGATTCCTGAGAGTATCCACAGAGTACGGATTGCCGGGGTACTAGAGCATTGATCTATCAGCGTGTTGAATCACGCGGGATACTTGGGAGAGGGGGCACAGACATGAAGATTGCGGAAAGGATGGAGGGCGTTCATCGCTCGTATATCCGGGAAATTTTGAAGGTAACGGCAAGACCGGAAATCATCTCTTTCGCGGGCGGGTTGCCGCACCCGGACTCGTTTCCGGTAGCTGCGGTGGCCCGCGCTGCCGAGCGGGTATTTGCGGAATCCGGGGCGGATGCCCTGCAATATTCCACCACGGAAGGCTACGAGCCTTTGCGTCGGTGGATAGCCGCGCGCTACGTCGCGCAGGGAATCGCGGCAGACCCGGACGATATTCTCATTACTACCGGCTCGCAACAGGCGCTGGATTTGGTGGGGCGGGCCTTGCTGAATCGCGGCGACGCCGTGGTCATGGAACGACCGGGGTATTTGGGAGCCATTCAGTGTTTTTCCTTGTTCGGTGTTCGTTTTTTCCCGGTAACGCTGCGTGAATCCGGCGTGGACACGGAGATGCTGGACCGGACTATAGCGGAATCTGGCGCGGGCGTTTTTTACGCGGTGCCCAATTTCCAGAATCCTTCCGGTATCAGTTACGATGCCCGCACCCGCATGGAAGTAGCGGAAATTATGGAACGGCGCGGCTGCGTGCTGGTGGAAGACAACCCCTACGGCGAATTGCGGTTCATGGGTGAAAACCTTCCGCCGGTACGAAAATTTTCACGTTCGCCCGCCGTGCTGTTGGGATCGTTTTCCAAAGTGGTCGCGCCGGGATTGCGGCTGGGCTGGGTTTTCGCTCCCAAAGAACTTATGGACTGCATGGTGCGGGCTAAACAAGCGTGCGACTTGCATACCTCGTCTCTGACTCAACGTATCCTCTATCAATACCTGATGGATGCTGATGTGGAAGCGCACATTCAGTCCATCCGCGAACGGTATGGCAGACACCGTGATATCATGGTGGAGGCCATCCACCGCCACTTCCCCGAAGAGGTGCACACCACGCGACCGGAAGGCGGTATGTTCCTCTGGTGTACGTTACCGGCGCACCTGTCTGCGGAAGAGGTTTTCCAGCAGGCCATTGCGCGTAATGTGGCCTTTGTGCCGGGAAAACCGTTCTATGTGGACGGAACGGACAACACCTTCCGGCTTAATTTTTCTAACGCTAGCCCGGAGCGTATCGAAGAAGGCATTGCCCGGTTAGGCACATGCCTGCGAGAATGTCTGACCCGGTAAGCGGGGCAACGCGCCATACGGTGCCCATAGGTAAGGAGTGAGCAATGGATTTGCACGCGCGTCCTGTAGAGAATTCTGCTTCCTTTTCCCCCGAAACGGTGTGGCGGAGCGTGTGCTCGGTGCGTGAGCGCTCGCCGCTGGTCCACAGCATCACCAATTTTGTGGTGATGAATAGCACCGCCAACGCACTGCTTAGTGCGGGGGCTTCGCCCATCATGGCCCATGCCCCGGAGGAAATGGACGATCTGGTGCGCCTTGCCGGGGCACTTGTGCTGAATATCGGCACGTTAAGTACGCCGTGGATAGAAAGTATGCTACTGGCGGGACGCTGTGCCCGTTTGCATGCCGTTCCCGTAGTGGTGGACCCGGTAGGCGCGGGGGCTTCTTGTCTGCGCACGGAAACGGCGTTGCGGTTGCTGAATGAGGCTTCCCCCGCCGTTGTGAGGGGAAATCCCGGAGAAATTATGGCCTTGTGCGGCGCGGACGGAACCACCAAGGGGGTGGATTCCCTGTCGGCGGCGCAGGATGCTCAGGGCGCCGTGATGGAACTTGCAAAACGGCATAATTGCGTGGTTTCCGCCAGCGGGGAAGAAGACATCGTTGCCGAGCCGGGCCGCATGGTCCGTGTGAAGGGCGGCAGCGCACTTATGCCGCGTGTGACTGGTATGGGATGCACCGCTTCGGTCATAGTGGCGGCCCACGTCGCCGTGGCGCCAGACCCGTTTTCCGGCACGGTATGCGGTATGGCGGTCATGGCGGTTGCGGGAGGCATGGCGGCTCACCGCGCGGCTGGTCCCGGCAGCTTTCAGGTGCAGTTTCTAGACGCGCTGTACTCCATGACTGAGGCGGATATTCTCGCGCATGTGGAGATAATGTAGTGCCCGGCGTGCGGATAACAACGACAGGGCGCACTGTGCCGGACTACGGCGTGTATCTGGTGACGGATAGTTCTCTGTGCGGGGAACGCGGCGTGGTGGAAACTGTGTTGGAGGCGGTTCGGGGGGGAGTGACGTTAGTGCAACTGCGCGAGAAGCATGCCGACACCCGGCCCTTTGTGGAACTTGCCTGTGCTCTTAAGGCCGCGCTAACTCCTCTGGGGGTTCCCCTGCTCATCAATGACCGTCTGGACGTGGCGCTTGCCTGCGGTGCCGACGGGGTGCATGTGGGACAACGCGATATGCCATGCGCCATGGTAAGAAAACTGCTCGGCCCGTCGGCGCTTATCGGGCTTTCTGTGGAAACAGAGGCTCAGGTGTTAGCCGCTGGAAGCGAAGATGTGGACTATCTTGGGGTTAGTCCCGTGTTTGGCACTCCTACCAAAACGGACACGGCCACCCCGTGGGGACTCGCCGGAGTACAGAAGGTGCGGTCCCTGAGCCGGTTTCCCCTTGTGGCTATCGGCGGTATTGACGTGACCAACGCACCTGCGGTGTTGGCGGCGGGTGCGGACGGATTGGCGGTGGTTTCCGCCATCTGCGGTCAGGCCGATCCCGGTGCGGCTGCGGCAGCGCTGCGGGCTGTGGTGGATATTCGGCGTACCAGCTACGCGCCCCGGTAGAGAAAGGCTTCCCGCTCCACGGCATCTGGCAAGACTCCGTAAGAGGAAAGCTCCTCCAGTACGGTCTGTTGCATAGCCGAAGGCCCGCAAAGATAAAAAGACGCCGAGGCAGACCCGATATGCCGCGTGAGCATTTCGTGAGAGAAATGTCCGCGTTCAAACCGGATGTGCGGGCGCTCCGCTTCATAATACATATCGGGGAGCCGTTCCCGACTGAGTACGTGAACTACCGTCAGGTCAAGGCGTTCAGCCATTGCTTCCAGTTCGCTGGCGGCAAAGGCGTCCGCAAAGGTTCTGTTGCACCAGAACAGGGTGCAGACGTTGCCGGCTCCCGTGTTGGCAAAGTGCCTCAGGACAGAGAGAAATGGGGTAATGCCCACGCCGCCCGCGATCATGACAATTTCTTCCCGTAGCGCAATATCCTTGCAAAACGCGCCAAATGGTCCGGCACACTGCACCTGTGCGCCGCTGTCCAGCGCGGGAATTAATTCCGCAGTAAAGCGCCCGTTTCCCTTTATGGTCATCTGTACGTGCCCGCCGGGAGCGCCGGAAATGGTAAACGGGTGCGGGCGGGACCATTCCCCGTCCTCCATAATGCGCAAGGTAGCAAACTGACCGGGGCGGAACTGCGCGAGATTGTCGTCATCCACCTCCATGACAACGGTGGTGGTGTTGGCATTTTCGCGGACGGTTTTGACAACTTTCGCGTGGCGTGGGGTACTCATCGGGCGCTCCTTGTATGTCGCTTTCCAACGTCAGTAGTGTAGCGTTTTGGAAAATAGTGTCCAGTGAGGAAACGAGTTACCGGGAGGGCGGGCGGTGCAGGCCGAATTTTTTAATGCGTGACTGAAGCGTGGTGGAGGGAATTCCCAGCAGGCGCGCCGCTCCCTGCGTGCCATGAACACGGCCTTCACACGCATCCAGAGCACGGATGATATTCTCGCGTTGGAGCGCCTCCATTTCCTGCTCGGTGAGTACGGGTTTGGCGGTGGTTGGGGGCATGAGCGGAGATTCCCCCGTTACCGGACGCGGAAGTTTGCCCGCGTGGGCTGGCAGACGCGTCGGAACGGTAAGTCCCGTGGGAGTCAAACTGTGGCTGCCCAGCAGAGAGAAATCCAACCCGCCGTTGTGTGACATGATCACGGCACGTTCTATCACGTTTTGCAGTTCCCGCACGTTACCGGGCCAGTCGTAGTGCTGAAGTTGCTGAATATGCCGATAGTGGAGCTTCGGTTCCGGCACGCCGAGACGCCGGGAAGCGTTGGCAATGAATTGATGCGCCAGTACGGGGATATCGTCCTGCCGTTCCCGTAGTGGCGGGTTGCGGATGGGGAAAACCGACAGGCGGAAGAATACGTCCTGCCGAAAGCGTCCGGCCTCCACATCGGCAGCTAAGTCGCGGTTGGTGGCAGCTACAATGCGCACATCCACCTTGCGTGGTCTGTCATCGCCTATGGGTTCAAAAACGCCTTCCTGTAATACGCGGAGCAGTTTCCCTTGCAGCTCCAGCGGGATTTCGCCCACCTCGTCGAGAAACAGCGTGCCGCCGTCCGCCATGAGAAAACGCCCGGTACGATCGCGGATGGCTCCTGTGAAGGAGCCTTTCACGTGTCCAAAAAATTCGCTTTCAAATAGTTCATGCGGCACGGCGGAACAGTTCACGCGCACCATCGGCCCGGCCCGGCGGTGGGAGCGTTTGTGAATGGCCTCCGCCACGAGTTCCTTGCCGGTTCCCGATTCTCCGTAAATAAGCACACTCGCGTCCGTAGGGGCTACCACGTCCACCTGTTCCATAACATGAAGCAGCGCCGGGGTGTTGCCCACAATCTGGTCGTCCGCGTGCGCGGTACGCACTGCCCGGCGCAGGTGTTCGTTTTCCAGTTCCAGTTCCCGGCGCAGAATCTGTATTTCCTCAAAGGCAGCGGCATTGGCGAGTGCCGCGCCGAGGGAGTCCGCATAAATTTTGTGCATTTTCCGGTGCATGAGCAGCATATCAGCCAGCGGACCAGTCATGGGGCGGTCATAAAACACTGCCATGACGCCGAGCAATTCGTCCTTGTGCATGACTGGGTATGAGGAGTAAGCGTGGAACCCCTGTTCTTCCGCCCAGTCCGGGCGATGCCAGTCTTCTGCGCAGGCGGCGAAAACGTGCTCACCCCGCGCGGAAGGGCCAAGTAACGGGTCGGAGAAGGGGACAAGGTCGTATGTTCCCTCGCTGTGCCGCCACGTGAAAGGGCGCGGGCGGTCCATGCCGGAGTAGGCCATGAGGCGGAGCTTACGCTCCGCGCCGGGAAGGCTGTGCTCTGAGGTGCCCGTGATGCGTAGCGAGGCCACAATCCACAATCCGCCAAACACGACATGGCGCCCCCGGTATGTGCGTTTGGTCAGACGTAAGATTCCGTCGATAGTGCGTTCCCGCGCGACGCCGAGCATCAGATCCAGAAACGGACTAACATCCACACTGTGCAAGGTAGGCACAAGCTGTGGTTCCGCATCCCGTGTGGGGGGAGAAGCGGAGCTGGCAGAATGCGGCACAGACGAGGCTGCGCTGTGTTCCGCCAAAACTCCCATGCCTTCCGGGGGGAGGGCCTGTTCTTCCTCCGCACGGTACCCCGCCATAGGAAGCGGCGTATGGGGCGGGGAGAGTGGATCGACCATGGTGTGCTCCGGGATGCTAACGATTAATCGTAACGAAATTTCGTTATATACGAAATTTCGTTGTCAGTCCAGTGCCAGTTTTGTGGAGAACGGATGGCGGTATGTGAAAAATCAAATGGTTATGCGCGGGATTAGTATTGGGGGAATTGGCACACAATATGCTATATTGGAAACAATAAGTAGGACTAATGTCCGTGTGGTCCCTCGCTTCGCGGACTTTGATTCAGTCGCTTCATTTTGGTAGCCCCCGGAATCCCCTTCCGGGGGCTTACCTATTTGTGCCACCCGCAAGGGGAGCGGGAAGCCTCCGGTATCGGGCGCGTGGATGGCGGTCAGCGCCTGTGCGTTGCCATTTTGAAAATGCTCTGATGAAAAAAAGTGCAGGCACTCTCTGCGCTCCGCTGTGGGAAACAGCACTGAAAGTCAGCGGGCAGCGGCTGTGAGCTTCATCCCATCCTCCCAAATTTAATGAGGAAACAGGCCCGTACCCGGAAGAGGAAATGGGGGTGTGCGTGTGCGTCACCGTGCGCATGGGTTAGAAAAGGCTAACTCTCAATTGACATTGAATTTCAATATCAATATGATCGTCAAAACTAACATTGGAGGGAACCATGGCGTCAATCACGTCAATCAACAGATTCGGCACCACGAAGGATATGATCGTGCAGGAAATTCAGGAAGGCGAGGCCACGTATCTGTTGGCTATCGACGTGAAGGGGTTCTACTTCACCACACCGGACAAGGTGGATACCCAACTGGCGGACGTAAATCGCTATGCGGTGGACCGGCAGTCGTTTACTGACCGGTTGACACAACTGGGTTTTTCTCCGGTCGATATGTTTGAAGAACATAAAGGGAAAATTCAAGTTATTTCCCAAACCATTAAGAAGGTTAACCCCATCAAAGCCTCCAAGCGTAAAATGGGGTAGCTCCCACAGGCCTGTCTCGTTTTCTGTGATCTCTTTCATGGAAGCACCACCGGTTCCGCATGTAAGGACGTTGGATGCCCGCCCCGTAACCGGGGATTTTGCGCCCACGGTGGCGTGTGCGGAGGTATGCGCGTGGATATTCGCGTGTGTCCGGTGCCAAGAAAGAAGGAGAAAAGAGTGGGCGGCCTCTCCCGGCGGGGGTGCTGAAGCCCCGACCGGGAGGGCCGTCCGGCCTTTGGGTTACGCCATTACAGAGGTAGGGCCTTGGTCAACGCATGAGGAAACTTGCTATGTCTCGTTTTCGTGATCGGACGTAGGAGCGGTTGTTTGGGGTGCGATAACACTCACCATGTGGCGGGGGGTGAGGCGAAGTTCAGAAGGGACAAAGGCTGTGGCGCTTGTCTCAAATGCGTCGCGCACGGTCACGGCCCCTACCGCCTGCCCGGCAGGATCACACAGCAAAACTTCACTGCCCTCGCGCACCCCGTGACACCTGCCAAGGCTAAACGCTATTTCCCACCCGCCGCTGCTGCGTGCCATCTTAAAAATTGTGCTCATCCCCCGCGCCTGTAAGGCTGCCTCCTCCTGTAACGAGGTTTTGTATGAAACCCAGAGCAGCAGCAGACAGCAGGGGAAGGCCGCAAGCGTTATCCACCACGGTTTGAAGCCGAAGAGCCGTTCAGAAAAGGTTTCCATGTCGGCCCGCATGGCGGTTTCGTCTTCAAAAATACGGATAGTGACGTGCGATGTGCCTTTGTCTACCGGCACTCCCTTCTGGTGGACCAGCAACGTATAGTCTCCGGGCGGGGAATCTTCCGACACGCTATATATGCCCCGCCACATCCGGCCCGACAGTTCCTGTACGATCAGCGTCCCGGAAAGGTTGTCCGTTTCATAGAGAATATTGGCCGCCAACTGCCGCGGGTTGGTACGTATTGCCGCCAGACGCTCCAAATCGGGACCGGAAGAATCCAGCGTGCCGCTCACGTACACAGGCGCCCCGCGCAGTCCCCTCGCCACGCCGCCTCTGTCGCCCAGTGTGGTGCAGGAGTCGAGTAGGGAGAACGCGAAAAGCGAAAAGATAAGGAGCGAGGCGGCGCGTAATCTGCTGTCCATGAGTTCCTCCAGAGCCAAATTCAGCGGCGGGTGCGCCGATACCGCAAGCCCGTTCCGGCACCTATGCCAATGAATACGGCGAGAAAGATCAGAAGATAGGCCATGGTTACGCCTCCTGACGGGCACGCGCGTGTTGTTCGTTTTGTTGCTGCCAGAGGTCTTTGGTCAGGCCGTGCTCCTGCATGCCGTCGCTTCGCAGGTGTGGGGGAATATCCGCCGAGTCGGAGCGGCGTATGAGAAAACGCCCGCCAAAGAAGGTGACAGCCATTAACGGAATGTACAGCTTGAGGAAGGTGTACGGCATGGTGTCCGGGTTGCCGTGACTCATGAAAATGCAGAGCGTTAGTTCAGCCAGCAAAAGAAAGTCCATGATGATGAGAATGATGCGTTGTTTACTATTCAGGCCCATGGCGTTTCTCCTCAGAGTGGCGCCGGGATCTTTTGTGGGCAATCCCGGCGCCGGTCGGGGGGTAGGGTATAGGGACTATTTCTTCATAAGGTTTTGCTTAGTCACGTTCATTATCTTAAGCGCCTGGCGTTTTCCGCCATCGGCCTTGTAGGCAATGCGGATAATGTCGCCGGGGGAGGGCGGAATGCCCACTTGCGCCAATGACGTGTCGTAAGAGTTTATGATGCCGGTTGCACCGCCGTACCGTTGTTCGGGGGTGATGTTGGTGTCATATTCTTCAATGACCAGAGTCCGCGCCGATGGGTCGAAACTTTTGCACATCCCTTGGCTCACCTCGGCAGCATAGCTCACAGCGTGCAAGACAAAGAGGCTGAGGACGGTGAGTAAGGTAAGGAGCAGGCGTGCGGTTTTCATAGTGCCTTCCTCGCTATGCCGCAGTGCGGGTTTCACGGTTCTTTTTCTCGCGCAGTTCTTGAGCCGCGCCGGTAAACATGACCTTCATGATGTACAGGCAGATTAATGAGATAGTGCCCAAGATGAGAATCGCGGAAGCCATGTCATATCGGAATTGCTTGAGAATAATGGAGATCATGCAGCATAACACGGCAAGCCCGAAGGCTATACGGATGCCGTAGCCCTTGGAATACTTTGTCGCCACAGTACCTATCTGCGCACCAATCGCCGCACCGGTTAGCATGACGAATACCGCCACCAACTCAATGCGTCCCTTAAGGGCAAACGTGAATGCGCCGTACAGGCCGGAGATCATAACTTCAAACAGGTCTGTGCCCACAGCGATATGCGTGGGACAGCCAATAAGATAGACCAGCGCGGGCATGCGGAGAAGTCCGCCGCCTATGCCCAGAAAACCTGCTAGAATACCGGTGGCAAGGCTGACCATAATGGGCAGCCACATGGAGCAGGTGAAGCCGGACGCTTTGAAGTGAATCATCGGGGGAATATTAATGCGGTGCAGTGTCTTGTACCACGTTATCCCTTCTGCTCCGCGTTCGGTGAATTCGCCACGCCTGCTCTTTTGGACGGCTTTCGCGTAGTCGTAGAAAACCATCCATGAGATGAACGCTAAAAACACCACGTACACCCAGCGTACTACGGAACCCACCATACCTATGCGCTCCAGCCACATCACAAGCTGTGCGCCGATTTCTATGCCCACCATGGTCCCCCCAAGCATAACCATACCTAGCTTGTAGTCGACATTGCCAAATTTGGAATGCCGGATGGTGGAGATCATGGATTTGCCCGCGATATGGGCGATATCTGTCCCGATGGCGAAAGCCATGGGAAAGCCGATGATGTTGAGGCCGGGAGTAACCATCCATGCTCCCCCCATGCCGAAGAATCCGCCAATGACGCCCACGGAAAAGCCGATAAGCACCAGAGCGGGCCACAGAATTTTCACACCCGCTATGGGCATGTACATGTATAACCAGTCAGCGGTTAGCAGTTCCATATGGATATCCCTTCCTATGAAAAGATTAGTGTTCCACGATTTTCCGGGATCTCAGATCCAGACCAGTACGGGAAAGCAGAAAATCCATAAGGACGCCCAAGAAGCAACCGTATAGCGCGGTGAGAACCACCGCCCATACCGCATTCATCATGGGGTTGGTGTTATACAAGTCGGCAAAGTAGCGCAGTATGCCGGATGAAATCATCCGCGTATCCGCCACTACGACCAGATCTACCGCTGGTCCCGCGGCTGCAAACGCTAAGGCGGGCACTAACCCCACCATGCCCGCAGCCAGAAACAGCACTGTCTTTAGCAAAGGTTTCATTCTTCTCCTCCGGTTTCCGTTGCAGTGTATGCCGCGTCCCTTTGTGGCGACGGGCTGCCCACAGCCTGTTGTTTTGCCTCATCCGCCCCGTATCACATCGCAAATTGGGTTCAGGGGAGAACAGGCGCTGCCATTGGCCTTCTTAAGAGCAAGGACCGGGCCATTGCGTGAACCGCTTGACGGAATATACTGAAATATGGAATTGTTTTTTTGTGAAAAAAATAATTAGCGGCGCAACGGCGCGTATTTTGCGCGATTGACCTGTGGATTTTGCGAGGGCAAGGGTGCGATCTTGCTGAAGAGAAGACTTACCAAACCGGTCCTTGTTCCCATTCTGGGAGAATTTCGTCAGGCGTCCATTCGGGCCAAGCTTATCGGGGTGCTGGTGCCCCTTGTGGCCTTGGTGCTTGCCGTAACGGGAGCTGTCTCCTACTTCATCACCTATGATTACGTGACCATAGCATTGCGCAGAAATGCCATGGTGCATAATTTGGCTACGGCAGAGGCCGTCCGTAATCTTTTGGAGAATAGCCGGAAAGACGTGGCTTTTATCGCGCAATCCAGTATTGCGGAAGAAGCCTTGCTCACCCATTTATCGCGCAAGGCACAGGCGGGTGAGCATCCCTACCTTGCGGGGGGAATGCTGCGGAAAAATGGTGAAGGCACGCTTGTGCTGGCCGGAACCGATGGAAAATACCGCAGCATGGCCCTTCCGGCTGGGCGGGAAATGGTGCCCGCACCATATGCTATTTTTCGTCAGGCGGCGGAAATGCCAGCAGGGCATATTTGGATATCTCCCCTTGCCACCGTGCACCTGCCCGACCCGGAGGGAGCGGTGTCTTCCGCTATGCTGGATATGCCAGCGATAACGCTTGCCGCCATGGGGCGGAGCGCCGATGGGGAGCTAGCCGTGTATTTTGTCATGCTGGACGGAAGGGCCGTGCGCAACGTCCTGTCCCTGTACGGCTCGGAAGCCTCCCCCATCCATGCCTTTATCCGCACTCAGGAAGTCCGCTACAGTTATCTTTTTGATTTGGACGGGTGGATACTTTTTCAATCTGAGCAGGTGGATACACCGGATGTGCCCCTCTCAACCTATCTCGCACGGTCCGCAAAAACAGGCACGCTAGGGCAACCCGCCTTAGATTGCGCTTTCCGGCCTGAGGCGGACGACCATTTCTGGCATATGCTGGCAGAAGTCCGCCAAGGCAGGCAGGGGATATTGGAAGATTCGCGACCGCCTTTGCTGCATGCGCAATTGAAAGAAATCTCCACTGCATACGCGCCTGTTTTTTTCCGTCCCGCGCCTGACGCGCCCCCCTACGTGTATGCGGGGCTTGCGTTTTACGATGTAAGTCGACTTACGCTGGCGGCGGGCTATAAGCATGTGGATGTTATGTTCGTGGTTGTGCTTTGCGCGGGTATTGTGGCGGCGATATTGATTTTTTGGGTTAGCCAGATACTTACGCGGTCATTACGGCGCATCATTTCCGCCGCCGAAACTGTGCATGCGACAGGAACGCTGGACCCCATAGACGTGTCCGCGCAAGGATATGAAGCGCGGCTGTTGGAAAACGCGCTGAACAGCATGCTCGCGACCATACGGGAGCAGTTTGCCGAGATAGAGCGCAAAGACAAAACCTTGCGCGATGTGGGACGGCGGGAGCGGATGCCGCAGGAGTCGGCTGTTGTGCAGCATTCCAATACGAGCCGCCTCATGCCTCGCATCATTGGCGCGGGTGCGGTGATGGAAGCGCTTCGCCGTGATATCCTCAAGGCTGCTCAGGTGGATGTGGATGTGCTTATCACGGGAGAAACCGGAACCGGTAAGCAACTCGCGGCGGAGGCCATACATCTTAATAGCCGACGGGCGGATAATCCTTTTATTTCCATTAACTGCGGTGAGCTGGATGAAAACCTGCTCATTGATACCCTGTTCGGGCATGTGAGGGGGGCCTTTACCGAAGCGCGGGGCGACAGGCCCGGCGCGTTCCGTGAAGCGGAAGGGGGTACGTTGTTTCTTGATGAAATCCAATTGGCTTCGTCCCGTGTGCAGCAAGCCCTGCTCCGCGCGCTTTCCATGCGGGTTATCAAGCCGCTTGGGAGCGACAGGGAACTGCCGGTGAATGTTCGGGTTGTTGCCGCGACCAACGCGGACTTACGCACCTTGTGCGCGGAGGGGCGGTTCCGCGAGGACTTATATTTCCGGCTTAACGTGATCACGATAGCCACTCCACCCTTGCGCAGCCATCCCGAAAATATTTTGCCAATCGCTTCGCACTATCTCAGCGAAATGAGCGAACAGACCGGGCGGGAGCACTTGGCCCTTAGCCGCGGCGCGGTGGAAAAACTCACCGCATATACGTGGCCGGGGAATATCCGGGAATTAAAAAACGCTATCATTCGTGCGGTGGTTATGAGCAATCATGAGGTGATTCAGGCGGATTGCCTCGTGCTGGACGGGCAGTCTTCGGGGAACGGGCCTGAGATCCTCAGAGGGATGCGGGATACGTCTGCCCCGGAATTTGAAACGACTGCCGCCGCGCGGGACGCGGGAGACTCCGCGCTTCCCGCGCGAACGGGCGCAGCGGCGCAAGTGGGCACACCTGCGGGACTTAGTGCCCGGCAACGCGTGGGGTGGGCGGTTTTGCTCCGGCAGGGAGAAATAACTCGCAGGGAATATGAGGAATCCGTGGGGGGAGGCATAGCCACGCGCACCGCCCTGTACGATTTGCAGGACATGGTTCGGAAAGGTCTGGTAGAGCGCACGGGCAGCGGTCCCGGCACTGTGTACCGATTACGGGAAGACGTGATGCGATAGTACTGTTTCGGAGGACCGGCCTTTTGGGGTGAATAACCACGTCCAGATGACAGGAGGACAGCCGTGCGGAAGGTGATGGCATTTCTGAAACAGCGTTTTTCCGGTTCGCATTCTGCCCGTCCCGCCGAAGCTTCGGGGCACCGGAATGAGCAGGCAGCCCGGTTATTCCGCATTCGGTACAACGCATTTCGCGATTTGCTGGAATCCAATTCTGAACTGCTGGGCATCATCAGCGAACTTCAGGAAATGCTGGATGGCGAGAAGATATTTGGTCGGTCGTTTATCGCCACGCAAACATCGCGCACGCTCTTTCATGCTACACGCATGGTGGACAGTCTGGAAACATTGTCCGGGGACAGATACCCTGCGCTTGGCGAAAGTCTGGAGCGCATTGCCAGCGAACTCGTACAGCTTGGCATGTCCCGCAAGGCGGAAAAGACGCTCGCGCTGGTGCTGCCTCTGGCTGCCATTTCCCGCCAATCGCTGGATATTGTGGGAGGCAAGGCGGCAAATTTGGGTGAACTGCGCCGGTTAGGGCTTCCCGTACCGGAGGGATTTGCCGTGACAACGGGGGGATTCGACGCCTTCATGGCTCATGAAGGATTGCTGGATGCCGTTGTGCGCCGGGTGCGCGAGGTGGTTCCAGATGACGCCGCCTCTGTGCGAACCGCATCGCACGACATTCAGGAACTGGTGCGCAACGCTCCTCTACCTTCCGCTCTGGAAGAGGCACTGCTGGCGGCGTATGCGGAGCTTGCCGGACAGGAAACTGCCCGTTTGGCTATGCGCAGCAGCGCCGTGGGCGAAGATGGAGAGCTTTCCTACGCGGGGCAGTACGCCACGGTGTTGAACGTGGATGGCACGACGCTGCTCTCTACCTACAAGCAGGTGGTTGCCAGCCTGTTTTCCGAACGGGCCATGACCTATCGCTTATACATGGGTGAGCCTCTGGAGGCGTCTGCCATGAGTGTGCTGTGCTTAACCATGGTGGACGCGCGGTCCGGCGGTGTCTTGTATACCCGCGATCCCGTTCCTTCTCCGGCTGCACCCTGTCCGGCTATTCTTTCGCCGGAACGGACAGCCGTGGGAAAGGCGGCTGATTCGGCGGACACAACAGAGCCGGGGGGTGAACGAAGTGACGATGTGATGGTGCTGGACGCCGTGTGGGGACTGGGAGCCTACGCGGTGGACGGTGTGATCACTCCCGACCGTTTCATGCTGTCGCGGGAAGCGGTTCCCCGTCTTTTCGCAGTGGAAGTGGCGGACAAGTATGAGCAACTGGTAATGGTCCCGGAGGGGGGAACCGGGGCAGTGCCGGTGCCGGAGGAAAAACGGCGCAAACCCTGTCTGGACAAGGCGCAATGTATTGCCCTTGGTGCCATGGGCATGCGGGTAGAGGACCATTACGGTACGCCGCAGGACATTGAATGGGCCGTGGATTCTTTGGGCAATCTGGTTCTTTTGCAGGCCCGTCCTCTCCGGCTGGATATGTCCGGTGAAAGGCTCTGCCACCCTGTGGCGGGAGGAGATATCCTGTACGAGGGTGGAGACTGCGCTTCCGCAGGCGTGGGAAGCGGGCGGGTGGTTTTGTTGGAAGAAGACGCTATTCCTACCAACATCGCTCCCGGCACTGTGCTTGTGGTGCGGCATCCTTCGCCGCAATTTGTGCCCGTACTGGTGCGTGCCGAGGCGCTGGTGGCGGAAACGGGGAGCGTGACGGGGCATCTCGCATCGTTGGCGCGGGAATTTGGCATTCCCGCGTTATTCACGGTACCCGGAGCGACAGCACTACTCCCTGCGGGAGAGACAGTCACTCTGGACGCCTTGTGCCGCCGCATTTACCGGGGGGAAGTGGCGGAGGTGCTGGAGCGGAAGGCGGAGCGGATTCCTATTATGGCAGGTACCGCCATGTTGCAAATTTTACGGGCCGTCGCGGATGTGATGGTCCCCCTCAATCTCACGAATCCCAATTCGTCTGAGTTTTGTCCTCAAAATTGCCGCACGGTGCACGATATTATGCGGTTTGCGCACGAAATGTGCTATCAGGAAATGTTCTGCATGAGCGATATGCTCGCGGAACGCACCGTGTCCACAGTGTGGCTGCGTGCCCCATTGCCGGTGGACCTGCATATTATTGATCTGGGGGGAGGCATGGATGCGGCAGCGCTTCCGCAGGGGTATGTGGAACCGGAGCAGGTGCGTTCCGAGCCGTTTGCCGCGCTGCTAAACGGCATGCTGGACCCTGCTGTTTCGCACGGGGCACCGCGTCCGGTAAGTCTTCACGGGTTTCTCTCCGTTATGAACCGGCAGATGTTGGAGCCGCCCACAACTGGAGAACGGCGTTTTGGCGAACGCAGTTACGCCATTGTTTCTGACCGGTATTTGAATTTCAGTTCGCGGGTTGGGTACCACTACAGCGTGCTCGACGCCTTTTGCGGTCCGGCTGTAAACAGCAACTATGTGCATTTTGAATTTAAAGGAGGCGCGGCGGGGGATGAGAGGCGAGGCCGCAGAGTACGGGCGTTGGCAATCATTCTCGCGGAATTGGGATTTGTGCTGGAGGTGCGCGGGGACCGGGTGGCGGCTCGGTATCGCAAATATCCGGGGGAAGAAACACGGGGGCGGATATGCGCTTTGGGCCGGTTACTCATTTATTCCCGGCAAATGGACATGCTCATGCACGATGAGGCCAGCGTGCAAAGAGCGGCGCGACATTTCCTGCACGGTGAATATGATCAATTCTCATAGGTCCGCCGCGTTGCCCGGTCCGCCGCCGCGCTGTTCGCGGAGGCGCTCAAAGGCTCGCAGAATCCTTTCTTCCAATTCGTCGGTGGAGCAGGGCTTGAGTAAATAGTCCGCCGCTCCGTGGCGCACGCCTTCCACTGCCTCTTCAAAGCTGGCATGCCCGGTGAGAATAATGCACGCCGGGGGAGCTGGCAGCGCCTGCATGGCCCGCATGGTTTTTCCGCCATCCAATTCAGGCATGCGCATATCCAGCACCACGACATCAAAGGGGTGATCGGCAAGCAGGGCCAAGGCCCGCGCGCCGTTTTCCGCAGCGTTTACCGCAAATCCACGAAGTGTCAGCAGTGTGACTAAGTTTTCCCGGAACCGCGGTTCGTCATCTACAACCAGTACTCGAATGGTATGATGCGGCATATATTTTTCCTCATGTGTTCACATGGTTGTCGGCACAAAGACGTTCCTCCGGCTGGGTGGGGCCTGTGCTGTTATTGGGCTGCGCGGCACCGGGGCAGACGAGGGGGAGGCGTACTGTGAAAAGTGCTCCTTCATTAAGAGCGGACGCCACTTCCATGCGTCCGCCAAGGCGGGCTACGATGGACGCGGTTATGGTAAGCCCCATGCCGGACCCGGTAATGCCGTCCTGCGTGGCTGTCGGCGAAGGCGCGGTGGCGGGAGTGAAAACGCTGCCGTCAGTGCCGTTGGGGGAAGACAGAGAGACTGCGCTGCCGGTCCCTGCGGGGTAAATGGAGTCTTCGGGGGAACATGGTTTTCCCGCGCTCCGGTCCTCACAGCCTTTTGTGGTAAAAAAAGGATTGAAGATACACTCCAAATCGCTGGAGGATATGCCGCACCCGGTGTCCCGGACTGAAAACGCCCATTCCGTGTCTGCCGTACCGGAAATGATCCCGCTCTGTCCGTGCGCGATGGACAAGGTAATCTTTCCTTCCCTGCCTGTTGTGCGAATAGCCTGTGCCGCGTTGTTTATTATGTTAAGTACGGCCTGTCTCAGCAAAGGCGGGTCCGTTACCACCGGGAGCGCGCCGCGCGGATAGAGACGCTGAATGCAGATGCCGTGTTTGTTCATCTCGCGTTCCAGCAGCAGAGCCATGCCGTCCAGTGTGGCAACGGCATCGACGGACTGAGGAATAATGGCATTGCCGCGGGTCAGGGAAAGTAAACTACGGACTACTTCGCTACAGCGACGGACCTGTTGGTCAAGCTGTGTTAATGATTCCTCAATGGCAGGCGGGAGCGGTGGGTAGGGCGCGGAAGGCTGCTTTGCCGGAGAAAGCGCGGCGCACAAGATGTGGCGCAACAGTTCCACCTCCTGTCCTATGATGCCGAGCGGGGTGTTTATTTCATGAGCAATGCCCATGGCTACTTCACCCAGAGCCACCAGCCTGTGGGAGCGGAGCAACGGGGTTTCCACAAGGCCCAGCGGCGTGTCCGCCGTCACATGCAATTGCTGCCAGCCGCTTGGGGGCACACTTGCAGCTTGCTTCGGGCTGTCGGTTTGCCGGGCGTTCTTCCGGTTGTCCTGTCTATGGCCTATTGGCAACGAAGCCCCCGTAAATGCAGCTTGCGCCGTTCAAACGCGCTTCGGATGCTGGCTGCCAGTTCGTCTATGCTATAGGGCTTCATGGCGTAGTCATACGCGCCGTATTTCATAGCCTGCACGCCCGATTCCACAGAACCGTGCCCTGTAAGCAAAATTACTTCCACCGTGGGGGCCAGCCGCTTGAGTTGGATAAGCGTTTCCATGCCGTCCATTCCGGGCATTTTCAGGTCCAGAACCACCACATCCACAGAGTGATTGCGCACACTGTCCAGCGCGCTTACGCCGTCGGAAGCCTCCCGCACTGCCATGCCGCGTAGAGAGAAGCGTTTGACGAAAAAAAGCCGGAAGTCTTCTTCATCGTCTACGACAAGAACTTGCGGTGTAGTATTGTCCATGCGCACCTCCCGAAGGTTACTTTCCGCTATTTGCGCAGGCTAGGCCAGCGGCAGCCTTACGGAGAAAATCGTACCAGTTGCCGGATCGCTGCTAACGCGAATAGTGCCCCCCAGCTTTTCCACAATGCCGTAGGAAATGCCCAAGCCTAACCCTGTTCCTTCCCCTGCGGCCTTAGTGGTGAAAAATGGATCAAATATTTTGTCAATAATCTGGGGGGGAATGCCGGGACCGGAATCTTCCACGTCCACCTGTGCGAAGCCCCCGGTGCCGCCGCTCCCTTCTGGGGCCGCCATGTGGGTGCGAAGGCGGATGGTTCCGTTGTGCCCCACGGCGTCTATGGCGTTGTCCACAAGATTCAAAATAACCTGCTGCACCTGCGAAGGATCAATGCTGACGGGGGGCAGGTCAGAGGCGTATTCTTTTTCTATACGGATACTGCGGTGCATGGCTTCGTTTTCCAGAAACGCGACGGTTTCTTCCACTAGCGCGTTGATGTTAACGTGTTCTTTAACGGGGTCCATGCGTCGACCAAATCCCAGCATGCGGTGGGTGATGCCTCGCGCCCGTTCGATGTAGCCGTCTATGCGAAGGAGAATTTCCCGAATTTCTTTGGGATCGGGGGGAGGTGCGGGGGGGGAGAAGAGATCGTGCAGCCAGCCTGCCGCCTCGCGGATGAGAGTGAGGGGGTTGTTCAGTTCGTGCGCCACTCCCGCCGCCATTTTGCCTAGGGCCGCCATTTTACTCTGATGGAGCAGCGAGGCATCCAGTCGTGCCGCTTCTCTGTCGGCGGCGCGGATGCGGGAAACCAGAGTATGGGCGGTGGCAATTGTTCCCAGTATGATGAAGATAATTCCCAGTGCGGTCAGCAGCAGCACATCCGTCTTGGTGGTTAGCAGGGGACTCATTTCCTCCGCCACATCATCGGTGATGACCAGCAACCACGGCGCGTTTTTCAACCAGACCATTCCCGCTATGCAGGGGCGGCCCCGCAGCGACCAATCCTTTGTGCGGATGCCTTGAAAGCGTTCAATAACGGGAATGGGAGCAAGGGTGAGCGGGCCGCCGCTGAAGCGGGACGCCGTTTGCAACTCCTGCTTGTCGTTCACAAGAAAGGCATCGCCATATTCCCCCCGCTGGACGTTTTGAACCAGCGCGTTGAAAACATCCATATCTACGGTAGCGCGCAGTATCCAGCGGTGCTCCCCTTCGTCGCGCCGTATGGCGATGACAAAGTGCGGAAAACGGCGCAAGCCCATGAAGACTTGGCTCACATGCACTCCGCGGAGCAGAACTTCGTGAAACCATTCCGCATCGCTATAATTGGCCCCCAGCAAGTTGTACGGGCCTTCATAGGCCACCTGTCGCCCGCTTGCGTCAATAATGCCCAAGTCGACGAAGGAGGCATTGGGGACCGCTGCCATTTCACGAAATACCGTTTGCAAATAGCCGGGGGAGATGAGCGTTTCAAAGGTATGGATGCGGGCGACGGTGCGGAGTGTGGAGCGTTTTTCTTCCAGAAAGAGATCAATCGCCATGCGCTTGTTTTCTACGGTGGTACGAAGATTTTCCGCCACACGAGTGGCATAGGTTTCGGAAAACTGCACGTAGATGAAGCCCGCCAACGCAAGCAAGGGGATGAGCGCAAAGGCTAGCGACATACCCACAATGCGTCCGAGTAATCGGGAGTATCTGGCTTCTGTCATAGCGGCTCCGTTATGTACCGGCGGAGAAAAGCGGGCGTGCTTCGGTAAGGGTGCGGGTCACGGTTTCCATGCCTTTGTCCAGCCTGTCGCGCCATTCGGCTACCTTAGCGCTGTTGCCCATTACCATGTCCAACTGGCGGCTGTGCATGATGCAAAAACCCACCAGAGCCGCGCCTTCTTCCGTCTCTTCGTTGGGCAAGCCTTCCATGCGTCCGAAGAGGGCGTCCTCGCATATATCCACCCGAAATCCCCGCTTCTCCAGCAGTTCCCCCAATAACCGGACTCTGCGCAGCCTGCGGTCCAAGTCTGCGGCTCCCCCTTTGAAACGTAAGGTGACGTAGTTTTCTTGTGGTACTCCGGTTAGTTGTGCTTCCGCTGTGCTGAAGTGAAAACCAAACCTCGCTTGAAGATTGCAGAAAGATGACGCGATCATGAAAAAATTTTGCTGCGTGAACGAAGAATGGGCGGCGGGGTCCAGTTCCGGGCTTGAGGCGGCCTGTGCTAAGACGGACATGAAGCCTCGCGTATCCACAGACACAGGTGCTTCCAGCGGCACCGCCGTCATGCCGTGCCATAGGGCCAGCATGGGAACAGAGCGTATTTCGTGCAATTGGACGAACCGGGGAGTGGGGGCGTCAGCCAGTTGTGGCGGGGAGATGATGCCGTCATCCAGATCCACCACGCGGTATTGCATGGGGCGGTCAACGTATAGCTGGCGACTGAGACGCTCGCGCGGCAGTGCGGCGTCCTCGCGGAAGAGTTCTTCCACGGCTTTTTCGTGGCAGAATCGTGTAATGTCGTGCAGCGTTTGGCAATTGGCTGGTCGGAACGAGTCCGCCGTGGGGTCCAATAGCGTCAGGGGCAGGATATGGTCAGCAGCGGCGCGTAACGCGGTGTGTACGGGGCTGCCCTGCATGAGATTTCGCCGGGGTGGCGCGGTGGTGCCAGAAAGAGCGACATGGGCGCCCGCGTACACGCGGCAGTTGTCCGCATCAACGGTTATTTCCTGCGCCGTTTGCTGGTTTTCCCGGTGTTCTTTCCTCTCTGCGCCCGGAGTTGGCGCGGAGCGTTGTTCTTGTCCCCAGTTCGCGAGAATGGTTACTGCGTTTTCCACACCGAACAGCGCGGGAATGCCGAATTCACGCGCCACGCTGGCAAGGTGTCCCGTGGCGCTGCCCCGTTCGGCGATAAGACCTGCCACCCGGTTCATGACGGGGGCCCAGCGTGGGAGCGATTGCACCACCACGGCAATAGCCCCGTGGGGACACGCATAGGCGTCTTCGCTGCTGCGGAGAAGGTGCGCGGGGCCATGGGCCGTACCGGGAGAGGCGGTTATGCCTCCGTGGAGTAGCGGGGGCGGAAGCCCTTGGCGGGCAGGCGCATGCAGGGGGAAGGGCTGGAGTGCGGTGTCCCCGCCGGGTTGGTCACGTGGGAGCTCAGGTTCGGACACTCCATGGAGCGGCCTGCTTTGGAGCAAAATAAGTGCGCCGGAGGTATCCAGTGCCCATTCCACATCCTGTGGGCAACCGAAAAACAGTTCGAGGGTGTCCGCCATGGCTGCTACGGCAAGTGCCTGTTCGGGAGTTAGCGGTGTTTCGCCATGCGGATTGGTGAGCAAACGTATCGGGGCGTGGTCAGAGGCACCTGTTGTGCGTTCCGCTTCGTATAACGCGCTGTCGCGGGTGCCATCCACAACTGCCGAGGGAGAGCCGGAGACGGCGCTGACGAGCAGACGGGGCGACGATATATAGGCTGGATTCCGGCTATATGCCACGCCCCCTGCGGCGGCATTCACCATGGGCATGAAGGCCACGCACATATCAACATCTTCGTCGCGTATCCCCCGGTTGAAGCGGTACGCCAGCGCGGGAACGTCATATTTGCTGGCAACCACTTCGCGGTAGGCGGAAACGCTGTTTTCCGGGAGCACATCAAGCAACGTGCGGTATTGCCCGGCGGCGGTAAGGCCGGGCAGGTCTTCCCCTAAGGCACTGCTGCGCACGGCAAGACGCAGAGCTCCGTTGTCGTTCGGAATGGCGGCGCATGCGGAGGTCAGTGCCTCGTGCAGCGAGGGCGGTAGAGGCGTGCGCAGAATGGAATCTCGGATACGGCGGCTGAGGCTGGCAAGACCTTCCAGATCATTGGTGTCCACAATCTGTGTCAGGCGCTGCACCTCATCGCGCAGAGCCTCGTGATTCATAAATAGCCGATACGCGCTGGCAGTGGCAACAAACCCTTTGGGAGTGGTCAGTCCTGTTCCCCGCGCGGCAAGACACAGGTTAAGCGCTTTGGGGCCGACCTCGTCAGCATGGGCGTTTGTAACCTCGTCCAGAGGAAGAACGTGTGGAATCCGGGGTAGCGGGGGTGCCTTGCGCGTGGTGGCGTGTTGCGGGGCGAGTGCGCTTTCTATGGAAGCGCTGATGGCGTCTAATCGCTGGTCCAGTACCGTATGGCTATTTTCCGATAACGCGTTGATGCGTTGGACTATCTGGCGCACTGCGGAGACTACCCGCACGCAATGTCCCCGTACAAACGACATGCCGAACGGGGTGGTGCCGCGCAGCACCTCTTCTATTTCAGCCATGCCTTCCAGTGCTTTGTTATTGGCGCGGATGAGCAGGCGGAAGTCGTTGCACCGGCGGCGGTGGCGTGCGCGCAACCGGTCCGCAACCTCTTGGCTTGCGGCAGAGGCGTTTTTGTCGCCCCACAGAGCGGTCAGACGGGCGAGAAGGCGGCGGCCCATCATTTCCTACCCCCTATCGTGTTCGTTCGCATGGGGCGGACAGGTCTGTTTTCCACAGGAGCAGGCATTCAGGAGCGATTCGACAAGTTCGTCGATATGCACTGGTTTTATGAGGTATTCAAACGCGCCAAGAGCGAACCCCTGTGAGGTTTCGGAAAGGTCGGCGTGACCGGTGAGGAGTATGGCCTGCATGTGGGGGTGGAGTTGTCTTAGTTGCCTCAGGCATTCCAAGCCGTCCATGCCGGGCATCTTCACATCCAGCACCGCCACGTCGAACGCCCGCCGCCGGGCGAGTTCCAGCGCGTCGTGTCCGCTTGAAGCCACGGAGACTGCGAATCCCCGGAGGGAAAGGCGTTTTGCTGAGAGATCCAGATAGTCCCGCTCATCGTCTACAAGGAGTACTGTTATCGGATGCATTGCTTCCCCCTTGGTCGTTTTTCAGAGCAAAACAAAAAACATGCCAGACGTCTTTCTCTTAATGCGGTGAAATACCACGGTTAAAAAAAAGAGTGCACCGGAGTATACGCCAGAGCTGTCATGCTCTTTGACACAGTGTAAAGATGTTGGGAAATATTGGAAAAAATATGTCGGGAGTTTGGACACGGCAGGCTGTGCAAACGTGTTTGCCCACTCCGGGGATAGCTGGGTATGCGCAATGCGTTGGCTGTTTTCCCCTCATGAGAGGAAGGGGCGGCGGGGTACGCGCCAGTGGGCAGGCGCGGGGAGCGTGGGTTACACGTCAGAGGTCAGGCCGGTCGGGCGGGTCGGGCAGGGACGGGAAAATGTTGCCATCGTCTGTATAAGATGTTCCCACGCTCGCCGTTCTCGTACCTGCATGCGCAGAAATCCTACGGGCATGCCGGGAATGGAGTCGCATACGCGCACGAGCAGGCCGTGGTGGGTGAGGTGGTCTTGCAGCGCGGCGGCATCGGCAGGCCGGAAAAGTTGCGCGATGACGAAATTAACACCCTCGAATATGGTTTCTTTTTTGAAGAGCGGCAAGCCCTCGCCCTCGCCCGTTTTCGCGGTCCGCAGTGCGTGAGCAAAGGCGGCGCGTTCCTGACGCAACGCAGGCAGGCGTTCCCGGTAGAGAGATATATGTTGCAAGAACGCTATTCCCGCTTGTTCCGCGAACGTGGAGACGCTCCATGGAATTTTGCCCTGTTCCAGCCGCGCGGTCACTTCCGGGGTTGCCACAGAGTAGCCCAGCCGCACCCCGGTGCAGTAGAAAAATTTGGTGAAGCTTTGCACTGCCACGATGTCTGTGCCGGACCGGGCCATGGCGGCAAGCGCGGAAAAACGGCTGCCCGCGTAATCCGCCTGTCCCCAGAGGAATTCACTGTACGTGGTGTCAATAAGCGCTGTTTTGACACGTAGTCGGTTCAAGATAGCGGCAATATTGGTATACGTGACACAGGCGGGGTTGTTGGGAGAGCACAGAATAGCCATATCCGCGTCAGTATTCGCCAGCAGGGACAATTCCGTTTCCGTGCAGGAAAAGCCGTGTTCCGGTGAACAGGGAACCAGCGTCACACGGGTACCGAAAATCTGGCAGGCCCGGACGTATTCGGAAAAAATGGGGGCCAGAATTATCGCGTGGCGCGGGCGTAGTTGCTGGATAGCCAGATGGATGTTTTCGGAGGAGCCGTTTCCCGGCAAAATGCAGTCGGGGGAGACGCCTTCGTGAGCGGCAAGGTGTTCGCGTAACGCCGCACAGGCCGAGTCCGGGTAATGGCGGTACGGGACTGTCAATTTACTGAGGATCGTGTGGGTAAGGTCGTCGCAGAGCGAGTTGGCATTGCTGGAAAAATCTAAAAAAGCGTCCGGTGCTATGCCCAGCGAACGGGACAGGTGGTACACCGCGCCGCCGTGCCCGTTCTGCGGGAACCGGCTGGGTTGGGTGTCCACTCTTTGCGCCACCGGAGACGCGCCGGAGAGGGACGGGGTGCCGGAAACCGCCGGAGCAGGGAACGCGGTGGAGCGTGGTGTTGTGGTCATGGCGGTTCGTGTTGCGCTTTCCCCCCGCGACGTAGCAAGGGAGTCACGGCTACGTGCGAAGGTCTGCTCCCTAGTCTGTATTTGTTTTCGGTGCGTGGACAAGCCGAAGAAATAATTTTTCCAACTTGGCGGCCTGAGTGGGAATTGTAAAGTGCTCCGCACAGTGCTGCCATGTGTTGCGTTTCCACGCGAGCAATGTTTCTTCGGGGAGTGTGAGCAGCCGTTCCAAAATCGGGAGAAGCGCCTCTCCTCGGTCTATAGTCGTCTGGGACTTGGGGAAGGGGATCAGGCAGTCTGCCAGTTCATTGATGGGGGCGTGCGGAACGGTGTGGGGCCGGGGTTGCGCTTCGTCTTGGAGCGCCATGCCCGGCCACGCCTCGGCAATGCCGCCGACGTTATACGCCACGGGGATGAGTCCTTCAGCCATGGCTTCCAGCAAGGTGTTGGGCAGGCCCTCACTCTGCGAGGGGAGTATGAATACATCCGCCTGTCGCAAGATGGCTCGCACGTCCTGTGTCCACCCGTGCCACGTAACGCAGTCTTCGAGCCGCAGGGATTGCGCGAGCGATTTCAGGGAGCCTTCCTGAGTGCCCGTTCCCACCACGTGCCAGTGAAACGCATGCCCTGCCGCGCGTAGGCTGGCGAGCGCGTGCAAAAGTCCCACATGGCCTTTGGCGGCATTCAACTGGCTGGTGGTAATGAGTTGTAAGGGATGCCCTATTGTGGAGGAAGGGCACGCTGCGGGAATTTTGGCGGAAAGAATTACCGACGTGTCCGCTATATCAACATACGGCAAATGGTTGAGCATGCCGTCGCGGTTGAACACGCAAGGAAACAGGTAATGAGGGCGTACCCAGCGGTGCAGCCCGTGCACTTTCCAGTCGTTCTTCATGTCCTGAGGCAGGCCGATGCGCTGCACCACGGGAATGCCGCAGAGACGCGCGGCAATTCCCGCGGTCCGCAGGTCGTGCCCCACATTGACCAGAACGCCCTGCACGCCTTCACGTCGGAACAGGCGGAAAAAGCGGGCGATGGCTACCGGATTGTAGTCTGTTCCAAACCGGACCGGGCGGGCGTCTAGCCCCATGGATACGGCTCGTTCGATAAACGGGCCTTCACGACCAAGGACAATAAGGTCGTGTCCCGCGTCACGAAGCGCGGCGGCGAATTCCAGAGTCCATGTCTTTACGCCACCCCATTTGCGGGTAGAATTAAAAAACGCAAGGCGCATAGGAAAGATCCGGGTGGTAGACGATGCAGAAAAAATCGACGCTTGCCGAGCAAAGCGGATTCAGCCAGAAACGAGCGCGGGGAAAACTATGATGGTATCGCCGAGAGGTCAATAGCATCATATTTTGCCATCCGCTACGTTTTGTGGCATGGTTTAGCATGTATTCTTGCGATTCTTTCTGCTACAGGGTATCATGGAAGGCATGTCACTGAGACGTATACTCTTTCTTGCTCCGGCGACTTCCGTAACGCACATTTTTCCCCAACTGAAAGACAGTGGGTTTGAAGTGGGGCTTGCGGAAAATCTGAAGGGAGCTTCTGCGTTTATCCGAAAATCGGGTCCGAGCGTTATTTTTTCGCGTCCTCAACTGCCGGGATACCGCGTGGAGGATCTGCTCGCCGTCAGTCAGGATGACCCTGCGTTTCCCCCCGTGATCGTATTCAGTGACAAAGCCTCGGTTGACGAGGCTGAACGCCTTTTGAACATGGGAGCGCATGACTACTGGGTAGAGCCGTTGCTCTACGATAAGGTTGTAGCGGCTGTTCCCGCCGCGCGAAAAAACATAGCCGCGTCTCCGCATAGCACGCTGGGGGGGCGCAAACCCGCAGAAACGCCCGCCCGCACAGGTGGGGGACCGGATATTATCGGCAGTACGCCCGTTATGCGCCGGGTTCTCGCTTTGGCCCGTCAGGTGGCACCTTCACGGGCCACGGTCCTTATTTCCGGTGAGTCGGGAACCGGTAAAGAAATGTTCTCGCGTTTTTTACACGCCCATAGCGATCGCGCCGACGGACCTTTTGTCGCGGTAAACTGCGCCGCATTGCCGGAGCATTTACTGGAAAGCGAACTGTTCGGGCACGAAAAAGGATCGTTTACCGGAGCCATAACCCGTAAGTTGGGGAAGTTTGAATTGGCATCCGGGGGAACGATTTTGCTGGACGAAATTTCCGAAATGGACCTTGGCCTTCAGGCCAAGCTTTTGCGCGTTTTGCAGGAAAGTGAACTGGATCGCGTGGGAGGCACGGAAACCGTGAAGGTGGACGTGCGCGTACTGGCGACGACCAACCGCGATTTGGAAGAGTGGGTGAAAGAAGGACGGTTTCGGCAAGACCTGTATTTCCGTCTCAACGTCATTCCCCTGCGTTTGCCCGCCTTGCGGGAAAGGGATGAGGATGTTCTCACTCTGGCTCATTTTTTTGTGGATCTGTACGTGCGGGAATATGGTCTGCACGCGCTGGAGTTTTCGCAAGACGCGCTGGACTGGTTGCACCAGTATGACTGGCCGGGCAATGTTCGCGAGTTGCAAAATTTGATGGAACGGGCCACGCTGTTAGCCGGACGCGGCCCCATTACCAAAGGGCATTTTTTACTGGACCCGGATAATTGGCCTCTTTTTGAAGAGGAGCAGGAGAATGCCGTCTCCGTGCCTGCGGCATCTCCGGGCGCGATTGCCGCGCCGGGGAACGGTTCGGGTTTTGCCCTGTCAGGCGAGAGAGGCGCGGGGGCTTCGCACGCGGACCTTTTTGCTCAGGGGGTTATTCCCCTGCACGAAATGGAACGTATCATGATTTTGAAAGGGCTGGAGCAGACAGCCGGCAATAGAACGCAAACCGCGGAAATGCTCGGTATTTCCGTGCGGACGTTGCGGAACAAGTTAAACGAGTATCGCGGTGAGGGCGTGGACATCCCCTAGGTTGTCCGCTACCTGCCGAAGTGAAGCTATCCCGGCGCGGGCATATGCCCGCGTTTGTCATGTGACCTTGCTGGCGACTACGCTTGCGTTTTTAGGGCTGCCCACCGGGCCTTGGGGAACAGATCGTCAGCACAGCGGACTTGGCGGCACTGGGAAATCGCGGTGTGAGCCGTGGTATACAGGGTGTCGCAGGTTGGTGCGCGGAGCGGTTGCCGTGGTGGTGACATCTGGTTTCCAAAATAAGCGCGGCGTGTGCCGGTACAACAGAGCAAAACAGGAATCGCACCATGTCCATGAACGTAACGCAAAAGATTATAGCGGCCCATCTGGTGTCCGGCAACATGAGCGCCGGATCAGAAATTGGTATCCGCATAGACCAGACCCTGACGCAGGACGCCACGGGCACCATGGCCTATCTGCAATTTGAAGCCATGGGAGTGGACCGTGTGCGCACGGATCTTTCCGTAAGCTATGTGGACCACAATACCCTGCAGATGGGATTTCGCAATTCCGACGACCACCGGTACCTGCGAACTGTTGCCCAGAAATACGGACTGGTCTTTTCCGCACCGGGCACCGGAATCTGCCATCAACTGCATCTGGAAAATTTTGCCAAGCCGGGGGCCACTCTGGTCGGCTCAGACAGCCACACCCCCACAGCGGGCGGTATAGGCGCGCTGGCTATGGGTGCGGGAGGACTTTCCGTGGCGCTGTCCATGGCGGGGGAACCGTACTTCATTGCCATGCCTCGCGTGGTGAAGGTGCAGTTGGAAGGTGCGCTTTCCGGCTGGGCCTCCGCCAAAGATGTCATTCTGCATCTGCTGGGGCTGCTTACGGTTAAGGGTGGTGTGGGACGCGTTTTTGAATTCGCGGGACCGGGAGTGGGCACCCTTTCCGTCCCGGAACGGGCTGTCATCACCAATATGGGGGCGGAACTGGGCGCGACCACTTCTTTGTTCCCCAGTGATGCGAAGACCCGTGAATTCCTCGCCGCCATGGGCCGCGAAGCGGACTGGACAGAACTGGCGGCTGATGCCGATGCGGCCTATGACGAGGAAGTGGTTATTGATCTTTCCGCGTTAGTTCCTCTTGTGGCACAGCCGCATATGCCCGACAGGGTGGTGCCTGTGGCGCAACTTGCAGGCCTGAAGGTGGATCAGGTCGCTATAGGCTCGTGCACGAACTCCTCCTACGCGGACCTGAAAACCGTGGCGGGGCTACTTTCGAAACAACGCGTCTGTCCTTCCACGGACACGCTCATCAGCCCCGGTTCTAAGCAGGTGCTTACCATGCTGGCCCGTGAGGGATTGGTGGAACCGCTGCTTAATTCCGGGGCGCGGCTGTTGGAGTGCTCGTGCGGTCCCTGCATAGGCATGGGCGGTTCCCCCGTGTCGGGCGGTGTTTCCGTGCGGACATTTAACCGCAACTTTGAGGGCCGCTCCGGCACCAAGGACGCGGGAGTGTATCTGGTCAGCCCGCTCACGGCGGCTATGGTGGCCCTGCGCGGTGAGTTTTCCGACCCGGCAACATGGGGTGCCGCCCCCACGGTGCCCTCTCTGCCCGCCGATGTGCCCAGCATCCGCGATCTTTTCCTCTATCCCCCGGTGGACGGCACCGCAGAGGAAATCATGCGTGGCCCGAATATTGTGCCGCTGGAACAATTCTCCGGTTTGGGGGAAACGCTTGAAGCGGACGTGCTTATCAAAGCGGAAGACAACATCACCACCGACCACATCATGCCCGCCGGCGCTCAGATAACAGCGTTGCGGTCCAATGTGCCCGCCATTAGCGAGCACGTGTTCGAGCGGGTGGATGAAGGATTTGTGGCCCGCGCCAAGCAATGTGCATGCGGTGTTATTGTGGCGGGAGAAAACTACGGTCAAGGCTCCTCGCGTGAACACGCGGCTCTTGCCCCTCGTCATTTGGGCGTGCGTGCGGTTATCGCCAAATCTCTCGCCCGTATTCACAGGGCCAATCTGGTTAATTTTGGTATTTTGCCCTTCATTCTGGAAAACCGGGAAGACTACGACAGGCTGGCGCAAGGCCAGCACGTTGTGGTACCTGTGGCGGAAATTACCCCCGGCGGCGCTGTATCCGTAAAGGTGGACGGCGTGGGGTCTGTATCCGTGAGGAATGATTTGACGCAAAAGGAATTGGACATTATTCGGGCAGGCGGACTTCTGAACTATGTCCGTCTCGCAAAAACCGGCACGGCGTAATTCGCTGCGCACTACCGTAGAACGTAAAGGAAACGGAGCATGTTAGACGCAATCCGGCAGAATGCCCAATCGTGGGGTGTGAAGCTCGCCTTTGCCATTATCATCATCGTGTTTGTTTTCTGGGGGGTTGGTTCCATGGGGCCTTCCGCCAACTCCGCCGTGTTAGCCACGGTAAACGAGAAACCCATCATGGTGCCGGAGTTCCAGAAAGCCTATGAGCAGCAGGTGGCAATCCTGCGGCAGCAGGTTCCCGGACTCCAGACCGAAGATCTGCGTAATGTGGGCCTAGGCAGACAGGTGCTGCAACAAATGATTGCCAAGACACTTGTTCTGCAGGAAGCGGAACGGGTAGGCATCACCGTTACGCCGCAGGAATTGAAAAAGACCATCGCGTCCATCAGCGTGTTCCGCAATGAACAGGGCGTGTTTGATGGTGATTTGTATCAGCGCATTCTGGCAGCGCAGGGTATTACCCCCGGTCAGTTTGAAGAAGAATACCGGCAGGACATTCTTGTACAGAAAATGCAAGAGTACGTGGGGTTGCCCGCTTCCGTGACCACGGAAGAGGCGCGTGCCGCGTTTGAATACGCCGGGGAGCGCCGTTCTGTGGATTTTGCGGTGCTTTCCGCCGTTTCTTTTATTGATACGGCCTCGGTGTCGCCCGAAGAAATTCGCGCATATTATGATCAAAATGCCGCACAGTTCATGGACCCGGCGCGGGTAACCATGGACTATGTGCTTATTTCTCCCGCCAGCCTTGCCCATGCCGCTTCTGTGACAGACGCGGATGTGGACGCGTACTACGCCGACAGGGCGGAGAGCGAGTTCACGCAGGAAGAAACCGTGCATGCCCGGCATATTCTTGTGTTGGTGGACGCTGACGCTCCGGCGGAAAAGGTTGCCGAGGCAAAAAAGAAAATCGACGCTGTACTGGCCCGTGCCCGTGCCGGAGAAGACTTCGGCGCACTGGCTAAAAAGTATTCGGAAGGTCCGTCGGCTCCCGCTGGAGGGGATCTCGGCTCGTTTGGTCGCGGCGCTATGGTGAAATCGTTTGAAGACGCCGCGTTCGCCCTGAAACCGGGTCAGGTTTCCGATGTGGTGCGCACGGAATTTGGCTTCCACGTCATTAAGCTGGAATCTGCCACGCCGCGCCACGTACGGCCCCTTGCCGAGGTGCGTGACGAAATTCGCCGCATGCTGGCTGAAGACCGCGCCACAGACAAGGTGTCTGACACGCTGGACGTAGTCTTCGGAGAGGTGATGGGAGGCAAAACGCTTGCTTCTGTTGCGAAAGAGCAGCAGCTTATTCTCAGTTCCTCTGCTGAACTCACCCGTGCACAAGCCCGCAACCTGGTTGGTCTGAAAGAGAAGTCCGTGGACCTGCTCTTCAACTCCCCCGCCGGAACGGTTGTGGACACCCCGTTGGAAGTGGATGGCGGGTATCTGGTGGCGGAAGTTACCTCCAGCAAGCCTGAGGGGACCATGGATTTTGAAAAGGTGAGCGGTGTCATTCAGAGCCGTTTACTGCAAGAAGCCGCACTGCGTCTGGCTGGAGAGCAAGCCAAGACCATCGCCCCTGATGTGCAGGCAGGCAACATGCCAAAAGATTTGTCCGCTACGGTGCAGACAACCCCGCTGTTCGGTCGCAATGGCGTGATTCCCGGTCTGGGACAGGTGCCCGAACTGGAAGAAGCGGCATTTTCTCTCACCGATGGCTCGTGGGCTGGTCCTTTCCCTGTTCCCGCAGGCGCGGCGTTCATTCGCTTGAAAGATACGAGCAAGCCGGGCGAGGCTGATTGGAAGAGCGCTGAACAGCAGGTGAAAGATTCCATGCTGCGTGCCAAGCGGCAAGAACTGTTCCGTGATTTTGTGAACGGCCTTGTCTCCAGTGGCGCGGTTGAAATTCACAACGAGGAATTTCTTAGCAAAATCTAATGGAATGCGGTGTTATCTGCAGGCCGTACCATACGGCATACCATACTTTTGACCACAGGCGCCGGACTTCCCGTCCGGCGCCTGTTTTTTTGCACGCGTATGGCAACGAGGTCCAGCGTAGTAGACTACTAGTACCCATTGGAGTGGAAAAGCGGTATAGTCCCTCAAAAAGGAGGCTCTCCATGGCGAAAAAGCTGTTGCTCATCTGCGGTGATTTTGTGGAAGACTACGAAATTATGGTGCCATTTCAGGCATTGCAGGCCATGGGCTACGGGGTAGATGCCGTGTGCCCGGGGAAAAAAGCTGGTGAGTCTGTTGCCACTGCCATTCATGATTTTGAAGGCCACCAGACGTATTCGGAAAAACCCGGTCATAACTTCACCTTGAATGCCACATTTGACGAGGTAAAGCCGGAAGCATACGATGGCCTCATCATCCCCGGCGGGCGTGCTCCAGAGTATCTGCGCCTGAATGACCGCGTATTGGAAATGGTGCGTCATTTCCAGGAAAGTGGAAAAGTTATCGGCGCAGTGTGCCATGGTGCCCAGTTGTTGGCTGCTGCCGCATCGCTGAAGGGGAAGCGTATTTCCGCCTATCCCGCCTGCGCACCGGAAGTGCGCCTTGCTGGCGCTGAGTATGTAAATTTGCCCATGGATGAAGCCATTGTGGATGGCAAGATTGTTACCGCGCCCGCATGGCCCGCCCATCCCGCGTGGCTACGCAAGATTGCAGATTTGCTGGGTTAACGTTTTTGCAGGAGGTGCGGCATGTGCCAGATATATGCGTCCACGGCCCCGGCTGACTATACGCAGGTAACTCGTTCTGTGCGACTGCACGGCGGTGTGACCAGTGTGCGGCTGGAACGGCGTTTCTGGACGGTTCTGGAGGAAATGGCAGAGGCGGAGTCCGTTCCGCTGGCCCGGTTTCTGGAAACGCTGCACGATGAGGCCGCCCATATCCATGGTGGCGTGGGGAACTTTGCCTCATTGCTTCGTGTGGTCTGCGCTACGTACCTTGGCACGTCACGCGAGCCTTCTGCTTCTCAAGCTGCGTAACTCTTCAGCTTCACAGACATTGAATCCGCAAAATTTCCCCCGGTCGCGCTGGCGACCGGGGGATTCGTGATTCCGGGGGTTACGGAATTTCCGGCTCTGTATGGTCGGGCGGATCGGCTTGTTCCGTGCGCAACGATGCGGGAATATGCATGTGCAACGGCTCGTCAAGTCCGTATGCTTTGGCAAAGTTGCGGATGCGGGCAATGGACGCGGTGGAAAGCTGTTGCCCTTGCGTGGCTAGCAGTGTGCCGTCGCGTGTTTCTATTGTGCTGCCCACCACCATGCCGGGTTTGAGTGCCTCCAGAAATACGTCGCGGGTGTCTCCTTCGTCTGAGTCGAAGAGCACGGCTTCCAGCCCGCTGAGTATGGCGCTGTCGTAAATGCCTTCGGTGGCACGCATTTCAAGAATGGCCTCGCCGGGCAGACGGCCTGTCATAATCAGCGAATCATATTCCAGCAGGACTTTCAGGGCGCGAGCGCCAAAGGGAGTGTCGCCAGCGTCCGAGAGTGGTGCGTCTTGTAACTGAATGCTGCGCGCTACCTCGCGCATGCGGGGAATGTGTCGCAGCAGGTCGTGCCCCACATTGGGATGCATGGCGTATAGTTGTTGCTCTTCGGGAGTAAGCGTGTGTCCATGCAGCCTTTTGCGTAACATATCTGAGGTCAGGGTGACACAGCCTATCTGACTTAGCATCGCCGCAAGTTCTAGCGTCCAAACGTCCTTACGTCCAAGATGTCGGGCAAGGCGGAGCATGAGTGGTTTAATGCGCTCGCTTCGCCCGAAGGCCTCCGGGTTGGTGAGTGCCAGCATTTCCGTGAGCACGGTAATGGCTCCGCGCAGTGTGCCGCGCAGGAGTTCCCGTTCCGTGAGGAGCAGGCGGTGCTGGCGCACGGCGTCCGTAAGGGCGCGGACAAGAACTTCCAGTGAACACGGTTTGGCAAGAAAACGGAACACCGCCCCATCGTTCACAGCGGCAATGGCGGCGTCCACATCGGCATGTCCGGTAAGCAGAATACGCACGGAATCCGGTGCCAGTTCGCGGACTTTGCTAAGAAATTCCACCCCGTCCATGTCCGGCATGCGTAAGTCTGAAATAACCACGGCAAACGCGGTGTGGTCTTTTACCACATCCAGACCGGCAAGTGATCCCAGTGCAGTGGATACGGCAAAGCGCTTGTGCAGAATGCGGCGAAAACTGTCCAGCACGTGCGGTTCGTCATCGACGAAAAGAACAGAGGGACGCGAGCCGGAATCGTCGGGCATACTTGTCTCCGGTTCAAGGCGGTACGGGGCTGTTATCACAGAGCGTTCCCGTTTGGCGCAAAACGGCGCAAAACGGTGCAAGAAGGCGAGGGAAGCCGCTAAGTATTCCGGTTTGCCTTGCCAAGGGCTATAATGATTGTTACCTTTTTATCCGGTGTGGGCAAGTATCGGGCACGCGTTCGCATGCCTCTGAACCTGCCAAAGCAAATGAACGCAATATGTTTGTGGAGGATATTCATGCTAGGAAGAACCATGAGCGCGCCGCAAGCGCGCCGGGCGGAAATAGTCAATACGTTCATGCGTGGTGTGTACGGCTGGATGACCGCCGGTCTTGCCGTTACCGCAGTGACTGCGCTGGCTGTGGCAGCCAGCCCAACTATGCTGAACCTGATTTTCAGCAATATGTTCGTGTTTCTGCTGCTGTTTGTGGCGCAGATCGGGCTGGTCTTTTACCTCAGCGCACGCATTAATAAGCTTTCCGCTTCGGCTGCCACGGGCCTGTTCTTGCTCTACAGTGCGTTGAACGGGGTGACCCTGTCGGCCATTTTGTTGGTCTACGCGCAGAGCACCATTTTTTCGGCCTTCTTCACGGCAGCGGGTATGTTCGCGGCTATGTCGCTGTACGGCATGACCACGAAGCGCGACCTGACGGGAATGGGCCAGTTTATGATGATGGGGGTGTTCGGCATCATCATCGCTATGGTCATCAATATGTTTGTGGGCAGCTCTGCCATGGAGATGGCGATTAGCGTTATCGGCGTTATCGTCTTCACCGGGCTTACCGCCTACGACAGCCAGAAGCTGCGGTACATGGGAGAAACCATGCCCGCTAACGATGCCACCGCTGTTCGGCGTGGCGCGATTTTGGGTGCCCTGACGCTGTATCTGGACTTCATTAACCTGTTCCTGTTCCTGCTGCGCCTTATGGGCGGCTCCCGCGATTAGTCATGACAGGGGGGAGCCTTCGCTCCCCCCTTTATCTGCGAATACCGCTGGTACAGACATTTTGCTGCTCCGGTAGCCGTGGCGGATGTGCCGGACCGGAGTTTTGCCTCCCCGCGGGGAGATGTCGGCCTCTCTATTTTTGCTTGCCCGCCGGTAGTTTTCCGCTTCCGATGCGTCCTGCGCGTCACTTGTCCCGCCATCCCGGAGAACCGCATGTCCTCCCTTCCCGCGCAACGCGCTCTTTACCCCCTTCTTTGGCCTCTTGGTCAGGCATATGCCGGAGCCATGGCTCTGCGTCGGGCACGGTATGAGCGGCATTGCTCCCCCTTTCGTCCTTGCGCTCCTGTTGTTTCCATCGGAAATATTGGATGGGGTGGCAGCGGAAAGACGCCTGTGGCACACTGGCTGCTGGACTGGGCCGCTGCGCAGTGTGACGGAGCGGGGCTGCGTACCGTGTTGCTGACACGCGGTTACAAGGCGCATCCCCCGCATTTGCCCTACTTCGTCTCACCGGAAAGTCCCGTGGAAGAAGCTGGTGACGAGCCGCTTATGCTGGCACAGCAGCACCCGCAGGCACAGGTGGTGGTGGACCCTGTGCGCAGCCGCGCGGCAGCCGTGGTGGAGCAGACCATATGCCCGGATTTGTACGTGCTGGATGACGCGTTTCAGCATTTGGCTATTCAGCGTGATGTAGATCTGGTGCTGCTTACCCCGCAAGACCTGACCACAGAATGGAACCGCGTTATCCCTGCCGGGTCATGGCGCGAGAGCGCGTCTGCGCTTACGCGGGCGCACGCGTTTCTCATCAAGGTGGCGCCCAAAGACGTTGCCGCGTTGGAACAGGCCGTTCAGCACCGGCTGGGGCGGTGGGACACCCCGGTTTTTAGTTTTTCTCTTTATCCTTCAGAGCTGCACCGGGTAGGCGACGTTCCGCCGGGCAGGTCTGTTGGGCAGCGGGAGGGGCGGAATGCGCAAGAAATTTCGGGCGGATTATGTGACATTTCGCCGCAGGAGCTTGCCGCTTCGGGCTATGTGTTGTTTAGTGGAGTAGGGTGCCCTGAACAGGTTTCGGAAACGGTAACAGAATTTTTCGGCGTGCCGCCAGCGCGTCATCATGTTTTCATAGACCACCATACATATGTGGCGGAAGATATACATCGCATGGTCGCCGGAGGAATGCCGCTGGTCTGCACACCCAAAGATGCTGTGAAAGTGGCCCGGCTGCCGGAGTCCTGCCGCAGGAATGTGTGGACCTTTCGGCTGGAAACGCGGTTTGGCCCCGCATGGAAATATACCGGGACGTTTCTCCAGTGGTGGGAAGCGTCTTGGCGGGCATTGGCCCGCACGAAAGGATAAAATATATGGCAAAATCAAAAAAAAGTACGACCGCAGAGTTTGCGCTTTCAGCAAACGATGTTTTGGGATTGTTGAAGGACGCGGGCCGCCCCATGAAGTTGGACGCTCTGCTGCGGATGGCAAATGTGTCAAAGCGCTGGAAGCGGGCCTTGGAAGAGCACCTTGAAGGACTAACGGCACGAGGCCGGATTTTACGGCTGCGTGGTGGTGCGTGGGGGCTGGCTGACCAACTCAAAATGGTCACCGGCGTATTGGAAGTGCAGCGTTCGGGCGTGGGCTTTGTGCTCCCTGAAGATAAACGGCGCGGTGATGTTTTTGTGGCACCGCAATCCATGGGCAACGCTATGCATGGCGACCGGGTGGTCGTGGCTTTGCTGCCCGGCAGACACGGCAAAAATGTGGAGGGCCGGATCGTGCGGGTGCTTGAGCGGGCGCACGAAACGCTCACCTGCCGCGTGGTGCGGCGCATGGGTAGCAGTTCGTTGTGCCGTCCCACAGATCCGCGCATACGCATTTCGCTTATGGTAAGCGGCGGCAAGGGCGCAGCCGGTAAACTCAATAAGGGAGAACTTCTGGTGGTTCGCCCTGAAGAGATGGTAGAGGACGGCCTATGGAACGCAGTGATGCTGGAAAGCCTTGGGAACGAGGAATCCGCTGCTGTGCAGGAACGGTTGGTGAAGCTGAATAACGACATTCCCATGGCCTTCCCACCTTCTGTGCTGGAAGAAGCCGCCGCGCTTCCCGCCGTCCCGGATGAGAAAGATTTTTCGGACCGGGTGGATTTGCGCCATATAGGCTTTGTGACCATAGATGGGGAAACCGCCAAAGACTTTGACGACGCGATTTATGTGGAAGCGCAGGGCGACGGCTATAGGCTATGGGTAGCTATTGCCGATGTGAGCCACTACGTGCGGCTTGGTTCCGCTTTGGATGAAGAGGCGGGGGAACGTGCCAACTCGTATTATTTCCCCCAGTCTGTGGAGCCTATGTTTCCAGAAGCGCTTTCCAACGGGCTGTGTAGTTTGAATCCGCGGGTTCCCCGGCTGGTCATGGTTGCGGAAACATATTTTTATGCCAGCGGCGACTACGGCAAGTCTAAGTTCTATCCCGCAGTTATTGAAAGCAAGGCGCGGCTGACCTACGAGCAAGTCCACGCCGCGCTGGAAGGTAACGACCCTCAGGCCCGCAAGGTGCTGGAGCCGGTGCTTCCCATGCTGGAAGGCGCGTCGGATCTGGCGCATTTGCTCAAGGCCAAGCGCTCGGAACGGGGCAGCTTGGATTTTGATCTGCCGGAAGCGGGTGTGACGTTCAATGTGTATGGTGAACCGGCGGATATCGTTCGCAGAGAACGGCACTTCTCGCATCAGATGATTGAGGAGTTCATGATAGCAGCCAACGAGGCTGTGGCCCGGTTTCTTACCGAACACAAGGTTCCGTTCCTGTACCGTTCGCACCCGGACCCGGATGCGGAAAAATTGGTGGGTCTGTTTCGCACCCTGCACCGGACCGACATGGCGGAGCAGGTGCCCGCAGTTCCCTCTCCTTCCGCCCTGCAACACATTCTCCGCGCTGCCGCAGGCACCCCGCAGGAATTTGTGGTAAACCGGCTTACTCTGCGCACCATGATGCAGGCCACCTATACCCCGGAGCACGAAGGGCACTTTGGCCTTGCTTCCGAATGCTATTGCCATTTCACGTCACCCATCCGTCGGTACGCGGATTTAGTGGTGCACCGGGCGCTCAAGCATGTTTTGAAGGTGGCGGGGTTTGACGTGGTGCCCAGCCTTGGCGCGCTTCAGCAGCTAGCGGACCATCTGAGCACCCGTGAACGGAAAGGCATGGATGCGGAGCGGGAAATTCTCAAACGCCTCACTGCGCTGTTCATGCGTGATCGGGTGGGAGAACCCTTCACTGCGGTAATCAATGGCGTGACAGACTTCGGCTTCTGGGTGGAGCTTGAAGAGGTGATGGCCGAAGGACTGGTGCGCATTTCCACTGTGGACGATGACTATTACGGGTATTTCCCGGAACGGCAGGAGCTTTTGGGCGAACGGACGGGGCGGTGCTTCCGTTTGGGGCAAAAAGTGGCTGTCCGGCTTTCAGAAGTGAATTTTTCCCGGCTGGAGATCAACTTCGTGCTGCGCGAGGGGAGCGCAGCCTAGCGTTCCCTTGCGAAAAGCCCCAGAATCGCGGGTGTGCTGCGGTAGCTATTGCGGGGCGGGGTGGTGTGCATTGCGTGGTTTGGAACCCTGCCCCGGCCCCAACGTGCCAAAGCGCAGGAAAATTTCCCCCAATCGCTGATTCAGGTTGGTCGTGGTGCGGGATAGCAAATCCAGATTCAGGTGGATGGCGAGTGTAATCTTATACTCTGCCTGCCGCCACAGCACGAGCAGGGCCTGCTGGAGTTGTGGAGAAAGCTGCATGATATCCACGAGCTTTGTAAGCTGGGTCAGGTTTTGCTGCGCGAAAAGCAACTGGCTGGAGTTGTCCGGGTCGCGCACCCATAGTTTGTTCCGGTGGATGCGGTTAAGCCCCAGCGCATCAAGGGGGGCAATTGCATTTTCTCCAACGCGGCGGAGCCGGGTGGAGCGTATCTGCATTTTGCCAATGTCGTCTCCCGCGCGTTGCCGGATAATGGCGATAAACTGGAACTCCAGCATGGAAAAAAACGCCTGCCCGATGCCAGCAAGGCTGAACACTCCCAACTGTTTCATAATCAACGCCGCTTCCCGGCTTTCAAATGAGCTAAGGGATTTTTGAAAATCCGCACGCATGAGGTGGAGGCTTATGGCTGCCGCGCAGGCCATTAGGGTGGCTTGTTCCACAACAAAACGGGCTTGTGCGCCGCTCATTTCCTCCGCTACCGGCTGATCGGGGGCCGGGCGGTTCAGGCGGTGGAGCGCTTCGGGTAAGGCCGCGCTCACGGGGTCCATGCAAACGATACGCGCCACGTGGGGCAGATCGGAAGCGGAAAAGAAATATCCCGGCTGCTGGGCTAATTGCAGCATGTACTGGGTGAAGCGTTCGTGAGCCGCGCGGGCTTGCGTATCGGTGCCGCTCTGGGCATAAGCGGTTTGCGCGCGGGTTTTCTCCACGGTTTTGTCTGTCCGCTTCAGGCGGGCGAGAATGTCGTCGAAGTCGAAGCGAATGACAATCTGTGAGCGGTCCCGGCGCACGGTATATTGCTGGTTGGCGGTAATCTCCCGGTAGGCCCGGTCTGCAAGCGTACTGATAAAGTGTTCAAAATGCTCTTTCCAGAACCGCTCGCCCAGTTCCACCTCTTCCATAATATGGTCAATTGGCCCCAGAGCCTCTTCCCCGTAGTGGCGAATGAGCACCTCGCTGAAGTTATCCACAGTTAGCGCGGTGGCGTACACCGTGCCCTGTATCATCTTTAGCAGCAAAGCTTCCTGATTTAGTAGAGCTGGAGCCTCACGCTCCGCGCCTGCGGCATCTTCCGCTTCCAGACAACTTCCGTACCGGCTGAGGAGATTAAAAAACAGCGCCATCGGCGTGGCAAGCAGGGGGTGGAGAGGGTCTGCCGCGCCACGGACCCCCAGAAAATCGATAATAGTCTGCCGTTGGGGCGTGAGCAGGGGGTATTCGTCTATGCGGTCCCGGTTGGTCGCGATAACGCAGTGCAGCACTTCCCGCTCCAGCACTTCCCGAACGCTTTTGCGTGCCCGCTGTTCTTTAAGGGCGTTCCAGTAGGCCGCAAGGCGTTGTTGCGGGGATAGGGCGGTTGACGCGTCGTCAGGAGGAGAGGGCGTATGCATAGTGTGTTACGGGTAGAGGTGATGAAACATCCCGAACACTATGGGGGAAAATGAACGGTCGTGCAAGCGGGTTAGTCGGAAATTACGCGTGAAGGAGTTCGCGGGCCATGGCCGCGCCTTGTTCCCCACCACCCGCCATGCGGGCCAGTTCTTCTCGGATAGCAGCGGCGTCCAGAGTTTGGCACAGGGTAAACGTGCTGCCCTCGCGCACTTCCTTGCGAACATGAAAGTGCCGCGCCGCGCGGGCTGCCAATTGGGGCCAGTGGGTGATAAGTATCACCTGCTGGTGTGCTGCCAGTCTGCCCAGAGCATCGGCAACGTGGTTCAGCGTAAGGCCGCCCACGCCGGAGTCCACTTCGTCGAAAATAAGGCTGGGAGTTTCCTTTCGGTTCATGATGCCCACCACAGCCAGCAAAAAACGGGAGAGTTCGCCGCCGGAAGCGATTTTGTCCAGCGGCTGGGCTGGCTGACCGGGGTTGGGAATCCACATCAGGTGCGGGCGGTCTTCTACGCAGGGGGGGAGGCTCGTTTTGCCCGGTCTGCCTGTTCCGCCCGGCTCACCCGGTTCACTTGGCTCGCCCGGCTTATCCGGCCCATCCGGCTTATCCGGGCCACAGGGATAAAGGTCTACGGGCTGAAAGGCGAATCGCACCCGGACGTGTTCGGAAAACCCTAACCCGCGTAGCTCCGTTTCAAGAACGGAACAAAGCTGATCTCCGGCTTCTCGCCGGAGCGGATTGAGTTCCGCCACTGTGCGGGACAGCGATTGGAGCAAGTCGTAGCGGCGTTTATCCAACTGTTTGGCGTCCAACGCACAGGAGTCGAGGAACGAAAGATTCTCTTCAATCTCCTGCTGAAGATCCACAATTTCATCCAGAGAACGCTTGAGTTTGCGCTTAAGCTGGGCAAGCGCGTACAGGCGGGATTCTATATCTTCCAGCCGGTCCTCTCCATCACCGTTCAGGGGTTGGCGGCGCAGGCGGGATGCGAGGTCGTGCAGGTTCTGGCGGCTTTCCACCAGCAGGGTTACATCGTCCTCATAGTCCGGCATCACGCGGCGCAGGGCTTCCAATGCGCGCTCCAGACGCCCCATGCCATCTAAAATTCCATTTTCACCCGCGCCGAGCAGAGAAAGAGCCGTATCAATGGTTTCCTGCACCACGGTTTGGTTTCGCAGTTCCCGTTTTTTTGCTTCCAGCGTTTCTTCTTCGCCGTGCTCCGGTGCGACTTTGGCGATTTCCCGTTGCTGAAATTCCAACAGTTCACGCCGGTCCTCCAATGAGCGGGAGCGCTCGCGTAACTCGGCGTGTTGCGCGTCCAAAGCCCGCAGTTCGCGGAGTAAACTGTCACGCTGTTGAATAAGATCCGGCCTGTTCAGAAAGTCGTCCAGAATTTTACCTTGAAACGCCGGTTGCAGCAGTTTTTGCTGCCCGTGCTGGCTGGTGTGGACCAAGAGGGCGGGGCGCAGATCCCGTATGGAGTCCTGCGAGCTTAGGGCATCGTTGATATAGAGGCGGCTGCGGCCCGTGGCGGCGGTAAGCTCGCGCCGGATGACGATATCCTCGTTGGGCAGGGCGAAGAGAGCCTCAACCTGAGCTTTTTCCGCACCGGGGCGGACAAGGTCGGGACTCATGCGGTCGCCAGTGAGGAAGTTAAGCGCCTTGAGGATGAAGCTTTTCCCGGCTCCGGTTTCCCCGGTGAGGACGTTCATACCCGGAGAAAACTCCAGTTCCGCGTCGTCGATGAGGGCTAAGTGCCGTATTCTGAGCAATTCCAGCATGTGGTGTGTCCGGTAGGAAAATTCGAGTTTGAGCTTGCAGTATACCTAAATTGCGGAAGCATTGAAAGGGGCTTCCTGCGTGGTGCGGCACCGCGTGGCAGGCAGTTCCGACGGGGCGTTATTGTTCCCGCAGGTGTCTGGCGGCGGTGCGGGGGGCGTGGCTGGCCAGCCACGGCAATTCATGGCGGCTGTTAATCCCCAGACGGCGCAGGATGTTGCGGACATGGGTTTTAAGCGTGCTGGAAGAGATGTTCAATTCGTCACAAATATCAGCGTCTGCGTGCTTTTGCGCTAGCATTGCCGCCACTAGGGTCTGTTGGCGGGTCAGACCCATGTTGCGAAAAATGATTTGGTATTGCTTGCTATCCAGCTCATCAGATCCTTCTGCCTCGCGGAGCAATTCGGCAAGGTGCGCGGGAAGCGGCGGTTCCACGCCGGACTGGTCAGACTCTGCGTGTCCCGCAGGTTCGGGCTGGTAGGGCATTTGCCGGTTTTTCCAAAAACCAAGCCGCTCCAGCAACGATATGAAGGCAAAGCTGGAAAGCAGGATGGTGAAGGCGAGGAACGCAAAGAGATAATTAACTGTGGTGCCCTGTGAAAGGCTGGTTCTGATACCCGGCAGCGCGTAGGTGCCAAGGAGTATTCCAAGCAGCAGCGTGCCACCACCCAGACCGATAAGCCGCTGGCTGCTGGCTGTCTGCGTGTTTGCCCGTGAGGCCGCATAGAACAGGGTTGTGTAGCAGTACACGGCAAGCAGGGGGTAGGCAAAGTGCAGGCTGTCGAGCGAGAGGGCGGGGGATTCCCGATTTACTAAGGGCCATGCGGTGTAGCCTACTACAAGAAGCGGCCCGGTCAGCAGGATGGCCCACCAGATAAACGCCCGGCGGGCTAAATGAATGCAGAGCGCGGAACTAAGGCAACTAATGGTGACAATGGCGAGAAGCTGCGGTTTGGGGCGGGGGAGTAACGGGTCCATGGCGGCAAGCAGACTATAGTACAATCCAAGACTAAAACCTACTGTGATATATAAGGAAACAAGGCGCCAGTGCGTTCCTGAGACAGGCCAGTTCGCGTCCGGGACGCTGGCAGAATCGTCACGCGCGGTTGGTGCGGCAAGCAGCAGCTTGGCGGACATGGCGAAAATGACAGGCAGCAGGAACAGGCTTTCCGGGGGAAGCAGCAGGAGGCCGAGGATAAGCGCGCGGCTGGTGATGATGCCCGCGCTAACCACAAAAAGCAGTCCCGGTCGGGAAAGCGTGGTCACTGCTGTGCCCAGAATGAGGAATCCCACTGCGAACCCGAAGCCCGCCAGACAACTTGTCGCCAGAGTTGCTATTCCACCAGAAAAAAAGGGAACTCCCATTCCTGTCAGCGCCGGAGTCATCATGCAGGCGCAGGCGGCGGGCCATAGCCGGGCCAGCACATCCGGTCTGCCCAGACTGCGCCAGCACACGCCCAGAATCATAAGAAAGAAGGCGGCGCACAGGGGAACAGCGAACAGCGGACCAAATTCATCGTTAAAAAGCAGCGGTTGAGCGCGTGTTCCGCTACGGAACACCAGCCAAAGCCATGCGTTCAGGCAACCCATACCCAATGTGTAGCGAAGTTCCTTCATGTGTACCTCGTGAAAGTAGTCACAACCGGAGAGTGCTTGGGCAGTTATTCCGCATGGGGGAGAGCGCTCGTCATCCCGTGCTAAGGAGAGGGAAAATTTTTCAAAATAAGGGAGCGGTAGCTGCCTCCTCTTCTATTTCTATATAAATTTTAACGAGATGTCCATATCATCCTTTTAGGTATATTGCGTGTTTTCGCTACCCGACAGGCTGATTTATGGGCCAAATCTGCAAATTACTTCCGTGAAGGATTGTTGTGAGGGGGGGCTTTGTGCTGAAAAGAACGCACTGCATCGGCATGCCGTTGTGTGTGAAGAGAACGGTGGTGAAACAGGGACGTGTGGATGTCCGGTTTCATGCTCATCGCAAGCGGGAAGGCACTGCTTTGCATGGTATTCGTCGGCTGTGGGGCCGGACAATATACCGGTTTTTAGGTGGCTGCTGCCATCTTACTCTAACACCAAGGACGAGGAGTTTTGACCTGCCCTATTCGTTTGTACCACCCGCAATGTTAGTCCTGCCTGCCGCCTGACGAGGCGGCCAGTGGCATGCTCCCCCATGGGGGAGCATCGCTTCGGGTGCTGGCGGCTTGTATCCCAACGA
>JAEWQB010000003.1 GCA_023460395.1 Pseudomonadota bacterium | reverse complement strand
TTTTTTTTTTTGTCGCGCGCCCCCCGGGCGCCGGCTCAACTACGAGAAACGGCTACCTGCACGCTTACGAAACCGGTTCCGAAACTCGATCGGGCATTGAAAAATGGCTCGGCTTTTACAACCGACTCCGGCCTCATAGCAGCTTGGGAGGGGTATCCCCGGACGCTTACCACGAACAATATCTTGAAAGGTCTCCTGATAAAGGCGAAAATACGCTAAGAACCGCTCATACCTAAAGGAGCACTGGGGACCACCTCTCCGAACCCCGCTACCCACCAACGAAAAAAGGGCCATGACTCTCATCATGACCCAAATTCCCGAAAAGTGGCGCGCCAGGGAGGATTCGAACCCCCGGCCGTCTGCTTAGAAGGCAGATGCTCTATCCGACTGAGCTACTGGCGCACAGAATGCGTGAAAAGCACGCGCTAAGGATGAGTCTCTTATACGATGCCACCGGATGGGGTCAAGCATCAGGTGCGGAGAATACAGGGAAATCATGCCCTCACATGACGTATCCAGCAAGCGGGATGAAATGCCGGGCAATACACCGGGAAAACAGTGCTTGACGCCGCCCCCGCCTTGTCCTAACGCCAAACCCATGAGCGAAACACCCATGTCTTTTTCCACCTACGCGGAAGTAGAGGCCTACCTGAATTCACTGGGCCTTTTCCATATGGATCTCACGCTGGACCGCGTCACTGCCATACTGGACGAACTGGAGCTGCGCCGCCCGCCTTACGCCGTGGCTCAGGTATTGGGCACTAACGGCAAAGGGAGCACCTGCACGTTCCTCGCCTCCTTGGGGCAGTCTACCGGGCTGGAGACAGGTCTTTTCACATCGCCACATTTTGTCTCTCCGCGCGAACGGATACGTGTAAACGGGCACATGCTGGATGAAGACGAATGGTGTGAACTCTCCAACGATATTATGCAAGCTGGTGGCGCCTCCCTCACCTATTTTGAGTTCATCACTGTGCTGGCGGTGCTGGCCTTTGCCGATTACGAGGTAGACCTCGCCGTATTTGAAGCGGGCTTGGGGGGCAACTTCGACGCAACCACCGCACTGGCAAGCGACGTGACGGTCTATGCGCCCATCGCTATGGATCACGAGCACATTTTGGGAGCGCGGCTGGAAGACATCGCCGGAGACAAGGCCGGAGCCATCCGCCCCGGTATTCCCGTTGTCACCAACGTACAGGACAGCCGGGCGCTGGCGGTACTACGTGATGCTGCCGCGCAAAAAAACGCCCCGTTCCTCATGGCGGCGGAAATCGCCACCATGCCCGCCTCGCCGCAGTTCGGCCTTGCCGGACAGCACCAGCATGCCAACGCATGTCTCGCCCTTGGCGCGTTTAAAACCCTCGCGGAAACACGCGGGTGGAATCCCCCACCCATTATGGACTGGGACGACGTAAAAGAACTGGCCTTTGCCGACGCATGGATAGCCGGACGCATGCAGATGGTGCCCGCGCAAGCGGAGTACCCTGCCCTTATCCTTGACGGTGCCCATAACGAGCACGCCATGCGCGCCTTAAAAGACGCCCTCAGAGAACGCGCCATCGTCCCCTCCGCCACTATTTTCGGCTGCATGCGCGATAAGGTGCTGGACCCAATTCTCCCCCTGCTCCTCGCCATGGCGGACGGTCCCATCTTCCTGCCGCCCATTGCAGACAACCCTCGCGCAATGGACCCGCAAACCCTCGCAGGACGTATCGGGGAACGGGCACGGACATGCCAGTCTCTGAATGAGGCCCTGCTTCAAGCCCGTTCCGTGGCAGGAGACGGCTTGGTTCTCGTGTGCGGTTCCTTGTATTTACTAGGCGACTTCTTTACACTTCGCCCAGAGTGCCTGACCCGCGACCACGCCTGACGGGGAAGGCCACGTCCCCCAACGGCGATACGGTTGAGTTTGCCCCCGTAAGGAACCATGCCCGTCAAGGAGTTGTTGCCCGTGCCGCACACGTCTGATGAAACGCATCCCGCAGAAGCATCGGGACGCAGCGCCCCCGCCCGACGCACTCCCGCCACCAGCCTTCAACCGTTCTTTCGTGCGCTCCCCTCGGTGGACAGGGCGCTTGACGCGCTATGCGCCCAACCCGGAAAAAACGAACACCCGCGCGATGCTGAAACCCCGTTGGCAGGTCTGCCACGTCCGCTGGTGCGCGATCACGTGAATGCCTTTTTGGACATCTGCCGCGAAGAAATTCGCAGCGGCCTGCATACTACGCCGGAGGCGCTGGGCCTGAACGCGCTGCTCCCCCGCATGTCCGCTCACGTGCGGGCGCAATGCCGCCCCCACTTCCGACGCGTGCTCAACGGCACGGGAGTGGTGGTGCATACCAATCTGGGCCGTTCCCTGCTGGCGGATACGGCTGTGCGTGCAGTAACGGAAGCCTGTGCTCACTACTCAAATCTGGAATTTAATCTCGCCACAGGCGAACGCGGCAGCCGCTACAGCCACGTGGAACACATCCTGTGTCAGGTCACTGGCGCGGAAGCGGGACTGGTGGTGAACAATAACGCCGCCGCCGTCATGCTCGTGCTGGACACCCTGTGTAAAGGCCGCGAGGTCATTGTCTCTCGCGGACAGCTTGTGGAGATCGGCGGCAGCTTCCGCATTCCCGACGTCATGGAGAAAAGTGGGGCCACCCTGCGGGAAGTGGGCGCGACCAACCGCACGCATTTGCGTGATTACGAAAACGCCATTACCGATCAAACTGCCGCCCTGCTGCGGGTGCACACCTCCAACTATCGCATTGTGGGCTTTCACAAAGACGTTACGCTGGAAGAAATGGTGGCGCTGGGCAAACGCCGCGACATACCCGTGCTGGAAGATCTGGGGAGTGGCAGCTTTTACGACTTCACCTCTGCCGTGCCGGGGCTGGCCTTGAATGATGAGCCGACAGTGCAGCGCGTGGTGGCGGCGGGACCGGACGTGGTGACGTTTTCCGGCGACAAGGTGCTGGGCGGCCCGCAAGCAGGGATTATCGTGGGGCGGCGAGACTACATAGACCGCATCAAAAAAAATCCGATGAATCGCGCCCTGCGGATAGACAAAATGACACTGGCCGCTCTGGAAGCGACGCTGCGCCTTTACACAGACCCCGCCATAGCCCGCGCCTGCGTGCCCACGCTGTCCATGATCACCGCTGCCCCGGACGAACTGAAGCGCCGCGCGCGCACGCTTGCCACGCGCATCCGGCGGGAACTTCCCGGTCTGTGCGAGGCAACGCTCACCCCCGGAACCTCCCGCGTAGGCGGTGGTTCATTCCCGGAACGGGATCTGCCCACCACACTGGTGCGCCTCAGCCCTGTCGCGTCCACAGCCTGTTCCGCCCCGGAGCTTAAGCAACGCCTGCTGGACACCGACCCACCTTTGGTCGGACGGTTGGAAAATGACGCATTCTGCCTTGATCCACGCACACTCGCGGATAAAGAATTTCCATTGGTCTGCGCCGCTCTGCGGGAGGCGCTAGCGTGACATTTCCATCGCGATATTTTTCGATATCCCGTAGAGTACACAGCTCATATGATGAATAACAGCGCCCCGGACCCTGTCGCTTTCCATAGCCAGACAGCCCGACGCAAAGGACACTATAATGGAAAATAATTTGGAACTCGCTCCCAAAAGCTGCTGGGAAGTCTACGGCGACGACGCGCATCTTGCCGCCATGGAAACGTTGGCAACGCGCTATCTTCATTTCCTGTCTACCTGCAAAACGGAACGCGAAACCATCGAATACGCGGTGGAACGCCTAAAGGCGGCGGGGTATTCCACGGACATGACGCACGACAAGGTATACCGTGTTTTCCACGGCAAAACCCTGTTCATCGCCCGCAAAGGCAAACAGCCGCTGGCGCGGGGGCTACGGCTCATCGGCGCACATGCGGACACCCCGCGTATAGACCTGAAGCAGCGTCCCCTGTACGAAGCGTGCGGCGTGGGACAAGCCAAAACCCATTATTACGGCGGTATCCGCAAGCATCAATGGTTCTCCCGCCCGCTGGCACTACATGGCGTCATAGTGCGCCAGGATGGCGAAGTCATCCGCGTGAATATCGGCGAAGACGCGGGCGACCCGGTATTTGCCATTGCGGACCTGCTTCCGCACTTGGCGCAGAATCAGGCCAAGCAGGTGCTCTCCGAAGCTTTTGAAGCGGAAAAAATGAACATCATTCTGGGGCACCGCCCTGTGCCCAAGGCTCAGGACATGACCGACGATTCCGCGTCTGCCGAGGCAACCCCCAAGGAAGCCATTAAGCGCCGGGTACTGGAATTGCTCCATGCCAAATACGGCATCTGCGAAGAAGACCTTTACTCCGCGGAACTGCAAGCTGTTCCGGCTGGTCCCGCCCGCCCTGTGGGATTAGACGGCTCTCTGCTCGGCGGCTACGGGCAGGACGACCGCATCTGCTGCTTCTCCGCACTGGAAGCCCTGCTGGACAGCACCGAGCCTGAATACACGGAAACCGTGTTGCTGTGGGACAAAGAAGAAATCGGCTCCGAAGGTTCCACCGGAGCAAAATCACGCTTTTTTGAATATTGCGTGGACGACCTGTTGCGGGCATGGGCGCCTGACACGCGGTTCAGCGACGTTATGCTGAACACCCGCGCCATTTCCGCCGACGTGCATGGAGCCATGGACCCCGACTACCAAGACCTGCACGAAAAATTAAACTCCGCCACCATCGGCTATGGTCCCTGTTTCTGCAAATTCACCGGACACCGGGGCAAATACGAAGCCAACGATGCCCATCCTGAATACGTGGGCTGGCTGCGCGGTGTGCTCAACGCCGCCGGCGTGCCGTGGCAGATGGCGGAACTTGGTCGCGTTGACTTGGGCGGCGGCGGTACCGTGGCTATGTATTTGGCGGCATACGGTATGGATATTATCGATTTCGGCCCGGCTATTTTAGCCATGCACAGCCCCTTTGAGTTGTCCAGCAAGGCAGACCTGTACGCCACGGTTAACGCGTACAAGGCCTTTCTGGAAGCCCGCTAGCCCCAAGGTTGCCACGCATGCCCACACCTTCCACAGCACGGACCAGCCGAAACAGGCAAGCCAAGCAGCGCACCGCACCGGCGGAGGAACTGCTGTTGCCCGGCAGCCTCCCGCCAGCGGAAGCCTTGCTGGCGCGGTGGCATACATGGCCCACGCCTGTGGCGGGTGTGGACGAGGCCGGACGGGGGTGTCTGGCTGGTCCCGTGGTGGCGGGAGCCTGCATTTTACCCGCAGAGTTTGCGCTGCCGGGCCTTACAGACTCTAAAAAACTTACCGCCAAACGGCGCGAAACGCTTGCTCCGCTCATTAAGGAACAGGCGGTGGCGTGGGGTTTGGGCGTCATCTGGCCCGGAGAAATAGACCGCATAAATATTCTGCAGGCCACGTTTCTGGCTATGCACCGGGCCGTGGCAGCCTTACGGCAGTCGCCAGCCTTTCTGGCTGTGGACGGCAACCAAACCATTCCCGCGCATCTCTGCGCGGTGCCGCAGGAAGCCATTGTGGAGGGCGATGCCCGTGTTCCGGCTATCTCCGCCGCGTCCATTCTCGCCAAAACATTTCGCGACCGGCTTATGACGCAGCTACACCACCGTTACCCGTGCTACGGGTTTGACCGGCACAAGGGGTACGGCACACAAGAACACATCGCCGCCATCGGGGAGCATGGTCCCTGCCGCCTACACCGGCTCACCTTTGCCAAGGTGCGCCCCGATGTACCCGACACCTGCGTGGCAGACGTGGCCTCCGGCAGGCACTCCACGCAGGGACGGCTATGGTAGCCCCCCACCTGCGAACCGGTGCCGCCGGGGAAGAAGCGGCGGCCCACTATTTGACGCAACGGGGCTACCGCATTCTGGCGCGCAACTGGCGGCATGGCAGACTGGAATTGGACCTTATCTGCCGTCATGGCGGACACCTTATCTTTGTGGAAGTAAAAACCCGTGCCGCCGGTTCCCGGCAACAGCCGGTTGAAGCGCTTGTTCCCGCCAAACAACGCACCTTGGCGCGGGCGGCGCAACACTATCTTTCCGCGCACGGACTATGGGAAGTTCCCTGCCGATTTGATCTCATCGCCGTGGAACGCCGCGGTCAAGCCTATACCGTGGAGCATGTGGAAAATGCCTTCGATCTCTCCCAGCCTGTGGGTGGTGGCAACACCGCTTGGCAACCCTGGTGATTTTTCCCCTCGCGCCCGCGAGGTACTGGAAGCGGCGGATATGGTACTGGCTGAGGACACCCGGCGCACGGGCATCCTCTTCCGCCAGACAGGGGTTACCGCCCGCAAGCTTATCAGCTTTCATGACCATAACGAAGAAAACAAAGCGCCGGGAATCATTGAATCCATGCAGGCCGGTGCGGTTTTCGCGCTGGTTTCCGACGCGGGTATGCCTCTTTTTTCCGATCCCGGATTCCGTTTGGTACGCCTTGCGCGGCAAGCGGGGCTGGCGGTTTCCGTAGTGCCCGGCCCCAGTGCGCCGCTTACCGCGTTGGCAGGCAGCGGTATTGCGCCCTTACCCTTTACCTTTCTTGGTTTCCCCCCCCGGAAGCGGAGCGAGCAGGAACATCTTTTTGGCACATTTCGCGGCGTGCCCACCACTCTGGTTTTCTTTGAACGCAAAAACCGTCTCGCGGAAACACTGGCAACGGCCTTTGCCGTTCTAGGACCACGCGATCTTTGCGTGGCTCGGGAATTGACCAAGACCTACGAGGAGTTTATCCTTACCCGCTTGGAAACTCACGAGAGTGTCCCTTCCGATTTGCTGGGCGAAATTACCGTAGTTGTCGGCCCACCTGAGCAAGCCGCAGTATCAGACGAGACAACCATTCTCGCATTGGTAGCGGAGGAGACGGCTCTGGGTGGTAAACCCCGCGACATCGCCCGCCGAGTGAAAGAACGCGCCGACGGCTGGACGGTAAGCGCGGTGTATGCCTTAATGCAACGCAGTTGACACTGCGGAAACTGGATATAACGGCATGCCTGACGGACGCACATTGTTACGCTGCTTTTTGCGCACCTATCTGGTGGGAGCGGCCTTTAACACTCGCGGCTTACAAAACGTGGGCATTGCCTACGCCATGGAGCCGGGTCTGAAGGCTATTTATCCCGACCTGAAAAAACGGCGCATCGCCCGCAAGCGCTACCTGCGCCACTACAACACGCACCCGTTCTGGACCCCGCTGCTGGTGGGCACATTTCTGTCGCTTGAAACGCTCATCGCCCGGGGCAAAGCGCCGCCAGAAATGCTTACCGCGTTAAAAGACACCACCACCTACACGCTCTCCGCCATTGGCGATTCCGTCTTCGGCGGCAGCTTTTTGGTTTTCTGGTCGCTTGTTACCAGTTGCTTGCTGGTGGCGGGCATGCCCATCATCGCCCTGTGCTGGAGCCTTGCGCTGTTTCTCGCCCTACAGGGATTCAAGCTGTTTACCTTTATCGCGGGTCTGCGTGGCGGTCTGAAGGTGCTGACCATGTTGCGCAATTGGGACCTTATTAACTGGGGAGAACGGCTGAAGCTCGCCAACGCTGTGGTACTCGTGTTATTACTCTACCTCATTTGGCCGGGCGGGCACGAACATACCGCCATTCCCACATGGGTAGAGCAGATAGCCACGTGGTCGCAAAACGGGCAGGCCCTCCCCCCTTCCGGTCAGATAGGGAAGACGGAAAGCCGACTACCGCTGCCCACAGGAACCCTATGGGCAACTGCGAGCCTGATGCTGTGCTTAGTAGGCTGGCTTATTGGACGTTTTCATCTGTCCAGAATTGTACTACTTTTCATTCTGTCACTTGCGGCTGTTGCCATGCCCCTGCTGACCCATTTGCTTCCTGCCGGTTGGTAGCCGGACAAAGAGGCCATAAAAGGATTGCACGCCGTGCATAATATGATTACCGAACAGGAAGGCTGCTTCTTCACCCAAGTGCTGGTTGCCAACGAACTGGGTCTGCACGCTCGCCCCGCCGCGCGGGTGGCGCAGGAAGCGCAGAAATTTCGGTGCGAACTCCGGCTGATAGCCAACGGGCTGGAAGCGGACGCGAAGTCTATTCTGGATATTCTTTCTCTGGCTGCTGCCAAAGGAAGTGAAATAACAGTGCGGGGTTGGGGCGACGATGCCCGGCAAGCCCTTGAACATATGACGCGGGTCTTTCACGACACGCTGGGCGAGGATGCATAACGTGGCACGTGTGGTCTTGCAGGGCGTCGCGGTATCAGCGGGCATATCCATCGGCAAAGCGGTTTTTGTAAACCGCAACAACCGGCGGCATATTCCCCGCGAGACTATTCCCGCCGCCATGGTAGAGTCGGAAATCGACCGCCTGACGAACGCCTCGAAGCAGGTGCGCGACGAGTTTGAAGCCGCCCGCGCCAACGTGCCAGAAGAGTTGCGCGAGCATGGGGCCATTATCGACTCTCACCTCATGATTTGCCAAGATCCCAAGCTCATGCTTGCCGCCGCCACCCGCGTGCGGGAGCGGGGCATCACCGCTGAATGGGCGCTGGAGCAAGCGGTGGAAAACATCGCCGCCGCTTTCAGCAGCATTGACGACCCGTATATCCGCGAGCGTATTCAGGACGTGCGGGTGGTAGCTGAACGCATTATGCAGCGCCTGCAGGGCAGCGCGGGCCACTCCCGTTCGCTGGATGAGCGCATGGTGTTGCTCGCGCACGACCTTACCCCCACAGACACCATAGAGCTTGCCGTGGACAAAATCATGTCCTTCGCCACGGCTGAAGGCGGCAAAACGTCGCATACCGGCATTCTGGCCCGTTCGCTCCAGATTCCGGCCGTGGTGGGTGTCGCTGATCTGGAAGAAAACGTCCGCGACGGCGACCTGATTATTGTGGACGCCCTGCGAGGTCGTCTGCTTATCGACCCGTCCGAGGACGAACTCGCCACATATTCCGACCTGAAATACCAGTTCGAGAACTATCAGAAAGCCATTATCCGGCAGTGCACGCTGCCCGGTGAAACCGTGGACGGCTTCCGGCTGGACATCCACGCCAACATCGAACTGGCGGAAGAACTGCAAAGCGTGCTGGACAACGGCGGCGAGGGCGTGGGCCTGTACCGTACAGAATATGCCTTCCTTAATCGCAAAACAGAACCGACGGAAGAAGACCTGTATCGCGAATACGCCACCATTGCGGAACGGCTGGCTCCCCGCAAGGTTACGCTGCGCACGCTGGACGTGGGGGCGGACAAAATGACCAGCGCCCAGCGCCAGCTTGACGAGCCGAATCCCGCATTGGGCCTGCGCGGCATCCGGTACTGCCTGAAAAATCAGGATTTTTTCAGAAAACAACTCCGCGCCATACTGCGGGCCAGTGTTCACGGGAATGTCGCTGTCATGTTCCCCATGATTTCCGGCCTTAAAGAAGTCCGGCAAGCCCGCTACCAGTTAAACCTTGTCCGGCAGGAACTGGATGAGCAGGGCATCGCCTATAACCCGGACATGCCCGTGGGAATCATGATCGAACTGCCCAGCGCGGTGCTTACCGCGGAAACACTGGCGCAGGAAGTGGACTTTTTCTCTATAGGCACGAACGATCTTATCCAGTATTCTCTGGGAATAGACCGTGCCAACAAACACGTGTCCTATCTTTATCAGCCGTTGCACCCCGCCATTGTCCGGTCCATCAAATACGTGGTGGATGCGGCGCACCGGGGCGGCATAGAAGTCGCCATTTGCGGCGAAGTAGCGTCGGACCCGTACTGCGTTCCCATTCTCATGGGCATGCAGATTGATAGCATTTCCATTGCCCCGCAAGCTATTCCGGGCATCAAGCGCATTATCCGGCAAGTAAACATGGAAGAATGCAAACAACTTCTGCGCGATGTGCTCAGTCACGCCACGGTTTCCAAAATCAACCGCAAGGTGCGGCAGACCATCTTCAAACGCTTCCCGGAAGAGCTGACCTTTTTCGCCTCACTTATTGAACAAGACGACTAACCTGCAAGCGCAGGCCACCTTACGCCCTTGACATTGCGGGCTACGGACTCCATATCCACAGAGCCGGGCACACCGGAAAGCGTAGCGTCATTTCGACAGCCTACCTATCCGGCCTCCGAACCGGAGGTGCTCGTCACCCCAACCGCCAATAGCCAACGACCATGAGCAGCAAAAAAAAACAAAGCAGCGGGCATATAGGCCAAAATAAAAAGGCCCGCCGCTATTATGAATTTATCGAAACGCTGGAAGCGGGCATAGAACTGCGCGGAACCGAAGTAAAATCGCTCCGTGCCGGACAAGTGGCCTTTCGGGACAGCTATGTCCAGTTCCGCGATGGCGAAGCATGGCTGGTAGGTCTGCATATCGCCCCCTATGAAAACGCCGGGTACGCACAGCACGACCCGGACCGCGACCGCAGGCTCCTGCTGCACACCCGGCAAATATCCGCATGGGCAACGAAGGTAGAGCAGCGCGGTTTCTCCGTGGTGCCTGTGGCTATGTATTTCAAAAGCTCCCGTGTGAAGGTGGAAGTGGCGCTCGGACGTGGCAAAAAACTACACGACCAGCGCGACGCTATTAAAGAACGCGACATTCAGCGGGATGTAGCGCGCCAGCTAGCCAGCATGTAGCCGCTATGCCCGCCTCCCCCGCATACTTCTTTGCTGGCAGTTCCCGGACACAACACGACAACCATGGCGTCCCTGCCAGCCATGGATATACGGCAAAGCAGTGACCACTCCGCTCCAACTTACCAACGGGCAAATCCGTTTTCTCCGCTCGCTCTTTCCTGATGACGGCTGTCTGACCTCGCCGGAAGAGACGCTTATCTTTTCCACGGACGCCAGCCGCCTGCAAGGCACGCCTCTCGCGGTGGTACGCCCGCACGACGAGGCCCAGATAGCGGAATTTTTCCGTTGGGCGCAGCGGGAAGCCATTCCCGTGTATCCACGCGCACGCGCAACCAACGTGGTGGGCCTCTGCGTGCCGGAACATCCCGGCATCGTCCTCTCCACACTGCGACTCAACCGTATCCTTGATGTTGATACCGATGATTTTGTCGTGGAAACCGAACCCGGTGTCATTACCGGCGATCTGCAAAAACAGGTAGAGTCTGCGGGATTGTTCTATCCTCCAGACCCTGCCAGTTTGGGTATTTCCACCATCGGCGGCAACGTTTCGACCTGCGCGGGAGGCATGCGTGCCCTAAAATATGGAGTTACCCGCGACTGGGTACTTGGGTGCCGCGTTGTCCTGCCCGGCGGGAATATTATCGAATGCGGAGGCCGCAACCACAAAAATGTAGTGGGGCTGGACCTTACCCGCCTCATGGTAGGCAGCGAAGGCACGCTGGGCTTTCTCAGCCGCATCACACTCAAACTCATTCCCAAACCGCAGGCCACAGGCTCGCTGCTCGCTGGTTTCGCCTCCATGGAAGACGCCATGACCGCCGTGCGCGATGTGTTCCGCGCGGGCATACTGCCAGCGGCTCTGGAGTTTATGGGACCGGAAGTCCTGAGCTGTCTTTCACTCGCCACAGACGTCCCTTGGCAGGAGGCTGAACAGGCGGGGCTACCGGTTCGGGCCGTTTTGCTCTTCCGTTTAGACGGAGGCACCGAGGCGCTTGCCGCCGACCTGCGCCGCCTGAAACAGGCTATTCATCCCATCTGGATGGCACAAGGCATGGGGGCGGAAGAAGAAGAGCCCCTGTGGGAAGTCCGGCGCCTCATCAACCCTGCATCTTTTCTGGTGGCCCCCGACAAAATTTCCGATGATGTTACCGTGCCTCGCGGTAAATTATTACCGGCCCTGACCGCCATCCGCGAGATAGCGCGGGAACTCCGAGTGACCATTCTTACTTTCGGGCATGTGGGTGACGGAAATATCCACGTCAATATCATGCACACAGCCGCCGACCCGGAAGAACGGCAACGGGCGCAGGCCGCCAAGCTCCGCGTCATGGAACTTGTTCTCTCGGTACAAGGCACGTTGTCCGGGGAACACGGCGTGGGACTGACCAAAGTTCCGTATGTAAACCGCCAATTGGGCGAGGAAGAACGCCGCCTTATGCGCGCCATTAAAACGAACTTCGACCCGCGCGGCATCATGAATCCCGGCAAGGCGTTTTAACCACCGGCGGCCTGACTCACGCATTGCCCTTCCGGGGTAAAGGACGTATTTTCGCTTTTCACGCGGAAAAAACGCTTTTGCCGCCGCCCCCACACACGGATTGCGTTGTGGGTTCTCGCCGCACCACGCCCCGCGCTGTTTTTTGATACAGGCTTACGAGACATGGCTTAACCGACAAAATACGCATGACCACATCCCCCACCACCGCCAAAGATTGCATCCTGTGCGGACGATGCCTTTCCGTCTGTCCCGTACTCCTGAGCACCGGGTGCGAGGAACTCTCGCCCAGAGCGAAACACCATTTGCTCAAAACCCTTGCCGCATCTCCTGAACGCCTGCGCCTTGCCGACTGCCGCGTATTGGCTGACAAATGCCTTTCCTGCGGTCGCTGCGCCGCCGCCTGCCCGCAGGGGCTTTCCATTCCCCGCCGGCTGGCACAGCTACGGGCGCAACACCCCGGCTGGCAACAATGGATGTGGAAACAATGGATTGAACGCGGAGCGGCGCTGTGGCCCATGCTGGCGACATTCGGTAAAATTCTTCCCGACAGCACCGGCCCTCAAGCCATTTCCCACCTCGTGGACTCACTACGCGCCATGGCCCCCGCACACGTGGGAGAACCGTGGCTGCATGTGGATCAGTATGACCGGAGCGAGGGAGAGGGCCAAACCGTCCTGCTCTTTTCTGGATGCACGGCGCGCCGGGTGCAAAAGCTGTGGCGGGCAACGGCGCTTACCATTCTGCACGGGCTGGGCTTTTCTGTTTTGCCGGAAGCTGACATGACCTGCTGCGGCCTTACTCTGGACCACGCAGGCGTCCTCAGCGCCGCGCGTTCCGCCAGACAGCGGAATGTGGACGCGTGGCGCGCCGCGGGCCGCCCGCGCATCACAACCTTCTGTGCCACTTGCTACCACGGTTTGGCGGACTATGCCCAACAGGACGGCATACAGTGGGAGCCGGGAGAGGCGGAGTCGTTCACCGCGTCGCTGGTGCCTCTCTCCTTACTGTGGGGAAAGACCACCTTCCGCATAAGCGATAACGCGCCAGCGGTACTCCGCTACCACCAGCCGTGCCATTGGAACGGCAAAGACCCGGACCGTCTGTGGCTTGCCGCCACCTTGGGAGCACGATTTTCCAGTCCTTCCGGCGTACAGTGCTGCGGTATGGGCGGAGTGTTGCAACTGGGCAACCAGCCCTTGTCCCGCACAGTGTCTGACCGCTGCTGGGACGCGCTGATTCCTTCCCCGCCAGAGCCGTTCCCGGTTTCCTCCCCGGAAAGCGATTCGACAAAGGCACCGTTGGCAGACACGCCAATGTCTCCCGCCGCCCATTCTCCGGCATGGGCCGTTGTAAGCGGCTGTAGCGGATGCGTGCTGCAATTACGCGCGTCCCAACCCCGGTCAGAGGATGTCTCCGCCGCTCCCGTGGGGCACTGGCTCGACGCTATCGCCCCCCAACCCGACGCCCCAGTCCCGCCGTCTGTGACAACGGTCTGACATCGCGTCCAATATCCCCTGTCAGCCCTTGCCAAATCGCGTTGCGTTCTTAGTACTTTTCCAGTACGACTAACCGGATTCTCCCGGCTCGCCCGGAGTATTCGCAACCACCGGGACAGCCAGCCTTGTGGCGAAATCCGTCAGGCCTGTTCCGGCGCGTTGGTCATTGCCATGGCATGGCCACGCCCCTTTTCACTCCTCTCACCCCTCCGGCTGCGCCGGGGTCGGCATAGCCCCTTCGGGAGACAGAATGCTCGGCTCAATCGTTAAAAAACTTTTCGGCTCCAAAAACGACCGTTTCCTTAAACAACTTCGCCCCAAACTAGACGCTATCAACGCGCTGGAAGCCGGACTTCAAGAAAAGCCCGACACCTATTTTCCCGAACGCATCGCAGAACTGAAACAACTGGCTGCCGATGGCACCTCGCTGGACGACATACTGCCGGAAACATTCGCGCTGGTACGCGAAGCAGGCCGCAGAGTGTTCAATATGCGACACTACGATGTGCAGCTTGTGGGCGGCTGTGTGTTGCATAAAGGCATGATCGCGGAAATGAAAACCGGGGAAGGAAAAACGCTGGTAGCCACCCTGCCTGTAGTGCTGAACGCACTCTCCGGCAAAGGCGTGCACGTGGTGACGGTGAACGACTACCTTGCCCGCCGTGACGCCGAATGGATGGGCCGCCTGTACGCGTTTCTCGGTCTGACCACGGGTATCATCGTCCACGGACTGACGGACGAACAGCGAAAGGAAGCCTACGCAGCCGACATCACTTACGGCACAAACAACGAATTTGGCTTCGACTATCTGCGCGACAACATGAAGTTCTACAAAGAACAGCTTGTCCAGCGCCCGCATAACTTCGCTATTGTGGACGAAGTGGACTCCATCCTCATTGACGAAGCCAGAACCCCGCTCATTATTTCCGGTGCCTCGGAAGATTCCACATCGTTATACAGCCAGATAAATACCATCATTCCTTCGCTCAAGGCTGAAACGCACTATACGCTCGATGAAAAGGCCAAGGCGGTCGCCCTGACAGATGAAGGCGTGGCCCGGTGCGAATCGCTGCTGCGGCTGGAGAACCTGTATGACCCGCAAAACATTTCCTTTCAGCACCACATCCTTCAGGCACTGAAAGCGCACCACATCTTCCGGCGCGATGTGGACTACATCGTCAAGGACGATCAGGTGGTCATCGTGGACGAATTCACGGGACGCCTTATGCCGGGACGCCGTTTTTCCGATGGCCTGCATCAGGCACTGGAAGCCAAGGAAGGCGTAAAAGTAGAGGCCGAAAACCAAACTCTGGCCTCCATTACCTTCCAGAACTATTTCCGCATGTACGAAAAGCTCTCCGGCATGACCGGTACGGCAGATACCGAAGCTGTGGAATTCGGGCAAATCTATGGACTGGAGGTGATCTCCATTCCCACGAACAAGCCCATGGTCCGTAAGGATTATCCTGACAGCATCTACCGCACCAGAGTTGAAAAATTCAACGCGATCGTCAAAGAAATCACTGAGCTGCACACCAAAGGGCAGCCTGTTCTGGTGGGCACCATTTCCATTGAGACATCTGAGCTTATTTCCTCCATGCTCAAAAAATCCCGCGTTCCTCACAACGTGCTGAACGCAAAACACCACGAGCAAGAAGCGCAAATCGTCGCCGAGGCTGGTCAAGCCGGGCACGTGACCATTGCCACCAACATGGCGGGGCGCGGCACAGACATTGTGCTGGGCGAAGGCGTGCGGGAATTGGGCGGCTTACATATTCTGGGCACGGAACGGCACGAATCGCGACGCATCGACAATCAGTTGCGCGGTCGGTCGGGCCGTCAGGGCGACCCCGGCAGCTCCCGCTTTTTCCTTTCTCTGGAAGACGATCTCATGCGCCTCTTCGGCTCGGACCGCATTTCCAGCATCATGGAAAAACTGGGCATGGAAGAAGGAGAACCTATCGTCAATGGCATGGTTTCCAAGGCCATTGAGAATGCGCAAAAACGGGTGGAAGGTCATAACTTTGAAATCCGCAAAACCCTGCTGGATTACGATAACGTCATGAACCAACAGCGCGAGGTCATCTATACCCTGCGCCGCGACAGCATGTTGGAGTCCGATCTGGAACCGCTGGTTGCGGAGTTCCTGAATGACATTCTTGACGACCTGTACGGCGAATGGACCGCGCAAAAGCATCCCGACGCCGAGATGGAAACCGCTATGACCGCCCGGCTGGATGAAGTGTTCAACCTTGGACGCACCATCCCCATGCCGCCGGTTCCCGCCCAAGAAGCCGTGCAGGAAGCGGTGATGGCACGGTTGAACGTGCTGCGCACCGATGCCCCGGATATGTACGGCGTTATCTTGCGCTACTTCGTGCTGGAAGAACTGGACCGTTGCTGGAAGGAACACCTGCTGAATATGGACCATCTGCGCGATGGCATCGGGCTGCGCGGCTACGGTCAACGCGACCCCAAGCAGGAGTACAAGCGCGAAGGCTTTGAATTGTTCCAGACCATGCTTATGCGTATCCGCGAAAATATCTTCAAAGCGCTCACCCGGCTGCGGGTGCAGCGGGAAGAAGCGGAGCAGGTCGCCCCGGTAGTCGAAGAGCAATTCCGGCATAAAGAAGAGCGCAAAAACCTCTCCTACTCTGACGGAGACGAGCAAGGGAAAAAGCAGCCCGCCCGCCGGGATGAACCCAAGGTGGGACGCAACGATCCCTGCCCGTGCGGAAGCGGCAAAAAATACAAAAAATGCTGTGGAGCCGCCTAGCGGTTTTCGCGGCCTGTAACAGTCTTTCCTTACGGCGGGGCGGGGAACACTCCTCTGCCCCGCCAAGTTGCATGCGGCGTTATTCTTTTATTCAAAAGTTCCCTGAGCGCGTAACCTCAACAGTCCACCCCGGCTTTTTCTACCATATGCGCGGAGACAGACCATGACCACACCTCTCAGCCCCAAAGGCTACCGCTTTGCCGCCATTGCGGCAAACCTCAAGTATTCTGGACGCAAAGACCTTGCCCTGCTGGTCAGCGACACGCCTGCCAGCGCTGCGGGCGTGTTCACTACAAACAAATTTCAGGCCGCCCCCGTGGTTGTGGCGAATTCCCTGCTAGCCACCCGTCCGCAGGCCCGCGCAGTCCTCATCAACGCTGGCAGCGCCAATGCCTGCACCGGCGAACAGGGTCTTGCAAACTGCAAACGCACCCTTGAACTGGTGGCAGACGCCACAGGGCTTGCACCGGAAGATATTTTGCCCGCATCCACGGGCGTTATCGGGCTTCAGTTTGCCATGGACAAATGGGAGGCCGCCGCGGCCCCTCTGGCTGCCGCACTGGGCACCAACACCGCCGAAGATTTCGCCCGCACGATTATGACCACGGACGCCTTTCACAAACTGGTAGCCCGCACCGTGGAACTGGACGGCAAGCCCGTCACCTTATTAGCCATGGCCAAGGGCGCAGGTATGATCTGCCCCAACATGGCAACCATGCTGGCGGTATTTTTAACAGACGCGGCTGTGGAGCCAAGGATGTGGCAGGATATTTTCCGCACCGGTGTGGCTGAATCTTTCAACCGTGTCACGGTGGATGGCGACACATCGACCAATGACACGGTGTTTGGTCTGGCAAACGGGGCATCCGGCGTACCCGTGACCGAGGCTAACCGTGCAGCGATGCAGGATGCCGTTACCGCAGTCATGCGCGAAATCGCCTACAAGCTGGTGCAGGATGGTGAAGGGGCTACCAAGGTTATCCACATCCACATCACGGGAGCGACAACCAATACGCAGGCTGAACAAGCCGCCCGCACAGTGGGGCATTCTCAACTGGTAAAAACCGCTATGTACGGACGCGACGCCAACTGGGGACGCATTGTGGCGGCGTTAGGGCGCTCCGGTACGGATTTCGACCCACAAGAGGTGGTGGTGACCATGTGCGGAGTAGAACTGTTCCGCAACGGACAACCCACGGATGCGGATTTCGACGCCCTGCTGGAACCGCTGCTAAAAGAGCGTGATATTGTGCTCGACATCTCGCTGGGTAGCGGCACTGGCGTGTACTCACTTCTCGCCTCTGACCTGACTCACAAGTACATTGACATTAACGCGGACTACCGCAGCTAGAGACTACGCATCGCAATATCCTGAAAAAACAATATGTTTACCGCCGTCAACAAACTGCCTTTTACGGTTGACAGCCGCTGGCCCCTCCGGTAAACACAACATCTCGCGCTTGTTGGCCACGCGCGCCGGTCGTCAGACCGAGGATTACGGTGAGGTGTCCGAGTTGGCCGAAGGAGCTCGCCTGCTAAGCGAGTATACGCCTTAAAAGCGTATCGAGGGTTCAAATCCCTCCCTCATCGCCAGATTTCAAGGGCTTAGATGCAAATCTAAGCCCTTTTCTTTTGCCCTTTTTCGGCACTCGGAAAGCATTGTGGAGTGATTTGTGGAGTGATTTTTGAGGCGATGTTTCCACTTCCCGGCCATGTACGCCCAGCTTGCGAGCTACATGCAAAGCAGTAAGGCCAGCACGCCTTTGGAAACCAGCGTGGCCTGCATAACGGCATGAACGAGTGAATTCATAACAATCTCCAAATCTTTTATGCTTGTATCGTCAGGAACAGTTTGCCTTTTTCAAGCCTGTAGACGCGCTGTGTGCCCTTCAGGATATCGTCATTGTGGTGTGTCACCTGCACAAGTCCGATTCCCCTGCCGCACACGGCGGACTCCAGAAGTTCTTTCATGCTGTCGCGCAACGCGTTGTCCAGGCCGGTGAACGGTTCGTCCAACATAAGCGCGTCCGGATTGATGACGAGCGCCCGCGCCAGAGATACGCGTTGGCGCATGCCGCCAGAGAGATGCTCCGGATACAGATTTTCGGCTCCGGCAAGCCCCATGGCGGCAAGCAGGTTGCGGGCGTCATCCTTCGCCACCGTTCCGCGCTCCTTAAGCGGCAGCATGACGTTCTCCAGCGCCGTGCGCCAGGGAAGCAGCCTCGGCTCCTGAAAGACAAAACCGATGCGCGCGGCGTTGATGGAGACAAGGCCGGAAAAAGGGCGCAACAGCCCTGCGGCGAGCCGCGCCAGGGTGGATTTGCCTTCGCCGCTCGGGCCGGTAATTACAACGGATTCGCCCGGCAAAAGGTCAAAATCGATGCCGGAAAGCACCTCCCGTCCGGAGTAGCGGTACCGCGCGTCACGCAGGGAAATGAGCGGCGTCATAGCGCCCCCGTACGTTGCAGCCTTTTGCGGATGTGGCGAAGGAATACCGCTTCTATTAGGCCGACAAGCAGCATGCTGATCAGGGCTACAGCATAGAGTTCCGGCGTATCCAGGTTGGAGCGAGCCACGGCCAGCGTGTAGCCAAGCCCCTGCGACGCGCCGAGGGTTTCCCCCAGGATTCCGGCGTGTTTCCGAGCGCCTTACCCAACTCTGGATATGCCGTTTCGGCCAGTTGGAGCGCCGCTTCGGGGTGTTTCTCCGCCCAGGCCGCGCCTTCCATAAAGCTTTGCCGCACCAGAGCGCGGGCCTCCCGGTCTGCGGACAACGGCCCGACCATAATCAACGCCGCCGTGGGCATCGAAGCCTGACCGGGAAAAACACGCGGCCAGACATCTTTGAGCGCGAAGCATTTAAAGACGCGCTCCGCCTGCCGCTCCCGCTCCGTTACCAGTGTTGCCGCCGGTTCGGGCAACAGGGCGTACGACGCCTGGCCGCGCCGGAGCAGGTTCGCCGCTTCCATGGCGCTGCCGCAGTGGCGTATTTTCAGGTTAATGCCGCGCTCGGCGGCGAGCACTTTCAGGGCCAGTTCCGGCATATTACCCGGCCCGAACGGCAGGAGGATTTCTCTGCCGTGCAGCAGGGCAAAGAAGTCAAGAGCCGGAGTTCTCGGCGCGGCGGCGGAAACGTCAGTGGAAACAATCCACAAAGGCGCGGAATAGACCGCCAGTATTTTGCAGGGAATCCCCTTGTTGAAAAGAACCGCCGCCGTGGGCAATGCCGCTATAACGGCATCAACCGTGCCGTTCGCCACAAAGGTGCGCAGTTGTTCCGGCGAACGCCAGGGAGTGAAAGCGGCGGCGGCTCCGGCATTGCGGAATGCATCGCTTTCCGCAACCCGCAGAAGGGGAACGGCCTGGGGAATCGGCGGAGCGGAAAACCGTATGGTGCTGCCGTCTTCCGCCCCTGCGGCTCCGGGAAAAACAGATACCGCCAGAGCGACAAGGCAGAACAGCCGCATCAACATGCCTTTCATGGCGTTTCCTCCGGGTTTACCGGCTTTTGAAACACCTCAAGATCGGCGTCATCAAACAGCATGGACAGGCTTGCCGCGCGTATGCGGGTGAATCCGGCCTCGAACGCCGCTTCGGCTATGCGGCCTTTGACGAACGACACATCTTGTCCCTCAAGCGCGAGAGAAAGCCGGGAGAGCACCAGCATGGCCGGTTCCGTGCCCTCGTCCCGTATCCCTTCATGGATGCTGACAAAAAAACCGCCAGGATTGAGCGAGGCAAAGATACGTTTCAGGAATGCCCGTAAGTCGCTGGCGTAATAAAGGCTCTGACAGGCCCAGACCAGATCGTACTCCCGTCCCCAGTCAAGCCGGTTGTAATCGCCGGGGAGGAACGACACCCGCCCGCCCATTTCAGCCGCGTCAGCTTCCTGTTCCGCCAGTTGGAGCACATGGGGAAAGTCGCATAAGGCAACGCTCAGTCCGGGAAGGCGTTTCAAAATGCGCAGGGCGGCAACGCCGGGGCCGCATCCCAAATCCAGCATGGTGCGCAACTCTTCCGCTCCGGGGAGCGAAGCGGCGATTTGGGCCATGTTTTCGGCAACTCCGGCTTTCTGGTATGCGGCCAGCCCGCTGGCAGAGCGCCGCCAGTGCTCTTCGTCATGCAGGGCGTGCCCGGTCGGCACAGGAGTTGCCTCGGTAAACAAAACGTCTTTCAGGCGGCATATGTTCCTGTGCTGCATGGTTTTCAGCGCGACCACGAGTTCACCAAGATAAGCCGGTTTGCCTTTGCGGAGATAGCCTTCAGCAAGGCCGGAATTGCGATACGCGCTGTTTTCCTTGTGGAGCAACCCTGTTGCGGTCAGCGCATCCAGGATGTAGGCGAGCTTGTCCAGACGGGTTGCGCCGAGTTCTGCGGCTATCCCCGGAAGATCGCTTGTCCGGGCGATGATGTCCGGCAGTTCCAATTCTATCGCCAGTTCCAACAGGGCCAGGCGCACCGGGGCAACAAGCAGTTCGGCGAATCCGGAGAATTGGAGTCGCCCGCCATCGTTATCGGGGGACGGCTCCGATCCTTTATTCAGGGGCGTACCGGACACGGCTAGAACCTCCAGACAAGAGTGGTGCCGAAAGTCAGGGGATCGCCGTCTTCAACAATGGTCTGGCCGTTGCTGATGAGTTTTTTAGTGGCGTAATGGTCGTCAAGAACGTTCTTGCCCCATACGGAAAATTCCCAGTTATCTCCCCGGTATCCAACCTGGAGATTGAGCGTTTTATAGCCGGAGTCGCTCAGGGCGTTTTCCGCGTCAAAGTATTGCTTTCCGGAGCCGAAAAAGTCGGCCTGGGCGAAGAATCCCGACTCGTGCGTGTAGCCGACGCCGAGATTATAGGTCAGTTCTGGAGCCCAAGGCAGGCGGTTACCGCCGTAGTCTCTTGACCCGACCTCCCAGTCATCGATCACGGAGCGGGCGTAACCGATGCCGCCGCGCAACTCCAGACCCGCCAGCGGATATGCCTTCAGCTCAAGTTCCGCGCCGGTTGAACTGGCTTTAGCGGAATTGGTGAACTTCCATGTGCCCACACCGCCGGAAGGGTCTTCTTCCCTGACCTGCTTGTCCCTGATCCGGGAATGGAAGAAGGCCACGTTGGCGAGCAGTTTGTTATTCAGCCAGTTTGTTTTCAGGCCGAGTTCATAGTTGGTGCTGTATTCCGGCTCGTAATAGAAGTTATCTTTGTTACTGGCGGAAAAGACATTGAAGCCGCCGGGCAGGTAGCCCTGCGACCAGGTGGCGTAAGTGGTCAGATTGCCGGTGATGTCCCATGAGATCGAAGCCATGGGCAAAAATTCCGTGAAGCTGGTGTCTTTGCCGTAATCCCGCTGGAGTCCCATGCCGTTTCGCCATGTCTGATCGCCGTCAAGTCTGGTGTACTCGCCCCGGAGGCCCGCCGTCAGACGGAGATTGTCCAAAATGGAATATGTGGCCTGCCCGAAAAGAGCTCCGGTTTCTTCCGTATATTTGGTGTGCAGATAGGTGGTGCCCGCCGCCATCTGGCGGAGCCTGTCCATATCAGTGCTCATGGACGTTCTGCCCAGAAACACGCCGGTAACCCAGGACAGCTTCTGCTCGCCAACGGAAGCCAGACGCAATTCCTGCGTGAAGTTGTACTGGTCGATTTTCATATCGGATACGCCGATGGGCGCGGGAGTCCTGTCGATGTCGCTTTTCATCTTGTAGTCGTAGCCCATATAGCTGGTGATGGAGCTTATCTTGACGGACTCGCCGGTATAGTCGGCGGCAAGAGCGGGTAAGACGAGGTTGGAGGAAGCCTTGTCCGGGCCATCGGAGCGCACTTTGTATCTGCCGCTGCGGTTGGGGCCGGTGGCGAAACGCATGGTGCCTCTACCGTCTTCGTTGTGGGCGGCATCCAACGACAAGCGGAGATCCACTTTATCCGTGGGTGTAAAACGCAGCATGCCCCGGCCCGCGTCGGCCTGGTGCCGCGCGGCCTGATCGTCACTTTTATAGGTGTTGTCCACAAAGCCATCGGTCTGGTAGCGCAGATAGCCGCCGGAAAAGTAAATTTTGTCTTCAATCAGCGGGGCGGCGGCGGAAGCTCCAAAACGGAAGGTGTCATAGTTGCCGACTTCAGCGAGCGCGGAGGCCCGTACCGTGTTGTCCGGTATGCGGCGCACCACGTTGACCACGCCGGACTCGCTGTTCTTGCCGTAAAGCGTTCCCTGCGGGCCACGCAGCACCTCAATGCGTTCAATCTCGTTCAGATACATGTTCTGCATGAACGACAGCGGGTATGGTACGCTGTCCACATACAGCCCTGCCGGAGATTGCAGCGCGGTATCCCATGTGGAAAATCCGCGAATCACTATCTCGTTGCCGGAACTGGTGCTTTTCATTTGCACATTCGGAAAAAGCTGCAAGGCATCATGCAGCGTTTCCGCCTTGGCATTATCAAGGTCTGTTTCGGATGCCGTGGAAATGCTGGTTGCGATGTCCTTTATCCGCTGTTCGCGTTTTGTCGCGGTGACGGTTATCGGTTCCATCGTATATGGACTGCCCGGCTGCGGTTGCGGCTCCTCCGCCCGCACCGGCATCGCAAAAGACAAGACGGCTATTGCCGCAAGTAAGATCGCGTTGCGCATGGTTACTCCTGTTGGCATTGTCATTGCTTGAAATTGATTTTCTTTTTCATTACAAGAAAACAAGAAGGCGGCTAACCGGGACAGGGAAAAAAACTGCCCCGCGCGGGCCGGAAAATACTCAGGACAGGTATGGGAACCGGGCAGAATAGTACTTCTTTCACAGGCGCTGAAGCCTACCGCACGGCAGGGGCTGAACCTCTCGATCTCAGACCCGGTCTGACGCTGCAACTGGCCCATGTCGCTCCAGCGGGCACATTCAGGACTGAATTCACGATTCAGGATTCGCCGATCATCTTCGGATTCATGCTCGCCGGTCTGAACCACTGCCGCTATTCGGAAGGATCTCTGCGTAATACAAAAGGTATCCACGGCGGCGGAAGCAACCGGATAACCTACCTGCCGGAGACTGCGGGAAGCATGGAATGCAAAGGCGGTATGCACCGGCTCAGCATCATTGTTTCGCGCGAATTTCTTGAGCCGTACCTTTCCGCTGAAACATCCAAAGTGCCGCAGACTCTTGCCGGGGCTCTTTCCGGCAAAAAAGATGCCTTCCAGTGGGCCGGGCAGCGCAGCATCCGGAAAATGCGGCTTGTGGCCGATATGTTCGCCAGCTCCTACTCCGGGCCGCTTCGCAGGCTGCATCTGGAAACACGCGCCCTTGAATTGATCGGCCTGCAACTGGCCGAGTATCTGGCTCCAGGCATTCCCGCCCTCTTGCCGACGCTTAAAACTTCGGACATCAGCCGCATCAGGGACGCGCGGGAACTTCTGATTCAGGATATGGAAAACCCGCCGTCCATAGCCCAGTTAGCCCGGATGGCGGGAATCAATGAAAAGAAGCTGAAATGCGGTTTCAAACAGGTTTTCGGCGTTCCCGTGTTTGAATACTTCAGGAACTACCGTCTGGAGATTGCGCGGGAACTGCTTACCTCAAGGATCATGAACGTCACGGAAGTCGCCATGCATATCGGCTACCAGAACCTGAGCCATTTCAGCGAGGAGTTCAGGAAGAAATATGGCGTCACGCCGAAAAGGTTTCAAGATGGAGAACGGTCGTAAGGTGAAGAGCTGCTCCCACTGTACAGATTCCCGTCATCACCGGGCGGTCATCCTTTTATTAGAAGGCAGCATATACCATGGCAAACACCACTCTTTTTGAAAATCCCGCCTCGCAAACCCTGCTTATCCCGCTCATCATCCGCGCTCGGGAGGGCGAGCATCCCAAAAGCCTGTTCAGAGATAAAGCCGCCGAGGAGGTTGTCGCGCGTCTTCCGGTCGAGGCGTTCAATTTTTCCATGCACCCGTTCATGCGTGCCGGAACCGCCGTGCGCATCCGGTATTTCGACGACCTGACAAAAGAGATGCTGGAGAAAACAGAACGACCGGTCATCGTTCAACTCGGATGCGGACTGGACACGCGCTTTTCCCGCACCGATTCCGGCAAGGGCATCCATATCAATATAGACCTGCCGGAAGTCATTGCTATGCGCCGGGAAATCCTGCCGCAAGACAACGAACGGGATATGGACTGGGTCGGTGATCTGCTTGAGAGAGGCTGGATGGACAGGCTGGAGCGTGAATATGCGGGCCATCAGTTACTGTTCATTTCGGAAGGCGTGCTCATGTATCTTTCCGAAAACGATGTGCGCAAGCTCCTTTCGGATATCGCTGACCGCTTCCCCAGTTCGCATATCGCTTTTGACACGGCGGGCAGCCGTGCGGCCCGCGTGATCAACAAGAAATCCGCGGTGAAAGAACTCAAGGCGTCGCTAAACTGGGCCTATGACGACGACGGCAGCCTGGACGCCTGGCATCCCGGTTTGCGCCGTCTGGAGCGGGCCCACTATTTCAACAGATTCAAGTCCCGCTGGGGTATATTGCGCCTGATGCACTATACGCCGATGGGCAAATCGTCCGCCATGTTCCATTTTCTGGTGGAGAAGAAGCCGGGGTCAGAAGCCGCGTGAATACTACCCGTTATCGTGACATCCCTTTTTACTTATTAGGTGGTATCAACGCTGCCTGTCCTATTTTCCGTTCCGACTGAAAGGTGATGCAGTCTTTCTTTAAGGATATGTGCTTGCCCCATTTCTTTTCAGCATAGAGCTTTGCTGCGTGTTTCGTCTTGAGATCACGGCCGGAATAGAATACTTCCTTGCCGGTGTCTCTGATGGTGCCGCCGCTATCCAGGGTAAAAATCACAACGCCTTTGCCATCCACGCGGCGCTTGACCCTGCCAAGCTCCGCGCCCTCGGCGCAGGCTTCGGCGGCGATCTGCTCCATGCAGAGAAAGGCTTGCAGGGTTTTCTGGCCGGTGCTGGATATATCGCCCCTCGCATGGAGTTCCCGTTCTTTTTCGGCATGCTCGGAGCGGATGGCCGTTTTTGCGGCGTAATCCAGACCGTGGCGGCTCCAGTCCTTTGCTGGGTTTGGCCTGTTCCAATGCTGTTTCCGGCTCCACGGCCTCTTTGCGGGAACGCAGCACAGCCATGGCGACCTCGTTGCGCTGCTCGTGCCATGTTCACGACAGAGTTCGGGAACTAGGACGCCGTTCTCGGCTTGCCTCAAGATGTTCAGGATCTGACTGTCGGAATAACGTGATTTCTTCATGCAGAATCTCCTCATCTGGGGTTACGAGAAAATTCTACTTTTCAAAAGCATCTTTTTTAGGGGGGATTACCGTAGAACGCAAAAAACGCCGTATTTTTTCTTAGCGAAAACAATACGGCGTAGTTTGTTCGTGGCGGAGCGGACGGGACTCGAACCCGCGGCCTCCGGCGTGACAGGCCGGCGTTATAACCGACTTAACTACCGCTCCGGGTATGGTAGGCGGTACAGGGCTTGAACCTGTGACC
>JAEWQB010000002.1 GCA_023460395.1 Pseudomonadota bacterium | reverse complement strand
CCGATACCCATATTAGGTCGTTCATTGTTGTAGGTCCACAGCCAGTTGGTCGCATGGTCCTGCACCTCTTCAATGCTTGAGAACAGAAACTGCCCAAGCCAATCGTAACGGACGGTCCGATTGTACCACTCCACGTAAGCGTTTTGCTGGGGTTGCCCTGCCTGAATATGTTCAATGCGTATTCCTTGACTGGTAGCCCATAGTAGCAGTTTGTTGCTGATGTACTCCGGCCCGTTGTCACAACGGATCGACTCCGGCTTTCCCCGCCATTCAATGACCTGTTCGAGGCTTCGGATTACACGCTCAGCGGGCAGGGAGAAGTCCGCTTCTATGGTCAGCCCCTCACGGTTGAAGTCATCGATCACATTAAACAGCCTGAAGCTACGTCCATCTTGTAACTGATCGTGCATGAAATCCATCGACCACGACTGATTGACCCGCTGGGGCTGTGAAAGCGGTTCCGGCTTTTCTCGGACAATGCGCTTTTTGGGCTTGATGCGCATGTTGAGTTCCAACTCGCAGTATATTCGGTACACGCGCTTGTGGTTCCATCGGTATCCCTTCACGTTGCGTAAATGCAGAAAACACAGACCGAAACCCCAGTTCCGCTGGTTTTGTGTCAAACGAATAAGGCTGTCAGCGATCAGTTCGTTCTCTGCTGAAAGCTTCGGTTCGTACCGATAGCATGCCTGGCTGATGCTGAACGCTTCACAGGCCTGCCGGATGCTCAACTGCTTATCCTTAACGGCTTTTTGGGCCATCTCGCGGCGGCGAGATGGCCTTACCAGTTTTTTGTCAGCGCCTCTGCAACGATCTCGGCCTTCATCTTTTCTTCGGCATACATCCGTTTGAGAAGCTTGTTTTCACGTTCAAGATCTTTCATTCGTGCCATCAGCGACGCGTCCATACCGCCAAACTTGGCGCGCCATTTGTAAAACGTTGCGCTGCTCGTGCCATGTTCACGACAGAGTTCGGGAACTAGGACGCCGTTCTCGGCTTGCCTCAAGATGTTCAGGATCTGACTGTCGGTGTAGCGCGATTTCTTCATGCAGAATCTCCTCATCGGGGGTTACGAGAAAATTCTACTTTTCAAAAGCATCTTTTTTAGGGGGGATTACCGAATCACGGCGCGGTGTCCGCATCGCGCGTTCTCTTCCATTACGCTCGTTTCAATATGGAATAGTTGGTATTGCCGATGTGGTGGAATTCCGCCGCACAGAGACAGGAGAACTCCCCTACCCTGTGGAATACAAACGCGGTAAACCGAAACCCAACAACCCCGACGTGGTGCAGCTCTGTGCACTGGCACTCTGCCTGGAAGAAATGCTGCACCGCCCAGTGCCGGAAGGTGCGCTCTTTTACGGTCAACGCAAGCGGCGGCTTGAGGTGCCTCTGGACGAATCACTACGCCACCGCACCATCAGTACAATTACTGCGGTCCACGCACTCCTCTGTGCCACCGCCACTCTGCCGGAACCGGCAACAGACGAACGCTGCCGGGCCTGTTCTCTGCTGGATGTGTGTATGCCCCGTCTATGGCAAGGCAAAGAGGCCTCGCGGTACCTTAGCCAGCTTATTCATTCTTCCTAATACGTTCGTGAGGTTGCCGTGAAACGTCATCAGAATACGTTATTTGTCACCACACAAGGCAGCTATCTCTCTAAAGAAGGAGAATGCGTGGCCGTACATATAGATGGCGCGGTGGCTGCCAAAATTCCCATTCATACTGTAGGCAGTGTGGTGTGCTTCGGGCAAGTGAGTTGCAGCCCTTTTCTACTAGGGCATTGCGCGGAACACGATGTGGCGGTTTCTTTTTTGACCGAAACCGGACGCTTTCTTGCTTCCGTGCGCGGTCCTGTTTCCGGCAATGTTCTGCTTCGCAGAGAGCAGTACCGCCGCGCCGACAACCCGGAATCCAGCGCCGCCATCGCACGGGCCATGGTAGCTGGAAAAATCGCCAATTGTCGAACGGTGTTACGCCGTTCAGCCCGCGACAAGAGCAACGAGTCCCTAGCTGCGGCTGCGGACAGGCTAACACTAAGCTTGGGCAACCTGCGCGAAACTCTCCCGCTAGATGGAATTCGCGGAGTGGAAGGCGAGGCCGCCAGTACCTACTTCGGCGTTTTCAGCCAAATGATTAGCCCAGATCGCACAGGGTTCGCCTTTGTGGGGCGCAACCGACGCCCGCCTCTGGACCCGGTAAATTGTTTACTTTCTTTCTTGTATACACTCCTCATGCATGATGTCCGCAGCGCGTTAGAAAGTGCGGGGCTTGATCCCGCCGTGGGTTTTCTACATCGGGATCGTCCGGGTCGACCCAGCTTGGCGTTGGATGTAATGGAGGAGTTCCGGCCATATATGGCAGACAGAATGGCATTGACCCTTATTAACCGGGGACAAGTCCCGGAAAAAGGATTCACTACAGCCGAAAATGGTGCCGTGCTTATGGATGATGCCACACGGAAAGCTGTTATCCTAGCATGGCAAGAGCGCAAAAAAGAAGAGGTCGAACACCCATTTCTTCAGGAACGTATGACAGTAGGACTACTGTGGCACATGCAGGCGCGATTGCTGGCGCGACATCTGCGGGGTGATTTAGATGCATACCCTCCATTCACGGTGAGGTAGCCCTATGATGGTACTAATCAGCTACGACGTTTCCACGGAAGATGCTGGCGGAAGCCGCAGACTCCGCCGTATTGCCAAACTTTGTCAAAATGTTGGGCAACGGGTGCAGTATTCCGTTTTCGAATGTCTCGTAGACCCAGCCCAGTGGACAAGGCTACGCGCATCTTTGCTTAAAGAAATGAACGAAGAGCGCGACAGCCTGCGGTTCTATTTTCTGGGTAGTAATTGGGAGCGGCGAGTGGAGCACGTGGGCGCAAAACCAGCGCTCAACCCGCAAGGGCCTCTCCTTTTTTGAAGCTCTGCGAGCACCCTAAGTGCACATGCTTTCCCCTGTAGGTTCTCGAAAGACATATATTCATTATTATCAGTGTGATAACCCTTGCCCCCCGAAATCTTCAAGAATATCATCCTTGAAATCACACTGGTTCTCGAAGTATGCTCATACATGCCTTGTCCCATAAGGGTTTACAGGACCGCTACGGTCGCCCCTCACACAGGGGCGTGGATTGAAACTGCGAGACGGACCGCTCATATATGGCGTCCGCAAAGGTCGCCCCTCACACAGGGGCGTGGATTGAAACATCAAACAATCCATCAAAGACGCATATACAAACGTCGCCCCTCACACAGGGGCGTGGATTGAAACGGGCAGAACCTCCATCACGTTGAACGGCTCCGAGCGTCGCCCCTCACACAGGGGCGTGGATTGAAACTTGTCTGCTCTCGCCTTCTTGACAAGTAGTGCAGGGTCGCCCCTCACACAGGGGCGTGGATTGAAACCACCAGCGCGTTATCCTCCGGGGTTGTGAGGTAGTCGCCCCTCACACAGGGGCGTGGATTGAAACCCTTGCAGCATCTGAAATGCACACACTTGACGGGAGTCGCCCCTCACACAGGGGCGTGGATTGAAACTCAAGAAAGCGCCAACCGGGTTGCAGTTTGGCCGTCGCCCCTCACACAGGGGCGTGGATTGAAACACCCATGGTGCGCAGTTTTTTTGCATGGCGCTTGTCGCCCCTCACACAGGGGCGTGGATTGAAACGGCAACTTCGCGGACCTCATTATCGGCCTGTGTCGCCCCTCACACAGGGGCGTGGATTGAAACCAGCCCGCTTTCCGCGCCGGTTTCCGCCTTGTCAAGTCGCCCCTCACACAGGGGCGTGGATTGAAACACAGACACATACACAGCAATCTGGGAGGAGCTTGAGTCGCCCCTCACACAGGGGCGTGGATTGAAACAATACCGGGGCATTGATATGAGGGCTGCGCCAGTGTCGCCCCTCTCACAGGGGCGTGGAATAGAAGCTCTGCTGCGTAAACGGAGAGTCGCAGATTCAAGCCCCCTCGCTCTGGGGGACCCCGGATCTACGCCGTGACAACTATGCAGCACCAGCCTTCTCGCAAAAACAATATAGGGAAAGAGGCATCCCCTATCCAACTATGGGGACGACACCTTCTGCACTAATGGCGCGGCTATTTCCCAAAGCGCTTGCTTTTCCTCCGGCAAAAAAAGATGCGCGTCTGAATAACTGAGCGCAAGGACAGCATAGGCACTGGCCTGTTCCCGGAAATCTTCTCCCTTAGATGCCAATGCGCCCAACACTTTTTGTATTCTGCTCTGCACCTCAAAAATTCCCGCCGCGTCGCGCATAAGCGCAGCAAAGGCGTCTTGAAACAAATCCTCGGCGCGAAGTTCAGGAACCCAAAAACGGGCAAACGTCACTTCATCTCGCTGGTTACGCTCCTCAACGTAAGCACCTAACACCCGACCTAAGCGGCCTACGATATCAATTGCGGTCCCGCTATCGTTCACAGCGGCGGACACGGCCCGGGTGGCGATTTCCGCCAGCACACAGATTCCGAAACGAGAATCCTGCTCAAAGGACCGTTGATCACCTATGGAAAAACAACGCTGCATGGCAGCACGCGCAGCCTCTGACAAAGGCGCGGATGACGTTGCTAACATACCACCAGCATTCACAAACTTTCCCGGCATGGCGAGTAGATATACCTGCACATCTTCCTCTTCCGCCAACACATGCAGCGCGTGTGAATTAAAAAACCGTACATATCCCGTAGACTCGGCATTAATGCATTGGTTTTCCTCATATCTCTCCGGTAGTTTTCCCAACCTGTTGCAGCCCAATGTTGGTCTGCGGGCGCGGAGTGCCAACGCTTTCGCGGCCTCCCGCTCTACAAGCGCGCTCACCTCTCCCACCCGACCAAGGCTTGTCAATCGTTCGATCCAGCGAATGAGCATAACAATGATGAGCGTAATGATCCCCAACGTAAGGACGAGAAGCAGGAATCTTCCGCCGCCTTCATACAATCCCATGTTCAATGCAATAATGCCGACCAAGCTAAAAATAAACGCCCCCATAAATGTACTAAGTGCGTTTTGCGTTGTTCTGTCCGCTGTAATGAGAGAAGACGCACGCGGAGTTGCGTGTGCCGTTGCGGCTCCATATGCTGATACCATTGTGGAAAGAGAAAACGTAGTAACCGCCAGCATGGTTGAAGCCAAAATAGTCAAAATACTATTTAGCGTCTCCGCATTTACAATTACGCTCAACTCAAAGGGGATGCTGTCCTTAAGCAAAAAGGCAACAAGCGCACTGAGCATCCCAACGCATGCATATACCGAAACAATGGGCCACATTTTTTTGGTAAGGGAAAGCACAATCAGGCGAATGGACATACTAGGAGCCTCCTCTTTACATGCTGCTACGGCACCAGCGCGCTCTTAACCAGCCATGGCATAAATCCTTTTCCTCCGCCGTGCCCCATATTCGTAGGGGAGAGCATAGGACATCCTATCACAAGATGAAGCCTGTGACAGCCATCGGGAAGGCAAAATACGCCCATCGAGTTGTATAAATCTAACTTTATTTGACTAACAAAATTTAATACCTTAGGCTGCCCGCGCAACAGGAAGTACTCTATGCGAAAAAACAACGACAAAACCGGCGCTGTGCCCGGCTTTAAGGAAGTGGCTGCCATAGCGCTCCCCCAAATGGGTCTTATGCTGTGCCATTTGGGCATATCTATGACAGACTTATGGGTGGCGGGGCGCATAGATGCCGCCGTTGTGGCATCCATGGGCATTGTCAGCCAAGTATTCACCTTACTTATGCTTATCACTTCCATTGCCGGAAGTGGTGCCCTTTCCGCCGTCAGTCAGGCGTTGGGGGCAAGGCTGCCGCTGCGCGCGCGAAGATATGGCGGACTTATCCTTTCCCTGGCCTTCAGCGCGGGAACCCTCACCGCACTGCTGGGAACGGCCCTTTTACCCATGATTTTTTCGTTATTACGCGTCCCAACTGAACTCACCCCTGTGGTGCGCACGTTCGTCCTTGTATATTGCCTCAATTTACCGTTCTACTATTCCCTTATTCTGCTGAATTCCATTTTCCGCGCGTACAAGCTCGTCCGCCTCCCCTTCATCACCTTCCTCTGCGTATTGGCGACCAACTTCATTGGGAGTACCGGCTTCGGCCTCGGATGGTGGGGCTTACCCCGGTTAGGATATGAGGGTATTGTGTGGGCGACGTTTGGTTCCACCCTGCTGGGGCTGACATGCAACCTGCTGGCCGCCAGACGGTTCGGCATACTTCGGCGCGATTCCTTTGCGCCATGGCGCTGGAATATCCGCGCCGTTCCCTACGTACTTAGAGTCGGCGTTCCTTCCGCCATGGGAAGACTCGTGGAACACGGCGGGCGGATTATGATGATAGGCTTCGTTACCACTCTTCCCGGTGCCGTAGACATTATGGCGGGCATGACACTCGGTATGCGGATAACGTCGGTACTTCTGTTCCCACTCGGTGCCGCCAGCCTCACCATGGCTATATTCAGCGGGCATATGCTCGGCGCACGGGAAGAGGACGCGCTGTTTTCATTCGGACTTAAAGCTGCGGCCTGCAATGCTTTGGTATTTGCATGTGCCGCATTTGCATTGTACATATTCCGAAGTGAAGCCGCAGAGTTATTGGCCCCCCGCACAGAAATAGTCAGTCATGCCTCGCGCTACTTGCTATTTTCCTGCATCGGTGTCCCTGCATTGGCATTCGGCATGACGTTGCACGGTATTTTTTCTGGGGCGGGAGCCACCCCGCTGGCGCTCATTGCCGATATCTGTAATGTATGGGGTGTGCTCGTACCACTGGGTTACCTGCTTTCCCATGTGCTTGGCTGGGGAGCGGACGGGGTGTTCCTGAGCATGCTCTGCGCGGATCTTGTTTTTGCCGGACTACTGACAGGGCTGTACGTCAGCCGACGCTGGCTTTCATTTGGGATGCGTGGACGCAAAGCCCCCAAAAAATATACGGGAAAAATCGGATGGAACATACGCAACAACGGTACGGAGGCAGGGAGCTAACCCCTGTTCTGGAAAATTATTTGGAGATTATTTTCCAGTTAGAAATGCATGAAGGCGCTGCCCGGGCAGGAGCCATTGCAGATGAGGCAGGCGTTTCCCGATCTACTGTAACAAGCAGCCTCAAGGTTCTCAAATCTATGGGGCTGGTTGAGTACTCCCCTTACAGCCTCATCCGGTTAACGGACGAAGGGCTTATCATCGGGCGTGACATTGCACACCGCCACCTCGTCTTTCAAGAACTTTTGCAGCACATTCTTTACGTGCACGAAGAACGCGCTAACGAAGTGGCCTGTATGCTTGAGCATGTGGTGCCGCCCGACGTGATAAAACGCGTGGGACAGTTTATTCTGTTTTTAAAAAGCCGCCCCGAATTCTGGGAAAAGTGGCAGGAAATTTACAAGCAGGAAAACCTTTCCTCCAAGCACTCCCATGGCGACCCGCTCAGGCAGGAAACCGCCCGCCGCGACCGCATAACAGAACACACCGCAGCTAATCCGTATAAATAACCCATATCTCGCGCAGATCTCGCACAGATCGCGAACAAGCACGTATAGATCCGTAAACCACGCCCAAATCAGGCACGAACTAGGCGCGAATCACGCAGTGCACCGCACATACGAGAACAGGCGTTGGAATTGCTCCAACGCCTGTTCTCGTATTCCAAATATTTCCGCGCGATGCGGGTAAGCACACCCAACGCCTGTTAACGGCAAAGAAAGGCGTGTTCCTCGGCATGGTCCAATTGCCGCCATGCGGCCCGCACAGTGTTTTTCATCAACATGGCAATGGTCATTGGCCCCACTCCGCCGGGAACGGGGGTAATTTTCCCCGCCACCTTGCAGGCAGCTTCAAAATCCACATCACCGGAAAGCTGCGCCTTACCAGACGCGCTTGTGCCGATGCGGTTCACGCCCACGTCAATAACCGTCGCGCCGGGCTTAATCCATTCCGGCTTCACTAAACCGGGCACACCGGCGGCGACAATAAGAATGTCCGCCCGGCGGCAATGCTCCGCAAGGTTACGGGTGGCGGTGTGCACCATGGTCACGGTGCTATTTGCGCCTTGGCCCTTCTGTCCCATCATGACGGCAATAGGCTTGCCCACAATGTTGGAACGCCCCACGACAACCACCTCGGCTCCGCTGGTAGGCGTGCCGGAGCGGACGATCATCTCCTGAATGCCCGCAGGAGTGCAGGGCAAAAATCCTTGCTGCTCACCGCCGATGACCATGCGCCCCAGATTAACCGGGTGGAAGCCATCCACGTCCTTATCCGGGTCAATGGCATTGATAACGCGTTCTTCGCTAATATGCTTGGGCAACGGCAATTGCACCAAAATGCCGTGAATGTCGGGATCCTGATTATACTGATCAATCAGGTCGAGCAGGGCTTCTTCGGTAATAGACTCCGGCTGGGAATCTTGCACTTCATGAAATCCCAGTGACAAAGCGGTTTTCACTTTCAGGGTGACGTAACTGACAGATGCCGGGTTTTCTCCTACCAAAATGGTAACTAATCCCGGAACCTTACCGTATTTTTCCCGCATGGACGCCACTTCTTGGGCGAGCTCCTCAAGAATCGCGGTACGCATGGCGGTTCCGCTGATAATTTCCGCGTTCATGTCGCCTCCCGTGGCTGAAATGAAAGGTCGTGCCGCGCCCGGTTTTGCCCGGACGTCGCATTCGTGTCAATAGGAAAGCCGGTACGCCCCGCCGCGAGTATGGAAACCGCACAAAACCAAGCAGTCTCCGGCAGTGCGCCCTTTGGCGTGCGGCGCCCCCACTGCCGGGGTGCGTGGTTAAAACAGCCCCTTCACCCGGCCGGTATCGGTATCCACATCTATCCGGCGGAACGATGGGTTGGACCCTGTGCCCGGCATAAGCGAGATGTCTCCCGCCACCGGCACCACCAGTTCCGCTCCGCCAAAGGTCAGCACATCCCGCACTTTCAGCCGCCACCCGGTAGGGACACCCTTGCGGGCGGGATCATCAGAAAGAGAGAGATGCGTTTTTACCATGCAGATGCCAAACTGAGAAAAACGCTCGTCCCCTTCCATTGCTTCAAGCCGTGCCCGCGCATTGAAAGAATATTCCACGCCGTCGGCACCATACACGGTTGTCGCCACCGTTTCGATACGCTGGCGCAAGGGTAACGACCAGTCATACAGGGGGCTAAGCTGTTTTTCGTCGTTGCAGGCGTCCATTACGGCGTCCGCCAGTTCCAGTGCCCCCTCGCCACCGCGCTCCCAATGGTGCGACACTGCCACTCTGGCACCGGCGCTTTCGCACAACGAGCGTATTTTCGCTATTTCATTGGGCGTATCTGTAACGAATGCGTTAATGCACACCACGGGCGACACGCCGCTGCGTTTAACAATCTTTATGTGGTGTAATAGATTAGCGCAGCCTTTTTCCACCCATTCCACATTTTCCCTAGCGTATTCGTCGGGCAGTTTGCGTCCCGGCACGGGCATCGGGGCACCGCCATGGCATTTCAGAGCGCGCACCGTGGCTACCACCACAGCTGCGTCCGGGGTCATGCCGCTGTAATGGCATTTGAGGTTCCAAAATTTCTCATACCCGATGTCAGCGGCAAAGCCGGACTCCGTTACGTGATACTCGGAAAGCTTCAGCCCCACCTGATCCGCGATGATGGAGCTTTGCCCCAACGCGATGTTGGCAAAGGGTCCAGCATGCACGAGAACAGGCTGCCCTTCCACGGTTTGGATAAGGTTGGGGTTCACGGCATCCACCAACCATGCGGTCATCGCACCGTCTACCTCAAAATCGCGGGTAGTGAGCGGTTTTCCCGCAGTATCGTAAGCGATGATGATATTGCCCATACGGTTACGCAAATCTTTCAGATCACGCGCAACCGCGAGTATGGCCATAACTTCCGAGGAAACGGCGATATCAAACCGGGAGCGCATCATATACCCGTCCCGCGCCCCGTTTACACCATCAATGCCGACGATGATATTTCGCAGCGCCTGCGCACAAAAATCCATAACCCAGCCCATCTCCACCCGCGTGGGGTCCACGTTCAACCGTGGCATACCGGAAAGACGCAACAGCTTGGCGTCATCATAATTCCGCTCGTGCTGCATACGCGCGGTGAGGGCTGTCATAGCCAGATTGTGCGCGTTCATGACGGCATTTATGTCGCCAGTGAAGCCGAGCGAAAACGGCGTAAGCGGGATGCACTGCGACAGGCCCCCTCCGGCGGCGGAGCCTTTCACTCCCATGGTAGGGCCACCGGAAGGCTGACGAATGGCGGCAGAAGCTTTTTTGCCCCGCCGTCCCAAGCCCTGCACCAAGCCAATGGTTGTGGTAGACTTCCCCTCGCCAAGCGGTGTGGGGCTGATGGCGGTGACATTCACATATTTTCCGTTGGGCCTTCCTGCCAGCCGTTCCAGCACGGCGCGATGGTCTATTTTGCCCATATAATGCCCGTAAGGAAGCAGCTCCCGCTCCTCCAGTCCCATCTCTCCCGCCAGATTATAGATGGTTTTCATGCGGGTTTCCGCATCTTGTGCGATTTCCCAGTCGGCGTGGCGTTTGGGATCAAGGGAACTAACGGAGGGTACTTCCGGCTGCATGCAATGTCTCCTTATGTGGTGTTGTGGTGCAACAGCCCATACGCTGGCGCACTTTTTTCGTCAACTTTGTGACAGCCATCCCCAGTTTCCCTATTTTTCGCACAGAAAACTGCATATTCACGCAAGATTGCCCATACACAGTTCCCAATTTCGCACCTCAAACAAAAAACCCGGCGTATTAGGTTTCATACACCTAAAACGCCGGGCATGCATTCTTCCTGTGCACAATTTGCCAAACAACAACCGCAACGGCCTTCGCCGGGCCACACCCCGCCGTACACCATTTGCGATCACACGAAAGATTCCGGGCAGTTCCCCGCGCACGCCAGTCCGAAAATCAATCAGGCACCCCCATGCGGAGTACCCTTCCGCCCGCGACTGCTACGCGTGCGTACGGCGGCAGCCAAGATCCTGCAAGTTGGGAACGGGTTCAAACCGACATTTCCACAGGCACTCTTTGCCGCAGGAGTTGGCGCAATCACATTCCGCCCCCACCATAAGCACGGGGATGGGGCTAGCGGCGCTTACGCGGCCCGAAACGGAACCCAGCACTTTGCGCACGCCGGTCTGTCCCTTGCTGCCCATAATAATCATGCCGCAGTTGTTATCACAGGCGGCCTTTACAATGGCGTCAGCCGGATCGCCGAGTGCGACCTGTGTTTCGTATTCCACTCCGGCGTCTTTAAAGCCGTCTTCATAAATTCCGAACACTTTGTCGATATGCGCGAAATCTTTTTCCACAACCTTCTGGCGGCCTTCGGCCCCAATGCGACCAGTCACCTGACCTTGGGCGTGGAAAAGAATAACGCGGGCGCCACACTGGCGCGCCAGCGCTACGGCGTAACGCTTGGCACGGCGAGATGCTTCGCTGCCATCAACGGGTACCAGAAAACTGGCAAGAGCGGGTAGTTCCATCACGGTTTCCTCCTGATGCGGTTTCCCCTTAAACTGTTTGGTTAAGCAATCAATATCCATTCCCCACCACCTCGTCAAGGGGCTGAACAAGGAAGGAAAGAAAAAATGCGCAATCCACAAACGATTTTTACGGAACCCTGCAATTCTTTTTAAAAAACCATCTTTTTCCGTAACCAGATACAGCACATGCCGCTCTTCCGCATATGATGGAACGAAAGAAGGTTAGGCAGAATTTGCGTTGCCGCATAGATTCACCGATGCTATGCTAGCAACATATACGTATGCCACACCCCCTTTTCTGGAGAATCTATGCGTCGTTGTCCCCGCTTTTTCCCCAACCCAGCTTCCGCGCGTTGTGATACCGGCGGCATTTTCACGAAAACGCTCCTCATTGGCCTCTTTTTTCTCCTGCTGACCCCGCACGCGGGCAATGCGCAACAAAATTCGCCCATGGATGTTAGCGCTATCACGTGGATTTCCGACGAATATGCGCCGTATACCGTTAATCAGGAAGGTAAACAGGCCGGTATAGCCGTGGAAGTTCTCCGCGCGGTGCTGCGGACTCTGGGCAAACCGTCTCCCGATCGCGTGCGTATTCTGCCATGGTCGCGGGCGTATCGCACCGCACTGGAAACACCCGCGTCGTGCCTTTTTGTTGTGGCCCGCACTCCTTCGCGCGAAACATGCTTCAAATGGGCCGGTCCCATCATGCCCGCCGTCACGGGTCTGATAGCCCGCAAAGACCGGCAAGTACGCATTCATACTCCGGCGGACATATCCCAATACACCGTCGCCGCTCTGCCGCAGGACATGGGACACAGGCTGCTTTTGGAGTTGGGCTACCCTGAAAATCGGCTGGTGCTCACCACCTTTCCTCCCGGTATTGTGGAAATGATGAACAGGGGACGCATAGACGCATGGGCCTATGATATTGTCGCGGCAGATTCCCTGATCCGCGCCGCGGGATTTTCCCCCAACGAGTATGAGGCGGTATTCCCTCTGCGCGAGGCCTATATGTATTACGCCTTCCACAAAAGCGTGCCGGACGCCGCTGTGGCCTCATTTCAGGGAGCGCTGGACCAGTTGCGGGAATCTGGAGAACTTGCGACCATCGTTCAGCAATACGGACTGGTCCCCTTTGCCGCTGGACCGCGCCTACCTCTTTTGGTCCAACCCACAGCCGTGCGTATTGAATAACCGTCCTGACCGTCGGGCACCATGCGCCACGGGAGGTGGTGGCATGCTAGGCAGCGAAGCCGCTTTGGACTATATTCACGCATCAGCCATCAGGACACGTGAGGAAATCCATACTGCCCATGCCGCCGCGCCCCGCCAGTTTCACTCCACCCGCCCAGAGCCTACCGGACCAGCACACGCTTCCTATTGACGCGGTGCTCTCCGAGCTGTGCCAGACACTTTCCGTTACGCCAAACGCCCTGCTTCACGCACCGCCGGGAGCGGGAAAAACGACCCGTGTTCCCCCTGCGTTGCTCACCACCCCATGGCTGGCAGGCCAACGCATTCTCATGCTGGAACCGCGCCGCCTCGCCGCTCGCTCCGCCGCCGCATTCATGGCCCGCACTCTGGGAGAACAGCCCGGTCAGACTGTGGGCTACCGAATCCGCCATGAAACACGTGTCGGCTCCGCGACCCGCATTGAGGTTATCACAGAAGGCGTGCTCACCCGGTTACTTCAGGCAGACCCCGAACTCTCCGGCTACGGCATCGTCATTTTTGATGAGTTCCACGAACGCAGCATGCATGCCGACCTCGGCCTAGCCCTTTGCCGGGAAGCACAAAACGCCCTTCGCCCCGATCTGCGATTGCTTGTCATGTCTGCCACGCTGGATTGCGCCCCTGTTGCCGCGCTGTTGGACGATTGTCCCCTCCTTTCCTGTGAAGGCCGGTCCTTTCCCGTCAGCGTGCGCCACGCTCCCCCTCCGCGAGAAACGCGAACGGGACAACCGGCCCCTTCCGTATCATCCATCGGGCCGCTTTCAGCAGCGCGGCTCGCTCATGTAGCCGCTACAGTGCGCCATGCGCTACGGACCGAACAGGGAGATATTTTGGTTTTTCTGCCCGGTGCGGGAGAAATCCGGCGCACAGCGGAAATGCTCTGCGGGTCTCCTGAAAAAAGCGGAAGCATAGCCCCGTCAGATGCGGCTCCCCTACCGCAGAACGTGGTGGTGCGCCCGTTATACGGGGATCTCTCCCCCCAAGAACAGGACGCCGCAATCGCCCCGGCACCGGACGGCACCCGCAAAGTGGTGCTCGCCACCTCCATCGCGGAAACATCGCTTACCATTGAAGGGATCAAGGTTGTCGTGGACTCTGGCTTCACCCGGCTTCCTCGCTTTCATCCCGGCAGCGGCATGACCCGGCTGGTTACGGAACAGATTTCCCTCGCTTCCGCCATACAGCGGCAGGGGCGGGCCGGGCGGCTAAGTCCCGGTGTCTGCTGGCGGTTATGGGATCAGGCGGACGAACATTCCATGCGTGCTTTTACCCCGCCGGAAATTCGTGATGCCGACCTCGCCCCGCTTGTGCTGGAACTCGCGGCATGGGGCGTGACTGGATATAGCGCGGCCTGTGCTCTGCCGTGGCTTACCCCACCGCCAAGTGGCAATTTTGCCCAAGCCGTGACGTTGCTTCAAGAAATAGGCGCATTGAACGCCGCCCAGCGCATCACCCCGCACGGATCGGCCTTGCTCTCCTTGCCGTTGCACCCGCGTCTTGCGCACATGGTTCTTACCACCATGGACGAGTCCCCCGAATTAACGGCTACCGCCTGTGCTGTGGCGGCACTGCTCGCGGAACGCCCCCCGCGCGAGGTGGACCTGCGCTCCGCCGTAGCCCGGCTTGCCTCTCCGGCGCAGACCGCCTCCCGTGCCGTAAGCGCCGCATTTGACCACATACAGCGGGTACTGCGGAACATCGCCCCTGCCGGGTTTCCTTCCCACGGCTCCTCCGTGCGGGCGGACGATGCCGGGGAGTGTCTGGCCCTCGCATATCCAGACCGCATCGCGCAGCAACGTGGCAACGGGCTTTTCCGCCTTGCCAACGGACGTTCCGCCGTGCTCCCGCCAGAGGCACCTCTTGCCCACGATCCCTTTCTCGCCGTGGCGGAGTTGGACGGAAACGCCGCACGCGCCCGCATATGGACAGCGGCCCCCATCTCCCGCGAGGTTTTGGAAAACCGGTTTGCCCGGCAGTGCGTTGAGCATGCGCACATTGCGTGGGATTCCCGTTCCGAGGCTGTTTCCGCCAGAAAGCAGACCCGTTTGGGTGCCCTCATACTGGCGGATGCCCCGCTCGCCAACGATACGGAAGCCACGCGGGAAGCCGTGCGGACAGCCATACTGGATGGCATCCGTTCGCTTGGCCTGCATTGCCTGCCGTGGGATGCGGAAGCCCGCACCCTGTGTGCCCGCGTCAACTTTTTACGCGGGCTGGCCCCCCAAGCAGACGCCGGTTGCTGGCCGGATATGCATGACCCGGCCCTGCTGGATTCGCTGGAAATGTGGCTTGCCCCCTTTCTTTCCGGCGTCACGCGGCGCTCGCAATTTTCCACGGTGGACCTGCTCTCTGCGCTGCGAACCCGGTTGGACTGGTCCCTTCTGCGCCGTCTGGACGCGGAAGCCCCCACTCATGTCACTGTCCCCTCCGGTTCGCATATCCGTCTGGATTACGCGGACGGCACAGCGCCCATCCTCCCGGTAAAATTGCAAGAGATGTTCGGAGCCAGCCAAACCCCCACCATCGCCTCAGGCCGCCATCCGCTGACTGTTCATCTGCTTTCCCCTGCGGGCAGGCCGCTTCAGGTTACATGCGACCTTCCCTCGTTCTGGAAAAACGGCTACCCCGCTGTGCGTGCCGAAATGCGGGGGCGCTATCCCAAACACCCATGGCCCGAAGACCCAACAACAGCGCTGCCCACCCGGCACACAACCCGTCGCCTGCGGGGAAAATAGCTGCGTTGCGCGTGACAGCCCACGGACCTGTTGCCACTCGCCGGGGGAAACGATAGCATACGGCCCACAATGACGCGTGAACGCCTGCTCATGACTATGTACCACTCCATGCTGGAGCGGCTGGGCCCCAGTCACTGGTGGCCCGGCGATTCGCCATTTGAGATTATCGTGGGGGCTATTCTCACGCAAAACACCAGTTGGACAAACGTAGAACGTGCCATCGCCAACCTTAAAGAGCGAGACGCACTGTCACCTCACGCCCTGCGCTCAATGCCGGAACACGATCTGGCACAGTGTATCCGCCCTTCCGGGTATCACAATATCAAAGCAAAACGGTTGCATGCGCTCATGCACTGGCTGCGCGACTTCTGCGAAGATGACATCACCAACCTCGCAACGCGCGAGCCGGAAGAAGCCCGCACCCTTCTGCTCCGCGTTTCGGGAATAGGGCCGGAAACGGCAGACGCCATTGCCCTCTACGCCGCCGGACTCCCCACCTTTGTGGTGGACGCCTACACCCACCGGCTGTGTACACGCCACAGTCTGCTCCCGGAAGACGTCCGCTATGACGAACTACGCGCGTTTTTTATGGACGTGCTGCCCCCCGATGCGCCCTTATATAATGAATACCACGCGCTCATCGTGCGTGTGGGCAAAGAATGGTGCCATAAACGCGCACCCCGGTGCGAAGTGTGCCCGCTGTCTCCCTATCTGCCCGACCATCTCCACGGAGACACCGCATGATCCGCCTTTCCCGACTCCTCCCCGCCGTCCTTTTCTCCCTGCTTGGTGTCGCGGTGCTGCTCTTCGGAGCGACAAACGCCGCCCTCGCCGGACGTTCCCTCACGCAGGATATCAAAGCGCAGGAAAAGAAAGCAGCGCAGACCAAGCAGACTCTGAACAAACTTTCCTCCAGCGAACGCAGCCTTCATAAAGAGCTTGCGCAATCAGAGGACCGTATACAGGCGCTGGAAAAAAGCCTCTCCGCTCAGGAAGCGGAACTGACCGCTCTGGGGGCAAGCCGCCGCACCGCAGAGCAGGAGCATGCGCGTCTGCTGGCCCGGCAGGAAAAAACAGAAGCCGAACTGGCGGATTTGCTGGAAGCCATGTGGCCTCTGTACACGCAAAGCCAGGCCGGACGCGGGGCCAACACGCCCGGCTGGCAGGAAGCGGACAGGCATCTCGAATGGACAGGGCGAGTGTTCGCCGCCATAGACGGTAAATATGCCGAACTGGCGGTGCAGCAGCAGGATCTCGCCGCATCGGTGGCCCAGCAGCAGGCACTGGAAAAAAAGGCACAAGAACGTCTTGCCGCCGTGAACCGGAGCAAGGACCAAATATTGCGGGACAGATTGCGCTATAACAGCCAGCTCCGCACCGTGCGCAAGCAAAAGGAAGATGCCGAGGCGACGCTAAAAGACGTACTCTCTGTCATCAACAGCCTCAATTATCAATTACAGGACGCCCCTGTCGCCGGCGATTTCGCCAAATACAAAGGCGCGCTTCCGTGGCCCGCCCGTGGGTTACTCTCCCTGCGCTACGCGCCCGGAGCCACCCCGCCCACACGCGGTATAGGACTTTCACTACCTCCCGATGCGGAAGTGGTTTCCGTTTTCTCAGGAAAAGTGGTACACAATGACATTCTGCGTGGATTTGGTCGTGTGGTTATCGTCATGCACGATTCAGCCTACTACTCCCTCTACGCCTACCTTGCCGCCAGCGATCTTGAAGTGGGGCAAACGGTAAAACGGGGACAAAGGCTGGGTACCGCAGGATATTTTCCTAACGTGGAAGGCCCCGGACTCTATTTCGAATTGCGTTTTCACCAAAAAGCCATTAACCCTGAACCGTGGCTAACAGCTTTGAATTAGATAGGATACGGTCTCTCGGAGGATCTGTAATGCGTATTACCATGTGGGTGGCTTCCGCTGTCACTCTGGCGTTTCTCGCCTTTTCCACTGTGCCCGGTCTTGCCCGGGAGGAGCAGAGCAAGTTTGATTCGCTTAAGCGTTTTAGCCAGATACTGGACATGGTAGAACGCTTCTACGTTAATGATGTCAGCCGCAAAGATCTGATGGACGGTGCCATTCAGGGCATGCTCCAATCGCTAGACCCGCACTCCAGCTTCCTTGATCCGCAGGAATATAAGGACATGCAGGAGGCAACTTCCGGCGAATTTTTCGGTATCGGCATTGAAATCACGCAGGACGAAAACGGTATCCTTAAAGTCGTGGCGCCCATTGAAGACACACCCGCATGGAAAGCGGGCATGCTCAGTGGCGACCTGATTCTGGAAGTGGACGGCGTTGCCACGCAGGACATCTCGCTCAGCAAAGCCGTCTCCAAAATCAAAGGCCCCAAAGGTTCTTCCGTTACCCTGACCGTTCTCTCCAAAAACGACAAAGAACCCAAAGAAGTTACCATTACACGGGATACTATTCCGCTTATCAGTGTAAAAACACGGGTGCTGGATGACGGATTCCTGTGGGTTCGGGTGGTCCGCTTCTCCGAGCGCACTACCGACGAATTATATGAAAAAATTGGAGAATATACCAAAAAACATACTCTCCAAGGCATCATTTTAGATCTACGCGACAATCCCGGCGGACTGCTTGACCAGTCCGTCAGCGTGGCGGACGCTTTCCTTAACGAAGGCACCGTGGTGTCCATTCGCGGACGCGGCGAAGAAAGCCGGGACTTTACCGCGCGTCCGCAAGATTCGGACATCACCGTTCCCATGGTAGTGCTTATCAACGCTGGCTCCGCCTCTGCCTCGGAAATTGTGGCAGGTGCCCTGCGTGACCAAAAACGCGCGCTGCTGGTGGGTGAGCGTAGCTTTGGCAAAGGCTCCGTGCAGAACATTATTCCCCTGAATGACGGCGGAGCGGTAAAACTGACCATCGCCCGCTATTACACGCCCAATGGAACCTCCATTCAGGCGGAAGGCATTCAGCCCGATATCGTGCTGCCGTTTGAGCCGCCGCGCGAGGAAGACGGCAAACCCCGCCGTTTCCTGCGGGAAAAAGACCTTAACGGGCATTTAGAAAATCCGGCTGCTGACGATCCGCACGGCACCGCGCCCAAAGACGGCTTCAAGCGCAGCAAAGAGGCGCAGGAGGCACTGGATCGCGACAACCAATTGCGCCTTGCCCTGCAACTGGCCCATTCGCTGCCGCGCATTCAAACCATCCACTAAAGGGCACGCCTTAGCGAGCCTGCGGCATACCTTATACTGACCACCTTCCGGGGCGTTTCCCTCGCCCCGGAAGGGTTTTTTCTCCCTCTGCCACACGACGGACGCTGCTGCCACATGCCCCTTTTTTCCCGCCTCCCCAAAAATATCACCATGCCCCGCCGCGTACTACTTATCCTGTGCGCAGTATGTTGCCTGCTTTTCAGCATTGTCTTTGTTTACGCGCTGCTCCGCTCCCCCGACACCACCTCCACGGTGAGGGAGCGAGTGAACGCCACCAGCCTTCCCTATGAGGAGGCACTGGACGCGCCTCTGGAGCAAGGCGTGAAAAAAATCGATTACGCCCTGTTGCAAACACTGGCCCACATGACGCTGGACCAACGGGCTATCCGGCTGGAAGCGGTGGAAACCCGCGCGGAGCAGGGACAAGAATATCACTTCCAGATATTGCGCATTACGGTCCCCGACCAGCAGGAATTCGCAACCACGATCACCGCCGCACTGAATCGTTGGGCACCGGACGCCCTGCTGGCAAAAGAGTCGGACACCCATTATTTTATCACCACCAGCGGGGTTGTCACCCATGACATCGCCCTGACCCTCTCGAAGGACCAACCGGAACTGTCTCAACGCGAGGAGCAAGACGGCGGAGAACCGATGCAAAACACCGGCAATTCCCCGCGCACAACGCCGGAAGAGTTGCCAGCCGGTTCCGGTCAGCCCCAAGCCACCTCCCCGGCTCTTTCGCAGCCCGGTCAGCCAGTGAGCGGCACGCCCGATCAGGGGACAGCCCGACTGCCAGATCAGTCAAAAGATCAGTCAAAAGACCAGTCGAAAGGCCAGCAGACAGGGGCACCGTCCCTTCCGCGCATGGCTGTTGTCATTGACGACCTTGGTGAAAACGTGCAGGCGGCGAACACGCTGGCCCAGCTTTCCTATCCTGTCACCTTCGCCATCTGGCCTCATGCCACCCACACCCGCCGCGTGGCGGAAATCGGCAGCAAGCGCGGGGAAGAGATTCTTGTTCACCAGCCCATGGAACCCATGGCCTACCCGGAAGCGCAGCCCGGTCCGGGTGCTCTTTTCGTACAGATGACCGCGGATCAAATCCGCACAATCCTTGCGGAAAACCTTAAGATGGTCCCCGAAGCCGTGGGAATAAACAACCACATGGGTTCTCGCTTTACCCAGAACCGGGCGGCAGTGGGGGCCGTGCTGAGCGAATTGCAGCAGCACAACCTCTTCATACTCGACAGTTGGACGCACCCCAAGTCCGTTATGTTCGCGGAAGCACAGCAGCGCGGTATGGAAGCACACCGGCGCAACGTGTTCATAGACGTTATCCGCGATGTCCCCAGCATCGTGCACCAACTGGAAAAAGGGGAACGCATTGCCCTGTCTTCGGGTAAAGCCATCGTGATAGGTCACCCCTATCCAGAAACCCTCGCAGCACTCAGGCAGTGGGAAGCCTCGCGTAACCGCAAAGTAAACGTGGTGACTGTCCACTCCCTGCTTTCTGAATAATCTGTGGCCCGCCGGAGGAGTTGCCCCTTCGGCATAGTGAAAAAAGTACACATTGAGAGGAATGTCTGTCATGTTGCAACAAACGTTTTCAATCGTTAAACCCGATGCGGTAAAACGGAATCTGGAAGGCAAAATTCTTGCCCGTATTCAGGAGTCGGGTCTGCGGATAGTCGCAATGAAAAAGATCCACATGACCCGCGAACAGGCAGAAGGCTTTTACCACGTGCACAAAGAGCGCCCCTTCTTCGGCAGCCTTACGGAATTCATGTGTTCCGGCCCGGTAGTCTGCTCCGTATTGGAAGGTGAGGACGCCATTGCGCGTTACCGTGAACTCATGGGAGCCACCAACCCGGCGAACGCCGCTGAGGGCACCCTGCGTAAAGAATTTGCTGAAAGCCTTGAAGCGAATTCCGTGCATGGTTCCGACGCTCCCGAAACCGCTGCGTTTGAAATTGGCTACTTTTTCAACGCGCTGGAGATTACCGGCTAATGAGCACGCTGGGCTGCATTGGATGCGGGAACATGGGTTCCGCCATCCTCAAAGGACTACACGGTAAAGACGGCCTCTCGCTGGCGGGATACAACCGGAGCGCGGCAAAGCTTGAGCAGTTGCAGCGCGACGTGCCCTTGCACGTGGCTGTGTCCGCCTCAGAACTGGCCCGCGTGGCTGACTACATTGTGCTGGCGGTTAAGCCCGCGCAAGTAGCGCAAGTTTTGCAAGAAATCGCGCCGGAGCTAACACCGGACAAAGTCATCATCAGTGTGGCTGCCGGTGTCACACAGGCGGCACTGCGCGAAGACAGCGGCGGTATCTGCCCCGTAGTACGCTGCATGCCCAACACTCCCGCCATGGTGGGAGAAGGCATTTTCGCCATGTGCTTTGACGACCCCGCACTCCTTCCGGCCTGCCGGGAAGAAATAGAGGCGCTCTTCAGCGGCATAGGCACCGTGCTGGCTCTGGAAGAGAGCAAGTTCGGCGCATTTACCGCTGTGGCGGGATGCGGCCCCGCGTATGTGTTCCATTTTATGGAGGCCGTCATCGAAGCCGCAGTTACCACAGGCTTTACACGAAAGGACGCGACAGATATGGTGGTACAGTTGTTCAAAGGCTCGGTGGCGCTGGCGGAGCAGTCCGGTCAGCATATTTCCGTACTGCGGGAACAAGTTTGTTCTCCTGCCGGAGTTACCATTACCGCTGTGAACCATCTGGACCGCACAGCCGTGCGCGGTCACATTATCGACGCAGTTCTCCTTGCCCGCCAACGCGACAGGGAGATGAGCAAATAGCACATTGCTTACCCAAGTGACGGGGGGTATACATATGTGCCGGGGCGTGGATCCACAGGAATCCGCGCCCCCTTTTATTTTCCCGGACAGCGCCCCCTCCCCCGCACCTCCTTGCACGCAAGCGCTCTTGTCTGCTATAGTGATCCAATCACTACGTATAAAGGAAATCCCCATGTCCATGTCACGCCAATCTTCCCCGGCCTCATCTGGAGCACCTGTCTCCGCATCGGCTGGTTCGTTTGCTTCTAAGATGGCGGAGCGCCCCGCCTGCCTCGTCACCGGCTGCGCCGGTTTCGTAGGAAGCCATCTCACCGACGCCTTACTCGCGCTGGGCTACCCCGTGGTGGGGGTGGACATTCGCCCCAAGGCGGAAGCGGAAAACCTTGCGGAAGCCTTCCATAATCCCGCATTTCACTACATCGAACACGATATAACAAATCACGGTGTACTCGCCCATGCGCATGCCGTGCAACCGAGCCTGCGCCACGTTTTCCACCTTGCCGCCGTGGTTATGGTGGCCTTTTCCATGGATCACCCGGAATTGACTATGGCCACCAACTATACCGCCACCAAGGCAATGCATGACGAGGCCCTGACCCTCGGCATACAGTCGTTCACCTTCGCCGGGTCCGCAGCGGAATACGGAGACGACCCCCGACTGCCTTTACGGGAGGACTACGCCACAGACGCCACTCTTCATAACAGCCCATATGGTCGCGCGAAATATCTTTCCTCCGCACTCATGCGCGACAGCGGTTTTGGCTGCTCTCTGCGCTTTTTTAATATTTTTGGCCCCCGGCAAGACCCCTCCAGTCCCTATAGCGGCGTGGTTTCTAAGTTCATTACCCAAGCCGTGGCAGGGGAGCCGCTTACCATTTTTGGCGATGGCGGACAGACCCGCGACTTTATTTATGTTTCAGATGTGGTTCACTCGTATCTGCTGGCTGCGGGGCTGGCTCCCGGCGGCGGCACCTCCCCGCTTTCCGGCGTGTACAACGTGGGCACAGGCTCTAGCATCACCATTGCCGAACTGGCACGCATTACAACGGAAAAAACAGGCAATGGTAGCGCAGTGCGTCTGGCGGAACCCCGCGCCGGAGACATTTACCATTCACAGGCCAATGTGGAACGATTTCGCGCAGCCACAGGTTTCGTCCCCGTGGTTCACTTTGGCGAAGGGCTGGAGCGGACCATACAATGGGCCAAATCCACCGGATAGCCCTAGCCCTTCTGGCATTTCGTGGCGATGCCCTCTCCGGTTGCCACGGAACTCTGCCGAACGCACCGCAGCGCACCCAAAGCCCCCCCGCAGAAGCTCTACGGGGGGCGGCGCACATCGCGTTTCACGTCTGATAAAATGCCACGAAGCATGGCTCCGCAATACGGCGGAGCTACGAATCGTGCGGATCACTCGCAAGCTGTTCAGCGGCAAACCGACCATCACTCCGGTGGTGGGTGGCATTTTGCGCTTTTCCCGCAAACCACCCCACACGCTCGGCTTCCCACACGTCAAACCGGGGCACGTAGGGTTTGATGTCAATCACCGGTGTCCCGTCCAGCACATCCACGCATTCCAGATTCACCGTATTCCCCTGCACATTGTGCAGACGCATCACGGAAATTCCTATGGGGTTTGGTCTTTTGGGCGAACGTGTGGCGAAAATTCCGTGCGGGTGAGTGTCTAAAAATGGCGTAACCGTCAGGTCATATCCACGAATCTCGTGCAGATGATACAGCACAATAACATGGGAAAACCCGTCCAGATCTTCCAGCCCCGGCACAAACTGTTCTTCCACCACGATAGAGCCAAATATGCCGTCAGCACCCACGGGCTGAATAGGCATGCCCTTTACATCCACATGCGGTGTGCGAAAATAGCCAATGGGCGTATATACAATATCCATCTCTCCTCCCGATTTCTGTAGTCGCTGCGGCAGCGGGTGCTCTATACTCTATGCAGGCGGACCCTAACGCACCACGAAAAGAAAAGCGACAAGACACCGCAGAAAAAGGAAAAGACTACCCAAAAAGTCGGAAAAGAGCGCATTGGCACTCTGTGACACCCAGCAAATGCGCTGTGCTACCGCGCTTTGGAGATGCTATAGACCTCCACTTCCACACTATTCCAGTCCTTATCTACCTCGCCTTGCATATCCACAAGGTCATTAGGCGTGATAACCTGCCCCTTCCATTTGTCTCTGTCTATTTCCACGCGAACGGTTCCGGTATCGTCTTGAAACAGGTACTTGTCCTTGCCGAGATGCCGGGTAATGTACCCGCGCAGAGCAACCTGCGCGTCATCCCGCATGCCAAGCACTTCCCCCGCCGGAGTAACGTCTGGTCCCGGTCCAACAAACCCGCCGCTTTCACTGTCCGCGACACCTGCCGTGGCGGAAGGATCAACAAATCCACCGTGTTGCTGTGCCCTGCTTTCAGACGTCCCTACCAACACCACGCCGCAAAGAATTGCGGTAAGCAGTATACGTTTCATTTCAGGCGCTCCTGTGCTCATGTTTCCCACAGTCATATGACTGCGCTACTTGTGTCCCTCCGTCACGACAACGAAAGAAGACTCGTCTCACAATCGCACAGGATCCCCGTTGCGCAAAGAACAATATGTTTCGTTGCCGCAGGTGAAGCGGGCAGCATTTCCCCATCAGGCGCAACGAAGAGTTGCCTATGGTGCAGACCGTTTCTGCCTTCAGAGGGGCGCGTCAGATGCATACGCATGCGGTATACTGGTGAGCTGTGCAAACAGCCTGAGCGGGCTTTGGTACTCGCCGGTCAGGGGGCATTTTGAATCAGTTTTAATGACGACTCCGGGTATCGCTCTCCAGTGTCGGGATATCTTGCGATGATCTGTTCGATTTCTGCAACGTCGTCAAAACTCAGATCAACATCCACCGCTTTCGCATTCATTTCTAAATAGTTCCGCCTCTTTGTTCCGGGAATTGGGATGATGTTCTCCCCTTTGAACAACAGCCATGCAAGGGCAAGTTGCACCGTGTTTATGCCTTTGCTATACGAAAAATCGTCAAGTTCCCGCATCAGCTTCTTGTTATTGGCGAGATGCCTGCCTTGAAAGCGTGGCATCTCAAGTCTGGCATCTCCGGGCTTCATTTGGGTAATGTCAAAATGTTCGGTGAACATCCCTCGCCCCAAGGGGGAAAACGGCACTAAGCTCGTCCCAAACTCAGCCAAATTCGGCAAGATGTCTTCTTCAACATTGCGGGTGAGCAAAGAATACTCGCTCTCAAGAGCGGCTATGGGATGTATGGAAGACGCTCTTCTGAGAGATTCCGCAGAGGCCTCGGAAAGGCCGATATGGCGGATCTTCCCCTCCTTCACCATGTCAGCCATGGCCCCTACCGACTCTTCCACCGGAACATTAGGGTCAACACGGTGCAGGTAGTACAGGTCAATGCATTCTACTTCCAGACGTCGCAGACTCTGCTCCAAGGCGTTACGCATCCATTGCGGCGAACCGTCCACAACGCTGACGAACAAACTCCCCGAATCGGGATAGCGAAATCCAAATTTTGTGGCGAGAAACACGTTATCTCTGTTGCCCTTCAACACCTTCGCGATAAGGCGTTCATTATCGCCGTTGCCGTAAAAGTCAGCAGTGTCCCAAAAGTTGATGCCCAACTCCAGCGCCTTATGAAGGGTGGCTACACTTTCGGTGTCGTCCCTGCTTCCGTAGGCATGCGACATGCCCATGCACCCCAGCCCGATAGCGGATACGCTTTCGCCGGTTTTTCCAAGTTGCCTGAATTTCATATACCCTCGTTTCTCGTTTTTCCGCCATGTTATCCGCAGACTTAGCGGCACACGGCCTGAAATGGTTTGCTCTCTTCGTAAGCAAGGTAGCTATTCGTATTATAAATGACTAATGCCATATTTTTATATATGGTATAAAAACAATGCATACTTTAAGAAACATCAATCTCAATTTACTCGTCATACTGCACGAACTGTTGATTGAGCGGAGCGTATCACGAGCGGCGAAAAAGCTTTCCATGAGCCAGCCCGCGGTGAGCCACGCCCTGGCCCAGCTCCGCAGGCTCCTGAATGATGAGCTTTTTCTTCAAGTCCGGCGTGGCATACAGCCCACGGCAAAAGCGCTTGAACTGCAAGCGTCGCTCGAAAGGGCACTGTATACTGTGAAGGAAGTGATAAACGGACCGGAGGTATGGGAGCCTGCTTCTATAAAACGGACGTTCCACATGGCCATTTCCGACTATGGCGCATACCTCTTCCTCCCTCTGCTGCTTCCGCTCGTGCGGCAGAATGCGCCGGGGGTGGAGATTATATGCTCTCTGGCGGAACACCACGCCATTTCCCGGCAGGTGACCAACGGCAGTATCCATATGGGGTTTTGCATCCCTGATTCCGCTTATGAGAATCTATGCACGGTGCCTCTCTACACAGATCGGTTCATTTGCCTTGCCGGTCCCCAAAGTGACCTTGCCGATAAGGGCAGGTTGACCTTGGAAGAGTATCTCGCACTGCCGCATATGATTGTCTCAACCTCGGAGCATAGTTATACGGACGTGGACATACTCTTATCCCAACAAGGACTTCAGCGGCATATCGCGGCGGTCATTCCGCATTATGCCGTTGCGGCAAGAGCTATGGTCGATACGGATATGATTCTGACTTTGCCGTACAGGCTTGCCAGGGCCTTACCGGATTACTCCAAGCTGTCTTGTTTCCCCTCTCCGGTAGCGGGAGAGGGATTTTCCTACAGCCTGATATGGCATCCCCGCTCACAAGACGACGCAGGGCACACGTGGTTGCGCAATCTCATAGTGAAGGTGGGGAAACTCATTGCAGAAGACCCCTTGTGAAAGGGTGATGCGGTATGCCGTTCCCCATATTCCCTCCGCACACCATAATCCATACAGTTACATATTCCCGCTTGATGAACGAGGCGGGGAAGCACCCGCGCACTCGTGGCAAAGCTCTCTGAATTCCTCGTCATGCAAGGTCCGATTCAGACGGTCGGCGACATCGCGGACGCGCTTCACGAGCATATCCGCAGCCTCCTGCTCCAGTTCAAATCCCGCGTCACGAGCGGCGCCCACCACAGCGGCACGCCCAGATTTCCGTCCCAGCCCGACGAGACGTCGTCCGTCCACCAGAGCCGGATCAAATGGCTCGAACAAAGAGGGCTGTTTCTGAAGCCCATCCGTATGCAGCCCGCTTTCCACCGCAAAAATATCTTGGCCCAGAATCGGGCGGTTCCGGGGGATAACCACATGGGCAAGTTCTGCGATATCCTCCGCCAACGCCCGCAGCAAAGGGAGATCATATGCCCGGAAATGCGACTCTCCCGCAAGCCGCAGCAGACACGCCGCAGCCACCTCTTCCAACCGGGCAATCCCCGCGCGTTCCCCAATCCCCAGCACGGAAACGTCCGCACAGTCCGCTCCATATACCAACGCGGTAATGGCATTCGCCGTGGCCATGCCGAAGTCATTATGAAAATGCGTCCCAATGCGCGTTTCCCGTGGCAATGATGCGCGGAACCGTGTGACCAGTTGCGCGGTGCTTACGGGTGTGAGCAACCCCACCGTGTCGGAAAGCCGAATGCGCGCCGCTCCCAGCCCCACACCAAATCCCGCCATGCGCACGGCGTCATCAATTTCGGCACGCGAGCAGTCTTCCAGCCCCAGAGAAATAAACGAAATGCCGCGACTACGGGCCAACGAAATTACAGCCGCCAACTGGTCACGCAGTGCCGCTTCCGTGGTGCGCAGCCGTTCCGTGATGTGCGCGTGAGAAACGGGCACGCCCATGTTTATACGGCGCACCCCCAGTTCCGCCGCGGCGCGGACGTCTGCCTCGCGGCAGCGGCACCACACGGAAACAGCCATGTGCGGTGCCACCCGGCGAGCGTGTTCCAGCAGTGCGGGCAAGCACTCTTGCCCCACATACCCTATTTCCAGTTCTTCTATGCCCGCACGGGCCAGCGTTTCCACGATATACCGCTTGGCGGCTATATCCATGTAAACGCCAAACGCCTGTTCACCCTCGCGTAGCGTGGTATCCAGCAACATGTAGGCTCCTTGCGGGTGTGCGTTCCCCAACACGCGTTGGCGGTGGAATTCCGCAACACGGCTTCGTGAAGACGACGGGGGATGCAGAACAGCCTGCGGCGTATGTGTTGCAATGCCGATGCCAGCGTGGTGGCGAGAAGGGGAATCTTCCATTCCCCCGTCTTTCAAGGCGTTCTTCCACCTCCGTCATGTGCCGCACTCACGAAAATTGTAGGCGCTAACACTTTTGTCGCTAGCAGGAATGTAGTTTCACAGCCTCCGCGACTGTCCCGAAAGGATGTTTTTTCGTGCTTCTATCATGAAAACAATCAGTTGGATGCCACCTCTATTTTTGGCACGTCCCTTGCCTTGTAACATCACAAGAGCACAGCTCCCATAGATAACATTTTCAGTTTGTTAGGCACACCTCCCCGGAAGGTCCGGGAGGCGCATGCGAAACAAGGCACCATACATGGAGGAAACCATGAGGAAAGTGGCCATTTACGGAAAGGGCGGCATCGGCAAGTCCACCACAACACAGAACACGGTGGCTGGTTTGGCGGAATCTCTCGGCCGCAAAGTCATGGTTGTGGGGTGTGACCCCAAGGCGGACTCCACACGTCTGCTGCTCGGTGGGCTGGCCCAGAAGACCGTTCTGGATACCCTGCGCGAAGAAGGCGAAGATGTGGAGTTGGAAGACATCCGCAAAAAGGGCTTTGGTGACTCATGGGCCGTAGAATCCGGCGGACCGGAACCGGGTGTGGGATGTGCCGGTCGCGGCATCATCACTTCCATCAACATGCTCGAATCGTTGGGCGCGTATGAAGAAAACGAAGGACTCGACTACGTGTTCTACGACGTGCTTGGCGACGTTGTGTGTGGCGGTTTCGCCATGCCCATTCGCGACGGCAAGGCAGAAGAAATCTACATCGTCTGTTCCGGCGAAATGATGGCAATGTATGCCGCCAACAACATCTGCAAAGGCATTGTGAAGTACGCCGAAGCGGGCGGGGTGCGCCTTGGCGGGCTTATTTGCAACTCCCGAAACGTGGATAACGAGAAAGAAATGATTGAGGAACTAGCCCGCAAGCTGGGGACTCAGATGATCTACTTCGTCCCGCGTGACAACGATGTGCAGCGCGCCGAAATTAACCGCCGCACGGTCATTGACTGGAATCCCCAGTGCACACAGGCCGACCACTACCGCAACCTCGCCAAGGCCATAGACTCCAACAAAGTATTCGTGGTGCCCAAGCCTCTGGAAATTGAAGAGCTTGAGCAGTTGCTCATGGATTACGGTCTGATGAACGCCTAACCCGGCACCACTGACACGCCGCGAACACCTAAGGAGAATTGCAATGATCATGGTTCGAGCCATTGTGCGCCCCGAAAAGTCGGACGAAATTCTGGCAGCTCTTATGGATGCGGGATTCCCCGCCGTGACCAAGCTGTCCGTCGCCGGACGCGGCAAACAGCGCGGCATCAAAATCGGCGAAGTGACCTACGACGAAATTCCCAAGACCATGCTTATCAGCGTGGTGAAGACTACGGACAAGGACTTCGTGGTGGAAACCATCATGAAGACCGCCCGTTCCGGCACCAAAGGGGCTTTCGGCGACGGCAAGATATTCATCACGCCTGTTGAAGACGTATACACCATCAGTTCCGGGGTACACGAAGAACAGGAGGCCGCCGCATGAAAGAGATAGTGGCCATTGTCCGCATCAACATGATGAACAGGACGAAAAAAGCCCTGACCGAAATCGGCGTGGACGCGTTCTTCGCGCAGGAAGCGTATGGCAGAGGGATGGGATTGGTCAGTTCGCACCTGCTACAGGGCGCGAAGAAGGGATATGAGGAGGCCATAGAGCTGCTGGGTGACAAAGACCGGCTCTATCCCAAGCGCATGGTCACCGTGGTGGTGCCTGACGAGCAGGTGAATGATGTGGTGGCAACACTTATCGCCACCAACAAGACCGGCAAACCCGGCGACGGAAAAATCTTCGTCTGCCCCGTGCCCGAAGCGGTGCGTGTGCGTACCGGAGAATCCGGCGAAAAGGCCATTCTCTAACTAATCACACGCTGCAAAAGCCCGCGGAACGACCCGGACCCGACGACCTTGGACCATCGGGACATACGCCGGACCAGCAGAATAAGAGGGACACAGTATGGCTGTTGAAAAGAAAAAAAGCGCATTAAGCGCCGCCGAGATCAAGGAGGAGCTTCTTAAGAAGTATCCCCCCAAGGTGGCCCGCAAACGCGCCAAGCAGATACACGTTACCGGAAATGAAACCGATACCGAAATCATGGCCAACGTGCGCACCATACCGGGCATCATCACCATGCGCGGCTGCACCTACGCCGGATGCAAAGGGGTTATTCTCGGCCCCACGCGGGATATCGTGAACATTACGCACGGTCCCATAGGCTGTGGCTTCTATTCATGGCTCACCCGCCGCAACCAGACCAAACCGGTTTCCGACACGGACCCCAACTTCATGCCCTATGCCTTTTCCACTGACATGCAGGAAGAGGACATTATCTTCGGCGGGGAAAAGAAGCTGGAAAAAGCCTGTCTTGAAGCCTACGAAATATTCAAACCCAAGGCCATGGCCATTTTCGCCACCTGTCCCGTGGGCCTTATTGGTGACGACGTGCACGCCGTGGCACGCCGCCTGAAAGAAAAACTGGGCATCAACGTCTTCGCGTTCAGTTGCGAAGGCTATAAAGGCGTTTCCCAGTCCGCAGGGCACCATATCGCCAACAACCAGATATTCACACACGTGGTGGGCGAAGACGACACCGCGAAGCTCGGTGAGTATAAAATCAACGTGCTGGGTGAATACAACATTGGCGGCGACGCGTTTGAGATTGAACGCATTCTTGAAAAATGCGGCATGACGCTGGTTTCCACATTCAGCGGCAACTCCACGTATGAGCAGTTTGCCACCGCCCACACGGCGGACCTGAACACCGTTATGTGCCACCGGTCCATCAACTACGTCGCGGAAATGATGGAAACCAAATACGGCATTCCGTGGATCAAGATCAACTTCATCGGGGCGGAAGCCACCGCCAAGTCACTGCGCAAAATAGCCCAGTATTTCGGTGACAAAAAGCTCATTGACCGCGTGGAAGAAGTGATCGCCGAAGAAATGCCCGCCGTAAAGGCCGTGCAGGACGAGGTGTTTCCCTTCACCAAAGGCAAAACCGCCATGCTCTTTGTGGGTGGTTCCCGTGCTCACCACTATCAGGAACTCTTTACCGAAATGGGCATGCGCACGCTGTCCGCGGGATATGAGTTCGGACACCGCGACGACTATGAAGGACGTCACGTTATCCCCGATATCAAGGTGGACGCCGACAGCCGGAACATTGAGGAACTGGAAATCACCCCGGATGAAACCCGGTTCCGCCCCCGCAAGACGGAAGAAGACCTGAAAAAGCTGGTGGAAGAAGGATTCGGCTTCAAGGAATACGAAGGCATGATGCCTGACATGGAAGCCAACTCCCTCGTCATTGACGACCTGAACCAGTACGAGGCCGACAAGCTGGTAGAATTGCTCAAACCCGACATTTTCTGCGCTGGCATCAAAGAGAAGTTCTCCATCCAGAAAATGGGGGTGCCGCTCAAGCAACTGCACAGCTACGACTACGGCGGACCCTATGCCGGATTCGTGGGAGCCATCAATTTCTATAAAGAAATTCAACGCATGGTCTCCGCAAAAATCTGGTCCGGTATGAAGGCTCCATGGGAAGAAAACCCGGAACTCTCGGCCACCTACGTTTGGGAATAAGGAAGGACGGGTACACATATGCTGCTTAGACATACCCCCACGGAAATACAGGAGCGCTCCGCGCTTAATATTAACCCGGCTAAAACCTGCCAGCCCATTGGCGCTATGTACGCAGGACTGGGAATACACGGTTGCCTGCCTCATAGCCACGGCTCCCAAGGCTGCTGCGCCTACCACCGTAGCACGCTTACCCGCCACTACAAGGAGCCAGTTTCCGCCTCCACCAGTTCGTTCACCGAAGGCGCTTCCGTGTTCGGCGGGCAAGCCAACCTGTTGCAGGCCATAGAGAACATCTTCACCGTGTACGAGCCGGAAATTATCGCCGTGCACACCACCTGCCTTTCGGAAACCATCGGGGACGACCTTGCCCAAATCGTGGACAAGGCCCGCAAAGAAGGCAAGGTGCCGGACGGCAAGACGGTTATCTACGCTTCAACCCCCAGCTATGTGGGTTCGCACGTTACCGGCTTTTCCAACATGGTAAAGGGCGCGGTGCATGTGCTGGCAGAATCCACAGGCAAAAAGAACCATAAGGTCAATATCATTCCCGGCTGGGTTGAACCGTCGGACATGGAAGAGATCAAACGTCTTATCACGCTGGTGGGTGTGCCCTTCATCATGTTGCCGGACACATCCGGCGTGCTCAACGGTCCCATGACCGGAACCTATAGCATGTTCCCCAAAGGCGGTACGCCCGTGGCGGACATTAGGAGCACTGGTGACAGCACCGGCACTCTGGCTCTCGGCGAATGGTGCTCTGCGGACGCAGCCCGGCTGCTGGACAGCAAATTCAAAGTGCCTTGCCGGGTGCTGGACCTGCCTATCGGCCTGAAAGCCACGGACCGGTTCATCGACGCTCTGCGTATCGTCGGCGGCACGTCCGTTCCCGAATCCGTGATGTTTGAACGCGGGCAGATGCTCGACATGATGGCGGACTACCACCAGTACTTCTTCGGCAAGAAGGTGGCTCTGGTGGGCGACCCTGACCAGCTTATCGCGCTGACAGAGTTCCTTCTTTCGTTAGACATGCAGCCCGTGCACATTGTTACCGGTACCCCCGGTAAGAAGTTTGAAACACGGATCAAAGAACTGTGTCTGGAAAAGGGATACAGCCCCAATGTCCGTGCGCAAGGCGATATGTTCCACCTGCACCAGTGGATTAAAAACGAACCGGTGGACCTCGTCATGGGCAACACATACTGCAAGTATATCGCCCGCGATGAAGACCTCCCCTACGTGCGCTTCGGCTTCCCCATTCTGGACCGGCCCGGTCACCAGTACTTTGCCTCGGTGGGCTACAAAGGCGGCATGCGTCTGATGGAAAAAATCCTCGGCGTGCTGCTGGACCGCAAGGACCGCGACGCTCCCGAAGAAAAGTTTGAACTGGTTCTGTAAGCTATCTGGCGGAGTGTCCGGCTTCCGTTGAATACGGGCACTCCGCTCTTTCCCCCCGCTCGCGACCCATCTGTCGTCTCCTGTGGGGGATAAGGAGCCTGCCATGACAATCTCTCCGTCTACCTCGCATAGCGTGCCCAGTCACAAAGCCGGGCCAGCCTCCGGCAAGGCATCTGAAAATACATTTCCTCTGCTGCTAGCAGTGGCGCCCAAGGCCACGGTCCGCGCCCGATACGACGACGCGCTCTATGCCGCCGCCGAAAAAAACTTGGTGGGCAAAACTCCACTCTGCCTTTCTCCACAGGAAGCGAAAGAGGCCCTTGCCACCTTTCAGGCGAAACACGGCACCCCACCCTCCGCCATCTGTCTGGCTGGTCCCGGCGATCCTTTCGCCACGCCGGGCCTGACGCTGGAAACGCTGCGTCTGCTCCGGGAAATTTGTCCCGGCACAACGGTAGACATTATAACCTGCGGGCTGAACACAGCGGCGCACGCGGAAGCGCTGGCGCAACTGGGTAACTCGCAGGTGACTATTATTCTCCACGCCGTGGACCCCGCCATTACCGAACAGCTTTACGGCTGGATACGTCCCGGCACCAAAACCTTGCCTCTTACGGCGGGAGCTGCCCTGCTGGTGGAACACCAGATAACGGCGATTACTGCCTTACGCCGGGCGGGGATTCCCGTGCGGATACACACCACGGTTTACCCCGGCATCAACGACTCCCACATTGTAGACCTAGCCGCCCGCGCGGCCTCGCTAGGGGTAAAAGCCATGCGTCTTGCCCCCTACACGCCGTTTGCGGACACGACAGATTCCACCGGAACCACGCTTCCTGTCGCCGACGGCACGCAACCGCAGGCACTTCCCAAGCCGGACGATGCGCTCATGCAGCGCCTCTATACGGAAGCCAAGCGCTTTCTCCCTGTGGAGCCGCTGCTGGAATCCTCCTTTGGAGCCATAGGGTACACCGAAACAGGCGCGAACTGCGGGGAATACTGTGCCGAAGCTATTACACCTCAGGCCGGGTTCCCCATCCCAGAAGGAGACAGACCATACGTGGCTGTGGCTAGCTCCAACGGGTTCGACGTTGACGAGCACCTTGGTCACGCCCGCAAGTTCCTTGTGTACGGTCCCAAGAACGGCCCTGTTTCGCTGCTGGAAGCCCGGACAGCTCCCAATCCCGGTGGCGGAGACTCCCGCTGGGAGGCGCTGGCTGGAACCCTGAACGACTGCCGCTACGTGCTGGCGGCGGGTGCGGGAGAGCGTCCCCGCGAAGTGCTCGCCGCACACGGCATACGGGTCATTCAAACCGAAGAAAATATCGAAGGCTCAGTGGATGTGCTGTATGGCGGCGGCAAACGCGGCAAGGGTCGCGCTGGTTCGCCCGCCGGCAACCGTTCCACCGGCGCATAACGCGCTCTACCACCACCCGCACCCTGTAAAGAGGAACAGACATGCCGAAACCGACCTATCAAATCATGCTGTGTCAAAGCTTTCGCACCAAAGGGGAACCGAAGGGTGTCTGTTTCAAACAGACCGACGGCTTCGCCCAATATATCGAGGAAGAGGTGCTGGATCGCGGCCTTGACGTGCTTATCACCACCACGGGCTGTATGAAGGCCTGTGAAGAAGGCCCCATCATGGTCATCCAGCCTGCTGACTGGTGGTACAAGGGCGTGGACAGCACCGACAAGATTGACGCGATTTTAGACGCGCTGGAAGACGGTGCCCCCTGCGAAGACCTGCTGTTGTACGAAGCGTAACGTCTCTGGCGGGCCGGAACCACTCCGGGAAATTGTGAAACCACGTTCCGCGGGTCCACACAGACCACGGTGGACCGGCCCGCGCACAGCGCCTGCCAACAAATCCCGTTCGGTTCATCCAGCGGATACTGCGAAACCACGAGGTGTGTCATGACGGTACATGCGAAACGCATAGCGACAACGCGCCTTCCCGCGACAACGGGAGCGCAAAATACGTGTGAAAAGGCGGTCATGGATGCCCACGCTCCAGAAGCCCTCGCCTGTGCCGTCTCCGTTTGTCAGGCAGTTGCTCCGGCACTCGGTGGAGAATCCGGCGAAACCCCGCTCACGGCAGCACCTGCTCCCGCCCCGATTGCCCCCTGTACTGACGATTTGCTGGAAGAGCGGCGCGGGCAGATACACCGCACAGGGGAAGGCCCGCTAGAGATGGCCTGCAACCGCGAAAGCCTTGCCGGGGCGGTCAGCCAGCGGGCCTGTGTTTTCTGCGGATCGCGCGTGGTGCTCTACCCTATAGCGGACGCGCTGCATCTGGTGCACGGTCCCATCGGCTGCGCGGTATATACGTGGGATATCCGGGGTGCGCTTTCCTCCGGTCCCGAACTGCACCGCCTCAGCTTTTCCACCGATCTTCAGGAAAAAGACGTCATCTTCGGCGGCGAAACTAAGCTCTCCGCCGCGCTGGATGAACTTATCGACAGGCACCACCCCAACGCGGCCTTTGTCTATTCCACCTGTATCGTAGGTATCATCGGCGATGACCTAGAAGCTGTCTGTCGGCGCATGACGGAAAAAAAAGGCATTCCTGTCATCCCCGTGATGTCCGAAGGCTTCAAAGGCAACAAGCGGGAAGGGTATCTCGCTGCGTGCAAGGCCATGTTCCGCCTTATCGGCACCACGGGAGATACCACCGCCCCCATGGTCAAAGAATCCGTCTGGCCGGCAATGGAACCGCTTTCCCTAAACATTCTCGGCGACTTCAACCTTGCCGGGGAAATATGGATTATCCGCAGTTATTTTGAACGCATGGGCATTAACGTTATTGCCAATATCACAGGGGATGGCCGGGTAGACGCCATTCGCAACTGCCACCGCGCCGCGCTGAACGTGGTGCAGTGCAGCGGAGCGACCATGGAACTCGCCAAAATGATGAAGGAAGAATACGGCACCCCGTTCCTGCGCGTTTCCTACCTCGGAATCGAAGATATGGCTGATTCACTCTATGACATTGCCGAATTTTTCAGCAAAGACGACCCGGAAATTCTCACCCGCACCCAGAATCTGGTCCGCGACGAACTTTCCCGCCTCATGCCGGAATTGGCCCGCTATCGCCGCGATCTGGAAGGCAAACGCGTGGCCATGTACGTGGGGGGATCATTCAAAGCATTTTCGTTGGTTAAGGCGTTTCGACATCTCGGCATGCATGTGGTGCTTGTGGGATCGCAAACTGGCACCAAGGAAGACTACGAAGAACTCGCCGCCATCACTGATCCGGGCACGGTTATCGTAGACGATGCCAATCCGCTGGAGCTTTCGCGCTTCATCAAGGAAAAAGACGTGGATCTCTTTGTGGGGGGCGTGAAGGAACGTCCCATCGCCTACAAACTAGGCGTGGGCTTCTGCGACCACAACCACGAACGCAAGGAAGCGCTAGAAGGCTTTGAGGGAATGCTCAACTTCGCCCGCGAGGTGCATGCCTCAGCCATGAGTCCCATCTGGCGCTTCGTGCCCCGGCGCGAAGGCAACCACACCACAGCCACAGAATTGGTCGCGTGTCGCAACACGCCTCTGCCCATAAAGGAGGCCTAACATGAGCCGCGTTCCTTACACCTCCACCACCAACGCCTGCAAGCTGTGCACGCCGCTCGGTGCGACGCTGGTATTCAAAGGCATAGAGGGCGGAGTACCCTTTCTGCACGGCTCGCAAGGCTGTGCCACGTACATGCGCCGCTACATTATCAGCCATTACCGCGAGCCTATGGACATCGCCTCCTCCGCGCTGGGAGAAAAACACGCGGTATACGGCGGCGGTCCCAATCTGAAAAAGGGGCTGCTCAACGTCATGCGCAAATACGCCCCCGCCCTCATCGGGGTGGCCTCCACCTGTCTTACCGAAACCATTGGCGATGACGTGCACATGATCCTTTCCGAATTTCGCAAGGAATTCGGGGATCTGAATTTGCCTGCTGTTGTGCACTGTTCCACGCCCAGCTACATGGGCACGCACATGGAAGGATGGCACCGCGCCGTTCGCGCCATTGTAGACCAGCTTGTAACGGAAAAAGCCGCTCCCTCGCGCACCGTGAACATCATGCCCTCGCTCATTTCCCCGGCGGATATCCGGCATCTCAAAACCCTCTGCGCGGCCTTCGGCATCTCTCCCGTCATCTTGCCGGACATTTCCGAAACGCTGGATGGCACAGCTAAAGACGACTACGAGCCTATACCCGGCGGTGGCACGCCCATGGCTGGCATCCGGGGCATGTCCGGCGCGGCGGGAAGTATAGAATTCGGACGCACTCTCGCGGACAGGGAAACGGCGGGGATGTCGCTGCAAAAGCGCTTTGGCGTCCCCTGCCATCAGGTGGGGCTGCCCATTGGCATTCGCGAATCTGACATTTTCTTCGCCGCCATGGAGGCCGTGTCCGGCACTGCCATGCCGCACGAAATAGGCATGGAGCGGGGCAGGCTGGTAGACGCCATGGTGGACGGGCACAAATACATATTCGGGAAGCGCGTGGTGGTTTACGGGGAAGAAGACCTCGTTGTGGGCCTGACCAGTTTCCTCGCCGAAATTGGCATGAAGCCCATCCTTGTCGCCACGGGTGCCCGCAACATGCACCTTGAGCGGCACATCGCGCGAGTGTGCGATGGTGTGCTGAACGAATTGCCTGAAGTCCGCGAAGGTGTGGACTTCCACGATATCGCCGAACAGGCGGGAGAACTGGCTCCCGACCTGCTGGTGGGACACAGCAAAGGCTACAAATATGCCAGAGAGTGGAATGTGCCTTTGGTCCGCGTGGGGTTCCCCATCCACGACCGCTTCGGCGGGCAGCGCCTGAGCCACATAGGCTACACAGGAGCGCTCGCGCTGCTGGACCGGATAGTTAACACGGTATTGGAAAAAAAGCAGACGGAAAGCCCTGTCGGCTACGTGTACCTATAATCTCAGCTTGTTTTCAAAGACGACAAGACCGGGCACCGCGCAGACTTGCCGGGCGTCCCGACCAAGGAGGAGGCGACCATGAATACCGTGAAGCAGATTGAAAAACATCCTTGTTTTAACAAGGAAAGCAAAGGAAGTTGCGGTCGCGTCCACCTCCCGGTTGCTCCCAAGTGCAACATTAAATGCAACTACTGCAACCGGAAGTACGACTGTGTGAACGAATCGCGCCCCGGAGTCACCAGTGGCGTGCTCACTCCCGCGCAGGCGTTGACCTACATGGAAAAAGTGCTTGAGGCGGAACCGCGCATCACCGTGGCGGGCATTGCCGGTCCCGGTGATCCCATGGCGAATCCTGTCCAAACCATCGAAACCATGCGTCTGCTTAAAGAACGTTACCCCCACCTGCTGTTCTGTCTCTCCAGTAACGGACTTAATCTGCCCCCCTATCTGGACGAGCTGGCGGAACTGGGCGTAACCCATATTACCGTTACCATGAACGCCGTGGACCCCGCCGTGGGCGAACGCATTTACAGTTGGGCACGGGAAGGCAAAGTGCTGTATCGCGGCAGACAGGCGGCGGAACGGCTTATCTCCCGACAATTGGAGTCCATTGCAGGGGCCAAAGAGCGCGGCATGCTGGTAAAGGTAAACACCATTATCATTCCCGGCGTGAACGACACACATATCCCCGAAGTCACGAAGGCCGTGGCAGCACTGGGGGCCGACATCCAAAACCTGCTCCCCCTCTGCCCCACTGCGGACACCCTTTTCGCAGATTTGGAAGAGCCTTCCGCAACCATGGTAAAAGCCCTGCGCACCGAAGCGGGCGAACACATTACGCAAATGACCCACTGTAAACGGTGCCGGGCCGATGCTGTGGGCCTGCTGGATAAGGATCTCTCCGGCGCACTCTGCGGCACTCTGCAAACATGCGCCAGCCTCACCCCCCCGCGCGAGCTGGAACGTCCTTATGTGGCGGTGGCATCCCGCGAAGGGCTGCTAATAAATCAGCATCTGGGCGAAGCTGGCAGCTTTAGTATCTGGGCCAAGCGAGAGGGCCACTATGTGAAGCTTGAGGACCGCGAAGCCCCCACGCGCGGTTGCGGCCCGGACCGCTGGAAACAACTGGCCCATCTTCTCCGCGACTGCCGCACGTTGTTGGTCGCGGCGTTCGGGGAAACGCCCCGCCAGATACTGGAAGAAAGCGGCATTACCCCCGTGGCGGCGACAGGTTTCATTGAACCCGCAGTGGCGGCGGCTTTCGGCGAAGGCGATCTGGCGGTGCTGCGGGGCAGACGCCCCCCGGTAGCAGGCTCTGGATGCGGGGGAAACGGCTGCGGCTGCTAACATCCCGCCTGAACAATCGTGAAATACCCAGAAGGGCGCTGACTGCATGTCGGCGCCCTTTCTCATACTCCCTGCCTCCGCGCCTGCACGCGGACGTGAAGAGTGCCATGCAAGGGACCGCAAGCCCTTTATTTACTTTTTTGTAATACTAAATTGCGCATTATTCATCGCTATGTGTCTATATTTTGCTACCCGAATTTATCCCTGCCGCAGACCCAGCACTTTTCTGCAAATCAAATAACGGATTCGGCATGCTAGAGGAAAAAAATCGCGGATTCGCCCATCGTTTTCTGTGTTATATTTTTACAATTTTGGCAAACAAAAAATATGAATATCCACAAAAATACCATTTTTGTCTTTCTGTCTACCAGCCAAAACCTCCCTGCCGTTCCACAACGCACACCTCTCCCTCTATAACCTCCTGATACTGCGCCAAATTCCTAAAATGACCGTGTAAAGTGCACTTTCGGCATTCGCTTTGCTTATCCTTTAGTATGAACGATACATTGGCCAGTGTGAAACTCAAGGTGCTTGCGCATATAAGCAACGTCATCAACAAGGCTCTCAATCTTGAGCAAGCCATGTATGAGGTGTTGGCCATTCTCTCGGAAAACCTGAGTATGAAACGGGCCACCATCACGCTTATGGACAGTGCCAGCGGTGCTCTGGTGATCAGCGCCTCATATGGTCTGACGCCGGAAGAGCAGAAGCGTGGCGTGTACCAGTTGGGCGAGGGAGTAACGGGAAAAATTTTTGAAACCGCCCGCTCCTACATCGTCCCGGACGTACACAACGACCCGCTCTTTCTGGACAAAACCGGAACCCGCAAAGTGGAACGGGGTCGCATCTCCTTTTTGGGGGTGCCCATATTGCTTCATGGCAAACCCATCGGCGTTCTCAACGTGGACCGTCTGTTTGATGACGATGTGTCCTTTGACGAGGACGTGGGCCTACTGAGCATTGTAGCCACACTTATCGCCCAGTTCATCAGCCTGAACCAGCAGGTGGAAGAACGGGTGGACGAACTGCGGCGGGAAAATGTTTCCCTGCGGTACCGGGTATCCAAGGAAAGCAAGGGACCATACATTGTCGCCCGCAGCCCCGCCATGCTGGATGTGGAACGCCATGTGGAACGCGTGGCCCCCACCCGCGCCACGGTGCTGTTGCTAGGAGAATCCGGCGTGGGCAAGACGCTTATCGCACGGGTAATCCATGACCTGTCTGACCGGGCAAACTTTCCTTTCGTCAAGGTCAACTGTGCCTCCATACCGGAAAATCTTCTGGAGTCGGAGCTGTTTGGCTTTGAAAAAGGCGCGTTCACCGGCGCTGCGAACTCCAAAGCGGGCCGGTTTGAAGAGGCCCACAAGGGCACCATCTTTTTAGATGAAATCGGCGAGCTACCCATGGGGCTGCAAGCCAAACTGCTCCGCGTACTGCAAGACAGAGAGTTTGAACGGCTGGGCAGCAACCTTACCCGCCGTGTGGACGTGCGCATTATCGCAGCCACCAATCGCGACCTCGAAGAATCTGTGGAAACAGGACACTTTCGGCAGGATCTCTACTACCGACTTAGCGTCTTCCCCATCCGCATTCCCGCGTTACGGGAACGCAAGGAAGACGTGGTGGGGTTGCTGAACCACTTCCTCGGCAAGGTCGCCTCCGAATACGGCAGGCAGATCGCCTTTGAGGCAGGGGCGCTGGAATTGTTGAGCCGGTATGACTGGCCGGGAAACGTGCGGGAAATGGAAAACCTCATAGAGCGGCTGGTCATTATGGCGGAAAGCCCCCGGATAGGCGCGCATGTGCTCACCCCCCTGCTTTCGTGCGCCCCGCTGGGGGAAGGCCATTGCGGACACGCTTCCCTTGGGGAAACATCGCATTCGCTCAAAGACATGGAACGCTCTGAAGTTATCAACGCGCTGAAACGCGCTAGCTGGATTCAATATAAGGCAGCCGAGACGCTGGGAATTACCCCTCGGCAGATGGGCTACCGGGTAAAGAAATTCGGACTTGAAGGATTAATCGCGGCGGAACGCGCCCGATTGCGCTAGCCTGCGGCAGAAAGCACGAAGCAAGCCACGCGGGTGTTGTCTCCGCGACTCCCACCGTAGCTGCGCGTCACACCTCCGAGTCCAAAATATCCTGCGGCACAGGAGCCATACCGGACGCGGTGGTCGAAACAAGCCGCCCCGTATTGCCAGACAACGCGGAAAACGGCGTCACATCGCTCGTTCCCGCCATCGTACCGCCCACATCAGGGGCGGCCGCCGCTTTGATAGCGGAGGGAGAAGCCCCGGTCTTTCCCGGTGCGGTGCGCTCCCGCAATGCGTGTTCTGCCGCCGCCAACTGCGGTTCCGCAGCCTCCCACACAGACCGATCCTTCTCAGCCAGAATGCTGTGGGACGCTTCCGTGCCCCGTTGTATACGGGCGATGAGGGTGTCACCAGTCTGCGCGGCATTCGAGCGGAGAATGGTTTGTTGCCGTTCTGCCTGTCCGGTGAAGCTCTCCACTCCGCTCCGCCCCGCAGGCCGGGACAATGTGGTATCGAGTCCTCCGCCAAGCGAGTCCCCGTTTGTTCCGGCTATTCCCTTCACCCTGTCCATGGCTTGTCTCCCCATCGGCTTTTATGACCGGGATTTCTCCCGACTACGCGGCAAATGGCATAGCGTCGTGCGCAGTCTGGTCGTCAGGCGGACGCCCTTCACAGTACCCCGGACGGCAAACGCGATGCCACCGCATATACCCGCTCTCCTGCTGAAATTGCACACAAGCATAGCCGGGATATCCATCAGGGAGCAAGCGGACACGCAATAAAAATCCCATGCTCACATGAACAATTCCCCCACGTAAAGACGGCCCAGCCAACCCGTTGGAAAGTTTTTTAAAACCCAATTCCTACTGAAATACTCGCCCCCTGCTCCCTGTGCCCGTCCGAAAATGTGGTATTGTAGCCCACGGAGCATTGCATTTCTCTATCCCGATACAGCATGACCCGCGAGGCAAGGGAAACCGTATTCCGCGCAAAGGTGTCGTTCCTGAAATCCGCTGAAAATCCGGGAAGGTCCACACCCGATGCATGCAGTGTGGGCTTTTCCGCATCCAATCCGGCGGCATACTCCACCTCAGCCTCCCATGTGGCCCACGGAGTCAGCTCCAGCCGGGAGATCAGGCCCGCCGTCCCCTGCGCGTGGTGAAAGTCACGGGGGGAAACCCGGTATAGCGGAGACAGCATATCCTCACAGGACTCCGTGTAGGAACGCATTGCCACAAAGCTCTGCCGAATGCCCACGAAAGGACTCACCTGCCATGCGGAACCCAGTGCAACGTCCGCTCCGGCTGTGCCACGCGCGGAAACAACCTGTGCAAGACTGCGGGCGAACGCCGTGTTGCCGTAAGAGTCTTTTCTCTCCATGCGGACACTGTGGCGGCTGTAACTAACATCCGCGCTAAGCCACGGTTGCAGTCCGCCTTTCCCGAAAAATTGCATCCGGGCACCCGCTTGCGCGCCCACGCTGGTGCCCCCCACCGACAATGCGTCCCCGGAGCTGTCTGTGGTGCCGATAAACCCGGCAAAACCCAGAGTAAGGTCATCCGCGCCCATAGCGTATCCAGTATGTACTCCGGCAAGCGAATGCCGCTGCTCCGCAAGACCTGCCCCGTCTGCATCCTCCTGAATACGCAAAAACACCGGCTGTGCCCACGCGTAGCGACGCGGTTCCCCCGCCCCGCTGTGCTCGGAGGCGGCTTCCCTCAGGTGCCCGGCAAACTGGTCCGCCATCTGCCTATCTATAAAGTACCCCATAGACAGCATGCGGGAGGCTCCAAGCGGCGTATCGTACTGCAACATATGAAGGCTTTCAGCGGACAATGCGTCAAGCTGGCTCTGATTCTCCAATTCCATGAGCATGGCATGCCAGCGCAGCGTGGAAGGAGATACCGGCGCACTGCCCAATGCAGACTCCAACGAATCCACCACGGCTCCGGCGGCAGTTCTCTCACCTATCAAGTCAGACACCCACCCCGTGCGGCGAACAAGCAAATCCAGTCCGGCAGTCGTCGAGGGCTGCACCTGATACTCCAGCACAAGGCTCTCTACCGGAGTAAAACTGCCAACCACACTGCCCCCGCCCAATGAGTCCAACGCAAGAAAGTCAGAATACAGAGTCACGTACCCAGTTCCTGAAGAAACCCCGGCTGTTCCCAATGCCGTAATTTCAGCATTTGAATCCACAACGACATTCATGGAAGGTCGGGCAGTCATTCTTCCCCCACCCACCACGAGACGGGAGCCACTTGCAAAACGGATATCTGCAGAAGCAAAGTATGGGGAAATCCACACAGACTGTGTGCCCGCTTCCGGTATCAAAAAGAGCGAACCTGAATTGATGACCTGCCCTGGAAAAACTGGTCCAGGCCCAATGTTAGGGGTACTGAGACCGCAGGAGGTTTTCCATGGGCAAGAAGAAGCACGCTCCTGAGCAGATCATCGGCAAGCTGAGAGAGGCCGAGGTAC
>JAEWQB010000001.1 GCA_023460395.1 Pseudomonadota bacterium | reverse complement strand
GGCCCTTGCAGCGCGGGACCGTCGCTTCGCGTCCCGCTCGCAAGGCCCGCGCCGACTCCTCAAGGCAACGCCAAAACCAACGCTGACTGGCTGCTACAAAATGTGCGAAAAATTCTGGACACTACCGGGAGCATTGTCTCAGTTCAAATTCAAGGGGAGACGATGCGCCTTGTTGGCACGGGAACGTGGGAAGTATAGGCCGGAGACAGGACAGCGCTGTCCGGCAGCAAGGACAGTACGTGCTTCTGTTCGGTACGCCCTGAGGGCAGGATTGGCTGAAAAGGTACCACGCATTGCGCTTTGCAATGCGGATAGGGGGGACACGGGAGGCACATGTGCATGAACGGCGGCTGCTGCGGGCTGTGCTGCCTATGCGCAGCCGAGGCCTTGGTTGTTTTGGGGCAAAGGTTCCGCAACAGAGTAGTTCAGGGGGGGGAGGGGGGAGGATTTTTCCCGATTTCGCGGATGCTTTTAAGCGAAAAAGCCCCTCGCCGGACGGACAAAAAAAGGCGCCACATGCAATGTGACGCCGGTATACGGTACGTTTTGACGTGTGGTCTATTCTGCCACGCGTGCCTGCCGGGATTGTATGTAGGCGTCCCGGATGGCGGTATATGGCTCAATGGCGGATTTCTTCAGTTCTTCATACACCGCCAATTGTGAGTCGAAAGAGTTAAACCCGTCATATTCCTTAAGGCCCCACTCCGCATACCACGGAGTGACATAGGAAACAGGGTTCAGAAAACTGTCTCCCACCAAGCCCACAGAATCGCGAAGTGTGGACGGGCCTATGAGCGGCCATACCAGATATGGGCCTTGGCCTATGCCCCATACGCCGAGCGTTTGTCCGAAGTCTTCTTCATCTCCGCTAATCTCTATGAGGGGCTTTTTATCTGCGGCAGGGTTCATAAGCCCACCGAATCCGGCTGTGGTATTTACAATAAACCGCGCTGTTTCCACGCTGGCATCCGCAAATTTACCTTGTAGAATGGCTCCTACAAAGCGTACCGGAAAAAGCAGATTGTGGAAGAAATTGGAAACGCCAGCCCGAAGTTCCCACGGTGTCACAGCGGAGTATCCCTTGTGCAGAGGCTTGAGAATATCCAAGTACAGCACGTCGTTGAAACCGAACCAAAACCGGTTCCATCCTTCAAAGGGGTCGCTCACCAGAGGCGCGGCCTCGTCAAAGTACTCATCGTCGTCAAAGGGATCAAACGCTGTTTCCCGCGCGGGTGCGCCTTCGATCGGATCAAGCGTGACGACAAGAGCAGAGGGGGTGTATTCCGGCACCGCGTAAACCGTTGGTGCGGAGTTCTCCGGCGCGGAGTCCTTCGCCATAGCGGGAAGTACGGACGCTAGGAGTAACAACGAGAGAAGTAGTATGCAGCGTTTCATGGGCGGCCTTATTTTGCGAGTGGAACGGAATCATCGCCGCCATGCTGCCGCACGTATGCCGCGCGTTCACGCACTTTGGTAATGAGTATTTCGGGGTCGGAATTGTTCTTTAGCAGACTTTGAAATTGCGAGCGGTAGTTTTGCACTAGACTTACCCCTTCCACAACGACGTCATAGACAACCCACACGCCGTCCGTGTCCACCATGCGGTATTCAACGGGAACGCTTTTCCCCTGATAGTCTAAGGTGGTCATCACAATGACCTTGTTGCCCTGCGTGTTCTTGCGTTCTCCGGTGTAGCTGACGCCGTTACCGGAATAATCGCGCACACGCTCAATATACGAACTGCGTAGCAGATCCGCAAAGGCATCGGTGAACCGGGCCTGCTGATCTGGGGTGAAGGTATGCCACGGACGCCCCACCGCAAGGGCGGAAAAAGCGGTGTAGTCAAACACCTCGGCAACTATGGATTCCAGCCGGTTGAATAACACGTCTTTGTTGGATTCATTTGCGTATTGCGGATCATTGAGCGCGGCGAACACCGCGTCAATGGATGCCTGAAGTCTGTCGCGTGCCGCTTTTTCAGGGCTATTTCCTGCATCCGCCTTGGGAGGCGTGCGATAGTTTTGCACAAGATTCGCGGTGGTTACCCCTGTTCCGGTTACGGCACCCGCGGTTGAGATCAGAAGGAGCGTCATGGCGGCTCCCGTCAGAATTTGGCGGATGGCGGAAAAAGTTCTTCGCATGGCTATACTCCCCCAAAAACATATTTGCTGATGAGTTCTTCGATGTCTACGGTAGATTCCGTGTCCGATATCTCGTCTCCGTTGGCAAGAACGTCCAGCGAGCCTCCGGGGGAGAGTTTGATGTATTTGTCGCCAATCAGCCCGCTGGTTTTCACGGAGGCGATGACATCATCAGAGAGGGGAACATCGCGGCGGATAGCCATGGAAACGCGGGCTAATCCATCTTCTGGCTCTAACTGAATAGCCGCAACTTTGCCCACGGGCACCCCCGCAATTTCCACCTCCGCGCCAACGCGCAGGCCGGTAACGGAAGTAAACCGCGCGAATACGGTATAGGAATTGTCTCCCAGTACCTCCATTTTGCCGAGCTTGATGGTCAGGTATCCCACGCATAGCAGGCAGATGAGTACGAAAACCCCTACTGATGTTTCTTTGGAATATTTTTTCATGGCACTTCCTGATGTATGCGTGGAGTTAGCTGTCTAACCATTCGCGGAGCGCCGCATGCGCCTGTTCGCCCAATTCCAGATTGGGGCGCGTGGCGGTACCGGCGGAACGGTCGAGGAACTGACGGAGATACGGGTCCGTGGTTTCTTTCAGGTCTTGCAGGTTGCCGGAAAATGCCACCTTGCCTGCATGCAACACCAGTACATGGTCGGCAATGGCATACAGACTTTCCAGATCATGGCTGACCACCACAATGGTCATTTCCGGGAACTGGCGTTTCATTTCCAGCAACAGTTGATCCATTTGGGCGGAATGTATGGGGTCCAACCCAGAGGTTGGCTCGTCGCAGAGCAAAATGGGCGGGTCCATCACAATGGCGCGGGCAAGCCCGGCGCGTTTGCGCATGCCGCCGGAAAGCTGGTTAGGGTAGTACCCCGTTACGTCAGCCAGTCCTACCAAGCCCAAGCGGTGCTGCACAATTTGCCGGATGGTGGCCTTGTCCAGCCGGGTATGCTCTGTGAGTGGCAGCGCCACGTTTTCTCCCAGCGTCAGGGAGCCGAGCAATGCGCCGTCTTGGAAGAGAACGCCCATGCGCCTGCGTATTTTGCGAAATTCGCGGGACGACAATGCGAAAAGATCGTGCGGGCCAAGGAAAATACGGCCTTCCATGGGGCGCTTAAGGCCCAAAATGTGCCGAAGCAGGGTGGATTTGCCGCCTCCCGACCCACCAAGGATAACGGATATCTTCCCCGCCGGCAGAGTGGAGGATATGTCGTCGAGCACCACATGGCTGTCATAGCCCAGTGTGAGGTGGTCAAGCCGTATCTCCCATCCGATGTGTTCTGTCATACAGTTCGCCGCGTGCTCCCGTTATAAGAGGAAGGAGGTTATGACATAGTCGGTAACGAGAACCAGCACACAGGACATAACCACAGCCGCAGTGGTGGAGTTAGACACGCCCTCCGGTCCCACCCCGTCTTTGCGCAGATGGGTGTAGAACCCTTGGTAACAACTGACCGTGGCGACGATAACCCCGAAAACAAGCGCCTTGAGGAATCCTTCCGTGACGTCACTCATGGCGACGCTGGATTCGATGCGATAAAAATAAACGCCAGAGTTGATGCCAAGCATGGCCACGCCGGTAAGATAGCCGCCAATGATGCCGATAACGTCGAATAGCGCGGTAAGCAGGGGGAAACAAAGAATACACGCCGCAAGACGTGGGCTGACCAAATACCCGATGGGGTTGATGTCCATAACTTCCAGTGCGTCAATTTGGTCGGATATGCGCATGACGCCAATTTCCGCAGCCATGGAAGAGCCAGCCCGGCCCGTCACCATAATGGCTGTGAGAGCAGGGCCAAGTTCTCGGATAAGAGAAAGCGCCACCGCCGCGCCAAGCAACCCTTCCGAGCCGAATTTGACCAACGTGTAGTATCCCTGCAACCCCAGCACCATGCCGGTGAAAATGCCGATAAGCGAGATAACCAGTAATGATTTGGAGCCTATAAAATACATTTGGTTGATGATTTTACGCAACTGGCGTGGGGACGTGAACATGTGCCAGAAGCTGTGCAGGAGAAACAGGAATAACGCTCCCATTTCACCCAGCATGGCGAGAGTCCGTGCGCCAAGTGCCGTGACTGGCGCAAGGAGTGTGTGGTGCGTGGGGGATGGGGAAGTGTTCATGCGTGTCCGCCGGAATTATGATAGTGGGGCAGTGCAATATACCTGTATACCAATTATCATGGTGTATTAGGCTATATCGGGCTATCCGCGCACCGTCAATGCTGTTTCCCGGACGCTCCGGCACGTGGTGCTGCGCGGGCGCCGAGGCGTTATCCTTGAAACAAACTTACGTGAATGTATACTAAGCAACACCAACCGTCTACGCCTGTTTGCCGTTATGTGTCCCTGCCTGAAAAGTACATGCGGAAAGAACAGAATACCTGACCAACGGGCCTGTTGCAACTCTTACGGCAAGATTTGTGGCTCGCGGAAGAACATGGCGTCAACACTCACACATGCTCCGTTAGAGCGTGCCGGGAACCGCGGTTTTGGACTTCATCAGCGGTTTATTAATCCCCAGCCGGGCAAGTGTTTCTTTCATGTTTCTGGTGGCTTCCGGGGTGCCTCGGAAGAGCACCATAACCCGATACCATGTGGAGCCAGAGGCTTCGCCGCTCTCCACCCGGCTGGTCAGCCCGGCGGATTCAATGGTGGTCCGCAGCGAGTCGGCACTGGGCCGGTCCCGGAACGAGGCGACCTGATAAACATAGTCGTAGCGTTCTTTGTCTGGAGCAACGGAGGTCTGAGGCGCACTGGCCTGTCTGGTCGTTTCGGGAGTGTCCGTCCGTTGGGCCGCCGGAGCCGGACGGGAAGGAACCGGCTTACGCGGGATTTCCCGTGCCTTGAGCTGCTCGTAATATGTCAACTCTTCCGGTTTGATGATCCCTGATGCGTCCGTGCCGCTCTGCGCGGCGGTTTGAGAAGTCGGTCCCGCTGCCTTGGGCGGGGCGGATGCCCCGGCGTCCTTTCGGGCGGAGGGGGGGGCGGGCATAATGTGCTTAAGCTCCGGCAGAGTTTCTTCGGGCTGGTATCCGCGTCCCACCAAAAGGCCGAATACGAAAACCCAGACAAAACAGAGCAACAACACCGTTACCAGACCGACCAGACCACTAGGGCTGGTGGTGAGTGTGATGTGGCGTTTGCCTTTGCCGCCCTCGGCGGACTCGCGTGAAAAACGGATGGCCATGAAATTTCCGTATGGCGGCGGGGCCGCTACATGGACTCCGGCGCACTGACGCCCAGCAAGTCAAGTCCATTGCGGATAACGCCAGCAACGGACCGGAGCAGAACCAAACGTGCTGCGACTACTCTGTCGTCCCCGGCGTTCAGCACAGGATTGTTGGCGTAGAAGCGATGCAGAGCACTTGCCAGATCTTGCAGATAATAGCTGACATGGTGCGGGGCCAACTGGCGCGCTGCCGCGTCCACAACATCCTCAAATTGGTCCAGCAGACGCAACATATCCACTTCATCCTGTCCTGTGAGCGGGGCGAGCAGGGATTCTGTGGTTTTTTCCGGCATGGGGACACCGCGTTCAGCAGCCTTGCGGAGCAGGGAGCACACGCGGGCGTGGGCGTACTGCACGTAATAGACCGGATTATCCATGGATTGCTGTTTTACAAGATCAAGGTCGAAATCCAGATGGCTGTCGCTCTTGCGCGAGAGGAACATGAAACGGGCTGCATCGCGGCCCACTTCCGACACCACTTCCTCAAGCGTATCAAACGTACCCGCACGGGTGGACATAGTTATCTGTTCGCCACCGCGCAGCAGGTTTACCAATTGCACGAGAATAACATCGAAGCTTTCTTTCGGCTTACCGAGCGCAGCCACGGCTGCGCGCATGCGCGGTACATAGCCGTGATGGTCGGCACCCCAGATGTCCACGCACAGATCGAAGCCCCGGTCATATTTGTTGTCGTGGTAGGCTATGTCTGAGGCGAAATAGGTAAGCTGCCCGTCAGATTTACGGAGCACGCGGTCTTTGTCATCGCCAAAATCAGTGGTGCGGAACCATAGCGCCCCGTCCTGCTCAAAGGCCAGACCGGCTTCGCGCAAGCGCTGGAACGTCCGCTCCACCGCACCTTCCGCAAGCAGAGAGCGTTCGGAAAACCATACTTGGTGCTCCACGTTGAAGTCGGCAAGGTCTTTACGAATACCGTCGAGGATGGTGTTCAGCGCGTAGTCGCGGCAGATGTCCAGTGCGTCCTGTTCCGGTTTTTCCAACAGGTCGGGGTGAAGCTCCAGTACCTGCGCGGCGATATCTTTAATATAGTCGCCCCGGTAGAAATCGGTGGGGTCGGGCAGGCTTTCGCCTTTCAGTTGCCGGGCGCGGAACAGCACCGAACCGCCCAAAATGAACATCTGGCGGCCTGCGTCGTTGATGTAATATTCGGTTGCCACTTCGTATCCGGCAAAACGGAGAACGCGGGCCATGGTGTCGCCTATGGCCGCGCCGCGTCCGTGACCGATGTGCAGGGGACCGGTGGGGTTGGCGGAAACGTATTCCACTTGCACCTTTTTCCCTGCGCCGCAGGAGACGGAGCCGAAGCGGGTTCCGGCCTCTTCAATGGCCGGGATGAGTTCCTGCCAGAAGGCCGGAGCGAAGGTAATGTTCAAAAAACCGGGACCGGCAATGTCAATACGGTCAATGAGCGGATCGGTCTGCAATGCGCCGGCGATGCGGGCGGCAAGCTCTCTGGGGCTGGCGTGTGCCTGTTTGGCGAGCACCATGGCGATGTTGGCAGCCATATCGCCGTGTTGTTTGTCTTTGGGCGGTTCAATGGTGGCCTTATCCGGCCAAGAGAGGTCCATATCCGCCACGATGGTCGTGAGAGCCTTAAGCAGATGATTCTTTGCGCGCATTGTCGTCTTCTCTACTGGTATGGTCAACAGGGCGTGCGCCCCGTCGTGTTTCGTCTGTTTTCAGTGTTGTGAAAAGCGCGGCATGGCACCGCACTGCATGGGGAATCCCGCCATCTAACAGGTTTTGTAAGGGCTGAAAAGCCTTTCATGCCGGGGAATGGCACACCTGCGGAGGCCCGGCCTCAGTTTGGCGGCAGTTCTTCGCTATTCTCTCTGCCGCACACGGCTTTTCCCCAACCGCGTTACATACCGGGAAACGTCTCTGCCGCAGCCATGTCCGCCACGGAAACTCCCTGCCATGCCTCAGGTTCTGCCACGGGCTTGAGTATCTGTCCCAGCATTTTTGTCAGCACACCCTTGGGACCGGCTTCCACCCATGTGCGCACTCCCGACGCATACTGGTTGCGAATGGTGTCTACCCAGAGAACGGATGACGTCATCTGGCGCGGCATAATTTCGGCAAGGGAGGCCGCATCCGCCACGGGCAGGGCCGTCACGTTGCAGTAAATGGGGAACTGCGGCTTATTCCATTGCAGCTTTTTCATATAGCCCGCCAGTTCCTGCGCGGCTTCCGCCATGAGGGGGCTGTGGAACGCTCCAGACACAGCCAGAGGCACTGCGCGGCCTTTGCGGGTCTTTACGCGCTCGGATGCATCGGCAATGGCGTCTTTTACGCCGGAGAGCACAAACTGTCCCGGAGTGTTGTAGTTTGCCACGCGAATCATGCCACCCGTGGCTTGTGCTGTTTCTTCCACAACTTCGCGCACGGAGTCAGCGTCCAGCTTAAGCACGGCGACCATGGAACCTTTGCCGTCAGGGTCGGCCTCGGCCATTAACCGGCCCCGCAGGGACACCGCTTCCAGCACGGCATCCACACGTAACGCCTGAGCGGCGGCGAGTGCGCTGTATTCTCCCAAACTATGCCCAGCCACGCAGGCAGGTTTCACCTTTGCGGCCAGCCGTGTCCACAGACCGAGATTTACCACTGTCAGCGCGGGCTGGAGGTTGCGCGTATCAGCCATGGCGGTTTCGTCCGCGTCCCAATAAATGCCACGCAGGTCTATGCCGCTAATAGTTTCGGCCTTCTTCCACAGGTTCATGACGTCGGAACAGGCTTCGGCAAGCTCTTTGCCCATGCCCGGCTCCTGTGAGCCTTGACCGGGAAAAAGAACGGATAGTGTCTGGGACATAGGCTATTCTCCAAAAATGCGTGAGTGGTCGCGACAGGCATCGCGTGCAGTGGTAATAGGGTATCTGTAAACGGCTTGCAAGTGCCGCTACCGTGAAGTAGAGGTTTGCCCGGTGGCGTCCGCGCCGCCGGAGGATGCCGGATGCGGACCACGTGCCCGGAATCGCGCGGCATACAGGCTCTGTATGCTCCCGCATGGGCCGACCGGACACCAAGACAGCTACAAGGAATATCACATGCCGCCCAGTTCACGCTCTTCTCTTCCCCTTTCGGCGGACGCCGTAGCGCAACGCCTACATTCCTGCGGTTTTTCACCGGAGTCTTCTCAGGTTGCGCAACTGACCACCTATTTGGAATTACTCATGAAGTGGAACCGGGTTATGAATCTTATCGGTCCTTACCGATGGGATGAGGCTCTGGAAGTGCTAATAATGGACAGTCTTCACCTTGCGGTGTTTCTTGACGGACTACAACTTCCTTCAGCTCCGCGTTGCTGGGATTTCGGGGCGGGAGCGGGCCTGCCGGGAATCCCGCTACGTATTGTCTGGAACAAAGGCGCATACTATATGGTGGAAGTGCGGGAAAAGCGGGCGCTGTTTCTCGTGCAGACTGTGGCACGTTTGTCCCTTGCGGAAACGCACGTTTTTCGGGGACGGGCGGAAGATTTTATGGAGAATGAAGAACCGGCGGATTTGCTGGTGAGCCGCGCCTTTATGCCGTGGGAAAAACTGTTGCCATTCGTGGAAGGGCGACTGCGCCCCGCCGGGACGGAAAACGAAGGCGGCAGGGTTATCGTGCTGGGGCTGAATCCCGCGCCGGACGCGCTGCCCGCAACGTGGGCGCTGGAGCGGGAACAGGCATATACCGTGGGTCGGGACACTCGTTATTTTTGGTCGCTCAGGCCGAAAAACGCACTCATCTGAGAATTTTTAAAAATCATTTTTGTGGCTGTTTCGTCTGCAAGGTCCGCCACATCCATGAGCACTTCCAAGAATTCAAGCATTTCGTGACGGCGTTCTTCCGGGGAGTATTCAAAGTCTTCCAACATAGCGCCGGAGGACATATATTCTTCAAGTTCGCGCAAGTAGGCGAGGGAAAGGGCGGCCATGGATTCTCCTTTGGTGGAACGGTGGATACACGGTTGTTGCAGGGCTGGCACGCGCTGAATGCGCTGAACACGCGGGGCGTGTGAGGGCGCACCCGCTCCGGGACGGTCTGTCTGAAAGGCCGTGAAGCTGATGTAGCGGAAAATTCGGAGAACGGGAAGGGGCGTTGCCGCCCAGATTACCCCGATCACCCAGACCATTCAGACCACTCCGATCACCCCGACTGGCTTGGTCGAGCTTGAATATCCCCAGAACTGGTTGTAGGGTGCGCGGGATATTACCCCATTGCACCAGAATAGTGTTTCAAAATCCTGTATCAGGACGTTGTATGACGCTGGAAAAGTTGGCCATATGCCCTGTGGCTTGGAAGAAATGCCTGCTCTGCGCTCTCGTGGCGTATGCATTGGTTGTCGGTATTCATATGCTGCAACCCATGCCCCTGCCCGATGCACTAACCATGGTGGACGGAGAACCGCTTCTCGCCACGCATGATGCCTATACTTGGCTGGCTAAGGCCACGGACTCAGAAACGTTTGGCCCGCATCCCTTCGCCACCATGACAAAGTGGCTCGCCACGTGTTTGGGGCTTTCTCTGGAAACATTCGCCTTTTGGTCCCCGCCTTTTCTGGCGGCGTTGGTGGCTTGTGCCATGGTAGGGTGGGCCTGCCTGCTGGGCTGCCCTGAATTGGGCATTGCCGCGGGGGTGGTAACCGCGTTGGCTCCGAGTTTTTTGTACCGGACGCTGCTGGGGTTTTACGACACAGATCTTGTGGTCCTGCTGTTTCCCATACTGCTGGCCCTGCCCCTTGCGGTGGTCCTGCACGGGCGTATTTTGCCTCCGGGCGAGGCGCTACGCCGGTGGTTGGCCTCCGGGAGCAGGTTGAGCAGGGCGGCTTGCGGAACACGGGCGGGAACCACGCTGGCGGGCTGGTTGGGAGTTCCCGGTGACGAGCCGCTGAAGGCAGCTCCGTCTTTTGGTGCCGAAGTCTGTCTTTTCCTTGCGGGCCTGCTTGGTTGGTTCATGCAGGATTGGCATGTCTTTTTCATCTATATTGCGAAGATATACCCTGTTGTCGCCTTAGCGCTGGTATCCTTTTTAGGGCCGAAGGGACACCGGACCATGCTGTTTACCGGGGTGGCCCTGTATGCGTTGCCGTCGGGCGGTTGGCTGGGAGCATCGCTGGGTCTTGTGCTTCTGCTGGCGCGGTATCGGATGGAAACGTGGGGAGCGCGTCTTTTCACGCATTGGGCCTTTGTTCCAGTGGTCGTGCTGGCTACCGTGTTCGCCGGAGTTGACGGCGGCACGCTGGGGTCCATGATTCACCGGGTGCAATTGTATAGTAAGCCTGCGGGCGCGGGAGATATTTTCCGCAACGCGGGTATCCTTGTGGACCTTCCGGGTATCGTGCAGAGCATAATTGAAGCCCAGAATTTGAGCGTCAGCGAGGTGTTCAGTTATCTGTACCCGGTGACGGCTATTGCGGTTCTGGGGTGCGTGGGGTTCGTGGTGAGCATGTGGATGGTCCCGGCTCTCGCTCTGCTCGCGCCTTTGCTGGTACTTGCGTTACTCAGTTATACACTGGGGGGACGCATGGCGATGTTTGGCGGTCCGGCTGTGGGGCTGGGCCTTATTCTGCCCCTTCATTTTTTCCTGCAAGCCCAGTTTCCTGCGGGATACGCCCGCCGGGGCGTGCGGGTTGGTGTGGCTGTCGCGCTCACGGCCTTGCTATCGGTGCCGATATTGGGGCAACTACCGTATTTGCCCGTCACGCCTTTTCTTTCGGCTGCCCATGTTAAGGCGTTGAAGGCGGTGAAGCCCGCCACGCCTGATGGCGCAGGTTTTTGGACGTGGTGGGACTGGGGATACGCCACACAATATTTCGCCGGTAGGCAGACGTTTGCGGACGGTGCGCGGCACAATTCGGATCGCCTGTACCCGCTGGCTGCGGTACTGAGCACGAAGAACCCTCGTTTTGCCAGCCAGTTTATCAAATACCTCGCCGTGCATGACTGGCTGCTGACCAAGGCATGGGGGGGCAAAGAACAGCAAGAAGTTCTGGATATTCTGAATGATCTGGGAACCCGCGATATGGGCATTGTGCCGCCGCATCCACAGTATCTGGTGGTCACCGCCGATTCTCTGAAACTGGGCAGGTGGATAAGCCGCTATGGCACATGGGACATGCTTACGCGGGATATGCCGGGCTATCACCTCACCAAGTTGGGGCAGATAAGTTTAAACGCGCAGTTGGGGTCGTTTACTGAAACGAGAGGAAGTATTCGTACTCCCGCCATGGTGGAATCCATAGATATTCTCACCGAGGACGAGTTGGACCATACGGAATTTTTCCGATTTAACGGAGCGCACTTGGTTATAGATTCCATTACAAACTCCCGGTTTGTCATGGATTCCGATATGTATGCGTCCATGATGGTGCGTTTGCTGCTTCGTGACCCTGAAGACCCGGAAATTACTCCGTATTTCCGCTTGATATTTGATAATGTGCACACTCGTGTGTACGAGGTGCTGTAGCCGCTTGTTGTAAAAGGAGTATCCCCGGACTGTCGGACAGCCGGACTTCTGATAACAGGGTACCGGACCTCAGTCCCCGGCAGTCCCGAATTGGCTTACCCAGCCCGTGCGACTCTGTAGGCTTACGCGTGATGGTAGGGGCTGCCGCGCAAAATGGCGTCGGCGCGGTAGAGCTGTTCCAGCAGGAGCACGCGTGCCATTTCGTGGGTGAATGTCATGGGAGAAAGGCTGAAGGTGTGGCGGCACGCCGCGCGTACCGCAGGGGAAAGCCCGAACGCTCCGCCTACCAGAAAACACGGCGTTCTGTTGCCATCCAGCGTCTGATCATCCAGAAAGCGGGCGAACTCCACAGAGGTGCGTAAGGTGCCGTGCTCATCTAGTGCAATGGGGATGTCCGTGGGGGAAAGGGCGGCGAGTATGCGTTCCCCTTCTTCTACATTCCGGTCAGCGGGAGAGAGCCGGGAGTTGCCGTCTTTGACGATAATTTCCCGAACGCGCATTGTGCGGGAAAGGCGTGATGTGAAGTGGTCCGCTGCCTGCGCCCAGAATGTTTCCCGCAGTTTTCCCACGACGATAAGGCTTACCTGTTTCATGATGCTCCCGTGTTGGATATGACAGCCTGAAGTGGCTGCGCGGTTGTACCGTGCAATCTCCGGCGGCTCAAGCAATATGGCGGAGCGCAAGACCAGCCATGGGTATATGGCGACGATATCGCTATGACAATGCAGACAGATACCATACCGGCAGCGGGCGGGAAGCGTATTCCGGTGCTGACCGATATTGCCCGCGCCGCTTCGTTGCTTCGCGGGGGGGCCGTGCTGTGCTACCCCACGGAAACCTTTTTCGCAGTGGGGTGCTCGGCGTTCAGCCTTGCAGGCATTGCGGGAGTGTACGCCGCGAAACAGCGGCCCGCGTCTATGCCGTTGCCGGTAATTATCGGGCACCGGGACCAACTGAAGGCTCTCGTGGCAGAGCCAAAGCCTGCAACGGAGTGTACTCCAGCGACAGATAAGGGGTGTCTGGCAACGGCCCGTGCGCTCGCCTTGGCGTTCTGGCCCGCGCCTCTTTCGCTTTTGTTACCGGCCTCCGCCGCTGTTCCCGCCATGTTGACCGGAGGAACAGGCAAGATCGCCGTGCGGTTCACTCCGCATCCCGTGGCTGCCGCCTTGTGCCGCGCTGCGGGGGGAGCGCTGGTTTCTACCAGCGCCAATGTGAGCGGGCATCCGGCTGTAACCGAGGCTGCCCGTCTGGACCCCGTGCTCTGTGCTGCCACGCAGGGCGTGCTGGATCTTCCACCAGCACCTTCAGGCGGTTTGCCTTCCACGCTTGTGGAGATTGTCTCACCGGGAACGCTCCGCGTTGTGCGGCAGGGGGCTTTTCCCCTTCGCGCCTTGGAGACTGTCGGATATGTCCTTGTGGACTAGCGGCGGGGAAAGCGGGCGTTGCCTGATGACAAACTGCGAGTTGAGGTGCCTAATGACAGGAAGGGAGTGGATGGGAAAAAAGACGGAGGGAGAATCCGGCAATCCGTTTTCGCATGGTGCAAAAATCTGAATTGCTTCTGCCGGAGAGTCTGCGTGCTGTGAAACTATGTACAAGAAGTTGAACGGGTCCGGGAGCAGTGTGTTTTCTAGACAAATTATAACATGCTGTCATTACGTGCGTTAATAAAATTCGCGCCAGAACTGCCAGAGTGGCACGCAATGTGCTTTATCCTGCTTACCTTCTTTCTTTTGCAAAAGCGGCCTTTCGTGGAGTGGCATCCCGAAAGGCCGTTTTTTTATATCGCATCGCGGAGTGTTGCTGTATGCGAGGAGATGCCGCGTTGTTTTTTTAGGAGGAGTCTATGTCGCAAACACGTCCTTGCCCCCAGTGTGGACATCCTGTGGAAGTATACCGCAATCCGGCTCCCACGGTGGATGTTCTTATCCATGTGCCGGAGCGTGGGGTATTGCTGGTGGAGCGCAAAAATCCTCCATATGGGTGGGCCTTGCCCGGAGGCTTTGTGGACTACGGGGAAACGGTGGAGCACGCCGCCGTGCGCGAGGTACAGGAAGAAACCGGGCTGCGGGTACGCCTTGCCGGGCTGCTTGGGGTGTACTCCGATCCGGCTCGCGATTCGCGCCGGCATACGATGAGCTGCGTATTTGTGGGAATTCCGAAAACCCTTGAGGGGCTGAGGGCCGGGGATGATGCCGCCACAGTTGCGTTTTTTTTACCGGAGGCACTGCCTCCGCTCTGTTTTGACCATGCGCGTATCGTACAGGATTTTGTAACATCTGGGGCACTGGTTCCCCTGCGCGGCAGCTCGGCATAATGCGTCCGGCTAACCGAAAAGCTTGAAAGGGCATTGGCTTTTTCCGCATATTTTGCGTAGGGTAGACAAACGCATGCCCGGCAAGCTGTGGTCGGAATTCTATGGTGGGATAAACTGGCGCGAACTCTGCGCGGCATTGCCGCTTGGCGCAGAGCGTGCCGGTGCTGCGGCGGTATGCCGGGAGAGAAGACAGGGGGTGGCGGAAAATGAGGCCTCAGGTTGTATTCGTCACGTCGGAAATGTACCCGTTCTCTAAGACTGGCGGGCTTGGCGATGTGCTGGGTGCGCTTCCTCTCACGCTGCATCGGATGGGCATCCGCACGGCGGTGGTTACCCCTTTTTATGGGCGTCTTGGCTCCGCCGAATTCGGAGTGCACTTGGCGTGGGAAGACTGCCACGTCGGCTACCCGTGGGGACCGATTACGGCAGATATTTTTCAGGCCAACTTTCATGGCATGCCCGTTTATTTCGTACACCGTAGCGAATATTTTGACCGCAGGTTTTATTACAACGACCACAAGGGCGACTACTTTGACAATGCCGAGCGGTTTATCTTTTTTTGCCGCGCGACTATGGAATTCCTCAAACGGCTTGGCACCGCGCCGCAGATTCTCCATGTGCATGACTGGCAAGCCTCGCTGGTAGCCGCCTATCTGTATTACTGGCGTCTGGGCGATCCCTACTGGCAAGACACCCGCAGCGTTCTCACCATACATAATCTGGCGTTTCAAGGCCGCTTTTCTTCCCGCTTATTCGAAGGTTCGGGGCTGCCCCCGCAGGCATGGGCCATGGATGGGGTGGAATTTTTTGGCGATTTTAATTTCCTGAAGGGGGGCATCGCCTGCGCGGACATGGTAAGCGCGGTTTCCCCCAGCTACGCGCGGGAAATTCTTACGCCTGCGTTTGGCTGCGGGCTGGACGGGGTGCTGCGGGCGAGGCAGCACAAGCTGCGCGGCATTTTGAACGGGGCGGATTACTCTATCTGGAACCCGGAAAGTAATCGTTTTCTTCCCTGCACCTACGACAGTGCAAGCTTGAAGGGCAAACGCAACTGCAAGGCCAACCTTATCAAGGAATTGAATTTAGACCCCGCGTTGCGGCGGAAGCCGCTTCTCGGCTTTATTGGAAGATTGCGCAGCCAAAAGGGAGTGGACCTGCTTATTGAAATTCTTCCAGAGCTGATGCGGCAGGATGTGGGCGTGGTTATACTGGGTGAGGGGAATCTGGAAAAGGAAGCCCGTTTGCTGGCCATGATGGAAGACTATCCCGGCAGGTTAGCCACATTGGTAAGCTACACTGAGGATCTGGCTCACCGCATTCAGGCGGGGTGCGACATTTTCCTCATGCCTTCCACGTACGAGCCTTGCGGTCTGACTCAGATGTATGCGTTACGTTTTGGCACACCACCCGTGGCCACTGCGGTGGGCGGACTTAAAGACACCATTGTCCCGTGGCCGGACAGAGAGGCCACGGGATTCATTTTCCAACGGTCCGATTCCCGTTCCTTTTTAGAGGCCGTCATGCAGGCTGTAGCGGTGTGGCGTACCATGCCGGATGCGTGGCAGGCCATGGTCCGCCGTGCCATGAGCAAGGAATTCACGTGGCAGGATGCCGCGGGCAGATATGTCGATGTGTACCGCGAACTGGGAATGGTCTAGCTTTTTGGGAATAGAGGCCGCACGGGCCAGATGTTTGGGACGGAACACACGGAGTAACGGATAGGACATGCAAACACGCCCGGCCTTTATCGAACCGTTCGATCTTTACCTATTTGGTGAAGGGGAACACTGGGATATTTACCGCATCCTCGGTGCGCACGCCGCGGAACAAGAGGGAGAAGCGGGCTATCGCTTTGCCGTGTGGGCACCCAACGCGCACTCCGTGCACCTTACTGGTCCGTTTACGGAATGGCAGTATGGGGAAATGCCGCTGTATCCGGTAGGCTCTTCCGGCATATGGGCGGCTTTTGTGCCGGGTATGACAAAAGGCGTCTTGTATAAATTTGGCATCCATGGGGCAGATGGGCGCATCGTCTACAAAACAGACCCTATGGCGTTGTTCGCCGAACTTCGGCCCGGCGTGGCAGCCGTGACATGGGATCTGGATAACCACGCATGGGCGGATGGCGCGTGGATGGAAGCCCGTGGTCAGACGGGCCCGCCGCTGGAATCCCCTTTGTCCATTTACGAGATACATGCTGGCTCGTGGATGCGTGATGCCGCCCCATATGGGGAACCGCGACGGTTTTTGACCTACGGGGAACTGGCGGACAGGCTTATCCCCTACGTGCGGGAAATGGGGTTCACGCATATTGAACTGCTGCCCATGGCGGAACATCCGCTGGATGAGTCGTGGGGGTATCAGACCAGTCATTACTACGCCCCCACTTCCCGTTTCGGCACACCGGAAGGCTTTAAGGCGTTTGTAGACCGTTGTCATCAGGCGGGCATCGGGGTGATTTTAGATTGGGTTCCCGCCCATTTCCCCAAAGATGACTGGTGTCTGGGAAGATTTGACGGCAGTGCCCTGTATGAACATTTGGACCCTCGGTTGGGGGAGCACCCCGATTGGGGTACCTATATCTTCAACTATGGGCGCCATGAAGTGCGGAATTTCCTCTTCGCCAACGCGCTGTATTGGTTGAGGGAGTTCCATGTGGATGGCTTGCGCATCGATGCCGTGGCGTCCATGCTGTATCTCGACTATTCACGGAAGGTGGGAGAGTGGGTACCCAACAGTCACGGCGGGCGGGAGAATTTAGAGGCCGTGGCGTTTTTACGTGAACTGAACAGGGTGGTGCATGCGGAATTTCCCGGCGCGTGCGTCATTGCGGAAGAATCCACCTCGTGGCCCGGTGTTTCCCGTCCCCTTTATACGGGCGGGCTGGGGTTTACATTTAAATGGAACATGGGCTGGATGCACGACATGCTGGCCTATATGAGCAAAGACCCCATTTACAGACCGCATCATCATGGAAATCTTACTTTTTCCATGCTGTACGCCTTTTCAGAAAATTTTGTACTTCCGCTCTCTCATGATGAGGTGGTGCATGGAAAGGGCGCGTTGCTTTCCAAAATGCCGGGCGATATGTGGCGGCAGCAGGCAAATCTGCGGCTGCTCTATGCCTATATGTGGGCACATCCGGGGAAAAAATTATTGTTTATGGGCGGCGAAATCGGACAGTGGAAGGAATGGGACGCCATGGGCGAAGTGGATTGGTGCCTACGCGGCTTCCCCGCGCACGAGGGCATACGCACGTTGCTGTGCGATCTGAACCGCCTTTTGCGTAATGAGCCAGCTATGCACCGGCGCGACCACGATTGGTCGGGCTTCCGCTGGGTGGACATTTCGGATTACGCCGCATCGGTGATCAGCTTCTTGCGCATGGCCCCGGACGCGCGTCCTCTGTTGTGGATCTTCAATTTCACCCCGGTGGTGCGCGAACATTACCGTCTTGCTTGTCCTGACGTTCCCGGCGGGATGTGGCGGGAAATTTTAAATTCCGACAGTGCGCATTACGGTGGTTCCAATACGGGGAACGGCGGTCTGGCGCGCGCACAGAAAGACACCTTTGGCGGGGGCTGTTTTGTGGAATTGACGCTCCCGCCGCTTGGCGCACTCTGCCTTGCTCCCGGCCTGCCGGAGGGGCTTGATTCCTGACACAATGCTCAGTAATACCTCGGTGCGTATTATCTCTTTGGACAACAGGAGCGGCGTGTGACTGAGCCAAAAATCATCGTGCATGGCGGGGCATGGACCATTCCCCCAGAGCGTCAGCAGGCGCATATTGACGGTTGTCGCGAAGCCGTGGAACGCGCGTGGCACATGCTGCGGCGTGGAGCCAGCGCGTTGGACGCAGTGCAGACCGCTGTAAACGTGCTGGAAATGGACCCCACGTTTGACGCCGGACGCGGCGCGGTGCTCAATAGCGACGGGCAGATTGAATTGGATGCGTCCATCATGGACGGACGCGATCTCAACTTCGGTGCGGTGGCGGCTGTGCGGCGGTTCATGACCCCCGTGGACATAGCCCGCAAGCTCATGGATACGGAGTTCTGCTTTTTGGTGGGGGAAGGCGCGGAGCGGTTTGCCAGAGAACAGGGGTTACGGGAGTGTGATCCCCGCGCACTGGTGACAGAGCGGGAGCTGAAACTGTTTGAAACCATTTGCAACCAGCAGGGATACTGCACTCACGATGCGTTCAAACCTGTGCCGCAGGGTACAGTGGGAGCCGTGGCGCTGGATGTGTATGGCAACATGGCGGCATCCACCTCCACAGGCGGGACACCGGGCAAGCGTCCCGGCAGAGTGGGAGACGCCCCCCTGTGCGGGGCGGGGGTGTACTGCGACAACCTGCTTGGCGGTGCGTCGGCTACCGGGTTTGGCGAAGGTATTATCCGCACTCTTATGTGCCGGTCTGCCTGCGGGTATCTGGAAGGCCATGATGCCATGAGCGCGGCCCGTATGGGGATAGAGCTGCTGCATGCCCGTGTTCAAGGGCATGCGGGCATTATTATGCTGAATCCCAAGGGGGATTACGGCATATTCCACAATACGGACCATATGGCCCACGCCTATGCGTTGCCTGACGGAACTATCCGCGCCACCGTTCATGGCGTTACCGGCAAGGACGCGTAAGCGTCTGGCTGGCGGGGCGCGGGGCGATGCCTAGCGGCGACGGCGCGAGGCAACCAGCGCAGCCACACCCGCAAGCCCGAAAATGTAGCCGATGCCCCCCATAATATCCCGCAATGACGGGCCGGGTTCGGTTTCTTCCGCCAGTTTGCGGCGTAAGGGGGCCAGCTTGCGTTCCAGTGCTTCTTCCACGGCGCTGCGCACCTCTTCACGTATGATAGCGCGAAGGCGTTTGTCTGCGGGAGTGGCGGGTTTTCCCCCCGCTCCCTCCTGCTGCCCGGACGACAACGCGGACTCCATGCCGGGGGCCATGCCGCCATCCTCGCCAAGGCGAATGTCTGGTTCCGGGTCGGGAGAGGGGTCCGTCATGGTGGTGGAAAATTCTTCGCCCTCCATCAGCCATGTGGCTGCGTGTCCTTCTCCGGCATTCAGCGAGAGCAAAATATCCGGCCCGCGTTCGATAACCTGCGGGGGGAGAGAGAAACTCCATAGACCGTCTTCGTCGGTGGTGCCGTTCGCCAGCAAAATACCCGTGTACGCCTCGGTGGCGTTCACGCGGCTTTTACGTGCCTTATTGCCGTTGCTGAACAGAGATTCGGTATGGACTACCGGTCCCTCCACCCACCCAAAAATATTCACTCTATGTGCCAGTGCGGGAGCGGGTAAAGCCATGTGCGCGCTTATCAGGCACGCCAGCGTGGCGAGAAGTGGGGCCAAAACCCGGAAGGGGCGTTTTTGGGGGGGCACCGGACACGGCGTAACTGAGGCACAGCGGTGACGATGTGGTATGGCGGCAGGGCGAGCAACGGGTTTGGTTTCAGGCATGGGCGCTCCTTCAAAAGTACGTTGCCGCAAGATTATGCGTTTCTCTGTAGCGCGGCAAGAGGTGTATAGCGGAGAAAGAAAACCGCTTTACATCATAAAAAGAGGGGAGTAGCTTCGCGGATAACAGCTAGGGGAGCAGCGCATGGCAGTACGTCGGCGCAGCTGAGAGTGGGAACTCCCAGACCCTTTGAACCTGAGACGGGTTACACCGGCGGAGGGAAGCTGGCACGGAACACATGCGAACCAGAGTGCGGTTGCGCGGGGCCTTAACTGGTCGGGCGTAACGGCAGGCCAAACGGTGGATTCTCTGGAACGCGGGGTGTTATTGAATGCCAACGCTTGCCTTACGGGGCAGGCGTTTTTTTGTGTTGACTGTATTCCGGTCGCGGTGCGCCCTGCGGGGTGCCACAGCGATACCTGCTGCCAGTGGGCGGATGCCAGACACTGGCGGGCGTCTGCGAACAGTTGGCAGAGAGTTTGGCAGTGCCATGCGCGAATGCCGCGTATGCGCAGTGAGTATGCGAGAAGCTGGGGGAACCTGCCGCCATGGTGGCAGGCTGAGAGTGGGCATAGCCCAGACCCCGGGAACCTGATGCGGTTCGTACCGCCGCAGGGAAGCTTCCGGTGTGGACAAAGATTCGCTTTGGCGTTGTGCGCCGGGCGGTGCCCTTTGTCGAATCCAGAGGCTTACCCAGCAGGGTAGGCCTCTTTTTTTGGCATGAACCGGGAGTTGTATGATTCTTCGCGTGAATGGAGAAGAGACGGAATGTCCGCCTAATATTACTTTGGCCGCTTTTCTGGCGGGCAGGAGGCTGGATGCGCGTTCCGTGGTGGTGGAGCATAACCGTTCCATCGTGTCGGCTGAAGACTGGGAGACGATTCGGCTTTCCCAAGGGGATGAACTTGAAATCCTGCACTTCGTAGGAGGGGGCTAGTGGAACACAACAACGACACTCTGGTTATCGGTGGTACGGCGCTGGAAAGCCGATTGTTCATCGGTACTGGAAAATACGGCTCCGATGCTGTCATCCCTGACGTTTGCCGCGTCTCTGGTTCTCAGGTTATCACGGTGGCCCTGCGAAGGGTGGATATGCGAACCGGATCGGAGAATGTGATGCAGCACATTCCTTCGCACATGCGGCTCCTGCCCAACACGTCCGGTGCGCGCGACGCCGATGAGGCTGTGCGTATAGCCCGACTGGCCCGCGCCGCCGGATGTGGTAATTGGATTAAGATTGAGGTTATCGCCGACAACCGGTTTCTGTTGCCGGATGGGTATGAAACAGCCCGCGCCACGGAAATGTTGGTCAAAGAGGGCTTTGTAGTGCTGCCCTACATGAACCCGGATTTGTACGTGGCCCGCGATCTGCAAAACGCGGGAGCTGCGGCTATTATGCCGTTAGGTGCTCCCATTGGCACCAACCGGGGACTGCGCACCAAAGAGATGATTGGTATTCTTATTGAGGAAATAGCGGTGCCCATTGTGGTGGATGCCGGAATAGGTAAGCCTTCTGAAGCGTGTGAGGCTATGGAAATGGGGGCGGCTGCCTGCCTTGTGAACACCGCCATTGCCACCGCCGCAGATCCCGTTGCCATGGCGGAAGCCTTCGGAGCGGCGGTCCGGGCAGGCAGACAGGCGTATCTCGCGGGAGCAGGTCCGGTGCGGGCGGGTCACGCGCATGCCTCCTCTCCCCTGACCGGATTTCTGGGGGCGGCGTAATGTCTTTCGCTCAGGAAATGGAACGGTACACGGCGAGTGAGATTCCCGCGCGTATAGCCGCCGTGAAGGAAAGAGACGTGTGGAGTGTGCTGGAACGGGAAACGCTTTCCCCGGAAGACTTTTTCACGTTGCTTTCCCCCTCGGCATCGGCTCCGGCGTTATTGGAAGCTATGGCACAGCGGGCGCATACGCTGACGTTGCGCCATTTTGGGCGAACCATTCAGCTTTTCACGCCGTTGTATCTTTCCAACTATTGCACCAACCAGTGCGTGTACTGCGGCTTCAACACGCGCAACGCCATCGCCCGTGATCATCTGGACCCGGAACGCATCCGGCGTGAAGGAGAGGCCATAGCCGCCACCGGATTGCGGAATCTGCTTCTCCTCACAGGAGATGCGCCCAAGAAGGCGTCTGTGGAATACATAGGCGACGCGGCCCGGATTCTGCGCGACCTTTTCCCCTCCATCGGAGTAGAGGTCTACTCCATGCGTGAGGAAGAGTATGCGCATCTCATCGCCTGCGGAGTGGATTCCTTTACCATGTTTCAGGAAACCTACAATCGAGAGTTGTATCCTGCTCTGCATCCGGCTGGTCCGAAAAAGGATTACGCGTTTCGGCTGGACGCACCGGAACGGGCCTGCCGCGCGGGCATGCGCACGGTGAATATCGGAGCGCTTCTCGGACTGGATGAATGGCGGCGGGACGGCTTTTTCACGGGGCTGCACGCGTGGTATCTGCAACGGAGGTACCCGCAAACGGATATCGCGGTTTCCTTGCCCCGCATGCGTCCGCATGCCGGTGCGTATCAGCCGGTTTCCGTAGCTTCGGATCGTGATCTTGTGCAGTATTTGCTGGCGCTTCGGTTATTTTTGCCCCGGTGTGGCATCACTCTTTCCAGCCGGGAGTCCGCCGAGTTGCGTGACTGGCTCATTCCGCTGGGAGTGACCAAAGTGTCCGCCGGGGTCAGCACGGCTGTGGGCGGGCATGCGGCTTCGGCGGAAAACGCGGCAGCGCAATTGCCGAACGAGCCGCCAGACGGTTTGCCAAAGTTTCTGCCGCATACCGCAACGGCGGCGTCCGGGGTGGAGAACAGCCCTCTTGGCGCAATCTGTACGCAGACGGCTCGGCAGCCGGACACAAGCGATGAGGTTCACACGAACACCGTTGTGGAGCCTGAACACGCGGTTGTTCAGTTTGCCATATCGGATTCGCGTGGTGTGGACGCCATGTGCGCAGCAATTCGGGCGCAGGGGTACCAGCCGGTATTTAAAGACTGGGAACCGCTTGATGGTCTGTTCCAGTCTCCCTTGTCGGAAAAAACCGGGGTTACGCATGGATGATGCCGCACCGCAAGCCCGGCAGGAGGACAGTGCCCGGACGAATGGCGCGGGCGAAGCGCCTTTGGCATCGGAAGACTGTGCAGCAGACACCCGTCCGCCCTCCACGCTGCGGATAGGATTGTCCCGGTATCTGACACCGAAACAGCTTTGTCGGTTGGACTCGGTGACGGTGGGCATTGCGGGGGCGGGGGGCTTAGGCTCCAATTGTGCCATGCTTCTGGCCCGTAGCGGAATACGCCGGTTTGTGCTGGTCGATCATGATTCTGTGGATGCGTCCAACCTGAACCGCCAGTTCTATTTCACGGATCAGGTCTACCGGGCGAAGGTAGCTGCCTTACGGGATAATTTGCTGGCGCTGGATGATACGCTGGACGTGGGTATCCACCGGCTAGAGCTTGTTCCCGGAAATCTGTGTTCCGTATTTGCCGGTTGCGCGGTGGTGGTGGAGGCTCTGGACGGCGTGGCTGGCAAAAAGATGCTGGCAGAGGCATTCATGGGCGGAGATACTTTTTTTGTGTCGGCTTCCGGCATGGCGGGGTGGGGCGGCCCGGATATGCGCACGCGCCACATCCGGGACAGTGCTGTGGTTGTGGGGGATTTTCAGAGTGGCGTTACCCCCGGCATGCCGCCCATGGCACCTCGTGTGATGATGGCAGCCGCCATGCAGGCGGACGCGGTGCTTACGCACCTTCTCGGCCCTTGTTGCCAGACTGGCTAAACTTACCAGACTTACCGGACTTATCAGGCAAGGCCGGTCGGGCCGGTCGGGTCGGTTGGGCCAGATGGGGCTAAACTTGTCAGACAGGCCTGTCGGGCCAGCGAGGCCAGCGAGGACAGGCCGGGCAACGGGAATGATCAGGCCGGGAAAAAACGACCGAAACGGATAGCCCGTGGGAACCACATAACTCATGGTGATCGCGCGTACAGGAGGACTTCCCATGCGCACTCTTTTGGATACGGAACTTTACGCACTCACCGATGCGGGATTGTCATGCGGACGGTCTGTGGTGGACGTGGCAGATGCCATGCTGCGGGCGGGAGTCCGCGTGCTGCAATATCGGGAGAAGGACCGCAAGCCCGGTGTGATGCTGGACGAATGCCTGCAACTACGCCGTATGACGCGCGATGCTGGGTGCACCTTCATTGTTAACGACCATGTGGACATCGCTTTGCTGGCGGATGCCGATGGCGTGCATGTGGGGCAGGAAGATTTGCCCGTGGAGGCGGTGCGCCAGTTGTTGGGATCAGATAAGATTATTGGTTTATCCACCCACTCACCAGAGCAGTGCCGCGATGCCATTGCCCGTGGAGCGGACTACATAGGCGTGGGGCCTCTTTTCGCCACGCGCACCAAACGAGATGTATGCGATCCTGTGGGGTTGGAATATCTGGATTATGTGGTGGCCCACCACGATATTCCGCACGTGGCGATAGGTGGCATTAAATTGCATAACGTGGCGGAGGTCGTCCGGCGGGGAGCCAGATGCTGCGCACTGGTTTCCGAAATTGTCGGGGCGGAGGATGTGGAGGGCATGGTGCGCCGTCTGCGGGAGACAATTATTGCCGCTCGCCGGGTGGGGTAATGGCTCCGCACCGGAGATGAGCGACCGATAATGCGTAAAAACGCCCGCCTTCCGAAGGAAAGCGGGCGCGGTGTCTGTTATGGGGGGTCGCCGTCTACCGGCGACGATATGCCTCTAGTCTTGCTTCGCGTTGCCTCACCCTGTTGGCAGCACAAAATAGTGCCACAGAATGCCATGGCGTGGCATCACGCAAGATGCCATTGCGACAGGTGGCAGCAAGACGAATGTTAGCGGTCCCAAGGCGTTGCGGGGTATTGCGTGCCTAGTTGGGTGTCCAGCATGGCGTGCGCTGTCTGCCGTATCACGGCGTAATGATAGGCGCGCATGTCCGCAGAGCCAAGGCGTGGAATAGCGTTATACACGTAGCGCACGCCGTGGGCCGCCATATCCGCCAACGCAAACACCAGCACGGTGCCCGCGCAGAAATGCTTCCAGAAATAAAGCTGCTCACTGCGGATGCGCTTTCGTACCACAGATTCGCCGTATAGCGAAAACGCTTGTGGTTCCGGGCGCATGGCAAAGCGATCCAGCACCCGCACCGCCGCTTGCGGAACAAAGGCTACTTTCCACTTCGGGTTCAGTGCCTTGCGTGCTCTGCGGCACAGGTCGTAGTCCGCATAGCCACCCGCGAATCGTTCGTCCAGCGGTCCCAATGAATCAAGCAGTGTGCGGCGAACGCATGTGAAGGCAAGGTTTACAGCCTTCACTTCCTGCGGTTGACTGGTACTTCCCGTGCACCGGCAGGGAATGCCCAGTGCGGAGATCGCCTTGCTTACGCAGCCGGGTAGACGGCGTGCGCCCCGCAGAGTGAATCCTTTTTGGTCAATAATTCGCCCTCCTGCGATGCCGCAGGAGGTGTTGGTTTCCATATATTCCAGCAAGCGGCGCACTGCGCCCGGTTCCGGGGCCGTTTCCGGATCCACAAAGCAGAGCATGTCGCCGGATGCGGCGTGTATTCCAGCATTTGCCGCAGCCGCGAACCCTTTGTCGCAGGTGTTACGTATCAGGCGGGCGGAGGGCACAGCCGCTTTAGCCGCCTCGGCTGAACCGTCTCCAGACGCGGAATCTACCACGATGATTTCACAGTCACAGACGCGTGCTGTCGTAAGGTCGGCAGCCGCTTCCTGTATGGCTGCCAGACTCTGGGCGATATGCTTTTTTACATTATGGGCAATGAGGATGAACGAGAGTTTCATGTGCGTGTTCCTTGTGATTAGCGTTTTGCCAGCCCCACACTGCTGGCAATGGGCGTTATCGCGTCGATAGCGATTTGCAAAAAATCGCCAAGCTCCAGTCCCAGTTTTTCACATTCACGAATGCGTTCCCGGTCCACATTGGCGGCGAACGCCTTGTCCTTCATTTTCTTTTTCAGACTCTTGGGTTGCATGCCTGTCATCCCTTCCGGGCGAACCAAGGCATTGGTTGCCACAAGTCCGGTGACGGTTTCGGCACACCGCAGGGCAAAGTCCAGCCGGGATTGCGGCTGCTTGCCCGTATATTCCGCATTGTGCGCACATATGGCATGCAGCGCGTCTTCCGGCAGATGGGCGGCGAGCACTTCCATTGCGAGCACTCCATGTTTTTCCGGCGTTTCCTTGGTGAGAGGAAAATCGATGTCGTGCAGCAATCCCGCCAGTCCCCAGACGACCTCTTCTTCACCAAATTTTTGTGCCATTTTTCTCATGATGGCTTCGGAGGACAGGGCGTGGTGTACCAAATGCTCTTCCGGCTGGTAGGATTGCAACAGGACCAGCGCGTCTTCTCTGGAAATCATCGGTTCCTCCCGTATCGTTTCTTCCTGCAAGGGGACCGCTCAGGCGCGGGTGTGCTTGTCCGCAACGCAGTATTCCGCCTTTTGTCATATGGCTGCGCTAACCGCTCGGACCCACGGACCCGGAGTGGAATGCGCCTTCCGGGTGTTTGGCGCTATGGCGGAAAGAGGTGACGCCAGACGGGCAATTATTGTGTCTGTGAAAGATTTCTCATAATAGGGTTGCCGCCAGTTGACAACCTCTATTCGCTTTGTTGACACAGGGGCCATAAAAGCCGAAAAGGGGAGATTCCCAACGAGACAAGGCACCTGCTGGGCATCGCTCCGGGTGCTTTCCCATACTTGCCGGTTCCCCGGCTCCAAAGAGAAGGCCCATGGGATCTATTTTAGGTATTAAGTTCCGTGAATACGGACAGTTATATTATTTCGAGAAAAGCGACTTCGAGGTTGCCATCGGCGATAAGGTGATCGTGAAGACCGATCAAGGGCAAGGACTGGGCGAAATCGTCTCCCTGCGCGATGATCTGCCTGACGATGCGGAAACAGATGAACTTAAACCTGTTCACCGTCTTGCCGTGGATGAAGATTTTGCGCGACATGAAGAAAATGAGAGTCTCGCACGGGAAGCTCATCAGTTCTGCGCGGACTGCATTCGCTCCCGCAAGCTTGATATGAAGCTTGTGGATGTGGAGGTATTTTTTGACCGCAGCAAAATAGTCTTTTATTTCACCGCGCCTTCCCGCATTGATTTCCGCGAATTAGTTAAAGATTTGGTGAAAACCTACCGTACCCGCATTGAACTACGCCAGATAGGCGTGCGGCATGAAACACAGATGATCGGCGCTGTGGGAAACTGCGGCATGGTCTGCTGCTGCCGTCAGTTTTTGCGGACGTTTGCTCCCGTAACCATCAAAATGGCGAAAGAGCAAAATTTATTCCTCAATCCTGCTAAAATATCGGGTATTTGCGGTAGATTGCTCTGCTGCCTCTCCTACGAGCAGGATAATTATGAAGAATTCCACCGTGCGTGTCCTAAGCTGGGCAAGAAATATCAGACCGAGGACGGTTCGGTGAAGGTGCTGCGCGCCAATATGTTTCGTAACAGCGTGGCGGTGCTGACCGAATCTAACGAGGAAAAAGAATATACGCTGGAAGAATGGGAAGAACTGAGTCCTTCCCGGCCCGATCAGGCTCGTCAAGATGCCGCCCGCGCGGCTGCCAAACGTGCGGCCCGCTCTGCCCATTCACACGAGGCGGACGGAGATTCCGGCGACACGGAAGCCATTTCTTCCGGTGAACCCGGCGGGAGTGAATCCGGCGTAGCGGTGAGCAAAGAGCAGCCTGCGCCGCACCATGAGTCTGCGGGGGCTTCTGTTCCCGCATTGTCTCCCTCGCGTCCCCCCATGCGGATAAGCGACGTGCACTCAGGCCCGGCTGCCACCCCGGCTGCCGCAGTTATAGAAGGCACCGACCGCACGGGCGAGGAAGGCGCGCAGGCCGGGGACGCTTCGTCCACCTTTTCTGACGGCGTAAACGGGGAGGCCGTGGCTGCCAGCCTTCCCACGGACGTTACCGCGGAAGCTTCCAAGGTGGAACACGCTAGCGAACCCGCGCAGGGCGCACCCCGTGAATCTGCGGCCTCCGCTGAATCAGGTGGCGCGCAGGGGGAGCAGGGCAAGCCTGCCAAAGACGAACGCCCGCCACTGCGGCGGTTAGTAAAAAATGCTGACCCCGCTGCCCGCAGGACGAGCAGGGGACGGAGAAAGCGTAAGCGCAAGCCCGCTTCCGGTGACGAATAAGCCCCGGCGGAGTTTGCCGCTTTGCTATTGATGCGCCCGGCACGGTATTGCCGGGCGAAGCTATGAGGAGAGAATTCGTGCAACCGTTTTATATTACCACGCCTATTTTTTATGTGAATGCCAAGCCTCATCTGGGGCACGCGTATACTGGAATTGTCGCTGACACCATGCGCCGTTTTCATGCTCTGATGGGAGAAAACACATATTTTCTCACCGGGACAGATGAACATGGGGATAAGATCGTACAGGCTGCGGAAAAAAACGGCTGCACCCCGCAGGCGTATACGGACACCATCAGCGCGTTGTTCCGCGATATGTGGCCGCACCTGAATCTTTCCAATGATGACTTTATTCGCACCACTGAACCACGCCATAAAGCAGTGGTTCAGCAGGTTCTCCAAAAGGTATACGACAACGGCGATATTTATTTTGGGGAATATGGCGGTCATTATTGCTACGGGTGTGAACGCTTTTATCCCGAAAAAGAGCTGGAGAACGGGCTGTGCCCCCAGCATTTGACCAAACCTGCTTATATCGCGGAGAAGAATTACTTTTTCCGTATGTCGAAATATCAGGCATGGTTGCGGCAGTACATTGTGGATAACCCGGACTTCATTCGACCAGAGCGATATCGGAATGAAGTGTTATCTTTGCTGGACAGCGGTGCGCTGGAGGATCTGTGCATCTCCCGTCCCAAGTCGAGGCTTGAGTGGGGTATTGAACTGCCGTTCGACGATCAGTTTGTTACCTATGTTTGGTTTGATGCGCTCATCAACTACATATCCGCGCTGGACTGGCCCGCTGGCGAAAAATTTGCCACGTTCTGGCCGGGGGCGCAGCATTTGGTCGCCAAAGACATTCTGAAGCCTCACGCCATCTTTTGGCCCACTATGCTGAAGGCGGCGGGACTGGAACCATACCGGCATTTAAACGTGCACGGCTATTGGCTGGTGCGCGATACTAAGATGTCTAAATCCATCGGTAATGTGGTGGAACCGCTGGAAATGGTCAACACCTACGGACTGGACGCCTTCCGGTATTTCCTTTTGCGTGAGATGTCTTTCGGCAGCGATGCGAGCTTTTCCGAAGAAGCCTTGGTAGGCCGGTTGAACGCTGATTTGGCTAACGACTTGGGGAATTTGTTCAGCCGGGTGCTTTCCATGACCGCCAAGTATTTTGACGGTGTTGTTCCCGCTCCGGGAGAATATCTTTCCGACGATATGGATATCCGGGAGCTTGCGGCAAACAGCATGCGTAATTTTCAGCAGTTGTTGACCAATGTCCGGTTTTCTAACGGATTAGAATCGTTGTGGGAGCTGGTGCGCGCTCTTAATAAATATGTGGATACCTGCCAGCCTTGGGCATTGTTCAAGCAGGGGGATACCGCGCGGTTGGGCACGGTTATGTACACGTTGCTGGAGTGCATGCGCAAGGTGGCTTTGCATCTGTGGCCTGTTATGCCCGGCTCTTCAGAAAAACTCATGGCCCAGTTGGGGATGGAGTTCGATCCTACCGTGGCTGATTTGGTTTCCGAGTCAGAAAGCTGGGGCGGCCTGCCCGTGGGTATCCGGCCCGCGCCGGGATCTAATCTGTTTCCCCGGGTTGATCTGGATGCGCTGCGCGCGGCCCGTGCGGAGTCCGCTGCCGAAATGAGCGCCAAAGAAAACCCCAAGGCCGCTGCGAAGAAGGGTGCTGCGGAGGCGGTGGAAGCTGCGGTGGAAGCTATCGAGTTTGAAGATTTTCAAAAGCTCGACCTCCGCGTGGGCACGGTGCTGAGTGTGGAAAATCATCCCAAGGCGGATCGCTTGTATAAAGTACTGGTGGATCTTGGCGAAGAGACTCCTCGGCAAGTTTTAGCAGGTATAAAAGCCTTTTTCACACCGGAAGAGCTGGTGGGGCGGCAGGTTGTTGTGGTGGCGAATCTTAAGCCGAGATCGTTGCGCGGGTTGGAATCGCACGGCATGATCCTCGCGTTGAAAACAGATGATGGCATGCAATTGCTCACCGCTTCCGCCCCTGTGCCGAATGGAACGAAAGCGTCGTAGACATTGGAAGGCGCGTTGCTTGGAACGACACCACTCGCTCCCCGAGTAAACACCGCAAAGGCGCTGGAGTAATTCCAGCGCCTTTTTTGTTATGTGCCGGAGGTCTGTTTGGCATATTCTTCAGGATTCTGCCTCTAGTTCTTTTTTCCGTAGCAGAGTGGAGCAGGGGAATCTGGTGGATCAAGTGGATATGGGGGAATCAGGAAGATAAGGAATTGCCGTCGCAGACACGAAGTGGGGAGTATCCCTGTCCGCCAGAGGCAGGCGCTCCGCAGGCCACGCTACAGAAAATGCTGTGGTCATAAGACGGCAATGGCGGTATGCAGAGGGAAACATTCCTATCAGAGAGCAGTGGAGGTGGGCTATGCGTAAGGTCGTGTTGTTTGCGTTACAGGGCGAAGCGTTGTGCTTCATCCATGTTCTGCTGAACGCCTTGGATATGCAGGAAAAGGGCTACGAGGTACGGATTGTGGTGGAAGGGGCGGCCTGTAGTGTTTTACCCGCCATTGCCCAGCCACACCATTTTTTACACGGCCTGTACACGCGCGCTAAAATCGCTGGGCTGTTTGCGGGGGCCTGTCTGGCGTGTTCCACAAAGCAGAATGTGGATGCAGCCATCGCTAGCGACGGGATTCCGCTGATCGGCGACATGCATGGGCATCCATCCCTCAGCACGTATGTGGAGGCGGGATTCCAGATCATCACATTGTAGTGATGGGGGGTGTTCGACGGTCTGCGGCCCGTGTACGGCGGAAAGGCGCTTCCGGTTCCTCCGGGGAAGACAAGAAGCGAGGCTTACGGAGCCGGGCGCAGGGCTGAGACAGTTGCTACTGCCTTTATTCCTTTTTTTTCGCCAGTGAAGCCGAGCTTTTCCTCGGTGGTGGCCTTTACGTTCACCTGAGAAATGTCCAGCTTTAGCAACCCGGCAAGATGCTTGCGAATCTGTGCTTTCCATGGTGCGACCTTGGGCACTTGCGCGATGATGGTCACGTCCACGTTGACGAGTTGGAGTCCGGCCCGGTCCGCAGCATCCAGAACTTCGTTTAACAGGATACCGCTGGCAATATTATCCCATTCAGGGGCGGAGTCGGGAAACCGTTCGCCAATATCTCCGCCACCTATGCAGCCGAGCACGGCGTCGGTCAGGGCGTGGAGCAACACATCGCCATCGGAGTGAGCTACTACGTCTGGCGCACCGGGAATAGGGATGCCACCTAACTTCATGGGGCGTCCCGCGCCTTCCGCACAATAGCGGTGCACGTCATACCCCCATCCTGTTACGGGGTGCATGGTATGCGCGGTGGATAGCGTGGTGGTGAGCATGGCGAGATCCTCCGCTGTGGTGATTTTCTGATTTCCGGGTTCCCCTTCCACGGTGATGACAGTAGCTCCGGCTTTTTCCAATGCGGATGCATCGTCTGTCATGGTGAACTCTTGTTGTTTCGCAGCGTTATGCGCCGCGCAAAGGACCGCGCGCGAGAAAACCTGCGGGGTTTGCACTGCCCGCAGGGCGGACCGGTCCGGCGTGGCACGCACCATCGTGTCTTCCACAACCTTAATAGTGTCTGTCACTGGCAGGGCGGGGATAACCCCCAACGCTTCCGGGGAATCGTTGAGTGCGTCAAGTAGCCGGTTGACGAGCAGGGGAGTCATAAAGGGGCGGGCTGCGTCATGCACCAAAACGGTGTCACAGGCGTCCGGGAGTGCCTGCAATCCGTTGTATACGGAATCTTGACGCCGTGCGCCGCCAACCACCGCATGCCACGGCAGCCCAAGCACGCGAAGACGGTCACGCTCTGCAAGCTCGGCATGAGCCGTCTTAAATTCGGCTTCGGGAAAGACAAAAATCAGACCACGGACGCGTGTTACGCGGGAAAATGTAAGCGCGCAGTGCCAATAGAGCGGAGCGGCATTCCACGTGAGAAACTGTTTTTTCACACCTTGGGTGGCATGCGCAAGTCGGGTGCCGCTTCCTGCGGCGAGAATGACGGACCAGCACTGCATAATGGCGGTTCCTATGAAAAAGGGCGCAAATGCGCCCTGTGATACCGAAAGTACGGAGCCGGACTATAAGCCGGGTTCTGTTCCCCTTGTGGGGGTGGCCATCATTCCTCTAGGATCATGATTACTCATGACCTCAAGCAACCTACCCGGAAGCAACAGTCGGGCCGACCGTAACTGCTCCCCTATTTGGTCTTGCTTCGAACGGGGTTTACCTAGCATGCAGTGTCACCACGGCATCTGGTGGGCTCTTACCCCACCGTTTCACCCTTACCCCGGCATGCCGGGGCGGTTTGCTTTCTGTGGCACTTTCCGAAGATCACTCTTCCTGGGCGTTACCCAGCGTCCTGCCCTGCGAAGCCCGGACTTTCCTCTCCGGGTGCAAGCACCCGCAGCGATGACCCGTCCGGCTCCGTGAAATTATTCTTCCGTATCGTCGTCCATGGCAGGTGCGGCCTTTTCTCTGGGAGCGGGGCATTCGCTGAAGTGCTCGCACCAGTAGATAAGGCGTTGGCAGTTAGGACAACTGAGAATTTGATGCCCTTTTTGCAGTTCGATGAAGCTCTGCGGGGGAATGGCAATGTGACAGCCGTTGCACACCCCTTCATTGACGGACACGATAACCGGGTTATCCAAACGCTCCCGGATGAATTCGTACCGGCTCAGAATAGGAGCGGGAACTTCGTGGCAGGCCGAGGAACGCTTGGACTGGAGCTGGGCGATCACGGTGTTTGCTTCGTCAATGCGGGCCTGAAGACTGGCTTTTTTGGCAGCCAAATCTTCTTTAAGCGTGGTGTATTCGTCGTCCAATCCGTCCAGTTCACCCTGCTGCCGGGCCAACTCTTCTGCAAGGGCCACTTTTTCTTCTTCGCGCAAACGGTTCACCTTTTCAAGGTTGTCCATTTCGCGCATCATTGCGTGGTATTCCTTGGTATTCCCCACCAGCATGAGCTTGGATTTGCTCTTTTTCACCTTAAGCGCGTCGTTTTCTATTTCGCCAGCCAGACGCTTTTCCTGCTCTTTCAGGTGATCGATTTTTTCAATGAATCGCCCACGTTGTTCTTCCAACGCGTCAAAGCGGTCCTGCAAGCCTTTTACTTCGGTAGGGGCTTCCTGAAGTTCACGGGCAATGACGAAAATTTCGTCGTCCACTTTTTGCAGGGCCACAAGCTGTTCTATCTGCTTCAGATACAGGCTCAAGGTTGTTTCCTCCTGAACAGTAACCCGGTCCGACATACCGGAGCAGGTGCATTTCGGTTAATGGCCGTCCCTCAGGACAAGGCGCATGGGGTCCTGCGCGGGCAGGAAAAAAACGGAAATATCAGGGAGTGCGTCCGCCAGCAACATGGCCATGCGACGCATCATTTCTTCTTCAAGGCTAAAATGTCCCACGTCTATCAAGCAGCCCAGCGCGTCCAGAGCGGTATGATACTTCACATCGCCCGTAATGAATACGTCGGCTCCCTTGCGAAAGGCCGTGTCGGCTAATCCACTGCCGGAACCTGTGCAGTATCCCACGGTGGAAACGACACCGGGCACAGGACCGCTGGTGACCCAATACTCACGTTCCACGACATTGGCAAGCATAGCAAAAAAGTGGTCCGGCGACATGGGGTGGGGGAGCGTGCCCAAGCAGCCGTAGCCCAGAACCTGAGTAGGGCAGTCGCGTTCCGCATCCGTGGCATCCTGACGGGAATTGTCGTGGATTGGGAGATGCTGGAGAAAGAGAGGAACATATCCCAGAGTGCTCGCTATGCTCTCTCGAACATGGGGAAAAACATCTTCCCGGCATGTGATGCATATCATCCCCTCACGGAGCGTTACCGAGAGGACTCCCATCAGATTCCGCCAACGGTCTGGCGTCACGGCGTCCGATGCGGAGAACGCAAAGCTTGTGAGCTTGGGGCGGTATACCTCTTCCAGCACCTGCCGGTCGCGTAATCCCAATTCGTCTGCCAGCCACGACACCGGACCGCGAGGATTCACATCCAGCGAGGTGTGGGCGCTGTAGAGGCAAACGCCGCTTTCAATAAGTGTGGAAACCGTGCGGAAATGGTCGTCCACGGTGTCCAGAAAACGGGGGGTGAGGCTGAGGGGGTGATGGGTGAGGATGAAATTCGCCCCGTGCACAATAGCGCGCTCCACGGTGTCTGGTGTGGGGTCCAGCGCCACAGCCACGGACGAGATGCGCGTCTGCCTGCCCGCAACCTGAATGCCAGATTTATCCCACGAAGCTGCCCCGTGTGGGGGAGCGATGCGCTCGATGAGGGAAATGAGGTCAGGTGCGTTCATAGGTCGCCTTACGGAAACAGGTGCGTTCACGAAATGAAGTCACCGGAGAAAGCACCTGCGTTTTGCGTGGGCGCGTTCCGGCGGCCTAAGTCGCCGGGATGCAAAATGGTGGGCCCACCAGGATTTGAACCTGGGACCTGCCGGTTATGAGCCGGAGGCTCTGCCAACTGAGCTATAGGCCCACTTCTGTGGCAACGAGCCGATTTCTATATCTCCAAGGGGCAACAGTGTCAAGAAGTACATGAACCTGCGAGGACTACTCTGTTACCGGCACACCTTTTTCACGTGGGCAATGGCGGAGCGTGCGGCTTTGGCGCCTTCGCCCACGGCGACACTTATTTGCATAAACCCGCCCGTGCAGTCGCCAGCGGCGAAAACCCCTTCGATATTGGTTCGCTGCTCCGCGTCTGCCACCAGAAATACACCATTGCGTTCCACGCCAAGCGTGTAAGCGAAATCAAGGGACGAAGCCTCTCCCATGGCAACGAACAGGCCGTCAGCTTCCCGCTCTGTGCCATCTTCAAGGATAATGCGGGAAAGGCCGTTTTCTCCGGCAAGTTGTACAATTTTCGCGGCATGCACGGGAATACCCGCCTTGGTCAACCGTTCCTGAAATACGGGGGTAATGGTGCTGGCTTTGCCTTGCGTGTACAGGGTGACGTGCGGTGTGTAGGTGAGCAGTTCCAGCGCCTGATTGGCGGCGTAAATGCCTTCGCCCACCACAACCACGGTACGGCCTTTGTAAAAGAAGCCGTCACAACTGACACAATAGGAAACCCCTTTGCCTTCATAGTCCGCAAGATTGCTGATGCCGGGGCGCACGCGGGACACGCCGGGAGCAAGGATGATTCCGCAGGCCGCGTAGTGACCGGTATCTGTGGTGATAGAGAATCCGCCAGTGTCTCCGTGATGCAAGCCGAGCACTTTTTCGTGTATGATACGTGCGCCGAAGCGCTCGGCCTGCCGCATACCCTTGTGAATAAGGTCGCGACCGGAGATGGTTTCATCAAAACCGAAGTAGTTGTCTATATCGTAGTCTCCGGCGATTTTGGGTTCACTGCCGAAAATCAGAGTTTCCACATCGGCGCGGGCGGTGTAGATAGCGGCGGAAAGCCCGGCGGGACCGGAACCAATAATGGCGAGGGGAGTGCGTTGCGTCATGGGGGCCTGCCTTTGCTTTGCGTGGGCGGGAGTGCCGCACGTATTCTCTCTTATAATGAGAACTTTTGTCAAAAAAACAACCCCGCAAGTGGAAAAAGCTTGCGGGGCCGTGCGGGACGGGGAAAAGACGTGCTGACTACAGGCCCAACTGGGCTAGTAAGTCGTCCACGTCGCTTTGTGACGCGTCACGGATGGGGCCTTTAAGGTCGGAAACCTTTTGGCGAGAGCGGGCTTCCAGCGCTTCAAAATCCTCTTCGGGGTTTTCTTTGCGGGCTTTGATAATAAGGCCGGTGGAAAGGTATAGGTCCAGCACGGTGGATTCGATGCGTTGCAGAGCGCCGATAATGCGTTTGATGCGCTGCCCGGTGAGGTCTTGAAAGCTGAGATGCGTCATGATGTCCGTAAGACTGCCCGACAGGCGGTCCTCAAGGTTTTGCAATGCGGCTACATCCTTGTCACCGGGGAGACGGCGAGCCATATCTTGAAGATGCGACGCTGCCTTGGTGCGCAAAACCATTTGTAATTCCAAGATATCCATAATCTTTCCGGTGGCTTCTTCAAGGGTCACCCGCACTTCGTCGAGTTGCTTGGAAGCCTCACTGAAAAGCTGATTGGTCTGTGCTTGCGTGGACAGATCTCCGTTACCACCGTTGCCGTTTTCATTCTTTGTGGCGCTGGAGATTTCTTTGTAGATGGATTGCAGACCGTCGCGCATGTCGTCGCTCAGGCGGCGGTAAAATTCACTCTCAAGCAGAGCGCGGGTAAGGTTGCCGCTCAGGGCTTCCTGCACGGTGTCGGCAATAACGCTTTGAATACTTTCGGCCACCTGCGAAGAGACGCGCTCCATGACCGCCTCCATCATCTGTTCCTGCGTTCGCATGTGATTTCTCCCCGGTTTTTCTCGTGAGTTGGGTGTGTCTCCGCTTACTGGAAACCGTCTTACCGCGCGGTGCGCTCTGTGCGCGCGGTCCGCTTCAGCTTTCCAGACGCATGGTCCGAATTCTGCGCCGTTCTTCCACAAAAACGTGCTGGACAATAGTTTCCAAGTCGTCATCACGGATATGTTCAAATTCCACGGCACACACGGGCGTGCCCCCCGGGTCCGTTTCACATCGTTTAACTCTGCCCATGGCCCCGGCTACCCGCAAGGGAAATTCGCAAAGAAACAGAACAAGCTCTATTCTGTCACCCTCTTGTACGATTCCTTCGTTTCGGATGCGTACCCCCGCGCCGCCCAGCTCCATGATTTCTACAGGAAGAGGAAAGTCGTCTTCAAGCCGGTCCTGTTTCAGATGGGCCAGCACCGCATTAAGCTTGGCGTCCACATCAAGCAGGAACGAGGCCAGCGCTTCGGGAATATGGGCATTTGCCAGTGTTTGCCGGTCCACGGGTGAGTCTGGCAGGCTGAAGCCTGTGAAGCGGGGCAGTTCCCGTTCTGAACCAAGCTTGCGCATGCGTCCGCGTAAAAACAGGCGAATGCGGGAGAACACTCGTTTTTCCATACCCACCTTCCCTTATTCTTGTCGCCCTCGTCCACCATCGCGGGACAGAACTTCGTCAGCCGCAGACCCGTTGGCCCGGCTACCACGGACCGTTTTCCGCCTCCACATGCATGGCGGCAACCGGGCAAACCCGCACGCACATGCCGCAGGCGGTGCACCGCTCTTTGTCGAAGAGAACAAGACGTGTCGCCCGGTCCACATGAAGGGTGGCGTTAGGGCAGATTGCCGTGCACATGCCGCAGTGCATGCAGGAATCATCATCGCGGGAAATGCGTTGCGTCACAGGGGCAACACGTATTTGATGCTCCGCGAGATACGCTATTCCTCTGGCACAGGTATCCTCATCGCCAATAAGTTGCAGCGTCATATACCCTTCCTTACGGGGGGTGATGTGCGCTTTCAGAATATTGAACGTCAGATCATACAACCGGGAAAGATTGCACACCAGCGGATCACCGGCCATATCCGGCGGAAAGGTCAGGTGAATGTTTTTGCTGTATCGCGAAGCGGGCATGGCAATTTCCTGCGGCTATTTCAGCTCCGCCAACGTACTTTTGGCGCGTTCCGCTTCCTGACTCTTGGGGAATTTTTTAATGAGCTCCTCAAGGCGCACCTTGCCCGCTTGGGCTTTGCCCAGCTTAATAAAGGAAACTCCCTGCTTGAGCATGGCGGAGCGAGTTTTGTCACTCTTGGGGAATTTATCAATGACGCGTTGATATGCGAGCACTGCGGGACCATATTCCTGCAACTGGTAGCTGCTTTCGCCTTGCCAGAAGACGGCATTGGGAACCAGCGCATTTTTGGGATACGTTTTCTCAAACTGTTCCCACAGCCGGCGGGCGTCTTTATAACGGCGTTCTTTGAAGGCAGTGAAGGCCACATCATACAGTTTTTGGGCCGTCACCGCGGGAGCGGGTTCCGCAGTGGCGGTAGCTGTGGGGTTGATAACTAGCTCGGTTCCGTCGTCCGCCACCATGGTGCGCCCGCCCTGTGCGGGCGTTTGCGCAGCCAGTGTTCCGCTGACTGAACCGTTTTTGGGATCTGGGATGGTGGCGTTTTCCGTTCCGAACACAGCGCTTGTCTGCTGTGACGTGGCGGTACCGTTGGATTCCGCGCGGGAAGCCGGGGAGAGCATGGGCAGATCAATAGCCAACTGCGAGGCGACGATGCGAAGACCCGCGTCCAGATTGCGCGTAGTGTTTTCCAGCTCCTCCAGTTGGCGGGCAAATTCTTTGCGTTGGGCGCGGGTGTCTTTCGTCTCGTTCTGCAATTCTTCTACTGAAGATTCTATGGACGCAAGGCGGGGGCGCATAGCCTGCACTTCCGACCACATATCCGCCTGTTCGGGGCGGCTGGCCTCCAAGTCTTTGTTCGTGCGGGAAACTTCGTGCGTAAGGCTTTGCAGTTGCCTGTTTTGCTCTGCGATGCGCATTTCCAGAATATCAAGGTCTTGGCGTTGTACGCAGGCCGAAAGGGAACCAAGGCAAAGCAGAACGGCGAGGATACGGGGAACGGTATGCATGGACGAATCCTTATAATCTGAATGGAGTGCTTGAGTTATGCAATTCTCGCTATGCAGCGCTACGCGGCAGGTCCGCGTACAGTTCGTCGCCAGCCTAACAATAGATACGCCAGACCACCCACCACGGGCAGGAATACCCCTGCCAGCATCCATGCGAATTTTTCGATGGGATTGGCGAATTCGTGGTGATACGCATGCCAAATACACCATAAATTGGGCAAGATGGGAAGCGCGAGCAGCACCAGTGTTAGTAAAGGAGACGTGGTTGACGAAGAAAATACGTCCAATATGGGAAAAAGGTCATGCATGTCGAATACCTGCCAGCGTCACGCGGGAGCGGAACCATGAAGCAAGGCGCGACGCGGATTAGCGTTGTCTGTACATGGCAAACAAAACCAGCCCGGCCCCGACGCAAATGGCGATGTCCGCCACGTTAAACGCGGGCCAGTGGTAGCCTCCGATGTGGAAATCAAGAAAGTCGATTACCGCGCGCAGGCGGATGCGGTCAATACAGTTTCCCAGCGCACCGCCGAGGATGCAGGCCAGACCAAACAGCAGAGGACGCGAGGTGCCTGTGCCGCGGACGAGATTGTGTATGACAGCCACGGCTACCAGCGCCGCCGTTGCAAACACCCACACCTGCCACTGGGTATCCGGGTTGTTCAAAAAGCCAAACGCTGCGCCGCTGTTCCGCACATTAACCAGATTAAAAAAGCCGGGAATGACGGAAATTGCAATAAACCGGGGCAGGGTAGTCACTACCCAATATTTACTGAGCTGATCAAGCAGGACGATGAGCAGCCCAATGCCGTAGAGTATTTTGAAACGCTGGCGCATCAGTTTTTCCATTGTGCGAAAAAGAGGGAACATCTCCCCGAAACTGTCCGCTCCGGTTCAGCGAAATGGCTCAGGTCCGACCGGCACGGGGAGTACCGGTCGGACAGAGCCATACCAAACGGTAACGTGCGGACGCGCATACCTAGGCTTCGTCCGTTTCCATACCCAGCACGGCGGTGCACCGGGGGCATACTGTGGGAAGGTCTGGGTTGGTGCCCAGTTCCTCGCTGTATATCCAGCAGCGCTCACATTTTTCACCGGGAGCCTTGGCAACGGCAATGCGTAAGCCGGACACTTCTTCCGCCGTATAGGCGTCTGCCGGTGCGTCCTCCAGCGGAGCCAGAGACAGTTTGGAAACGATAAAGGTGGCGCGCAGGTCGGCGTGCAGTCCTTCCAGCGAGGCCGTGAGGGGAGCGTCCATATATAAGGTTACGTGTGTATCCAGCGCGTGTCCCACGGTGCCAGCTTTGCGAAGCGGCTCAATAGCCTTGGTGAGCTCAGAGCGGATTGTCAGCAGCGTTTCCCACGCGGACCGTTCCGCTTCGGGCATCACGTATACCGGAACCTCGTGCGCGGGAACGGCAAACACCGTGGAGGCGTTGTTCTTAAGCGCTTCTGGAAGGTGCCGGAAGACTTCTTCCGCAGTGAAACTCAGCACCGGAGCCATGTCGTGGATGAGCAGGTGCAAAATGTGCAGCATTGCCGTTTGCGCACTGCGGCGTTCGTGGCTGGTGCGGGCCGAGGAGTAGAGCCGGTCCTTCAGAATGTCCAGATAGAAGGCGGAAAGGTCCGTGGTGCACAGGTTGTGCAGCGTGTGGTAAACTTTGTGGAATTCGTATTCTGTGTATGCGGCTTGCACACGCGCATGCGCGCGGGACGCCACGTCCAGAGCGAACCTGTCGAGCGGTTCCATTTGCTCCATGGGGACGATATCGTCAAGACCAAGATCGCTAATGTTGCCCAGAATGTAGCGGCAGGTGTTGCGGATGCGGCGATACGCGTCCACAAGGCGGTTGAGAATTTCTTCGGAGATGCGCACATCTTCGCGGTAGTCCACGGAAGAAACCCACATCCGCAGGATTTCCGCGCCGTGCTTTTCGATAACCTCAGAGGGTTCGATACCGTTCCCTAACGACTTGGACATCTTATGCCCGTTGCCGTCCACCACGTAGCCGTGGGTAAGCACCTCGCGGTAGGGAGCCTGACCGCGTGTGCCCATAGAAGCCAGCAGCGAACTGTGGAACCAGCCACGGTGCTGGTCGGAGCCTTCCAGATACATATCTGCGGGGTACCGCAGTTCTTTACGTTGTTCCAGCACCGCCGCGAAGCTGGTGCCTGAGTCGAACCATACGTCCAGAATGTCTTTGCTCAACTTCCAGTGGTTGCCACCGCATTTGGGACACGCGAGGCCCTTGGGAACAATTTCTTCCAGCGGCGCGGTAAACCAGTAGTCGCAGCCTTGCGGATGGTTTTCAAACCGGGAAACAATGTCCATGACCCAGTCTGTGTCGTACCATGCCTCGTCGCAGTCTTCGCACAGCAGGGCCACAATGGGCACCCCCCACATGCGCTGCCGCGAAATGCACCAATCGGGGCGGTTTTCGATCATCTGATAGATGCGTTCTTCGCCCCATGACGGGATCCAGCGTACATCATTGCGGATAGCATTCAGTGCGCGTTGCCGCAGATCATTGGCTTCCATGGTGATAAACCATTGGGTGGTAGCCCGGAAAATAACAGGTTGCTTGCAACGCCAGCAGTGCGGGTAGGAATGGCTGATTTTTGCCTGTGCCAGCAATGTGCCGGTTTCTTGAAGCTTTTCAATAACCTTGGGGTTGGCTTCAAAAACAGACAGTCCGGCGAAGAATTCGACAGACGGCAAAAAACGGCCTTCGTCGTCCAGCGGGGAGTAGGTTTCCAGACCATACTTTTGACCCACTTCAAAGTCTTCGCGTCCGTGTCCGGGGGCGGTATGGACGCAGCCGGTGCCCGCTTCCAGCGTCACGTGGCTGCCAAGGCACAGGGGGGACTCGCGGTTGTAGAAGGGGTGCCGGGCTACCAGTCCTTCCAGCGCGGAGCCGGAGGCTGTGCCGACTACGGTGTAGTCTTCCCAGCCAAAGGTTTTCGCACAAGCTTCCGCAAGCCCGGAAGCCAGCAGGTAGTATTCGCCATCTTTTTCCAGCAGAGAGTAGTCCAGTTCCGGGTGCAGAGCTATGCCCATGTTATCCGGCAGTGTCCACGGCGTGGTGGTCCAGATAACCGCATACGCGCGGGCGGGGTCCGCACCGGGAAAGATATCCGCAAGCCGGGCATCGTTGAGGGGGAAGCGGACGAATACGGACGGCGAGGAATGGTCGGCGTATTCCACCTCCGCCTCGGCAAGGGCGGTCTGGCAGGAACAGCACCAGTAAATGGGCTTTTTGCTGCGGGCCACATAGCCCCCGCGCATGAAGTTGCCCAATTCCCGCGCCGTGGCGGCTTCGTAGGCGGGGCGCATGGTCAGGTAGGGTTCGTTCCATACCCCCATAACACCGAGCCGCTGAAATTCTTTGCGTTGAATATCCACATACTTAGCTGCGTATTCACGACATAGCTTGCGGAAAACATGCTCCGGTACAGACTTCTTTTTGTCTTCCAACTGCTTTTCGACCTTGAGTTCGATAGGCAGCCCATGGCAGTCCCAACCGGGAACGTACTGGGAACGCAGGCCCTGCATGTTGCGGGACTTGACGATGATATCTTTGAGAATCTTATTCAGAGCGTGACCCAGATGAATGTTGCCGTTGGCATAGGGCGGACCGTCGTGCAGTACATAGTCCCCATTTTCGCCACTGGCTTCCACCATGGCATTGTACGCGTCGGTTTGTTCCCAAAAGGCCAGCATTTCTGGTTCTTTCTGCGTCAGATTGGCTTTCATGGGAAAGCTGGTCTGCGGCAGATGCAGCGTCTTTTTGTAGTCGCTCATGAAGAGATCTCTTTTCGGTTTGGTATCGTTACGGGCAAGGGCGGAAGCATGCTGCAATGGTGGTGCAAAGTCAAGAAAAGGAGGTTTGAACTCTTGCCTAAAAAAGCGTACTTCCAGATGGCGGTTTTCCCTTTTACCTCGCCTCTGCCACGGAGTATGGCCTATGCGTATCGGTTCTCGGCTTTTCTGGGGGTTCGGCTGTATGCTTTTACTGCTCGTGGCACTGTCCGCGTTGGGGTGGGAAGGGCATCGGCGTTTGTCTGCGGCTCAAGACTCACGGGTCCGTAGTGCCCTGCTGGATGCGGACATTCGTGCGCTTCAGGCCGGTGCCTTTGCCTTCATGCAGCAACCCACGTCTGCCGCGCTGGACGCGGTGTTATCCCGCAGCGGGATGCTGGACCAATCGTTTGCTTCGCTCAAGCTGAATTTGACCCATGACATGGGGGTGCGCATTGACCGTGCCATGCGAGCTAACATGGAATTTCGCGGTACACTGGAAAAGTGGCAAGACGCACGCGATGTCCGCAAGGCGCGTGTGGCGGACGCGGATGCTGCCGCCGGAGAATTTTTCCACCTGCTGGATGAAATGGCGGGGGCTATGCGTAACGGGACGCAGCCGGTTGCTTCCGAGGCGGACCGGGATGTCCGGCGGCAGGAACTGACGCAGGTTAACGATGTGCAGCGCGAAATGTATGAAGCCCGTTTGCTTGCGCGGGACTGGTTGCTGTCCGGCGACGGGGAAACCGTAGGAGCGCTGCGAACCCACGTCGCTGACGCATTGTCTGTGTTAGCCGACATGCGCACCGGTATGACCCAGTTGACCGACCGGGACCGTGCGGACACGCTGATGGCGCATGGGCGTGATTTTCTCGCCGCATTCAGCACACTTGAAGACGCCGTGGTTTCCTTGGATGGTTTACGGGCTACACTGGCCTCCGCTGTGAATGAAATGCGCGCACCGCTCAATCGTCTGGCGGATGAGGCTTTGGCCGCCATGGACTATGTTCGCGATATTGGCGTGCTTTCCGCTGGCGGCATATTGTCGTTGGGGGTGTTTGTGGCGCTGGTGTTTGGCGTATCCGTTCCGGCGGCATTGCGTAAGCAGCGGAACGCTATGCAGGTCGCGCTGGAATCGCTGGCGGCGGGGCAGCCGCCAGATGGTGCGCTTCAGTCGGGAACCGGATTGGAACGATATTGGGGCGATCTGGCTGGCGTGGTGCAGCGCATGGCCCTGAGCGAGACGGAGTTGACCAAGCGGGTGCAACGTCTTGCCGATGGCAGCGCGGACGCGGCTATTCCCCTGCGTTCTGAGCGAGATGCGCTGGGGCTGGCTTTAGAGCGACTCGCAGATGTGCTCCGGTCCGTGCGCACGGGGCTTACCCGGCGGGCGGAAGGCGATTACCGGCCTGTTCCCGACCTTGCGGCGGTCCGTGCTTCTCAGGGGAGCATGCTTGCTGCGCTGGAAATGCAGCGGATGTTTGTCGCAAGGCAGGTGGAATCTGCCCGAAACGGCGTGGCGGCCCTGACAGAGGGGACCGGAAAGGCCATGGAGTCTGTCTCCATGGTGGAGCGATTTTTAGCGCGGGAATACGGTCGGGATTCCGAAGCCGCGAAGGCGGAGCGCGTAACCGCGGAGCACATGGGCGAGGTGGCGGGCGTACTGGACCAGTGCGAAGCGGGGCTGGCGAATTTGCGGGAAACCGGGCAACTGCTTGCCGCCGCCGTGGCGGATGCCGGGCGGCTGGATGCCGCGTGCTCACATCAAGGCTCGGCTATGCGGGAATTGATGCGCACCGGCAGCCCGGTGGAGGATGTCGGGCGCACGCTGGAAGCCTTGGCAACGAGCATGCACATTGAACTGGCGCGATTGGAAGGCGACACCAGAGGGCTGGATGCCGCACTTGCGGATATGCGCCAGTTGGCGGAGCGTTGCCGCGAACAGGCCGGGTCTGCTGGGGAAGCCCTGTACGCCAGCAGACGCGCGGCGGACGATGCAAGGCAGCTTGCCGTTTCCATGGGGGGCACATTGCGCCGCGTGGAAGACGCTCTTTCCGGTTTGCCGGAGCAATGGGAAACCGGCATACGGCTGTTGCGGCAGCATACCGATACCTACTCCGGTGCGGCGCGTAATACGCCGGGAAAGGATGAACCTGCTCTGTGGCAACCGATGGTGACCCGAATGGGCAAGACGTTCAATTCACTGATTATGGAGCTGAACACCTTGCGTGGGGTGCTGGGAACATTCCGGGTGGCGGAAGAACCCAAGGGCGTGCCGGACGGTGCGGAACAGCCGGTGGCGGGGGGAGATGCCACGCGGGTAGCGGCAGCAGATAGTCGCAGCGGTGCACATGCTGTGAAAGCATTTGCTGGCACCGGGCAACCCGGACACGAAATGGCGAAGGGGGCGGGAATACTGCCTTTGGAAATGCCTTCCGCGCAGCCGGCAGAGGGGGCGGGAAAACCCGGAAAACCTTCTGTCGCACGGATCAGCATGGGGAGCGGCGCAGGAACAACAGGGACAATAGGGACAATAGGAACTGGCGCAGGAATTGGCGTGCGGAGAAACGTGCGGGAGGACGAAGGGGTGCGGCGTTTGCCGCCGCTCAGTCTGGATGATGATTTGCCGGAGAAAGAATAATCGGCGGAATGTTTCGCCGGAGCACCGGCTAGAGGTTTGGCATGGTTGGCGCTTGCCGTATTCGGCGCTTGCCACATGCCAGCATCAACGGTATTGCCGCAGCGAAACGTCACGCTACGGTGCGCTATACGGCGCGTTAGGACGCGCCACGACGCGATTACGGAGAACATATGATCTGTCGGGGAACACACCAATGAGCGGTCCCACCGCCCAGCTTGCGCAAAGCGGTACTCCGCCCGGCCTGCCCGATAACTGGCTGGTCGTGCGACTAAGTGCGTTGGGCGATGTGGCCCTGACCACAGGCGTGCTGGACTATTGGCATCGGACGCGGGGATGGCGGTTTGCCGTGCTTACGAACGCGGCATGGGCACCTGTGCTGGAAGGACTGCCCGCCGTGCGGGACATCGTTCCCGTGGAGCGGGCCGCGTTGCGTCCCGCAGGTCTTCGCGAACTCGCCTATTCCTTGTCTCGTCGGTTTCCAGACTATGGCATACTGGACCTCCACGGAGTGCTGAGGTCGCGGATACTGTGCGCGTTCTGGCCGGGGGTTGTTCGCCGCTATCCTAAGTTCGGGGTCGCGCGACGTATTTTTCTGCGTTCCGGTGGTAATCTGTTCCGGGAAACACTTCTGCGTACGAATGTTCCCCAGCGTTACGCCTTGGCAGTGGAAAGCTCGCCGCCACCGCGTGAAGCTCTGGTGCCACACCTCTGTCTGAGTGAGGCGGAAAGAGCGTGGGCGTGTGAACGGGTATCTGGCATAGACGCGCCCGCCGCTGCGCATTCGTCCCGCCAGATGGTCGCGTTGCACCCCTATTCCACACACCCGCTTAAAGCGTGGATGCCGGAACGCTGGCGCGAACTCGCCCTCCGCGTATGCGAGCGAGGGTATCAGGTGCTGGTTGTGGGGCGCGGTGAGCGGCTGTGGGGAGAGCATCCCCCCGCAGGAATAACGGATATGACGGGAGAAACGTCCTTACGGGAAACCTGCGCCATTCTTTCCCGTTGCGGGGTGCTGGTGACGGGGGATTCCGGGCCTATGCATCTTGCTGGCGGGGTGGGAACTCCCGTGGTGGCACTCTTTGGTCCTACACACCGTGCGTGGGGATTTTACCCTGAGGGACCGCGTGACGTGGTTGTGGAGGCGGACGAGGCCTGCCGTCCCTGCTCCCTGCATGGCAGCAAGGGATGCGCAGGGCATGGGTGCATGGAGTCTATTACAGTCGCGCGGGTTCTGCGCGGAGTAGACGCGGTAATAACGGGCGCGGAATGCTAAAATAGCCGGGCTTCCAGCTCTGTTACTAATTTTTGAGCGGCTTGCAGATTGGGGTCGGCTGAAAGAGCGCGCCGGGCAAAATCATATGCTTTATCCAGCTTACGCCAGCGTTTATACAGTGCCGCCATATTCAGCAGGGTTTTGGGGTGTGCGCCGAACTGTTTGAGCGCTTTGATATACGTCCGCTCGCAGTTTTCGTATTCCTGCATTGCCTTGTAGCACCGCACCGCACCGCCATAGGCCCGGCTTTCCGTGGGAAAGCGCTGCATAGTTTCTTCAAACAGGTCCGCCGCTTCCGTATATAGCTTGTGCTCCAGAAAAAGCAGAGCCACGTCCACCATCAGGCCTTCCTCGGTTCCCCATCCTTCAAGCACTCTGCGCAGTACGCCTTTTCCGCGAGGGTATTGCCCCTGTTCCAGCAGGCTTTTGCCCCGGTCCAGCAGTTCCTGCTTGCGGGAAAGCAGTTGTTCGGCCCGCTCTTGTTCAAGCCGCTCCTGTTCCTTGTGCATTCCGTGCAGCAGACATTCCAGCCGGTCGAGTAAATCATGTTCCTGCCCGCGTTCAAATCGCATGGTAGGTGGCTGGCAGACATTTTGTTTTTCATAGAAAACGCGGGTTTCTGGATGCCTGTTAAATTCCGCCACGTATTCGGAAATGAGCACTTCCACTTCAAACCGGGCTTGTCCGATGAGTTGCGCGGTGGGAAGCTCACGCAGAACTTTGGTGGCGGCGTCAAGAGAGCGAATGAGCTCACCGCGACGCAGGTAAGAGCGGGCGCGGGAGATATCTTCCCTTATGGATTTTGGCGTTTGCAGGCGTAGCATGCGGCGGAGGCGGCTCCATAAAAATAGTGAATTAACGAGTAAGTATAGCTAGAAGGGGGGATATAGTAAAGACGATGATGCAAAGTTTTATGAAAAAGATGCGTTTTTTCTCTTGCATAATTATATGATTACGATAAGAGAGATACGCCTGTATGCATTGACGACTTTTTTCTGTCGGTCCGCGTATTCTTTGTGCGGACAAAGGGGAGTGCCTTGGCAGCAACGCCTACGGAACCGGCGCAAAACGCGGTGCGGGTACTGGTGGCGGATGGCGACGGGGAGGCCGCCACGACACTGGGTGAGCAACTTACCCTGTGTGGGTATGGTGTTGCCGGAGTATTTTCCCGGGGCGAAGATATCATCAGCAGGGTTTGGTCCGAACCTCCCCATGTGCTGATCACCGGCCTACGGCTTGCCGGGGATGTCAGCGGGCCAGCAGTGGCTGCGCATATGGGCGCTCCCTATGACGTCGCCGTTATCTACCTCGCGGACGCTGAAGACGAAATTGTCTTCCCCCACGTGCTGCCCGCCGCTCCCGCCGCATGGTTGGTCAGACCTGTTTCTTTTCACGTCCTGAATCGCTCACTGCAACTCGCCGTTGCCGCGCAGGCGGCCTACCGTGAGGTGCTGCGGAGTGAAAAACAGTGCCGTGGCATTGTGGAGCACCTCTCTGAAGGGGTGGTTATTCTGGACGATGCCATGCGCGTCAGCTTCGCAAATCCTAGTTTTGCCCGCATGGCGGGAAAAGAGCCTGCCGCTCTGACTGGCGCGCTTGCGGAGTGCTTCCTGTGTGATTCCGGCTTGGATGCGTTGCGAGCACGGAGTGAGCACCTGTGTGTCGGAGAAAAGGCCACGTTCTCCGCGAAGTTACAGTGCGAAGCAGGCAGAAGCACCCCTGTGAGTGTGCTGGTCAGCGCAAAAACATCACTTGGACAGAAGAGCCTTACCTGTATCGTGACGGACACGAGTGAACAGCTAGCTTCCGCTGCCGCGTTGCGCCGTGCTGAAGGGAAGTACCGGGCGTTGTTTGAAAACGCATTGGACGGCCTGTTCCAGTCCACACCTGACGGGCAACTGCTGGAAGTGAATTCCGCTATGGCAGCGCTGTTTGACTATTCCTCCCCGGAGGTCATGCGCTCCGCTGTGCGCAATGCCGTGCAGTTGTACGTGCTTCCCGAAGATAGAAAATTATTGCTGGGCGTTCTGGAGAAAGAAGGGCGCATAAGCCGGTTTCAGGCACGCTTCACCCGTCGGAACGGAACCACGTTTTGGGGAGAAATTTCCGCCCGGTGCGCCCGCAACGCGGACGGAACCATGCAATATTTTGAAGGTGTGGTGGCCGATATCTCTGATCGCAAGCTCGCGGAACGGGAACTGTTGCGGCGTGCTTCGCGCGACGATTTGACCGGCTTGCATAACCGGGTTTACTTCCGGGAATGGCTTGCCAAACGCTTAAAAAGCGCGGCCCGGCACCGGAATCAGTTGGGCGTGCTGTACGTTGATCTCAATGAGTTCAAGCAGATCAATGATACGTGGGGGCACCTTGTGGGTGACCGCGTGTTGCGGGAAATGGCGCTACGGATTCAGGCACAGGTGCGCGAAACGGATATGGTGGCCCGCATTGGCGGAGACGAGTTCTGTGTCGTGCTGGAGGGGGTGCATTCGATTGAGGACATGCGCCGCGTAGCCGGAGCCATCAGCCGCGAACTGACCACGCCTGTAATCGGCGGGGACGGCGAATTCTGTTTGGGGGGGAGTATAGGAATAGCCGTGTTTCCTGAGGATGGCGTGGACGTGGATACCCTGCTGCAGAAGGCGGATAAGGCTATGTATGCCGCTAAATGCGCGGAACAATGCGCATTTGCCTTCTGGGGAGAAGGCGATATGACGCGCAATGCCGGATAGCGCGGTTCGTAGTCCCAGACTCGTAGCCGGAGTTGTCAGTCCGTTGTTTTTGTGCCGGGGGGAATGGCGGTCCAGCACTCGCGAACCGCATCCGCGTGGGCTTCCAGCAACTGACAGACCTCTTGTGGCACCAAATAGGTGATATCCCTGCCCGCTAGCCACCGCTCCCGAATAAGCGTGGCGCTGATGTCTAGCCGGGGCTGGGGGAGAAACCACACCGCGTGCCCGGAAGGCAGCCGATAGGCGGCGGCGAAAGGGGCGGGAACGGTTTCGGGCACCGCGCCAGACCACAGTGCCTGCGTTGTGGCGTGAAATGCGCGTTCATCCTCGCCGGAACGGGGCAATACCACCATATCCGCCATATCCGTCAGTGCCACACCGTTGTGCCATGTGGGCAACATGGCAAAGTCCCCTGCGCCCAGTACGAAAGAAAGGGAGCATTGGGGATACTGCCGTTGGTATTCCCGCAGTGTATCATGGGTGTAGGACGGGCCGGACCGGCTGTTTTCCATGTGGTTTACGCGGAGGAAGGAAAAAGGCCGGGCTGCCGCTTCCACCATGGCGGCGCGTAGGGCGAAGGGGAGCAGACCGGTGTTGGATTTATGCGGGGGGGAAGCGCACGGAAGCAGGTCCACATAGTCGGGGCGCAACGCCTCATATACTTCCACCGCAGGGCGGATGTGTCCGATGTGGATGGGGTTGAAGGTACCCCCTAAAATGGCTATGCGCCGCATGGCAGCTTCCGCGCCTTATGTGCCAAGGCAGCCTGAATGGTCAGAGAATGGCGTCGTGAGCGCGGTGTGGCACCGGTTCCGCAGGGGAGGGCAATCATTCGCGTACCTGTCCTTGCCCGAAAACCACAAATTTGGTGGTGGTAAGCTCCCGCACGCCCATGACGCCGTATGAGTGAAGTTTTGAGGTGCTGATGCCGATTTCCGCACCCAGTCCCAGTTGTCCGCCGTCATTGAATCGAGACGAGGCGTTCACCGCCACCATGGAGGCGTCTACTTCGCGCACGAAACGCATGGCGTGGTTCAGATCGCGGGTGCAGATGATTTCGGTATGGTTGGAACCGTGAGCGGCAATATAGTCCTGCGCTTCGCGCATGGAGTCCACGACCTGCACGAGGAGAATGAGGTCATGGAATTCTGTGCCGGGATCGGTTTCGCGCATGGGAACGGCGGTGGCCCCCAAAAGCGGCAGGGAGCGGGGGCACGCGCGAAACTCCACTTCTGCGGCACCTAAGCGTTGTGCGATCATGGGAAGGAAGCGGTCTGCTTCGTCGCGATGTACCAGCAACCCTTCCAGTGCGTTGCACACGCCGGGCCGCTGGACTTTGGCGTTAAAAATTACATTCACGGCCTCGTCATGGTCAGCTCCGCTATCGATGTAGGCGTGACAGACCCCTTTATAGTGCTTGAGCACAGGCATGGTCGCCATTTCCACTACCCTGCGCACCAGCGTTTCGCCGCCACGGGGAATGATGACGTCGATATATTCTTCCAGCTTGCAGAGGGCGCTGACAGCCTCCCGGTCAGTGGTTTCCACCACCTGCACTGCGTGTTCGGGCAGACCTGCTGCGGCAAGAGCTTCGCGCACCAGCGCGGCGAGCGCCATATTGGAATGCAGTGCTTCGCTGCCTCCCCGTAATATCGCCGCATTGCCCGCCTTAAGGCAGAGAATGCCGGAGTCTACGGTAACATTGGGGCGTGATTCGTAAATCATGGCGATAACGCCGAGCGGGATACGCATTTTTCCCACCAGCAGGCCGTTAGGGCGTTGCCACTGGGTTTCCATTGCCCCGATAGAATCAGGCATAGTGGCTACTTGCCTGCATGCATCCGCCATGTCTGCGATAATGGCGGGCGTCAGGCGTAGTCTGTCCCTGCGCGGCGCGTCCAGTCCGCGTGCGTCCGCGGCAGCGAGGTCTTTCGCATTGGCGGCAAGCACCTCCGTTTCGCGGTCTTTCAGGAGAACGGCAAGGCGAAGCAGAGCGTCGGTTTTGGCGGCGGCGGGGGCGGCGGAAAGTATTCGAGCCGCATCTTTGGCGTTTTTTCCCAGTTGCCGCATAGCAGTCTGTATATCCACAGGAAGCCTCCAATTGGGGACATGAACAGGTTCAGCTCTCCACCCTATCGACTCGGCGTGGCTTTCGCAACCGCTGGCGGGAGGAAGCCGTCCGTAATTCATGCGGAAATCCAATTGATTTTGCAGGATTCGCCTGTTAGCCAAGGGGGGAGGGTGGCATTCTTCTCAAATGCGCGTGTCGGGTGAAGGATTCCACCTGTTTTGGCGCGAAGACGCCCCCGTGCCCGCAATTCGTTACATACCGCAGGGATGCCGTAAGGCGGTAACGGATTTTCGAAAAGCCTTTTGACATTTTCGTCATGCAAGCTTACAACCAAATGCGTTTTGTGCTGCGCCGCAGCATGTGGGTTTTGTTCGTCTATCATGAAGGAGATTGGACTGTATGTCGGAACCAAGAGAAGCGCGGGAAACCCGTAGCGCATCTTCTTCCTCTCCGGCCCGCCATGCCGGGCTGGAACTTGCCGGTGGCTCCACGGGACTGGTGGATGAACTGCAACAGGGCATTTCGCGGGAAGCGCAGCCCATGCTCACCTTCCTCGCCACCCACTTCCGCAAAATTATACTTGGTGCGGGAGTGGCTGTGGCCCTTGTGGGGGCTTACGGAATTTATGAATACAGCGCGACCCGGTCACTGGCTGCGGCGCGTTCAGAATTAGGCAATATTCTTGTTAATACAGAAGGGACTGCGCGGCTGGACGCGCTTTCCGCGTTTGCTGTGGGAGCACCCGAAGGGGTCCGCGCCAATGCATTGTTTGAGCTGGTCCGCTTGGCGCAGGAAACGGGCGATTTTTCTCGCGCGTTGACAGGGTGGGGTGCGCTTGCCTCCACAGTGAAAGAGGGGGAAACCGGTTTCATTGTGAGCCTTGGCAAAGCACAGGCACTGCTGCGTGACGGTAAAGCATCGGACGCGCTGGTCGCCATGGAAACGGTTGCCGCCTCCGCGCCGGAGGCGTTTGCAAGCATCACGCTGCTGCAACTGGCTATGACGGCGGAGCAGGCCGGGAATCTTCCCCGCGCTCTTACGGCGTATGAGGCGCTTCAGGATAAGGGGAACGCGGCGGATCAGGCTCTTTTCGCGCGTAGAATTGCTTCCTTGCGTACCCGCATCGGCGGGTAGCGCGTTTTTTTACCGGGCCAGCTGCGGCCCTTCAGGAGTTTGACAAGGCATGGCACATCCCATTCTGGCTGGCAAAGCTGGCGAAACCCATCTGCTGCTGGGCAACGAAGCCATTGTGCGCGGCGCGCTGGAAGCGGGCATCAACGTGGTGACCTGTTATCCCGGCACTCCGTCTTCCGAGGTGCCGGATACCTTCCATCGCCTTCGTGATGGCAGTTATTACATGGAATATTCCGTGAATGAAAAGGTTGCCATGGAAGTGGCTGCCGGTGCTTCCTTGGGGGGAGCGTTAACTCTGGTTACTATGAAACACGTGGGTGTGAACGTGGCGGCGGACCCGCTGCTGACCATGACCTACACCGGTCTGCCCGGCGGGTTGGTGTTGCTCTCCGCTGACGACCCCGGGTGTCATTCCAGCCAAAACGAGCAGGACAACCGCTACTACGCCCGCATGGCCGGTATGCCGTGTTTTGAACCCGCCACCGCTCAGGAAGCTAAAGACATGGCGCGGGAGGCCCTTTTGCTGTCGCGTCGGTTCCAGCAGCCGGTGTTGCTGCGTACAACGACTCGCGTGAATCATCTGCGTGGTCCGGTGGTGTTTGACGAACGCCCCTGTCCTGCCGATATCGTGGAGTTTCAGCGTAATACCCGCCGGTTTGTGCCCGTGCCTGCTGTAGCCAGAGTCCGCCATGGTGAAGTGCTCGCATTGCTGGAAAACGTCCGCGAAGTGGCGGAAAATTCTCCGTGGAATGTCGTGCGCGGTTCCGGCCCTGTGGGTATTATCGCTTCGGGCATTGCCCGTTCCTATCTGGCTGACGTGCTGGCGGAGCAGGGCTGGGAAGAAAAGGTGAGCGTGCTGGAACTGGGCATGACGTGGCCATTGCCCACCTCGCTGATGCAGGATTTCTTGCGTGGAGTTTCCAAGGTCGTCATCATTGAAGAATTGGAACCGCTGCTGGAAAATGCGGTGCGTGCCATGGTGCAGGAACTGGGGCTTTCGCTCAGTGTTGTCGGCAAAGGAGACTATCTGACGCGGCAAGGTGAATATACCACCACGGCTATACAGATGGCGCTGGCAGAACATTTGGATGCCAAGCCTGAATCTCCGGTGTGTAACGCCGGAGATCCCGAACTGCCGGTACGCCCGCCAAACTTATGCGCAGGCTGTTCGCACCGTGCGGCGTACTACACTATCCGGCAAGTTTACGGGGACACTGCCTACTACTCCAGCGATATCGGCTGCTACACGCTGGGACTGCTGCCGCCGCTTAAAGCCGCAGATTTTCTTTTCTGTATGGGGTCTTCCGTTTCCGCCGGGTCCGGGTTCGCGCGTTCCACGGGAAAAGACGTGGTGGCCTTTATCGGTGACTCCACCTTTTTCCATTCCGGCATTACCGGGTTGGTAAATGCGGTGTATAACCGCCATAATGTGCTGCTTGTCATTCTTGATAATGGCACGACAGCCATGACCGGACACCAGATTAACCCCGGTGTGGACGCCGCAGTGCTCGGCGATACCTGCGTGCATCTGGATATTGAATCCATTGTGCGCGGCTGCGGCGTGACCGAAGTGGCAAAAGTGAAACCCTTTAATATTAAGAGTACCCGGCGCGTTGTTGAAGAAATGAAGGCCAAGTCCGGTGTGCGGGTTATTATTGCGGAAGAACCGTGTGTGCTGTATGCCCGGCGCACACTGAAGATGGCACGCCCGCAGGCCGCATATGTGGCGGAACAGGGACCAGAAACCGATCAGGTGCTCAACGAGCTGGCCTGCCCGGCCTTTTACCGCGACGACGCAGGTGTGCAGGTGGACGAGTCGCTGTGTAGCGGCTGTATGGTCTGTATGCAGATCAGCCGGAATTTCAAAGCCCGCAAAAGGAGCGCCTAGATATGAAACGCATCCGCATATTCATGACGGGCGTGGGCGGGCAGGGAACCCTCACCGCAACCACGCTGTTTGCCCGTACCGCCCTTGAACAGGGGCTGGAGGTTGTCTCCGGCGAGATCCACGGCATGGCGCAGCGCGGGGGGGTGGTGGAGTCCACGGTGTTGCTTGGGGGGTGGAAAAGCCCCAAAATCAGCCACGGCGAGGCGGATATTGTGCTCGGCTTCGAGCCGCTTGAAACCTTGCGTGCCCTGCCATATCTGGCTAAGGGGGGCTGCGTTGTCAGCAACACCGAGCAGTTGCCTCCTGTTGGCGTTTCCTGTGGCAGGGAGGCGTATCCCGCTATGGAGCATATAACCGAACGGGTGAAAGGATGCTCCGCCACGTGTTGGTTTTTGCCGTGCAGGACGCTGGGCATGCAGGCCGGGTCCGCTCAGGCCGGGAACATAGTTTTGCTGGGCGCGCTGTGCGCTTCTGGTCTGGTGCCCTTTGGCCCAGACGCTCTTAAGGCGGCAATTAAAAAATATCTGAAGCCCTCGCTGGTAGACATGAATCTCTTGGCCGTGGATTTGGGGATTCAAGCTCTGGCGGGCTAGGAACATGCGAAACGTATGAGTGTAACCAACTTGCAAGATGTCAGCCTACAGCCCTATCTGGGCACGCTTCAGCGCATTGTGTCTGAAATGGGACCGCAGCGTCCTTTCCAGTCCACGCTTAAGTCGTTGCTCAGAACTTTGGCGGAGAATCACGACTTTCAGCGTCCGCATCTGGTCATTTTCGACCCGGAAACGCGGACTCTCAGGCTAAGCCTCACCCATGCTCCCGCTAAACAGAGCGAGGTGGAGTATGAGCCTGGGGTGGGGGTAACCGGACAGGTGTTTTCGTCCGGGCAGCCTGTTATTGTCCCGCGCATGAAAGACCACCCCGCCTTTCTCAACCGCGCTTTCGGGCGTACTGAGGAGGAGTTGCAGTCACTGGCGTTCATCTGCGTGCCAGTGCTTGGTCCCGGAGACGAGGATGATGTCCGCGAGGTCATTGGCACGTTGAGCGTGGACACGCCCATGGCTGATATGACCAAGCTGACCGGTCAATCCCGGTTTCTTGCCGTTGTGGCGGGGATGATCGCCAACCAAGCGGCATATCTGCAAGAAGAGATGGCCCGGCAAAAGCATCTCATGTCGCAGGGGCTTATTGCCGGTGACAATGTGGAAACGGGATTCATTCCGCCCAATATCGTCGCGGCGTCCAAGTCCATGCGTCTGGTGCTTAACCAGACAGCGCAAGTGGGACCGAGCCGTGCCACGGCGCTGCTGCGTGGCGAATCGGGCACGGGTAAGGAACTGTTGGCGGAAGCCATTCATCAGGCCAGCCCTCGCCGGGAGCAGCCGCTTATCAAGCTCAACTGCGCCGCTCTGCCGTCCGAATTGGTGGAAAGCGAACTCTTCGGGTATCAGAAGGGGGCGTTTACCGGAGCTGTGCAGGATAAAAAGGGCCTGTTTGAACTGGCTAGCAAGGGCACACTCTTTTTGGACGAAGTTGGGGAACTCAGCCCCACGGCGCAGGCTAAAGTGCTGCGGGCCATACAGGAACAGGAAATTCAGCGGTTAGGGAGCGAAAAGACCATAACCGTGGATGTGCGGCTCATTTGTGCCACCCACCAGCCTCTTGAGGAGTTGGTGGAAAAAGGACTGTTCCGCGAAGACCTGTACTACCGCATTAACGTTTTTCCTGTGTTTATTCCGCCTCTTCGTGAACGGCGTGAGGATATTTTGCCGTTGGCGGAACATTTTCTCACGTTATATGCTGAAGAATATACACGTGATATCAAGCGTATATCCACTCCCGCCATTGACTTGCTTACCCAGTACCACTGGCCGGGGAACATTCGGGAACTGAAAAACTGCATAGAACGCGCCGTGCTGGTGTGCGACGAACACGTTATTCGCACCTACCACTTGCCGCCTTCGCTTCAGACGGCGGAAAGTACCGCGACAGACAGCAGCCTTTCTTTCTGCGAGGCTGTGGCTAAGTTTGAACAGGAACTTCTGGTGGACGCGTTGAAAAAAGCGCGGGGCAACATGCTTCAGGCCGCACGCGACCTGCGGGTGAGCTACCGCATCGTTAACTACAAAGTGAAGAAGTATGGCCTAGATGCCAAAAAATTCGCAGTGATCAAAGGGCGTCCGCGGTAAGTAACGCCTCCCATCCTTTCCCCTGATAGGGCGAAACCATAATGGTTTCGCCCTTTTTTGTTGCCCATGGCTTGGGGGCATGGTCTTCCCGCCTGTTTCCCTCCTTTGCTGTCCGTGTACTCCCTCCCTCTCACAGCACGTGTTTCGCCTGTCTTGACTGTTCTTAATATCTGTTTGCGCAATCTTTGCCATACTTCGCTGTTGCTTAATGGATATATCGGCATGCTGATTCCGTATCTCTTAGAAATGAATCGCATGAGCACAAGGAAGTGAACATGGCAGAATATGAGGGATTGAATGATGCGGGGGTTTCGTTGTGGGGAGGGACAATTGATGAAGGATTATCCAGAACTACAACATTTTGTCCCGGATATAATATTGTTTCAGGATACTTGGATAAACGAGTTGGAACACGGTTGAAAAGAGAGATAGAAGATCATTTGGCTTCATGTAGGGAATGCCGGTGGGACATACAAGAACTTCGTCAATGTTTAAAAGATATAGCATGAAGATAAAACAATGAGAGGTATGTAATGTTTGTAGATGCAACATCATATAACAACGCGGCATATGTCTCTCAAACAGACACTGCGTCTTCTGAACTTGGAGAAGAGGAATTTCTCACCCTGCTTATTACGCAGTTACAGAACCAAGACCCGCTGAACCCCGTGGAAGATGCGGAAATGATCGCTGAACTGGCACAGTTTTCATCTTTGGAAGAGCTGGTCTCACTCAACGAGAGCATGGACGGCGTGACCGACGTGTTGAGCATGCTCACCGTGAACAGCTCGGTTTCGTATATCGGAAAGGATGTTGTGGCGGCGGGATACTCAATTTCTAAAAGCAGCTCTGGTTGTTCAGACGTGTACCTCACGCCGTCTGAAGCTTGCGAATCCGTGACTGCCCACATCTACAACGCCGATGGCGACATTGTCGCCAGTGTCGATTTGGGGGCCACCACCGCGGAGGAACACACCTTCACGTGGGACGGCGTTAAGTCCAACGGCGTGCAAGCTACCGATGGTACCTACTACGTGGGGTTTGAAGCCTACGATGCCGACGGGGAAAGCGTGTACGTCGCCTCTGAGGTCTCTGGAACGGTCACGGGAATCTCCTCATCCGATGGCTCCACCGTGCTGGAACTCAGCGACGGTCGAGTGGTTGAATTGATGTACGTGAGCAAAATTACTTCAAAATCTTCCTCCACCACAGACTCTGACGAGTCGGATTCCTAATTTTTCCAACGCATAGCAAATGCCGGCGCAAGCGCCGGGGAGGCTACGACTATGAGTATAAGCGGTTCCATGTATGCGGGTATATCCGGCCTTACGGTGCACAGTCAGGCTATGTCGGTTATTGGCAATAACCTCGCGAACTCCAGCACTGTCGGGTACAAGTCCGCCACCACTCAGTTTGAAGATGTGTTTTATTCCACGGTTTCAACCGCCAACGGGTTGGATCAGGTCGGGCACGGTGCCACTGTGTCCACGATCTATCAGGATTTTTCTCAGGGATCGTATGAATCGTCCACGTCTAGCACTGCCATGGCTATTGGCGGAGACGGTTTTTTTGTAGTGGATAATCCGACTACCGGATCGCGCTACTACACGCGTGCGGGTAATTTCACCTTCAATGAATATGGGTATCTGGTGGACCCGCATGGATACCGCGTGCAGGGGTGGAATGCGGCGCAGACCACATCGTCCAACGGTGTGGTGCAAACGCAGGGAGCGCTTAAGGATCTGCAACTCACCACCTACCAGTCGCCGCCGTCCGCCACGTCGTCGGTCTATTTTTCCGTAAACTTGGAAAAGGGCATTGAAGGTAGCGTGGACAACGCCACCAATCCTTATTTTGCCATGTTCTCGGAGTGGGATGCCACGGAGGACACCGCGCTTGGCGATTCGCAGTATGCCTATCAAACGACCATCACTGTGTACGATGAAGCGGGCACGGGGCACGACCTTACCGTTTATTTCGACAGGGTGGACGACGCCAGTGTTACCAGCCAGACCGGCGGCAGTCAGGTGTGGGAATACATCGTCACATGCGATCCGGCGGATGATGGGCGCACCATAGACGGACAAAGCCTTGCCACCACCTCTGCGGCGGGTTTGCTGATGACCGGTACGCTTACCTTTAATTCTTCCGGCACACTGACCGGGCAGACAGCTTTCACGCTAGGCTCAACCGCCTCTGGCGATCTGCACGACCTTGCCAACTGGACGCCTGCGGAGTTTTCCGAAGACGGCTACCCCGTGTTTACCGCCAACTTCTCCGGTTCAGAAAACGCCTCTACCACCGATGCGGCGGAAGCTCTGAATGTTGAGCTGAATCTGGGCCTGCGGAACAAGGGAACCGGCTGGGGAGCTGGCGCGGTGGCAAACGCCGCTGCCGTGGGCACCGACTACGCAAATTTGGTTTCCTTCGACAACTCTGTGCTCAAAGCGGGTGCCAGCACGGCGTATGACGCGGCTTCTTCCACCTATGACCAGACGCAGGACGGCTACGCCACCGGGTATCTGCAAGACATTTCGGTGGACGCCGACGGGGTGGTCAGCGGTCAGTATTCCAATGGTCAGATCGTGGATCTCTTTATTCTCGCCTTGGCGGACTTCAATAACACGCAGGGTCTGAGCCTTGAGGGCGGCACGCTGTATTCCGAAAGCTCGGAGTCCGGCTCCGCGCGTATCGGACGGGCCAATAGCTCCAGCTACGGGGATATTCAGGCCAATTCTCTGGAGCAGTCCAACGTGGATATGTCTACGGAAATGGTCCGCCTTATCACCACTCAACGTGGGTATCAGGCCAACTCCAAGGTTATCACCACGGCCGATACCATGTTGCAGGAAGCCATCAACCTCAAGCGATAATCACCTAGCCGCAGCTTGATCTAGTGCGCCGTCGGTCAGGAGTACCTGCCGAACCGGCTTAACAAGCCCCCCGGCGGCGCACTGGAATCCAGAATGAGTAGGGTGGCTTTGCGTAAGGGTGTTGCGGAAGATTGCTTGGAATAGCACCGGGATACGGTTGGAACAGGATATTCGCCATGAGTATACAGAGCATATACAGCATTGCCTCCAAGGCCCTGATGAATGCGCAGGTCGGTATTAGCGTCACTGGCGATAATATTTCCAATGCCGATGTGGTGGGCTACAGCCGCAAAACCGTATCCTACGAAACCAGCGACAGCATTCGCTACGGGTCGCTCTTCACCGGCACCGGGGCGGATGTGCAGGAGATTGCCCGCCACTATAACTACTACGTGGAAAAGCAGTATCTTGGTTCAAACAGCGAAAGTAGCTATTGGGGATCGCAGGCGTCATTGCTTTCTTCAGTGGAAGCCCTGTTTAATGAATCGGACGAGTATGGCATTTCCACCGCCTTGGATACGCTTTTTACCAGCTTTACCGCCTTGGCGGAAAGTGCTTCCAGCGATGCGTATCGCACAGAATTAGTTGAATATGCCACCACGCTTACGGATCAGCTTAACAGTATGTACGCCTCCCTCAATGCGGCGCGGGCCACGGCGGACGCGCAAATTTCCGACGAAGTGGAAGAAGCCAATGAGCTGATGCAATCTCTGGCTGAATATAACAAGTCCATTGTGGGAAACCGGGATGATCCGACCTTGCAGGACGCCATGGATGTCGCCGTGCGGGAGCTTTCCTCGTTGGTGGATGTTACTGTCATTCATCAGGCAAACGGGCAGTATACCGTGCTTACTGCGGAAGGACAGACACTGGTGGATGGCACCAAGGCCTACACGCTGGCATACGAGGGGCCGCAGTCTGTTAAAACGCTCAGTTCTGGCTCCACCTACGATGGAGAGATTTATTTTGATGGTCAGTCTTCCGCCGAGTTCACCATCGATTTTGTGACAGGCGGAGCTACAGACGGTTCCGCCTCCGCAGCCACCTTCAGGGTGTCCACAGATGGTGGAAAGACGTGGCTGACCGACGAGCACGGCGAAGTGCTCACCTACACGGCTGGAGATTATGAAAACCGTGTGGACGTGGAAGGCGTTTCCATATGGTTTGGCACCGCGAGCGATTCCGGGGCCACTGCGGCAGGGAACGTTTCTGTGGATGACAGTTTTACCGTGATGCCCAAGTCCGGCCTGTATTGGTATAAAACCACCTCTGACAAGGTAAACATCACCCCTTACGACGACACTTCGAGCACGGGAGCCAACCGGCTTAGCGGGGGCAGCATTGCCGGTCTTATTCAGGCTAGAGATTATTCCATCACGGCCTATATGGAAGAGATGGACGCGCTTGCCAAAGAGCTTATCTGGCAGGTCAACTACCAGCACAGTCAGGGCGCTGGACTCACGCACTATTCTAAGGCGCAGTCCGCCAATACTGTGGACGACGCCTCTGTTCCTCTGGCTGAGAGCCGTCTTTCTTACGCCGACAAACTTACATCGGGCAGCATGTCCATAGCGCTGTACAACGAGGAAACAGGAGCGTCGCTTGGTGTGAGCGAACTGGACTTTAGTTCCATCGTTCCGCCCGGACTTACCGCGTTTGACCCGACCCAACATTCGCTGAACGATGTGGCAACCGCCATCAATGCGACATTTCCCGGTCAACTCACGGCTTCCGTGGCGGACGGCGGGCTGACTCTGTCCGCTGCTGACGGCGTGGAGTTTGAGTTCGCCGGAGACACCACGGGCGTTCTGGCTGCCATGGGCATAAACACCTTTTTTTCAGGCGACAGTATGTCCAGCATTGCGGTGGATTCTCGCATTTTGGCGGACTCCGGGAGAATTAATGCCTCGGTGGTAGACGGCACCGGTCTGGTGGCCTCCGGCGACAACACCAATGCCTTGGCGCTAGCTGCCATCGCCGATTTGGATGTGGTGCTCGACTCCATGCATTCCACATCGTCGCAAACTCTCAGCAAACACCTGCATGGCATGGTTGCCAAAGTCGGAGCGGACATGGACGGCGCTTCCCGCAGTTACACGTATGCCGCCGCCGTTGCCTCGGCGCTGGACAGCTCGCAGCAATCGGAAGCCGGGGTGAACATGGACGAGGAACTCTCAAACCTTCTCTATTATCAGCAGTCTTATCAGGCGGCGGCGAGGCTTATTCAGACAGCCAATGAAATGTTCGACACAGTTCTTTCGCTTAAGGACTAGGAGGGAGCCATGCGTGTAGCCCGAAGCATGTTGTTTAGTCAGTCCGTGCAGGGAATGAACCGCTCGCTGTCTGACATTATCCGGCTGAATGAGCAGACCGCTTCGCAAAAGCGGATAAACCGGCCTTCTGATGATCCCGGCGGTATGGCCCGCGCGCTGGATTTAAAGACGTATCTGACTCAGTTGGATCAGTATTCGGAAAATATTGATACGGCGGAAGGGTGGCTCTCTCTGGCGGATGACGAACTGGGGCAGGCTTCGGACGTGCTCACGCGATTGCAAGAATTGGCGGAACAAGCGTCCACCGGAACGTTGTCAGACAGTCAGCGCGCCATGCTGTCGAAAGAAGCGCGGGAGCTTATGGGGCAAATGATTGCAATAGCCAATACGGAGTACGCGGGCGAATCTATCTTTGCCGGTTCTAAGACCGGAAGCAATGCTTACGAGATGGGGCTTTCCGCCACAGTGCGCGACAGCAGCGCTTCCAACGCGGGAACAGCCAACGTCCTCTCCGTTTCTGGAGCTTCGGACTCTACCATATATGTGGAGTTCGCAGATTCCGGTACGGCGGGGGTAGACGAACTTGCCTATCGGTACAGTTCGGACGGCGGCTTCACATGGAAAACAGGCACTCTGGCGGCAGGTGAAACCACGCTGAATTTGGGCACAGCGCAAGCCACGCTGGAATCCGGCTCTGCTATAAGCGCTTCTTCCGCTGAAGGCGAAGGGGACGGCACCGCCATATGGGTGCGGCCTTCCGCCGTCTATCAAGGCAACCGGGAGGGCGATGAAGCCGTGTATCAGTACGGTGGTGAATATGTAACCGCCAGCGCGGAAGGCGTTTTTAACTCTTCCGTTACTATCCGTGTAAGTGCGGACGCTTCACTCCCCGGTCCCATTACCTACGCGTACAGCACAGACAAAGGAGCCACATGGGTGGAGGGCAATGTTACCTCAAATTCCACCTTCAGTGTGCCCGGCGGCTTTGTCACGCTGGCATCCAACGGTGGTTCCACCGTGGCTGCCGGGGATCAGTTTGTGGTGGAACCGTATTCCGCCGCGCTTGACTTGACCATCGGCAAGTCAAGCTCTGTGCAGATAAACAGCGTGGGTACCGACATTTTTGGCGGGCTGTATGAGGAAAATGGCAGCATCATTTCCGCAGACGCGGAAGACAACGGGTCCAACCTGTTTGAGAGCATTGGAAAATTTATAGGTTTTCTGGAAACGAACGATCAGGACGGCATAGGGGATTGTCTGGAAGAATTTTCTCTCGCCCACGAAACCCTTTCGACTGCGCAAGGAGCCATTGGCGGGCGCGAGGTGCGTGTGGAGTTCGCACAGGCGGCTCTTGAGCTGTGCAAAGAATCCACCAACACCAATATTTCAGCCATTGAGGACGCGGATATTACACAGCTTTCCGTGGACCTTGCGAGGGCTGAGTACATTTACCAGTCCGTGCTTTCCACATCGGCGCAGGTGATGCAGTTAAGCCTGCTGAATTACCTCTAGGGGGACGATGCCATGTCCGAATACTGGTCTGGCTCCATCACATTTACCGGCCTTGGCAGTGGCACGGACTTCGATTCCATCATCGAAGCCACTGTGAGCATGGAAAGTTATCGTCTTAACCGCATGGAAGCGTGGGGCGAGCAATGGACGTCTAAACAGGAACAAATACAAGAACTGAACACGCTGCTGGTTTCTTACAAGGAAGCCTTGGCGTCCATGGACAGTGTGGACAAGTTTTTGGTTAAATCCGCTTCTTCCACAAGTAGCGCTGTGGGAGTGACGGCGGACGCCGCCGCGCTGGTGGGCAGTCACAGCGTGGTGGTGGACCAATTGGCCCAAAATGATATTTGGTCCGGTAGCTATGGCTGGTCCTCCACCAGTGACGTGCTTTCCGCGTCCGGCGGCAGCTTTACTCTTTCCTATGCGGGAGAGGACTATACGCTTGATATTCCGGCGGGAACCACACTCCAGACCTTTGTGAATCTTGTGAATGCGAATGCGGGATTAAACGACGGCGTGCGGGCCAGTTTGGTAAACGACGGCTCTTCATACCATCTGCAACTGCGCGGTATGGACTTGGGCGCGGATAATACGCTCGAAATCACGGGGGCAACCGGCATAACCGGAATGGGCGCGGACGACTTTGTGCAAACTCAGACCGCGCAAAATGCGAAACTGAAAGTGGACGGCTATCCCCCCGGTGCGGACGAGTGGATAGAGCGGGATACAAACGTTATCAGTGATGTGGTGGAAGGACTCACGCTTACCTTGAATGATGTGACGGGGAGTAGCGGCGCCAAGCTTTCCGTGGTGACGGATGAGGAAGCCATCATCGCCAACATTGAGGAATTCGTTTCGTTAACCAACGAAATCCGCATGGCAATTGATGCGTTGGAAAGCACGGATGAAGAGGAATACGACGATGAGACTACCGTCTTTTATAACGTGCGCGGCAACTACGGCGTGGATATCATCCAGCAAAATTTGAAGAATATTATTTCCAGCGTGGGGGTGGGCTTCAAGCGCTATGATGCATCGGCGGAGGAAGGAGATACTTACAGCAGCCTCGCCGCTCTGGGGATTGCTACGGAAACGGATGAAAGTTCCGGCAATTTCGGGTTGCTAGTCATCGACTATGATGAGTTGCAGGAGGCGCTGGATACAGACTCGGATGCCGTGGCCCGGCTTTTTTCCGCGGAATCCAGCGGCACTAGCTACACAGGCGATCTTGCGTATTCCTCGTCCGTTGAGGGCATAACCTCTGCCGGGATGTATGATGTTTCGTATGAAGTGTCCGGCGGTGTGCTGGTGGGAGCCACCATAAATGGCAATGCGGCGAAAGTGGACCCGGATACGTGGACGATCACCGGTCTGAGCGGCAATGCCGAACAGGGGCTGGTGCTTACCGCGAGTAACCGGGAAGACGGCACGCACGGCGGCGATGTAGCCATCCGGCAAGGTAAGATAAACGAAACCATTGAAGAATTAGGCGAAATTACAGATTTGGAGTCGGGCATCCTTGTCATTATCAGTGATAACTACCAGCAGATTATAGATAATAATAAGCAGGACATAGCCGATGAAGAAGATCGCATCGCCCGGTTGCAACAGCGCTTGGTGGAGCAGTACGCCCGGCTGGAAGCCACGCTGGGCGAATATGAGAACATCAGTACCTCACTGGAATCGCTCATAGCCGACTTGGAGTAAGAGGCAGTGAACGGCAATACGCGATACAGGGCATCGATGCGATTTCGGTGCCCTGTATCGTGTTTGGTATTTTCTTTGCCAGCTAGCTCCCCGCGGTTGCGGTGAGGCTGGCGGTTATTCCTGTACGTCGAAGCCGATGTTGACGATGGCTTCGCGCACCTTGCTCCGGTCCACGGGAGCGTTTTCCGTCCATGCGGCTTCGCCTTTCAGCAAATCCACATTCACAGAGGCCACGCCGGGAACCTTGGACACGGCGTCCGTTACGGAGGCTTTGCAGTGGTTGCAGGTCATGCCTTGTACTTTGATGCTGGGCATACTGTTTCTCCACAGAGGTTTTGTGTTGTCTTCTGGCTAATTGGCGTTATTGTATGTATGCTCCTTCCGTAATGCAAGTGGGAAAGCGGTTTTTCGTGTTTCCTTAAAATATACTGCCTTTGTTGCGGTATCACCCGTGATAAAAGAGGATATCATGAACAATACGTCGGAAACTCCGGTCCCCCCGAACAGGCCAGATAACCCTGATTCCACAAAAGATTTGCGTAATGTGCGCATGCCTGTGCGTGGCATGACATGCGCGGTCTGCGCGGGGCGTATTGAGAAAGTGGTCGGCAAAATGGAAGGCGTGGAATCCGCTTCGGTGAATTTGGCCTCCGAGGTGTTGGACGTGCGCTTCATGCCGCAGGCTGTTTCGCTGGAGTCCATTGCGGATAAAATTCACGCTATAGGATTTGAGGCACTCATGCCCTCTGGAGAGGACGGGGGTGCCCTGCGGTTTGCCATAGGCGGCATGACGTGTACCGCGTGTTCTGGACGTATACAGCGCGTGGTTTCCAAGATGGACGGAGTAGCCGATGTGGAGGTCAGTCTTGCCACGGATTCCGCCACTGTCACCGCGCAACCCGGTGTGCCACACCGCGCACTGGCAGACTCCATTGTGGAGCGCATTATCGGCTTAGGGTATCAGGCTGAGTTTGTGGTGGACGACGGGGCGGGATCGGGCGACCTGTGGGAACTTCAGCAACAGGAAATCCGCAACCGTCTGTCAGCCATGCGGACGCGTCTTATCCCCGCTTTCGGCTTCGCCTTACCCTTACTTATTCTAACCATGGGCGAGATGCTTGGCATGCCCTTGCCGGACGCCATATCTCCTCACCACAATCCGCTCACGTTCGCCTTAGTGCAACTGGCGCTGGTTTTGCCGGTTATGTGGTCCGGGCGCGATTTTTACCGGATCGGGTTTCGCAACCTGTTCCAATTTGCACCCAACATGGATTCCCTCATTGCCGTGGGAACAGGCGCGGCCTTTGTATACAGCCTGTGGAACACTGTGGAAATCGCACTGGAAGGCGCACACGCGGCAACCAGTATGGCGCGTGCCATGGATCTCTACTATGAATCCGCTGCGGTGCTTATCGCTTTGGTTTCGTTGGGAAAATATTTTGAGGTCCGTTCACGGGCACATACCTCCGACGCCATACGTGGGCTAATGGAACTCACGCCGGATACGGCGATATTGCTGCGCGACGGCACGCAGGAAGTCATCCCCGTCTCGCAGGTTCATCGCGGCGATATGCTGCTGGTGAAGCCGGGAGAGCGCATTCCCGTGGACGGTACGGTGAAGGAAGGGCGGTCCAGTGTGGACGAATCCATGCTGACCGGCGAGTCGCTGCCCGTGACTAAGGATGCGGGAGACACCGTGGCTGGTGGCACCATGAATATGCACGGTGCGTTGACCATGCAGGTGGACCGGGTTGGCGGGGATACCGTGCTGGCGCGCATTATCCGGCTCGTGCAGGATGCGCAAGGCTCAAAAGCCCCTATAGCTAACCTTGCGGACAGGGTAAGTTTGTATTTTGTTCCTATTGTGATGGGGCTGGCCCTGCTTTCTGGGCTGGCGTGGTTGATCGCGGGAGCGGAGTTTACCTTCGCGCTGCGCATATTCATTGCCGTTATGGTTATTGCTTGCCCTTGCGCCATGGGACTTGCCACTCCCACCTCGATCATGGTGGGCACGGGGCGGGGTGCGCAACTGGGTGTTCTTATTAAAAATGGTGCGGCATTGGAAGCTGCGGGTAGCGTGAACGCACTGGTGTTTGATAAAACGGGCACCCTGACGCATGGTAAACCGGCGCTTGTGGACCTGACGTTACTGGACGGCTCAGACATTCCTGAGTCACGCGTATTGTCCTTGGCTGCCTCGCTGGAATCGGTGTCGGAGCATCCTCTTGCCGCCGCCGTGGTGCGCGGTGCCGGAGAGCGCGGCGTTTCCCTGCTGCCCGTTACGGATTTTGAGGCGGTGGCGGGCAAGGGAGTTCAGGGTAAGGTAGACGAACGCATGGTTCGCATTGGCAATGCGGGGTTCATTACGAACGACAGACTTGTTCCGGTTATCCGCGAGAAAATGGATGCGCAGGCCGAATTGGGGCGCACTCCGTTGCTCATGGCGGTGGACGATGTGCCCGTGGCAGTGCTTTCTGTAGCGGATAAGCTGAAGGAAGAGGCTCCCGCTGTGGTGCGCAAACTGGAGGCCATGGGGGTTTCCGTGGTGATGCTGACCGGCGATAATGAGCGCACTGCCAAGGCGGTAGCGGCTGAAGCGGGTATCAGCAACGTCATTGCTGGCGTACTTCCCGATCAAAAAGCCGCCACTGTGGCCTCGCTACAGCAGGAAGGGGCCGTGGTGGGTATGGTGGGGGACGGCATTAATGATGCTCCCGCATTGGCCCGCGCGGACGTGGGCATTGCCATGGGTACGGGCATTGACGTTGCCGTGGAGGCCGGAGACATTGTTCTGATGAAGGGAGCGCTGGACGGCGTGCTTACGGCACTGGCTCTGAGCAGGGCCACGGTGGCGAACATTCGGCAGAATTTATTTTGGGCTTTTGGGTACAACGTACTGGGCATTCCGGTAGCCATGGGGCTGTTATATGCCTTGTTTGACGGTCCTACGCTGTCTCCCATGATCGCGGGGGGCGCCATGGCCCTAAGCTCTGTGTCTGTCGTCTCCAACGCGCTGCGGCTGCGTTTTTTCACACCCTAGAGAGAAATGCTTCACGATAGGATGATTCCGGCCCCAGTCATGGGGCCTTTTTTTGTAAGAAAGGAAGAATGTTATCCGCCAGAGCAGGTTCTTCTGCGCATGGTGGGATACGAAGCGGTTTTTCCCGCAAAGGCTGTGAACGCGCGGGGTTTTGCGTCAGATGTGGGGGGCGCATACCATTGCGCCAATGGACGGCGGGAAAGAACTTACTGTGCTAAGGCCGCAGGAGTATTCTGCAGACACAAAGGGGAGACGGGAAGAAGGTGTGCGACGAACCTAATATTGCTTGATATATTCGTCCAAACTTTCTGCCGAGCAATTTTTGCTTACCCAAAATGCGGCTGCCCAGACCATCAGGGCCGTGGCTTGGGTATCGTCCAGACGTTTGAGCTTCGCTTCCAAACTTGTTTTGCTCGCGCCATGGCGCACGTGCAGGTTGGTCACGTCGCACGCGTCGCGTGTGCGCAAGAGCAAGTAGTCCAGCCGGGTGTTTTCCGGCAGTAACTTCATGTCCTTATGCGCTTCAACAATGGTTTTCAGTTCCGGTGCGGAAAACTGACTCTTGATCTGCATGATCGCGCGGAAAAAGGTATCCACGGCCCACGGCAGAATGAACTCTGCTCCGGCGCTTTTGGTGCGGAAATAGTCCTTGAGCCATTTTTCCTGATCGTTCGTGATCCGTGCGGCAACTTGCGGCATTATGGTCCCCCACGCGTTTGAGCAGGAAATTGCAGGGAAATTTTCCTTCATGATCCATCGGCGATCATGGCATTTCCTTTCAAGGATACCTCCAAACCAGCAAATACTCAAGAAACTATCTAGAGCTAATAGCCAAAAATACCATTATTTTTGGTTCCGTTAGATAGGCGTGTCTACAAAATGCCGTGTAAAGGGCCGCCCGGAGCCGCTAATTCGTCCACTCGGCGGCTAACTGCGGGGTCTTCCTCCAGTGCGGGGGCATGGAACGACTTGAGACGCGCATCCACAACAAGCGGACCACGGCAGCCCCAGTGCTTGCAGTGGGTGAACTCATTAGCTCCGTACAGGTCTGTGGCAGGGTCGGAGCGGGTGAAGGTAACCCATAGGAAATTATCCCAGTTTCTGGCGCAGAAGTCAGCATCATCTGCCACGACGATAAGCGGGAAGGTGCCACGCTGTGTGTTTGCAGTGTCTATGTGCGCGGCAAGATACGCGGCAAGCTGTTGCATGGCGGGGTCGTGCTCGTCCCGGCCCGCTTTGTGGGCCGGACCGCGCAGCACCAGCACACCGGGCATGAAGAGACGGATATCGCCAAATTCCGGTGGCAAAGAAAGGCCGCTGGGCAACTGCGTGGCTAGTGTGCGTTTCTGAGGGCCACAGGCGGCCCAGATGAGCTTGGAGCCTTGGTTGAGGCTGATGCCCGTGTAGTCCAGCGTGTCAATGGTGGTGCGGGTGACAAAGTGTAGGTCGCGCGTGAAGTCTGTGCGCTCCAGCATGTGGCGGAAAAAATCTGGAAAGTGATGGGTGGACAGCGCAGGCGCGTCTTCGCGGGCGGCAATCATGAGATATTTGGAGAGTGAGGTCTGCGTGGTTCCCAACAGGGAAAGCCCGCAGGTGATCAATTCCTGCGGCTGGCGTTCCCGCGCATAAGGCACATAGCGTTCGCTACCTATAGCCAGCAACAGGGGGTGAACTCCCGCCTGATCCACGGCGTGCACTTCATGGACCCCGTTGAAAACGGAAGGGACAAGATCCGCCGTGAGTTCATGGATAAACGTGCCGAACACAGTGTCTTCCTGCGGGGGACGGCCCACCGTGGTGAAAGGCCAGACCGCGCCGGTCCTGTGGTATACCGCTTCCACGCGCATAAGCGGGAAGTCGTGGGCGAGGCTGTAGTAGCCCAAATGATCGCCAAAGGGGCCTTCGGGCTTTTCTTCGCCGGGGTGTACTGAGCCGCAAATGCAGAAATCGGCTTCCGCGAGAAGGGGCAGTTGGTTGGGACGGGCAATCATGGGAATGCGGAATCCGGCTAACGCGCCACCAAAAAGAATTTCCGCTATGCCTTCGGGCAGGGGCATGATGGCGGCAAGGGTCATGGCGGGCGGCCCCCCCACGAAGACGTTCACCTTGAGCGGTTCGTTCCGGCGCAGGGCTTGCGCGTGGTGGTAGCCGATGCCCCGGTGGATTTGGTAATGCAGGCCCACTTCTCGGTCGCGGACATACTTGGGACCGGTGAGCTGCACCCGGTACATGCCCATGTTGGAGTGCAGGTAACCCGGCGCATCCGGGCTTTCGGTGTATACCTGCGGTAGAGTGACATAGCCGCCGCCGTCCATGGGCCATGAATAGAGCTGCGGCAGTTGCGAAACCGTGGTGGTGTGTTCCAGTATCGGTCCTGTGCGCACGGTTTTGGGCATGGTGGCGTAGAGGGCGCGGGGCACACCAGTATATCGCAGCGGATGGCGGAATCCGTCGAACGGGTTGATTTTTAGCCGGAAAAGTCCTTCCAGCGCGCGCAAGGTGTCGCGGAATATCCAGCGGGTGCGTTCCAGCGTACCGAAGATGTTGCAGACCATGGGAAAGGGAGTGCCTTTGACCCGCTCGAATACTATGGCGGGAGCACCGGCACGGTAGGCGCGGCGCTGAATTTCCGCTACTTCAAGGTATGGGTCCACCTCGTGGGTAAGGCGGATGAGCTGCCCGTTTTTTTCTAGATCGGTCAGGAGCTGCTGCGTGTTCTGATAGCGCATGGAATCCTCTTGCGTTCGTTGCCCACGCAAACAGAGGCGGGGTGGCGTATGCAGCCACAGTACGCGCGGGTGCACGCACCGTGCGGTATTTTGAAAGGAAAGGCAAGCAGACCAGACCGACCGGGCGGACTTGGACCAGTCCCGTCCGTCCCGTCCGTCGGGCCAGCCCAGTTAGCCCAGCTAGCCGGGTCGGCCGGGAAAATTCGGTCAGTCGGGCCAGCCGGATGAACCGGACTTACGGGATAAGCACATACCCCTTGCCACGAATGGTGCGCAAAGCCGGTGTGGTGCCCCGGACATGCAACCGGGAGCGCAGGCGGCATGCCAACACATCCACCAAATTGGGCCGGGGGCGTGCTGTATAGTCGAAAAGCATGCGCAGAATGTGCTCGCGGGCAATAATTTCGCCGGGAGAGCGCATAAACATCTCCAGCAGCAGCGCTTCCCGTGGATGAAGGGGAATGGCGATTCCCGCGCGGAAGGTGGCACCAGAGGAAGGGATAAGGAGCATATCGCCCACATGCAATTCCTCAGGCGGCAGATTACGCCGGACGCGAGAAGCCAGCACCGCCGCCTGTTCAATGGCGGCGAGGCAAAAAGGTTTGCGGATACGTATCGTTTCCGGGGGCAATGCCAGAGCGCCCGGCATATGATGTTTGGTCTTTACCAGTGCAGCCAGAGGGTACCCGCAGGCTGAAGCCGTGTGGAGCATTTCCTGCGCGAGCGGGCCTTCCGTATCCACCACGACACAGCTGACGGGAGAAAAAAAACATTCCGCTGTGGGGGTAAAGGGGCTGTCCGCCTGAGGGGCAGGGGGCGCGGGCGCGATTTGTTCCGTGTGGGGAGCGGGAAGGCGCGTAATATCGTCCGGGTTGCGGAGCAAGGAAAATGTCTTTCCCGTTTCCGCTAGGCCGGTACGTAAAAATTCAACGAGGAGGTCGTTAGGACTCGCAAAATGAATCTGCATGAAACCAGAAATACTGTTTCAATGAATAGAGCGCAACCTCATTAGAAATAAAAATGGGCCGGATGTTCGTCCGACCCATTTTATAAACACTGTTGTTGGGAAGATGAGAGGCTAGTCTACTTTGTAGAAGGCCTTGGCTGCTGCTCCGCAAACGGGGCACTTATCACCATCGAAGTGACCTTCATGAGTGTATCCGCACACAGAACAGTTATAGTAATCGACGTCTTTGGGGTTGTCGATAGCGTCCAGCATCTTCTGATACAGTCCGGCATGCACTTCTTCGGCCTTATTAGCGAAGGAGAAGTAGCGGGCGGCTACTTTGTTGCCTTCAGCTTCAGCCTCTTCGATCATTTTGGGGTACATGCTCTTGAATTCGTGAGTTTCCCCGGCAATGGCGTCCTTCAGGTTGGAGACGGTATCCTGAATCTTACCGGCGTTGCGCAGATGACCGTGAGCGTGGATGGTTTCAGCATCGGCAGCGGCGCGGAACAGCTTGGCAACCTGATGATGGCCTTCTTTTTCCGCCTGCTTGGCATAGGCAAGATACTTGCGGTTGGCCTGAGATTCTCCGGCGAATGCTTCCATCAGGTTGTCGAGAGTCTTACTCATGGGATTGTTCTCCTTTTGTTTTTTTGAGGTGAAAAGGGATATTATCCATAGCGTGTATGGGAACTTTCTTATCAGGAACAATTCCTATTTATACATAGCCGCACCAATTGTAAAGTGAAAAAAATATTTTTATGCGATTTCCGTGTCCGCACCGGGTGAAAGTTCCCCAGAGTGGACCCGGAGTGCGGAGTTTTCATCTGGCGTCTCCGCAAGGTAGCTGGTGGGTGGCTCGTGCGTTGCGGCGGCGTCAGGCCGGGCAAGGCGGGGGGTGTGCTCTGCCGTGTTTTGCGCGAACCGGAGTTGCACCTGCCCGTCCTCCAGTATTAGAAATGCGGAATACGGCTTCCCCGCGCGGGAGACAAAATCCAGCGGCTTGGCGGTTTGTCCGGTGGCGAGAAGTTCCCGTACCGTTTCTTCAGAGACGTCTCTCCCATACATGGTTTTCCATATGGTGAAAAGGCAACCGCCATCTTCGCGTTTCCAACGGGCGCAGCCATATCCCTTTTCCCGCTCCACCACATCCCCGCCGCACAACGGGCATTTTCCGTCTGGTTCACGGCGGGGGCGGCTACGGGCCTTTGCAGCCACCAGCAGCCCCGTGACACCTTTTCGTTTCAGTTGGCCTATTCCCCGGCTGACCATAGAGCGGATGTCGCGCATGAAATCCGGGTAGGTGTGCGTTCCAGATTCAATATCTTTTAGCTGTTTTTCCCATTGTCCTGTCAGTTCGGGAGAGGCAACGTCTGGTAGCAAGGTGGAAACCAGTTCCGCCACTTCCATGCCAGTGTCTGTACAGATAAGCTTTTTGCCGTCTTTCTGCACATAGCTTCTGGAGATAAGTGTTTCAATAACTTGCGCTCTTGTGGCAGGAGTGCCCAGCCCACGTTCTTTCATGGCATTGCGCAGTTCTTCATCTTCCACAAATTTTCCGGCGGTTTCCATGGCTGCCAGCAGGGATGCGTCGGTGTAATGGGCGGGGGATTTGGTTTGCCGCCGCACGGAGCGCATTTCCTCTGTGGAAACCCGGCTGCCCTTGCGCAAAGGCGGAAGGGGGGTGTCTTGCGCGGCGCGCCACGGCTCCACAGCCAACCAGCCAATTTCTTTAAATACCTTCCCTTTGGCGAGAAAAATGTGCGCGTCTACGCGTATCTGCACATTGGAGGCGGAGAACAGGGCGTCCGCACTGAAGGCGGCAATGAACCGGCGGCACACCATATCGTAAATATTGGCCTCTTCAGCGGAAAGGCGGGACATATCCGGTCTGACGGCGGTGGGAATAATGGCGTGGTGGTCTGTGACTTTGGCATCGTTAATACAGGGAAATTGTTTGCCTTTCCCTTTTTTTTCGCCGGATTGATCTGTCTGGATGCGTTCCACCGCGGGCATGGTGTCGTCCGGGTACAGGTGGTAGATGGCCCTAAAGTGTGTAAGGATTTCCGTGTATAATTCGCTGGTTAGGTGCCGTGAATCTGTTCTTGGGTAGGTGAGGAGCTTTTTTTGCTCGTACAGCGCTTGGGCAAGCGCCAGCGTGTCTTTGGCGGAATAGCCAAACCGGGTGTTCGCTTCACGTTGCAGTGTGGTCAGATCAAAGGGGAGGGGGGGCTTTGTGCTTCCCCGGCGGCTTGTGGCGGATTCTACCACGCCTTCCTGTCCGGCGCAGGCGTCTACTACCGCCTGTGCGTCCTTTTCGCGGTCTATGCGGGATTCTTTGAAGTCCGGCGGCTGGTGCCATGTGGCGGGAAACGTCACGGCGTCGCGTCCGAAAACAGCGTCCACGGTCCAGTAGTCTTGCGGAACGAAGTGCTCCACATCCCTACGCCTGTCTGCCAGGAGTTTAAGAACAGGCGTCTGCACTCTGCCCACGGAAACAAGCGTATTGGCCTTGAGGGTGAACAGGCGGGAAAAATTCATGCCGATAAGCCAATCTGCTTCGGCACGGGCAAAGGAGGCCAGCCCCAGATTACGTTTGACCGAATCGGGGAGCAGTTTGGCAAGGCTTTTGCGCAGCCCCTGTTCCGTCATGTCGCTGGCCCAGAACCGGCGGACAGGTTTGTCACACCCCGCCATGAGATAAATACGCCGGAAAATCAGTTCGCCTTCGCGCCCGGCGTCTGTGGCGTTTACCACGTCTCCAACTTCGGAAAGCGTGAGCAAGCGTTGCAGCACCGCGAATTGCCTGCGCCCTTCGTTCAGGATTGCCAGCTTGAATTTGGGGGGAATGATGGGAAGCTGCTCCAGCGACCATTTGCCGCGCCACGCCTCGTGCTGTTCTTCCGGCTCCGCTATGCCCACGAGGTGCCCTACCGCCCAACTGACGAGATGGTCCGGTCCTTCCAGATATCCCTCACGGCGGGAAGTGGCTTGAACAAGAGGTGCGATTTCTCGCGCAACGGATGGTTTTTCCGCAATGATGAGCGTTTTTGGCATGATGCGATGGTGTAGGCTGAATGGACTTACCGGTCAACCGCCTCGCGGGATGCTGTGAGCGGTACGAACTCGTGGCTGGGCGCTGCTATTGCCTGCTACTTCTCTTTTCCGGTGCGGGCCGCGTCGTCAATGACCCATATCAAGGCGCCGTTGGTGGGGCGTATTCGTTGCGCGGGAAGTTCGGGAGTAGCCAAGAGGTCCAAGGCTTTTGACAGGGCTGCGTGTTTGCGCGCGCCCTGTACCATAAAAAGGCAGCAGCGGGCGTTGTTCAGCACGGGAAGGGTCAGGGAAATCCGGTCACTTTTCAGGGCGCGTACCCGTTGGTCGATGACAAGCCTGTCTGTGATGTCAAGGCCGTCCTCTCCGGGAAAGAGCGAGGCAATGTGTCCGTCCTCTCCCATGCCAAGCAGGGCGCAGTCAAAGCGGGGCAGTTCGCCGGAGCCTAGTTCAAAGTGCTGGCGCAGCAGGTGGTCATAGGCCTGAGCCGCCTCTGCGGGGTCCAGCTCTCCCTTTATGCGGTAAAATTTGGTGGCGGACACCATGTGCAGCAACTCATCTCTGGCTACTCGGTAGTTGCTTTCGGGTGAATCCGGGTCCACACACCGTTCATCCACCCAATAAAATTCCACTTTTTCCCATGGAATTGTGCTTCGGTAAGGTTCCGAGGCCAAGAGGTGAAAGAGGGCACGCGGCGTGGAGCCGCCGGAAAGTGCCAGAGTGAAATGTCCTCGTTCCGCAATGGATTGCGTGCACTGGTCCACCAGCAATTGGGCTGTAACCTGTGCCAATGCTTCGGGGGTGGGCGTTACGTGGAGAGAGAGGTGAGTGGAAGAGCGCATGTACCCTCCGGTATGGAGTTACTGTTTGGGGCAGACTATACGGATAAGTATGGCATAGTTCCCCGTGGCTGTGAACGACAAAGCGGAAGGGAAAGACGGGGCGGGAGAAAGAACACCGGCCGGGAATATTCCCGGCCGGTGGGATTGGATGTTTGCTGTTTTGGCAAAGCAGCACATTTCGGCATGCCGGAGTTTATGGGGGCGTTACATCTGCCTGAATGCTCCGGGGAGCATGCCCGCAGGAAGCGGGGAAAACACCGCTGCTTTCCGTCCAGTCAGGCCCGTTCCACACTGGTGGAAAACTGGGGTGGTTCCAGTATTTGTTTTTTTACCGGGCACCCTTCCACTGTGCGAATAAGTGCGGTTTCATATTCTTTGGGAAAGCTCTCCGGCACCACAACAACCGTATGCACGCGTTGCATGCGATATTTTTTAGGGTCCGGGTCCGGCTCACACTCCACGCGCAAGTGCACGCCTTCGGTGGCTATGCCTTTCTTGTCGCAAAACCGCTTGGCGAATACACCGGCACAGGTTGCCAGAGAGGCAAAGAGCAGTTCAAACGGAGTGGGGGCGGAATCCGCACCGCCGTGCTGCGCGGACTGGTCCGTGGCAATGGCAAACTGGCGAATGGCGGCAGTCACGGTCATACCGCCTTCAAACGTGACATTGAGAATGGTGTTGTCCATACGTGTTGCGTCCTTTTGGTCAACCGATGCTTTCCACACTGGCGTAGTGTGGTTCGTGCAGGGGAACAACAATGTCTGCGAGGGATTTGACCCGCAACATAATGTCATAGGCCTGCGCGGGGTTGATACAGGTTCCGGGGGGAATAACTTCCATTTCCTGTGCCCGGATTTCCGCCGGAGGGTTCAAGTTTTCTTCAATAACACAAAATCCTGTCAGGGCCACAGTGCCTTGTGCCGTGTCTACGAATACGGTGAGGCCGCCCTCAGTGTGCGCGGGGGTGTGGAGAACCCGGATACCCGGCAGTATTTCCTTCTCTTCTTCAGTGATAACGCGCAACTGACCATTTTCTTCCACATCCTCAATGTAGTCTTCCAGATAGCGGAAGTCCAGCGGGTGCGGATTGTGGATGTGTTCCAGCTCTTTTTCATGCACGTATATTTCCGCATTTTCACACTTGTAATCGTTTTCGCAGTGGTCATTATGCAGGTGCGTGTGGATGATAACGTTGATATCCGCAGGGGTAAGGCCGTATTTGGCAAGCCCTTCTTCAAATGTATAAATAGGGCCGCCGATGGCTTTTTCGCGGTCAGCGGACCGGATGGGCTGCATTTCTCCGGTATCGACAAGAATTTTCGTATCGCCGCCTTCAATATACCAGCTATAAATGGGAATGGTAAAAGGTTTCCCGTAGTCGTGCTGGTAGGTCATCATGCCTTTGTCAAAAACTTTTGTCCCCATAACAATGGGGTGGATAACGTAGCGCATTGTCGTTTGCTCCGTAAGGGAAGAATGGAAAGATCACTCGGTGTTCCGATATAACGGTAAGCACTCCTTTCGGAATGTCACCGGGGGGAGTGCAACGCGGTGCGTGCCGGAGAATAATCGCCCGACCGGCGGGGAAGGAATGTGCTGCGCAGAAAGGTGGGATGGAAGAAAGATAGCGGATTGGCGGCAATACTGTCGGGAATGATGTGGTACCAGCGATACCCCCTGCCCGCAAAATAGCGGCGGGCTTGTGCGCGAAAGCCAGCTTCTTCCGCAGCCAGCAAGGCGGCGTCACGCTGGCAGCGGGAGGAAGAAACCGGGCGCAGAATGCGGGGCCGAAACCCATATCGGGCAAGGGTTGCCCGTACTCGTTTGAATTCGCGGAAACGGGAGAGGGCGTCGGCCTGACACAACACTATTCCCCATGCGAACAGACCGGAAATAACCCCGCTTACCCAGCTTATCACGTGTTTTCCAGACTGGGCGGCAAGCTCTGCCTCCGCACTGAAAAGAAGTGAGAGCGCAGCCATGCTCACCGTGGTCATGTGCGGGAACGGGGCTACCCGGAGGTAGCGCAGAAAAGGGCGAAAAACGGAATCCGGCATGGTAGTCCTGCGTGTAGGTGAAGTCTTAGTCTACTACCGGGTAGGGGCGCGTGCGTCAATCGTAGGTGGAGTCGTAGATAACGTTTTGTTTACCGGAATGACGGGCCGCATGCAGGCGCTTGTCCGCTATGGCGATAAGTGCTCTGGGATGCCGATAGTGGCTGTTTAACTCTGAAGAGTCAGCCACTCCGGCAGAAAAACTGAGTGGCAACGCGGTTCCCGCCACAGAGATGGGATCGTTCTGCAGATGATCGCGCACGTTTTCCAGCATTAGCCGGGCCATCTCTATGGGCGCGTCCGGGAGAAGAATGGCAAATTCATCTTCGCCGAAGCGGGTGAGAATATCCTGCGGTCTGCGCATGGACTCCAGTAACATGGCGACATCACGCATCATGTTATTCGCGGCGGTGTGTCCCCGTGAATCCCGCACCGTGCGGAATTGATCAATGCGCAGCAATGCTATGGAGAGCGGAGACGTGCCCTGTTCCATCTGGGGGAGAAATTCTTCGGCTTTTTGAAAGAACTGGCTTCGGGATGGGGGGCCTTCCGCTGCGGCGGGTGCGGGGCGTGTTCCCCCTTGCGGGCGGTACGCTGTGATATCCAGCAGGATCCCGGAAACCAAAATTGTGTTATCGCGAACTAGTCGGCGCAGTTCCGCGACGCAGAGAAGCCACTTGCCGCCCGCAGTGGGCGGAAGCTCTTGCCGTATGCGGACATTTTGCTGATTCAGCGCAGTATGCACTGCCTCGTGAAGACCCTGCAACGCTTTGTTGTCGGATACCTCAATTTCCGTGGGCAGCATGGTCCGCGTGGTTTCGGTTACAGGACCGGGAATGTCCAGCAATCCGGCGGCACGCGAATCAAACTGTACGGTGTCGTTGCTCATATTCCATTCCCAATAGCCAGCGTTGGCCTGCTCCAGTATGCGTCCTGTTCTGGCCCGCAAGGCGGCGGCCTCTTCGTGGGAGAGGGATAGAGCGGCTTTTTGTTTACGCAGACGAAGGAGCGCATAGGCGAAAGCTCCCGCAAGAAATGCCAGCAGCAGCACGCCCAGAAACGAGAGACGCACCTGCCATGAATCCTTGCGCAGGCCGGATTCCAAGGGAAAGAGGAAGCCGTCCAGCGAATATCCGGGTTGGGAAAGCCGCAATTGCACGAAGGTATCAGCCATGTAGCGCAATCTGCCGGGGTTTATATGGCCTATTTCAATAACCGACGGCATGATAAGCTTTTTAGTTTCTTGATACTCGAACCACAAATGTTCCTGTGACCGGGGCGCGTTTGGGGCGGGATAGTTATCCAGAATCACGCGTATGGTCTGATCCGGGTGGGCGAGTGCGTAAGTCCAGCCCTTTAGGGACGCGCGCACAAAAGCGCGTACCACATCCGGGTGCTGTTCCCCCATTGCGCGGGTGGTAAATAACGAATCGCCATAAAAATCTACTCCATACCACATGGGGCGGATAAGCCGGTAGGGAATGGCTTGTTCTTTTAAGCGGAACGGCTGATTGGAAAGAAAACTGGAAGTGGCGTCCACCTGACGTTCAATAAGTCCCCGTGTGGAAAATGAGGAGGGGACACGGATAATCTTGTCGGGTGAAATGCGCTCTCCCATCAGCAATGCGTAAATTTCCGCGTCATTTTCCAGACTGCCCATTTCCACTATGCGACCAGCCAGATCTTGCGGGGTATAAATGCCGGAGTCGGCCCGCATGAGCAGCGCGGCGGCGGAGTGCTGAAATATGGCGGCAAGCGCGATGACCGGTTGTCCCCGCAGGTGGGCGAGCAGCATTTCCGAGCCGCCTACGCAGAAGTCGGCGTTCCCTTTCAGCAGTTCTGTCAGTGGGGTGATTCCGGGGCCGCCTTCATGAATTTTTACGTCCAGCCCCGCCTCCGCATAAAACCCCTGTTCAATAGCGGTGTAATAGCCTGCAAATTCAAACTGGTGGTACCAGTTCAGTTGTAGAATAACCTGTCGGGGATTGGCGGCGGCGGGCACAGCGGAAAGGCAGAGGCATCCGCACAGCACTACCCATAGTCCGAAGACACGCGCTCCGTGGTGAACGGGAAGGCGCGGGCGGAGCGCAGGGCGAGTGTGTGGCGGGTGTGGTTTCATATACAAATTGTACATATTTGCTATCACATAATGATGATCAATGTATGGCGGTCCGGTATGAGTGTCAATCTCTTTGCTAGGTTACGATTTTGTAGCAGGGTAGCGCTCCACACTGGACGAAGAGGGGACCGGTAGCGTACATGCGGAGTGTGGAGGATGCATGACAGATCAGGCATATGACGAAAATAACGATTCGCCCGATGATGGCGAACGGGAAGAGATTAGCCGCTCGGAAAAAAAGCGGCGCAGTACGGCCCGGCAGAAAATGGGAGAAGAACTGGCGCGTCTGCCCCTTGCCACTTTGCGTGGCATAGGGTTGTCCGAAGCCGTTCTGACCGCATTTGCAGAATACCATAAAGCCACCCAGCACGAGGCCCGGCGCAGACAAATGCAGTTTATTGGCAGACTGTTGCGCGATGTGGACGTGGTGGCTATGCAACTGCGTCTGGAGGAGCATCGCTCCGGCCATGCGGCTGTCACGGAAGGGCAACACCGGCTAGAAGCACTGCGGGATACGCTGATTGAGGAGCGGGAAGGGGCGCTGGAAGCGCTGCTGCTCGAATTTCCTCACGCGGAGGTGCAGCATGTGCGGCAACTCGCGCGTAATGCGCGTCGTGAGCGGGATGCAGGAAAACCGCCCCGGTCCTATCGGGCATTATTCCGGTATTTACGGGAATTAGCTTCGCAGAAGTGAGGAGCGTGCGCTGGCGTTAGGCGTTGGAACGCGATAACTCCGGCATTCAGGCTGACAATGCGTATAGACATGGCAGCCTGCGCGGGCAAAGAGCGTTGCCGCTGCCTCGCATAACCGGCATATTCTGTCTTTTGATTAGCCCCGGCAAGCAGGATCACGGTCCCGCCCGAAGCCGGGGCTACGCGCTTTCCGGTGTTGGATGATTTGACCGTCCTGACCATCCGGGAAAAGCACTGGCGCTAGGGGGAGTTCTCCCCTCCCCCATAAATCGTTGGGGGCTAGACCTGCCCGGCTTCCTTATAAAGTCGGGCAGTATACGCCACCACAGAAACCAGCTCCCGCAGACGGGGAAATCGGTCGGAAAATATATTCCGCGAAGTGGAGGAGGCGGAAGAACGAGCGGGCAGGGCAACAATGCGTTGGTATACCTGCCTTGCGGTTCTGGTCGCCCCTTGTTCTTGCATGGCCCGGCAAAGAGCGCGGGCGGCGTGTTCCGGCTTGTCGGTGAGATGACAGGCGCGGGCTACGCGCATGGTCAGATTTTCCTGTGGCGTAAGGCGATGGCCTTCCACATACGCACGCGCCGCATCGTCATATTTGCCCTGTCGCAGCAACGTTTCGGCGGTGCCCAACAGAACATTGGGAGTCTCCGGTCGTTCGCGCAGCAGCAGAGCGAACACCTCGCGTGCCTTGGCAAACTCTTTTAGCCGGGCATATGCCTCGCCCGCTAGCCGCAAATAGCGTTGTGCCTGACGGAAATCGCCTTTGCCGCGCCACGCACGGGAGAGTCCGCTATACGCTTCCGCATATAACACATTCAGCCGCACCGCGCGGTTGAATGCCCGAATCGCGCCGTCCCAGTTCCTGTTTGTCAGGTGGGTCATGCCTTCATTGTAGAGCGCCTCCGCTTTGGGAAGCGCCGAGTCCGCTATGATGGTGAGAGGAGCCAGAGCCGCTTCAAATGCCTGCGTATCCAGTTCTCCCCTTGCCCGGCTCATCAAAACGCGCATGTCATGAGCGGGTAGCGCGGCGGACGCGAGCGCGAGCTGGTCTTCAAACGAGGCGGTTGTATATGGGCGTATCAGAAACCCGGAACACCCCATGCCGATAGCATCCAGCACGGTTTGCCGTGTGGCTTGCGGAGAAACGAGGATCACGGGAAGGGCCGCCAATGCCGGATGGCTGCGGATCAGGCGCAGGAAACCCGCACCGTCCATGTCGTCCAGCGTGGCGTTGCATATGACAAGATCGATGGCGGGAAGGGCGCTTTTTTTGGGGGTGCCCTCTGTGGACATTGCCTGATCGGCGAGCAACCGGGCTGCGGTTTTTCCTGAGGAGAGGAACCGGATATGCCGGACGCCCCGCCCGCGCAACGCGCTGCGGTCTATGGTGGCGACACCCTCGGAATCCGCCAGAATCAGGGCGGAGGTGAACGGTGTGAGGTGGCGGTCGTGCATATGGATGTCCTCATGGATTAGTCGCGGAAAAATCAGAATCGCCCACCTTGGGCGGAGAGAGCTGTATGCGCTCCCGCTGCGATGTGCGCCTGTTTTTGTTATCGGCGCTCTGCCTGTTTTCTTTAGCGGAGAGTTGGCAATATAATGAGGAGGATGCCACCATGGCACGGATTACAAAAACCGCCCGGCGGGTACCGGGCGGCTTGGTGAAGGGCATATTATAAGGTGATGATAGCCAGAAAGCAGAGCGCGCAGACCGACAATAGTCCTGTGGCAATATACATGCGTTGCAGCAACACGGTTTACTCCAGTGCGGTATTCCGGGACTGGCGCAACCCGGTGGTGTTATTTGTAGAGATGAATGACTTTTGCCAAACGGTGTGGTCCTGCGTTTTTCTCTTCTCCCTGTGCAACTGGTGCCATAGCGTCGCGTTCGTACACGGCTCCGCAGTGGTAGCATTTGCGTTGTTCCCCATTTTCATGCAGCCGCATGAGTACACCGCTTTTGTTGTAGCAGTTTGAGCAGAACGGACCTTGTTTTATACTGCCCGTAATGAGCCAGTAATAGCTTCCGTCAAAGACAAGATTTTTTGAAAGATAGAAAATGTCTTCAAACTCCTGAACTTGCGATTTAAGAACGCTGTTTTCGTCGCACACCTCGACGTAGCGTGATTGCAAATCCATGAGTAGGTGCCGCGCTTCTTCTGTTTTCCCTTTGAGAAACAGTTCGTAAACTTCTTTATACCGATAGTAATTGAGCATGCCGCGTCCCCTCATCTCATGCATGACATGCGACAGTGTGCCGCATATACAGAGATATCGGCTACGGTACGGTAAACTTTAGTCCCCGGCATGATTTTTCTTACAGGCCGCACCCGCCCACACGATGGGGAGACAGGCAGGTCTGCTCCCGCGAGTCATTTTGGGGGCTGTGCGGGCTAGGGACGTTCGGAGCTGCTTGGGGCTGTGCGGGCCATGTCGCGTTCAAAGTCTGTGAAGGCTTTTTCCAGTTGCCATTGCAGGGCCGCTTTTTCGCTTTCCCGCAGGAGTCTGGCGCAGGAAGCGGTTTCATGGTTCACGGGCGAGTCCTTGCAGGCTTCGCCAAGCAGAAACGTGGCGGAATCGGCCCACAGGCTTTCGCCGGGCAGAAAGCTATATTCAAGGCTGTTCCGGGACAGGGCTTTCAGGTCGGCGTAGCCTAGCTGATAATCCCGCGCCGCGCGGAGATATTCATTTGTCAGGTCTGTGCGAAGTATTCCCTCAGCGCCTGTGGATATCACCACCGGGACACCATAGCGGCGATAAACGGCAAAGGGATGCTCAGAGCCGTCCACCTGAAGCATCTGTGCGTCGCTAGTCAGGTATATTTCCACCGCGATGCGTTTTTCCCGCATGGTATGCAGAAGGGTAAACGGATTGTCTTCGTAGCTGATAGACGTGCCGTGACCAACGCGCCGGGTGTGCCCGGTGTCCACCGCCCGGCGTATGGGAAAGCGTAACTCTTGTGGAACAACCTGTCCGATCGTCCGTTCTCCGGCATGGAGGGCGACAGGAATATCCGCGTATTCAGGAAGAGAGAGTAATGCCGAGAGCAGACGCATGTGCAGGTTGTAGTCTCGCAGAGAGAGGGGGGCTGTTTCCGGTCCGGTGAGCGCCATGCCCACGACATGGGGAGATCGGCGTGTTACTTCCGCGCTGAAGGCCAGTTGCGCAAGCACATTTTCCGGTGGGGCATTGCGCGTGACGGGTATGATGAGCCGGATATCCACGGGGGAGCCGGACATCTGGCGGGCTTCGCGTATCCATTCTTCGGCACGGGAGGCGAACTTGTCCACTTCGGAGAACAGGCCGGCCTCTCGCAGCGCATGCAGCGTTGCGGCGGGATCGTCATTCCAGCCCACACGGCGCACGGTTTCCGGCAGGGACGCGGGATAGAGAGGCACCATCACTTCCAGATACACTATCCCTTGCGAGGCGGCACGCTGCATGAGGGTGGCAAGCATGGCTGGCTGATGCCGCAGGCTGATGGCGGAAACCGCCTTGTCTATGGCGAGCGCGGAGTGCTGGCGCTGTGCTGGTGAGGCATATACTTCCGGCAAGGACAGGCTGGCAACGGCAGACTGGTAGGCGGTGGCATTGTCGGCTACCACCACGGCGGATACAGAGCCTGTGGGGCACCGTTGGCCCGCGGGGGCAAGAATCGCGGCGGTGTTATTGTCCACACACAGGCCCTCTTCCGCAGCCCAGCGCAGATAATCTTCTGCATATGTGGCACCGGTGAGGTGGATATTCAAGTCCGCCCCCTTGGGCATGCGTCCCAGAAAAGCTCTGAGCATCGGCGGGCTGTGCCGAATGGTGTCAAAGAAGGTCACCACGGCTTTTTCATTCTGGGAAAGCGAGGGGTTGCCCCACGCGGGAGCGGGAAGCTGCGTTATGGATACCGCCACAGAAATGGCGAGGGGGGCTACAGCGCGAAGGAAGGTGCGGGCGAGGGGGCGGCGTACCAAACGGGGCATGCGGGAATCCTCCAGAATTGGGTCAAACGTTCCGCGGGCGGCGGTTCCCTGCGCTCCTGCGCTTCTCGCGGTTCGGAAAACTGTGCCCGCCACGCAATGAAATGTACGGAGTGGAGTATGCGGAACGGCATATGCCCGTGCCGCACGATAGCCTCTCAGGTAGTCTGGAGCAACCGGAAAACCATGGCGCGGGCGTTCTCTTCCGCCGCGCGAAATTCTTCCGGCGTCATGCCCGCTCCCAGCGCCATGGCCCGGCGCAGATCGCGGGAAAGAAATTCGGCGGGACCGCGTGCGCCGCTGCCCAGCACAAGCGGGGCGTTGGTTCTGCGTGCCACTGTTGCCACGTGACCATTGGCAAAGGCGTGCCCCGCCTGTGTGGAGATTTCTAGCAGGACACCGCGTTCGGCTGCCAGAGAGGCTTCCTGCTCCGTAATAAGGCCGGGGTGGCAAAGAATGTCGGCTCCGCCTTCAATCGCCGCAAGATTGGAGCCTTCTTCCACCGGGGCGGTTAGAGTTTGCCCGTACACGCTCACGATCTGCGCGCCCCGGTCACGCGCTTCGGCAATGGCAGAGGGGAGCAAGGCGGGGGGAACGTGCGTTAGCAATATCCCGGCGAAAAGCTCAATGCCCGCGTGCAGCGAGTAAGAGTGGACCATGGGGCGCAAGCGCTCCAATATATGCGGCATGGTAGCGGCGTCAGATGTGTCGGTAAAGGCGATGGCGCGGTATCCGGCGGCTTTGGCCCAGCGCATGGCGGTGGCGGGGGAGAGTTCACCATCACTCAGGGTGGTGTGAATGTGCAGATCAATCATGGGCCCTCCGGGGCGCGGGCTGCCACTGGGGCAACAGGTTGTGATGGGACGCGGACTTTATTGGTATACGCAGGAACCCGGTACTGTGTAAATGTAGCGGGGAGCATAACCTCACACCGCGAGACACGCTTAGAACGTGCCGGTAGTATAACGGCAACGGCCCCTCCAGCAAGGTGTGCTGGAGGGGCCGCGAATCGCGCGTGTCCCATTCGTTTTGGTTACAGCTCGATGCCCGTCTGTCCGGCCATGGCTGTGGTATCCCACATCCCCGCCATGCTTTGCGATTGATAGGCATTGGCAGCCAGAGTGCGCATGCGGGAAGAGCCTTCCATAGACGCGGACATGAAGTCCCCGCTCAAAAGCCCGCTCTGCATGGCCTGCCTGAGTTCATCGGCGGAAACCACGCCGTCTTCGTTCAGGTCAAGCGCATCGTACTCTTCTTCCGAATCGTCAGACCCTCCTGCACCGCCGGACCCGCCAGCGGCCTGCGTGCTTGTGGCGGATTCCTCAGTTTCCGTGGTCTGCGAGGCGGTCATGTTCATAGCCGCGTCTTGCATCTGGGTGACCACGTCTTCCAGCGCAGCGGTCAGTTCTTCGGTGGAAAGAGTTCCGTCTCCGTCCGAGTCTAATGCGGAAAAGGATTCGTCATCCAAGCCGCTTTCCTCGGAACTGAGCAGACCGTCCGTGTCGGTATCCAGTGCGGAGAGTAGGGTGGCGGCAAGGTTGTCCGCCGTGGTGCCACTTGTCGAATTGACGGAATACCCCGCCATGGCGGCGTTGAACGCGCCTTGTGTTTTGCGGCGTTCTTCTTCAGCGGTGATTTCCTCCGCCGAAAGAGCACCGTCGCCATCGGTATCAATGGCGGAAAAGATGTCTTCATCCAGCCCAATTTCACTACTGTTCAGCAGTCCGTCTCCGTCCGTGTCGTGGTCGGCGATAAGGGTGGAGGCAAAGTCTTCCGCTTCGCCGCCCTGTTTTGCCTCACGCATTTGGGCAAGCAACTGGGCAATGCCACTTGCCGAGGAAGAAGAGGAACTGCTCACTCCGTAAAGAGACATGGCGTACCTCCTGAAAGGATAGATTTACCCCTGCGGAAAGAATTGCCGCATGGGGCGACCATGCCTCGTGCATGCAAGCGTGCAGCCACGATGTCTGTAGGTGTGGGAGATATATCGTAAGAATTGTAAAGACGTGTTACATCTTTATTTTGGTGTCCGGCTCCAGCGATTTAAGGAGTTCCGCCAAGCTTTCGTCATCCATGGCGGAATCGTAGGAAGGGGTGTGGCGCAGCATTTCGGCTGCGGCATCGGCTGGTTCAGACAGTTGCGCGGGACCGGCTTCCGAAGGCCGCAGGCGATCGCGCAGGGCGGCTTCCAGTACCTGATTGTGTACCAGAATGGGGCTGTCGGCCCGCAGGGCCAGTGCCACGGCGTCTGAGGGGCGGCAGTCCACCCGGCGGCGGGATTTTCCCGCTTGAATATCAAGTTCCGCGTAGTAGGTGCCGTCGCGCAGGGTGACTATTTCCACAGAAAGGAGTGAGCCACCGGCTGCGTTCAGCGTGTTGAGAAGCAAATCGTGGGTAAGCGGACGCGGCACAGATACGGAGTTGAGCGCTACGGAGATGGCCATGGCTTCTGTCGCACCTATCCATATAGGCAGAATGGTTTCCCCGGTTTCGCTTTTCAGAATGAGGATGGGTGCCTTGGTCCGCTCGTCAAGAGTCAGGCCTGCCACATGCATGACTACCATGGCGTCCCGTCTCCTTCTCCCAGAAGGGAGTGTTTTTTTGCGCTGGTAATGCGCACGGGCATGATTTTGCCGTGCAGGTCTGTGCCGGAGGGCATGGGAACATGCACCAGTTGACCATACACGTCGCGTCCCTGCCATGTAATGAGCGCATCCGCGGCGGAAGATTCCGGTTCGTTCGCGGGCCGCCTGCTTTCCCCTTCAAAAAGTACGTCAAGGCGCGTGCCTACCATGGACCGGAGAACTTCCTCCGTGGCTTCCGACTGCCAGTCCAGATAGCGTTGCAACCGCTCCTGCATGACCTCTTTCGCCACTTTGCCGGGCAGCATTTCCGCGCGGGTTCCGGGGCGGTCCGAATAATTGAAGGAAAAGGATTGGGCAAAGCCAGTTTCTTGCGCCAGAGCGAGGGTCTGGAGAAAATCTTCCTCAGTCTCGCCGGGAAAACCGACAATAATATCCGTGGTCAGTTGCAGGTTGGGCCGTGCTTCGCGGAGCCGGTGCACAATATCCCGGTACCGGGCGGTATCATATTTGCGCCCCATGGCTTTAAGTATCCGGTCAGAGCCGGATTGGACTGGCAGGTGAAGCCGGGGGCACAGGGTTTGCCGTGTGCCGAACGCGGAGATAACCTCGTCGGCAATGTCTTTGGGATGCGACGTGACAAAGCGCAGACGTGCTATGCCCTCAATGTCCGCCACGCGATGAAGCAGGTCGGCGAATGAGGTGCCGTCCCCGTGGGCGTCGCGCCCGAAGGAGTTGACGTTTTGTCCCAGCAGGGTGATGTCGCGCGTGCCGCGCTGCGCCAGTGTGTGGCATTCTTCCAGAACCGCCGCGACAGAGCGCGATTTTTGCCTGCCGCGCGTGTAGGGTACAATACAGTACGCGCAAAAGTTGTCGCAGCCCTGCATGATATTCACATAACCCGCCGCCGGAACCGGGCCGTTTTCCCATTCTGGAGATTTTTCCGGGTATTCGTCGGAGAAATCGAGCAGGCTCATGCGTAGTTGCGGTTCTTCCACCAGCCGCTCCAGCGCCTGCGGGGTGGAGGCAAGACCATCGGTTCCGAAAACGAGGCGGACCTGCCGGAAGCGGTTGAAAAAGCCACGACCAACCTGCTGGGCCACACAACCGCCCACCGCTACCAGAATGTCTTCCCGGCCTTTTGTCATGGACTGGATGCGGCCTAGCAGACTGTACACTTTCTGTTCGGGTTTATCCCGCACCGAGCATGTGTTGAGAATAAAGACGGAGGCGTCTTCCGGGCGTTGGGATTCCGTGAATCCCCGTGCAGCCAGAGATCGGCGCAGCCAGTCAGAATCATTAACGTTCATCTGGCAGCCAAACGTCAAAATATGAAAAATGCGGTTCGTCATGAAGCGCTTCCGGGTACGTGGCTCCAAAGCCGTGGAAAGATGAGGTATCCGCAGGTTGGAGGTGCGGAAACGGGAAATATGTCTGATCGGGGCAAACGGAGCTTAGTTCCGTGCCACCTTGTCTATGCCGTTTGCCGTGTCTTCCTGCGCGGGAGATGCAGGGGCCGTGTCATCGGCGTCTTGCCGGAACATGCGGGGCACTGGTTCGCCGGGCGCACGCATACCGCCGATGGCGAATAGTGCGATGGGGGCGACAAGGCACAGCGTTCCCCAGAAAAAAGGGCTACGGCTTTTTTTGTGGGCAAGCGCGGCGCCCATGACGCCAGCCATGCCCCAAATAAGGAGCATGATAATGTACCCTTTGGTGGTAAAATCCAGTGTAAGCATGTGGTTTCCGTATTTCGCCCGGACATAGCGATGCTGTGCCAGAGAGTGTGGTAGTGCGCGGGGCTTGGTCCGGGATGGGCGCGGTGACCGGAGTATAAGCACATGGCAGATAACGTTTGCGGTGTGAAGATACGGCATAAGCGCTGACCATGCAAGTACGGGAGACTGCGTTGCCGGATTTTTTCAGGTGGGCCAGCGGGGCGTACCGCATGCCGCATTTGCCGTGGCGTTTGTTATAGTATACTCTTCGGGTATGATTTTGATTTTTATTGGAGGCGACAATGAGTAAAATGCGAGTACGGGGCATGCAAAGCCCGGATTGTGCGGCTACGGTTTCCAAAGCGGTTTCCACAGTGGACGGCGTGGAAAATGTTCGGGTGAATCTTGCTACGGGCGAGGTGACGTATGGCCCGGATAGTTGTGTGGACCCGGAACTACTGAAAGAAGCGGTGAAAAACGCGGGCTATTCTGTTGAAGACAAATAGTATCAGCTAATTCCTTGTTTGTTAGCCACGCCGTCGGGAGTTTTCCGGCGGCGTTTTTTATTTTTGTCATGTGTTGTTCAGGTTCTGCGCGCGCATGGCTATTATGAAACTATCATGTGAGATAACAAAACTTAATATATTGAAATATAATGTTTTTTATGAGTATGGCGATAAGGGGGACAGAAACATCACGCAGCCTAGGAGGTCGCTATGACAAGTATTTCGTCAAATCTTCTTTCGGGTACGGAAAATACGCTGGGATTCACAGCCAAAACAAAAACAACTGGCATTGCCGCTGAATACGCTAGTGGCGAAGATTCGTCCGGGTCCGTTACGACGGCATCGGGGGATACTGTGAGCATCTCTGCCGAAGCGCGGGAAAAATTAGCCGCGAAACTCGCGGAATACGGGGCGGAATCTCTGGAAGAGTTGACGGCGGAGCAGACGGGAGAATTGGTTGAAGGGTTGGCGGGTGAACTTGCCGGACTTACGGGGGACAGCGAGGCCTCAACTGAAACAGGCAGCACCTCGGACGCCATGGCATCAGTAAAAGCCTCTGTCTCATCGCTTTCGGGCACGATGTCTGCCGCTGCGGGCGGGACATCCGGGGCCTCCGGGACGTCGGGGACAGGCGATGACGAAAGTGACGACGATTCCATAACGTCACTGGAAGAGGAAATAGAGACGCTGCAACAGGAAATCAGCAAGTTGAAGAGCAAGGAAGATGCGGATTCGCAGGATGAACTAAAGACGAAACAGATGGAACTTGCCGCGTTGCAGGCCGAATTGGCTACGTTGGAACAGCAGCAAAGTGCCTGATTCTTCTAATGGCGGAGAACGGTGTCCCAGAAGGACACCGCCGCAAGGTGCCATGGTACGCACGGCCTGCGGGGGATGGCGCATGGACGGGTTCCCTCGCGGATGGGGAAACGCGTGAAACGCATGGAGAGAGGAATCGTGACGCCGGAAATAGAAACACCGCGCGACACAGCGACACATGGGTGTGCCGTGCCGCGCGGTGTTTCTGGGCGTTACGCGGGCCGGATTATGCGCCGAAAGCGGCTTTGTACCGGGCGTTGAACGTGTTTATGTCAAAGTGGTGTTCCTGCGTGCCGTAATGCTCTACGCAGAAGCTCGCACACACCGCCCCCATGCGGGCTGCGTCTTCTATGCTCCGGCCTTCCACTAAGCCTTTGATAAGCCCCGCGCGATAGGCGTCACCAGCGCCTGTGGGGTCCAGAACCTGATCCGCGCGGGCAATGCCGATTTGCACAGGGCTTCCGTTGTCGATGCGCGAACCGTTTTCTCCCATGGTGGTAATGATGTATGCGCATTTTTCTAACAACTGCGCTTTGGTGCAGCCGGTGTTTTTCATAATCATTTCCAACTCATAATCGTTGCTCACCAAAATAGCGGCACCGGAGAGGCACTCCAGCATTTCTTCCCCGGAGAAAACGGGAATCTGCTGACCGGGATCGAATATATAGCGCACCCCCGCATTCCGGTATGCGCGGGGGAGTTCCAGCATATCTTCTTTATTGCCGGGAGAAACGAGAGCTATATCCGCTTTCGCATCCAGATTCGGGAAGGCATAGCCGCAGCGATGCGCCATGGCTCCGGGGTTGAACCCCGTGATCTGGTTGTCGTTCTGGTCAGTGGTGATATAGGCCCCGGCGGTGAAGAGGTCGTCATGTCGGCTAATGCCGTCCAGCGGCAGATCTGCTGCGCGCATGGCGGTTTCGTAGCGGTCAAAGTCCCGTCCGGCGGCGGCAAGAACCGTGGGTTTTTCCCCCAGCAAGGAGAGTGTGTGGGCTATGTTGCCTGCTGTGCCCCCCAGTTTTTCTTCCAGACGGTCTATGAGAAAGCACACGTTCAGGATGTGTATTTTGTCGGGAAGGATGTGGTCCGAAAATTTGCCGGGAAAGTTCATAATACGGTCATAGGCGACAGAGCCGGAAATGTAGATGGACATGCGTTCTCCTTTAGCTTTCATGGAGCGGACAGCGGGAATGTATGGCTGCCCCGCCGCCATGCCGGGTACCCGTTTGCCAACTGTCAGCAATGCGCGGGCAGCTATGTTCGGGATGGTTGTATACGCGCGGGCTGCCTTGCATCGTAGCGGATTATTTCACCGGAGTGGAGGGAGTCACTTCTGTGGCAATCCACTCCAAAAAATCGTTGTCGCCGCCTATAATGGGCATAGCCACGATGCAGGGCACGTCATAGGTGTGTATCCGGCGGACTTCGGCGACAAGCGCTTCCAGTCGTTGCTCCGTGGTTTTGGCGATGAGGGCGACTTCCTCGTTTTCCTGTACGCGCCCCTGCCAATGAAAGACCGAAGTGGCGCTGCCGAGAATGTTTACGCAGGCCGCGTAGCGTCCCACGATGAGCGCGTCGCCTATGGCGCGGGCCTGTTCGGGAGTTTCAGCGGTCATATAGACAAGAACGGGCATGGCGTCTCCTTGGTGGACGGTACGCGACAGACAGGCCCGGTGAACGCAGCCTGTTTCCACAGCCGTATGGGCGGGGGAAAATGGATTGCTGAATTACAGCATACCGCACGTGCATACCGCAACTCGCATGTCGGAGCAATGTGGAATACTGGAGGAAATGGCGGAAGCCGAGGTAGAAAAGTCTGCATGGTAATGCGGAGTGGGGCGGTTGCCATGCGGGGCACGGTGTGCCATATCCACGGTTTCCCGGTGTAGGCCGATTCCGTTTATCCCACAGGTGACCTATGACTGCTTCCCTTTCTGATAAAGACCGCGCCCTTCGCGTGCTCGCGCGGCTTCATGCCCGGTATCCCGAACCGGAGACGCACCTTACCCACGCCTCTGCATGGGAGTTGTTGGTGGCTACCGTGCTGGCTGCGCAATGTACCGATGAGCGGGTCAACAAGGTCACCCCGGAATTATTTCGGCGCTGGCCCGGTCCGGCGGAGTTAGCTTTTGCCGGGCAAGAGGAGTTGGAAGAGGTGGTGCATTCCACCGGCTTCTACCGTAACAAAGCCCGCAACCTTATCGTTGCCGCGCAACGGGTTATGCAAGAATATGGCGGGACAGTGCCCCGGACGATGGCGGAACTTGTCACTCTGCCGGGTCTGGCGCGCAAAACAGCCAACGTGGTGCTTTGGGGCGGATTTGGCGTTAATGAGGGCATGGCTGTGGACACGCACGTGAAACGCATTGCCTTCCGCCTTGGTTTTACCGGATCGGATAATCCGGTGGTGGTGGAAAAAGATTTGCTGCCCCTGTTCCCGCAGGAGGAATGGGGCAACGTGAACCATATGCTGGTGTGGTTTGGCAGACACGTGTGTGATGCTCGAAAGCCAGCCTGTGATCAGTGTGAAATGACCGACCTGTGTCCTCGCAATGGCGTAGGCGGGGTGCCCGGAACACTGGTCCCGGCCCGGAAAACCAAGGGCAGCTCCAGTGTGCTCGGCAGTTCGACGGCAGTCGCCGGTGCCAAACAAGGCCCCGGACGCAGCGCGGCTTCCGCTTCCGCCCCGGATGTGCCTAAGAAACAGGCCGCTGGCAAACCTAAAGGAAAACAGGGGCGTTCCAGATGATCAGATCCACCTTTTGCCATTTGGAAGGTGTGGGGGGCGCTTCAGAACAGCGTTTCTGGGACGCAGGGCTACTGACGTGGGAGAATGCGCTGGCGGCGGCGGAAAGAGGCGAATTGCCAGTGAAGCGTCCCACTCCTGCCACCTTGCGGCGATTGCTGGAAGAGTCGGAGGCACGTCTGAGTGCGCGGGATGCAGGGTGGTTCGGCACACGCATGCCAGCCAACCAGCAGTGGCGTTTGTTGCCGGAATTCATGGGGTCCGTGGCCTGCGTGGATATAGAAACCACAGGGCTTTCGTGGCCTGCCGCGCATATCACCACCATTGCGCTGTATGATGGCGTGAGCGTGCGCACCTATGTGCAGGGCGACAATCTGGATGCCTTTGTGGAAGACATTGCGGCCTATGACTTGCTCATCACCTACAATGGCAAGTGTTTTGATGTGCCATTTATTGAGCGTAGCTTTGGTGTCACCTTGGAATGCGGGCACCTTGATTTGCGGTACGTGTTTAAATCGCTTGGCATTTCCGGCGGACTTAAGGCCGTGGAAAAACGGCTGGGCAGGGACCGTGGCGAACTGGACGGTGTGGACGGGTATCTGGCTGTGCTGCTGTGGCAGCGGTATCGCCGGACAGGAGACGTGAAAGCGCTGGAAACCCTGCTGGCCTATAATGTGGAAGATGTTCTGTCGCTGTTGCCGCTCGCCGTGTGGGCGTATAATGAGCAACTGGCCTCCACGCCATTTGCGTCCGGGGAAAGGCTCTTTGCCCCGCAAGAGCCGGACAATCCGTTTCCGGCATCGCGCGAACTGGTGGTCTCTTTATCCGGGCGTGGTTGGTAGCGGACCAGCGTATAGAGGCAATAGCCGTTTTGTGATACGCAGAATGCGAGACTCCCGCGATATCGCACGGCGCGTGAGGCCGGGCTGCGCGGTGCTTCAGTCCCGCACTGCGGTTAAGACGCGGGAGGAGGAATTACGGCTGCAACCGCGCGAACCAGTATTCCGTCTCCTCAGCGTAGCGCTGGGCACAGTGTGACGCGTCTTGGTCGGAAAGCGCAAGGTCTTCGGCAATGAATCCATAGCGGTCTGGCGCGCTGCCATAGATAAGACAGGCGATGGCTTCGTATCGGTGTACGTTAAGGCTATGCTCGTCCATGGCCTTGGCAAAGTTGGAATAGCCTGCATCGTCGTCCGGTGCGGTGGTCTTCGCGGGGGGAATGTTCGCATCGGGAGCCGCCTGCTCTGCCTGCTCTGGCTGTTCTGCCTGTTCAGCTTCTTCAGTCTGCTCTGTCGCTTCCGAGAGCAGCGCCTCCTCAGTCGCCAAAAAAGAAAAAGCGTCCGCCGCGCTCAGAGCAATATCCCCGCCATTGTCGAAGGATTCGATGAGCAGGATAGTTGCCAGAGAATCGACGGCATCTTCTTCATCCTTGCCCACGTCAATATGCAGCATGTCAATGAGCGCGTGCCCCAGTTCATGAAACAGCGTGTGCTGTACCGCATCCAGTGTGGCCTGATCCAAGGCCTGTCCCCGCTCGGCATATCCGTTGCGGAGGAAAATGCGCCGTATTTCCGTGACAAAACCATACGGAAAATGAATTTCGGCAGGGGTGGCGGGGTGGTCAGGCGAAGCGGGCAGGGCCGGGGCGTACTGCGGACCTTCCTCTGTGCCGAAGCGGATGGTTACATCGTGTGGCAGACAGCGTAATTGGTTGATGACCCGCGCCACCTCGTCGCCAATGCAGTTTTCTCGCAAGAGAGTTTCCACCGCAGCGGCTTCTTCGTCGTCGGGGCTGAACGGTTCATACGCGAGCCGGACAACACCGGCAGTTGGCATAGCGCGTGCCGGTTCCGCGGAATGCACAGCCATGTGAATGGCGAAGAGAACGGCAAGAGCCGGAATGGTGGCGGGCACGAAACGCACGGACATACCTCGAAAACGTAATGAAACCCATCAATGTCAAGCGTCTGTGACAGGCGCTGAGGCTGCCGCGTCACACGCTGTGGCGGCGTTTTGCATTCTGCCATAAAAAAGGAGCCGGGAAAATCCCCGGCCCCTGACCTTTTTTTCCAGAGTGCCTTACATCTTTGCGGCAGTGCGCAAATCGTCCACTGCATCGGTGCGTTCCCACGTAAATTCGGGAAGCTCGCGACCAAAGTGACCGTAGCATGCGCTTTTGCGATAGATGGGGCGCTTGAGGTCCAGCGTTTTGGTAATACCGTAGGGGCGCAGGTCGAAGACGGTTTTAACGGCTTCGGTCAGCACTTCATCGGGAATTTCAGACGTGCCAAATGAGGTGGCCAATACGGAAACAGGTTCTGCCACGCCGATAACATAGGCAATCTGCACCTCGCACGTTGGAGCAAGACCGGCAGCGACAACGTTTTTGGCGATGTAGCGGCCCATGTAGGCTGCGGAGCGGTCCACTTTAGAGGGATCTTTCCCGGAGAACGCCCCCCCGCCGTGGTGGCCCATGCCGCCGTAGGTGTCCTGAATGATTTTGCGACCAGTAAGGCCGCAGTCGCCCATGGGGCCGCCAATAACGAACCGGCCCGTGGTGTTGATGAAGATGCGGGTTGCGCTATCCAGCAGTTCTGCGGGAAGGGTTTTGAAAATAACTTCGCGCTTGATGCCTTCGATAATTTCTTCCTGCGTGGCTTCCGGGGTGTGCTGGGAGGAAACAACGACGGTATCAATACGGGCCGGCTTGCCGTTTACGTATTCAAAAGAAACTTCGGTTTTACCATCGGGGCGCAGAAAATTCAGCACGCCTTCCTTACGCACGCGGGTGAGCGTTTGCGAAAGCTGGTGGGCCCAGTAAATGGGGGCGGGCATGAGGGTGGGCGTTTCGTTGCAGGCAAAACCAAACATCATGCCCTGATCGCCTGCGCCCTGTTCTTCGGGGGACGTGCGGTCCACGCCCTGAGCGATGTCGGCAGACTGTTTATCAATGGAGGAGATAACAGCGCAGGTTTCGCAGTCAAAGCCCATGGTAGAACTGGTGTAGCCTATTTCGCGGATGGTATCGCGTACCACGCGGGGCAGGTCCGCATATCCTCTGGTGGTTATTTCACCGGCAATAACAGCCATACCCGTGGTTACGAGCGTTTCGCACGCCACGCGGGAGTCGGGGTCTTGTTCGAGCAGCGTATCAAGCACGGCGTCGGAAATGGCGTCCGCGACCTTGTCAGGATGCCCTTCTGTGACAGATTCGGAGGTGAAGTGATACTTGCCTTTGTTGTTGATCATCATTTGGGGGTATCCTCCTGCGCGGTAGCCGCGGTGGTTTTTCCAGAGTTGCCATGGGATGGATGGGCGGCATCCGGGTTGAGTATGCCGCCGGACATGAGCACTTTAAAGGCGTCTTCCACACTCATTTCCAGTGGAATGACATCTTCTTCCGGCACCATGAGATAAAAGCCGGATGTTGGATTCGGGGTGGTGGCAACAAAGACGTTAAGCACACGCTTTGCCGTCTTGTGCTGGATTTCCCCTACGGCCACGCCAGTAACAAAGGCGAGCGTATATAATCCCTTGCGGGGGTATTCGATTAACACCACCCGTTTGAAGTCCCGCGAGCCGGAAAAAATGGTTTCCATGAGCTGCTTGAGGGACTTGTAGAAGGTATTTACCAGCGGGATGCGGAAGAGCACCGCGTCCCAAATCATGACCAATTTGCGCCCCAGCAAGTTGCGGACCAGCACACCGGTGAGCAGCAGCACTACCAGCACCAGCAGGATGCCGAGGCCGGGAATACGAAACGGTAAAAAGGCTTCGGGCCTGTACGCGGGAGGGAGCAGGAGGAGGGATTTGTCCATCCACCGCACCACAACGCGTAAGGTCAGAAATGTGGCGACCAGCGGTGTGAGAAAGAGAATACCCGCAATGAGGTTGCCTTTGAAAAAGCGTTTCACGCTGTTCCAAATTCCCGTCTTCTCCTGAGGTGGGGGCGGTGTCATACGCACCTCCAGTTCCTGTGTTGCCGTTTATGATCGTTGTATATCAATCCGCTAGGAAACGCTTTCTATACGGATATTAGTTGGTTTTCATGAGGATATTGTCAATGAGTCGGGCCTTGCCCAGTCGCACGGCCACCGCGCACAGCACCGCAGTATCCACCGTGTCCTGCGGCTCCAGTGATTCTGGATGCACGAAGGAAAGGTATTCTTCCTGACCTGCCGGCAGGTGTTCCCGCCAGTAGTCTCGTATTGCGTCCGCCAGAGCGGCTACGCTGTGCTCGCCGCTGGCGGCAAGCACAGCGGCAACGTGCAATCCCGCATGAATGGCTGGAGCCTGTGCCCGTTCCCGCGCGGTAAGGTAGACATTACGGGAGCTGAGGGCCAGACCGTCCGATTCGCGGACGATGGGACGCCCTGTTATGCGTACCGGCACGTTCAGATCGCGCACCATGCGTTTGATTATGGCAAGCTGTTGCCAGTCTTTTTGTCCGAACACGGCTTCGGTGGGCTGCGTCAGCATGAGCAGCTTTAGCACCACCGTGCACACTCCCCGGAAATGAACCGGACGACTTGCGCCGCACAGTCCCGCAGCGAGAGCGGGAACTTCCACCCATGTGGCATGGTCTGCCGCGTACATGGTGTTCGCTCCGGGCATAAAGAGGACGTCCGCACCGTGTTCTGTGGCAATGCGGGCATCCCGTTCATGGTCGTGGGGATAGGCGTCTAGGTCTTCCCCCGGTCCGAACTGGGAAGGGTTGACGAACAGGCTGATCACCAGCTTGTCCGCCACGCCACGGGCGTAGGTCATAAGGCTTTCGTGCCCCGCGTGAAAGTAACCCATGGTGGGTACCAGCGCGATGCTGTGTCCTTCTGCACGCCAGTTGCGGCAACATTCCTGAAGGTCGGTGGGATTTGTGAGTATCTGCATATCAAGTTATCCGTATATGGTTGTGAAAGCCTATAGCCTTACGGCTTGGCATTTGTCCAGTAAAAAACGCCTGTCTATTGAGTTGCTTGCCCGGTGAAAATGTGCTGCGGGGGCGCGCCGGGCGTACTTCGGGGGCCGGGATGCGTTGTCCCGGAGTGCAAGGGGGGAGTTGACCATTTTTTATGAAATCATCATGTGATTGGCGATGAAAGACACTGCCGGAAGTGTAGCGCAGGGCGGGGGAGCACGCCAGTGTTCTTTCTCCGGGGAGGTTCACGTCAGAAACGCTTTTCGGTGTATGCCGGGTCAGTGGGGGAACGGGCCGCCACGAATCCGCCAAGTGGCGCGTGCGGGGGATTGTTGCCTGGAAACCCGATGTGGGCTATGGCAGTGATGTCATATCGGGAGAAGAGACATGCCCCCATTTTATCAGGGAAAATTAGATGTTTTTTGCGCCGTCTACGCGGTGTTGAACGGGTTTCGGCAGTTACACGGCATCTCCGCTTGGCAGGCGAAAACCATGTTTGCCGATTTGCTGGTGCGCTTGCCGGAAGAAGACCCGGAGCGCTGGCGGGCCTGTGTCCGCAACCAGACAGACTATTGCTGGCTGGTGGAATACCTGCTGCGTGCCTATTCAGAGACGTTTCCTGTCCGCTGGGTGCTGCCATGGGGGCACGCAGGGAGCGCCGAGGTTTCGCCGCATGAGTTTTGGCAGACACTTTCTCTGTGGCTGGAAGAAGGCCAGACCCGCACTGCGCTTTTCCGGTTTCACCGGTTTGTGCCTGAGCATAACGACCCGGTGGTCAGCCACTGGACCACGGCGGACAAACTGTTGGGGGAAACGCTTTTTTTGTATGATTCCAGCCGGGAAGAAAACGCGTTGCATTCTCTGGAATTTGGCGAGTTCGTCACGCGGCGGAAAGATTGTTCGCTGGGGCGCTGCGTGCAGGTGGAACCGGAAAGCCTTTTCCTGCTGACCCGGAGTTAGCGGGGGCGGTATGGGGTGGGACATAGAAGCCTTTGGATGTGAGGAACGAACCGACGTTCGTTGACGAGCGCCCCCCCCAACACCATTCAGTGAATAACGCCCGGACATTTCGGAACGCTCCGGGCAGAACTGCGCGCTTTTATGGCGAACAGTATGTGGCTGCCCGTAAAAAAGGGCAGGGGGGTGCCCCTGCCCGGTCGTCGCATGCTCGTTTGCGCGCGGGCTATTCCCACGGCGTACAGATGGCGCGAGTAGTGCTTATTTGGGGTCCGGCGCGTGTTCCACGTCTTGCCGGGCCAGCAGTTCCTGTTCCTCAGCGGGCATGCTGAAGCTGTGTTCCGCTGCGGGGAAAACGCCCTGTTCCACTTCCCGCCGGTATTCCATAATGGCCTCTGCGGCGGTTTCGCGCAGTTTTGCGAATTGTTTGACGAATTTGGGGACAAATTTATCGAAGAATCCAAGCATGTCGTGCAGGACCAAAACCTGACCGTCGCAGGCGTTGCCCGCGCCTATACCAATGGTGGGAATGCCGACAGCTTCGGTAATGCGCCGTGCTATGTCTGCGGGAATAGCTTCCAGTACGATGCAAAACGCTCCGGCTTCTTCCAGTGCGCGGGCGTCTTCTATGAGGATTTGGGCGGCTTTCGCCGTTTTTCCCTGCACTTTGAAGCCCCCAAGTGCTGCCACCCGCTGGGGGGTGAGGCCGATGTGCCCCACCACGGGCATACCCGCGCGGACCAACGCGGACACCTGCGGCGCGATATCGCGTCCGCCTTCCAGCTTAACGGAGCGCACCCCCCCTTCCTGAAAGAGGCGGGCGGCATTGATCAGGGCGTCTCGCACGCCAGTTTCGTAGCTCATGAAGGGCATATCTGCGATAACAAGTGACCGGGAGACACCGCGCGTTACCGCGCGACAGTGGTGCACCATTTCATCCATGGTCACGCCGATGGTGTCTTCGCGTCCCAGCATGACCATTCCCAATGAATCTCCTACCAAAATCATGTCTATGCCGCACGAGTCCACCACGGAGGCGGTGGGGTAGTCGTATGCGGTAAGCATGGTAACTTTGCGTACCCCTTTGGTTTCCCGGATGGACAGGGCCGTGGTGACAGCGTGGGTGGCTGGTGAGGTCTGGGTGCTCATGATGCTCTCCTTACATCGCGCGAGGCGGTTGTCTGGACCCCGTGTAGCGCATGGCACAGAAGGCGGCAAGGATGTTTTTCCCGCAGGGAGCACACGCCGGTTACGAGAGCATGCGTTAGTCTGATGATAATTTTTTTAAAGATAACCCTTAAGAAGTCTGAAGAGGGGTCGATGAGTATGTCAGGCCACGGTGGGAAAGACCGCATGGATGCGGTTAGGCGCTGCGCCCCCGTCGTGATGACACCAATATTCAGGGAGGAATATTATGTCGTTAGTTATCAACCATAACATGATGGCAATGAACGCTGCACGGAACCTGAGCGATTCGTATGGCAACCTTTCCACATCTGTCCGTCGTCTTTCGTCCGGCCTGCGTGTCGGCACCGCTGCTGACGACGCTGCTGGTCTGGCAATTCGTGAATTGATGCGCTCGGATATCTCCGCATTGAATCAGGGCGTGCGTAACGCAAACGACGCTATTTCGATGATCCAGACCGCCGACGGCGCGCTTGGCATTATCGACGAAAAGCTCATCCGTATGAAGGAACTGGCGGAACAGGCAGCCACGGGTACCTATAACTCTGACCAGCGTCTGATGATCGACTCCGAATATCAGGCCATGGCTTCGGAAATTACCCGTATCGCCGACTCCACCGACTTCAACGGCATTCACCTGCTGAACGGTAACCTTTCCAGCGATACCCACGATGGAAGCGGCCTCACGTCCACCGGTAAGCTGAAGGTCCACTTCGGTACGGCAAACGACAGCGCGGAAGACTATTACTACATCCAGATCGGCACCTCCACGGCGTCCGCTCTGGGTCTGGGTAACCAGAGCAGTCCTACACGCGCCGGATACACCGTTTCCACGCAGTCTGCCGCGCAGAACTCGTTGGTGGCTATTGAAAACGCCATCATCTCTAAGGACAAGATCCGCGCACACCTTGGCGCCCTCCAGAACCGTCTGGAAAACACCATCTCCAACCTTCAGACGCAGGCTGAAAACTTGCAGGCCGCCGAATCCCGCATTTCTGACGTGGACGTCTCCACTGAAATGACGGAATTCACCCGCCAGCAAATTCTCACGCAGTCCGCAGTCGCCATGCTTTCGCAGGCCAACAGCCTGCCCAGAATGGCTATGCAGCTTCTGGGTGGCTAACAGCCACACGCGAATGGGGGGCGGGAGTCTTCCAAATTCAAAGGGTCGCCGCGAGGCGGCCCTTTTGATTTTGCAGCGATATAACTCTGGTGATATGTAAGTCACACCGGACGGCATGGATATGGTCATGCCGGGAGGAAATGATTGCTTGCGTTACCGAGGAGGTGTGCATGGCGTTGGCTTTTCCCCGTTTCAGTGTGACAGAACGGAACTTTCCCCTTGTGCTGGCAGTGGGTTTTGCGGTGTTCTTTGGGCTGCTGGCCATTAGCCCCGCCTCCCGCGTGGTCTGGATTGCGGAAGTTATTCCCGTTGTACTGGTGTTTTTGTTGCTGGTGGGTACGTACCCGTGCTTCCGGTTTTCCAACGTGGCGTATGGATTGATGGCGGTATGGCTGTTTTGGCATACCATAGGCGGTCATTTCACCTTCGCTCAGGTGCCCTTTCAGTGGTTTTCAGACCTTATTGGAGCGGAGCGCAATCATTTTGACAGAATAGGGCACTTCGCCGTGGGGTTTTATGCCTATCCCATGGCGGAATTAGTGTTACGCAGACGCCTTGCCGGGCCGGTATTAAGCACGCTTTTCGCCCTGTTTTTTATTATGTCCGTGGCAGCGGGATATGAAATTATTGAATGGGGATACGCGGTGATTGAAGGCGGTGACGCGGGCGTGGAATTTTTGGGAAGTCAGGGAGATGTGTGGGATGCTCAAAAAGACATGCTCGCAGATACGTTGGGAGCGGTCTTTTCTTTGGCGCTGTTTTGGCTGTTTGGAAAACGCTGGGGCAGTCGTTAAGCGCGATGCCCCTTTTTATATGCCCGCGCTATCGTCGCAGCGTGGTTGCATTGCTACCGGGCTGTATCATGTAAAAAAGACGATATAGTATGTCAGCATATCATAATGTTAGGAGATATTCATGACCGCATGTAACCCGCAGCAAAATCTTCAGGGAAGAGATCGCATGAGTCGTCTTGCGGACTTTTTGTTTGAAGCCGGAATGTTGCGCAAAACCCCTCGGACGGGGTACCAGTTTTTGGGAACAGGGGCGGAGAATGTGGCGGAGCACTCTTTCCGCACGGCGATTATTGGCTGGGTGCTGGCGCATGAGGCTGGAGCCAGCCCGGAACGCACCGCCATGTTGTGTTTATTTCACGATTTTCATGAAGCCCGGATCGGTGACTTTAACTATGTAAATCGTATTTACAACACCACTCAGCCCCGGACCGCGCTGGAGCATGCCACAGAAGGCACGGGGCTGGAGCAGGCCGTGCTGCCCCTGTGGGACGAACTGGAGGAGGCGGAGTCGTTAGAAGCCCTGCTGGCGCAGGACGCGGACCAGATAGACCTGATTATGAATCTGAAGCAGGAGCTGGACCTTGGTAACGCCTATGCCGGAAAATGGATGGAATCCGCCTTGCAGCGGTTGCGCACGCCGGAAGGTAATGAATTAGCACGGACCATTGCCTCCACGGACCATACAGACTGGTGGTTTAAAGGCCCAGATCAAAGCTGGTGGGAGCGTAAGAACGGTAAAAAGAAACACGGGTAAGAAGACGGTAACTAATAAAACGGGGTTCCGGTGACAGACCGGAACCCCGTTTGTGTGTTGGCATTAGGCCAGTCGATCTCGCGCGGATGCCAGCCAGTCGGCGAAGCGTTCTTGTGCCCGGTTGGCGTAAAGTAGTTTGCGATCTTTCTTTTTGGCCCGCATGCCCAGTTCCGGCATAAGGCCGAACTGTACATTGGCGGGCTGAAAGTTTTTTTGTTCGGTCTGCAGATGCCGCAGCAGGCCACCAAAACACGTTTCCGGCGGCGGGGGCGGTGTTTCGCCGCGTCCCGTTAACCGTGCAGCCAGCAATATCCCCACCCATAGGCCGCAAGCCGCGGACTCCACATACCCTTCCACGCCGGTTATCTGACCTGCTAAAAAAATGTCGGGGCGGGTTTTAAGAGAAAGATCCCCGTTCAACACACGGGGGGCGTTTACGTAGGTGTTGCGGTGCACACTGCCGTATCGCACAAATTCCGCGTGTTCCAGACCCGGAATCATGCGGAAGATGCGATCCTGCTCTCCGTATTTCAGTTTGGTCTGGCAACCGACAAGATTGAACATGGATTTGTTCAGGTCTTCAGCACGTAACTGCACCAGCGCGAAGGGGCGTTCTCCCGTGCGGGGATCGGTGAAGCCCACTGGTTTGAACGGACCAAAGGCCAGAGTCATTTCACCCCGTTCCGCCATGGCTTCAATGGGCATGCAGCCTTCAAAATGGATTTCTTTTTCGAAATTCCGCGTGGGAGCCTTTTCTCCGGCCAAGAGGGCCGCGTGAAAGGCGAAATATTCATCCCGGCTCATGGGGCAGTTCAGGTAGTCGTTGTCTTCTGGCTGATACCGTGACCCCCAGAAAGCAACGGACATATCAACCGAATCCGCGCTGATAATGGGGGCGATGGCGTCGTAAAAATAGAGCTGCGTGGCGTCCACGGCCTGCGCGAGCGAGGCGCCAAGGCTTTCGGAGGCGAGTGGGCCAGCCGCGATGACGATAGCTGTGTATCCGTTAAGCTCAGAGGCATCCAGCGAGGGAATCTCTTTCCGCTCCAGCGTAATGCCGGGAGTGGATTCCATGATGCGGGTAATCTCTCGGCTAAAGCGCTCCCGGTCCACAGCCAAGGCTTTGCCTGCGGGCACGCGGGTTGTTTGCGCCACCTGCATGGTCAGGCTGTCGAGGCTGCGCATTTCCGCTTTCAGCAGACCCACTGCGGAATCTGGCTGGTCGGAGCGAAAGGAGTTGGAGCAGACGAGTTCCGCCAGACCATCCTCTGAATGGGCGGGGGAGAAATGGTGCGGCTTCATTTCAAAAAGCGTGACCAGAACACCGGCACGAGCCAGCCTGTAAGCGCATTCACAGCCAGCCAGACCGCCGCCGACAACGGCGACGCGGATAGACGAGTCGGAAAGGGCGTGTGTCACAAAAGCCTCCTGCATGGAATGGGCGTGAAATGAGCGTGGAATAGGCAGTTCAGGTAGTCCATACCGTATAAGAAGGCAAGCGGAGGCTCTTTTTTCACAGGAGGGGAACAGGGGAACGAAAGTACCCGCTGGCAATCCCTGTCGGCGCATTATGCAGGAAGCCTCAATTCCACACTATGCTCACCGGGACGACCCCACAGGGGACCACAAGGGGGTGGCTTGAAATGCCCTCTGCGGTTCATATGCGGGCGGGGGGAGTGTCCCCCCGCCCGTCAGAAACTGCGTCGCATCTGTGCGGTTTGTACGTATTCCGAAAGGGTAATTTATTCCGGCTGTGCCCAGCGGATAAGTCCCAGGGAGTGAGGGTCAAGCAACAGCGGATGGGCGGGGACCGCACGCACGGTGTAGCCGAACCGGCCCGCTTCCGGCGGGGTGGCTTCCCCCCGGTAATGCACCCAGCCATCTGCCAGATCTTTCACGGGAGACATGGACGCGATATCGCGGGAGGCAAATGTGCCGTCTTGCCGCACCGGCCCGAAGTAGGCTTCCACCATCACGTTTTCCGGTGGCAGGCCGCTGAGTTGCACATCCGCCTCAATGATGAGGCTGTCATCCACATGCAACTGGGTATCGGTGTTGGCGCGGGCATTGCGAATTTCCACAGAGCTCCAGCGGGTCATCATATCCATGCGCCACGCCGCCAGTTCCCGCGCGGCGGAAAAATCGTTGGCACTGAGGCGCAGATAGTTTTCATATGCGGGCACGTAGGCACTTTGCACATATTCCATAACCATGCGGTGTGCCGTGAAGCGCGGCCCCAGTTCCACCAGCGCCTGTTTCATTCGGCGTATCCATGCGCGGGGCAGGCCGCCGTGTCCCCGGTCGTAGAATTCGGGAATAATTTCGTGCTCCAGCACATTGTAGAGCGTCTGGCGCTCCACAAAGTCCTGATATTCAGGGTCGCTGTATTCCTCACCTTGCCCGATGGCCCATCCCAGACTGTTATCTGGCTTGTAGGCTTCATCCCACCAGCCGTCCAGCGTACTGAATTGAATCACACCGTTCAGCATGGCTTTCATCCCGCTGGTGCCGCAGGCTTCCAGCGGACGGCGGGGATTGTTGAGCCAAATATCGCAACCGGAAAGCAGGTATTGCGCCACTTCCATGTCATAGTCTTCGATGAACACCATGTTGAAGCGGCATTCAGGCGTGCGGCAAAGGGCGGTAAGCTCCCGGATGAGTTGTTTGCCGCCGCTGTCCGCCGGGTGAGCCTTTCCCGCGAAAATAAACTGAATGGGGCGGTGCTTGTCCGCGATGAGGCGTAGCAGACGGTCCTGCTCCTGTAACAGCAGGTCAGCGCGTTTGTATGTGGCGAAGCGGCGGGCAAAGCCAATCGTCAGCGCTTCGGGATTGAGCACTTCGTCGGCATGTTGCAATTCTTTACGCCTTGCGCCCTGCGCCTCAAGTTGTTTACGCAGACGGAAGCGGGCGAAGTCGATGAGCCGGGCACGCAGCCGTTCATGGGTGCGCCACAGTTCAGCATCGGGAATGTTCGCCGCCTGTTCCCATGTGCGCGTGCAGTCCGGGTCTTCACGCCAGTTGGGACCGAGGTACCGGTCGTTCAAGAGTCCGATGTCGCTGGCTACCCATGTGGGAGCGTGCACGCCGTTCGTCACGGAGCCGATGGGAACATCCTCCACGGGATACTGGTTCCACACCTGTTTCCACATATCGCGCGATACCCGACCATGCAGGCGGGATACCCCGTTGCTGAACCGGGAAAGCCGGAGTGCCAGCACGGTCATGCAAAAATCTTCGTTGTCGTTGAAGGGATTCTCGCGTCCCAGCGCCATAAACACTTTAAAGGCCAGTCCTACTTCGTTGGCGTAGCCTTCAAAATAGCGGCGCATCATTTCCATGGGGAAGCGGTCATTACCCGCCGGGACAGGTGTGTGGGTGGTGAATATGGAGTTGGCGGCGGCTACTTCCTGTGCGGCTTCAAAAGAAAGTCCCTGATGCATAAAGCTGCGCAGACGTTCCAAACCGGCGAAGGCGGAATGCCCCTCGTTCATATGAATGACTTTGGGAGACAGTCCCAGCACCGCCAGCGCCCGGATACCGCCCATGCCCAGCAAAATTTCCTGACGGATGCGCATTTCCAGATCCCCCCCGTACAGGCGGGCGGTGAGTTCCCGGAAGTCCTGCGGGTTGTCTGGAATGTTGGTGTCCAGCAGATAGAGTGCCACGCGGCCCACTTGGGCCTTCCAGATGTGCGCTGTTAGCGCCCTGCCCGCAAGGTCCACAGTCACGGAGGCGGGCGAGTCATCCGGGGTAAGGGCGCGGCGGATAGGCAACTGCTCGAAATCGTACTCAGGATAGCGTTCCTGTTGCCACCCGTCTGGTGTGAGGTATTGGCGGAAATAGCCCTGTTTGTACGCAAGGCCGATAGCGACCAGCGGAATGTTCAGGTCGCTGGCAGACTTGAGGTGATCTCCCGCCAGAATTCCCAGCCCGCCGGAATAAATGGGCAGAGATTGGGCAATGCCGAATTCCAGACTGAGATAGGCTAAGGCTGGCTGGCGTTGCGAGGCTTCGCGGAAGAGCGGGGAAGACGGACGGGAAAGGTAGGTGGAGAGTTTGTGCACACCGTCTTGCAGCCGCTGCAAATAAAAGTCGTCTTGCGCCAGTTCGCGCAGCTTGGCTTGCGAAAGCCGGTTGAGAAACCGCACAGGGTTTTTTTCGGTTTCGCGCCATAGGCGCTGGTCTATTTGCGAAAACAGCGTTTCAATTTCGTCGTTCCATGAGAACCAGAGATTATACGCGAGTTCTCGTAGTGGCTCTAGGCCTTCAGGAAGCCGAGGGATAACACTGAACACCTTGAGCGGCTGCATGTATGTACCTCCCATTTGCGCAGCGGTCTTTTTACTCAACTCCGCTGCTTTACTTGCCTGCGTGTCTGGAATATCAAGAATCGGACGTTTCGTCAGCGAGCGGTTGTCCGCAAACGGCGGCTCCGTGTCAGGCGGGTTCTACGCCTCGCTGGCTGAATACTTTTTGTCCATCTGCAATGTCGCACAGGAGAGAAGGAGTGACAAGCGAAACATGCACGCCTTTTGGCGTGTCCGGCTTGGCAGTGCACGTCCGGTTTTTGCGGGACGCACGCATGCTCTACGCCGGGCACGAGGCTGACGGGGGGCAGGAGGGGATCGGTCCGTGCGGCCTAGCCTATGCCACGCCCCATGCCGCCGGTCTGGACCTAAGGGCTTGTCTCGCGGAGGAGAGCATCACGATTCCGCCAGGAGAGCGCCGCGCCATACCCGTTGGCGTGGCCATTGAGCCGCAGGCGCTCAATGTGGCGGGATTCGTGTACTCGCGAAGTGGGCTTGGGGCGAAACGTGGTCTGACCGTGAGTCAGGGGGTTGGTGTTATCGACCCGGACTATCGGGGTGAGATTATCGTTTCGCTTCTGAATACCTCCGGCGAGGAGCGCACAGTTAGCCGGGGCGAGCGAATCGCCCAGATCGTATTTCAGCCCTTTTTCCGCCCCACGCTTGTGGAAGTGGACCAACTGGGGGCGACTGTGCGCGGCAGCGGTGGATTCGGTCATACCGGATCGCTGTAGCGATTTCGTATCTTTTACCCGTTTACCATTCATGTGACGGCTAGCAGGTATTTGTAATGAGCGAGACGTTGGACTCTCTGAAGCAGCGCGAAGAAGCGCTGCTCTGCCGGACATATAGCCGGTATCCCCTTGCTGTGAAGCATGCCCAAGGGGCACGCCTGTATGATTTTGACGGGAAGGAATATGTGGACCTGCTTGCGGGTATCGCCGTGACCAATGTGGGGCATTGCCGCCCGGAACTGGCGGAAACGCTGGCAGAGCAGGCCCGAAAGCTGGTACACGTGAGTAACCTGTTTTATCAGGAAGAGCAGCTTGTTCTGGCGGAAAAGTTGCTCGCCACACTGCATCTGGACAAGGTGTTTTTCTGCAACTCCGGCGCAGAAGCGAACGAGGCCGCCATTAAGCTCGCACGTCGGTATATGCGGCGTGTGCGCAACCGCGACGCTGGGGAAATTATCACCTTCACCGGCGCATTTCATGGACGGACGCTGGCTACCGTGGCTGCCACGGGGCAGGAGAAGTTCCAGGATGGTTTTGCTCCCATTCCCACAGGGTTCTCGCAGGTGGAATGGGGAAATCTAGACGCGTTGCGTGCCGCCATTGGCCCGCAGACGGCAGGTGTGCTGGTGGAAGTTATTCAGGGAGAAGGCGGCGTGCGCCCCATGTCCCGCGAATTTGCGGAAGGCGTGCAGGCCATCTGCCGCGAAAAAGACGTACTGTTCATGGTGGATGAAATTCAGTGCGGTATGTGCCGCACCGGACGCTTCTGGGCATTTCAGCATTTCGGGTTGACGCCGGATATCGTAAGTTGCGCCAAGGCGCTGGCTAATGGGCTGCCCATGGGTGCCATGATGGCTTCTGATGAAGTGGCAAAGGGCTTCGCTCTGGGGAGCCACGCTACCACGTTTGGTGCGGGGGCGGTGCTTTCCGCTGTGGCGGCTAAGGTGGTGGACATCATGCGGGATGAGCATCTTGCCGAACGCGCTGAAGAACTGGGCGAATGGGCAATGGCGCGTTTTCGTGCCATCGGAGAACGCCATCCCGGCACCATTGCCGAGGTGCGTGGTCGGGGACTCATGATTGGCATTGTGCTGGCGTCTCCCGGCAAAGACATCTGGACGGGTCTGCTGGAACGGGGCTTCGTCCTCAACCTAACGCAGGAACGTGTTTTGCGTTTGGTCCCGCCGCTCATCATCGCCCGCGAGGATCTGGAAGCCTTTGCCGTGGCATTGGAAGAATTGCTGGTAGCTAAGGGATAGCGCCCCGCGTCTATTTCCTAACCAGATACGGCCCTGATATAATACGGGGTGTTTTTTCGGTTGTTGCCGGAAAAGCACCCCGTTTTGTGTGCCATATATTTTTCATAGACAAGAATCGGCGAGTTGAGGCAACACTAAAGCATGCTCCGAACCACGACGGTTGGCGTCGGCCGAGGAGTAATCCTGTTCAAGGAGGGGAGATCATGAGCGGTATGACTATCGGGGAAAGTGGTGGCGGGGGAATCACCGAGCGGCAGGCTATTGGCGCGGAAGTGGTGACAAAAACCTTGGATACCATGAACGGTATGAGCGGCAAATCCAGTTCTCCGGCACCGGTTGACAGGGAAACCGCGGGAGCCGCAGTCGTTTCCAAAACTCTGGATTATCTGAATGCGGGTAAGAAACCTTCCGGCAGTACCGGAGCGGACTACGATTTTCAGAAATCCGTACTGGGGGCTGCGTATTCCGGCAAGGGAGCGCTTGTGGATGTTGACTCGTAGTTACCCGACAATTGCGGGCGCAAACGGCAGTTATGGTGTTCCGGCATCCTATAGTGGGTGCCGGAACATTTTTTGTAAAATATCGGAAATAGCTTGCCCGCGACGACAGGATACAGGCACAGAATAAGGAAACCCCCTGCAACTCGGAAAAAGGGCAATGTAAATTATCTGACAATCGATAATGAGAGGGTGTGGAAAAGAGTAATTTGCGAGGCAATATGTTGGCAATACTGCAATTTAACATATTTGGAAAAAGTCAGCCTTGACAGCGCCGCCGCGCGAAGTCTACAACCAATCAAACTTTATGGAATTGTCACGTGATGGAGATGATTCCTTCGCTGAAGAAGCTGTTGGTGTTTCCTCTGTATTGGGGGACGCGTACTGTGCCGTAAACCCGTCATACAGGGGTAAGGCACTGATATCCGGCAACGCGCGGATACGGCGCGTGGATACTGCGGAAATTGGGGCGTGTGATGGCGGGGACCAGATGTGCACGGCTTCGCGACGGTGGCAACGTCCGGGTATTGAACAGGTATTCGGCAGCGTACTGTCCGGCTTCTTCACCAGATATCGACGGATACCGACAGGTATCGGGCAATTTTTCTTTTTGGTATTTTGCCGGAGTATTTCACGCGCACGGCCTCCATGCGGGGCTTGCCACATGACCTACGAGGGACGAACGGTTCACAAGCATGGCGATGATCGAAATCAAAGATATTCATAAATGGTATGGCGAGTTCCATGTTCTCAAAAATGTAAGCCAGAGCGTGGAGAAGGGAGAGGTGCTCGTCATTTGCGGACCTTCCGGTTCCGGTAAGTCCACCTTCATCCGGTGTATCAACCGGCTAGAGGAAATTCAGAAAGGAGAAATCCTGCTCGAAGGTAAGAATATCTATGATCGGGATGTCGATGTAAATGAGTTGCGTACCGAAGTGGGCATGGTGTTTCAGCAGTTTAATCTGTACCCGCACCTCAGCGTGTTGGACAATGTGACCTTGGCTCCCATCAAGGTACGCAAAGAATCGCGCGCGCACGCTCAGACCACCGCCATGGAGTTGCTGGAGCGGGTGGGCATTCACGATCAGGCACGGAAGTATCCTGCGGAGCTTTCCGGTGGGCAACAGCAGCGGGTCGCTATTGCCCGTGCTCTGGCCATGAAGCCCAAGGTCATGCTCTTTGACGAGCCGACCTCCGCGCTGGATCCTGAAATGATTAACGAAGTGCTCAACGCCATGAAAGATCTGGCCCGCGACGGCATGACCATGCTGTGTGTGACCCACGAAATGGGCTTCGCACGTGAAGTGGCGGACAAAGTTATTTTCATGGATGCGGGCAGTATTGTGGAAGAGGGAACGCCGGAACATTTCTTCACCAATCCTCAGCATGACAGGACAAAGGCTTTCCTTAAGGAAATCCTCTAATATCTGTTTGGCAGAAGCTGTGGTGCCCCCGGCACCGTGTCACCGAACCGAACCACTCGTGAAGGGAGTTTAGGCATGAAACGTTTGGCAGTAATTGCAGTGGCCCTAGGGCTTATGCTGGTGAACGCAGTGGCGTTCGCAGGGAAGATTGAGGACATTAAGGCACGCGGCACGCTGATATGCGGCGTGAAGGATTCTGTTGTTCCCTTCGGGTATGTGGACGAAACCTCCAAGCAGCTTGTAGGTTTGGATGTGGACATCTGCAAGTACATTGCGAACCAGTTGGGCGTGGGCCTTGAGCTGAAAACCGTGACCTCTTCAACCCGCATTCCCATGGTAGTGCAAGGCTCTGTGGACATTGCCGCCGCAACCATGACCCACAAGCATGAGCGTGACGAGGTTATCGACTTCTCCATCACGTACTTCATGGATGGTCAGAAGCTGCTGGTGAAAAAAGGCTCCGGCATCAACTCTGTTGCCGACCTGAAGGGCAAGCGAGTTGCCACGGTGAAGGGTTCTACCTCTGAAAAAAATATTCTGGCTGCGCAGCCGGACTGCAAGGTGCTTTCGTTTGACGAGTACCCGCAGGCCATGCTGGCCCTGAAGCAGGGGAAGGCCGTTGCCGTAACCACCGACTCCGTGATTTTGGTGGGCCTTAAAGGTTCCGACCCGAACCCTGATCAGTGGGAAATTGTGGGCGATGCGATTTCTTCCGAACCATACGCATTAGGTATCGTGGAAAACGATTCCAAGTTCCGCGACTTCATCAACAAGTCATTGAACGACATGTGGCGTTCCGGTGAGTACAAAGCCATGTACGACAAGTGGCTTGGTCCTGACACCAGCTACTACATGCCGCTCACTTGGACCATGGAACTTTGGCCCTAAGCGATTTTGATAACAGCGGGGAGCGCGGCGTTTTTGTGGTTCGCGTTCCCCGTTTTTGCATGCTCCGAGGCGTATTTTGAACTACACGTTTGCTTGGGACGTTGTCCTTTCCGGGGAATATCTGGAGTGGATTATCAAGGGGGTAATCGTTACCTGCCAGATTTCGGCGGTATCGTTAGTGTTCTCCCTGATTATCGGTACTGCTTTGGCCGTCATGCGGCTTTCTCACGTAAAGCCGCTGGTATGGTTCACCGCGATATATACGGAATTTTTCCGTAATACGCCGTTGTTGGTGCAGATATTTTTTTGGTATTTCGGCTCCGACAGCCTGTTGCCCCGGCCTGTGCTTGACTGGTTGTATGACCGCGATTTTGAATTCTGCGCGGGGGTTATCGCGCTTACCGTGTATACGTCGGCGTTTATTGCCGAAGAAATTCGGTCCGGCATAAACTCCATACCTAAAAACCAGTTGGAAGCGTCCCGCGCGTGCGGGCTTTCGTTCATACAGGCCATGCGCTATGTTATTTTGCCGCAGGCGTTTCGTATTATCGTGCCGCCGCTCATTTCACAGTCGCTGAACCTGATCAAAAATTCGTCACTATGCATGACCATCGGCGTGACGGAACTGACCTATATGGCGCGTCAGATTGAATCGTACACGTTCCGTGGCTTTGAGGCGTTTACTGTGAGCACCGCGATTTATCTTGTGATCTCGCTGGTGGTTTCCTTCGCTATTACCCAATATGACAGGCGCTTCCTGCGCGTATTGAGCCAGTAGGAGGACGCCATGCAGTGGAATGTTGTAACTGATAATCTGGAATATCTGCTTATTGGGGCATATCCCGAAGGCCCTATTGGTGGTCTTGCGCTCACGGTGCTTATGTCGCTGGGGTCCATTTTTGGTGCGTTTTGGCTGGGGCTGGCGCTTGGCCTTATGCGCCTTTCCCGGCGATGGTGGCTACGGTACCCCGCATTGATTTATGTGGAAATAATTCGCGGCATCCCGCTGCTCATGCTCATTTTATGGGTATATTTCCTCTTTCCCGTGCTTATTGGCAAAGCATTGCCTGAAACGGAATCCGTCATGATCTCCTTCATCGCGTTTACAGCCGCCTATATTGCGGAAATCGTGCGTGCGGGGGTGCTCGCGCTGCCCAAAGGCCAGATGGAGGCGTCCCGCGCAACGGGTCTTACGCAGTGGCAAGCCATGTGCTTTGTTATTTTGCCGCAGTCTTTGCGGAATATGATTCCGTCATTCGTCAACCAATTTGTTTCCCTGACAAAAGACACCTCGCTGGCCTATGTGATCGGGGCGGTTGAACTGACCCGCGCCGCCGTGCAGGTGAACAACCGTACTCTTTCCGCGCCCATGGAAATCTACCTGACTATTCTTGTGATGTATTTTATCATCTGCTATGTGCTCACCTCGTTCAGCCGAAGATTGGAACGCCGCATGGCGCGGTATCAGGCACGGGGATAAGCTGTTTCGCCCTGCGAAGCTCGCTTGCCATGGGCTGGCGGGGCATGGTCCCCGCCGGAGTCACTGACGTTTGGCATATTGACAGGTATACAATGGAAACACTGATCAGGTTAGATATTACCATTCCAGAGGACATGCAGGATCTTGCCACGGTAGCGCTGGTGCGCAAGCTGCAATATGGCTGGGAAGAAGAGGTGCTGCCCACCGGAGACATTCGGTACCGGGTGCATCTGGACAACCCCGCATACGCCGAAGAGTTTTTGACTGAGCTGCGGACGTTTGTGCCGGACGCGCAGGTGGAACGTGACGAGGTGGAAAATCAGAACTGGGCGCTGGCATGGCGCGAGTTTTTCACTCCGGTGCGGGTGGGTGAGAGCTTTATGGTTATTGCCCCGTGGATGGAAGGTGAACAGGATTTGGAAGGCCGCATTCCGATCGTCATTGAGCCGAAAACCGCTTTTGGTACCGGGCACCATCCCACTACGGCCCTATGTCTTGCCTGTGTTTCTAAACTTGCCACGGAAGGACGCTTGCACGAAGGCATGCGCTTTTTCGATATTGGCACGGGGTCCGGTATCTTAAGCATAGGCTGCGCCAAGTTGGGTATGACGGGGTTGGGCGTGGATATCGATTTGCTGGCGGTGGAAAACAGCGAGGAAAACCGCGTTATCAACGGTGTGGCGGACGCATTTGCCGTGGCGAGGGGCAGCGCGGACTATACGGAAGAGACGTTCGACGTTGTGCTGGCAAATATTCTTGCTCAACCGCTTAAGGAACTCGCCCCGCAGATTCATGCGCGAGTCGCTGCGGGGGGCTGTCTTGTCCTCTCCGGCCTACTGGAAACACAGGCGGACAGTGTGGAAGAAGCGTATACCGCTCTGGGCCTCCCCGCCGCCCGCCGCGAGGTGGATGGTGAGTGGGCCGCGCTTATTTGGGAGCGGGTATAGCTTGCTATGACCACTGCCAGTAATATTTCCTCCGCTTCCCTTATTTTCCCGTCCGTCTCCATGCCCACAGAGGCTGAATGGGATGACTTTACGCCTATCCCGCTGGATGCTGTTGCCATACAACGTATTTTGGTGTGCCAGTTACGCCAGATAGGCGATGTGCTGCTTTCCACACCGTCCATCAGCCTGCTCGCGCAGCGGTTTCCGAAAGCGGAAATTCATGTGCTGACGGAAAAAAAATGCGTTCCCATGCTGGAAAACAATCCCGCCATCCATCGCATTTGGCCTATTGATAAACAAGAGCTTTCCACCATTGGTAAGCAACTGCGCTTTTATCGTCTGGTCGCCCGGCAGGGGTTTGACCTTGTGGTGGGGTTCCAGCAACTGCCGCGCTGCCAATGGGTGGCGGGTATGTCGCGTGCGCCGATACGTCTGAGCTTTGCCTCTCCGTGGTATAAGTCTTGGATGTATACCCACACGGTACGCCAGTTGGACGGCTATGCGGGGATGGCTAAGGCCAGCGTATTGCGCCCCTTGGGCATCCGGTGGAGGGGCGAAACGCCCCGCTTGTATCTGACGGAAGAAGAACGCGAATTTGCTACAGATTTCCTAGCACGGTACGGTGTGGAATCTGAGCACCGTCTTGTTACTGTGGATGCGACTCATCGCCGGAGCGCCCGTTGCTGGCCTGCCCGGCACTACGGGAAGCTGCTTTCGCTCGCTGCACGGGCAATGCCTGATCTGCGCTTTCATCTGTTGTACGGGCCGGGGGAGCGTGACGCGGCAAAGGCTGTGCGCGATGCCTGTGACTGTCCGCAGGCCATTATCCTGCCTGACGAGCAGACTACATTGCGGCAGGTGGCGGCATGCATTGAACGCGCGGTGTTCCACGTGGGCAATTGTTCCGCTCCCCGGCATATGGCAGTGGCGGTGGGAACTCCGACTCTGACAATGTTAGGCGCATCCAGCCCGGCGTGGTGCTTTCCGTCTCCCTCGCATACGCAGGTGGCGTTGGGGTTGCCGTGCCAACCGTGTAATCGCGCCACTTGCAGCCGTGGGGATGAGTGTCTGGAAGGGCTGTCACCTGACGCGGTGTGGCAGGTTATGCAGACGCATATGCAGCGGTGTGGTCTTCTTTAGAACGGGCGTATGCGAAAGCCTCGCCGCCTGTCGTTGCTACGGCAGTGCGCCGCCGAACGCTTCCGCCAAAGCTTCCTCAGCCATTGATGTGGTAAACAGGTCGCGCAGCACCACGGGAGCCGTGGCCTGACTCCCCGCAGGGAAAAGCGCCACAACCGGAATAGACCGGGAACCCAGCGCATGGAGCAGGTCGTGCCCTTCCGCTCCGGCGCGGGTTATGTCTACCCGCAGAAACAGAATGTCGTGCTCCTTTGCCCATCGTTCTCGATTGCTTTCCGTCAGCACGGTGTGTTCTAGCACTTTACAGTTCGGGCACCAATCTGCCGTAAAATCGAGCATCATATTCCGTTTCCCCGCGTTGCTCAGAAACGTGTTCTGGCTGAAAGGTTGCCATCGGGCATCGTAGTTTACCTGCGAATGCGGCCACCAGAGCAGGGCCACAGTCCCGAAGACGAGCAGAAGGCACAGTGCGCGCACAATGCGTCGGCGGAGTGTGGGCGCCGCAAGGCTGGCGAAATGCCCCCACACCCATGCGGCAAGCGCGCACACCCAAAGTACGCTTACTATCTTGGGTAACTCTGCCGCGGGAAGAAGAGTAAGAAGATACGCCGCTGTGCCCATGAGGAAAAAGCCCACCATCCGTTGCAGAACAACTGTCCACATACCCGGCTTGGGAAAACGCCGCACAAGGTTGGGCCGTGCCGCCATGGCAAGGTAGGGCAAGGCCATGCCCATGCCCACAGACATGAGCGTGACCAGCACAATTTGCGTGGGTTGCAGAACCGCCCAGCCCAGCACTCCGCCGAGGAAGGGGCCGCTGCATGGCGTGGCGAGCAGCGTTGCCAGCAGCCCGGCGGAAAACGCGCTGCGTCTGTTTGACGCAGGTGTGGACTGCGCATCTGCTGGCACGGCGTTCCCGCGTAGCGTGAGCATGGGCAGGTCGAACACGTCAAACGTGGCAAGAGCCAGCAGAAAAACGAGCACTAAGACGCCGGAGAGTATTCTGTCGTCCTGAAAGAGTTGTCCCCACGCCATGTCCGCCCCGGAAAACAAGGCTGCCAGCGCGGCAAACCATACAAGAATTCCTGCGGCGAACCACAGATTGTGCTCGCGAAACGCGCGGGTGCGCTGTTCTTCGTCCGCAATGTTGGTGGCGGAAACCAGACTGGAAAGCTTTAGGCTGATAACGGGAAGCACGCACGGCATGAAATTGAGCAAAAATCCGGCAAGCAGCCCAAAGAGCAGTGCCGTGCTTAGGGAACGCACTTCAAGTGTTTGTAAAAGATACCGGGGGGTGAGTGTGTACCCTGTTTCCGGTGCGTAGAGTTGTGGCGGTGGCTGTACGCTGGCTGTGGACCAGCCCGCCATGGTTTCCGGTTGCGCGGTGGCGGAGTTGCCCGTTTTAGCCGCCGATGTTTTTGTCTGAATACCGGAAAGAGCGTTGTTCCCAGCGGTCAACGGTAGTTCCACGCCCATCTCTGCGGCGAGCCGCGCGGCTTCGGATGTGTCTCCCACGGTAAGGGTTTCGCCTTCCGCATCGGGGGCAACGGGGGAATAGCGGGAAAGCTCAGGCCACCACGGTTGCTCCGAGGCGGGCGGAAGCGGGGCAGTCCATGCGGCGGAAAGGTGCTGGGTTACAGGCCAGCAATTCACATCGGAGCAGAGCAATAGGGATACTGTCAGCGTTTGTGGGGAAAGGCTCGTGGCGGGAATGCGGACGAAAAAGCGCGTTTCTCCCTCATGGATGCGGACCGTGGCACTGCGGTCGAAAACATCTTTGGCAAATGTGCCCTGCGGATACAGTACCAGCGCATCCGGGATGGACGGCGTGGGTTGAATGGTCGTGGGGCGGCCCGTGTCCCCCGGATTGTGCGCGTAAAAATGAAATCCTTCCTTGGGGGTCACCGCGACCATGAGCAGTATTTCCGCCGGGGTGGAGGGGCCGCCCTCAGCGGGCGTTCCCGTGTTGCTGGCGGGGCTGTCTGTTTGCGGTACGCTGGTTGTCGAAGACTGCGCGGCGGGCAGGGCCGCGTTTGTCTCAGGGAAAAGGGCGTAGGCCGAAATACGAAAGGATACCGGCAACTCGTCGGCACGGGCAAGGGGGCAGGTTATCAGACCGTGCAGTATGAA